>NZ_JBQUZC010000001.1:0-1154131 GCF_056314045.1 Methylophilus sp. DMC16
CTTGCTATCTCCGATAGACTTTGAAAAGCAGTTCAATCAATCGGCTGAGCAGTGTCTACAAAGTTAGTGGCGATTCAAACTATATGGAAAAAGAATTTTCTATAAGCATTAAGTGGATAGTTATTGTACTGAGCACTTCATTAGTAGCTTGCGAGTCAAAGCCACCTCCTCCCCAAGAGTCTGTTATGGCCCAATATGGATGTCTGCCAGAACTAGAGGCAAATGACCAGACTGATAAGAGGCTGGTAGACAGTGGGATTTTAAAGTTATTTTTGAGAGAGAATCCTGAATATCATGTATCGACCCTCAAGGACATTTCAGATCATCCAGATATTTTTCGCTGGTGTTTGCATAGTCAACAAGAGCAAAAGTTTCAGCAGAAATTCAAAGAAGAATTCTTTAGACCGATGGTATCTGCGGATACTAACCAGGATGGTTATTTAGATTTCATAGTTGTTTTGGTAAGCAACGCTAAATTTAGTGTAGTGGTTTTTAATGGACTCGAGAATGAGCAACACTCGAAGCCATATTGGTTAATTCAAAATGACCCAGAAATTATTTTTGGAGTTGAAGTCAACGAGAGTGAGTTCATTATGCCTATGTATTGTACTGGATGTGATTCAAATCCAGTGTTCCATTGGGAAGGTGACGACTACGATCTCTATGGGCATATAAAAGACGAATCAGTTTGTTTAGCAGAACACACTCAGGCATATATTAAACCCGATCCGAGCTCAGATATTGTGTGGAGTGCTGAACGCGATCAAATGGTAGTGATTACAGATATAGGACCCAGAAATAATAACGAATATCGTTGGTATCAAATCAGCCTCCAGGATGAGCTTGAAGCCATTGGATATGTCCAAAGTAATGGATTTCAAGATGAGCCGGGTTCCTGTCAGTTATAAAGAGGTCAGTCGCAGTTAGTCTCAGAAAAGGCTTAAGACGAGTTTTTCTTTAAATCAAGTTTATTATTACAGTAAGGGCATTTAGTGTTTATGCTAAATCCCGCCTATTTAAAATTTTTCTTTAAATAAAACCCTCTTGTTCAGAGCAAAAATCCTTAATAAAATATTGGTCAATTAAGTAAATGTTTTTGACGTTTTTTGCATCATGTCTATCAGTAGTTTGTACAACAATTCATCTGACGTAAACCGTCGTTTGTGGCGCAAAAAGTCTCAGTTAATTGATAGTACTGGACGCGCCTATACTGCAGTTACCCACGATATTTCCATGAGCGGCATGAGCCTGTTTGCGGATAAGTATTACAAGCCCGGGCAGGTGTGTGATGTGGAGATTCCGGTGGCGGCTGAGTCTGGCTTGCGCAAATACAGGTTTAACTGTCGAGTGGTTTTTTCATCCTTGTGCGGGATGCGGGGATTCAGGACTAATTTGGAGTTTCTGGATGTGCCGTCAGAAAATAAACACTTGATTCAGTCAGTGATGTCCAGATAAGCGTGTGGGCAGATGGTCGCCACGAGAGATGCAAAGACCCAGGGTGTGTGCCTTGGGTCTTTTTGTTTTTGGCTTACTGCTTTTTGCTAAGGGTGCACTTTTTCCAGGTGTAGGCGCCGCAGGTCATCAAGTAGAGGATGGCTGAGAAGATGTTGAGGACGGGCACCATGCTCCTGAAGGTGAGGAAGAAGGCTTTGCCCAGGGCGTGCCTGGGAGTGTTGAATTCGCAGTTTCTGAATTCAATCAGCGAGCCGATGGCGGAGATAATGAGTGGTACCAAATAGAATGCCGAGAATACCTTAAAGTCCATTGTGTGCCCCCGAGTTGTTTTTATGATTATAAATATATCTGGTTTAATGCGGTTTGGGGATGATTCCCGCGCTTGAGGTCTAGAGGTGACATATTTTGCATGCAGGGGATGGGCTGGTTATTTTTAAACGCTTGTATTAGCATCGTTGCTGGGTGATTGTTGGTCTGGTGATGTTTGTATTTTGCGCCATACCCCTGTCTTAAGCTTTCTGGTCTTGTTGATGACCGGCCGGTCTGTATCACTGATTTATCCGTATCAGTCAATTTGTCGGATGTTTATCTGTGTAATTGGCGAATTGATTTTAGTCACTTCCCTTAAATTAATGTGCGGGGGCTTAAGCTGGACATCCATGACTGCACAAAAAAACATATTCGCAGGGCAGGGCGCGCTTATCAGAATGATATGGCTGATAGGCTTGTGTGTTCTATTGTGTTGCCTATATTTGGCGACGGGCGATGATTTTTCTGCCGAGGCGGGTTCTGTCAGTTTGCTTCTGGTGATCGGCCTGGTGGTGTGGAGTGTGGGCGGCTGGTTGGCCTGGCGCCAGCAAGTGCTCTTCAAGCGACGTGTGGAGGCACAGCAGGCTGAAGCCAGTGCGCAGCATAGGCAGCTGAATCAGCTCTACATGGCTTTAAGCCAGTGTAATCAGTTAATTATTCAAAGCCAGAATCAACAGGCGCTGTTCGACCAGATTTGTCGCATTATTGTACATCTGGGCCACGCGAATCTGGTCTGGGTCGGTGAGCTGGATCATGATACCAAGCAGGTTCGGATGGCGAGTGCTTATGGTTCAGGGCTTGAGTATCTCGATCAGCTGACCATTACAGCAGATCCTTCACAGGTCAGTGGCAGAGGACCTTGTGGGTTGGCGATTGTGTCTGACCATCCTTACTGGGTACAGCATTTCCAAACGCATCCGGTCACCGCGCCCTGGCATGACAAAGCCAAGGAGTTCAATTGGCATTCAGCCGCTTTTTTACCGTTGCATACAGAAGGCCGGGTGATAGGTTGCCTGGCATTGTATGCCCAGCAGCCGCAGGCGTTTCATGAAAATATCCAGCATTTGCTCAAGGACATGGCGGCCAATATTGATTTTGCGCTGGACCGCTTTGCGGTTGAGGCGCAGCGCACGGCTTTTAGGCGGGATTTGCAGATCAGTGAGCAGCGCGCGCAGCTTGTGCTTGAAAACGCGCTGGATGCGATTGTGAATATTGATCAGGCCGGGCGGATTGTCGAGTGGAATCGGGCGGCCAGCCAACTGTTTGGCTATGCGCGAGCTGATGTCATGGGACGCGATCTGGGCGAGGTCATTGTCCCTTCCGCTTACAGGGAGGCGCATCATCAGGGCATGCTGCGTTTGCAGCAAACCGGCCAATCTACACTACTGGGCAAGTTGATTGAGATCACGGCGATCCGGCGCGATGGTCAGGAGTTTCCGATCGAGCTGACGATTGTTGAAATCGAGCGCGACGACGATCATTATTACAGCGCGTTTATCCGCGACATTACCACGCGAAAACAGGCTGAGGAGCGCATTCGATTTCTGGCTAATTATGACGCCTTGACCGGGCTGCCGAATCGCAACCTGCTCACCGAGCGCGTGATGGCTGAAATCGAAAAAGCCTGGGATCAGGATGGGCAGTTTGCGTTGATGTTTCTCGACCTGGACCACTTTAAGGACGTGAATGATAGTCTGGGCCATCGCTACGGCGATAATCTGCTGGTGGCACTGACCAAGCGCTTTCAGGCCATGGTGCGCCCGCAAGATACGATTTGCCGCCTGGGCGGTGACGAGTTTGTCTTTCTGCTGACTGAGGCCGATCAGGCGATGGCCAAAGACATGGTCGAGCGCCTGCTCAAGGTGGTTGAGCTGCCTGTGATTATTGACCAGTATGAGTTAACAATCACGGCCTCGATTGGTGTGGCGATTTATCCTGATGACGGGTTGGATATGGAAAGCCTGCAACGCAATGCGGATGTTGCCATGTACCGCGCCAAGCAGGAGAGTCGTAACAGTTTCCGTTTCTTTAGTAATCATATGCAATTGCAAACGGCGCGCAATTTGCAATTGGTGAATGGCCTGCGTCACGCCATTGCCCTGGGGCAATTGGCAGTGTATTACCAGCCACAAATTGCACTGGAGAATGGGCAGTTGGTTGGCGTAGAGGCGTTGTTGCGATGGCAGCATCCACAGTTGGGCTTTATCTCGCCTGCAGAGTTTATTCCACTGGCGGAGTCTAACGGGCTGATTATTGCCATTGGTAGCTGGGTACTGGAACAGGCGACGCAGCAAATTCAGCGTTGGCAGCAGCTGGGATTAGACAAGATGACGGTCTCGGTCAATCTCTCCAGTATTCAGTTCCGTGATCCCAAATTACCTGCGCTGGTGAAAAGCACGCTTGAGCGCTATGACGTGGCACCAGATTGTCTGGAGCTTGAACTGACCGAAGGCGTAGCCCTCGAGAACCCCATGGGGGCGGTGACCATGATGGATGCGCTCAACGCGCTAGGCGTGCGGCTGTCGATTGACGACTTTGGGACCGGCTATTCGTCTTTAAGCTATCTCAAAAAATTCAAGGTCTACAAGCTCAAGGTCGATCAGTCCTTTGTGCGCGATATCACCACCGATGATGAAGACAAGGCCATTGTCATTGCCATCATTCAACTGGCGCGCAGCCTGGGCCTGAAAACCATTGCCGAAGGGGTGGAAACGCCTGAACAACAAGCCTTTTTGCAGGCGCAAGGCTGTGATGAAATGCAAGGCTACCTGTTAAGCAAACCCATGCAAGTCGAGGATGCCACTGCATTCTTGCTGGCCTATCCGCACCGTCACTAATCGCACGATCTCTGGCCCTTATTTACCACCGCTATCACGCATGCCGTCTTTTTGGTTGACTTTATAAATGATAATCATTATCATTTAATCTCAATCAGCTAAAGGAGGCTTGTGATGAAACGTCAAACTGTTGTGGGTAAAACCATGCTGGCCGGCAACACCGCATGCAAAGTACTTTATCACCAGTCATCAGACATGGTGGAGCTCGAAGTGGGCGGGACTACGCTCAAGTTTGAAGCAGACAGCTTTATTGTGATTAATGAAATGTTGCGCAAGGCGGCGGCACGGATTGTGATGCAGACCGAGATTGCGATGACGGTTTAGAGAGGAGAACACACCATGCAAACCATGACTATGCCTGCCATGCGTTATGACCCCAGCTTGCCTGATGCCGAGTCTGTGATGGCCTCGCTGCTATATGTGGCGACGTTATATATCAAAAAACCCACCTATGACCTGGCCAAACAGGCGTTGCGGCTAGCTGAAACATTGGCTGCGCCAGAATACGCGGATTCCGACCTGATATGTCACGTGTCGCGCCGCATGTGCGTGCACTGGACCCTGCTAGTCAATGAACATGAGCAGGCCGGACCGGCACTGGCGACCAGCTAAGCGCGCGCTTTTGGTGCTGCTGGATGAATTCTGATCGACGAATGGTAGAAAGAAAACATGATGTGTAAAAGAATATTATTGTCCGGCCAAAGCGGGTTTCGCGTGCACTATTGTGAAACCCACCGTACGGTTGAACTGGAAATAGGTGCCATGAGTTTGCGGCTTGATGAAGACGCGCTGGCGGTAATGAGTGATGCGCTCTCTGAGTCACTCAGCAAACTACAGGCGTTACAAGCGTCTCAAGGATCATTTCGCGCCTTTATGCGCCAGCTCAATATGCCTGACTAGGCGGTTATTCCTGGCGGCAATAAAAAAGCTGTGATGAATGTCATCACAGCTTTTTTGTTTGGGCGAGGGTCCGGTGTGCGCTTAGCCTGGGATTTTGGCAGAAACGTTTTTAGTCAAATTGCTCAATGTTTTGTTGAGCCCATCAAAGTCATCATTAGACAGGCCGGTATCGCAGGCCACGCGCTTTTGCACGGTTGACAGTTTGCTACGCAAGGCTTGACCTTCTTCAGTCAGGCTGACAATCACTACGCGCTCATCATCTTTCTGGCGGGTACGCTTGGTCAGTTTTTTGACTTCCAGTCGTTTGACCACAGGCGTAATCGTGGCAGGCTCCAGTAATAGCTTCTCTGCAATTTCTTTAATCGAGAGCTGTTTGTATTGCCACAAGGCGACCAGAACCAGATATTGCGGATAAGTCAGATTTAACTTATCAAGGTCAGGCTTATAAGACCGCAATAAGGCATGAGTAGCGGAATACAACGAAAAACATAATTGATTTTCTAAGTATAAATTTGGCATAGTTAAAATTATATTGTCATTAATATGTATAAAGACAATTACAGCACCATTTATCGAGGGTGTCCATAGTTGTCGTGTAGGAGTATGTAACTAATGTTACATAATAATCGTTAAATCTTATCGTAGTGAGCTTACAGCAGCCTTGCAATGCGTCTCAATTGAAACCCGCTAAAACACTCTTTCTGGGCTAAAATAAAAGCCATGAAATTTCTTATGTTGCATTTGTGATCGTTTGTCTGCCTGATGTTGCCCTCTGTCACTTTTCTTGACCTCGAAACCACCGGGGCCACACCACTCAAAGACCGGATTACCGAAATTGCGCTGGTGCGTTTTGACCACGGCGTCGAAACGGCACGTTGGCAAACACTGGTCAACCCGCAACAGCCTATCCCGCCGTTTATTCAATCGCTGACAGGCATCAATGACGGCATGGTGGCAGAGGCGCCAACGTTTGCCGAGGTTGCAGACACCTTGCTTGCTTTTCTCGAGGGCACGGTGTTGGCGGCACACAATGTACGCTTTGATCATGGGTTCTTAAAGACCGAATTCAAGCGCATAGGCATCACTTTGCGGCAAAAAGTATTGTGCACGGTCAAGCTGTCACGATTGCTTTATCCGCAACATTATAGTCATGGCATAGATGCGATTGTGGCACGCCACCAGATCACTGGCCTGGCCAGACACCGCGCCATGGGCGATGTGGAGGCGATACTGGTCATGCTCAACGATGCGCGTCGAGAGCTTGGCGAAGACGCCGTGAAAGCTGCCGCGCTTAAGCTGATGTCAGCCCCAACCCTGCCACCGCATATTGATGCCAGCCTGGTCGGCGAGTTGCCTGAGGCGCCGGGTGTCTACCTGTTTTATGGCGAGAATGACTTGCCCCTGTATATCGGTAAAAGTGTCAATCTGCGCGCACGCGTGCTGTCGCATTTTAGCAGCGATCATGCCTCCACCAAGGAGATGCGCATGACGCAGGAGATGAAGCGTTTTGAATGGATCGCGACCGCCGGTGAGTTCAGTGCCTTGTTGCTGGAGTCGCGGCTGGTCAAGGAGCGACAGCCCATTTATAACCGTCAGCTTCGCCGCGAACGCTCTTTATGCAGCTGGCAGATTGATCCGGCCGCGCAACCTTTAGTCAGGCTGGTGCATGAGGATGAGATTGATCCTAGCCAGATGTCCCAGTTGTTTGGCACCTTTAGAAGCAAGCGCCAGGCTGTGGAAACCTTGCGCAAGATTGCTGAACTCAGTCATTTATGTGTCAAGGCCCTGGGGCTGGAACCCGGCCGCAGCGGGCCTTGTTTTGCCTTTCAGCTCAGGCGCTGCAAAGGTGTATGCTGCGGACAGGAATCGCCTGAAATGCATGCTCTGCGCGTACAACAGGCGCTGATGGCGCACAAGCTGAAAGTCTGGCCCTATCGTGGCAAGATTGGCATTGAGGAATATGACCTGGAGCATGATCTGCGTCAGATTCATGTGTTTGAGCACTGGGTCTATCTGGGCGTGGCAGAAGACGATGAAAGTTTAAATGCCTTGCGTGCGCAAACCACAGCGCTCAAGTTTGATCTGGATAGTTACAAACTGCTACTGAAAATGCTGGCGCATAAAAAGACCCGCGTACTCGATTTGGCTGACTAAAGAGGGTAGGTCAGCCATGGTACGCGGGCAAGGGGTGCTGTCAGGTCAGGGCTGGTAGAAGGTGCTTTCCGTGCTGACTTTTTCGCCGCTGGATAAGGCAGTCACTTCTATCTGGATGCGCTGGCTGCCACGGTGGTCGCTGGCGGGGGCCAGCAGGCTCATCGGCACCAGGACTTCCTCCGTCGGTTGCGCAGTCAGTGTTCGCTCACTTTCGATCTGCAAGCCATCCAGACCAATTGCACGTAATTGATAGCTTTCGCGGTGCTCGGTGGCATTGGTCAGGTGCAGCTGGTAAGCGTTTTCGATGCCCTGGCTGGTTTCTCGGTATAGGATGTTGCGGTCACGCATGATATCGACCTTGAAATCCGGTTTGTGTAGCAAGCCGTATCCCAGCCAGGCGATCATCAAGACAAATAAACTGCTGTAAATCAGTACGCGCGGACGCAATAAATGGGAACTGAGCGCGTGCTGGTCTGTGGCGCCAGCCGCAGAAAAACGAATCAGGTCACGCGGATAGTGCGTTTTGTCCATCACGTCATTGCAGGCATCAATACACAAGCCGCAACTGATGCATTCATATTGCAGTCCATTGCGGATATCAATGCCTACCGGGCACACCTGTACGCAGATGCTGCAATCGATGCAAGCGCCCAGTCCCTGTGACTGGTAGTCCTGACCCTTGGCGCGGTGACCGCGCGGTTCGCCACGTGCACTGTCATAGGCGACGATCAGGGTGTGGTTATCAAACATCGCACTCTGAAAACGCGCATAGGGGCACATATGTTTGCATACCTGTTCGCGCAAGAAGCCTGCGTTGCCATAGGTCGCCAGGCTGTAAAAGCCAAGCCAAAAGCAGGACCAGCCACCTAACTGCCATTGTGTGAGGTCAGTGACTAGCTCGCGGATGGGCGTAAAGTAGCCGACAAAACTCAAACCGGTAATGAGCGAAAAGCCGAGCCAGGCCGAGTGTTTGCTTAACTTGAGGCCAGTTTTGCGTAGCCCCCAGGGTTGGGCATCCAGCTTTTGCCTGGCCAGGCGGTCGCCTTCTATGCGGCGTTCCATCCATAAGAAAATTTCGGTATACACCGACTGCGGGCAAGAAAAGCCACACCAGAGCCGGCCTGCCACCGCCGTAAACAAAAATAATCCGACCGCACAAATGATCAGTAGCATGGCCAGATAAAACAGGTCCTGCGGAAAGATCACCAGGCCAAACAGATAAAAGCGATGCGTATCAATATCGAGCAAAAACGCCTGGCGGCCGCCATATTGCAGCCAGGGTAAGCCGTAAAACACCAGTTGCGTGGCACAGATCATGAACCAGCGCCAGTTTTTAAAATAGCCGCTGACACTGCGCGGGTAGACTTTGCTGGTTTTCTGATACAGCGAAATCGTTTGTTCGCTGGCAGGGGCAGCCACAATCGGGATCACGGGTTTGCTACGGGAAGCGGTCATACAGGCACTCTATCTTGATGAAGACGTGTGTAGTGTAGAGGGCGGGATTAATTTAAAACAGATTCAGTTTTTAAATAAAAAACCATATCAGATTGGCTGGGTTGTTCGTTGGCTATTGCATCCACTGCCCCAGAGTCTCTATCGCCTGCCTGTGCTCTGCATTGAGCGGGTGGCCATAGTTCAGACGCACATATCCGGCATATTGCTGTTGCGAGGAAAACAAGTGTCCAGGGGCGAGGCTGATATTATGCTGGATGGCTTGCTGAAACAACCCGAGGCTATCCTGATGGCCGGGCAGTTGCAGCCATAAGAAATAGCCGCCTTGCGGCAGGGTGTAGCGCACCTCAGCAGGAAAGGATTGATGAATGGCTTGGGTGAACTGCAGTTGTTGCAACATAAGCTGGTGACGCAGTTGGCGCAAGTGTTTGTCGTAACCGCCTTTCGCCAGATAGCTGGCCAGGGCCAGCTGTGCCGGAATCGAGGTCGCCAGGGTCGTGGAGAGTTTGAGGCGCGTGATAGTTTCGCTGAAGCGCCCGCCAGAGACCCAGCCGACGCGGTATCCGGGCGCGAGCGATTTTGAAAATGAACTGCAATGCATGACCCAGCCCTCGTTGTCCCAAGTCTTGGCCGGTAAAGGCCGCTGTTTGCCAAAATACAATTCGCGGTAGACGTCATCCTCAATCAGCGGTAACTGGTGGCGGGTAATCAGGGCCACCAGCGCCTGTTTTTTCGGCTCTGGCATCAGGCTGCCTGTCGGGTTCTGAAAATTGGTCATGAGCCAGCACGCTTTGGGGTGATGCTGAAGGATTGCTTGCTCAAGCGCCACCAGGTCTATGCCCAGTTCAGGGTCACTAGGCACCTCGATGGCTTTCAGCCCCATGCGCTCGATGGCTTGCAGCGCCGCATAAAAACTCGGCGATTCGATGATTACACTATCGCCCGGTTGCGTGACCGCGGCCAGGCATAAGTTCAGTGCTTCCATGGCGCCATTGGTCACCACGATCTCATGCGGATCCGTCGGCTTGCCGTCCAGTTGGTAGCGTAATGCAATCTGCCGCCGCAGCTCGGCATCGCCCTGGCCGATATCACTGACGGTCAGTTGTGGCTGCATGCGGCGCACCGTGCTGGCCATATGGTCGGCCAGTCTGGCAAGCGGGAACAGGGACGGGCTTGGGAACGCCGAGCCAAACGGGATTTGTTGCGGGTCTTTGATACGCTCCAGCAACGTGAACACCAGGTCACTGACTTGCAGTTTGGTCGGGTGGCTGGCATTGTGAGCTGCTTGTGGCAGCAGGCGCTCGCTGCGTAACGGCCCCGCCACATAGTAACCAGAGCGCGGGCGCGTCACAATCAGGCCGCGGGCCTCCAGCAGATAATATGCCTGAAACACGGTCGAAGCATTCACCTGTTTGCTGGCCTGGATGTGCCGGATAGAAGGCAGTTTGTCTCCCCGCTTGAGCAAGCCTTGCTGAATCGCACTGGCGATCTCTTCGGCAATTATTTCGTATTTTTTCAAGCCATGGTCCTGACAGGGGGATTATCTGATATGGTCAATTTAAAGCAAACTGCCTCTGTGATGCAATCAGCGTAGGCGTTAAGCTTGTCTTTTTCAGCAGGCGGCAGGACCAATGACTGACACAGGGAAAATTCATACGGGGGTTGAGCAAATGATTCAGCACAACAAAAAGCTCTACGGCGTCACATTGCGAGATGGTCAGTCGTTACAGCTTGCCGTGCAAGATATGTTTACCGTGCAATTAATGCAACACAGCCGGGTTCTGCTCAATGTGCGATTTCAGCCTTTGAGCTCGCTGAATAATCTGGAAATACAACCGGTGTATCGGGTGGCGGACATGCAAATGGACAAGCAGATAAATCCCGTGCTGGAAGAGGAGTTGCTCATGTGCGTGTTTGCAGTCTACCGCTATTACACACGTGGCAGTATTCGTCCCTGGCGATCTAGGGTAAACTAACCCCCTTTGGTGCCAGCGCTGGCTGCCATCCACCGTTCCTGCACGCGATTGAAATGATGCATAAATATATTTGCATTCCCGAATAAATTGCGTATAATTGCGGGTTCTTTAAAAGGCGATGTTTAAGGCATTATTATGTACGCAGTGATTAAAACAGGTGGCAAACAGTACAAAGTAGCCGCTGGTGACAAAGTAAAAGTTGAGAAATTGACTGGCGACGTTGGCTCCACAGTAGTGATCGACAAAGTGTTGTTGATTGCAGACGGCGAGACAACTACGATTGGTGCACCGTTGGTAGCTGGTGCAAAAGTGAATGCCACAGTGGTTTCACATGGCCGTGGTGACAAAGTGATGATCTTCAAAATGCGTCGTCGTAAGCACTACCGCAAGACGCAAGGTCATCGTCAGAGCTACACAGAAATTCAAATCGACACTATTTCAGCAAAATAAGCACGTTCTGCTTGAGTAGAGCAGATTGCTAGAATAAGGAATCAAACATGGCACACAAAAAAGCAGGCGGTAGTTCACGTAACGGTCGCGACTCACAAGCCAAACGCCTGGGCGTTAAAGCCTTCGGTGAAACAGTAGTCAACGCTGGTAGCATCATCGTGCGTCAGCGCGGGACTAAAATGCACGCTGGTGAAAACGTTGGCATGGGCAAAGACCACACCCTGTATGCACTGGTAGAAGGCAAAGTAAAATTTGCTGTAAAAGGCGCATTGAAGCGTCATACCGTGAGCATCGAAGCGGTCTAATCGCACTTTTATGAAAAAAGCCCTGTCGCTTGACGGGGCTTTTTACTTTATAGTTATCAGATTGTAGCCTTGTATGGTTGTGCGCTGGATTGTCCGCGCGCAGTGAGAAATTTTAAGATGCAGTGCAAGGCGCACGGTAGGCCCGAGCTTGCAATACACACAGGTTTTGAGCACCGAGTTACGCAGTAATGCGCTTAAAGGCAAATTGAATCATGAAGTTTATTGACGAAGCGACCATCAAAGTCTACGCCGGTGACGGCGGCAACGGTGTTGCCACGTTCCGCCGTGAGAAATACGAGCCTATGGGCGGTCCCAATGGCGGTGACGGTGGCCGTGGTGGTTCCATCTTTGTCATTGCAGACCGCAATATCAATACCCTGGTTGATTACCGTTATACGCGGACCTTCAAGGCCGAGCGTGGCGAAAATGGCAGCGGTTCCGATTGCTATGGCAAGGGGGGGGGCGACATGATACTGCGTGTGCCTGTCGGCACGACCATCAGCGATAAGGCCACCGGCCAAATGATGGCGGACTTGAATACTGATGGCCAGAAGGTCCTGATTGCCAAAGGCGGCAATGGCGGTCTGGGGAATATCCATTTTAAGACCAGTACCAACCGTTCTCCACGTCAATGTACCAAGGGTGAGCCTGGTGAAGCTTTTGAGTTATATTTCGAGCTGAAAGTATTGGCCGATGTGGGCTTGCTGGGCATGCCTAATGCCGGTAAGTCGACGTTTATTCGCTCGGTGTCTGCCGCCAAGCCCAAGGTCGCCGATTATCCTTTTACCACATTGCACCCTAACCTAGGCGTGGTGCGGGTCGATAGCAATCGCAGCTTTGTGATTGCCGATGTGCCTGGCCTGATTGAGGGCGCGGCGGAGGGGGCTGGACTAGGACATCAGTTCCTGCGTCATTTGCAACGCACCTCCTTGCTGTTGCATCTGGTCGATATTGCGCCGTTTGATGAGAGCGTCGATCCGGTGCAGGAAGCCAAGGCCATCGTCAACGAGCTGAAAAAATACGATCAAGAACTTTACGACAAACCCCGCTGGCTGGTGTTGAATAAGATTGATATGCTGGAAGACGGTGCGCAAAAAGTGGCTGACTTTATCAAAGCCTATGGCTGGGATGGACCGGTATTTCCTATCTCCGCCATTAGCGGTGTTGGTTGCCAGGCCTTGACCTACGCCATCATGGATCATATAGACCAGACGCGTGCGCAACGTGACCTTGAAGAGACTCCAGTCCAACCGATCACAGAATAGTTTTATGAGCGTTTCACTCATACAAGACAGTAAAACCCTGATCGTCAAGGTGGGTTCCAGCCTGGTGACTAACAATGGTCAGGGCCTGGATAAGACGGCGATTGCCGCTTGGGCACAGCAAATCAGTGCCTTGGTCAAGCAGGGCAAACAAGTTGTGCTGGTCTCCAGTGGTGCGGTTGCCGAAGGCATGCAGCGACTGGGCTGGAAAAAACGCCCGGTAGAGGTCAATGAATTGCAGGCCGCTGCGGCCGTTGGCCAAATGGGCCTGGTGCAGATGTATGAACAATGCTTTGCGCAACACGGATTGCACACGGCGCAATTGCTGCTCACCCACGAAGATCTGGCCGACCGCAAGCGTTACCTTAATGCGCGTAGTACATTGCGCACACTGCTAGACCTCAATGTCATCCCAATCATCAATGAAAACGATACGGTAGTGACCGAAGAAATCCGTTTTGGTGATAACGACACCCTGGGCGCGCTGGTGGCGAATCTGATTGAAGCAGACGCGCTGATCATCCTGACTGATCAAAAAGGCCTGTATTCCGCCGATCCGCGTAAAGACCCGAATGCCGTGTTTATCAATTTTGAAACTGCAGGCAATCCTGCGCTCGAAAGCATGGCAGGCGGCGCAGGCAGCTCAGTGGGTACTGGCGGCATGTTAACCAAGATATTGGCCGCCAAGCGTGCCGCCAACAGTGGCGCACATACCGTGATTGCTTCAGGACGCGAGCCGGAAGTGCTGGTGCGTTTGAGTCAGGGCGAGGCGATTGGGACGCACCTGCAAGCCGTGAGAATGAAAACGCTGGCTAAAAAGCAATGGCTGGCGGATCATCTGCGTGTGGGGGGTAAATTGGTGCTGGATGACGGTGCGGTGAATGTCCTGACCAAAGAGGGTAAAAGCCTGCTGCCGATTGGCGTGGTGGATGTGCTGGGCCAGTTTGAGCGCGGCGATGTGGTGGCTTGCGTCGATGCTGCGGGTAAGGAATGGGCACGCGGCATTGTCAATTACAATGCCAATGAAGTACGACGGATTAAACGTAAGCCCAGTAGCGAAATAGAAAGCGTGCTGGGGTATGTGGAAGAAAAAGAATTGATACACCGGGACAATCTGGTGTTGTTATAAGCAAACGTAGCTGGCTGCAGAAGCCATCTATGCATGACAAGTGAACACATTGATTAAAAGGTAACGGGATGAGTAAACCTTTGGTAGCCATTATTATGGGGTCGGACAGTGACTGGCCGGTGATGAAAAATGCCGCACAAATGCTGGCAGACTTTGGTGTCGCTTATGAGGCGCGCGTGGTATCTGCCCATCGTACGCCAGACCTGATGTTCGAGTTTGCTGAGTCTGCCGCAGGCAATGGCTTTCAGCTGATTATTGCCGGGGCGGGGGGCGCCGCACATTTGCCTGGCATGGTTGCAGCAAAAACCACCTTGCCAGTGTTGGGTGTGCCTGTGCCTTCCAAACACCTGCAAGGGCAAGACTCCCTGTTGTCCATCGTGCAAATGCCCAAGGGCATCCCGGTAGCGACCTTTGCCATTGGCGATGCCGGTGCGGCCAATGCCGGTTTGTTTGCTGTGGCGATGCTGGCCAATCAAGATCCGGCGTTAGCAGAAAAATTAACTACCTTCCGCAAAAAACAAGCTGAAAAAGTGCATGCAATGGAGTTGAGCGAAAAACCATGACATCATCCGTGATTCAACCTCCTGCCATGTTGGGCATGTTAGGCGGCGGCCAGCTGGGTCGCTTTTTTGTGATCGCAGCGCACGAGATGGGCTATAAAGTCACTGTGCTGGACCCTGACCAGAACAGTCCGGCAGGCATGATTGCGGATGTGCATTTATGTGCAGCCTATGACGATGCGGCCGCGCTGAAAACCATGGCGGAAACCTGCCAGGCCATCTCTACCGAATTTGAGAATGTACCGGCCGAGACGCTGGCTACCTTAGCTAAGTCTACCGTCGTGCATCCGAGCGCGGATGCTGTGGCGATTGCCCAGCATCGTGTGAAAGAAAAAACCTTCTTTAAAGAAGCTGGCTTGCCGGTGGGTCCGTTTGTGCCAGTGATGGCGGAGAGCGACTTGCCTGCCGATGGTGAGATGTATCCTGCCGTGCTCAAAGTGGCGCGCTTCGGTTACGATGGTAAAGGTCAGGCGCGTGTTGCCAACCGTGAGCAAGCGGTCGCTGCCTTTCAGGGCTTTAAGCAAGAAGTCTGCGTGCTGGAGAAAATGCTGCCTTTGGACCTGGAAGTGTCTGTTGTGCTTGCGCGAGATGCGCACGGCCATATTGCCGCTTTCCCCACGGCAGAAAACAGCCATTTGAATGGTATTCTGGATGTCAGCATCGCCCCTGCGCGCTGTTCTGAAGTGATCAAAGCCAATGCGCAAGAGCTCGCCAAAAAACTGGCGACCAAGCTCAATTATGTCGGCGTGTTGGGCGTTGAGTTTTTTGTGGTGGGCAACCAGTTGCTGGTGAACGAGATTGCGCCACGCCCTCATAACTCCGGCCATTACACTATCGATGCCTGTGTCACCAATCAGTTTGAACAGCAAGTGCGAGTGATCACCGGCCAAGCCTTGGGTAGTCCGCGCTTGCATAGCGATGCGGTGATGGTGAATATCCTGGGCGATAGCTGGCTGTACAGTGGTAAACAGGTAGAGCCAGCTTGGGATAAAGCCTTTGCCCACGGCAACCTCAAAATGCATTTGTATGGCAAGCATGAGCCGCGCAAAGGCCGCAAAATGGGCCATTTCACGGTGATTGGCGATGATGCGCAGGCTGTGTTGAATGCCGCTAAAGTGGCGCGTAGCGAGTTGCATATTGGTGAATAACTGTTTGCCAGCGCCATCAAAAAAGCCCGGTTATCCGGGCTTTTTTGTCTCTGAAGCAGGCAGGCTACGAAAGGTTTGCCTGCACCTGTTTTCTAAATTCAAGCGGTGCAGCAATTTGGTCAAACGTTTCTTTGGTGCCGCCTGTGCCTGTGACGGTAATCGTCCCAAAGCCGAATACTCTGCCGAGGATGCTTTGATTGACGCCTATGCCTTCCACCTTATGGAGCAATACTTCCAGCGAGTGGCGTCTGATAAAGCCAATCTTGATCAGCACGCGTTTGTTGGTAATGGCAAATTCAGAGGTCTTGTAGCGGATATAGCTGCTGATGCCACTGATCAAGGACAGCAACAAGCCGAGCAGGCTGATCGCCCATAATAGCTGGTTGGATTGTGCCAAGCGCAGATTAAATGCGCACGCCAACACGCTCAACAATAAGTAGATGAAGGTATTCAGGAAAATAATCCAGTGCATCTGCGCGCGGTAAATCACCGCTTCATTCTCAAGCAAGTTTTTGTCAATAAAACTCAAAGGGCTCTCCTGGGCAAAGATTGCAATTTCAGCTGTGATCATAGCAGCAACAGCGGTTTCGATAATGCGCTAGATCATCGTAATCAATAGATCAAGGCAATAAAAAAGCCGGACATCAGTCCGGCTTTTTTAGTATGCACCCCTACTGAAATTATTCAGCGGCTTTTTTCGCGCGAGGCTTGGCAGCTTTTTTAGCTGGTGCAGCTTCGGCTTTAGGGGCTGCTGCTTTTTTCACAGAAACCAAAGTTGCAGGTGCGTCACCGGACAATGCTTTGATTGCTGCAGTCAAACGGCTCTTGTGACGAGCAGCTTTGTTTTTGTGAATGATTTTTTTGTCAGCGATACGGTCGATCACGCTGACATTTTCTTGGTAAGAAGCCACAGCAGCAGCTTTGTCACCAGATTGAATCGCTTTGATTACTTTTTTGATCGCAGTACGCAAAGTTGAACGTAACGCAGCGTTGTGCGCGTTAACTTTGACGGATTGGCGCGCGCGTTTGCGAGCTTGTGCGGTATTTGCCATATTCGTTTTATCCTGTAACTTTCAAAAGGGGTGTGATACGAAACCGTGCATCATACTGTTTTCGCTTTGTTTTTGCAAGATAAAAACGCATTTTCCTCGACTGCGGATGCCTGCATGGTAAAATCGGCCAAATTTTTAATCAGTCAGCCGTTCGTTGGGAGCGGCTCACGGTCAAAAAAATAAACCAGGGCCTGTATTTTCCACCATTTATGAATTTGCTCAAAGCATTGGCCACCGTGGGTGGCATGACCTTTATTTCGCGCCTGCTGGGATTTGTGCGTGACACCTTGATTGCCCGTATTTTTGGCGCGGGGATGGCCACCGATGCTTTTTTTGTCGCTTTCAAGATTCCTAATCTATTACGCCGGATCTCGGGCGAAGGTGCGTTTAGTCAGGCCTTCGTGCCTATCCTTTCCGAATATCGCAAGCAACGCACGCCAGAAGCGACCCGGGCCTTGATCAACCATGTTGCCAGTTTGCTGGGCCTGTTTCTGGTCGGAATCACCATTGTGGGCATGCTGGCAGCACCGCTGATCGTGCGGCTGACCTCGCCTGGGTTTGTGAGCGACCCGGCCAAATTCGCACTCACCACGGAGCTGTTGCGCATTACCTTTCCTTATATCCTGTTTATCTCGCTGGTTTCGATGGCGGGGGGCGTGTTGAATGCCTTCAGCAAGTTTCAGGTGCCCGCATTTACGCCGGTCTGGCTCAATTTGAGTTTTATCACCGCTGCGATTTTTATTGCCCCGCATTTTCACAACTCGGTGTATGTACTGGCTTGGGCCGTGTTTGTCGGCGGGATTATTCAGTTGCTGTATCAACTGCCTTACCTGCAACAGATAGGCATGTTGCCGCGCTACGAACTGAATTTGCAAGATGAAGGCGTGCGCCGCATCCTTAAGCTCATGGGGCCCGCGATTTTTGGCGTTTCTGTCGCGCAAATTTCGATTGTGTTGAATAACATTTTTGCCTCATTCATGCCCACCGGCAGTGTGTCCTGGCTGTATTACGCTGACCGCCTCATGGAGTTCCCGACTGGGGTGCTGGGCGTGGCATTGGGCACGATTTTGTTGCCCAGCTTATCCAAGGCGCATGTGGATAAATCCAGCGCCGAGTTTTCGCAATTGCTGGACTGGGGCCTGCGCCTAACCTTTATGCTGGCCATTCCGGCGGCTGTGGCGATGGCCGTGCTGTCCAAACCATTGGTGGCGAGTCTATTTTATTACGGCAAATTCACACCGGTCGATGTGGCGCAAACCGAGCGCGCCCTGATTGCGTATAGCCTGAGCCTACTGGGCCTGATTATGGTCAAGGTGCTGGCCCCTGGCTTTTATGCACGCCAAAATGTCAAAACGCCGGTCAAAATTGCGATTTTTACCTTGGTGATGACCCAAATTCTCAATGTGGGCTTTTTGCTGTTTACTTCATTGCAGCATGCCGGGCTGGCGCTGGCTGTGGGCTTGGGCGCTTGCCTGAATGCGACCATGCTGTGGGTTATGTTGCAAAAAAGTGGTGCGTTCGAGCCGCAGCCAGGATGGGGCCGCTTTCTGTTCAAGCTGCTCGTTGCGGTCACCCTGATGGCCTTGGCATTGCACGCCACAGATCGTTGGGTGGGGGATTGGTTAGCCATGCCAGCCCTGAAGCGCATGCTGCATCTGGCGGGGGTGGTGGTTTTGGGTATGGCAGTTTATTTTTCAGCCTTAGGTTTGCTAGGCTTTAGGCCTCAACATTTTATGAAGCGGGTGGCCAAATAATGCAAATATTTCGTCATTTTCCAGCGGCTCAAACGCCGCAGGCGATAGCCATCGGTAATTTTGATGGCATGCATTTAGGGCATCAGGCCTTGCTGAGGCAGCTGATTGCCTACACGCAAACCTACAAGATTACGCCAGCGGTCATGACCTTTGAGCCGCATCCACGTGAATTTTTTACACCACAAAACGCCCCCGCGCGTTTGGCCTCCATGCGCGAAAAGCTGGAGTATTTTGCCGAGTGTGGTGTGCAGCATGTCTATGTGCAGCGCTTTAACCAGGCG
Organism: Methylophilus sp. DMC16; assembly: GCF_056314045.1. Lineage (NCBI taxonomy): Bacteria > Pseudomonadati > Pseudomonadota > Betaproteobacteria > Nitrosomonadales > Methylophilaceae > Methylophilus > Methylophilus sp. DMC16. The sequence continues at coordinate 19,025 of NZ_JBQUZC010000001.1, forward strand.
TTTGCCGGGCAGAGTCCAACCGCTTTTATGCAAGTGCTGCGCGAGCAACTCAACGCCAATGTGGTGATGGTGGGCGAGGACTTCTGTTTTGGTTCCAGGCGGGCGGGCAGTGTGCAAACCCTGATTGAGCACGGATTTAATGTGATTCCCTTACCAGAAGTGCAACTGCAAGGTGAGCGTGTGTCGAGCACCTTGGTGCGCGATGCGCTGGCGGCTGGTGAGTTGCTCAAAGCGCAGGCCTTGCTGGGGCGGCCTTACAGCATCAGTGGCAAGGTCGTCCATGGCGCCAAGCTGGGCCGGCAACTGGGGTTCCCCACTGCCAATGTCCATATGCGCCACGAACGGCCTGCACTGACAGGGGTTTATGCGGTAAAATTGAACAATTTACCGGCTGTGGCCAATTTGGGCAATCGCCCGACGCTGGAAGGCATCCCCAAGCTTAAACTCGAAGTGCATGTGTTTGATTTTAATGGTGATCTTTATGATCAGCATGTGCATGTGCAGTTTTTCCATAAACTGCGTGACGAACAAAAGTTTGCCGGACTAGATGCGTTAAAAGCGCAGATTGCGCTGGATGCCTTGCAGGCAAAGCAATATTTTACCGCCGATGAACGCGGATAAACGCCGATAGCCTTCTATATTTTGATAGAGGGTTTTATCGGCGTGCATCTGCGTTGATCGGCGGTTAACTCATGGATTTTTAAATGACCGACCAAAGCAAAGATTCAAAATATAAACTGAATTTACCCGAAACCAGCTTTCCCATGCGTGGCGATTTGTCCAAGCGCGAACCCGCCTGGTTAAAAAGCTGGCAAGAGCGCAAGGTCTACGAGCGTATCCGCGCCAAGCGCAAAGGTGCGCCAGCGTTCATCCTGCATGATGGCCCTCCCTATGCCAACGGCGATATTCACATTGGTCACGCCGTCAATAAAATCCTCAAGGACATCATCATCAAGGCCAAAACCATGAGTGGTTTTGACGCGCCTTATGTGCCAGGCTGGGATTGCCACGGCCTACCCATTGAGTTGGTGGTCGAGAAAAACCATGGCAAAAATATAGACCCGGCCAAGTTCCGCGAGCTGTGCCGCGCCTATGCCGCCGAGCAGGTCGAGAAGCAGAAAAAAGACTTTATTCGCCTGGGGGTGCTGGGCGATTGGGATCACCCATACCTGACCATGGCGTTTAATACCGAGGCCGATATCATGCGTGCCTTGGGCGAAATCTACCAGAATGGCTATTTGTACCAGGGTTCCAAGCCCGTGCACTGGTGCGTGGACTGCGGTTCTGCGCTGGCTGAAGCCGAGGTTGAGTATGAAGACGTCAATTCGCCTGCGATTGATGTGGGCTTCAAGGTGGTTGATAACGCCGGCTTGAGTCATGCGTTTGGTACGACCGTGAGCGGCGATGCGTATGCCGTGATCTGGACCACCACGCCTTGGACCTTGCCTGCCAACCAGGCGGTGAGTGTGAATGCCGAGTTGGAATATGATTTGATCCAGACCAGCAAGGGTTTGCTGATACTGGTGCGGGACTTGTCCGAGAAAACCTTGGCCAGATATGCAGAAGAAAATACTTCTGTACTGGCCAGTTGCAAAGGTGAAGCTTTGCGTGGGTTATTGCTACAACACCCATTCGATAACCGTCAGGTACCAGTGATTACCGGTGACCATGTGACGACAGATGCGGGTACCGGTTTGGTGCACACGGCGGCAGCGCACGGTAACGATGACTGGCTGGTCATGCGCGCTAATTTCCCTAACGAGAAGCCACGCGTCTTGATTGGTGGCGATGGCAAATTTTTTAGCAGTGAACTGGTTGAGCTGGCTGAGATCCGTGGCCTGAGCCGCCAGGATGCGAATAAAGTGATTCTGGCTAAACTGCAGGAAAACGGCGTGCTGTTTGCCTCTGCGCGTTTAAACCACAGCTTCCCGCATTGCTGGCGCCATAAAACGCCATTGATGCAATTGGCAACGCATCAGTGGTTTATTGGCATGAACTCTGTTGGCAAAGATGGCAAAGCTTTGCGTGAACATGCCAACACAGCGGTAGACGCGACCCAGTTCTTCCCGAGCTGGGGCCGTGCACGCCTGGAGGCCATGATTAAAAACCGCCCAGACTGGTGCGTCTCTCGCCAGCGTAACTGGGGTGTGCCTATGCCGTTCTTTGTGCATAAAGAAACTGGTGAACCACATCCACAGACCATGCAGTTGCTGGAAACCGTGTGCAAACAGGTGGAGCAGCAGGGCATAGAAGCCTGGTTCAGCCTCGATGGCGCGACTTTCCTCGCGCAGCATGCGCCTGAAAATGCCGAGCAATACAAAAAAGTGACCGATACGCTGGACGTGTGGTTTGACTCTGGCGCCACGCATTATGCAGTGGTGCGTTCAGCGCATCATGCTAGCCTATCTGCGGCAGCTAACCAGCGTGAGGCTGAACACCAGCCTGTGGCTGACTTGTATCTGGAAGGCTCTGACCAACACCGTGGCTGGTTTCAGTCCAGCTTGCTGACTGGGTGCGCCATTGATGGCAATGCGCCTTACAAAGCCTTGCTGACACATGGTTTTGTGGTGGATGGAGCAGGTCACAAAATGAGTAAGTCCAAAGGCAACGTGGTTGCACCGCAAAAGGTGATGGACACCTATGGTGCTGATATCCTGCGCTTGTGGGTTGCCTCAACCGACTACTCAGGTGAGCTGACCATCAGTGACGAGATCCTCAAGCGCGTGGCCGATGGCTATCGCCGTATCCGCAATACCTTGCGCTTCTTGCTCTCTAACCTGGCTGACTTTGATGCCAGCAAAGACTTGTTGCCGGTTGATCAGTGGCTGGAAATTGACCGTTACGCGCTGCATCTGACCCATCAATTGCAAACGGGTATTCTGGCCGATTACGACAAATACGAATTCCATCTGGCCGTACAGAAATTTGTGAGTTTCTGTTCTGAAGACTTGGGCGGTTTCTACCTCGATATCCTCAAAGACCGTTTGTACACCAGCGGTGAAACCTCGCATGCGCGACGTGCGGCTCAGAGCGCCCTGCATCACATCACGCATGCCATGATGCGTTTGATGGCGCCAATCTTGAGCTTTACTGCTGATGAAATCTGGCAGACCTTGGGACTGGATGCTGTGGCGACCGTGTTTGAAGAAGACTGGTATGCATTGCCTGCCCATGGCTTGAGTGACACGCAATTACAGCACTGGCAAACTGTTATTGCCTTGCGCGCGCAAGCTGCCAAAGAGATTGAAGTGTTGCGTGGCGAAGGCAAGGTGGGGTCTTCATTGCAAGCCGAGCTGGAGTTTCATGTTACCAGCGAGGCGTTTGAAGCCCTGAGCAGCCTGCAGGATGACTTGCGCTTTGTCATGATCACCTCCAGCGCGATCACCTATAAAGTGGCCGATGCGTCAGCGCAGAAAATCCTGGTGAAGCCGAGCGCACACCAGAAGTGCGACCGTTGCTGGCATTACCGTGCGGATGTCGGCATTGATCTCGCACACCCGACCCTGTGCGGCCGCTGTGTAAGCAACCTGTTTGGCAAAGGTGAAGTGCGCAACTATGCCTAATGTTCGCTCGGCTCTGCCATGGCTGGTGTTAAGCGCCATTGTCATCGCGCTTGATCTCTACACCAAGCACCTGATCCAGCGCATGTTTGTCTATGGCGAGCACGTGCCAGTGACCGGTTTTTTTGATCTGGTGCGTTACCACAACACCGGCGCGGCCTTTAGCTTTTTGGCCAATGCCGGCGGCTGGCAGCATGGCTTTTTCACCGCGGTCTCTACGCTGGCTTCGGCCGTGATGGTGTATTTGCTGGTCAAACATCCGCAGAAAAAGGTATTCTGTTTGGGGCTGGCGCTGGTGTTGGGCGGCGCCTTGGGCAATCTCTATGATCGCCTGACGCTCGGCTATGTGGTGGACTTTTTGCTGTTTTATTATCAGCAATGGGCCTGGCCTGCGTTTAATGTGGCAGACAGTGCCATTTGCGTCGGTGTGGGCATGTTGATGCTGGATAGTTTTAAACAACCCACGGCCTCCTGAAACCGCGTTCTGCAGTCTAGTGAACGCGGGTCCTGGTGACTTGCGATGACTGAGGTGGTGATGGATGGACTGGAATATACGTTTACTGATGTGATCAGGCTTTGGCAAGGCAGCAAAAGCACCTGGCATTACGTCAGCTTGCCGCCAGACATCTCTGACGAAATTCATACCCTTAGCCAATACCATCAAACCAAACGCCGCGGCTGGGGGGCGGTCAAGGTCACTGCGAGTATCACTTCCAAACGCGCCCCATCTATTCCAGCCCCAGCCTTGACGTGGCAAACCTCGATTTTTCCGGCATTTGATCACAAGCGCTATGCCTTGTTTTTAAAGGCAGAAATTCGCAAGCAGGCGAGTGTGCGGGAAGGTGATGCCGTGACTATACAGCTCAAACTGCAGTTTTAAGCCGTAGGCTGACAGCGTCAAAGATTAAGCGCTCAGCGTTTGTGTCTTGGCCGCGACTAACAGGGGCGGAATGCCTTGGATATCCATCGGGCGGCCCAGCAGAAAGCCCTGGATGCAATCGCAGCCGATCTTGCGCAGAAACTCAAGCTGCGCTTCGGTTTCAATGCCTTCTACCACAACGGACAAGCCCAGAATGCCGGCTGTTTTGATAATGGTGCTGACAATTTCGCTGTCGGCGCTGCTTTCCGGTACATCAATCATAAAGGCACGGTCAATTTTGAGTTCATCCAGGGGCAGGTGTTTGAGTTTAAACAGCGATGAGTTGCCTACACCAAAATCATCGAGCGACAGGCGCACGCCAATAGCCTTGAATTGTTTTAAGGTTTCCAGCGCCTGTTCTTCATGTTCAAAGACGGCACTTTCGGTGATTTCCAGGGTCAGCAAGCGGGCCGGCAGGTGATAGCGTTGTAGTTGCCCGGCAATGCGCAGTGGCAAGCTATGGTCACGGAATTGCCGCGGGGAGATGTTAATTGAAAGGCCCACCTCATGACCACTGTCTTTAACCAGCTTGGCCCAATGCTTGAATGCTTCTGCAATAATCCATTCGCCCATGGGTAAAATCAGGCCAGACTGTTCGGCGTAGGGGATAAATTCAGCCGGGGAGACCACCTCTCCCTTGTTGGTTTTCCAGCGGATGAGCGCCTCAATATTGCAGATGACCGGTTGTTGTTTGCCCAGGCTGAAAATCGGTTGAAACTGCAAAAAGAATTCTTGTTTTTTGATGGCTTTGCGCAGTTGCACGTCGAGCTTGAAGCGGTTTTGGGCCAGCCTGGTATGTTCTTTGCAATAGAATAAATACGGATGTTGGGTGCCGTGCTTGGCATGCGCAAGTGCGGTGTTGGCATTGCGTGCCAGCTGCTCTGCATCTTCTGCATCACGCGGAAACAGGCTGATGCCGATATAGGCATCCAGAATCAATTCATGTCCTTCAATCAGCACGGGCTTATGCACAATTCTGCATAAATTGTTTGCCAGATGAACCAGTTCGGCATCGGTTTTCCGCGAGGTAATCAGGGCAAATTTGTCGCCATGCACACGGCCTAACTCGCCGGATTCATGCGTGATATATTGCAGGCGCTGGGCGATCTCCAGTAAGTACAAGTCGCCGGTATGGTGGCCGAAGCTGTCGTTAATGCTTTGAAAATGCTTTAAATCAATCATGAGCAGGGCGACGGTGTCGCTGGCATCGGCTGCCGTGATGATGGCGTGTTCTAGCAGAGTGTGTATGGCCAGCCGGTTGGGAAGCCGCGTGAGCGGGTCGTTGCGCGACAACTGCTGGAACTGGCGTTCTTTTTCGGCCAGCAGATTTTCGGCGAGTAGCAGTTTTTCACTCTCACGCAGCAAGATACTTTGCCGCAGGGCCGAGAACACCAGAATCATCATGACTGAGCCGATGGCAATGTAATAGGCATAGGGGTGCGGGCCGCTTTGCCACCAGATGAGCGCCAGTGTACACATGCTAAAAATAAAGGTAATGGCTGGAATCAAGCCGCGAACGCGTCTGCATTGCCTGTGATAAGACACGCGCTTGGCAATGCGGACTTGCCAGCCATACAGCCCGCTGCCGATCAACAGGTCTGCCGCTGAAAAACCGTAATTGGTCCAGAGGCTAGTTTGAGGCACGTGGTTGAGTGCGTTCAGGTTCCATTGCATCCAGCATGCGCCCAGCAAGGTCAACCCCGCGCTGAGCATAAGCCAGGGCATCATCCATGCCGGTCGCAGGTATGGGATCAATAGCAGGGAAACCAGCGCAGCACTGAGTAAACTGGCAGGGTAGGCACTGAGCACGGCCAGCTGTAGTGGGCTGACTTCGGACGATTGTGGCAAATATAAAATTAGGATGTAGCTGAGAACAGCAATGCTGAATGAAATGGTGTCAATCGAGAATGCCCAGGTTTTGGCCGCAGAAAGCTGGCTGCGTAAGGCGGTGATAAAGCCGATGATGAGGCATACGCCCATGAGGGGGTAAAAAATATCGGACTGGGCGGGGAAATTGGTTTGTTTGGTGAGGACTTCAAATATCCAGAGGACGCCGCCGGTAAAATAGGCCAAGGTACCAAACACAAACCAGCGTTTACAGGGGCGGTGTGAGAGATGGCTGCGGTAATAACCCAGTAGCGCCAGAATCAGGCAGGCCGCATTGGTGACAAACCAGTGCACATTATCCAGCCATAACATTTGAGCGGGTGTTGCTTGCAAAGAACCGAGCAAGCAAGCAACGGAAACCGATAAAGCAACCACTATTACTTTGCGCGAAAGTATCATGAAGCCCCCTTTTTAGGTAATTCTAACAAGGGCTTAGAAAAAAACTAGTGTTTCTTTCTAAATATCATCGCGATATGGATTAAGACGAAGCAGATAGCGCCCGCCAATATGCCGATCAAGGCGTTCCACAACAGCGTCCACTGTGGAGATTGCTCAATCAGCGCATGCAAGGGGGGGATGCCATGGGCGAGAATGCCACCGCCGACCAGAAACATGGCCGCGGTGCCGACGATGCTGAGCAAGCGCATCAGGTAGGGGACCGTTTGCACCATGCCCCAACCTGTTTTGCGTGCGGCAGAGGCCAGAAGATGATGACCGCTTCGTTGCATCAGCCATAAGCCGATATCATCCATTTTGACGATCAAAGCGACCAGGCCATACACCCCCAGTGTCATGACGACTGCAATGAGGGAGAGCACCAGAATACGCTGCGTGATAGCTGCATCGGCGACAACGCCCAGGGCAATCACAATAATTTCGGCGGACAGAATGAAGTCCGTCCGAACAGCGCCTTTGATTTTTTCCTGCTCCAGGGCGACCAGGTCTGTCTCAGGTTGCTGCATGGCGGCGTGGATCGCTTGTTCACTGGTGTCCGAGTGCTTGTCATGGCGCAGTTTGTGCCAGACTTTCTCAAAGCCTTCAAAGCACAGAAAGGCCCCTCCCAGCATCAGCAAGGGGGTGATCAGCCAAGGTAAAAACGCACTGATCAACAGCGCTGCAGGCACCAGAATCAGTTTGTTCAGCAGCGATCCTCGCGCCACCGCCCACACCACTGGCAGCTCTCTCTTGGCGGCAATCCCTGTGACTTGCTGGGCATTGAGCGCAAGGTCATCGCCCAGCACCCCCGCTGTTTTTTTGGCCGCGAGCTGGCTCATGACGGAAACGTCATCCAGCATGGTGGTAATGTCATCTAGTAGTGCCAGCAGGCTGGGAGTGGCCATGGTTTGTCCTGTGTCAATGAAGAGGCTATTGTTTATTTTAAAGGATTGCCGTTAAAATGGCGGCATGGTGACGCGCAAATTTCAACGTTGGATGGCACGCATGGCCTTGATGGCTATCATGCTGGCTGCGCTCGTGCCGACGTTGAGCCTCGCGTTTCCCATGCAAACAGGCAAAAGCTTTATTCAGGAGGTGTGTTCCTCGCAGGGCAGTAAACTGGTCATTCAGGTGATCACCACGCAAGGAAAATTGCGCGCCACCCTGATTGACTATCAGCCTTCACAAAAACCGGTTTCACTGGGACATCATCTCAATCATTGTCCGTTCTGCCATATGGCGATGGATGATGTGGTATTGCCCCAGCCCAATCCGGCTTACATTCTGTTTCAACAAGCCCAGGCCGAGATTGCTTTAAGCAGCTATCAGGCCCCGGTTGTCGCAAGTGTTTACTCCACCGCGCACCCCACGCGCGCACCCCCACTGACTCCACGCTCAATCTAGCACCGTCTGTCGTCTAGACGGTTTATGGGTATGCCTGTGATGCAGGCACATATGGAGTCATGACATGATCGTCATCAACCTTCAGGCAATGATATTTGCCAAACAGGTGGAGTGGAAACGCCACATCACCCTCAAAGAAATCGCTGAGTCTAGCGGCATCAGCCGCATGACCTTGCATCGCATGGTCAAAAATCCTTCTTACAACGCATGCACCGAGCATCTGGGCAAACTTTGCTCTTATTTCGCTTGTGACATCAGCGCGCTTATCCGCTGGCAACCCGATCGGGATGCCAGGCAAGTCTTTGCCGCCTGATGCGTGATGCTCACCCTGCTGGTAGCTGACCAGTAGGGGGCATGCCGTTTACAAAAAATATTTCTGAGGAAAAGTATATGAAAAAAACCTTCTTGGCCCTGGCCTTGCTGGGACTCACTCAACCTGCCTGGGCGCATTTAAGTTATACCGGGCGTGACTTTGGCACATTCTCTGGCCTGGTGAATGCCAGCAATAGCATTACCACCACCGTCAATACCAACTATGGCTGGGCCGGCGCCGCTGACGGCAATCTGGGCGACAGCCATATTGGTCGTGCTTTCCGTTTCACCCTGCAAAACAATGCCTGGGTGGATTTCAGCGTCGATGCAACCTCTGCCGATCTGTTACCTGCTTTCTCTATATACGGTGGACTGGCGGCAGTCAGAACCGGTGGCGTTTTTCCAGGCACGCAAACCAGTGCCGATTACGATAGTGCCAACGCTTCTATCGTCTGGCGCTACAGCTGGGCGCAAGCCAACCTGGGCTCCAACAAGTCGTATACCGACACCGATGGCAGCTGGAATGCACTGGGCAACTGGAAAATGGGCGGTGACGGCGATGCGATTGGCATCGACAGCGAACTGAGCAGCTTTATCTACAAGGGCTCTGCGACCACAGCGACCGATGTGGTCACCGGCAAGTTTCTGCTGGGGGCAGGGGATTACACCATCATGATTGGCGGTAACAACGCCGCAAACCAGCTGGCGACTAGTTTTGGCTACACCGCCTCACTGAATGTCAGCGCAGTCCCAGAGCCGGAAAACATGGCCCTGTTGCTGACAGGTCTGGCCTTGCTCGGCTGGCAGGTGCGCCGTCGTAGCAAATAACCCCACCACATGAATCGTTGGTGAGTGTGCTTAACGCCCTCACCAACATGATAGGAGAAGAAAATGAACGTATTGAAAAAAACATTGGCAATCGCTGCCATGACTTTGGCAACCAGCCCAGCATTTGCTGCGGTATCTACTTACAATGTGACCACCACCTGGTTTGAGCCAGACACCCAGCCAAAAAACTCTATTTTTGAAGGGTCATTTAGTTATGACTCAGCAACAAAAGTAATTACCGGCCTGGCGGGTAAGCTGAGTGAGTCTATGACTGGTACAGATGCTTCCAATATGACTTGGTTAAACCTGAATTACCAGTTGGTTTCTTGGTATGACGCTGCTTTAGGCGGCACATTTGCTGCCACCTTTAAAAACAGCAACACGAATACCTTCTCAACCCTGGCTGGCGGGGATGGCTGGAGCCCTCAGGCGGGTGTGGATATCGGCGGTGTTTATTACGGCTATCCGCGTCCGGCAAATAATCCTGGTAACGCTTACGCCTTGATTTTTGTCCCTGATAATCCATTGACTGCGTTGACACAGACTCAAATTAACAAACTGGCTTATGCCGACTGTGCGCCTGGCGGCATGATGGGCGCCGTTTGTATGACAGGGACCTCCGCGGCTGGGTATGGCTCGGTGGGCACCATGAGTGGGTATCCCGTCAGTCAGGTGATCAGCATTGTGGCTGTGCCTGTTCCTGAGGCAAGCACCTATACGCTGTTGAGTTTAGGCCTGGTCATGACCGGCATGATAGCGCGCCGCCGCCGTGAGCAAGCATAACTAGGAAGAGCGGAGAAAGATGGTAAATGCATGCGCATTTGCCATCTTTGACTGAAAAAATCATGAAATTATTGAGATTGTTGATGGCGTTGCTCGTCTCGCCCATGCTTGGTTACGCTGGCCATAATGCTGAGGAAAGCGAGAAAAGCTTGCAATTGCCTCCCGTGCAAGTTGACCAGGAAAGCCGTTTTAAAGGGGAGGTCATCCCTTTGAAAGCCATTCGGCAAAAGGGGGTTAACACGACAGATACCGCTAAGTTGCTGGAAGAGATCCCTGGTGTCAGTAGCTTTAGTGCTGGCGGCATTTCAAGTCTGCCGACCATTCATGGGTTTGCAGATGACCGTAACCGTACGCAAGTGGATGGCATGGATTTGATGAGTGCTTGCCCAAATCATATGAACCCGGCGTTGTCATTTATCAATCCGGCGCAAGTGCGCAGTATGCAGGTCTATGCGGGCGTTGCCCCAGTTAGCGTGGGCGGCGATAGTATCGGCAGCACCATACAAGTGGATTCAGCGCATCCGCGCTTTGCCAATGACGATCAGGGCTATGTCAGCTTTGGGCAGTTGGGGACGTTTTACCGGAGCAATGGGGCGGCCAGAGGAGCCAATGTGGCTTTGGGTGCAGCAACCCGTCAGTTTAGCCTGGCATATACAGAGACTTATGCCGATGCTAATAATTATCAGGCAGCAGGCAATTTCAAAAAACCAATTCTGCAAACGACTCCGACTGAAGATCGGGTTGGCGAAAAAGAGGTGGCCAGCTCTGCTTTCCGTCGATCGCGTAATCAGGAGCTGGGGTTGGCGTGGAATGTGGATGACAAACACCTGTTTGAATTGAAGTGGGGTGAGCAAAGCATAGATTGGGAGGGGTTTCCCAATCAGCGTATGGACATGGTCTCCAGCGAGTTTGATCCGAATAATGGTTCCAGCCTGTTAACGCACAAGCCTGCAAACGTAAATAAAACCGTCAACATGCATTATCTGGGAGCATACGATTGGGGTGAACTGGAGGTTCGCTATTTTCATCAAGACACCCGACACGCCATGGATATGTTGCGTAGCCGGGCCTTTGGTATGTATATGCCTATGCTGAGCGACGCAAGCACTGATGGCGGCAGCATCAAAACCACTTTGCTACTTAATGCGCGTGACACGCTGCGCCTTGGGGTGGATTTCCAAAACTATCGTCTCGACGATTGGTGGACACCTATTGATGGTTTTAATATGGGGCCAAACACGTTTCAGAACATACGGAATGGTAAAAGAGACCGTCTGGGTGTTTATGGCGAGTGGGAGTCTGTATGGGATGCAGAATGGATGACATTATTAGGCCTGCGTACAGACAGTGTCCGTTCATCTGTTGACCCTGTTCAAGGCTACAACACTACCTATAGTGTGGATGCTGCCAAACTGAATCGTGGCGATCGTAACACCCAGACTCAGCAGTATGATTTGACCGCGCTGGTGAAATATCGTGCTGACGCCAATCAGGCTTATGAGATCGGATTCGCCCGCAAAAATCGCTCCCCCAATTTATACGAACGCTTCGCATGGTCTACCAATAGCATGGCCGCCTTGATGAATAACTTTGTTGGGGATGGCAATGGTTATGTGGGTAATCCAGACCTAAAGCCTGAGGTCGCCTATACCACGAGTGTGGTCGCGGATTGGCATGATGCCAACCATGAAAAATGGGCGGTGAAAACGACGGCATATGCCACTTATGTTGACAATTATATTGATGCAAGGCGCCTGCAACGAAATACCTCTGCAGGAAGTGGCTGTAATGGTACTAACGTCACGACCACGAATTGCTACGTCTTGTTGCAATATGAGAATGTGGATGCGCTGCTATATGGGGCGGATTTGTCCGGCAGCTATCAGTTTGGGCGATTGGCAAGTGTAGGCAACTTTTCAGCCACAGGGGTAATTAGCTACGTACGCGGGAATAATGAAACCACTGGCGGACATCTTTATCACATGATGCCACTCAATCTAAAAGCTGGCTTTCAGCATCAATTGGGCAAGTGGACCAACCGTCTTGAGCTGCAAAGTGTGGCAGAAAAAGTGCGCGTTTCAGAGGTGCGAAACGAAGTAAATACGCCTGGTTACACGATTTTTCATTTGCGCAGCAGCTATGAGTGGCAGCATGCACGCCTCGATTTTTCTGTCGAAAACTTGTTCAACAAATTTTATTTATTGCCCCTGGGCGGGGCATATGTGGCAGAAGGTAACTCCATGACGACGGGGGGGGCAGCCTATTACGGGATGAATGTGCCCGGCATGGGGCGGTCGGTCAATGTGGCTTTTAATCTATTTTATTAACCATCTACTTAAATGCTCAGGGAAGAAGTCATGAAGCAGTTTCGTTTACCAGGCAGCCTTTACTGGGGTGCCAGCCTGGTGTTGGGGTTGGCATCCATGCCAGTGTATGCTGATCATAATCAGGTAGAGCTGGATGATGTCGAGGTATCGGGTACGGTGGATAGCCGGATTGTCGATTATCCGGCCACCGTAGAGAGCTTTAACAAAAAACAGATTCAGGAGAGTGTGAATGCCACCACGGCCGCGCAGGCGATGAAGTTTTTGCCCAGTTTGCAAATCCGGGAGCGCTATATTGGCGATAGAAACGGCATTATTGCCGGGCGAACCGTGGGGACACTTTCAAGTGCGCAAACCATGCTGTACGCAGATGGCGTATTACTCTCCAATTTGCTGGGAAACTCGTTTGCCTTCCCGCCACGCTGGGGGATGATTGGTCCGGATGAGATTGAGCAGATTAGCATGATGTATGGACCTTTTTCTGCCATGTTCGCCGGTAACTCGTTTGGCGGTGTGGTCAGTGTAAAAACCAGGATGCCGACCAAGCTGGAGGCGCATACCAATGTGCAGTATTTCCGCCAAAATTTTGATTTATACCATTCAAAACTCAATCTTGAAGGCCAGCACCTTTCTGCTTCGCTTGGTGACAAATGGAATGATCTGAGCCTGCTGCTCAGCGCTGATTATCTGAATAATGAAGGCCAGCCCATGGATTTTGTCGTCCGTGATTTGAGTGCTGGGAGCCGCACATCGGGCGGGGTCGCCGTTACCGGTGCCTCTGTCGACAAAAACGATAGAAATTTGCCGCGTAATGTGTTTGGGGCAGTGAGCATGGAGCGGCCGGAGCAAACAAATCTGCGGCTCAAGGCCGCATATGATGTAACGGATACCGTGAAAGCCACCTATACTCTGGGGTTATGGCATTTGAACAGTCATACGGATGTGGCGTCGTATCTCAAGGACGCTAATGGAAACACGGTGTATAACAACCGCGTACAGCTCAATGGCCTGCGCTATGATTTGAGCGGATTTAATCCGTCAAAAGCCGACGCGACGCATGTCATGCAGGCCATAGACCTCAAGTCGGACAGCAAAGGCTTTTTTGACTGGCAACTGACTTTTTCAGACTATGACTACCAGCAGGACAAAAATAGCCAGTCAAATATTGCTACCTCGACAACGACACTTGCTGCGGGGAATCCCTACATCAATCGTGCCGGGCGCGTGACAGACATGTCAGGCACGGGCTGGACCACCTTTGATGCGCGTGCAACCTTCAGGCCGGCAGAGGCTGGCTGGGGGCGGCATGTTGCGGATGTGGGCTACCATATTGATGAGTACGATCTTAGCAGCACCACCTTTGATACGGCAGACTGGCAAGTGGGAAACAAAGGCAACTTGAATAGCAGCTCACGTGGCAGCACGCGTACGCAAGCATTGTTTATTCAGGATAAATGGCAACTTCACCCGCAATGGTCGCTCACGTTAGGCGGGCGTGCAGAGCGCTGGCAGGCTATGGATGGCCGTAACCAGGCCGTGACTGGCGGCGTGTTGTCTACTGCCAATTATGCGACGGCAGAGGCTAACCGGTTTTCGCCCAAGGTTTCATTGAGTTTTGAACCCATGCCAGAATGGGGATTCCGTGCTTCATTTGGACAGGCATTCCGTTTTCCGACGGTGAGTGAGCTCTATCAACAGGTTACGCAGAGCAGCCAGATTGTCCAGAACAACCCGAATCTCAAACCGGAGGAGGTGCTATCAGCTGAAATCACTGCCGAAAGGCGGTTTGCTAACGGCCTGATTCGCGCCAGCGTGTTTAACGAAGAAAAATATGATGCCTTGATCTCACAGACCATTGCCAATGGCCGCGCGATTCCCTATGGCACAGGGGTGTGTACAGCCGGGGCGGGTGGCTGTTCCTTTATCCAGAATTTGGACCACGTCAGGACCCGGGGGATAGAGTTGTCCACAGAATGGCAGGATGTATGGATTCATGGCCTGGATATTTTGGGCAGTGCCACGTTTACCGATGCAGAAATACTCCGTAACCGGGTGGACCGTAGTATTGAGGGCAATAAGGCCCCGCGGATTCCACGCGAAATGTTCAAGCTGGTGACGACCTATCATCAGGGCAGTCAGATCACCTACAGTGTGAGTGCCCGGTATAGCGGCCGTCAATACAACTTGCTGGATAACAGCGATGTCAATGATGACACCTACATCGCTGCGAGCAAGTTCTTTTTCGTGGATGTGAAGGCCAACTATCACATGAGCAGGCGCTGGACGGCCAGCGTGGGGATCGATAACCTGAACAACGATCAGGCCTATGTCCGCCACCCCTACCCGCAACGCACGGGGTATGTACAAGTCAAGTTTGATTATTGACCCGCGCCATCTTTACCGCGGGTCATCTTTCAACCGGGTCAAACGGTCGCGTAAACTTTATCCAGAAAGTAGCTGGTGCGCTGTTTGAGCCGCATGCGTTTTTGCAGGATATCGGGCAGCTGCTCAGGTTTCAGGCACTGGATGATGTTGATGTCCAGCGCTTCCCTGAGGTCAAAAGTTTCACCTTCTTCCTCAGGATCATCGTTGAGGATCTGCACGAAAGGCCTTAAGGGTTGCTGCGGGTTGGTGGAGATCACCGTTGCCAGTTGCTGATCTGAAAGGCGCACCACACTGCCTGGCGGATAAATGCCCAGGCATTTGATAAAGCGGCGCAAAATGGTCTGGTCAAACTGGTGACGTTGCTGCGCAAACATCATGCTGAGCGCTTCGTAGGGCGTTTTTGCCAACGCCGGGTTAGAAGGGTTGCATAGGTTGTCATACACATTGGCGATGATCAGGATATGCGCCAACGGGTCAATCTGTTCTGCACGCAGGCCTTGCGGGTAACCGCTGCCATCTGCAAATTCATGATGCTGGGCAATCAGGGTCATGATTTTTTTGGGTACGGCCACCTCTTTGAGCATATTCAGGCCTAAGGCGACGTGGGTTTGATAAATCGCAACTTCGCGCAGGTTAAGGGGGTCCTTTTTCAACAGGATTTTGTCACTAATTTGCCGCTTGCCAATATCATGCAAAATGGCCGCCATGCCCAGTATCACCGCATCCTCATCGCTGATATTCAGGTTCTTGGCCAGGATCAGGCTGGCCACCAGGGTATTCAGCTCATGCTGGTAATGCTGATCGCCGACACGGTGTCCGCTCATGGCGTGGATCGCAATATCACCTTCAGTCAGTGTGCTGCTGACCAGGTCTTGTACCAGGGTCTGAGCCAGTCCATAGGCCTGGTCAGGATGCTCGGTTGAGAGCTTCTGAATGTTTTTGACCTCGGCACTGGTGCGCATAAACTTTTGCTCACTCTCGTTGATGACTTGTTTGAGCACCTGTCGTTTTTGCTGAGCAGCATTGAGCGGCGTTGTTTCCTTGGCGGGTTCCGGCTCTGGAAACAACGCTTTTTTCACCAGAAACTCCACGACATTGGCATTTTTTTTCAGTGGGTGACTGGTGCTTCGTCGCGGGTCATAGCGTAGCTGCTTGAGCCCCAGCGATTTGATCGTGTCAATTTGCGCATCTTCAGTGATCTTGAAGTTGCTGACCGAGAA
This sequence comes from Methylophilus sp. DMC16, assembly GCF_056314045.1. Lineage (NCBI taxonomy): Bacteria > Pseudomonadati > Pseudomonadota > Betaproteobacteria > Nitrosomonadales > Methylophilaceae > Methylophilus > Methylophilus sp. DMC16. Next base: position 35,082 of record NZ_JBQUZC010000001.1, read on the forward strand.
TGGATGATCCATCCAACCGAGATCAAGGTGGATATATAACCCCACTTGCAGTTGGTCTGGGCTAATGTAATAAGTGTCGGAGGCTTGATTATGCATGGCGTTTTATTTTTCTTTGATTGTTTAATGTTAACAGTTTTACAAAATCGTCCGCATTGACCGGGTAGGCGTACAGATAGCCTTGGGCTGTCTGGCACCCCAGTCGCTGTAAAAATTTTTCCTGCTCTTCTGTCTCTACGCCTTCAGCCACCACGGTAAATCCCAGCTGGGTTGCCATGGCGTAAATCGCACTGGTAATCGCAGCATCGTCCTTGTCGTTTGGCAGGTCTTTGACAAAGCTGCGGTCTATCTTGATCTGGTCCAGCGGCAACCGTTTCAAGTGTGAGAGTGAAGAGTAGCCGGTGCCAAAATCATCAATCGCAATACTGATTCCCAACAGCTTGAGTTGATTGAAGGTGTCGACCACATGTTGCGTATGCTGCATCAAGGTGCTTTCGGTGATTTCAAGCTCAATGATGGATGGGTCACATTCGCTTTCCATCAGGATGCCGTAGACCGTGTCGGCAAACTTGCTTTTCATGATCTGCACAGCAGAGACATTAATCGCAATTTTCTTGAATTCCGGATGCTGTTGATGCCAGGCATGCGCTTGCCGGACCGACTGAGCGAGGGCCCATTCCCCTATGCTCAGAATCAGGCCGGTTTCTTCTGCCAGCGGGATGAATTTGGCGGGCGAGATAATGCCCTGTGTCGGATGCATCCAGCGGATGAGCGCTTCCGCGCCAATAATCATGCCTGTCTTGAGGTCAATCTGGGCCTGATAGAACATATTCAGCTGGTTTTTATTGAGCGCCTGCCGCAACTCGGTTTCCAGCTGGAAGTGCTCAACGGCGTCGCGGCTCAGTGCAGCGTCGTAAAACGCGACATGGTTTTTACCGTTGTTTTTGACCTGATACATGGCGAGGTCGGCGGCTTTGATCAGGCTCTCGACATCCTGCCCATCCTGCGGGTACATCGAGATGCCTATGCTGCCACTGACAAAAATCTGGTGGTGGTCAATATTGAATTCAACACGCAGGGCTTCCAGAATATCATGCGCTTTTTGTGACGCATCGGCCTTGCTGCGCAGGTTTTCCAGCATGATGATGAATTCGTCACCACCAAGGCGGCCAACGATGTCAGACTCACGGACGGCCTGACGCAGACGTTCGGTTACGCTCAACAATAACTGGTCGCCTGCATAATGCCCCAGGCTGTCGTTGATATTTTTAAAGCGGTCGAGGTCGATAAACAGAATGGCCGCTTGCTGCTCATTGCGGCCGGAGCGCTGAATCGCATGCGCGAACAGGTGATTAATCAGGCGGCGGTTAGGCAGGCCGGTCAGCGGATCGTGATTGACCAGAGAGTTCAACTGGCGTTGCGAACGTTTCATTTCCGAAATATCCGCAAACACGCCCACATAATTGGTGATGGCATTGGCGTGGTTACGCACCGCTGTGATAGTCATCCACTCGGTGTAGCTCTCGCCGTTTTTGCGGACATTCTCAATTTCCCCAGACCATTTGCCATGACGTTTGAGCGCACCAAACAAGCCGCGCGGACGCTGTTTGAAGATTTGCGGTTTGCTGCCCAGTACCTCTTCTTCTGCATAGCCGGTAATCAAGGTGTAACCCTGGTTGATCCCCACCAGCTCCCCGGCCGGGTTCACAATCATGATGCCTTCGGTGGTACTGTCAAAGGCGATTTTTGCCAGTTTGAGATGTTTTCCGGTTTGTTCGCGGTTGATGGCCACGCTCAAGGTGCGGCCGATGGCCATCAGTGAGCCCAGTTCTTGTGAACTGGTCGGCTCTGCATCAAAACAGCGTTCAATGACCATGGAGCCCCACCAGTCATCGTCCAGCATCAGCGGCACAATGACCAGGTTGACCGTGTCGTGCGACTTGAGCAGGGCGCGCTCGGCCTCTGGCAGGCTCAGGGCATCACACATAACCGGCTGGCCCTGCGCCAGCAGGGCATGCCAGCGTTGTAGTTCTGGCGTGAGGAAAGACACTTTTTCCCAGTGCTCATACGTGGCATGAAAGCCGTTCATGGCCCAATGAAACAGGGCCTTGGAGCGCATTTCTGTCTTGTTGCGCGTATGGATATTCTCATGCTGCAGCAGGGTGGCGCGACTGAATCTAAAGGACAGGCAGCATTGTTGCAGCACGTTTTCTGCCACCGTTTGCCAGCGTTCAGTCGAGTGCAGCATCCAGTCGCATGAGATCAGGGTATCCAGCACGGCACTGCGGTTGTTGAGTTGGGTTTGAATAAACTTTTGCTCGCTCACATCGCGAGCGACCGTGATCAGGTGGCTTGGAAGGTCTTCGCGGTCGTAGTAGGCGACTTTATGCACTTCTAGCGTTTTATGACCGCCTTGTGGCAAATGCACCAACTCTTCATTGTGGTAGGGCTGGCGCGTTTGCCAGACTTGTTGGTCTGATTTTTCGTGATGTTCAAAACTGTTGCGGAATACCGGGTGCAAGGTTTGCGCAATTTGACGGTTATTCAAAAACTCAAAGTCAAAATGGTTGATCTGGAAGGTGTTGAGCATTTGCTCGTTGGCCATCATCCAGCGGTTGTCGCTATCCTTAATGCAAATCAGGTCAGGGCTCATTTCGATCAGTGAATGCACGATGGATTGCATATGCAGCAACTGGTCGGTCAAGGTCTTTTCTTCTTCCTCCAGCATGAGTCCCACGGCGCGACGGGTGTGTTGCGGATAGAATAGTCTGCATTTGAAATCGCGCTTGAGGCCTTTGAGGGTAAGCGTGATGTTTAGCTCGGTTTTGCCTTCGCGCATGGCTTCGATGAGCACCTGACGTGACTCTTTGGGTAATTCCTCACCCACGGGGGCGAGCAGAGACAATGCCTGTTCGTTTGCCGCCAGGCTCACTGCACGGCGATTGATGGCCAGCATAGCCATATCAGGCATGGTGACGGCAAATGGCTGCAACCATGCTGTGCTATGATGATCAAAAACGGTGGGTAACATAATTCAGTCTGCTTGATTCCAGGCGTCTATCTGGGACGATTAAGTGGGTTAACGGCGCAGTTGGCGCTAAACTTTAGCGAGTTTCACTTGTGTTAATGAACGTCAATTTTATACATAAAATCAATCTGCTCAGGCACGGGTTAAGCGTGGTTTTAGGGCTATTTGTCCTGATGACAAGCTGGGTGGATTGTGCGCAAGCGCACGAAGGTCATGAGGGCCATGCCGAGCAGGCGCCCAACGCCCTGGCCGTCAGTGTCGCGCCCGAGGGTGCCGGCCGCATCTGGCTGGCTCAGGCCAGGCAGGGTCAGGTCTGGGTGTCTTTGCTGGATGCCACGGGCAAACCCCTTGGTCGGGAAACCGTGGTCAATCCGTTGCCGATGAAAGTGGCCGCCGATGGCGAAGCCAGGCCCAAGATTGCGGTTGGCCCCAATGGCCATCTGTATGTCACCTGGACCGAATCGCTGAAAAAGCCTTATGCCGGCTATATCTGGTTTGCACGCTCTACCGATGGCGGCAAAAGCTTTGAGGCCCCTTATATCGTGCACCAGCACCGCGATGAAATCACCCACCGTTTTGACAGTTTGCACGTGGCCGCCAATGGCACCATCACCGTGGCCTGGGTGGATAAACGTGATTTGCTGGCCGCCAAGGCTACGGGTAAACCGTATGATGGTGCTGCCATTTACTATGCGGTTTCAAGCGATCAAGGCAAAAGTTTTGCCCCAGAACAAAAATTGGCGGATAGCAGCTGCGAGTGTTGCCGGATTGCCATGACCAGCAAGCCGGATGGCACGGTGGCGGTCTTGTGGCGGCATGTCTTTGAGGGCAGTGAGCGCGACCATGCCATGGCCGAAATTGGTGGCACCGGCAAACCGGTGCTGGTGCGTGCCAGTTATGGTCACTGGAAACTGGATGGTTGTCCGCATCATGGTGCTGCGATTGCGGTTGGTGAAGGCTTTGGCTATCACTTGGCCTATTTTGATGGGGCTGGGGACAAGCCCGGTTTGCGGCTGGCGCGCATGGATGGCCAAGCCTGGGTGAGCTCACCGCCGAAACGGATTGGTGACCTCAAACGCAATGCCAGTCATCCGGCCTTGTTGAGCGTGGCCGATAAAGTCTGGCTGGCCTGGCAAGAGCGGGATAGCAGCGGTTTTGATATTGTGGGCATGGTCTCTGTGGATGGTGGCCGTACCTGGGGCACGCCCAGTGTCATGCTGCATAGCACGACAAAGCTGGATTACCCGCAATGGCTCAATTTACAAGGCCAGGTGTCGCTGGCCGTGAATACCAGTGATCAAGGCTTGAAAGTCCTGCCATTCGCAAAATAGCCAGCTCAAAAACGCTGTCATTTGATCTGGCGCTATTGAAAACGCAAAAACCCGCCGCATTATATGGGTATCCAGCCGCAAGCGTGCGGCGATACTTTAATCAAGAAAGGGTTTGCCATGCGTTTTGATAAACTCACGACTAAATTTCAACAGGCCCTGGCCGATGCGCAGAGCATGGCCGTCGGGGCGGATCATCCCACCATAGAAGCGCCTCACTTGTTGCTGGCCATGCTCAACCAGGACGACAGTGGGGTAGCGGCGCTGTTGTCACGCGCAGGCGCGCAAGTCAGCGCACTTAAAACCGGGTTGCAGCAAGCCATAGACAACCTGCCCAAAGTCAGCGAAAACAGCGGCGATGTCAGCGTGTCGCGCGACCTCAATAATTTGCTCAATGTCACTGACAAGCTCGCGCAAAAGAGCGGCGACAGCTATATTGCCAGCGAAATGTTCTTGCTGGCGCTGGCCGAAGATAAAGGCCCCACCGGGCAACTGCTCAAGCAACATGGCTTGAGTAAAACTGCACTTGAGCAGGCGATTAAAGCCGTGCGCGGCAATGATTCCGTCAACAGCCAGGAAGCGGAAGGCCAGCGCGAAGCGTTGAAAAAATACACGCTGGACCTGACCGAGCGCGCCCGTGCTGGCAAGCTGGATCCGGTGATTGGCCGCGATGACGAGATTCGGCGCGCCATTCAGGTTTTGCAGCGCCGCACCAAAAATAATCCGGTATTGATCGGTGAGCCCGGCGTGGGTAAAACCGCGATTGTAGAAGGCCTGGCGCAGCGTATCGTCAATGGCGAAGTGCCTGATTCGCTTAAAAACAAAAAAGTATTGAGCCTGGACATGGCTGCCCTGTTGGCCGGGGCCAAATACCGCGGCGAATTTGAAGAACGTTTGAAAGCGGTGCTCAAGGAGCTGGCGCAAGACGAAGGCCAGACCATCGTCTTTATTGACGAGATTCATACCATGGTCGGTGCCGGCAAATCTGAAGGCGCGATGGATGCCGGCAATATGCTCAAGCCTGCATTGGCCCGGGGTGAGCTGCATTGCGTGGGCGCGACCACGCTGGATGAATACCGTAAATACATCGAAAAAGATGCGGCCTTGGAGCGTCGCTTCCAGAAGGTGCTGGTGGATGAACCTAGCGTCGAGGCGACCATTGCCATCTTGCGCGGTTTGCAGGAAAAGTACGAATTACACCACGGTGTGGAAATTACCGATCCGGCCATTGTCGCGGCGGCAGAACTGTCTAACCGTTATATTACGGACCGTTTTTTGCCGGATAAGGCCATCGACCTGATCGACGAGGCGGCTTCGCGTATCAAGATGGAGATCGACTCCAAGCCGGAAGTGATGGATAAGCTGGATCGCCGACTGATTCAGCTTAAGATTGAGCGTGAAGCCGTGCGCCGCGAGAAAGATGAAGCCAGCCAGAAACGCTTTGGCCTGATTGAAGAAGAAATCAGCAAGCTTGAAAAAGAGTATGCCGACCTCGAGGAAATCTGGAAAGCGGAGAAGGCTGCCGTACAAGGCTCGGCAGGCGTGAAAGAGGCGATTGAAAAAATTAAACTGGAGATGGAAGCCGCCAAACGCAAAGGCGACTGGCAAAAAGTCTCAGAGTTGCAGTATGGCAAATTGCCGCAACTCGAAGCCCAGTTGAAGCACGCGTCAAGCGCTGAAGCGAGTGGCACGGTCAAACATAAAATGTTGCGTACCGAAGTCGGTGCCGATGAAATTGCTGAAGTGGTCAGCCGGGCCACCGGCATCCCGGTCAGCAAAATGATGACCGGCGAGCGCGAAAAGCTGCTCAATATGGAAAACAGCCTGCATGCGCGCGTGGTGGGCCAGGACGAAGCGGTTCGGCTGGTCTCGGATGCGATCCGCCGTTCACGCAGTGGCTTGAGTGACCCTAACCGACCATATGGCAGCTTTTTGTTCCTGGGGCCGACTGGCGTGGGTAAAACCGAGTTGTGCAAGGCGCTGGCCAACTTTCTGTTCGACAGTGAAGACCATCTGGTGCGCATCGACATGAGTGAGTTTATGGAAAAACACTCGGTCTCGCGTTTGATTGGTGCGCCCCCCGGCTATGTTGGCTATGAAGAAGGCGGCACGCTGACCGAAGCCGTGCGCCGCAAGCCTTATTCAGTCGTATTGCTGGACGAGGTGGAAAAAGCGCATCCGGATGTGTTTAACGTGTTGCTGCAAGTGCTGGACGATGGTCGCCTGACCGATGGCCAGGGGCGGACGGTAGACTTTAAGAATACCGTCATTATCATGACCTCTAACCTGGGTAGCCAGATGATCCAGAGCATGAGTGACCAGGATTATCAGGTGGTTAAACTGGCGGTGATGGGTGAGGTGAAAACGCACTTCAGGCCAGAGTTCATCAACCGGATTGATGAGGTGGTCGTGTTCCATTCACTGGGAGAAGCGCATGTGAAGTCGATTGCCAATATCCAGTTGCAATTGCTGGCCAAACGGCTGGCAGCCATGGAGATGCAACTCGACGTCACCGACGCAGCGCTGGCCGAAATTGCCAATGCAGGCTTTGATCCCGTTTATGGCGCACGTCCGCTCAAACGCGCCATTCAAAGTGAAATTGAGAATCCGCTGGCACGTGAAATCCTGGCTGGGCAGTTTGCGGCCAAAGACACGATACAGGTGGATTTTCAGGGTGGGAAAATGCAGTTCCGCAAAGCCTGAGTGTCAGCGCGCGCATCTTGGGCGCAGCGTGGTCATCTGCCTGCAGGCTGAACCTGTGGTGCAAGCAAAGGGTCATATTCGTATGACCCTTTTTTATTGTGCGGGTGTAAAATGGAGCAACTATGCGAGACTCACAAGCTTGGCGTTTGTCCTTGATCATTTTTTTGCTCGGTTTGATGAGCGGATGCGCGACACAACCACCGCAACCGGTGCAGATTGACCGTATTTCTCCCGAGCAACTCGCTGCGCTGGTGCCACCGCCGCAGTCGACGTTGAGTTTGGATGAGATTGTGACCATGAGCAAGCAGGGCAAGACGGATGCCGAAATTATTGATGCAATCAAGCAGTCGCAATCGCGTTATGCATTGACCCCTTCAGAGGTGCTGTCATGGCATCAAAAAGGTATTTCCAAAGGCGTGCTTGATTATATGCAGCAGGCGAATGCGCTGGCGCAGCAAAACGCCATCGCCGATGAGATTAACAAGCGTGAAAAAGCGCGCGCCGAGGCAGAAGCCAAGTTAAAGCGTGAACGGGATTATGCCCGGTTGCGCAGCATGGATCCCTGGTTTTACGGGCCAGGTTTTTACGGCGGCCCCGGTTTTTATGGTGGCCCTTGGGGACCCAGGCCCTATTGGGGCGGCGGCTGGCGTTACTGGTAAACTGACGCTGATTTACGGATAGATTGATGGATGCGACAACAGCACGAAACCCTCTCTATTAATGCCCAAGGTCGGCGTTTGTATGACATCACGCCGCAGGTATTGCAATGGGTGCAGCAATCCGGCATTCAGTCCGGCTTGTTGACGCTGTATATCCAGCACACTTCAGCCAGCCTGCTGATCAATGAAAATTATGACCGCGATGTGCTGGTGGACCTGGAAGCCTTTTTTAACCGGCTGGTACCGGATGGCGATGACCTGTTCATTCATACCGTGGAGGGCCCGGATGACATGCCTGCACATGTGCGTACCGCGCTGACACAAACCAGCTTGTCGATTCCTGTGCTACAAGGCAGGGTTGCCCTGGGCCAGTGGCAGGGCATTTTTTTGTTTGAGCATCGGCACCTGCCTGCCCGCAGACGCGTCCTCATGCATGTGATGGGTGAATAAGATTTTTGAGTGTTTGATAGAAGTGTCGTATTGCCGTGCGTTATTCTGAACTGTTTTTATCTCTGACCTGTAGTTTCTTGGTGGTGGCTTGTAGCGAAGATGCGCCCAGCCAATCGTCTACAGCGCTTCCCCTGCCACCCAGTGATGTGTCGTCCAATGATCTGGCGCCGCCAGCGGATGCCATGCCAGCAGCGGGGGGCACGCGCTACGTGCAACTCATGCAGGTCTCTATCACTACGCTTACCATGTCGCAAGCTGAGCTCGACAAGTTGTATCTGGAAGCCAGGCAGCATGTGCGCGAGGCCGTGGATTCACCAACAGAAGAACGGTACTAGGACCGCGCGCCGACCAGGACACCGGGGTGCGCAAGGCGGGCAACGCCTAACGCACACTACTCCATTGCAGCGGATCAAACGGCACACTGTTGCGGCGCAGTTCGTAATAAACCCCATTTTCAGCATTGCCACCGCTATTGCCCACCGCGGCAATCGTATCGCCCGCTTTAACACTTTGCCCTGACGATTTGTACAAGGCCTCGTTGTTACCGTACAAGCTCATGTAGCCGTTGCCGTGGTCAATCACAATCAGGTTGCCAAAGCCACGCATCCAGTCGGCAAACACCACTTGCCCGCCTGCGACCGATTTCACCTCGCTGCCCTCCCTGGCGCGGATGAAAATGCCTTTCCAGCTTACCCCGGTCTCTGCCCGCGCCGTGCCAAAACGGTTGATCACATCGCCGCGTACCGGCAGACGTAAACGTCCCCGTAACTGGGCAAAGTTTTCCTTGTTGGCGTTGTATTCAGGCAGCGTTTCGTTTTTGGCAATCACGGTGCTGCTTTGCGTGTCGCTGCCTGAGTCATCGACTGTCGCTTGCGGCGCATGCTCAAATGTGCGGCCGCCGGATTTCTTTTTACGTGTCGCCAGTTCAGCGGCTTTTTTAGCCGCCGCTTCTTTCTCGCGCTTGGCTTTCGCCAGCGCTTCCTGCTCACGTTTCTTGGCCTCGGCCAGCAAACGCTGGAACAACTGTGACAGCGCTTCTTCGTCTTTTTTCAGCCGGACCATCTGCTGTTCTTGCGTTTCGATCTGTTTGGACAGCTCTTTTAACGCCTCGCTACGTAGTGATTTTTCGTTTTCGAGTTTTTGCGTGGTGTCGCTGTATTGGCTGGCCAGACGTTCGGTTTCGTGCAATTGTTCGGTGGTTTGCGCGCGGACGCGGTCTATGGCTTCCTGGTTGGTTTGCAGCGACTGAATCTGCTGCTGGTGCGCCGCCGTGAGATAGCCCAGGTATTTAAGATTGCGTGCTGTGTTGTTGGGGTCCTGTTGTTGCAACAGCATTTGCAGCGGGCTATGGTTGCCATGCCGGTATTGCTGGTTTAGCTGCTCGTTGAGCGATTGTTTTTGCTGGTTGACCTGACGTTGCAGGCCATTGAGTTGTTTTTGCAAGTCTTGTAACTTGCTGCGGTTTTCCAGCTGCGCATCCTGAATCTCGCGCAATTTTTTGCGGGATGCGCTGATGGCCGTTTCCGAAGCCTTGAGCGCTTCATGTGCATCCTGTTTGGCCACGCGCGAAGCTTTGAGCGCATTGGCCAGTTGCTGGATTTTCTCTTTGACCTGTTCGAGATCGCCTTTGGTCGTTTCTGTTTTGTCTGCAGGCGCGGCCTGCGCTGGCAGACTCACGGCGCCACAGAGCCAGAGGCCTGCCAACAGGCTAAAACACTTGATCGCTGGCTTTGCCAGCTGCTTAACGATGATCGGAGTCATGCACCTGAGCGGCCACTCAGGCCGCTGCATTCAATTGGATCAGCGACTGGCCGGTCATTTCTGCAGGTTGTGCGACCCCCATCAGCGATAACAAGGTCGGTGCAATGTCTGACAGTGCGCCGCCGCTACGAATCACCGCCTGGCGCCCAACGTAAATAAAGGGCACCAGATTGGTGGTGTGCTGGGTGTGTGCCTGCGCACTGGTGTGGTCAAACATGCTCTCGGCATTGCCATGGTCGGCGGTAATAATCACTTCAGCGCCGGTTTTTTGGGCAGCCGCCACAATCCGGCCGACACAGGTGTCCAGCGTTTCTACCGCTTTAATGGCCGCTTGCAAGTTGCCGGTATGGCCCACCATATCGCCATTGGCATAGTTGCAGATCACGGCCTGATATTGCTGCGATTCAATGGCGGCGACCAGTTTGTCGGTGACTTCTGGCGCACTCATTTCTGGTTGCAAGTCATAGGTCGCAACTTTGGGCGAAGGCACCAGAATGCGGTCTTCACCCGCAAAAACGGTTTCTTCACCGCCGTTGAAGAAGAACGTCACGTGTGGATACTTTTCGGTTTCGGCAATGCGCAATTGCTTGAGCCCGAGCTTGGAGACGTATTCGCCAAAGGTATTGGGCACGGTGTAGGGCGCGAAGATCGGTTCTGCCAGCGTCTGGTTTTTGTCGTACTGGGTCAGCGTAAAATAGTGGCTAAAGCGTGGCACCCGGCTGCGCTCAAAGCCTGCAAACTGCTGGTTGAGCAGGGCATCGGTCAGCTGGCGGGCGCGGTCACTCCTGAAGTTCATGAACACCAGGCAGTCACCGTCTTCCATACGCACGGGGGCTTCGTCAGCAGCGCGAATCGCCGTGCACTTCACAAACTCGTCGCTTTCATCGCGGGCGTACGCTTGCTGCAAGGCGGTCAGGCTATCTGCCGCCACATATTCGGCCGTGCCATTGACCAGCAACTCATATGCCACCGAGACCCGCTCCCAGCGCTTGTCGCGGTCCATGCCATAAAAGCGGCCGCCCACAGAGGCCACCCGGCCAACGCCCAGCTGCTGGAGATGGTCTTCGAGCGCTTGCAGGTAAGGCTGCGCGCTTTTTGGCGGGGTATCCCGGCCATCCAGAAAGGCATGCACATACACCTTGCTCAGGCCCTGTTGCTTGGCCATTTCGAGCAGGGCGTGAATATGCGGCTGGTAGCTATGCACGCCGCCATCAGACAGCAGGCCCAGGATATGCAGCGCTTTGTCACTGGCTTTGAGTGCCTGCATGGCATTGACCAGGGCGGGTAACTTGAAAAACTCACCACTGCTGATGCTGTTATTAATACGCTCAAAGTCTTGAAAGACAATGCGTCCCGCCCCAATATTCAGGTGACCCACTTCAGAATTGCCCATTTGGCCGTCTGGCAGGCCGACATAGTGTTCGGAGGCGTTGATCAGGCTGTGGGGGTAAGTGGCTTTGAGCCGGTCGAGGTTGGGCGTGTTTGCCTGTAAAACAGCATTGTGTTCGCGGGTCTCGCTGTGGCCAAAACCATCGAGGATCAGCAATATGACAGGTTTGATAGACATGGCTAACAATCTTTAAAAGTGATGACGAAATGTCGGATTGATGAATTCGTCTATTATAATCGCAACCGCTGGTCACGCCTACCTAAGCGGCCAGTCTCCTGAAGACCGCACACCGGTCGTCATAACCCAACAAAGTGAGTAACGCTGTGGAATTTTTAAAACATAATGTGTTGTTAATCGGACTGGCGGTCGGCTCTGGCCTGGCGCTGATCCTGCCCATGCTGAGCCGTTCTGCGGCGGGGGCAACTGTGCTCTCAGTCACTGAAGCCGTGATGCTGATGAATAGAAAATCTGCCTTGGTACTGGATGTGCGCGAGGCGGACGAATTTGCCCTGGGGCATTTGCAGGGTGCGCGCCATATTCCGCTTGCGCAACTGGCTGACCGCATAAATGAAATTCAAAAATTCAAGGAAAAGCCGGTGTTGCTGGTTTGCCAGCGCGGCAGCCGCGCCAACGCCGCCGCCAAATTGCTCAAGGCACAGGGCTTTACCACGTTGAATGTGCTCAAAGGTGGCATGGCCGCCTGGGTGGAGGCCAAGATGCCAGCCACCAAGTCATCCACTTGAAAGGAATCATGATGGCAAAAGTAGTGATGTATACCTCGGCAGTCTGCCCTTATTGCATCAATGCCGAACGGTTATTGAAAAACAAGGGCGTGACCGAAATTGAAAAAATTCGTGTCGATTTGCAGCCAGAGTTACGGGCCGAAATGATGGAAAAAACCGGCCGCCGTACGGTGCCACAGATTTTTATTGGCGAGCACCATGTTGGCGGCTTTGATGACTTGCATGCCCTGGATGTGCAGGGCGGTCTGGACCCGTTGCTGGCCGCTTGAAGTGACCTGTCCGCTGTCATAAAAAACCCATAGTCAGGCCAGGGATGTCCGGTTAGAATAGCGCCTTTGTGTATTGATAATTTTAAGGACGATTCATGGCTCAGGAACCACAAAACCAAGCGGACCAAAACGCAGCACCGATTTTCAGCATCGAAAAATTGTACGTGCATGATGCTTCTATCGAAGTGCCTAATGCTCCAGCGATTTTCACCGAGCGCACGACGCCACAGATCAATGTAGAGCTGGGCAATACGGCACAACAGGTTGAAGACGGTATTTTCAACGTCTCCATCAAAGTGACTGTGACCGCGAAAATCGAAGATAAAACCGCATTCCTGGTAGAAGTGAACCAATCCGGTATTTTTGCCATCCGCAACGTGCCACAAGAAAACATGGAGCCTATCCTGGCGGTGGCTTGCCCTAACATCTTGTTCCCTTATGCACGCGAAGCCATCTCCGATATGGTTACCCGCGCTGGCTTCATGCCCGTGTTGTTGAACCCGATCAACTTCGAAGCCTTGTACCTGCAGCAGCAGCAGCAAGCTGCGCAAGCGGCTGGCGCTCCTAACTAATTTCGTCTCACTTTGTCAGTCACCGCAGATAGCTCGCGGTGACTGATCAGGATCCATCCAAATGAGTAAAGTTGCCGTTCTTGGTGCAGGTGCCTGGGGTACTGCACTTGCCATGCATATTGCCTTGCAACACGAGGTGGTGTTGTGGGCGCGTAATAGCGGGCACGTTTCTGGCATGCGCAAGGCGCGTGCCAATCCGCTGTATCTGGGCGACTTTGCTTTCCCTGAAAAACTCTCGGTAGAGGATGATCTGGCTGCAGCGATTGATGGCGCCGATTTGATTTTATCCGTGGTGCCTACGGCGGGTTTCCGGCCGATTTTGCAGCAACTCAAAAGTTTGGGCATACAACAGCCCTTGATCTGGGCCAACAAAGGCCTGGAGCCGCAAACGGCAAAACTGCCTTTTGAAGTGGCGCAAGAGGAGTTGGGCGCAGAGTATCCGTGGGGCGTGTTAAGCGGCCCCAGCTTTGCCGCCGAACTGGTGCGAGGCCTGCCAACGGCAATTACTCTGGCTGCCAATCACCGCGAGCTGGCGCAGCAATCGGCACAGCTGATTCATGGCGGCTGCTTGCGCGTCTACGATAGCGTCGACGTGGTCGGCGCTTCGGTGGGTGGGGCGGTTAAAAACGTGATGGCGATTGCCGCCGGTATCTCTGACGGCATGGGCTTTGGTAACAATGCGCGCGCTGCCATGATCACGCGGGGCTTAGCCGAAATCACCCGCTTTGGCATGGCGCTGGGTGCCAAGGCCGAGACCTTTATGGGCTTGGCGGGGGCAGGCGACTTGATTCTGACCTGTACCGGCCAATATTCGCGTAACCGTGAAGTCGGTTTGCAACTGGCTTCTGGCAAATCATTAGAGAGCATTCTGGCGGGATTGGGCCACGTGGCAGAAGGCGTCAACACTGCGCGTGAAGTCATGCGTCGTGCCGAAACCATAGACGTCGAAATGCCCATCACTTTTGAAGTCAATCAACTACTCACCAACCAGAAAACGGCGCAAGCAGCCGTCAGTGCCTTGTTGGGTCGCGGTCAGCGACAAGAGTCCGTCTAGGTTTTTTGCCAGCGGCTTGATCAGCCAAGCACAGTGGCCTGAGCCGCATAGACCCGCACACTTTCCTGCTCATTGGCATCGTTACGTGCCACGAGCGCAATCGCTTCGGTATCAGGGCTCAAATTGACTGGCTGATGCGGCACCCCTGCCGGGATGAAAATAAAGTCGCCCGCTTGATTGATACAGGACTTGCTCAAATTTTCACCATAAAACGTTTGCACTTCACCCTTCAGCAGGTAAATCGCTGTTTCAAAGCCTTGATGGTAATGCGGTTGCGCTTTGGCCGCTGGCGGGATCACCACGATATTCATCGAAATGCCCCTGGCCCCCGCCGTCATTTGAGAGATGCCCACATAATTGGGCAGGTGCTGAATGGTATCTATGCTGTGTTCAGGGCGCACAGTCACGATTTCACCGGTTAAGTTTAATTGAGGATCTTGCATCTGTGGCGCTCGACAATGTGAAAGATTTACAAAGTCTAACAATAGCGCAGGCAGGGAGGCAAGCCGGGAATCGGCGGCCCCATGAAAAAGGGCACCCGACGGGTGCCCTGAATCTGTATTGCCTTGAATCTGTATCAATAAGACTGGTTTATTCTATAGCCAACAACTCAACCTGAAACACCAGCGTCGCATCCGGGCCAATCACAGGGCTGCTGCCGTTTGCGCCATACGCCAGGTGCGATGGAATGGTCAGCTCAAACTTGCTACCTACGTTCATCAACTGCAAGCCTTCTACCCAGCCTGCAATCACGCCAGTCACTGGAAACACAATCGGTTCGCCGCGTTGATAAGAGCTATCAAACACCGTGCCGTCCGTCAGTGTGCCGTGGTAGTGGACTTTGACACGGTCGCTGGTGGTAGGCTTCGCGCCATTGCCTGCGACCAGTTGTTTATACTGCAAGCCACTCGCTGTCGTGGTTACGCCTTCTTTTTTCGCATTGTCTGCCAGATAGGCTTCGCCTGCCGCCTTGTTTTTCGCGTGGGCAGCCATCTGTCTGGCCTGGCTCTCTTGTTGTACTTGTTCCACTGTGCTGCGTTTTTCGTCGTCGGTCATGCGTGAAGCATTGCCGGCCATCACATCGCTCACTGCCAGCGCCACGGCCGCAGCATCCAGCTCCAGGCCGTCATTTTGCAATTGGTGAGCCATATTTTCGCCGACGATATAGCTCAGGCGTTGAGTGAGGGTGTTTAGAGTAGTCATATGAATTCTTTCGTGAGATGAGTATGCCGCGCATATGCGCCGCGCCATTCGCCATTATGGCGGAGAATGACAGATAAAACAAAACCCGCAGAAGCGGGTTTTGTTTGTGCGAATGCTTGTTAGGGCATTTCAACTTCAATGCCAAGGTGAGGCTAGGCGTTGAAACATTTACGACGCAGACAGTACATGAAGTACGGCAAGGACTAAATGTCAAAACTAACGACGCATCACCGATGCAGGGAAGATTGAAATGACATCATGCCGCGCCACTGTTTTGTATGGTCGGCAATGATGTCATCCAAGCAAAGGCTACATCATACCGCCCATGCCACCCATACCGCCCATATCACCACCCATCGCTGGTGCATCTTCTTTAGGCAATTCAGCCACCATGCAGTCAGTGGTCAGCATCAGGCCAGCCACAGAAGCCGCGTGTTGCAAGGCAGAGCGGGTCACTTTAGTTGGATCCAGTACGCCCATCTCAACCATGTCGCCATAGGTTTCGTTGGCTGCGTTGTAACCGTAGTTGCCTTTACCGGCAGCCACGTTGTTCACCACGACTGATGGTTCAACGCCAGCGTTCTGTGTGATCTGACGCAGTGGCTCTTCAACCGCACGCAGAACGATCTTGATGCCTGCTTCTTGATCCAGGTTGTCACCTTTCACTTTGGCAATCGCTTCGCGGGCACGAATCAATGCCACGCCACCGCCTGCCACAATGCCTTCTTCAACCGCAGCACGGGTCGCGTGCAATGCATCTTCCACGCGGGCTTTTTTCTCTTTCATTTCGATTTCAGTCGTCGCGCCAACCTTGATCACGGCAACACCGCCAGCTAGTTTGGCCACGCGCTCTTGCAGTTTTTCACGGTCGTAGTCGCTAGAAGCTTCTTCGATTTGTGTTTTGATTTGAGTGATACGGGCCTTGATCGCTTCTTCGTTGCCAGCACCGTCAATGATGATGGTGTTTTCTTTGCCCACTTCGATACGTTTGGCTTGACCCAGATCGTGCAGTTGTACGGCTTCCAGTTTCAGGCCCACTTCTTCAGAGATCACAGTACCGCCAGTCAGAATCGCGATGTCTTCCAACATGGCTTTACGACGGTCACCAAAGCCTGGGGCTTTAACTGCAGTCGTTTTCAAGATGCCGCGGATGTTGTTCACTACCAGGGTTGCCAGCGCTTCGCCATCGACATCTTCAGCGATGATCAGCAATGGACGGCCAGCTTTTGCCACTTGTTCCAAGGTTGGCAGCAAGTCACGGATGTTGGAGATTTTTTTGTCGTGCAACAACACGAATGGGTTGTCCAGCAACGCGATTTGACGCTCTGGGTTGTTGATGAAGTATGGAGACAGGTAACCACGGTCAAACTGCATACCTTCAACCACATCCAACTCGTTGCTCAGGCCTGAACCGTCTTCAACAGTGATCACGCCTTCTTTACCCACTTTGTCCATTGCATCCGCAATGATCTGGCCAACAGAGGCGTCAGAGTTAGCAGAGATCGCGCCAACTTGGGCGATTTCTTTGCTGGTAGTACAGGGTTTGGATTGTGCTTTCAGGTCAGCTACAGCAGCTTCAACTGCTTTGTCGATACCGCGCTTCAGGTCCATTGGGTTCATGCCGGCAGCGACAGATTTCATGCCTTCGCGGATAATGGCTTGTGCCAACACAGTCGCAGTCGTTGTACCGTCACCAGCGATGTCATTGGTTTTAGAAGCAACTTCTTTCACCATCTGTGCACCCATGTTTTCGAACTTGTCTTTCAGTTCGATTTCTTTAGCCACAGACACACCATCTTTAGTGATGGTTGGCGCGCCAAAAGAACGCTCCAATACCACGTTACGGCCTTTAGGGCCCAAAGTTACACGAACAGCGTTAGCCAATACGTTAACGCCATTTACCATTTTTTGGCGAACGTCATCACCAAATCTTACGTCTTTAGCTGCCATTTAAATTCTCCTAAATTACAAATGTGTGGGATTGAGTTGCGAGTGATTACTCAACAATCGCCATAATGTCTTCTTCGCGCATCACCAACAGCTCTTCGCCGTTGACTTTCACTGTTTGGCCGGAGTATTTGCCGAACAATACTTTGTCGCCGACTTTCACGTCCAAAGCGATAGCCTTGCCGTTGTCATCTTTTTTGCCATTGCCAACTGCCTGAACCACACCTTGGTCTGGTTTCTCTGTTGCACTGTCAGGGATCACAATGCCAGAAGCAGTAGTGCGCTCTTCAGCAGCGCGTTTAACAATTACACGGTCGTGCAACGGACGAATGTTCATGAGATTCTCCTTGGAGTTTTCCTAAAGTGTTATAGGGATAACGTTAAAACTAAAACAATCAAAGCGGTACGCATTTTAGCACTCGCGCACCTTGATTGCTAATTTGGGGCGGGATTTTTTGATTTCAAGGGCTAATACATAAAAATTTTATGGGTTTTTGTCGTTTGTAATTCAACTTGAGATTTTTGCAATTCAAATCTAGAGTGTCATTTCATATTAATCAATAAGTTGCTATCTCCGATAGACGTGAAATAGCATTTCAAAAACGTGGGTAGTTCATAAAGTACAATATGATCATGATTCGCGAGAGTGATACTAGTAGACAGAAACTTGCCCCTGAACTGCTGAATGCCTTATTTACAGCTGCAGAGCACTTTGAACAAATTTGGGATGGCATGCTTAATGATGGCTTCACTGTGGATGAATGTTATTTCAGAATACTTGCAAAGCTAGAGCCGTCAGAACCGGGTTTAATCCCAGCAAAAAAATACTTGATAGAAAACATCAAAGAGTCTTTTACCAACACATACTGGCTTATGCGTACCAGATCTTCCAGCATGAATGGATATCGTTCAATTTATCTGGACTGGCTTGAAGAGCAAAATAAACTGGGAAAGTGGGTGATAGATAACCAAGGTTTTGATATTCAACCGTCATTTATGGCTTTAACACCTCTCTGGTATGGCGGACAAGATCCAACTTTGGAATTAAAAAAAAGTATCAAAGAGAGTATCAAGCTTCAAATTACTCAAGATATTAGTCAGCTAAAAGCTAAGGTTCCTGACTTTTTCAAAGTCCCTTTCGTGCTTACAAAAAAAGACTTTACTAAGT
Organism: Methylophilus sp. DMC16; assembly: GCF_056314045.1. NCBI lineage: Bacteria > Pseudomonadati > Pseudomonadota > Betaproteobacteria > Nitrosomonadales > Methylophilaceae > Methylophilus > Methylophilus sp. DMC16. Next base: position 53,354 of record NZ_JBQUZC010000001.1, read on the forward strand.
TGTTAGCTAGCCTACTAAGCGATATTGGCTTTACCCTTGTAAAAATCGAAAAAGATCTAAGGGCTATTGTATTTTCTAAACCCTTACCAAAATCTTTGGGATTTATCTCATTATGCTTTGATAAGAAACAATGGACACAACAACATCGATGGGATATTACCGTCGCGATCTCTCAGCAACCAGTCACACAATGGTTTACATGGCGTGGCTATCCGAGTATGCCTATCGCCTTTGACTTAGGTTTGTTTTCTCCGGGATGGCATGATGTTAGCTATTTCTTAGATTTTGAGTCTCGCCAAGATTTTCAAGGAGTGTGGCATCCAATAAGGAATGAAATTGATGATGATAAGAATAAATACGCAGCTCTTTTTATGAGAGATGCGATTAAGAATCTAGACAATTTGATTTCTGAATCTATAGCTGGATAAAAAGCTTTAGAGTGAGTTTTTAAGCGTCCATCTGGCAATATGACATTTCAATCGCACCTATTCTGCAAAGCCACTTTGTTAAACTTTATCGTTCAGCGATAAAAGGCGAGATATCTGGAGTTAAATTGCCAACGATATTTGTAAGCCGCTGGCGCCGTACAACTCATTAATTGCTACTCAACCATTAGTGCAAAGCGTCTAGACAAAACATGAAGTTCGATTGCAACGAGCCATGCGTTTGACAGCTCCTCAGTGGTGAAGGCACCACATCGCTTCAGACATTCCATCGCTTGAATGATGAGATCGGCTAGTACGGCAAGTCCAGAGGCAATTGTTTGAGGTAATGCTAGCATGCCCATGGAGTGAGAATCATGAACAAGCATACTAGCTCGTCCTAGTGAGTAGTTTTTTAGCAGAGCATTGTATTTTCGATGTGTAAACTTCGATAATTGGGCGTAGATACCCTTATTTGCTCGGCCAATTCAACATGGCTACATTAACCATCCTTTTGAGTTCTTCTTGAGTGGCGCCATTGACCGCTTGCACTGACATTCCTTGATGTAGAGTAGCTAAATATTTAGATAAATCAACGGCATTTACGTCAGGCGATAAATCACCTTCCAGTTGTGCCAACTCAAATCGCTCAGTCAACAAGCCCTCATAATGTTTTCTATACTGAATAAGCTGCTCTTTGATGATTTGTGCGCCTTCACCGCATGAAAGGGCACCTTGCACGATCATGCATCCCTTGGGATGTGCTTCACTCGTTAGAAACTCTGCGCTACTTAATAAAAACTTTTCTGCGACTTTGCGCGCTGTTGGCTCTTTCATCACCATCCTCACAAATGAAGCTGGACCGGAGACATACTTAGAAAGCGCTTGCCTAAACAATTCTTCCTTATTGCCAAACGCAGCATACAAACTTGGCTTATTCACACCGAGCGTGGAGGTTAACTCGGCCATTGAGGCGCCTTCATAGCCCCTTTCCCAAAACACTTTCAAAGCCTTGTCCAGGATCACCTCGTTATCAAACATTTTGGGGCGACCTCGTGTCTTTTTTAACTCTTCAGTCATCTCAATTTTCTTCACTTAAGTAATTTATACCAATTGTTACAAAAAATTGTTGACAGAGCAAATTTTGTTGCATAGTATTTATGTACCGATTGGTATTTTATATGTGCATAACTGTTAAACCGTAAAGAGGTAGAAAAATGAATGCAGTGAATAAACTTGGGACAGCATTGATCACAGGTGCATCAACTGGGATTGGGGCTGTGTATGCAGACCGACTAGCAAAGCGAGGTTATGACTTGATTTTGGTGGCACGTGATCAAGCAAAGCTGCAAAAAGTAGCAGATGGTATTAAGAGTGCATCTGGAAGTCAGGTAGAAATCATGCCGGCCGACCTGACCCTCAAGGCTGATTTATTAAAAGTCGAAACACGCTTACGGGAAGATAGCAGTATTACCCTGCTGGTGAATAACGCAGGTGGTGGTGCGTCTACGACGTTGGTTGAGTCTGATATGGATGCGATGGAGACCATGATCCAATTGAACATCACCGCGCTCACACGACTCTCCGGCGCAGCTGCCAAACGATTTTTTGCTGAAGGCAAAGGTGCCATCATCAATGTTGCCTCAGTGCTTGCCTATATTCCTGAAATGTTCAATGGCGTTTACAACGCAACTAAGTCTTATGTGGTGATGTTTAGCCAATCCATGCAGCATGAACTTGGTGACAAAGGGGTGCGCATTCAGGTGGTGTTGCCAGGCGCGACCGATACGCCGTTTCTGGACAAAGTGAATATGCCAGCAAGTCACTTGCCGCCTGAAATGGTGATGAAAACTGATGATCTGGTAGATGCCGCCCTTAGAGGATTTGATTTGGGCGAGGTGATCACTATTCCATCTTTGCCAAACATTGAGGATTGGCAAGCATTTGAAGCGGCAAGAAAAGCATTGGGGCCGCATTTGTCATTAGCTAAACCAGCGAATCGCTACCTGAGCTAATCACCGCGGGCTAAACATCTATTTGACTGAACAGGAGATATTCGTGAATAAAATTTTAAAATCATTGTTACTTATCGCCACTACCTTATCCATCATAGAGTCAGGCACGGCCTTGGCTGCAGATAAACTGGAGACAGCGGCCACAAAATTTGTCGAAGCCAATGGCATTAAATTCTCTTACCGCACTTTAGGCCCTAAATCAGGTACTCCATTAGTGCTCCTTCAGCACTTCACTGGCAATATGGATGCCTGGGATCCGGCAGTAGTGAATGCCTTGGCCAAGAATCGTCCAGTGGTTGTATTCAATAACAGAGGCGTTGGTGCTACGAATGGAGTGGTTGCCGACAACATCGCACAAATGACCACAGATGCTTATGCGTTTATTCAAGCTCTGGGCTATAAGCAAGTGGATGTGTTGGGGTTTTCGATGGGTGGGTTTGTTGCTCAAGAACTTGCTGCGCAACATCCAGAACTGGTTCGAAAAGTGATTCTCGCCGGGACTACCCATCAAGGCGGTGGCAATCATCTGATGAAAGTGTTGGGTGAGGCTTTTTCAAGAGCCAATGCACCAGATCCTCGCGACTATCTGTTCTTCTCTCAAAGTGATGCAGGGAAGCAAGCCGCCGCTGCATTTTTGTCTCGCGTGTATGCCAGAAAAGAAGGGCGTGACCCTGAAAGTGGCAAGGAGATTGCAGATGCACATGGCAAGGCCTTAATTGTATGGACGAGCACACCTGATCCTGAATTCAAAACGTTAAAAGCCATTCAACAACCGGTTTTGGTGGTGACGGGTAGCAATGACACCATGTTACCAACCGAGGGTTCGATTACCCTATATAAGCAGCTTAAAAATGCGCAATTGCTGTTATATCCAGACTCCAATCACGGTTCGATTTTTCAGTACCATGATTCGTTTGTAAACACAGCTGAGTTCTTTCTGAGTCACTAAGCGAACACTGGCCGCAACGAGTCTAGGCGGTGTGGCCAGTATTCCTAATACGCCTAAGTCAAATCAGAGAATGTCATGAACTTAAACATACAGCAGTTAGTGTCAGCAAATAAAGCAATCCCGGTAGCCTGGCGGGTATTCGCAATCGCCAGTATTGCAATTTTTATGTCCTCCCTGGATACGACGATTCTGTATGCTGGGTTCAATAATATTCTCAGTAGCTTTCCGGACTCTACTGCCGCTGATCTATCCTGGGCGATGAGCGGCTACTCTATTGTCTATGCTGCCATGCTGATTCCGGCGGGTGGTATTGCAGATAAATTTGGGCGTAAAAAAATATTCACACTAGGCACCTTGTTATTTATCAGCGCCTCATTTGCATGCGGCGCCGCCCCAAGTGTCTCATGGCTTATTGTCGCCAGAGTTTTTCAATCTATCGGCGCTTGTCTGCTGACCCCATCTGCATTGGCGCTGGTATTAGAAGCGTTTCCTCGCGAGAGGCGGTCAGTCATCATGGGCGCTTGGGGCGCTGTTGGTGCTTTGGCCGCGGCATTAGGTCCGGGGATTGGTTCCTGGATTATTGATGTAGGTGGCTGGCAGTGGGCATTTTTTATCAACATCCCGATTGGATTATTTTGCATATGGCAAAGCTTAACTGTATTGCATGAGTCGGTTCAGCCAAGAGCGCATATGCGGCTTGATCTCGTCGGCATGTTGCAGTTGGTCGTCGGTGTCGGAGCGATTGCGTTTGCGATTGTTGAGATGAAGTCACCTGCTTGGAATCCCTATGAGTTAACAGCCATTCTGATGTTAGGTTTGGTGTTGCTGGCAAGTTATATTCCTTGGGCGAAGTTTTACCCAGAACCATTGTTTGACCTCAGCTTGTTTAAAAACAAAACCTTTTTATTTGCAAACCTGGCAGGCATCACTTTCGGGATTGCGTTTTCCATCATGTTTTTTTCATTCTTTTTTTGGATGCAGAATATATGGCATTTAAGCCAGTCTTTAGCCGGTGCGTCTGTCATGCCAGGGCCACTGATGGTTGTTCCTACCGCATTGGTTGCAGGGAAAATAGCCTCCAAAGTGGGACATCGTCCTTTGCTTATCACAGGCACCATGACCTACGCCCTCAGTGGACTGTGGTTTTTAATAGTCCCCGATACCACCCCTAATTATCTGGCTACATGGCTACCGGGTTTACTATTAAGCGGCATCTCTGTTGGCTTGGTCATGCCCTCTTTATCCGCTGCCGCCATGTTTGGTTTGCCGCAAAAAGACTATGCCGTTGGTTCTGCCATCAATCACGCTGCCCGCCAAATTGGCACGGTGATAGGTGTGTCCATCACCGTGTTATTCCTTGGTAAAGCACTGCTCAAGCCGGGTGACTTTATCCCAACGTACAGCATACATATTGCATTGGCGCTCATCACGGCCATGTTATGTATCCCGATCAATACCCACCCAAAACAACTTGCCAATTTAACTCAATAGGCCTTCAGGGAAATTTATGATGAAACGTATTGTGATTACTGGGATGGGCGCAGTCAGTCCGCTTGGAACAGGCGTTGACTTGGCATGGAAACATTTGTTGGAGGGAAAGTCTGGGATCTCTGCGCTCCCTGATGCGTTGGCAGAAGGCAGTCCAGTCAACATCGCCGGTTGGGTTAAGCCATCAGAACTTGATCCGAGCATGGGGCTCAATTTGTCTGAATATCTCGATGCAAAAGAGTTAAGACGCTCTGACAGATTTATTCAATTTGCTCTGATTGCCGCTAACGAGGCCATTCAGCAAGCCCAGTGGCTACCGATGACTGAGATTCAAAAACAACGCACTGCCACCATTGTCGCTTCAGGGGTGGGTGGTTTCCCAGCCATTGCACATGCAGTCCGCACAGGCGAAGCAGTGGGTGTGGGTAAGCTCTCGCCATTTACGATTCCATCATTTTTGGTCAATTTGGCGGCTGCGCAGATAGCACTTAAACACCAATTCCAAGGACCACTCGGTGCTCCGGTTACCGCCTGTGCAGCAGGCGTACAAGCGATTGGCGATGCAGCCAGGATGATTCATGCCAATGAAGCCGATATCGCAATCTGTGGGGGGACAGAAGCTTGTATTGATAAAGTCAGCCTCGGCGGGTTTGCAGCCGCAAAAGCACTGAGTACAAGATACGCGGCAAGCCCTGAGTTAGCCTCAAGACCGTTTGACACACATCGTGATGGGTTTGTGATGGCAGAGGGGGCTGGTATTTTGGTGATTGAGTCCTATGAACACGCCATGGCGAGAGGTGCAAAACCGCTTGCTGAATTAGTGGGATATGGAACCACTTCTGACGCCTACCATATCACCTCCAGCCCCGAGGAGGGTTCCGGTGCTGCCAGGGCAATGATGATTGCCCTTAATCAAGCACACATATCTCCCGAGGCCGTTGACCATATCAATGCGCATGCCACGTCTACCCCCATGGGAGATGCAAGTGAACTGGCAGCCATCAGAACTGTGTTTGGTCAGCGTCATGCCCAACCTGTGATCAGTGCCACAAAGTCTTCCACTGGACATTTGCTGGGCGCAGCGGGCGGTCTAGAAGCCATTTTTACCATTAAAGCAATTGAAGCGCAGTGTTGCCCACCCACAATCAATTTGTACGCGCCAGATGCGCGGGCAACTGGGCTGGCGATTACGACACAAGCTCCCATTCATCGACATCTTGAATATGCCCTTTCGAATGGGTTTGGATTTGGCGGGGTTAATGCATCTGTCATTTTTAAACGTTTTAACGGTTGAGCATGATGGATCAAACCTGGGGGGTGATCACTTAAATATCACTTCACTCGAAATGATAAGTACTAATTAATTTGATAAGGGAGAATGAAATGAGTGATGCACCAACAGATCTTAAATTTAACGGAGAGGAATTTTTTGTCACGCTTAAAGATGGAGAAACGGTTCGAGTCATTAAAACAGGGAGTGGAGAACCGCTGCTTTTAATGCATACGATCAGAACGCAAATTGAGTTGTTTAGCGAGATGATTCCATTTTATGCGAGCAAATTTACCGTCTATGCCATCGATTTGCCTGGCCACGGTCAATCGTCCATCAATAAGAAAATCAACTACGACGAGCCCTATTTGAGAGCCTCTGTGCTTGATTTAATTGATCAGCTGAATTTGACCAATCTCACCTTAATTGGTGAGTCTATTGGCGCGACACTGTCTCTCACGGTCGCTGCACAAATCCCAGATAAGATTAAGCAGGTGATTGCGGTCAATACATACGATTATGAAACGCGTTACGCAGATGGCATCCGGCGTGGCAACTTTATTGCCAACTTCATGATGTGGAATTACTCAATTCCCATCAATGGGGCGATTTTTGCTGCGCTTGAGAATCGATTTTTCTTGAGCCTGGTGATGAATGGCGGCGTCAAAAAAATCAAAAAAATCCCAACCTGGTTAATGACAATGTTTGATAAAACAGGACATCGGCCGGGCTACAGTTTTCTTGGCAGGAACATATTAAAAAACTGGCGCAGTTGGGCGCAGGCCACTGATCAATATCATAAGATCAAAAGCCCTGTAATGCTGATATACGGAGAAAATGACTGGTCAAGACAAGCCGAAAGATATTTGACTTGGAAGAAAGTACCAAACGCAACGCTTGAGACTATCACGGGTTCTGGGCATTTCCTCAGCGTGGATAATCCAGAGGATTTAAAAAAGACCATATCCCAATACTTGGAGGCAAATTAATTAAACCATGTAAAAGTATTTTTCACGTTAAGCCCGACACCACAATCCTTAAGCTACTTTCGGTTCTGGTAATACATTTTCTTAATGTTTGTTTATTGAAATGCGGTTGACCTTCCCATCATGGAAAGCTTTAGACTGGATGAACATTTAACCAAGCAGTTTCCGAGGCCATTAAGTATGTCTGAAAAACAGTTAAGTGATGCTATCCAAGATATCTCCCTTCCTGTCCAAGGCATGACATGTGCTAGCTGTGTCCGCCGTGTTGAAGCAGCGTTAAACAAAGTGCCAGGTGTAAAAAGTGCGTCAGTTAACCTTGTTACTGAGCGTGCAAACATTAAAACATCAGCAGACACTGATCTTTCAGCTTTGATTCAAGCAATTCGTAAGATTGGGTATGAAGTCCCAACATCAAAAATAGAACTAAATGTAATAGGCATGACGTGCGCCTCATGTGTTGGTCGAGTTGAAAAAGCATTGAAATCTGTACCTGGTGTTGCTGAGGCATCAGTCAATTTGGCCACAGAAAGGGCAACCGTTTATGGCTATGTCGAGAAGGCCGATCTGATTTCCGCTATTGAGCGTATTGGTTACGAAGCAAAAGCCATCAATTCTGTCACTCAGTTGCAAGAGGCTGCCTCCAATCAGAAAGAGGTAAAACTTCTTGAGTTGAGAGATGACCTCATTCTCGCTTCAGGATTGACGTTACCGGTTTTTTTGATGGAGATGGGGGCGCACCTGATAACCGCTGTTCATGAATTAATCATGAATACTATAGGGATGCAAAATAGCTGGTACATCCAATTTGCACTAACAACGATAGTATTGGTTTTTCCAGCAAGACGGTTTTACCAAAAGGGAATTCCGGCGCTCCTCAGGTTAACACCTGATATGAACTCACTCGTCGCCGTGGGCACAGCTGCTGCGTTCGCGTACTCAGTGGTAGCGACCTTTGCTGCAGGGCTACTACCCGAGGGAGCGGTCAACGTGTATTACGAGGCGGCTGCAGTTATCGTCGTATTGATCCTATTAGGTCGGTTTTTAGAAGAACGCGCTAAAGGACGTACCTCTGAAGCGATCAAACGCCTCACAAAAATGCAGGTTAAAAAGGCCCATGTCATGAGAGAGGGGCGTTTGTTAGACATCCCTATCAATGAAGTCCTTCTCAATGATGAACTCGAAGTGCGACCCGGCGAGAGAGTGCCGGTAGATGGTCAAATCACCAATGGTAACAGTTTCGTTGATGAATCCATGATTACGGGTGAACCCATTCCTGTGGAAAAGGTTTTGGGTAGTGCTGTAGTCGTCGGTACCATTAATCAAAAGGGTGTCTTCACGGTGCGTGCTACAGCGGTAGGTAGTCAAACCATGTTGGCACAAATTATACGCTTGGTTGAGCAAGCCCAAGGTTCCAAGCTACCGATACAGGCCGTGGTTGATAAAGTGACGATGTGGTTTGTGCCTGCTGTCATGAGTGTAGCATTACTCACCTTTATTTCCTGGATCATTTTTGGACCTACACCGGCATTGACTTTTGCACTGGTGAACGCAGTCGCAGTGTTGATCATTGCATGCCCATGTGCCATGGGATTGGCGACACCCACTTCTATTTTGGTTGGCACTGGGCGCGGGGCTGAGCTAGGTATTTTGTTCAGAAAAGGCGAAGCGCTGCAATTGCTTAAAGATGCCAAAGTCGTTGCCTTGGATAAAACGGGCACACTTACGGAAGGGCGCCCCGTTCTGACCGATTTGGAAATTGCGGAAACATTGGACCGTAACCAGTTACTAGCAAAAATAGGTGCCGTGGAGTCTAAATCCGAACACCCGATAGCGCGGGCAATTGTCACTGCTGCGACTGAGGATGGCCAGTCACTACCGGATTTAATTGAATTTGAAGCGGTGACCGGCATGGGTGTGAGAGCCAAGGTTGCGGATTCACTCGTCGAAGTCGGGGCCGATCGGTTTATGCGTCAGCTGGGGCTTGATGTCAGTATTTTTGCGGAGGCAGCAGAACGATTGGGCAAAGAAGCGAAGTCTCCATTATATGCCGCGATTGATGGCCAGCTGGCGGGCATTATTGCCGTTGCTGACCCCATTAAAACTTCGACACCGGGCGCGGTTGCAGCGCTTCACCAGCTTGGGCTCAAAGTGGCGATGATTACTGGTGATAATGCCAAAACCGCACACGCAATCGCCCAGCAGCTTGGGATTGATATAGTGATTGCCGAGGTGATGCCAGAAGGTAAAGTAGCAGCCATCCGGCGTTTAAAAGCGACGTATGGGCAGGTTGCATTTGTCGGAGACGGTATTAATGATGCGCCGGCACTGGCAGAGGCGGATGTCGGCTTGGCAATCGGTACAGGTACGGATGTAGCCATAGAGTCTGGAGATGTCGTTCTGATGTCTGGTAATTTGCTAGGGGTGCCGAATGCGATTGCCCTATCCAAAGCAACGATAGGCAATATTCATCAAAACCTGTTTTGGGCATTTGCCTACAACACCGCCTTGATTCCGGTTGCTGCTGGCGCACTTTACCCTGTATGGGGACTGTTGCTTTCACCCATCTTTGCAGCGGGTGCGATGGCCTTGTCCAGTATATTTGTTTTAGGGAATGCCTTGCGCTTACGTACATTCATTCCGCCCATGATCGAATCGTCAACACATTGACTTAAATCGCTTTACCTTGCCATTATTGGAAGCTTTATTCTAATGATGACGACCAATCATTGCCGAAGGAGTGGATGATGAAATTTCATATTGAGAATATGACTTGTGGTGGATGTGCAAGAGGTGTCACAAGTGCCATTAAAGCCGTTGATCCGGCAGCAAGCATTGCAGCCGACCCTCCAACCAGAACAGTCAATGTTGAAACCATGGTTGCAAGAGACGAGATCGTTTCCGCTTTGATAAATGCAGGTTTTTCACCTGCGAGTGAATAATTCACTCTGCCTGCTGAGCTAGATCAGCAGGCTTTTTTACCTATTATTTGGACATAAGCAATGAGTCTATTTAACATCGGGCAAGCTGCCAGGGCGTCTGGCATATCGACCAAAATGATCCGGCATTACGAAAGTGTTGGCTTGTTGCCTGCGGCATCAAGAACCTTTTCTGGATATCGTCAATATTCTGAAAAAGATATCCATACGCTAAGCTTTATTAGACACTCCCGTGATTTAGGTTTTTCTATCAAGCAAATTGAGGAATTATTAAGCCTATGGCAAGATCCGCTTCGGCCAAGTAGTAAAGTGAAAGAATTGGCAAACGCCCATGTTGAAGCCTTAAACCAAAAGATTCAAAGCCTGGTGTCGATTAAGTCGGAGCTAGAAAAGCTTGTTCATTGTTGCCATGGAGATGATCGCCCAGAATGTCCGATCCTGGAGCAACTTGCGCTAAATCAAGAAATCCACCCATAGGGTATTTCCGTCACAAGAAATTTAAGTATGTCACTGAATCATTTTTAATTTAGGGTTATCATAAGCTCATCGTGAGAAAGCTAATTAAGATTTTCACTATTTGGCTCATTGCAATCATTCTACCGGTGCAGGGATTTGCAGCGGTCAGCATGATCAATTGTGAGAAGCCACAAAGCCAGCACATCCATGAAAGTGTCAGTGGGCATAGCCATGAACACCACGAGGGGGCTGCAGATAGTCATGCTCACAAACATCCAGATGATACTAAACACGCTTGTAACCATTGTTCCAAATGTTCAGTCTGTTGCTCAGGCTTCGCCTTTGCGGCTTCGAGTGATTATCTCAAGCATCATTTGATCGTTGCAGGTACGGCAATCGGTTTTATCGTCCCAGATTTCACGAGTCATATATCCACCGGTCCTGAGCGACCTCCGCGCTTTACCCTCATTTAGTACATTGGCTAAAGTCCTATCAGGTCTTTGGCTAGCACATTTATGCTTTTGCATGCTCGCGGCAGGCGAAAGAATGTATTTCCAATGGATATTGGGAATTCTAAATGAGAGGTTTATATGAAATTTACTACCCTAGAGAGCGTCAGGCTTGCCTCTTTCTATCAATACTTATTCTTTATTGCGATGACATTAGGATTGGGTATTGGTGCATCATTTGCGGAAGAAAGCTCTGCGCCATACCAGTCCACCTTTGATGATTACAAGCCGACAAATAATGACCATCAAACAGATTGGAAATCGCTAGATTCTTCGATTGCAGACCAAGGCCATCAAATGCCGGGGATGCAGCACTCCTCGGATCAACCAATGCATCATGAAGCGATGGGACATCGTATGTCTCATGGCGATAAGCATGCTTTACATGACTCAAAGTCTCAGATGCCACCCATGGATCAGGGCAATATGAAAGGCATGGACCATAACAGCATGCCGGTGATGGACCATAGCAAAATGCATGACATGAATAATCAGGCTGAGGACATGGGCCACAGCATGGCAAGCATGGATCACAAATCATCTTCATCTGAAATGTCGGCACACACTCACGACCATGGAATGATGAACCATGCAGGAAGTGAAGGTGAAAAGGCTGTATCCATAACCCATGAGCATGGAAATTCGGAGGGTGTGCTTGCGGAAGATGATCACTCAAGCCATATCCATGAGGCTTCAGAAGCCCTTAAATCAGAAATGCCCTCAGAACACACCGGTTTCCAAATTATTCCAAATTTGCATCCGGCAGTCGTACATTTTCCAATTGCGTTGACGATGGTGGCATTTATTTTAGGCCTAGCTGCTCGGTTGCGCCGCCAATCTGCATCATCCACTTCATTGGCCGCCACAGGATATTACGTATTGATACTAGCTGCTGTGAGTGCTGTGACTGCCGTTGGTTTTGGTTGGCTGGCATTCAACTCAACCATGAATCACGATGATGCCGGCCATGCTGCCATGTTGTTGCATCGAGCCTGGGCAATCCCTACTGCTGTTGGATTAGTGCTCGTTGCAATCTGGAATTCGTCGAAATCGCGTCAGGACAGCCCGATGTCAATGCCAGTATTAGTTTGCCTGGCAGGACTATCCATGGCTGTCGCGATAACGGCATGGCTGGGTGGCGAAGTGGTCTATCGCCATGGCATTGGTGTTCTATCTTTGCCTGCATCTGGTGGCCATTATCATGCGGGACACCACCATGGTGAAGCAAGTGAATCAGCAATACCGGCTCAGGACAGTCATTCAGATCATCAACATGCATCCTCTGAAGGAGATTCACATGAGCACTAATATTGGAAATCTCAGAGCACGCAGCGCCATTCTTGTTGCGGTAAGCCTGTTATTAGGTGGGTGCGCGTCCTTCTCCAAAGATGGCGGCATGAATGAGGTACAAAAACAAACTCAACCCCACCTGAAGCAAGCGTATGAATGGGCTAAGACAGAAGCGTCTACAAAGTCCCTACAGGACAAGACTCAGGCATTACTTGCACAACCCCTGGATGTAGAGGGCGCAGTACAGGTGGCGCTTTATAACAATAAAGGCCTACAAGCTTCATTCTACGAGCTGGGCATCTCAGAAGCTGATCTTGTACAGGCAGGCCGATTGCCTAATCCACGTTTCTCTATGCTTTATGCGCGTGATGGTGGTGAGTATAAGATCGAGCAGGCATTCACGTTCAACGTCTTCTCATTGATCACCATGCCTAAAGCGGTAGAAGTTGAAAAAAGACGTTTTGCGCAGACACAAGCATCTACCGCCATTGAAGTCCTAAAACTCGCCTATCAGACACGTACCGCTTATTTTAATGCGGTTGCCGCTACGGAATTGGCTAAATATAGCGCACAAGTGAAAGAGTCTGCAGAAGCCAGTGCTGAGTTGGCTAAACGACTGCATGAAACCGGCAACTGGAATCGCTTGGAGCAGTCACGTGAGCAAAGCTTCTATGCCGATGCCGCACTTGAATATGCTAATGCAAAGAATGCTGAAGTTAGGGCATATGAGGCTTTGGCCAGGCAATTAGGTGTGAAAGCGTCACAACTCACAATCCAACCTCGGTTACCTGATCTGCCTAAGTCTCTTTCAGAGTTACAGGCCTTTGAACAAAATGCCTATGAACAACGATTGGACCTGCTGGTTAAGCGCTCTGAAATGGACGCTTTGGCTAAGCAGCTAGGACTCACCAAAACCACACGATTCATCAATGTGATTGAGTTAGGCCCGGCACGAGTATTGGAGGGCAGAAGAAGTGAGCCTTATAAGAAAGGTATCGATATCGCTTTCGAGATACCGTTGTTTGACTGGGGCCAGGCCAAGGTGCCACGGGCGGAGTCAATTTACATGCAGTCGGTACAGGAAACTGCTCAGTTGGTGACCAATGCGCAATCTGAGATACGAGAACGGTATAACACCTATCGCACCAAACATGATGTCACTCGTCACATTCGCGATGAGATTGTGCCATTACGCAAACGCATATTGTACGAGGATCAACTGCGCTATAACGGCATGCTCACAAGCCCATTTGAATTATTTGGCGATGCCAGAGCGCAAGTACAAAGCGTAAAAGGCTATATCGAATCATTACGCGACTTTTGGTTAGCTGATGCAGAATTGCAAGCTACTTTAGTCGCCAGTCCTCGTTTGATGGAAGGTCAATAAGATGACAACAATGGATAGAAGAAACTTTTTTAAATATGCTGGTTTAGGCATGGCTGGCGTTGCCGTTAGTGCTGTTAGCAAGGTTGCATTAGGTGCTATTCCGGAAATCATCACCTCTGAGGTGGCAAACACACAAGAGCCGCTTTATCCTGGTACAGGGCGCCCGTATCAACCGGTAGTTACTTTGAATGGCTGGAGCCTTCCTTGGAAGATGAACAATGGTGTCAAGGAGTTTCACCTTGTTGCAGAACCTGTGGTGAGAGAAATTGCGCCAGGCATGAAAGCAAATCTTTGGGGCTACAACGGGCAAAGTCCTGGGCCGACAATTGAGGTGGTTGAGGGAGATCGCGTGCGTATTTTTGTGACCAATCGCCTGCCTGAAAAAACCAGTGTGCATTGGCATGGCCAGCGTTTGCCTAATGGCATGGATGGGGTGAGTGGTCTCACTCAACCTGCGATTGAGCCCGGTAAAACCTTTGTATATGAATTTCAGGCCAAGCGGCCGGGCACTTTTATGTATCATCCCCACGCGGACGAAATGTTGCAAATGGCTATGGGCATGATGGGCAGCTGGATCACGCACCCCAAGAACCCAAAATTCATGCCGGTGGACCGTGATTTTGTGTTTTTGCTAAATGCCTACGACATTGAGCCGGGCAGTTTTACGCCCAAGGTAAATACTATGCTCGATTTCAACTTATGGACCTGGAACAGCCGGGCGTTCCCAGGCATAGACCCGATTGTCGTGCGTAAAGATGACCGCGTGCGCATCCGCGTCGGCAATCTCACCATGACCAATCACCCTATCCATCTGCATGGTCACGAGTTTGAAGTCACCGGTACCGACGGCGGTTGGGTGCCAAAAACGGCACGCTGGCCGGAAGTGACTACCGACATAGCCGTTGGTCAAATGCGTGCAATTGAATTTGTGGCTAATGAGCCTGGTGATTGGGCATTCCATTGTCATAAGAGTCATCACACCATGAATGCCATGGGCCACGACTTTCCAACCATGATAGGCGTCAAGCAAAGTGACCTCATGAAGAAAATCACCAATCTCGTGCCCGATTACATGCCTATGGGGGAGACGGGGATGTCTGAAATGAACGAAATGATGGAGATGCCCTTGCCGAAAAACACATTGCCCATGATGATGGGTAATGGACAATACGGCTCATTGGAAATGGGCGGCATGTTTACCACTGTCAAGGTCCGGGAGGGGCTTGCGAAGAATGATTATCAAAATCCTGGCGACTACAAGCACCCAAGTGGCTCGGTTGCACATGCAATCGAGGTGGATACAACTAAGATCCAGCGTCAGAATTCTCATTTTGAAAGTGAAGCAGAGGTTAATGTAAGAAAGCCAACTAACCATTCTGGTCACTAATAGATGACCTACTCCAATGCATTAATAAAAACGGGATGCACTCTGCTAACTTTCAACTTAAGTTGCATATGGCTTGAATTAGGGCTTTACAAGACTTTTTCTAAGTCTTTGATTTATATTGATGTTAAGTTTTGAGTTAAATTGCAGACGACACAAACAGTGTAGATGCTCAACGATCATGCACATGCGTTTGACTTCGTCAGTCACACGCATGTTGGCCTAAAAAAGGGTTGCGAGGATCGTAACCCTTTTTTCATTGAGGGGTTCTCATCTCACGCATGTATTGATTTCGTGCAAAATCAGACCCCTGTGTCATTCTGGCTGGGGCAGTTACGCTGCGAATACCAATCCCTGAGTTATCTCTCAAGTTAATTTCAAAAAAGCTGCTGAATCTTGACTCGAATAACTAACGACAGAACGTTGGATGTGTCTGGATGAAGATGGTGACAAAATCTGGCATGTGCACTGTTTATAGTAAGCATTTCAATACTCCATCGAAATGAATATGAACAAGTGTATAACTATCCAGAAACAAAGCGTGTCCGCATGAAGCGCATTCAGTACCATCAATATGGCGGGGCAAGTATGATGCGCCTGGAGGAGTTTGAAGTGGAAGCTCCCGGCAAGGGCCAGCTGCTTGTGAAGGTGAAATATGCTGCAATCAACCCCATCGACTGGAAGTTACGCAATGGCACGATGAAAATCCTGACCGGAAACACCTTCCCTCGGGCAATGGGTTTGGACTTCTCGGGGACGGTGATTTCAACTGGTAGAGGGGTGACACGCTTTGCTCCAGGCGACCATGTGTTTGGCATGGCACGACTGAAACAGGCCGGCGCGTTCGGCGAGATGCTAGTCACCAATGAGTCCTTTGTGACACACAAACCGGATACAGTCTCGTTTGAGGATGCAGCCTGTTTGGCGACGCCTGGCATTATGGCTTGGAGAGGGTTAGTGGAGAAATCCCGCCTGAGGGCTGGTCAACATGTATTTGTGAACGGTTGTGCCGGGGCTGTTGGGATAGCAACGATTCAGATCGCGCAGATGCTGGGGGCCATCGTCTCTGGCAGCTGCCGCCGTGAAGACATGGAAAAAATGCAAAAAATGGGATTAGCCCATGTGTACGACTATCGAAAAGTGGATTTGCATGCCCTGACGCAAAAGTTCGATATTGTCTACGATACCTCAACAACCATTTCCGCAAGCACAGGGATGAAGCTGCTCAAGAAAAATGGTGTATTTCTTGACCTTGACCCGAAACCAATGAAATTCCTGCGGGCGATTTTCTCGAAAAACTATCAGGTGCTGATAGGCAGTCCGAGCGAGTATACTTTGGGCAAGGTCGCAAAAGCGGCGGAACTCGGAAAGCTCCAATTACCGATTGGCAGAATCGTATCGCTCATTGATGGTGCAAATCTGATGAGTGAAATTGAGGGTGGACTCAAAATAGGGGGCAAAGGTGTTATCGCCATGGAGTAACAATGTCTCGTAGCCATCGCCTCAACGAACTGATGCAAGTGTTGCGTCGACATCGCGGGAGTGTTTCCGGCGCAATGCTGGCGCAAGAAACCAATGTCTCGTTGCGAACGATTCGCCGTGATATTGCTACGTTGCAGGCCATGGGTGCCAAAATTGATGGCGCAGCAGGCGTAGGGTACATGTTAAAGCCTGGATTTTTGCTGCCACCGATGACATTCAATGAAGACGAATTGCAAGCTTTGGTCGCAGGCGCGCAATGGGTGAGTCAACAAACAGATCAAGCGCTCGCGCTTGGGGCTCAAAATGCACTGGCAAAGATTGGAGCAGTCATTCCTGCAGACATGAAACTATTCATGGAGGATGACATGCTTTATGTCGGCGAAAGACCATTTGTCGTAGATTTTGATTCAGGTGTAGTGCGTTATGCCATGCGCGAGCAAAAAAAACTCAAAGTGGCCTATATCAACAAAACGGGTGACACTTTGGCGTATGTGATCTGGCCGCTTATTTTAGGGTTCGTCGATTCGCGTTGGTCCATTGCCGCCTGGTGCGAGTTACATCAGGCATTTAGAATCTTTCTCGTGGATCGTATTGTGGAGATCAGTGAGCTTGAAGATCACTATCCTGGCAATCGACGCCACTTGTCAAAAGAGTGGCGTAATAGCGTCTGCCAAAGTACCGACAAAAATCAGTATATTGAATAACACATGCTTGGCTTAAGTGTGCGCATCGAGCGCGCCTTGAGTGTTGTGTCAATGGTGGTTGATTACTGCCGGGACATTATCTCCTCGCGCAGTATGTCAACCTTGTTTATTGCGAGCTCCATCGCTCAGCGCCCCATTCTGAAGTCTCAAATCGAGGTGTATCGCCTATTCATGCTGGATAAAGTCTAGAGCGAGTATGGAATGGAGCGAGATACAAGCGGACTAGAAGGCGCTGGAAACGGTGATTCTCGGCAAATGGGGGCGCCTGACCCAGGACAATATTTATGACATTGCGGGCAAGCGCGAGATTCTCCTGGAAAAGCTGCAGCAAATTTACGGCATCAACAAGCAAGAGGCCAATCAGCAAATCAATGCGTTTGCCCAGTCGGTACAGGAGATCAAGCACCATTGAACCGCATGCCCTGGTCTTTCAACTGGTAAAGGCCACCTGTTCGTGATCTGCCTCCTGAAGTGGGCCAGTTCGGCGACCGCTTCCGCACCCTCTGTGGCATGACGCCGCGCTTAGGAAGCCGTGATGCATGGATATATCCAGAATTTTTATCAAGTCACTTTGATGAATACGGATTTCAGGATGAATACAGACTGCAGGCGGGTGGTATACACAGGACAGTATGGCCAGTTGCTTCTCGTCTCACTCAAACCGGGCGAGGAAACCGGCTTTGAAGGATAGATGCAAGACCAGTTTTTACGCGTGTAAAAGGGGGCACATCATCATCCATGGCTTCACCGCAGAAGTTGAACAAGGATACGCGATCATGGTGCCAGCCGGGGGCCATCATCACCTGATCAATACGGGCAAACTGGACTTGAAACTACACAGCCTCTACTCGCCACCCAGTCATCAAGATGGCACCGTCTGTCCTCTGCGCGTGTATGCAGATGTCTCTAAGCAGCCCTTTGACGGGGTCACGACTGAATAAGCTAGACCGTGTTGGCTAGCGAACAAACAGCCCCTTGCGTGCCCGCTAGACTGCAAAGACTGGCTGTTGAATTTCCAACGGCCAGACACAGACCGACCACATAAAGGATTTACGCCATGTCAATTTCCAATCAAGCCAGTGGATTACATCAACAAGCAGCGACTGATCATGAAGCGGCCGCCAAACATCATCTGAATGCATCAGAGAGCTATCATAAAAATAATGTTTCAGAAGCCAAAGAAAGTGCAAAAAAAGCGATGGAAGCCTGCAACTCGGCCCAGCAGAAAACACAGTCTGCCTGCAATTGCCATGAAAAATGAGTCAGGCATTTATGCAATGCTGACCGCAACAATCCCGCTTAGGCGGGATTGCTGACGCTGGTGTCTCCGTATGCGGCCAACTGGCGATACGACGGATACTGCTTATGTTTATGCACGCGCTTATGAAAGGCCCATGCCATGCGCTTTGATCATCAGCCCACCACACAGTTAATCCGCATCTTGAAGGCCGGATTGGGCTTCAAGCTTAACCGCCGGCAACGCTCCGCACACGAGATCGCGCAACTGGATCAGATTGCGCACACCAGCGGCGCGCACATTACCTGGATAGAGCCACAGGCACGGACTGCTCGAGCAGCGCCCGACGAATGCCATCAGTCAATGGCAAAAGAACATTGAGTGTGCCAATCTCCCAGTTAAATCAATGGCTTGATCTGCACTGATTCACCGTTACGACCAGATGAAAAATGAATTGGTTTTTCATGCGGCCTGGAGGCGGGCGCTATTTATTGCTGCCCCTGGCTTTGTGCATGCAGATAAGCCCGCCAGCCGCCAAAGCCCGAGATATCCGTTGCGGTTGCGCTGGCGTAGGCTTCACACAAAAAGCCAGCCACTTGTTGGCCATCTTGCAGCGTAAGGGTGCCAAAGCCGAGCGGGGCCGGGACGCTGGCAACCAGTTTGCCGTAGTTCTCCAGCGGCAGCTGCCAAACCTCCAGGGCGATTGCGCTGCCGTCCGTATTGACTCTGACCAGGCCGGGGCGCGGTGGGTGAAAGCCGGCCAGGTGGTAGAGTTTGTAGTCGGCCGAGGTATGGGTGGCGCGTACAAAAGTGGCCTGCAATGCCTGCAGTTGCGGGTTGAGTGGCAGGCCTTGCATATGCGCGCCGCAGACGGCGACTTCTATCATGGACATGCGGGTTTTCTTGTGTTTTTGTGGGCTCATCGTCCCAGGCGTTGCGCGAGGTCAGCCAGTGCCTGGTCGTGAAAGGCGGGGGCGCAGAGCGTAATGCCAAACGGCAGGCCGTTGTGCTGGAATCCAGCCGGTAGGGCGATAGCAGACAAATCCAGCAGGTTCATAAAGTTGGTGTAATAGCCCAGGTTGCTATTGGCCTGGATCGGGTCCTGTTCCACTTCTTGTATGGTGTAAATCGTGCCTGCCGTCGGCGTGACCAGCAGGTCAACCTCATCCCAGCATTGCTGGGCCTGCGCCTGGTTGGCTTTGAGCTGGTATAGCGTGGCATAGGCGTCGGCCGCACTGAATTTGCTGGCCCCCTGAATGATGCTACGCGTCACCGGGTGCATGGCCTCTGCGTGTGATTCAATAAAGGGCCGGATGGCGGCATAGCGCTCGGCGACGATGGCGCCCTCATAAAGCAAGCGCGCCGTGTTGAGAAACACCGAAAAATCTATTTCGACGGCTTGCCCGCCTATCGCGGTCAGTGTTTGTATGGTTTGGGCAAACAACGCGGGCGTCTCGGGGTTGCCAAAAAAATTCAGTTGCTCAGTCCGGGGCACGCCAAAGCGAAAGCGGGGTGGATAAGTGTGCACGGCCTGCGCGGGTGCCCGCCGTGAATAGGCATCCTCGTGGTCTTCTCCTTGCGCGACTTGCAACACGGCGTGTGCCTCTTCGGCGGTACCTGCAAAAATAGAGACGCAATCGAGTGAACGGCAGGCCGGCACCACCCCATGCGTGCTAAGCAGGCCGCAGGTCGGTTTGATGCCAACCAGATTGTTAAACGCAGCCGGGATCCGTCCAGAACCTGCCGTGTCTGTGCCCAGGCTAAAACTGGCCATGCCCAGCGCAACTGCCACGGCAGAACCCGAACTGGAGCCGCCGGAAATGTAGTCAGGATCAATGCTGTTTTTGCATGCGCCATACGGCGAGCGTACGCCGACCAGGCCGGTGGCAAATTGATCCAGATTGGTTTTGCCGACCGGGATCGCGCCCGCGGCAATCAGTTTTTTGACCACCGTGGCATGTTGGTCGGCCGTGTAGGCAAAGTCCGGGCAAGCGGCCGTGGTCGGATATCCGGCCAGGTCGATATTATCTTTGATGGCAAACGGGATGCCGTACAAAGGCAGGCTGGTCGGGTCCATCGCCTCCAGTTGGCAGGCGTAGATCAGCATCTCTTCCAGGCTGACCCGGTCAATCCAGACATGGTGCGTATCCTCAGCATGGATTTTTTCTGCCAGCTGCCGGACCAGCTGGCTGGGTTTCAGGCTGCCAGCGCGATAAGCGGCACTCAGATGCGAAATGTTCAAATTCATGTGGGGCAGGGCTCCGGTGTGGGTCAGGGTGGCTGGCACGGGGTTAGTGCTGGCTGCTGAGGCCGGTAGGCAAGGCCTCAATGCGCGCATATTTACTGCTTAGCCACAGCATGATCGCCACCACCAGGTAACTGGCGGCAATCGGCAGCGATTGGCCAATGCCGATCGCCTCGCCATGCATGAGGCCGAAAAAAGTAAACAGCGCCGCTGCCAGTGCAAAGCCAGCAGCTTTTGCCAGTTTGCGGTCTATGACCAGGGCGGCAATCGCCCCCAGCATCAAGCCGCCTAAAATGGCGCCACCACCCAGCACCTCCAGCCCGTGGTAGAGCACGCCCACCTGGCCGAGTTTATCCAGCCCCAAGGTGGCGGCATTGGTGCCAGCAACGGCGAGGACGTTGTCAATTTGCAGTTTCCCCCAGGCCGCAACATGTGGCAAAAAGGCCAGGATAATGGCAGGCGCGTGGCTCTTGGGCGTTTCTTGAAACGCTTGTGCGCCAATCAGCATGCCGATATAGAGCAAGATAGGCGAAATGGCGACCACCGGAATCAAGGAGGCCATGAGGGCGATGATGCCCAGCCAGGAAAGCAGCAAAACGATGATGCCGGTCGCCGCTGAGTAGCCGATGCGGCCGCCCATGGCCTTCCAGCCGGGATGGCCGATGTAGACCGCATTGATAAATGGGTTGCCCATCAGGCAGCCAATCAGGCTGATCACGCCGTCGGCCGTCAACACCCTAGTTGTCGGAAAGCTGTCGCCCCCTGCCGCTGCGCTCTCAACATTGTCCATTGCCTCAACCAGGTCATAAATGCCAAACGGGATGGCGGTCACCAGAATCACACCTAAAAATTCAAAGCCGGAAAACACATGGTTGATGGCGGGTAGCGGGATGGAAAAGCCAAAGTTGGCAAGGGCGGCGCTGACGTGATTCAGACTCATGTGGGCATAATCGAGCCCGAACAGGTGAGAACCCCAGGCGATGAGCGTCCCGGCGGCAATCGCCACCAGCCCGGCCGGGATGCCTTTGAAATAGCGCACGCCGCCAAACCAGCTGGTCAGAATAATGGCGAAGCAGACCACGCCTACCATGGGCGTCATGAACATCTCCAGCGCCGGGCGCAAACTGATAAACGCGACGGAGACGCCTGCTAGCGTGCCCAATAAGGCGGCACGTGGGGTGATTTTGCGGATCACCGGCGCAATAAAGCCGCCCAGCATCAGCACAAAGCTCTGGATAAACACCCAGGCCAGTCCGGCCTCCCAGCCTTTGACCGGGTCGCCACTGGCCAGCGAGATGGGCAACATGATCACAAACACCACCACAAACATGTGCGGTACGCTGACGCCAGACGGCAGCGCACACACATCATTGCGACCGGTCTGCCTGGCGAGTTGATAGGCGAGCCAGGCGTAATACATGGTGCTCAGAAACAGCATGAGCCCGGTGGCCGGCAAGATGCGGCCGAACACCATCTCATCCGGCATTTTGAGCACAAACCTGAGCAGGCCGGTGAGCACCAGCAGATTGACCAGAATATTGGTGCCAAAACCAAAGAGCGCGTTCCAGTCGCCCGGTGACCAGAGTTTGATGCCTGAAGCGGTTTTCATGATGGGGATTCTCCTCAAATGGCGGGATGCCTGATTATTTTTGCAATGCGTCTACCAGTGGCTGGCTATCGGTGACCCAGCCAAAAATCGCGCCTTGGGCGGCAAACATGCGCAGGCTGACGGCGTGAAATTCGGGGTGGTATGAGGCGCAACAATCGCCAGGAATCAGGCAACGGAAACCGCGGTCATTGGCTTCGCGCACCGTGGTATGCACGCAGACTTCGGTCGTCACGCCACAGACAATCAGCGCTTCAATGTTGCGCTTGCGTAATAGCAGTTCGAGGTCGGTGGCATAAAAGGCGCCTTTGCCAGGCTTGTCGATAATGGGTTCGCCAGCGATGGGTGACAGCGCCGGGATAATCTCGTGCCCCGGTTCGCCACGGATCAGGATACGCCCCATGGGTCCCTGATCGCCGATGCGCAGTTTTGGCGCCCCCCGGTCCACTTTGGCTGGAAAGGCGTCAGACATGTCTGGTCGGTGGCCTTCACGGGTATGGATTACCAGCATGCCTTGCGCCCTGGCCGCCGCCAACACGGCCTGGCAGGGGGCAATTGCCGCTTTGAGCAAACGCACATCATTGCCCAGACTTTGCCCAAAGCCCCCTTCTTCAATGAAGTCGCGTTGCATATCGATGAGCATGAGCACGGTGCGTGCAGGATCAAAGACAAAAGCTTCGGGCGTGGCTGCGACGGTGACTGTTTGCAGGGTGGAGATCATCTGGAATGACTTTATAAAATGCATCAATGTATACAACAAAGCAAATCACATGCCTGAGTTGCGTCTATGCCTGGTTGGAAAAAAGGCTTTTAAAACAAGGGAATTCTTTTTTAATCTGCTTGGTCTGGCTGCGGAAAATCAGCCAGCGTTCGCCAAAAGAGTGCGGCTCGCACCAAGCGAGCGCATTAGTCCGGCATCATGGACACATGCGCCGCTGCGATTTTCCAGCCTTGTTCAGTGCGTATCCAACTCTGGCTTTGCCGGCCTGTGCCATTGTCGCGCCTGAACTCGGTGCTGGTGTTGGCATAGTCATGGCCATAGGTGGTGATGACCGTATTAAACAGGGTGCGTGGCGGCGGGGGTGTGCGTTGTTTTCTGAAGGCGACAATCTGCTCCCAGCCATACAGGTTTTCGGCAGCGCCATAGCGCACGGCGAGAGGGCTTTGCCAAAAGAAATGGATCAGGGCTTGTACGTCATTGTTGACCAGGGCACGTTCGTAGTCAGCAAATACCGCTGTGACTTCGGCGAGGACAGGGGGATGATTAATCAGCATGGGTCACCTCTGTATCAGTTTCTAACCACGGGAGACTGGCAGACCGACAGCGACTGTAAATGGTGTGCCAGTTGCAGCAGCTGCGCCTCCTTGCCGGGCGCACCTATCAGTTGTACCGCAATCGGCAGCTGGCCGGGCAAATGCACAGGCACCGCGACGACAGGCAAGCCAATAAACGAAATCGGCTGGGTAAACATGCCCATGTTGGGTCGCAACGGCATACGGTTGCCGTTGATCACCATGTCTTCTTGCCCCAGCGGTTGCGCGCAGCAAGGGGTGGCCGGTGCAATCAGCACATCCGTGCTCGCAAACACTTGCATGGCTTGCTCAAAAAACCAGCGGCGCAGGCGTTGTGCCTGCAGATACCAGGCGGCTGGTAGCGTGGTGCCTGCCGCCAGCCTGGGGCGAGTCAGCGGGTCAAAGTCAGCGGCCTGTATGCGCAAGCGGGTCAGGTGGCGGTTGCCGCCCTCACTGGCGGTAATCAGATAGGCGGCTGAGCGGGCGCGCGCCACTTCGGGTAACTCGACCACTTGCGTCACCTGCAAGGCCTTGCACACGGCGGCGACGGCAGCCTGTGCTTGCGCATCGCCTTGCTCAAAATAGCCGCCCAGGCGGGCGAGGCGTGGCGTGTCTGAGACTAATCGTGGCGTTGAGTCCGCGCTGGGGTTGCCTTGCAGCACGTCAAAGCAAAGCGACAAGTCTTGCGCGGAGCGCGCAAAAATCCCGGCATGATCAAAACTGTGCACAAACGGAAACATGCCTTGTAAGGAGAGGGCGCCATAGGTTGGTTTCAAGCCAAACAAACCGCACATGGAAGACGGGACACGCACAGAGCCATTGGTATCAGAGCCCAGCGTAAGCGGCACCAGCCCGGCAGCGACGGCGGCAGCTGAGCCGCCAGAAGAGCCGCCAGCGCTACGTGTCGGGTCATGCGGATTGCGGGTGGGGCCAAAATGGTGGTTTTCTGTGGTGAAGCCATAGGCATACTCATCCATATTGAGCGCGCCGAGCAAGATGGCTCCCGCTCTTTGCATGGCCTGCACCAGCTGCGCATCAGTGCTGGCGGGGGCATGACTTTGGTTGATTTTGGCCCCGGCCAGGGTAGGCAACCCTGCAATATCAAACAGGTTTTTCACCGCATACGGCACGCCCGCCAGGGGTGGCAGCAGTTCGCCACGGGCACGTGCCGCATCCACGGCCGCGGCCTCTTGCAACGCACGCCCCGCAGTTACGGTGGTAAAGCTGTTGTAGCGGCCATCATGGCGCGCAATGTCGGCCAGCGCCGCCTCGGTCACGCGCAGGGCCGAGACGGTTCCCAGGCGGATTGCGTTGGCAATGTCGATTGCATTCTGACTTCCATCCATGGCGCTTAGCTCTCTGCCTGTGGGCGAAACTCTGGTGCGGGCTCAATGTGCTCGTCCAGCGGCCAACTCATGACACGTTCGGCATGGCTGAATAGCAAGCGGTAATGTTGCGTGGTTTGCAGCAGGTCCTGTTCGTCAAGCGTGATACCCTGTAATTGCAATTGGCTGGCAACAAATGCCGGTGTGATTTCGGTGTCTTGCAGCATGGCGTGTAACAAAGCAAACTCCTTGGTGAGGTTTTTTTTGATATGCAATATTGTATACAACAAAAGCCAAGCAAGTGCCGTACCAGTGCGGCGGACTGGGTGGGTTTCAGGCGGTCAGGCAGAGGGGGTGGATAAGAACTTTTGCCGTGCCAAGGCAGTCAGCGTCAGGGTTTTAGCGAATTCTCGACTGCGCTGGATATGTCGCTTCATGGCTTGTTTGGCCTTGGTCGTGTCGCGCTCTTTAATGAGCTGCAGTATCTCATAATGCTCTTTATAGGTGCGTTGGCTGCGATTGTCAGCGTTCAGGTCCAGGCGACGAATGACGCGGATGCGGTGGTTAATGTTTTTTAAAATCGAGGCCAGCACCGGTTTGTCACTGGCCAGGGCCAGCCCGACATGAAAAGACTCATCTTTTTCACCAAGGTCTATACCCATCTGTAATTCCGCATCATGCTTCTCCGGCTGCCACAGTGCCATCATCTGCTCCACTTGCTTGTCACTCATGGCGTTGACCGCAGATTCGACGATGAGCAACTCCAGAGCGATGCGTGCCTCGTAATACTCCATCAGTTCGGTCACATCCAGCTCACGGATAAAGCAACCCTGCTTGGGACGTATGCTCAAAAAACCCTCTATTTCCAGCCGTTGCAACGCCTGCCGGATCGGCGTGCGGCTGACACCAAACATCTCTGCCAGCGCCAGTTCGGTAATGCGCGTGCCCGGATAGAGCTCAAAAGAAATAATTTTTTGCTTGAGCTGGCTATACAAAGCGTCGACAGTAGAGCTTTTTGCAGGTTTTTCTTTTTTGATCATGACCTTGAATCTGACTGGGGATGCGATTAAAGATACTTGGATAATGGCCTTTCGGCAACCGTTACACTACGTATGCGTGGTCACTACGCCTGCATTTTACGTGCACCTGGCTTGAATAGTCCGATTGGGCTATGAGTAAATGCGGGCATCGCTTTTATAATGACAGGCGTTAATTCGGGTTTGGTCATTCATCAAGGGAACAGTGCTGATTGCAACGGCTTCGATGGCCAGGGTTGCATCGCTTGTTGCCTGATTCTCAAAAAAACCGGACATTCGTGATACGAAATCTTCGGTAAATAAACATAGCAAGTCGTGTCCAGCATGGCAAAAGCAGTTGCCGCGCAGGATGCATCCAGATCAACCGCGGTTGATCCTCTCTATTTTTGCATTATTTAACAAAACCCCCGGCCTATTTGCCAATATACTCACCTGCTGCAAATAGGGCGTGTTTGCGGCTGTTCCGGCAGGGCCGAATTTTGAGATTTTGATGTGTTACCCATGATTGACCTACGATATTACCGTCATTTTGACGAAAACATCCTTTACGCCAGATACTTTTCGTTGCTGCCTTATGTGCCTGTAGTGATTGTGGCTGCAGTGGTGGCGATGCTGACACAAATCTCGGTGTTTCACCGTAATGAGCCCTTTGTCTGGTCTTTTGTCGTGCCTGCCATGCTCACGCTGGTTTCGGCCGCAGTGTTTGTCTACTGGTTTATTCACCGCAAGGAAAAACCGCACACCGATGTGGTTCGCAAACGCTTGCAGTTTTTCGCCAGTTTGCTGCTTGTGGCGGGCATCACCACTGTGATTTGCGACCTGCATCTGCTGCAAGACTCATCTGGCTACAGCCGCTACTTTTTGGTCGTGCAGATGACGCTATATGGCATCTGTTTTCCGTTTCTGCTGGTCAGCCTTGGCCGGCCGGCCTACCTTTACAATCTGATGCTGATCGTCACCACGCTTGCTTATGTGCTGTATGCCGACATTGAATATAGCCATTCATTTGCATTCATGATCCTGATTTTTGAGATTGGCATGTTGATTGCCATGTACCGCCGCAACAAGAGCTTTGATTCCCTGGTCTACAGTTCGTTACACGCTCAAAATCTGGCCGCCGAAAATGCGCGCCTGGCCAATGTGGATATGCTGACTGAACTGCCAAACCGCCGCCAGTTTTTTGCCACGATTAAAGCGCAATCGCTGGAGCATTTGAAAAACGAAGGCAAAAAATTTGCGATTGGCATCATTGATCTCGACAAGTTCAAGCAGGTGAATGATGCGCATGGGCACCGCATTGGTGACCTTGTGCTGGTGGAAATCGGTCGGCGTCTCAAGCATTACCCGCGATGTCAGCATCCTATTCACTTCTACCGCTTGGGCGGCGACGAATTTGCCTTTCACAAGCATTTTGTTGGCGATGAAGCGGCGCTCAAGCAGCTTGGTCAGTCTTTGATTGCGCTGATTGAAGAGCCGGTAGCCGTAGAGGGGATGTTATTCAATTTGAGCGCCTCTATCGGTATTGCGGTGTTTCCTGAGGTGGATGATACGTCAGAGAAACTTTATGAGTATGCGGATTATGCGCTCTACCATGCAAAGAACACGGGGCGCAGCCATACCGAGCTGTTTTCGGCCCGTCATCTTGAACGGCTGCAAAGCCGCCTGCAAATCGAACGGGCGTTACGTTCTGCGGATCTGGTTCAAGAATTTTTCCTGGTCTTTCAACCGATGGTGGATATCCCCTCTGGTCGTACCATCGCCTTTGAATGTCTGGCGCGCTGGAACAGTCCGGCACTGGGGATGGTCAGCCCGTGTGTATTTATCCCGGTGGCTGAAAGTATAGGCATGATCTCCAGTCTGACTCTGACTTTGTTTTCTCAGGCCTTGCAGGCCGTGCAGGCCTGGCCTGCCCAGATTGGCTTGTCTTTTAATCTGTCGGCGTTTGATATTATCAGTGATAAGGTGGTGCAGGATCTGGTGGCGATGCTCGCCGCCAGTGGTGTCGATCCTGCACGGATTACCTTTGAGTTGACTGAGACTGCCTTGCTTCAGGATTTTATTGTGAGCAGAAACAATATCGAGTTGTTACGGCAAACTGGTGTTTCCCTGGCGCTGGATGATTTTGGGACCGGTTACTCCAGCCTGAGTCACGTGCAAGGTTTGCCGCTCAACAAGATCAAGGTGGATCGCAGCTTTGTACATGATATGGAAACCAATCCGAAGAGCAAAATGATCGTGCGTTCCATTCTGGCCCTGTCTCATGGCATTGGCGTTGATTGCGTGGTGGAAGGCGCCGAGACACAGCAGCAAGTCGACTTGCTATCCTCCATGGGTTGCAAGATTATCCAGGGCTTTTACTACGCCAGCCCGATGGTTGAACCCGAGATCGTCAGTTACCTGCGTACCTGACCGGCATCGGGTCAGGCGATGCCTTGGCCATATGCCGGGGCCAGCTGCTGCGGTCAGCGTTGTCCGTTCCAGTGGCTGAGCCAGACTTTGCTGGCGGCCGCATCCATGGGTCTGGCAAAAAAATAGCCTTGCCCGAAGCGGCAGCCCAGCTCCCGTAAACCGATGGCGGCCATACTGTTTTCTATGCCTTCGGCAATCGTCTCTAGCCCCAGGCTTTCTGCCAGTTTGAGCGTTGAGGCGATCACCTTGCGTGATTTGGAAGAGGCCTCCATGGTAGTGACAAATGATTTGTCAATTTTGAGCTCGGTAAATGGCAGCGCCGCTAATTGCGACATCGAAGAATAGCCCGTGCCAAAATCATCAATACTGAGCTTAAAGCCTTGTTCACGTAAGTGAGTCAGGATTCTTTCCGCCTGTTGCGTATCCAGCATGGTGGCAGTTTCGGTCAATTCCAGAATCATGCGCGCGGGATCGAAGGCAAACCGTTGGCAGACTTGTTCCAGCATCATGATCAAACGGTCATTGTGCAGGCTTTTGGCAGAAATGTTGACCGACAAGCATAGGGTTGAACTGATGGATTGGATAAACTGGATACCAGTCACAACCACGTATTCAGTCAGGGCTTCTATTTGCCCAGTGTCTTCTGCCACATGAATAAATAATTCGGGTAACTGGATGCCCTGCTGTGGGTGTTGCCAGCGTAGCAAGGCCTCAAAGCCTATCACCTCGCCGGTAAATAACTCAATTTGTGGTTGATAATAGACGACGAATTGCTGCTGGCGGATCGCCTCGTCTATGCTCTCGTGGTCTATGCTGAGTGGTTTGACGACTTCTGTATGATCCGTGGCATGCAAATCGACGGAAGGATGGTCCGCCAGCAGTTTTTGCAGCAGATGCGGTAAGACCGGGTGATGCAAAATGCCGCGGATATTCAATTGATGTTCCAAGGCGGTCAGTTGCGCCAGCGGCAGTAGCGCTGAACCGATGCCGCTGGTCAGGATAATGCTGCTTTGGCAGTCCATACGCGCCAGCGTTTTCAGAATCTCAATGCCATCAATACTCGGCATGACCAAATCGATGGCCAGGTGCGATGGCTTCCAGGCGAGGATGGCATCGATAAATTGCCTGCCATCTTCACAGTGTTTGACCTCAAATTCCAGATCTTTTGCGACGGCAGTCATCAGGGTCGTCAGCGTGACATCATCATCCAGAATCAATAGCGTATTTGTACTCATTGCACCACCTCCTTTTATCGGCATTCATTGCCGTTCTTGTTGTTGCTGTGTTGCAGGGGTGAAACTAAATGGGTTCGCTGAGAATAAACCTCAACACATTGGGCTGTTTAGACTGAGTAAAGTTTTATGGTAATGTAATTTGCTTAAAAAATGAACATGGTTTTGGCTGAAAACAAACGGAAATGTGCTGGTTTGGTTATAAATAGCCAAATTTTGAGGCGGGAAAAGTGTTAGCACCGCCAGCGCATGCGGCGGTGATCGGTCAATAATGATGCGTTAGCAAGATTAGAAAGTGCATTGAGACAAAAGGGCAGGGCTTACTATTAAGTTATGCCATTTTTTTAAGGTCCAGGGGCTCGCTGTATATCTGCAAGTGACCGCGGCCGGCACGCTTGACCTGATACAGCGCCTGGTCTGCGTGTTCATACATGGTTTGCGCAGAGAGTTTGGCGTCGCAGGTGGAACAGGCGCCGATAGACGCGCTCACCGTCAGTACCCGTTCGTCGATATGCATGGCTTGAGACAGTGCATGGCTGATTTCTGCACACACTTGCTTGAGGCGCAGATGCTCGCAATCAGACAATAAATGAAATGCGAACTCATCGCCACCCAGTCGGTAAAACTGCACGTCTGCTGTGTGAATCGCAGCCAGCCGCTTGCCCA
The DNA here is from genome assembly GCF_056314045.1 of Methylophilus sp. DMC16. NCBI lineage: Bacteria > Pseudomonadati > Pseudomonadota > Betaproteobacteria > Nitrosomonadales > Methylophilaceae > Methylophilus > Methylophilus sp. DMC16. Next base: position 83,682 of record NZ_JBQUZC010000001.1, read on the forward strand.
CCTCGCTTAACACCAGATCGCCAATATGGTGACCGTACTGATCGTTGATCGGTTTGAAATGGTCAAGATCCAGAATGCCAACAACAAAACAATGCTCACCCAGGCTGGATTCGGCTTGCTGTTGTGCCGCTTGCAGAAAGAACTGACGCCGGTTAGGCAGCGCAGTTAACACATCCTGTTGTGCCAGCCGCTGATTTTCCTTAAGCAGGCTTTGCGTTTCAAAGGTTGCATTCACCCATTGGTCAAAGGTCTTGTTGCTGGCGCGCATGGTTAACAGCATGCCCACTTCAAACACCAGAATCAGCATAGCGACCAAATAGGGATGTTCAATGTCGCCGCGAAACACGCAGGTCACCGCCGCCCCAATCAGCAACACATTGTAGGCATAAGCCGCTGCACCCAGCTTGCTCAGGATAAAGGCAAAGCACAAGCCATACAGCGTGTTGTGCACGATTAAGAAATAATGCGAAAAACTGCCCGTGATTGGAAACAGGTACAAACTGCGCCAGAAGGTAAACAGGCCTGCCAGTATCAGCAAGGTAGAGGCGGTATCCAGGCGTTTGCGGATATTCTCGATCGGTGGCTGGTCATGCCTGTGCTTGTACCAGAACCACAGCAAAATCACCCCTATCACCAAGCGCAACATGGGTGGCAAAATGGCAAATTTCCAATCAATCTCACCCTGCAACGCCACCATTTGGATCGTCAATGCGCTAATCGCGGTAAAAATGACCACGGGCACGTCGTTTACCAGGCTGTGGTAGCGGGCGCGCAATAAGTTAGCATCAGGTTTCTGGAGCAGTGACATTAAAATCGGTACAGGTTTCAGGAATAGCTTATCTTATGCAAGAGGCAACCGGCTTGATCATCAAAATATCGCTTTGTTTTATTCTTTATTAAGCGTTTTACTTCAGATGAAAGCAGCCATGTCCGAACCCGCATCCATTTTTCAGGCGATGGATGCCAGTTAGTTGGCGCTATTATCGAAAACTTTGAGCTTCTAGGGGGAGAGCACAGATTCAATTTATCGCTAATTTTTGCAATTTATTGTGAGCTTGGGGTATGGCCGTGCCGCCAATATTTTGGCGGTTTGGCGCTTCCCGCTGTGATGCCAGCATGATTCGATGCCTATTCATGACGGATAAACAAGTGTTAGCGTTGCAGCCCTCTCGATCCAGCGGGGCGGTCGTTAGATGTTTCATAACCAAATTGGTTTTTATCAGCCATTTTTTATTAAATATGGTTGTTTTAAACCTGTTTTATGTCAGGAAATTTTCCCTATTCATTTTTTTTATAATTGAGAATCAGTCTCTTATACGTGGTTGTGTCATGTGGCATGCGTTTTGCACTCTATGAATATAAATCTAAAAGTAGGGTGGCAGGATATGAGCGAGACACTGGCATGGTGCGGGATCGATTTAAAATGGGCTTACACGGATGTGTTGCGTCGCATTGGTCGGCGAACAGCTTGTGTACAGCGGGCCAAAGATATTTTGCATGATGCGCTGGTGTTTTTTGCCGTCTCCAGCCATCCGGCCCGTGAAGAGTCGCCACAGGCCTATTTAAACGGCATCGTGAATCATCTGCTGGTCGATGAATTCAGGTACCGCACCCGCTTTGTCGATGAGGAGCAGATGGACGAAACCGCCCTGATCCTCGACTGCACGCCAGAGCAGCTGTATGAAACCCGGCAAAAACTGCATCACTTGCAGCGCATTGTGGATTTATTGCCAGAAAAGTGCCGCCAGGTATTCTGGCTCTACCACGTCGATGAAATGAAGCAACGTGAAATCGCCTTGCATCTGGATATCAGTACCAGCATGGTAGAAAAACACCTGATTCGTGCCATGCTGGATATCCGTGCCTTTCAGCAAAGCCTGAACCATTAAAGGCGTACTGACCTCAACTGCTACCATGTCAAAACCCGCCCAGTCCAAGCCACTCAATGCCAAATCGCTCACCTTGAGCGAGATGGCGGCGCGCTGGTATTTGCGGTTGCGTGAGCAGGAGAAAAATGCACGTGGGAGCGAGCAGCAAGCGTTTGAGGCGTGGCTGGCCGATGATCCGCGCCATGCGGCTGAATACGACAGCATTGCCCGTGCCATGCGGCAACTGGATTCAGCGGAGAGCCTCTCTAGCTTGGCCGATGCCGCCGAGCAGCGAATGTTTTTAGCCAACGAGGCCAAACGCAAAACCCGGCAGCGCCGGCTCGGCCAACTGCTCATGATAGGCATGATCAGTATCATGGGGTATTTCTCTCATCAGCAATACCAGGTTTGGCAGGCCCAGCCCGTCATGCAATTGGCCGCGCAAAACCCGGTAGGTCAAATCGTCACCAAAACGCTGGATGATGGCAGCAAAGTCACCCTCAGTGCCAAAAGCGACATGCAAGTCACTTACTATCGCCACGAGCGTCATGTGCTGCTCAAAGAAGGCGAAGCCATTTTTGAAGTGACCAAAGACCCAGAGCGCCCCTTCATCGTTGAAACCGATACCGCCAAAGTCACTGTGTTAGGCACACGCTTTGCAGTTAACCGGCTGCAACAACTGGTTCGTATCAGCGTGGATCATGGCCGGGTCAAGGTCGAACCAAATCTCGACTCTAAAGCTGAACTGGCCACCTCAACCGCTGAAGGCCAGCCCGCCATCGCCAGGGAGATCACCAACGGCCAGGTGCTCGAGGTCTACCCCAATCACGCCATGGCACTGGTCAATCGCCCCGCCTCGGACGCCTTTGCCTTCATGAAAGGCCGCCTGGTATTTGACCGCGCCGATATCGACGAAATCGCTTACACCGTTTCGCGCTACCGCGTTAAACCCGTGCAAGCGCAGGGCAAGCAGGTGCGCAATATTTCTGCGGATATCAATATCCAGGATATCGACCATTTCCTGCGCGGCCTGCCCAATATCGCCCCGGTCAAGCTGCAAGAAACGCCGCAATATACTTTGCTCAATAGCACGCGCTAATCACTTTATGCGGGATGCTGAGTAGGGGCGTAATCAATCACGTTACTTCAGCCTTTTCTCGCAGCAAATGAGTCTTTGCAAATACGCATACGATTAAGCCTTCAGGCCAATTCCTGATCCCCAGTCTCGCCATATTTGGCTTTTCATCGGCTTTTATTAAAGCGATTTTCTAGCGCTCAAAAAACATAACTAAACCCATTGTGTAAAGTTAAGTTAACAACGTCAGGGTTTTGTCGCGCTCACAGATGAGTCAATAGGACAGGAGAAGAATCTGTGATTAGAAATACAAAAATACACAAAAGAGGACTACACACAGCGCTCACTGCATTGAGCGTGATGGCAACACAGCCCACTTGGGCAGAAGCACTGAACACCCAATTGCCAACACAGCAAGAGGAGACTTTTAGCGTGCCAGTGAATGTGGATATTCCAAGACAGCCTTTGGCGAATTCGCTTCATATATTTGGTGAAGTTTCTGGGATGAGTATTTCATTCCCGAATGACCTTGTTTCGGGGAAAACCGCGCCCGAGGTACGTGGTCGCATGACGCGTAAGGAAGCTTTGAGACGCTTACTTGATGGTAGCGGTCTACAGGGGAAAATTGAAGGTAATTCAATTTTTATTCAGCCTGCTCCTAAGTCTGGTATCGAGAAGCGAGAAGCTAAATCAAGTCTTGATTTAGATAAAGTCGAAGTCCGCGCCAAGAAATTCTACGAGGTGGGTCCCATGCCTGGATTAGCACTGACCAAAGAAGAGATTCCTGGGAATGTGCAAAGCATCACCGCTAAAGAAATTAAAGATTCGCACGCGCTCAGCTTAACCGATTTAATGAACTCCAAGCTGCAATCTGTCAATGTGAACGATTACCAAAGTAATCCTTTCCAGATGGATCTTCAATATCGCGGCTTTACTGCTAGCCCGCAGCTCGGCACAGCGCAGGGTATTTCGGTATTTTTGGATGGTATTCGAGTAAATGAACCATTTGGTGATGTGGTTAATTGGGATATGTTACCGCTCAATGCCTTAACTGGCTTGGATGTTTTTCCTGGATCCAATCCTATCTTTGGGCTTGGAACGCTAGGCGGTGCGATCGCTATGCGAACTAAAAGTGGCTTTGATGGCAAATCGTTAGATATGGAAGTGTTGGGTGGCTCTTTTGGGCGCAAGCAATTCCAAATCTCCGCTGGTGGTAATAATGGTGTCATTGCTGGCTTTATGGCAGGTACCTTTTTTATGGAGGACGGCTGGCGTGATAATTCACCCAGCAAGGTGAATCAACTGTTCGGCAAGGCCGAGTGGCAGAACGACCGCGCAAGGCTAGGCTTGAGTATGCTTTATGCGGGCAACAAACTCACGGGTAATGGCTTGCTGCCTGAGCAAATGGTCGACCAGAATCCCAAGCAGGTTTATACCTCTCCCGACGAAAGTAAGAACGATCTCCTGCAGTTTCAATTAAGCGGCATCTGGGATGTTACTGATAAATTTAATATTACCGGCCAGATATACAACCGTAAAAGCAAGCGCAAAAGTCATACTTCGGATGTGAATAATAATTTTGGGGGGAGCGAAAGTAAACAGGCATCTGCCACCACCAGAGACCCCTCACGGCAGTTGTTAGGTGGCTTGCAAGATCTTAACCGAGATGGCCTGCCAGATTATAACGACTATGCCTATAACGTGGCGGCCGGGGCGGATGGGCGCGCGCTGGATAAGAATGGTAATGCCTTTGGTGACCAGGGTTTTGATATCAACAATCTGGCTTATGGCACCGATTTCGGCAGTCAAGCCAATGCCAACCAGGTGAAGGTTGCGGCCGCCGATGGTTCCGGCAATATGGTATGGAATTGGACAACTGACCCGCGCAAAAGCCAAGACTCTTTTGGTGTCAAATCTAATATTCCTAAAGTGTTTAATGAACCAATATCCTCTACACAATATGCCAAATTGGTTAGGTTCGCTTGGGATAACCGAGCTGCAGTGGTTGTTACAAACAATACTTTTTTATTAGATAAGGGCTATATTCCATCATCCAACACGCTTCATCCCACCACTGGAGACCTGAGTTACGAATACGATCTTATGCAGGCCGCACTTTCAGGCGGTATTCTTGGTAAATATACCGACGATAATGGTTTTTTTCATGAGTATCAGGAGTTATTTAACATAGTGAATGCCGGGAATTACCCTGATCTGTGTGTATTACCGAGCACGGGGAACAATGTTGGTGGGCCATGTGTTATTGATGCCAACGGCAACCAGATTTATCGCGACGGGAAATATGGCGCGTTAAATGGATTTTCTGAAACTGGCTATATAGAAGGTACACCGACTGCTATCTTCAACGATACGCAGATAGACCAAGTTGGCAAAGGGGCGGCTTTGCAGCTCAACTGGAACCTGGACCAACATAAGTTTATGCTGGGGGCTTCTTACGACACGTCGGACAGTACCTATGTGAGTAAGCAATACTTGGGATTGCTGGATGCAAACCGCCATGCCTACACCGCGCCAGACCAGTTGGGGTGGGAATATTATGCTAATAGCAAAGCAAACGGCTTTGGCCTCAATGACTTTAAAGGCGACAACACCACTAAAAGCCTGTATTTCAGCGAGACCTGGACACCGATTAAAACGCTCAATATCACGGCATCAGCCCGTTTCAACCACACCAGAGTCAATAATCAACTGGCAGTAAGTCGTCTCGGCAGTTTTGGCGATGTCAACCGCATCCTGAATTTGCTCAATGCGTTGACATTGTGTACCGATAATAACAACGATGGCATAGTGGATGCTAGTGAATGCCCCAATGGGGTGGATGGCTACATTGTGCCCTTTGATCCCAGCTTTGGATATCTGCGTGAAGATGGCAATAGCATCATTGGCATGGATCCGGGATTAAAAGAAAAATTCAAATACCGTTCTTTTAACCCTTCATTGGGCGTTACCTGGCAAGCGCGTGAAGATTTAAATCTGTATGGTAACTTGAGCCGTGGTGCCAGAACGCCCACTACCATTGAGCTAGGTTGTGCCTTTGATGATAGCCCAGTGTTTGATAAGTTTGACCCTGTGACTGGCGCACCTATCTTTGTTCCCCGCACCTTCCGAGAGCGCCGCAATTGTAATCTGCCGGGTGCCATGTCGGGTGACCCCTATTTAAAACAAGTGCGCTCTACAAGCCTGGAGTTTGGGGCAAGAGGGCAATGGACAGACAATATCGAATGGAACGCCAGTGTCTACCGCACCGACTTAACTGATGATATTTATTTTGTTTCGGTCAACGCGACTCAGAGTTACTTTCAAAACATTGGCAATACTCGTCGCCAAGGCTTGGAGATGGGCTTAAAGGGCAAATGGGGTAAAACGAGTTTTGGTATTAACTATGGGTTGACCGATGCTACTTTCCAGTCTGAGTTTAGCCTGGCTAGTCCAAACAATAGCAGCGCGGGTAATGTATATGATTTGAACGCTAATCAAGAAGGCAGTTATGGCCAAATCAAGGTCAAACCAGGCAATCGCATGCCGGGTGTGCCGCTGCACAACCTCAACTTCAATCTAGGTTACGAAATTACCGACAAATGGAATGTCAGGCTCAATATGATTATGCATTCTGAGGCGTTTGTACGCGGCAATGAGAATAACAAACATGAGGCAGGACCAGCTACGCCGTTAAATTTGTGTGAAGTTAGTAATGCAGCCAACTGTGCAGCTGTACCACGTGCAGATTTCCGTGAGGGTACAACAGCAGGTTATAGCGTATTTAACTTTCGAACCAGTTATAAATTGGCACCGGAGTGGACGTTGGGTTTGCAGGTTAATAATCTGTTCAATAAACAATACGCCAGTGCCGGACGACTGGGCTTAAATGCCTTCTCGCCTGCTACTTTGGGTGTAGTGGGTGCAAGTGGATTTAACTACAACAGTAGCGAATGGCAGGGCACAAGCTTTCTTGGCATAGGTGCGCCTCGGTCAGCGTTTGTAACATTGACTTACCAATTTGTGCCGGATAAATGGTAAGGCTGTGTAACGTGAAAGCCAGGGCTTTAATCATAAGGTTCAGTGAAAGCTAACCCTTAAGTTATGCCGGAACTAAAGGTGAAGCAGACTGCCGTGAGTGCCTGCAAATTGCAAAAAAAGAAGGAGAACAATATGCACAATAGAAAGTTAGCTGTTTTAAGTTCGCTATTTGCAGTATCCGGATTTTTCCATCCAGTAGCATGGGCGGCTGGTTTCGTCACACTGCCAACCTCCGGCAGCAGTGCCTATGTGGCATGTAGGAGTGGGGCGGGGGCAGGGCCCGATAATACCCTCCCGCCTTTGGCAGATAGTGCTTGTGTAGTGCCGAATGGTGTTGGTACTGCGCTTAACTTTAATGCTAAACCAGAGCCAGGCTTTATTCTATTAACAACCAACGTGTCATCGATCACAGCTTTTTCCGAGACGCTAGGTACACTGAATGAGCGAGTGTTTGTCAATAGCTCATCACCAATTACCCAATGCATTTATGCTAAACAGGTAGTCATGTCAAATACAGGTGCGCATGATTATAACCCGTACAAAGCTGGTACAAACCGTATGATAGTAAATGATATTGCTTTTGGCGGTTACACCGGTGCAGTTTCAGCAGGGTATGCAAAGGCGAATGCGACTACTAACAAATCGGTATATCGTATAGGCCGCACATTTACTTCTGTTCAGTTAAAAAGACAATTAGATTTAGAGGACGCACCACCATGTGCTGGCTGGGCGCTTTTACCACCGATTGGGGGAATGCCAGGCACAGAAATTAATGGTGTGGGATTGATTTCCGGTTGTTCGGTCACGCCTAGTACCGCACAGCAAGAGGCACCGCTTAGCAATAGCTGGGTTGATTTTACGACTTATGTGTCAGCTGGTTTATCGCCTGATTTAACCGCAAATCCCGCTTCACCACAGATGTACATCAAACAAGCCTGTACTAATAGTACAACTAGCCAGGTAGCAAATAGCTTTAAGTTGAGGCAAACAGGGGCTGGGTACTCACCATGGGTGGTGGTGACGGGAACATCGCGCGCGCCGAGTACTGATATTACGCCATAAGGAAAAGTGAGTAGTAAGAATAGAATGAAAAAGAACAAGGAGGAGCATTTGCGAACTACCTCCCTTAATGCGTATAAGGATTCAACCGCAAGCGGATAGAACTCACGAGGGACTAACGTTTGTGGTGAATTGGTACCGCAGGCAGCCACAAATGCCTGCATATTGTAATACTTTATGGAGAACATAATGAATTCATTACTTAAATTAGCAGTTTTGGGAGCTTTAAGCGTATCTGCATCATCCGCAATGGCAGCGCTTGCTGTATTGCCAACATCCGGTACTACACCGTATGTGCAATGCCGCACTGCAAGTAATTTTGGTGCTCAAAGTGACAATACTTTGCCTCCGGCAAGTGATAGTGCGTGCGTAGTGACAAATGGGGTTGGTGCTGCGCTTAACCTGAATAGCACGCCAGAGCCAGGCTTTACTCTATCAACGTCGAACTCGTCAACGATCACAGCTTTTTCCGAGACGCTAGGCACATTGAATGAGCGTGTGTTTGTCAATAGCCCAATTACGCAATGCATTTATGCTAAACAGGTAATTATGTCAAATACAGGTACGCATGACTACAACCCGCAACGCTCTGGTACAAACCGTATGGAGGTGAATGACTTTGCCTTTGGTGGCTATACCGGTGCGGTTTCAGCAGGCTATGCAAAGTCTAATGGGTCGACCAACTCTTCGGTATTTCGTATAGGTCGCACTTTCACATCTGTACAAATGCAACCTAACGTGATTGGTGGTGCTTCGGTTGCGCCGGGCTACCAAGTGTTGCCACCTGCAGGTGGCACATTAGGCGTGCAAATCAATGGTGTCGGTCAGACATTGACTCCTCCGGGCTCACCTAGTGCTGCGCAGCAACAGGCAGCGTTTAGCGGCACCCACAATTGGGTGGACTTTACAACAGATGTCACGGCAGCACTTGATGAAGATGGTTCGACTAACCCAGGATCGCCTACTATGTACATTCAGCAAGCATGTACAGCCAACACGACAACCGCGACAGCAGGCAATTTTGAACTTCGTCAAACCGGGCAAGAAACACAACCATTCGTTACTGTGACTGGTACTTCTCGCGCGCCTGGCACAAGTACTGCACCATAACTTTAGGTTGTAGCGCTTAATTATCGGCTTATGCGTAGCGGAGAAATCCGTTGCGCATAATTTACCGAGAATGTTCGGAAAATTTGCAAGGTTGAGGTTTTAAATGAAATTAATGAATCCCGGATTGATGTTTTTGTGGTGTGCATTAGCTGCTACACAGGTATTTGCCCAAGGGGGGTTTGTTACTTTGCCTAAAAATGGCAATGCTGAATCAGCTTATGTGCTATGCAACCCTACTGGAAATTTTGGCTTATCTGTATCTGAAGCACCTAAAACAGATAGCAATAATATTTGTTCCATTAGTACGCCGGAGTTACTGAAAAGTCCTACATATTCGCCAATAGAAGGTTTCCGTTTAGTTGGAGTGAAGGTCAGTGATATTGAAGTGCCAAAATCGCAAGCTGGCGAGCGGCCAGACTTAGCAGTATTAACCGATGCGATATGGCGTAATAAGGAAAATACCGAATGTATTTTGGGCACGCATTTGCAAATGAAAAACACTCCTTTGGCCAATGGGCAATATTGGGAAGTGAACGATATTGCACGTGCAGGGTTTGAGGGGAGTGATGTAGCGATTGCTTATTTCTACAAGCTAGCTGCGCCAGAGATAGGGGGCGGCACGGAAGTGTTATTTCGTGCAGGTAGAACTTTTACGAGCGTGAAAGCGGCGGCAGGTAAGCCGTTGCCCTCAGTCAAGGATGCGCCACCTCCAAACGTGGCAATTAGTGAGAGTAATGCAGCTGCATACAGCGCCAATTGGGTGACTTTCACAACGGATTTGAGTTTTAAGGATGATGATGGCACAACACAGCCAAATTCATCTATTTTCTATATCAAATATGCATGCGATGCACGGGACCCTGTTTCTAAACCGAATGCAATACGCTTTAGAACGATGGGACAGAATGGAAAAAAAACCATAGAAATTAGTGCACCGGCATTGGTGCCAGTAGATGGAATGGTCGAGCAGTATTAGCAGGACAGTATTGAGGATAAATAATTTATAGGTGGTTGTGCATTTACGACCACCTGAAGAATTCAGTTTACATCTCGTTAAGGGCTTAACGATACCTAACCAGGGATGAAAGTGAATTGGTATAACAGGCAGCCATAAATGCCTGCTAATTGTAGCGATAGATGACTCAAAAGAGAATAAATACGAATGAAGTTATTTGAAATGAGTTATCTGATTTTAGGAGAGTATTAAAATGGCTATTAAGATTTTTAATGCGACGGAAACTGAGTATACCGGTACGCCTGATGCTGATTTGATTGTTGGCAATAATCTCAGTAACTTTATTAATGCAGGCGAAGGCAATAATATCGTTTTTGGTGGTGATGGTGACGATATTATCCTTACTGGCTCAGGAAATGATTTCGTAGCGGGCGGCGGCGGTAGCGATACAATAGACTTGGGTTCAGGTAATAATGCGGCTGATGGCGGTTCTGGCAATGACTTTATTACTGCTAATGAAGGTGATGACATTATCAGCGGTGGTAGTGGCGACGACCAAATTTATGCTGGAGACGGTAACAATTATATTGCAGGCGGATCTGGTAATGATTTTCTAAATGCCGGAGAAGGCAATGACGTATTGTTGGGCGGTAGTGGCAACGATATTCTTGAAGGCGGCGATGGCGATGATATCCTTGATGGTGGCGAAGGCGAAGATTTGATTTCCGCTGGGGATGCCTCTGCTGGAGATGAGACGGTTGTTGGTAATTTGATCTATGTAACTTCTAGCGATACCGCTCTAGGTGGTGAAGGCAACGATACCTTTGTAATTGGTGAAGAAGAAAATGCCACTGGTGTAACCATTGTCGGCGGGGTATCTGACCTGGATAACCAAGGTGAAGAAGCGCGCTATACTGACGTAGAAGATGATGATGGAACGGTTTATGATACGGTCACTGATACTCGAAGCGAAATTGAGGATTTGGACGTAGCATTAGAAACCGAAACAGATGTACGTCTTAATATTGTTACGCGTCCAGGTTCATCAGCTATCAGTACATTTGCCACAACGGTTGCTGGCTACAACGCCGTTGATACATTAGAGTTTACTAAGTCAGGCGAGTTTGAAGAAATTGAGTTTTCAGGTATTGAGCGGATTGAGCTTGCAAGTGGTGTCAGTATTACTCTTGAAGCCGAGCAACTTGAAGAAAATGGTGAGTCTCTTGGTCGTGAATTTATCAACCCGGGTTACCAAATTCATGGTGTTGCCGGTGGCGATGTTGAAAACCTCACTGTTGAACTTGAGTTTGAAGAGGCTACTTTTGAGCCAGCCGCTACCATTGTCGGTGCTACACCAGTCACATACGACAAGGCTGCGTTTGAGGTAGATGACTTCTCTGTTGCTCACCTTTACTACAATGTGGATGTGACTTACGACGCTTCAGAAGGTGAAGCTGGTAGCTTCACCCGCATTGACGGTGCTAACGAAGGCAGCGATGCACACGAGATCGTCTTGGGCAGCGAGGGTGTTGACTACGCGACCATGCGTTTGGGTGATGACACTGTTTATGGTAACGGCGGCAATGACTTGCTGATTGGCCATGGCGGTGCTGACTACCTGGATGGTGGCGAAGGCAATGACATTTTTGTGATCGGCGGTTTTGGTAGTGGTGTGCAAGGCACGACTTCTAAAGCAGATGACGGTAACAAAGAGTGGATTGCGACAGGCGACAAGCATGATGTGATCGTGGGTGGTGATGGCGTGGATACATTGCGTATTACTACCGGTATCGGTGCTAATACCAAAGCCAACGGCACTGTTGTGCTCAACAACGACAACTTCCAGTCTATGGAAGTGGTGCAAGTGGGCGGCACTGTCGGTCGTTTGAATGTTGAAAACACTGACCTGCAATTGCTCAACGATCATTACTACTTCAAAGCCAACGGCACGGTATCTGATCTCTCCAACACCCTGGGTAACAACGGCGGCACCATCAACAATGTGGTCGTAGATGCTTCTGGCTTGACCACCAATGGTCTGCGTTTTGAAGGTAATGCTAACCAGCAAACCTTTATCGGCACCAGCAAGGCTGACGTATTTGTTGGCAATGGTGGTAACGATACGCTGACAGGGAATGGCGGCGCGGATACGTTTGTGTTCGGCAAAGTCTACGAGCAAGTCGTGACTGGCTCTTCTACTAGCGTGCAAACCTATACCAACACGGCGTTTAACCTGACCGGGGTAGACACCATCACTGATTTCACCCGTGGCACCGACAAAATCGAGTTGCACCTGGATCAGTACAGCCAGTTGGCAGGGTTTAACAGCAGCATGTTGCGTGTGAACAGCACCGGCACTGCGCAAGACGCCAATGATTACCTGATTTACAACACCACCACTAAAACCCTCAGCTATGACGCAGATGGTAATGGTAGCGGTGCCAAGGTAGACATTGCAGTGTTGACAGGTGTCAGCACAGTGTCTGTGTCGGACTTTGTTGTCGTTTAAGTACCGGATAGGCGGGCAGGGAAACCTGCCTGCCGATACGCTCTATCAAAGTCCTTAGTCGTGATGAAGTTGTCGCAAGCTGAAACCATCAAGCAAGCATTGCCCGCCCTGTGGCCGTTGTGGCGCCGGGTATGGTTGTTTGGGGTAGTGACCAATTTGCTGATTCTGGTGCCCTCCTGGTATATGCTGGAGGTGTACGACCGCGTCATTAATAGCCGTAATGTTTCGACCTTGCTGATGCTCACCGTGATGGCGGCCTTTGCCTATCTGGTGATGGAAGCGCTCGAGTGGCAGCGCCGCAATTTGTTGCAGTCAGCGGCCAAAAAGTTTGAATCCCTGTTGCAACAACGCGTATTTGAACGTGTATTTGCGAGCAGGTTGTCCATGCCTGAGTTCCCTGCCAGCCAGGTATTTTCTGATTTCTCTACCCTCAAGCAAGTGTTGCATTCTTCTGCCTGTTTGAGCCTGATAGATGCCCCGTTCTGCCTGATTTTTTTAGCGGCCGTGTTCTGGATTCATCCGGCACTGGGCTTGCTTACCCTGGCCGGGCTCACCATCCAATTGATTTTGACCTGGCATAACCAGTCTCGCGTCGCCCCGCTGATGGCGCAGGCCAACCAGCATGCAATCGAGTCACACCGTTATTTTGCCAGCATCAGCCGTCATGGCGATGCCATGCATGCCATGGCCATGCTCGCGCCCATGCAGCAGCGCTGGCTGCAACACCAGCACGGTTTTTTGTGGCAGCAGGCGCAAGCCTCGGCGCTGGCGGGAAAAAGCGCCGCGGCTGCCCGCTGGCTGCAAACCCTGCAAACCAGCTTGATTCTGGGCCTGGCCTGTTACCTGTTTATTGCAGGTGATCTGTACAACGGCGGCGCCATGATGATTGTGGCCTCGATTCTGGCTGCCCGCGTGCTCGCGCCGCTGGTGCAATGTGTGGGCCATTGGAAAACCTATGAACAAGCCTGGACCGCGTATCAACGCATAGACAGTTTGCTGGCGGGCGCGCCAGCCACTGCGCCCGGCATGGTCTTGCCGCCGCCAGTGGGTGAGTTGAGTGTAGACCAGCTGGGTTATGCCATGCCACAAGCAGGCAAAACGCCTGCAGAGGCGTTTATCCGCCAGGTGCAGTTTAAGCTTGCGCCGGGGCAGGTGCTGATTGTCGCTGGCGCCTCGGCGTCAGGCAAAACCACACTGGCCAAATTGCTGGTCGGCTTGCTGGCCCCCACCACCGGCCGGGTACGCCTGGATGGGGTGGATATTTACCGTTGGGATAAAAACCAGCTCGGCCCTTCGCTGGGATATCTGGCGCAAGAGGTCGATGTGTTTGATGGCCGCCTGGTGGATAATATTTGCCGTTTTCAAATGCCTGATCCTGCCGCCCTGGCCGAGGTACTCGATCTACTGGGCCTCAACGAGTGGGTGCAGCAGTTGCCAGAGGGGCTCAATACCGTGATTGGCGCATCTGGCATGCACCTGTCTGGCGGTGAGCGGCAGTTGATTGGCCTGGCCCGCGCCTTTTATGGCAAGCCGCGTTTTGTGGTGCTCGATGAGCCCAATGCCAACCTCGACACCACCAGTGAGCGATTGTTACAGCAGGCGATTGCACGCATGAAGCAACAGGGCACTACCTTTGTCATCATCAGCCATTTGCAACACATTTTAAGCATCGCCGACTGCATGCTGGTGATGTGTCAGGGCCAGATGATCCGTTTTGGCAAACCGGCCGAGGTGCTGGCCAGTTTTCAGCCGGAGTCCGGCAAGGTGGCGAGTTTATGATGGCTTTAGCGGGCGGATGGCGGCAGTCGCCGATGTGGGCATTTATGCAGCCTTTTCAGGGTGCATTTTTGCAGATGTTCTGGCTGAGTTTTTTAACCAATGTGCTGATGCTGGTGCCCACGCTGTACATGCTGCAACTGTATGACCGGGTTATGCTCAGCCGTAATACGCTGACGCTGGTGGCGATGACGCTGCTGACGGCCGGCTTGCTTGTGTTCATGGCGGGGGCTGACTGGTTGCGCAGCTTGTATGCGGTGAAGACCGGAGTGCAGTTTGACTTGCGCTTTGGCAAACAGGTGTTTGCCGCCACCTTTGATCCTGGTCGCCTGGCTTCCAGTGTGCCGCAACAGGCCTTGCAGCAATTGACGGCAGTCAGGCAGTGGCTGACCGGGCAGGGCTTGTTTGCCTTGCTGGATATTCCCTGGAGCCTGATTTACATCGCCGTCCTGTTTGCCCTGCATCCGCTGCTGGGCATGACCGCAATTGCATTCTGTCTGGTGCAGTGCCTGGTGGCCTGGAGGCATCAGCATGTCTTGGCGCAGCCTGGTCAGGAAACCCACGCCGCCCGCCAGCGTACCGAGCATTTTTTGCAACAGAAAATTCAGCACGCACAGACCAGTCATGTGCTGGGCATGATGCAGACCTTGCGCCAGCATTGGCAACAGTTGCTGGCACAGCAAGCCGAAACCGAAGACCACTGGCAACGCCAGAGTGATCGCAGCCAGTTTCTCAACAAATGGGTGCGTTATTGCCTGCAATCGCTCATGCTGGCGATTGCGGCGTGGTTGACCATTGAAGGCGAGATCAGTGTCGGTTCCATGGTGGCTTCCAATGTGCTGATTGCGCGTGCGCTGCAACCGTTTGATGTCATGGTGCAAAGCTGGCGCCAGTGGTTGCAAGCCAAGACGGCCGCCGGTGAGCTTCAGCAAATGATGGCGGGTGTGCCGGTGAAGGCGGGGGCTGAGGTGCAAACAATGGAAACCGTCGCCGCTGCGCCCCTGTTGCGGCCCTATACCTTGCAGTTGACGCAGGTCGGGGTCAGTCATGGGGCCCGCCCGTTGCTGCAGGCGGTGGATGTCAGCATTCTGCCGGGCCGCCTGTTATGCGTGATGGGCCCCTCCGGGGCAGGCAAAAGTACCTTGGCCCGGTTGCTGGTTGGGGCGGTATTTGCCGAGCGCGGGCGCTATGAAGTCAACCAGACCTTGCTGACGCCTGCCAATGTGCGGCAGTCACTCACCAGCGTGGGTTACCTGCCGCAGCAAGTGTCTTTGCTCGAAGGCACCATTGCCGAGAATGTGGCGCGTTTTGGGCCACTCGAGACGCCGCATATCTTGCAGGCTTGCCAGCGTGTCGGTTTGCACGAGGCCATTTTGCGCTTGCCACAAGGCTACGATACTCGGCTCGATGCGCAAGGCTTGCCCTTGTCAGGAGGCCAGCGACAGCTGCTCGGTCTGGCCCGCGCCATTTACAAAGAGCCCGCCTTGCTGGTGCTGGATGAGCCCAATGCCAGCCTGGACGAGTTTGGCGAAGCCAGGCTGCTGCAGCTATTGCAGGCGCTGAAAACCCTCAACACGACCATCGTCGTCATTTCTCACCGTTCCGGCATCCTCAAGATCACTGACGACCTGCTGGTGCTCAAGCGCGGCGAAGTATTGCACCACGGGCCGCGTGATGCCGGCATCGTCTATTTAAACCAGTTACAAGCAGCCAGTCCTCTGGCTACTACGGAGTAAACATGTCGCTGATGTCGACCAGCCCTGTCCCTGACAATGTCCATGCCATTGAAGACTATGCGCATAACGCAAGGCCTGCACGCAAAGGCGCCCTGATTTTGCTGGCGGGCCTGGCCGGGTTTGTGCTGTGGGCAGCCCTGGCGCCTCTGGATGAGGGCGTGCCGACCGAAGGCGTGATCAGCGTGGAAAGTAATCACAAGGTGGTGCAGCATTTGTCGGGCGGCATGGTGAGTGAGCTGTTGGTGCACGAAGGCAAGGAAGTACATGCCGGCGAGGTATTGTTCAAGCTGGATGCGCAGGCCAGCAAGGCGCGGTATGAAGAGGTGCGTCACCGTTATGCCGGGTTGCGTGCGCAGGAAGACCGCTTGCGCGCCGAGCAGACGCAGCGCACGCTGATTGATTTTCACCCGGATTTGATCAGCCAGCAGACCGACCCGCTGATTCAGCAACAGATGCGTAACCAGAGCCAGTTGCTGCTGGCCAAAGTGTCGGCGCTGGCGGCGGATATTGCGGCCAAGCAAGAGGCCATTGCCGGCTATCAGGCATTGATAGAAGGCTATCGCGGCGTGTTGACCAGTCATGAATCGCAATTGCGCTTGCTCGAAGAACAACTGCAAGGCGTGCGCGCGCTGGCGGCCGAGGGCTATGCGCCACGCAACCAGCAAAATGACCTGGAGCAACGTGTGGCGGCCCTGTATGGCGACCGGGCCAACACACAGGCCAATCTGTTGCGTGCACAGCGGGCCATTCTCGAGCTGCAACAGCAAATTTATCAGCGCAAACAGCTGGAGAAAAAAGACATTGATGCAGAAATGGCGCAAGTCAAATTGCAAGTCGAGGCCGATGCCCAAAAAGTCCGTGCACTGCGCGAAGAACTGGGGCGGACTGAAATCCGTGCGCCAGCCTCAGGTCAGGTGGTGGGCTTGCAGGTACACACCGTGGGCGCCGTGATCCAGCCTGGGCAAAAACTCATGGATATTGTGCCCTCGGGCGAAGCGCTGATTGTGGACGCACAGATTCCTCCGCACCTGATCGACAAAATTCATGTTGGCCAGGCGGCCGATATCCGCTTCTCTACCTTTGCCAACAGTCCGCAACTGCTGGCAGAGGGCCAGCTCAAATCCCTTTCCAAAGACCTGCTGAGCAAACCGGCCGCTACGCCTGAAGGTAGCCAGAGTTATTATCTGGCCCGCGTCAAACTGACAGACAAAGGCGTGCAAGCCTTGCAAGGCCGCCAGTTACAGCCGGGCATGCCAGTACAGGTCGTGATCAAGACCGGGGAACGCACGCTGTGGAATTACCTGATGCATCCGCTGAGCAAGCGGTTAGCCGCTTCAATGAAAGAAGAATAATGGAAACACGTTCTCAGTGGCTGCGCAGGCAAATTGATGCGTTACGCGGTACTCCTAACCTCGCCGTACTATTTGTACTGTGGTTACGGCCGCTACGCTTAACATCGCTACACGAGTTAGCCTACACCGCAACACTTCGTTGGTTGTCTCGGCTCGTCCGCTCCGTGCGCCTTGCACTTTATCCTGCTCACTCACTGATAACGTATTTTCCAATGGCGGTTGCTTTATATGTCTCTCTATTTATATTTTTGCGTCTATTCCGGATTTTAAGACTGGTCTGCCTCCTTGCAGGCTTATCGTTGCCAGGGATAGTCATCGCCGAGGCCGACCTCAACAGTCTGTATCAACTGGCGGCGACCCATAATGCAGACTACCGGGCTGCGCTGGCCAATACCGAGGCCGAGCGTGAAGAGTTGACCAAGGCGCGCGCAATGTTTTACCCCAAGGTACAACTGGGCTTGCTCAAGGGGCGCGGCAATACGGATCGCACGACGCAAACCACGCTGGGGGCCGTCAATAGTGAACTTGATTATTCGCTCGAAAATTACAGCCTCTCGGTCAGGCAACCGCTGTACAACAAAGAGACGCTCGCCATGTATGGCGGCGCCAAATCTTACGTGAGTGCGCAGGAGTCATTGCTGGAGCAGGAAACCGCAAAGCTGATCCTCAAGCTGGTGTCGGTTTATCTGGAAACGCTGTACGCGCAAGACCGCGTAACGGTGCAGGCACGCAAGCTGGAGGCGGTCAGCCAGCAATTGCAACAGGCAGAACAGCGTTATACGCGCGGCAGTGGCACCGTGGTCGAGGTGAGTGAGGCGCAGTCCAATCTGGATGTGGCTAAAGTGGAGCACTTGCAAGCCAATAATGACTTGCAGGCCAGTCAGCAAAGCTTGCAGATTCTGACAGGCAGCACGCATGTCTTGTCTGCCGAACTGCTGGTCGATGGCTTGAACCAACTCAGTCCAGCCGAGCATCCGCTGGAGACTTGGCTGGCGCTGGCACGGCAACACCACCCTGAGCTGGCGGCGGCCTACCAGAATATTGAGGTTGCGAAAAAGGATGTCGAGAAAAAACAGGCCGGGCATTATCCGACGCTGGATTTGGTCGGTGTGCGCTCTTACAGCCAGAACGACAGTAATAACACCTTGGGCTCGCGTTTTGACACGACCACGCTGGCATTGCAGATGAATGTGCCCTTATTTGCGGGTGGGTATGTGAGTGCCAATGTGCGACAGAGTGCCAGCCGCCTGACCGCCAGTGAAGAAACCATGACCGCAAAGTTGCGCGAGGTGGAGTTCAATGTGCGCAAGTACTACCAGAGCCTGCACGCACAACAACAATCCGTCACTGCCTACCAGCAGGCGGTGCAGTCGGCCAGGGTGGCCCTGGATGGCACGCAAAAAGGATTTTTGGCTGGATTTAAAACTAACCACGAAGTGCTGGAAGCCCAGCAAAAGCTGTTTAACAACCAGTTGGCACTGACCAAGGCTTATTACAGCCTGATTAGCGACTGGGTGAACTTGCAGTTCAGCAGTGGTTTGTTGTCACTGGACACGCTTAATCGCGTGAGCCAATTGTTTATGACCAAGTAGTCGGGGGTAAATCATGTCCAAAAAAAATCAATCTGCAATCCGTCCAGTTGCCACACTTGCGCCAAACACACACCGGGGGTTTACCTTGCTGGAACTGCTGGTGGTGATGGTGATTATAGGTCTGCTGGCTGGCTATGTCGGCCCCAAGTACTTTGCGCAGATCGGGAAGTCTGAAACCAAAACTGCCAAAGCGCAGGTTGAGGCCTTGTCACGTGCGTTGGACACCTACCGGCTGGATACCGGGCATTACCCATCGACTGAGCAAGGGCTGGCGGCGCTGAATCAGGCCCCCAGTGGCGAGACCAAGTGGCAGGGGCCTTATCTGGCCAAAGGCGTACCCGCTGATCCGTGGGGGCGGCCTTACCTATACCGCGCGCCCGGCGAGCATGGCGATTACGATGTCTGGACCTTGGGCAGCGATGGCGCGGCGGGTGGCCAGGACGCCGATAGCGATGTGGGTAACTGGTAAAGCAGCCATCTCGTCATGAAGTTTGAGCTCAAGGTATTGCAGGGCAGCGAGGTCAGCTGGATGTCGCTGGAGGCGGCCGACCCGCAGGCTGCACGTCAGCAGGCGCAGGCGCGTGGTTATGGCGTCTTGCAGGTGCGTCAGCCGCGTCAAGGATTGGCGCTTCCGCAATGGCTGATCAAGAAAAACAGCTTTCAGCTCAGCTTGTTTAGCCAGGAGTTGCTGGCGCTGCTGGAGTCTGGCCTGAGTTTGATAGAGGCGATTGAGGGACTGGCGGAGAAAGAGCAGCAAGAGACCTCAAGAGCGGTGCTGACCGCTTTACGGACAGCCTTGTATGAAGGCTTGCCGTTGTCGCAGGCGCTGGCTTTGCAACCCGCGGTCTTCAGCCCTTTGTATGTGGCCTTGATCCGTGCCAGCGAGCGCACCGGCGATATGGCACAGGCGCTCAAACGCCATGTCGCTTACCAGGCCCAAGTCGATGCCATTCGCAAAAAAATCATTGCGGCATCGATTTATCCGGTGTTGCTGATCGTGGTGGGCGGGCTGGTGGTGCTGTTTCTGCTCGGCTATGTGGTGCCGCGCTTTAGCACGATTTATGAAAGTGGCGGCGACAAGCTGCCGTGGGCCAGCCAGATGCTGCTGCGCTGGGGGCAGTTGCTGCAAGGGCACGGTGAGCTGGTGTTATTGAGTACCATCAGCGGTATCGCCATGCTGTGGCTGCTGTTTTCGCGTCCGGCTTGCCAGGCCTGGATCATGAAAAAAATCTGGCAGATCCCGAGTTTGGGTGAGGCCTTGCGCATTTATCAACTGGCCCGCTTTTACCGCACGCTGGGGATGTTGTTACAGGGAGGAATTCCCTTGTTGACTGCCCTGGGCATGGTGCAGTCTCTGTTACCGCTAGAGATGCAACGCGCCTTGCAGCAGGTGATCGCTGACGTGCGTGAAGGCAAGCCGCTGTCTGGTGCCATGGAGGTGCATGGTTTGACCACTTCCATCGCCAACCGCATGTTGCGCGTGGGTGAGCGCAGCGGCCAGCTGGACGAGATGCTGGGGCGGATTGGGGTGTTTTACGACGAGGATACCGCGCGCCGGGTCGAGTGGTTAAGCAAGCTGCTGGAACCGGCACTGATGGTCATCATCGGCCTCATTGTCGGGCTGGTGGTGGTGTTGATGTATATGCCGATTTTTGAGTTGGCCGGCGCGATTGAATAATGAGCGCCGCAAATGAAGGGTCGCGATTGAATAATCAGCACCATAAATGAAAAATTTCGATTGAATCATGAGCCCCCAAAAAAGAGGTGCGGTTTAGTAGGCGTGGTAGAGGATAGTCGTGTCAGAGGGCAGAGGTTGTAGACGGGATGCAAGCTTAAAATGAATATGCAGGATTTATCCATGTTGGAGCAGCCCCTGGGCGAGGCCCCCGTGTTGTCCGGCGACTTGCTGCAGCAGGCGCGACTATTGGCCGCGCAAAGCGGCCGGCCGCTGGTCGAGGTGCTGGAATCACTGAGTGGCTTGGCCGCCGATGCCTTTGTCGAGGCCTTGGGCCGCTGGCTGCACTATCCGGTCAAGACCGCGTTGGCCATGCATGCCATGCAGCCCATGTTTGACACCTTGGGCCTCAATGACGCCAATGCCTGGCACGTGATCCTGATGCAAGCGGAGGATCAGTCTTTGCATATGCTGATGGCCGACCCGTTTGATGAGGCCTTGCAGGTACGCTTGCAGCATCTGGTGCGGCAACCGGTGCAGTGGTCACTGGCGCATCGCAATGATATTGCGGCCTGTTTGCAGTTTCACGAGGCGCAAATGCGGGCGATGGATCAGGTGCATGCGGGTGATGCTACCAGCCATGAAGAAGAGGCGCCGGTGGAAGAGCTCTCGCTTAAATCGATCAGCGAAGACAGCAGCCCGGTGGTGCGTTTTGTACGCTCTACCTTGTACGACGCGCTCAAGGCCGGGGCCAGCGATATCCACCTCGAATCAACGCTGCAAGGCTTGCGCGTCAAATACCGCATTGACGGCGTGCTCACCGAAGTTGGTGGCTTGAATGGCGTGATGCAGGCCGAGCAGGCCATTTCGCGCATCAAGGTCATGTCCGAGCTCGATATTGCCGAGCGCCGTATTCCGCAAGATGGACGCTGCAAGGTGCATGCGCTGGGCCGCGACATCGACCTGCGCGTGTCCATCATGCCCAGTGTGCTGGGCGAGGATGCGGTGTTGCGCGTGCTCGACCGCAAAGCCCTCAGCGAGGCGCAGGGCATCAGCCTGGAAGTCCTTGGATTTGCCCCGGCCTTGCTGGCGCAAATCCGCGCCCAGGCCGAGGCGCCGTATGGCATGTTGCTAGTGACCGGCCCCACCGGCAGCGGTAAAACCACCACGCTTTACGGCATGATCTCCGAGATCAATCAGGGCCAGGACAAGATCATCACCATTGAAGACCCGGTGGAATACCAGCTGCCCGGTGTTTTGCAAATTCCGGTCAATGAGAAAAAAGGCCTGACCTTTGCCCGTGGCTTGCGCTCAATTTTGCGGCATGACCCGGACAAAATCATGGTGGGCGAAATCCGAGATGGCGAAACCGCCCAAATTGCCGTGCAATCGGCGCTGACCGGGCATTTGGTACTGACCACGGTGCATGCCAACAACGTGTTTGATGTGATCGGCCGCTTTACCAATATGGGCGTCGACGCTTACAGCTTTGTCTCGGCGGTCAATGTGATTCTGGCGCAGCGCCTGATCCGCGTGATTTGCCCGTATTGCAAGGTGGACGACCACCCTGATGCCGCCTTGCTGACTAAATCCGGGCTTACCCCGGCCACCGCCAGCCATTACCAGTTTAAAAAAGGCCAGGGTTGTGGCCAGTGTCACGGCAGCGGTTACAAGGGCCGCAAGGGCATTGCTGAATTGTTGTTGTTTGATGACCGCATGCGCGAGCTCATCGTATCCAAAGCCCCCATCAGCCAGATCAAGGCACTGGCAGCCACCACCGGCACCCGTTCCATGCGTGAATCCGGGCTGGCCCTGGTGGCCGCGGGCGAAACCACCTTGCAGGAGATTAACCGTGTTACATCATTGGCCTGAGCCCGGCGTCGATTGCCATGCCGCCGCCAGCCGCCGCTGGTGGCAAGCCTACACTGCGCCAGAATTGCGCATAGTGATCACGCATGACCGCATTGTCGCCTTTGAGTACTCTCGGCGCGGACGATTGGGTGGCGCTGCGCAATGCCTGCAACACACGGTGCATGCGGTGGATGATCACAGTGATGCCCATGCAGCATCCCCATCTGCGCAACTGTGGGAGACCTTGCGCCTGGTGTTATCAACCTATGCCGGGCAACGCTGGCATGTGGTGGTCGTGCTCTCTAATCAATTTGTGCACTGGCTGGCCTTGCCCTGGCAAGATCAGATCCGTAGCCGTGCGGATCAGCAAGCCTATTTTGCCCATGGTTTGCAGCAGGCGTTTGGGTCTCAGACGCAGCCATCGCAGCTACGCAGCCAGTGCCCGGGCTATGGCAAGCCGTTCCTGATCAATGCGATTGCCGAGGACTTGCTGACACAGTTACATCGCGAGTTCGATGCGGCAGGATTGCCTATCGGCCAACTGCTGCCCGCCTGGCAACTTTCGGCTAACCAAAGTCTGGCGTGGATGCGAAAGCAGGGCAGTGAAGCGGCTGGCTGGATCGTCTGCCGTGAGTCAACCAGCCTGACACTGGCTTGCCTGCAACACGGTGCCTGGCAGCAGATCCGCACGCTGCCGGTAGACCGCCATTCCCCTGACAGCGATTGGCGGCATACCTTGCGCCAGGTGTTGTTGCGCGAGCAGGCCCTGCATCCTGAGCGGGCGCAGTTGCCGGTTTATCTGGCCCAGACCGCACTCGCAGGTCTGCGCCCAGAAGATTTCTCGCCATTTAAAGTCATTGTTTTACCCACGACTGAGCCAGCGGGACAGCCGATGTGGAGTCTGGCCTGATGCGTGCTGCCATGCCAGTTTTGGACTTTAATCATGCCGCCGGTCGGCTGCCTGGCCCGGTCGCTTGTGCGCTCGGCCTGATCTTGCTGTTGCTATTGCTGGTGCTGGTACCGCTTTATCAGCACCTTAACCAGCAAAATCAGGTCTTGCAGCAGCAGTGGCTGGCCAGGCAGTCTGCCAGCCGCTCAGCCCCGGTGGTGCAGCTTGCGCCTATCAGCCCGGCCTTGCAGGCCGAGTTGACGCAGGCGCAGGCGCAGATTGCCACGCCTTGGTTGCCTTTGCTGCATGACCTCGAACGCGCGCAACAAGCTGAACTTTACTGGATGCAGCTGGCACCCGATGCCAAGCGCAAACTGGTCAGGATGACGGTGCTCGCACACAAACGCCAGCAGGGCTGGGCCCTGGTTGAGCGTTTGCGTCAGCAAGCCTCGCTGGCGGCCGTCAAACTCAATAGCAGCGAAAGCACCGAGGTCAATGGCGAGCGCATGACCAGCTTGCAACTGGAGGCCGCATGGCAGTTTTAAATTCCCGGCGTAATGGTAGCGAGGTTCTGAGCCGCGTGTGGGCACGCCTGCAGTTTGCCTGGCAACACAGCCCCTGGCGTCAACCCTGGTTGCTCGGCCTGCTGGCATTGACGCTGATAGTGGCGATCATGCTGGCACAAGCCTGGTGGCTGCAGCAAGATTGGCAACAGCGATTGCGTCCACCAGCCGCCGGGCATGGCCCCCAGACGCAAACGGCCAGGCCGTCCACGTCCTCAGCCAATCAGGCCTTACCGCAGCCTATGCCAGTGTTGGCGCAATGGCCGAGTGAAGAAGACGCCGACCGCGTCAGTGCCGAGATTCTGGCCCTGGCCGATGCCATGGGCATGGTGTTTGAGCGCGCCGAGTTTCAATCCGGCGCGACTGCGCAAAGTGATTTATACGTGCAGCGCATCAAGCTGCCTTTGAGCGGCGACTATGTGCAACTGCGGCATTTTCTGGCGCTGGTTTTGCAGCGCTACCCCAGCCTGGCGCTGGCGCAATGCAAGCTGCAACGCACCGATGTGCAGCAAGCCGGGCTGGAGGCCTATATTGAGTTCAACTTGTATACGCGCAAACGGAGGCCAGCATGAACCGGCAAATCGGCTTAGTGGCCGCGCTTGCCATGACCTTGGTTGCCTGCTGGTGGGTGAGCCAGTCTGACACCGAGATCGCGTCCACGCCGGTTGCTGCGACTGTCATGCCTGCCGGGGCGGCCAAGCAGCGCAAACCTTTGTCGCAGGCGCTGCCTGCATTACATGCCGCGTTGACCGACGCGCTACCCGCCACGGGTACCCCGCCTGCGTTGAATGCAGACATCCCGGGGCGAGATAAGGCAAAGATGGATGCGCCGACTAGCGATGAAGCAAAAATGGATGAACCGGTAGTCAATCTGTTTGCGGCACTCCCGCCGCCAGCAGTGCCTGCAGAAGCGTTAGCCGCAGCTGGGCCGGTCAACCCATATACCTATGCCGGCCGCCTGCTGCAAGAAGGCCGCTGGCAGGTGTTTTTAAGTGATGGACAACAACAATATGTGGTGCGTGAAGGTGACCGGTTTGCCGAGGGGTGGCGGGTCACGCGGCTGGATCAGCACAGGCTGGTGCTGCAACATGCCGGAGAGCGCTTTGAAATGATGCTGGAAAATGGGGGAATGCTTTGAGCAAACAGATGAAACAAACAGGCTGGCGTTGGATGTGGCTACTCGGCAGCCCGCTATTATTGCTCAGTTGCAGTCACTGGCAAGCGGCTGAAAAAAATGGCGATGCGGCCTTGGAGCAAGCACGGCTCTACGCAGCGCGCGGCCAGGATGACGAAGCGATCCGGCTGTTGCAGCCACTGGTAGAGGCAAACCCACGCCAGCCGCAATATAAAAACTGGCTCAGTTTGCTGCAGGAGAAAAAGCTGCAAAAGCAATTGCAGGAAGCCGATAGCTTGTTGCAGGCCAAACAATACGATGCCGCCATGACGGGTTATGAACAAGTGTTGCAAGCAGCACCGAATAATCGCGCGGCCAGTGATGGCTTGCAAAAAGTCACGCAAGCCCGCCAGCACGACCAGCAATTAACGCAGGTTAAAAGCGCGATTGCGGCCGAGGATTGGGCCGGCGCCGAGTTTGGCTTGCGCACCGTATTGGCCGAGCAACCCGCGCAGCCTGAAGCGCGTCAGTTATTTGAACAGCTGGAACAAAAGAAAAACGAACGCAGCAGTGTGGTGCGGCCGTTGCAGTCATCGCTCAAAAAGAAAGTGACACTGGAGCTTAAAAACGCTCCAATCAAGCAGGCGTTTGAATATCTGGGCAAGGCCGGTGATTTGAATTTCTCGTTTGACCAGGAGCTCAGTGATGGCATCCGCGTCAATGTGCTGCTGCGGGATACACCGATTGAACAGGCGCTGGAGGTGATCCTGACCAGCCACCAGCTAGGCAAAAAAATCCTCAACAGCAATACCTTGCTGATTTACCCGCAATCACGTGCGGCGCAATATGAAGAGCTGTTTGTGCGTAGTTTTTACCTGACGCACATGGATGCCAAGCGCGCGCTCAATATGATGAAAACCGTGCTGCGCGCCAGCGATGTGTATATGGATGAAAAGCTCAATACGCTGGTGATCCGTGACACTCTGGACCGCATCAAGGTGGCCGAAAAGCTGATTGCCTCGCAAGACCTCAATGAGCCGGAAGTCATGCTGGAGGTGGAAGTGATGGAGATCAACCGCCGTAACCTGGAAAACCTGGGCATCCAGTATCCTAGCCAGATTGGGGTGGGTGTGCAGGGCAATGCTGCGGGCAGCACGAGTGGCACGCAGCCACAGGCGGGCAAATTAACGTTGACCGAGCTGCGCAACTTTAACGGCAAGCTGGGCGTGTTTTCCATCAACGATCCGGCTGTGGTGCTCAATTTGTTGCATCAGGATACCGACACCAATTTGTTGGCCAGTCCCAAAATCCGCGTCAAAAACCGTGACCGTGCCAAGATTCATGTCGGTGACAAGATCCCGGTGCTGACCAGTGTCGCCAGTGCGCAAGGCTTTGTCAGCCAGAACGTGAATTATATCGAGGTTGGCATCAAGCTCGATGTGGAGCCCGTGATCCAGATGCAGGACCAGGTCAGCATCAAGGTCGGCATGGAGGTCAGCAATATTACTGACCAGGTCACCACCAGCTCCGGTGTACTGGCTTACACCATCGGCAGCCGCAACGCCAATACCACCCTGCAATTGCGCAATAACGAAACCCAAATCCTGGCGGGCCTGTTCCGCGATGATGAGCAGCGCACCCAGCGTAAAGTGCCTGGCCTGGCCAATTTGCCCTTGATCGGCAGGCTGTTCAGCAACAACAATCAGGACAAGCGTAAAAACGAAATTGTGCTGCTCATCACGCCGCGCATCATGCATAACCTGAGCCCGGCCAATGCGGTGTACAGCCTGATTCCATCCGGGGTGGCGGCGACGGCGAATCCGGTCGGGGCAGGCGGCGCGCGCACGGTGCAAGCTGTAGACACCACCCCGCCCGCTGCGCCCGTGGTGACACCACAAAGCACGCAAAGCAGCAATGTGCGTAATGACAGCGGCTTTGCCAACCAGATGATGAACAGCACCGATGGTGGCGCGGTACAGCCCTGATGGCATTGAGATAAGTTGACCATGTTTGCGTTGCGACTGTTTTCTGCCCATCCCGCCCACGCCAAACGCAGCAAGGGCTTCACCCTGGTCGAGCTGCTGGTGACACTGGTATTGCTGGCGCTGCTGGTGACGGCGGCCAGTCCGGTGGTGCAACTCAATGGCAAGCGCGAAAAAGAGCGCGAACTCAAGCGCGCCTTGTGGCAAATCCGCGACGCTATTGATGCCTATAAAGATGCAGTGGACCAGGGGCTGATTAAAAAAACCGCAGAGAGCAGTGGCTATCCGCCGAACCTGGCTATCCTTGTCACTGGCGTCGAAAATGCCCAGGATACCAAAAAGAAAAAAATGTTTTTTTTACGCCGCATCCCGCGTGACCCGTTTGCCACCGACCAACAGCTCAGCAATGCCGATACCTGGCGTATCCGTGCCTATGATGGTGCCATCGACGACATGGCCAAAGATGTCTACGACGTTTCGTCACGTTCAACAGCGATTGGCATCAACCAGCAACCTTACAGTGAGTGGTAGGCAATGAAACGTGGATTTACCTTGATCGAGATGTTGGTAGTGTTGGCGATTCTAGCCATGTTGCTGACCATCGTGTCGCCACGCTTTATGCACATGTTGCAGCGCGCCAAAGAGACCACTTTGCGTCATGACCTGGTCACCATGCGTGACGCCATCGACAAGTTTTATAACGATAAAAACCGTTACCCGGAAACGCTGGAAGAGCTGGTCGAGCGCCAATACCTCAAGTCTGTGCCACCCGACCCGATCACCGAGCGTGCCGATACCTGGGTGATTACACTGCCGCCCAATATCGACGAGCAGGGCAGTGTGTTTGATGTGCATAGCGGCTCGGCACTGCTGGCAGAGGATGGGACCCCGTATGCCTTGTGGTAGGCGAGCGCAGGGCTTTATCCTGATCGGCATGTTTATGCTGATCATGCTGAGCGGCCTGATCTTGTCGGAGGCTGCCACGCGCTGGCAGACGCAGGTACTGCGCGAGCGTGAGCAGGAGTTGATCAAGGTCGGCCTGGCTTACCGCGATGCCATCGGCCGTTATTACAACCAGACGCCGGGTGTGATTAAAACTTTTCCACCGACGCTGGAGGCTTTGTACAACGATGAGCGCTTCCCGTCGCCGCGCCGGCATCTGCGCAAACCCTATCAGGACCCGATCACGCAGCGTGAAGGCTGGGGCATCGTCGAAGCGCCGAGTGGCGGCATTATGGGTATATACAGCCTGTCGGACAAAGTGCCTTTTAAAAGCAAAGGCTACCGCGGCGAGTTGCAGCATCTCAATGACAAGCGCTATTACGGCGAATGGTATTTTGTCTATCTGCCACAACCCATCAGTGGCCGTAATGCGCTTTAAGCTTTTAGCACTGAAGTTGACTTAACTGGTGGTTGTAAACGATTTTATTTGGTTGCATGCAGCCATTTTTACAACCGGGAATTATTGAAAAAACCAATCAATTCAATTTGTTAGCTGGCTGGCATTAATATTGCCACTCATAGACCTAAACACCGATAAGAGAGTTGCCATGTCCAGTCAGTTATCCAACCCGCAAGGCTTGATTCGAGGGCTCTACCTTGAGCACCATGCCTGGTTGCGCGCCTGGATACAAAAGCGTCTGGGTTGCCCCAACTGGGCGGCAGACCTCACGCAAGACACTTTTGTCAATCTCTTGCTCAAACACGAGCTGCCTGTATTAAACGAGCCACGTGCCTACCTGAGCCGGGTTGCGCATGGCCTGATGGTAGACCATGTGCGCCGCCGGGATCTTGAACGTGCCTACCTCGAAGCACTGGCCTACATGGCCCCGGCTGAAGTTGGCTCGCCAGAAACGCGCGCCATCATGCTCGAGCTGCTGGTACGGCTCGATATCATGCTCGATGGCTTGCCGCACAAAACCCGCACCGCGTTTTTGCTAGCCCAGCTCGAAGGTGCCAGCTATCCGCAAATTTCCGAGCGTCTGGGCGTCTCCGTGCGCACCGTAGGCAGCTATGTTTCTACCGCCATGCTGCAATGCATGACGCTGTTGCAAGAGCCTCCGCATGCGGCCTGAACTCGCACAACAAGTCACCCCGGCTATGCAGCAAGCCAGCGACTGGTATGCGCGTTGGCTCTCAGGCGAGATGGATGAAAAAGCCAAACGTGCCTGGCAAACCTGGCTGGAAGCCGATGAAGAACACAGCCGTGCCTGGCAACAAATTGAGCGCGTGCAGCTTTATTTTGGCAAAGTCCCCGGCGCGCTGGCACTCGCCACGCTGCAGGCACCGCCTTCGGCCGAGCGCAGACGCCTGCTCAAGCAGCTGATTCTGCTGCTCATGGTCAGCGGCAGTGGCTATTATGCCTATCGCGAACAACCTTGGCGCGGCATGCTGGCCGACATCAGCACCGAGGTCGGCGAACGCCGCCAGTTAACGCTCGAAGATGGCACGCTGGTGCACCTCAACACCCACTCTGCCATTAACGTGGTCTACAGCAATACTGACCGGATTGTTGAGCTGGTGCGTGGCGAAATTCTGGTTGAAACCGCCCACGAAAACCTGCGTATTTACCGCCCATTCAGCGTGGTGACCAAGCAAGGCATGGCCACTGCGCTGGGCACACGCTTTAGTGTGCGCGAGTGGCAACAGCAGCAACGCGACTACACCAAAGTGAGTGTCTTTGACGGCATGGTCGACGTGCGTGCCCTTGGCCGCAAACAATCCCCGGTGCGCGTCAACGCCCGTGAGTCTGTGGTCTTCTCCGCCAATCAGGTCTATGCCAAAACCAAACTCAAAGCCACCGAAATGGCTTGGGTCAATGGCCTTATCGTCGTCTACGCCATGCGCCTGCAAGACTTTGCCGCCGAGCTCTCACGCTACCAGTCCGGCGTGCTGCGCTGCGACCCGGCCGTGGCCGATTTGCAAATCTCCGGCTCGTTCCCGCTCAACGATATCCCCGCCATTTTACAAACCCTGGAGCAAACCCTGCCCGTCAAAGTCGAGCGTTTCACACGCTTCTGGACCACCCTCAGTCCTGCCTAGCCCGCAATGCCGTCGTGGAGGAGCGCTTCACAACGTGTTTTCTCAAGCGGTCTTTGCAGGTTTTTTTAAAAAAACGCAATTTTATCTTCCGGTTTTTATTTCTCGTTCGGCATAGCAGTAATCACACAGATTATGCGTATGCAGAAAGTGCTTACCCACATGAAAAATAAAACCGCATCAGGATACACAACACCCCATTGGCTCGCGCTAGGCCTGAGCCTGGCGCTCTCTGCCTGGCCGGCACAGGCCGAAACACTCAATGTCAGCCAGCCTAAAAAGAGCTATCAAATCCCGGCCGGGGACTTAAGCGACACCTTGCCCGACTACGCCGCCGAATCCGGCATCCTGCTCGGCTTTGACCCCATCCTCACCCAAGGCAAACGCAGCCCTGCGCTTAAAGGCCAATACGGCGTGCAAGAAGGCTTTGAAGCTTTGCTCAAAGACAGCGGCCTAGAAGTCGTGCAAGACAAATCCGGCCGCTATCAACTCCGCCGCGCTGCACCAAAAGCCAAACCCATCCTAGGTGCACCAGAAAAAGAAGAAAAACAGGCATTGCAGCTTGATAAGGTAGAAGTCCGCGCTAAGCGGTTTTACGAGGTTGGTCCATTGCCAGGCCTTGGTCTGACGAAAGAGGAGATCCCCGGTAACGTACAAAGTATTTCCGCCAAAGAAATTAAGGAAGCCCACTCCTTGAGCCTGGCGGATCTCATGAATCGCAAGTTACAGTCAGTCACAGTCAATGACTACCAAGGCAACCCGTTCCAGATGGATGTGCAATACCGCGGTTTCACGGCAGGTCCTCAGATTGGTACACCACAAGGCTTAAGCGTCTTTTTTGATGGAATACGGGTCAATGAGCCATTTGGCGATGTGGTGAACTGGGACATGATACCCATGAACGCGATTGCAAATCTCGATGTATTTCCAGGTTCTAATCCCATCTTCGGATTGAATACATTAGGTGGCGCTTTTACTCTTAAAACCAAGGATGGATTCAATCATGCTGGTGTTGATGCTGATGCTGATGTTTTGACTGGTTCATTTGGACGTAAACAATTGCAAGCTGAGGGTGGATGGAATAATGGAACAGTAGGGCTTTTCGCAGCTGGTAATTTTTTTCTCGAGGATGGGTGGCGACAAAACTCCCCTAGTAAGGTAAATCAATTATTTACTAAGGCTAGCTTCCGCGGGGATAAAGTAGACCTTAATTTAAGCACT
This sequence comes from Methylophilus sp. DMC16, assembly GCF_056314045.1. Lineage (NCBI taxonomy): Bacteria > Pseudomonadati > Pseudomonadota > Betaproteobacteria > Nitrosomonadales > Methylophilaceae > Methylophilus > Methylophilus sp. DMC16. The sequence continues at coordinate 115,086 of NZ_JBQUZC010000001.1, forward strand.
TTGCTAGTGCAAACAGATTTGGTAGGGAATGGATTATTACCGTCACAAATGTATGAGCAAGACCGAAATAGTGTTTTTACCTCTCCTGATAAAACCAAAAATCAATTAGCACAGTTTCAATTGTCTGGCAGTTACTTTGTGAATGATACATTTTCAGTCACGGGTCAGGTTTATCGCCGAAATAGTAAACGTCATCAAGTCGGCTCGGACGTGGTTAGGGAGTGGAACGAAAAATTCGTAGGGAAAAGAACTCCTGCGGCTGGTGAAGAATTCACATGCCTGCTGGCAAGTACTGGGTCACAGAAGGGCATTCCGGATATGTATGTTATTCCGAGCCCAGCTGATCCTTCGAATGGATCAACAGATATATCCGCTACTGATTTTTATCAAAACCTTTCAGATAATGTTGGAAATACCGGCTTATATACGGTGGACGCAGCTCAGTTTGCCAATCTTAAAAATACTGGTATTCCCGAGGATATGGCTCAGGCACTGCGAGAGACCTTTGATTTCTGGAAGAATAAGGAGGAAAGAATACTCTACAACCAAAATCAACCTACGCCTAGATATTCAGGTCCGGCTTTTCTCGACAGTAATAGCAATCAAATAACGGATATAAATGGTCAACCCTTACCAAGTTACTATATTGGAAGTAGTTTGACAGGAGATTTTCAACCACTCGGTTCTGGCGACACTGTTTACTATCCTAATTTGGATGATGTTTATTTTTACAAGTATGTGAATGTTAACGGAGTTGATACGCTATATAGATTTAATGTTGTTTTGCTAGCCCCAACCAATAATGATAAATGTGCCGCAGCACGGGCTGCTGAAGCCGCTTACCCGGTTCAGCCTATTGATGGTGCAAATGGAAATGGGCCTGGTGTTGTTGAGGGTACACCAACAGCTATTATTAATGACAATAATATTAATCAAATAGTCGATGGGGCATCAATCCAATTCAACTGGAATTTAGAGCATCATAAGTTTATGGTTGGTGCTTCGATTGATAATGCAAGTGCTGATTACAGTAATTACACACAACTTGGATTCTTTGATTCGGAAAGAAACGCATATATAGACCCCGCACAAGCGCACCCTCAATTCATTGGGGCCTACCAACAGATTCCTAATAATAATTTTAGTGGCACTAATACAACGCAGAGTATTTATTTCAGTGAAACCTGGACGCCTGTTGAGACATTGCACTTTAATGTGTCTGGACGCTATAACCAAACCTTCACAAAAAATAAGATTGCAGCACGATATGGATACAGTACCTATGAAATTACCGATTTAATTGGTTATCCAGATAGGGTCGGCGTGTGTGACGGTGATTGTTCAAATACTAACATTCCCACCTATTATCGCCCTATAAATCTCTTTAATGCCCTTGACCCCGCCGAAACAGAGAAGTTTAGCTTTTACTCTTTTAACCCTTCACTCGGTGCGACCTGGCAGGCGACTGACCAGATAAATATATTTGCAAATGTAGCGCAGGGCACTCGGGTGCCCAGTGTGATTGAGTTAGGCTGTGCTTTTGATAATACGCCAGTTCTGGTCGCTGGTAGAAGCATCCCTAAAAGTCTGGCAGAAAATCGACAATGTACTTTGCCGACTGCGCTTTCTGGTGACCCTTTCTTGCCACAAATTCGATCAACTAGTTATGACTTAGGATTAAGAGGTAACTGGGGTGAAGGTGTGCGCTGGAATGTTGGCGCGTTTCAGACTGATCTTCGAGATGACATCTATTTTGTTGCCGTAGGCAATGGGCGTGGTTTTTTTAATACCATTGGCGACACAAGGCGTCGGGGCATTGAAATGGGACTTGCCGGTCAAAAAGACAAATGGAACTTCAACGTGAATTACGCGCTGACAGATGCAACGTTTGAAGACAGCTTTCGTATGATTAGCCCTGACAATAGTAGCTCTACAGATAAGAATGATGGCTATGGGCCTGCTATTGATGTGAAGCCCGGTAGTCGTATTCCTGGAGTATCTCTACACAACCTTAATGCCAGTGTTAATTATGCAGTCACCGATAAATGGACAGTTGGTTTATCTGGTGTTGCGCATTCCGATAGTTACGTTCGAGGCAATGAAAATAACGAGCATAAAGTAGGGGTGATTCAAGATCGGGGGATGGGTGCGGCAGGAAACGCATTGTTACGTCCAACAAGTAACCCAGGAACTGTCCCCGGTTTTGCCGTATTCAATTTTCAAACCAGCTATAAGCTCAGTAAAGAGTGGACGGCGACCATGATTGTAAACAATCTTTTTGACAGGGAGTATTTCACTGCTGGTCGCTTGGGGCGTAATCCTTTTTCACCAAGTATAAATGGCGCAATTGGCCCTGATGGCTACAACCATAATTCTAATGACTGGCTAAGCACAAACTTCATCTCACCAGGCGCGCCTCGTGGTGTTTGGTTTAGTCTCAACTGGCATTTCGTCCCCGATTAACCCCTCAATTTAATAGATTTAACGGCCTTTAGGTAAAGTTATGTTAACGACGTCAGGCTTTTTGCGTCGCCAGCGATTAAACAAGTAAGAGGGTGTAAATGTGAAAAATTCCCGTTGTGTGTATGGAATTTTCCCGATTGGTTTTGGCGGTAGTAATTTTGGGTTGCGCTTGGCCTTGATCCGGTAATTTGCATTTGAGCAGTTTTTATTGATAAGTCTATTTTTGGAGCGAGCTGTGGATTTGGTGCCTGATATTGTTGATCTCGTGTTGTATTTGCTGGGTGCGCTCTCGGTGCTGGTGTGGTCCATCATCATCGTCAAAAGCTGGGTGTGGTTCAAGTTGCGCAGTGAGTCCAACAGTTTTTTGTCTGAGTGGCAGCAGGTGAAAACCATTTATGAGTTGCCGCGCATTATTTCGCACAGTAACAGCAGCTTTGCGCGCTTGTGTGATGCGGGGATGCGGGCGATGAATGAGGTGATGGCGAACTCGGTGTTGCGCCGCAATGAGCGCCAGGAGGTGATTTTGCTCTCGCTCAAGCAACAGGCTTATCTGGAGCAAAAACGCATGGATGGCGGCGTGGCGGTGTTGGCTAGCATTGGTTCTACCGCCCCGTTTATCGGCTTGTTTGGCACAGTATGGGGCATTATGAATGCGCTCAAGACGATCACAGCGACGGGCTCTGCCGGGTTGGATGTGGTGGCCGGGCCGATTGGTGAGGCGTTGATTGCGACGGCGATTGGCATTGCTACGGCGGTGCCTGCGGTGTTGGCCTACAACTATTTTATGCGCAAGCAAAAAGTGCACAGGGCCGATATGGAGCAAGTGGCGAGCCGTTTTCAGTCCTTGCTGACACAATCTGGCGTAGAGGGTTAATGCCATGGCGATGTTTAGTGATGGTGAGAGCGAAGATTTGGTCAGCGAAATCAATGTGACGCCGCTGGTCGATGTGATGCTGGTGTTGCTGACGGTGTTTATTGTGACGGCGCCATTGCTGATGAACGCGGTGAAGGTCAAATTGCCGCAGGCCAGTGCCGAGGTGGCGGTGACTGTGCCTAAAACCGCACACATTAGCGTGACCGATGCCGGAGAGGTGTTTTTAGACCAGCAAAACATGCCGCTAGACACCTTGACCAAAGAGCTGGGCGTGCTCAAGCAGAAGCATGACCCGGCGGTGGAGATTTATGCCGATGAGCATGCGCAGTATGGCGTGGTGGCTAAAGTGCTGGCCGCGATTCAGCGCGCGGGTATCAGCAAGTTTAGTTTTGTGATGTCGCCTGAGTCACGAAAGTAACGCGCCATGACCACCCTGATTTATCCTCAAGCTCAGCATGACTCACTGCTTTGGCGGGCCGTTGTGCTGTCGCTGGGGTTGCATCTGGTCGTGGTGTTGCTGTATCCAACATTGAGCAAGATTCAGTTGCCTGCCATCCCCGAGCGCATGGAAATTGAGTTTTTTTCGACCAAAGCGCCAGCCCCAGCTATGCAACAGGAGTCACCACCCGTGGAGACGCCCAAGCCTGCTGAGCCACCCAAGGCTGAACCCAAGCCGATGGTAAAGCCTGTGACGCCTGTAGAGACGCCAAAGCCGGTATTGGCAGCGCCTAATAGCCATGACGCAGATCACCGCGTGCAGGAGCAGCCTGTACAGCCGCCCGCCAAGGTTGAGCCAAGCCCGGCGCCGCCTGCGCCCAGCAATACGGCCGAGAGTGCGCCGCATGCGACAAACTTAAGCGCTGAAAACACCGCTAAAGATGCCAAGCCCAGCGCTGCCGCAGTCGCCACCGCTGCTGCATCAACCGAGTCTGATGAGCTCAGTGCGAGTGATAGTGATGCCTGGGGGGATTACGGCGAACAACTGCGCTCACTGGTGAATAAAAGCAAACAATATCCGGCCATTGCCATCCGCCGTCACCTCGAAGGCGAGGCCACTGTGGTCGCGCAGTTTGTGCGCGGTGAGTTGGTCAATGTGACGGTTGCTGATAGCAGTAAACATGTCCCCCTCGATGAAGAAGCCATGCGCATGGTGAAAAAGGCCATTGCGCAACTCGGTGTCAAAGACAGCCTGAAAAAGAAGAGCTTCAAAATAACAATACCGGTCTCTTTCAAGCTGGAATAACGCGCGGTTTCATGAAGTCAGGCATGCTCAGAAAGTTTATCCCTCACTTTCGCTAACAGGTATGTCTGCTCTCCAACCCCTGTGCCTGCCACTTTCCTCCGGTGGGTACAGGGTCTTTTTTTTAGTGAACATTGAGCGGCGTCAGTGGTGATCAATCGTGGTAAAGCTGGTGACCGTTAAATGTAATAAACATAAGCTTTGGGAGAAGCATACACAATATCATTTGCTCTGCAACTGGGTAAATTGTGTCTTGTAATCATCCACCCATTGCTGCGCATGATGGCGTTGTTTGGCGGTTGTACTGGCATGTAGGCTCGCGATGGTTTCACAGGTTTGCTGTGTAAGCTTATCAATATAAGCCTGGTAAGCCGGATTCGGGCTGTTTTGCATACGTTCAAAGCCTGCGCGGACCAGTTGCGATTTCTCTTCGTTTGACGAGGCTGGATTGCGTAATGCCTTGAGGATAGAGAGCGTATCTTCGTCGCGCCGCAAAATCTCGGCGTAGATGATGGCGGGATCAATGTCACTCTTGGCAATGGCCTGTTTTAAAAGGGTTATTTGTTTTTCGTTTAAATCGCCATACACTTTTTCAGCAAAATCCTGGGATTTCTCTAACCTCACTTCTCGCTGTTCTTCTAACGTTTCCTGCCACCATTCCTCTTTCCATTCCTGGTTACGTTTTTCCAGTTTTTTCTCGAAATGCTGTAGTTGTTTTTCACTCAGCGTGTCGGCGACTTCGACGATGATAGGGATGACTTTTGTTTGAAGCATCTGCACATTTGATTTGATGGATTCAATGCGCTGGCAGGCCGTTTGTGCGCTCACATCATGGCTGAGGTCATCATGTATTTCATCCAGCAAAGACACATACCGCGGTAACTCATTTTTACGATGCCAGGCATGCAAGTCCCGCAGGGCGGGTTTGAGTTTGGCTTTTTGCGCTGCACTAAAATCAAAATAATCATCTAGCCGCCATCCGATGAGTGCAGGTGCGTTGTTGTAAGCGGTCTTGACCAGGCTACAACTCATGAGTGAAAGAGCGAGGGTGAGGATTAAAGTTTTTTTGATGATTCGCATGTTTCTACGACCAGGATTGCCGGACTAAGTTTGCGATACTGGCTACTTGTATTAGCACTGTTTTCAGTGCTAATACAAAGGCGCTTTCGGCCTGCCCCTCTCGTGCTCGGTCTGGCAAGGGAATGAGGCGCATCAGGCAGCACGCCACTGCCTGATGGCTGGACTAACGTTGATAACCCGGAGGAGGAGGTGGGGGCGGTGGATAATAGGTTGGAACACTTGCTGATGAGGCGCGCTGGCTGCCTTGTGAATAGGTCCTTGCCATGCTGGCAGGCACCGGGATTTTATGTCCAGCTGCATACATGCATTGATAGTAGGCATTGTCGTATTTGTCTTGGGCGTTCATGCCACTGACGGTCGCTGTATTGGCGCCGATGGCTCCACCAGACAGTGCACCCATGCCGGCACCAATGGCTGCACCTTCGCCGCCACCAGTTGCAGCGCCAATGGCGGCCCCTATGGCAGTACCTACAGCGGTCGTGGTAGCGAGACTGGCGTTATATTGCTGGTTAACGGTCTTGCCGCCAATTTGCGTCAGCGCAAAATCCCGGCAAGACAGGTCATCTGCCCTGAAGGCTTTGAAGTCTTTGCCGGTGCCTGGCAGGGCCATGCTGCTGGGTCCTGTGGGGTTAGTCGCACAGGCAGTCAGGCTCAGCATAAGTAGCACGGTCATGTGCCTATTGAGATGCATGACAGTCTCCTATTTGGCTGGTATGTTTGCTGGCGGCGTCGGTGTGACTTGTTTCCAGCCGGCGGGACACTCTTTAACATAGGGGTAATAGCCGTTAGCAGCCTCGCAGTAATACCAGTAGGCATTATTGTTGTTGGCGCTGGTGGCTGGCGCTGTGCTGTTGCCTGGGGCTGCATTCGTGGCATTGTTACTGTCCTGCTCGATATACACCTGTGACTGCGGCTGGGTGATCACCACGGGCGGTGGACTGTACACATACGGGTAAGGGTAGGCGTAGGGTGCGTAGGCATAAGGAAAAAACGGGTAAGGGGCGCCAAAATACAGACCAACGCCGCCATGCCAGCCGCGGCCAGGCGGATGTGCGTATGCAAGTTGGCTGGCGAGGGCGCAGAATACGCCCAGGCTAAGGTAAATCATCTTTTTGAGTGTGGATGTTAGCGGTAGCATAAGCCCTCCAGAAAACGTTATGTACATAACAATTCTGACAGAAGGACTTGCAAAACCCTCCCGATGAGCGGGCTTGGTTTTGTAACGGAGTGTATCTTTAAAACAACTGAGCGGGGCTATTGACGGTGCGGATGGTACACAACGCAGGTATTTTTGCCGGACTCCTTGGCTTCGTACATGGCCTGATCCGCGTGACGAATCAACGTATCGACTGTGCAACCATGGTCGGGGAAGATGGCGATACCGATACTGATGGAGACAGACGCAGCATAGCCATTGAGCGGGATGGGATCTTTCACCACTTGCAGGATTTTGTTGGCGTGCAACAGCATGTCTTCGCTATTGCTGATATTGATCGCTAGAATGGCGAACTCATCCCCGGCGAAACGGGCGAAGGTGTCCGCTTGTCGCGACATTTTCTGGATACGACTGGCAATCTCAATCAGTAGCTGGTCGCCTGCCAGGTGGCCATGGAGGTCATTCACTGCTTTGAAGCCATCCAGATCCATAAAAAACAGCGCAAATTTTTTCTGTTCACGCTGACTGCTGTAAATGGCCTGCTGTAAGCGATCCAGAAACAGTCGGCGGTTGGGCAGACCGGTCAGGTTATCGGTATGTGCCTGCTGCCAGATCGATTGTTCAAGCAATTTCGATTGCGAGATATCGGTATGCGTGCCTATCATGCGCTTGGGGGTGTCTTCGGCGGTGCGTTCCACCACCATGCCGCGAGAGAGTACCCATTTGTAATCGCCATTTTTGCAGCGAATCCGATATTCGATTTTGTACTCCGGCTGTTGGCCATAGAGGTAGGCATTGAGAGAGTTTGTGAAGCGTTCCTGATCTTCTTCGTGAATCAACGCACGTAGTGTCTCTAGTTGCGGGAGCAGCGGCTCACTTTGGTAGCCCAGCATTTTGCGCCAGTTGGGGCCAAAAAAGTAATGCCCAGTGATGAGGTCATAATCCCAAACCCCATCGCCGACGGCATCCATGGCTTGTTTCCACAGCTCCTGACTTTTGGCTTGCTGTTCATAAAATACTTGTAACTGCTTGCTCAGTTCCGTACGCTGAACGATCTCTCTGCGCAACTCCATCAGCTTCATGGCCTGGTTCGCCAGGATGGTCAACAAAGTAAGTTCGGCCTCGCTAAAGTGGCGAGGTACATGGTCCATCACGCAAAAAGTGCCGATGGCATAGCCTTGATCATTAATCAGCGGTATTCCGGCATAGGCACGAATATACGGCGCCTGAATGACAAGCGGATTATTCTTGAACAATGCATCCTGCAGTGTGTCTTCAATCACCAGCCGTGTTTTTTGTTCCACCGTCAGTTGGCAAAAGACATCTTCACGCGGGGCTTCGCAGAGATCTAGTCCTTTGGCAGATTTAAACCATAAGCGGTCCTCTGCCATCACTGTCACGCTTGCAATCGGTGTTGAGAAGAAGGTCGAGGCCAGGGCGACTAACTGATCAAAATCAGCTTCGGGCGCAGTGTCAAGGATATGATAGCTTTCAACTGCTGCCAGACGTTCTAGCTCTTTATTATGGTTTAACAAGTGAACGGTACTCCATCAAAGCAGATATTAAGTTGGTCACACACTTGGTAAGTTGGTTCTTAAAGCAATCATACGCTAATTAATCTTAATAGATTTGCTGATAAGCTTAACCTTTTTTATTTTGTTTGGTAAATGTTATCTCGATAATTTATCGTTGTTGGAGAGGCTTGTTTGTGATGACAAGCTGTCAGATTCATGTCATTAAATGCCGCTAGGGTAAACTCTGCATGCTTAGAGGTAGGCAGTTGCGGGGCAACACGGTATGCTAATACCTGTCCAGTGATAGGTTAAATCCGCATGCAACCGCAATCCATACAGCAAATCAATCTTTCTTATGACCAGCATCAAGACCGCCTGCTCATGCGTGCGGCGGTGAGTGACGAACAGGAAATCCAGGTCTGGATTACCTACCGTGTGGCAAGGCAGATTTTCAAGGTATTTAATCAGGAGGCGCATTTGCCGGTGTCTGGTCCGTTGCCCTTGTCTGAGCAAAGCCTGCCGGAAGCCACCCAACAGTTTGTACAAGAGGCGGAAGCAGTAGAGGCCCTGGATGATCTGGACTTTGAGACGGCCTATCAGGCGCCGAAAAGTGTGGTCACCGAGCAAACCCTGCTGGCGGTGGAAACGCGTTTTGTCTCGGTCAACGACCAACTTAATCATGTGCAACTGGTGTGCGCCAATGGCATTAACGTGAATATCAATGTGAACCATGAGCTGGTGCTGGCGATCAGCCGCATGTTGCTGTTGGCCAGCAAAGAGGCAGGCTGGACACTGCCATCCGCGCCAGCCAAGGAACCTCAGTCCGTTTCGAGTATCGTAATGGACATCCCGGTAGAAAAACAGGTATTACATTGATGGATCAAATTACGCTGGGAGACAGCGGTATTCGCGTCTCCAGAATCACCTTGGGCACCATGACTTATGGTGACCAGAACACCCAACAGGATGCAGAACACCAGCTGGATTATGCGCTGGCACAAGGCATTAATTTTATTGATACGGCAGAAATGTACCCGGTGCCGCCCCGTGCAGAAACGGTGACGCGTACCGAAACCATGCTGGGGCACTGGATCAAGAAGCAGTCTCGCGACCGGTTTGTGCTGGCCAGCAAGGTGGCCGGACCCCGCCGCGGCATGCACTGGATCCGCGGTGGCCCGAGTGGTATGGACCGTGCCAATATCCGCCAGGCGGTGCATGACAGTTTGCAGCGCTTGCAAACCGATTATCTGGATGTCCTCTATCTGCACTGGCCCGAGCGCAATGTGCCCATGTTTGGCCAATATCAATTTGACCCGCATGCGGAACTGGATGCAGAAGGCCAGGCGATCAACTGGGTACCTATCCAGACCCAGCTTGAAGTGCTGGATGAGTTGGTCAAAGAAGGCAAAATCCGTGCAATCGGCCTCAGTAACGAGCAACCCTGGGGGTTGATGGAGTTTTTGCGTATTGCGCGCGAGCAGGGCTTGCCGCGCATTGCCGTGCTGCAAAATTGCTATAACCTCATGAACCGCGGTATGGAGTTTGGCATGACCGAAGTGCTTTACCGGGAAGGGGTCGCGCTGGCGGCCTACTCGCCCTTGGCCTTTGGGCACCTCACGGCCAAGTATGTCGATGATCCGGCCACGCCCGGCCGCGTGACTTTGTTTGAGGGCTATGCCAAGCGCTATAAAAAGCCCGCGGTGCCGGCGGCGGCCAAAGCCTATGCCGAGTTGGCCCGTAGCCATGGCCTGACGCCGGTACAGCTGGCCTTGAGTTTTGTCTATCACCGCTGGTTTGTTGGCACCACCATTATCGGCGCGACCAGCCTGGCACAGTTACAAGAAAATGTGGCGGCTTATCAGGTCCACCTGAGCGAAGAGGTGCTGGCGGCCATCGAGCAACAACATCTCGTCATGATGAATCCAGCCCCTTAAGTTGGGCGCAATAGAAGGGAATCCATATGCTATTTTTTCGCAGACTGCGCAGCCAGTGGCGACATGAGCGGCTGTTGAATGCGCTACTGGTGAGTGGCCTGCTGCTGGCAGGTCAAGCACAGGCAGCCCTGGTGAACGACATGCAATCCGCTTTGCGTACTTGCCAAACCGAGTTTGCAGACGATGCTGGCCGGCGACTGGTGTGCTTTGATAAAGTGGCCGAGCAATTCGCGCCCAGCCATGTGGTGGCGCCTATCTTGGCCCCCAGCCAGGAAGCACTGGTCAAAAGCGTGAGTGCTGACACCGGCTACCTGTCACGCAAATGGCATTTGAATAGCCAGGATGAGTTGCATTTTACCGACCTTGAAACGCACCAGCTCAATTACATTGTCACCAGCTATTCGAGCAACCCTAACGAGGTCCCGGTTTCGCCGTCACGCCCCAACACGCAAAACCGTGACCTCGGACACAACGACCTGCATTTTCAGATCAGCCTGAAAACCCAGCTGATGAATATGTCAGACTGGCTGCCCAAAAATCAGTGGGTGCAGAGCGCGCGCTTATGGGGCGCTTATACCCAGCAATCGTTCTGGCAGGTTTACAACGAGGCACAATCTCGGCCCATGCGCGATCATAACTATTCGCCCGAGCTGATTTTGTCGCTGGGGCTCAACAAGCCAGCAGAGGGAGGGCTGTGGACCGCCATGCCTAATATGCTCAATCTGGGCCTGGTGCATGAGTCGAATGGCCGCTCACAACCGTTGTCGCGCAGCTGGAACCGCTTCTACCTGCAAGGGGGCTGGCAATTGAATGAACAATATAGCCTGCTGGTCAGGCCATGGTGGCGCATCCCCGAGAACAAGTCAGACGATGACAACCCGGATATCAGCAAGTATATGGGCTATGGCGATGTGACCTTGCACTGGGATAATGAACCCCACACCCTGGCCGCCAGCGTGACCTTGCGTAACAACATGCGCAGTGACAACAAGGGCTATATCCGCACCGATGTGCAATACAAGCCGTTTAAAAACGAGAGCGTGAAGTTTTATGCCATGCTGGCCAGTGGCTATGGCGTCTCGCTCCTGGACTACAACCAGGCACAAAACATGTTTGGCATCGGCTTTGCCATTGGCGAATAGCTCGCCGCAGCTGACGGTCAAATCCAATCAGGGTTATTGAATTATGTTACTGATCACCAAAACCTTTCAACGCTTTTTAGACTCGGAGCAGGCCAGCAGTGTCTTGCTAATGCTGGCTACCGTGCTGGCACTGCTGATCGCCAATAGTGTGTTTGCCAGCCACTATCATGCGTTCTGGCATCTGCACGGCTTGGGGCTCAGCCTGGAAGAGTGGGTGAATGATGGCTTGATGGCCGTGTTCTTCCTGCTAATTGGCTTGGAGCTCAAGCGCGAGTTATACGTAGGCGAGCTTTCCAGCGTCAACAACGCGCTGTTACCGACGATTGCCGCCATGGGCGGTATGATTGCCCCTGCCTTGATCTTTTGGCAGTTGAATCATGGCACGGCTTACCAGTCCGGCGTGGGTATCCCGATGGCCACCGATATTGCATTTGCCCTGGGTGTGCTCTCCATTTTAGGCAACCGTGTGCCGGCGCCGTTAAAAGTGTTTTTAGTCGCTTTTGCCGTCATTGACGATCTTGGCGCAGCCATCATGATCGCCGTGTTTTACACCGCCTCAATCTCGCTGCCGCACCTCCTGGCCGCGCTCACTGTGCTTGCCTTGCTGTTTGCGCTCAATCGCTTGCGTGTGCTGTCTATGCTGCCATACCTGCTCGGCGGGGCCTTTATGTGGTGGCTGACCCTGAAATCAGGCGTGCATGCGACGCTGGCGGGGATTGCGCTGGCGTTTGCCATTCCTTTTCAGCAGCTGGCCGAAGACGAGGATTCGCTTTCGCAACGGCTGGAACATGCCTTGCACTTGCCCGTTGCGTTCTTCATTCTGCCGGTTTTTGCCTTTGCCAATACCGGTGTTCATTTGGCAGCGGACAGTGTGCAATCAGTGTTTACGCATAGCAACAGCCTGGGCATTATGGCTGGCTTGATTGTGGGCAAGCCGGTGGGCATTATGCTGGCAGTGTGGCTTTCAGTGATTTTCGGGCTGTGCAAGTTACATCCGCCTTTGCGCTGGGCGCACATTCTGGGCGCTGGCATGTTGGGTGGTATCGGTTTTACCATGTCCATTTTTATTACCAACCTGGCTTTTGCTGGCATGGACGAGGCGATCAATCTTTCAAAAATGGCGATTTTGACCGGTTCGCTGCTGTCTGGACTCCTTGGCTGGGGATGGCTGAAGTGGACGCTGGGTCGCAGCCCGCGCTGATTTTTGGTAGCAGGCAGTTATCAGTAAAATCATGAGTGGTTTTTAAGCCAGCTACGCAAGTGATTTCTTGCCCTGCGGCGTATAGTGATTCTTAACGAGATGCCCATTGCCTCTCTTAATCACTCAAGGAGATTTATTATGTGGACTAAACCAGCAGCGACTGAAATGCGTTTTGGCTTTGAAGTCACCATGTATGTGATGAACAAATAATTCTGACCAAGGTTTTATTGCAAAACACCCGGTGTTAACCGGGTGTTTTGTTTTGGGCCGACGTTTTGTTGTGGTCAGGCTAAAAAGCAACGCGCAATACCACCGTTATCGCGGCGGTTAAATCTCTATAGATTTTGTGACGCTATCGCCTTCAGCCAGAAGGGTCAGTTTCGTCAAGTCCCAGTCAGGCTGTTCTGCTGCCAGGCGGCTACGGCCAAGTCGGTAGGCTTCTTCTACACTCAGCGCCAATACATTGGTTTCCCAGACACGCTCACTGGCATCGGGTGCGCCTTGCCAGGCGCTGATATAAAAAATGGCCATACTCACTCCTTGATTAACATGCTACAGACCATAGGCCGTCTGCATGCGGTTGAGACACATAGAACGTGTCAGTACGAATATCAGCAAAGTATCGCGCTGCCCGGCCAGACGCTCGTGTGATTTTACCTGTGACTTTCGCTGTGAGTTTTTCTGACCCATGCCTGCTGACCAGCGTTATCGGGGCTCACAATTCTTACAGCAAACTCAGTCTTGCTTTGATAGTGAGGGGAACCCTCGCCCGCCACACTCTCCGCTTAAGGTCACTGCATGAACCATCACCGTTGAGAGGAGACAGACATGATAGATGCCCGTGAAATTAAACCCGATATGCCCGTCACCACCGCCCAGTCCGAGCATGTCGCTGTGGTTGATCATATGGTCAGCGACGACCTGATCAAACTTAAACAAGACACGTCTGGCGTGCATCACTTTATCCCGGTGAGCTGGGTGATTTCGACTGAGGGCGGTATCGTGAAAATTAACCGGACGCTGGCGCAGGTGACCACAGACTGGGCCACTGAGGCATCATCCTGAGTTTGCCCTGCATCAAGGCTTAGGCGATGTGCACACGTGGACGGCGCTTGCCTGGATTTGCCCGTGAGCTCAATGTGTTGGACGTGAAACATCGCTAAACATCCGCTTCTAAGCCGCGCGCACAGCCAAAACAAAGACCTGCGGTAAGCAGGTCTTCGCTATCAGGGTGCGCCAGTGCAGGGTGTGACTTTCTGGCCTGGTTTAAGAATGCGCATCGGCCTCTGCCTGCGCGGCATCCCGCAATTTCTTCACCTCGTCATGATTGCGTTTTGCGCCTTCGAGCTGACGAACAACCACAGTACGGATATGGGTTGGCAAATCCATTTCAGCGGCTTCTTGGTAAGCCTTCAGCGCCACATCCTCGCCGCGTTCGGTTTCATTAAGCACCGACAGCGTATTGTTGCTGGTGAGGGCTGTTTTAAGATCTATCCAGTGTCTGTGCAGCGCGCCGCCCAAGCTGGTTGAGGCGGCGGGTTCGCCCCCCTGCGAGCGCACCAGCCCTTGCAACTCTTGTACCCTGGCCGCCACCTCTTGCGAGCGCCGCATGAAAAAAGCCTTGAGTTGGGGATGATCTACATTCTCAGCCGATGCGCGAAACCCTTCTTCGCCATCGCGGGATACCTCAATCAAATCGTTCAGGGTAGCAATGAAATCGTCTCTGTCTGTCATGTCTCAGTCTCCAAAAGCGGTTGTTGATGGTGAGAAGATCTGAGTATGCGACAGCACAGCCTGGCCCCCCATCGGATGAATGCGCAAGCTGGTGTAAGAATGGCTATCTATAGGCACGCTTATCTGGGCAGATAGGCCCCTTTCTCCCACCTGGCCACGCCAAGGGGCTGCTTATGTTTCCGTCGGCCAACGTAAATTCTGACAGTCAGATCAGCCTGTTGCGGGTATGGATGCGGCTGTCCTGCTTGCATAATGGCGCATCGTTCTTTACAGGAGATGATGATGAATCTCATCCGTTTATTCGACTATGTGACACCGCGTAGTGAGCAGCCCAAGGTGCTCGCGATGCCAAAACCTGGTGTCACGCAGTTGCTGATATTTTATATATTGCCACTGTCCTTGATCCCATGTATCACGATGTACTTGCGGCTGGATCATCAGGTGCCCAAATTGTTTTTTGACCAATTACCAGGTAACCGCTTGCTGATGGTGAGCGTCGAGTTGTTGTTTCTGCAATTGCTGCTGGTGCTGGTGATGGCATGGATTACACAGCATCTGGCGCAGATGGTGGGTGTGAAGCCTGGCTTCCGGGATGCGCTGTTGTTAATCACGCTGGCGACAACCCCGCTGTGGCTGACTTCGCTGTTTTACCTGGTCCCCAGCCTGAGCGTTAATGTGCTGGTGCATGGGGTGGCGGCGCTGATTGCCGTTGCGCTGGTCTACCGCGGTGTGCGCTATGTGTTTGGCATCCGTGAGCGTGGGGCACTGTTCTCACTCACCTTGGCCATTATCTGCACCGCAGGGTTGGGCTTTGGCGTGATTCTGATCGGCTCGTTGATTTCGTGGGAAACCATTGAACAACTGCAATTTTCCGTCAAAAAACTGTAGCCAAGCGGTCGGCAGCGGCTATCATTTTCCTCCCCTGGTCAGGGTGCCGACAGGTTTGGCGGCTCAACGTGGTCGGGGCCGGGATCAGGCCATGCGTCAGCGCATAGCGGATCAACGCCGCATTATTGGTCACCCCCATTTTGCGCAAGATTTTGGCGCGGAAGACACTGACAGAGCCCGGCGCGATGGCAAGCTCGTCTGCCACGGCATTGACCGGTTGGCCTTTGATCAGTTTGAACAAGACCTGTAACTCCCGCAACGATAACTGCTCATGCCGCATGGGTTGTGACTCCGTCAATAGTTGGTGGTGGCGCGGCATCAGGCAGGATTTTCCGCGCGCAATGCTGCGGATGGCTGGAATCACCTGCGAACTTTGCGTGGTATAAGGCAGATAGCCATGACAGCCCAGACGGATAAAATGAATCATGCGGTCAGGCCGCTCACTGCCATTGATCACCAGAATCGGCAGCCCCGGTGCGGCATGTTTGAGATCGCACAAAACTTCAAGACCATTTTGGTTGGGGGCCGAAATGTCCAGAATAATCGCATCCAGCGGTTGCTGATGGATCAGGCGAATCGCTTCGCGCACCGTGGGCACTTCGTAAAGCAGCTGCAGGCGCAGATCATTTTGTAACAGGGTGTGTAATGCGTGATGGCTCAGGGCATGACCATAAATCAGTAATAATTTTTTCATGGCGGTCTCGTCTCGTTTCTGTGTGATCAAAACCGGCACGCGAATACCGGGGCTTAAAACGCCTTCCAGTTATTTTTTAATGTTTTTAATTTTTAATCTTGTGCGGCTACGGTCGCATGCACACCGCTGGTTGCTTTCTTATTCTCAGAGGCGTTCGAGTCGGTATGTCGGGCAGTTTTATGGCTGCCTTTGACATTCCAGATCACATTGCCGACATCATCTGCCACCAGCAACTGGCCTTTTTTATCAACAATCACACCGACGGGACGCCCCCGTGCCTGCCCGTCTGCATTCAAAAACTCGGTCAGTACATCAATGGGTTGCCCAGCGGGCTTGCCTGCTTCAAACGGCACAAAAATGACTTTATAGCCGTTGTAAGGCTGACGGTTCCAGGAGCCGTGCTGGCCGACAAACATGCCGTTTTGAAATTGCTCGGGCAGCTGATTGCCTTTGGCCGGGAATAGGCCCAGTGAAGCCGTGTGTGTGCCCAGTGCATAATCAGGAGGGATCGCTGTGGCAACCAGATCTGGGCGGGGCGGTTGTACCCGCTCATCTACATGTTGGCCGTAGTAGCTGTAGGGCCAGCCATAAAAGCCATTCTGTTTGACCGAGGTCATGTAATCCGGTACCAGGTCACTGCCGAGTTCGTCTCGCTCATTGACCACGACCCACAAGTCGCCTGTATGCGGTTCCCAGACCATGCCATTCGGATTGCGCAAGCCGGAAGCATAGATGTGATGCTGGCCAGAGACTGCATCGACCTCCCAAATAGCCGCCCGCTCTTTTTCTTCGTCCATGCCGTTTTCACCGACATTGCTGTTGGAGCCGACGCTAACATAGAGTTTGCTGCCATCTGGCGCGGGCAAAATATTTTTGGTCCAATGATGATTGCGTTCTGCGGGCAGGTCGGTGACTTTGGTGGGGGCGGCGGTAATTTCAGTCTGGCCTGGCTGATAAGGGAATTTGATCAAGGCATCAGCGTTGGCCACATAAAAGGTGTCCCCAATCAGGGCCATGCCAAACGGCGAATGCAGGTCTTTGATAAAGACATGTCGTTCTTCTGCCACGCCATCGCCGTCATTGTCGCGCAGCAGCATGATGCGGTTCATGCTCTCAGCCCCTGCGCCGCCGTCTTTCATAAACAGGCTGGCAATCCAGCTTTTGAGGCTGAACCCTTCTTTGTTAGGCGGGTGATTGGTTTCTGCCACCAGAATATCGCCATTAGGCAACTCATACAGCCAGCGCGGGTGATGCAGGTCGCTGGCAAACGCGACCACATGGGTGCCTGGCGCAGAGGCTGGTTTTTCACCTTGCGGCCAGCCAACCGCTTTTGCCACATGGACGGTGGGAAGCCAGCTGGCATGATAGGAGGACAGGTCTGGTGCTGGCCCGTAGCTGGCCGACTCAGGCAGTTGGGCCGGTGGCGAACAGGCACTCAGTCCCAGCAGGCAACCGCTGATCAGGGACAGTTGAAAACGGGGCGGACGGTCTGTGGCGGTGTGCATCGTGTACTCCTCTCTATCATCTGTTTCTGGTCTTTGCCAGACTGGTTTTCATGGCATGGCCTGCCAGATGGCAGCTAGCGCCGGGTCGCCACAATCTGGTGAATGCCGGTGAGTCCCTGTTCAAACTGGATCAGGCTGGCGGTCAGATACAGTCGCCAGGCACGGTAACTGCGTTCGCCCAGGGTGCGGGTGATGTCCTGGTGTTGCGACGTCAGTCCACTCAGCCAGTGGCGCAGGGTCTGAACAAAATGCTGGCGCAGCCCCTCAATGTTAAATACCTCAAACTGGGCGGCATCCATACACTGCAGTAGCTGTGGAAAGGTGGCCAACTTGCCTTGCGGGAACAACTGCTGATTCACTAGCGTATGGGCGGGGTCCTCAGGCTGCCAGGCTGCGCGCTCGTTGGTCATGCCATGGCTCAAAAACAAGCCGCCCGGTGTCAGCGCGGCATGGACTGTATTCAAGAACGCAGGCAAATGCGGTTCACCTACGTGTTCGGCGACCCCGATACACACGGCTTTGTCGTACTGGCCTTGTGCCGCCACAGCGCGATAGTCGCCAGGGATCAGTGTCACCAGATGGGTGAGTTGTTCGCTTTGGATCAGCTGGCTGGCATAGGCATATTGGGCAGGGTTCTGGATATAAGCATGCACAAAGACCCCGTAATGCTTGGCGGCCCAGCAGGCCAGTCCGCCCCAGCCGCCACTGAGGTCGAGCAAATGGTCACCGTGTTGCAAACGCAGCTTCAGGCAAATCAGTTCCAGCTGGTTTTGTTGCGCCTGCCCGAGCTCACGCGTTTGGCCACAAAAATAGGCGCAGGAATGCAGCATACGTTCATCCAGCCAATGGCGATAAAACTCAGCCGGCGCATTGTAGTTGAGCGGCAACAGACCAGACTTTGGTACAGCGCCGTGGCTAGGTGGTATTGGTGCCAGCGCACGTAATGCACGCGCGAGTGTGGTGGCCAAGGGGATAGGCAGAGACTGGAAGTATTCCAGGCATTGCAGTGCGGCGTGAAAGTCGCCCACGACCTGGATGTGACCGTCTATATACGCAGTCATCCAGGGGACGGGTGTGGTCAACAAGTGAGGATCACGTACCAGTTCTGCAGACAGTGACAGCGTAAATGCCGGTGATTGCTCGCCCACATATATCAACTGGTCATTCCATAAACGCAGGGCAAACGCATCTGTATAGTCTTCAAATAGCTGATTCAGCAGTAATTGGGCCTGGGTCAAGGCCTGTTGTTCTTCTTGTTGCCTGGTCTGATGCCAATGCCAAAACTGCTCCAGCGTCAGGGCATCCAGTGGGCGTGCCTCCAGAGGCAGCACATTAATAGGGCGGTTGTACATGGGTGACTCCTCACAGTTGTCCGTGTTTCCGTCAAAAAATAAAGCCCCGCTTTGACTGCTGCGTTGCGTCAAATGAAGATGTCGATGAACTTTCACGTCGCCGCCGCAGTAAAAAAGCAGGTGGTTTGAATGTGTCTTCAGGCCTGAAGTGTAAGAAAAGCGCCCAAGCAGCCAATATAGGCACATGACTGATTGTCATGTCAGACCTGTCTGACAGTGTAGGCGGGGTGTCTTTTGCGGGCGGAATGCCTCGTCCCGTCATGCTTGTCTCAAGACCGTGACACCCATGAATGTTGCCCGTTTCCCTGTCCGACAACTCCTACAATAAATTGCGCCGTTGTGACATGGGCACTGGTTTCGCTTTTCTCCATAATCGTTTACACATTCATTTTTCCAATCACCCTTACCATTGAGGAGACCATCATGAGATTAAAAACTGGCCTGGAAAATCGTCCAATGGCTACCTTGCCTCAAGCAAGCCCGAATGCAACATTGCGTGCTATGGCCTTGCTGGTGTTAGTCACCGGCCTGGCTGCCTGCGACAAGCAAACCACGGCTTCCGGCGATCCCTCTGCTAAAACCGAGGCGGCTGCAAGCACTGAAACGATCAAGTTTGTCACCACCCAGGATGGCTCGCCATTAGAAATCAAGCCCGAATTGTTTGATACGCCAGCCGCCAAAGAATTTTTAGCGACAGGTAAGAACCCTTATGTCGGTAAAGAAGATGCGATTGCAGCAGGTAAAAAAATCTTCCAACTATATTCTTGCACCCAATGCCATGGCCCGGAAGCTGGTGGGCAAGTGGGCCCTGCGCTCACCGGCCCCAACTATAACTATGCCAAAGACGCCACCAATAAAGGCATGTTTGAAACCGTGTGGCATGGCACCAATGGCGGCATGGGGGCCAAAGGCAAAGGCTTGATGGACCCTTCAGACCCGAATAACGGCATCACCCCGGATGAGTTACTCAAAGTCATTGCCTGGATCCGTAGCCACGGCCAACTGACCGGCAATGAAGACGCCGCTTCGTGATAATCCTACAAATTTGAGGTCGCTAGGCTGACATACAGCCTGCCCGTGCATCCTTAGCATAGAAGCATGCCTGTCTGACCAGACAGGTTTTCTTCTTCTTTGATAAGGATGCCCCTATGAACAATCCCCTTTCTTTTTTGATCGCAGCCCTGTTGGTGGCTAGCAGTGTGCCCAGCCTGGCTGCGGATCATGTCTCTCCCGATGCCGTGCCTCCGGCGCAAAAACAAAAAAACCAGGTGCCGGATACCACCAAAAACGGTAACTATCTGGAGCCGCAGCAAGATAATAATAATCTGCCGCCCAACACCAAAGACACCGCCAGCCAGCCGCAAAATGCCCAGTCTTCCAAGCCTGGCAATATGGAAAAAAGCAAACGCTTTCAGCAGGATCCGAAACAGGGTGGCACCGACGTCAAGTAACGATCACGAGCTTAAGCCCCTTGCTGCATACTGAGTGTCGGTAGCAACAGACCCGTGCGGCCCCGAACCTATCTTCATCCATGGGTTGCGCGGCATAAAAAAATGCCCCTAGCCATGGCTGGCACAGGGGCAACGGAGAGAAGATCGTAGCGTGGGGACTTATTGTGCGACCACAATATCGTCTTTCACAGCAGTCACACCTTTGACATTTTTAGCCAATTGCACTGCTTTATCTGCTTCGGCCTTAGTTTTAGCCACGCCAGATAATTGCACCAAGCCATTGCTGTCGGTTTCAACTTTGATATCGGTGGCACTCACGGCTTTGTCCTTGGCCAAGGCCGCCTTTACTTTGGCCGTGATCACGGTGTCTTCTACCTTGGTACCAATGGAGTCGCCATCCGCGGCAAAACTTGCCATCGGCAACAATAAAGCACTTACCAGCAAAATGGATTTCAATGTCGTTTTCATGTGCAGTCCTTTCAAAATCATCGAGCTCTCATTATTCAAAAAACGCGCAGGGCCAGCCATACACCAGATTCTGATCCTGCCGTAGGAGTTGACTGACGACGTTTGTAAGTACGATAAGATAGCGCTTTAGCGCTTCACTCACCGTTGAAATCTTTTTTACCATGACCACCACTGTTCCGTTGCTACATCATCAAGTCTTGAACGCGTCCAATGAACACTCAGGCACGCCTTTGTTATTGCTCCATGGTTTGTTTGGCTCCGCCGACAATTGGGGCAGTATTGCCAGATATTTCGCCCAGAAGCGCTCGGTGATCAGTGTCGATTTGCGTAACCATGGCCGCTCATCTCACCATGACTCGCAAACCTATGCAGAAATGGCAGCGGATGTGCTGGCGGTGTGTGAGCATTTGAACCTGGCAAAAGTGCATGTACTGGGCCATTCACTGGGCGGCAAGGTGGCCATGCAGTTTGCCATGCAATGGCCGCAACGCGTGAGCAAGCTGATTGTGGTGGATATGGCCATGCACGCTTATGCCGACGTGCACACGCCGCTCATAGACGCCATGCTGGCGGTAGACTTGCACCAGTGTGCCTCTCGCAGTGACGTAGATAAAGCGCTCGCTCCCGCTATCCCCAACCTGATGGTGCGCCAGTTCTTGCTCACCAATCTGCATAAGGTGGATGATCGCTTGCAGTGGCGGCTCAATCTCGCGGCCCTCAAAGCCAATTATGGGCAACTGCAGTCAGCACTTTTGCCGCCAGTGGCCACTGGCCTGACGATGCCTAGTCTGTTTATTCGCGGGGAGCGGAGTGATTATGTCAATGCGCAAGACATGCACACAATTAGCCAGCACTTTACTCAAGCCAGCTTTGTCAGCCTGCCCACCGATCATTGGGTGCATGCAGAACAGCCGCAATTATTTATGCAAACAGTAGAAGCGTTTCTGGCGGAATAATGCTTTAGTCTCTACTGGTGAAAATCATGAGTCTGATTCAGGTAAAACTGCGCTCAACAATTTTCAAGCAGGCGCTCATACTAGCCACACGTTTGAGTGTTAACTTTTTGGGAGATCTACCATGTGGACTAAACCAGCAGCGACTGAAATGCGTTTTGGCTTTGAAGTGACTATGTACGTAATGAACAAATAATTTTAGCTGAGGCTAAAATGACAAAAGCCCGACTCGCTGTCGGGCTTTTTATTTGGGGCACAGGCATTAGAAATGCATGGTGAGTGTGACTTCTGCGCGGCGCGGCGCGCCAGGCGCGTTCAGATAGTTGACGAATCCATGACCAGAAGCGTAATACGCTTTATCCGTGATATTTTTCAAGTTAAGGGCCAAATCATAACGCTTGCTGCGATAGATGGCGGCTGCATCTGCTGTCATATAGCTGCCTAGCGCCACCAGGTTGTCGTTAGACGCATAGCGATTGCCCACATAATTTAAGCCTCCGCCCAAGTTCCAGCCTTCGTTTAACTGATACATCAGCCACAAGTTTGCACTGTTTTTTGGGGTCAGCGCTGCGCGGTTCCCTTGCAGTGGTACGCCGTTTTGTACCGCGACAGATTCGGTAATGCGCGCATCCAGATATGCATAGCCCGCGAATATTTGCCATTTAGGTGCAATCTCACCTGACATCGTAAGCTCCAGGCCTTCGGTCAACTGTTTGCCTACGCCTATCAACACATTCGTCACCGGGTTAACGCCTTTAATGTTTTCGCGCTCCAGGTGGAAAATCGAAGCCGTCGTGGAGAGCTTGCCATTGAAAAAGTCAGTTTTAGTGCCGACCTCAATGTTATTGGTCTCTTCTGGTGCCATTTGGCTCTGATCTCGCGAAAAATTCAGTGTTTCACCAGAAGGCTGGTAGGAGCGGCTCAGTGAAACGTAGTACGACTGCCAGCCATTGGGCTGGTAGACCAGCCCTGCACGTGGGCTCCAGGTATGGTCAGTCCGTTCTGGATCAACATTCGACAGCCGATCTTCCACTTTTTGCACAAACTTGTCATGACGAGTGCCGACCAATGCTTTCCAATGCTCAGACAATGTAATCATGTCTTGAATATAAAGGCCAGCAACCTGCAGCGTGGTTTGATTATTCATAAAGGGATTGTTGCTGCGCACACCAAATTGCGACAGACTTGGAAGAACAGGGTCAAACAGCGAGACGGACACCGTCGGGTTGCTCCAGCCCCAGCGTTTTTGTATTTTTTTCTGTTCGCTCACCTCAAGCCCATACAGTAATTGATGCTGCATGCCAGCTAATTCAGCTTTCTGTAACAATTCCAGCTGATTAGACCAGCCATCGTCCTGACGGTATACCTGATTATGGAGTAGCGTAGCCGTTTTGAGGGCTTCATTCACCGCTGAGACCTGCGTATTGTTACGATCCAGTTCATAGTTGTATGCGCCAAACATATTGCGGACAGTGAAATTATCATTCACCTTATGCGTGAACAGTGCACGCCCAGAAAGCACATCTGCGTCTGAATAATCATCATCTCGCGCATTGCGGGAGCCATAGTAAGCGCTAGGACTCACCTTTAACGGTTTGCCCTGGTAGGCAGGGATGCCTGCATCAGTAATGCGCCTGTCATGCAGTTTTTCAACCTGCAACAACAAGCTGGTATCTTCACCCAGTTGCAAGTGCAAGGAAGGGGCGAGGTTTTGCCGTTCCAGAAAGCCCTGGCTTCTAAAACTGCCAGAATCCTCAACGGCGCCGTTGATCCTGAAGGCCGCTGAATCCCCCAGTTTGTCGCCGACATCAAACTCGCCGCGGCGCTGTTTGTAAGAGCCGCCGTTGAGTTTAATGGTGCGGATGGTCTCGCCAGGTTTTTTTGTGATACGGTTAATCAAGCCGCCAGAAGAGCCACGCCCATACAATACCGCGGCTGGCCCCTTGAGCACTTCCACGCGCTCAATATTCGCCAGGTCACGGTAATACAGCGCGTCATCACGCATGCCATCAATATACATGTCGCCCATCGCATCAAAGCCACGAATCACAAACTGATCACGCTGGCCGTCACCCAGATTCAGCGAGACGCCAGGCACGTTCTTCAATACATCCTGTAACGAGTGCGCGGCCTGGTCCTGAATGATTTGCGCAGGGACCACATCGACAGTTTGCGGAATATCCCGCAGCGGTGCAGCAATCTTGGTCGCCGTGCTATTCACCAGCGGTTGATAGTCCGTGAGGCTGCTTTTCTTTTCCTTGACCGTGACCTCGGGCAAAGTGTCAGACTCGGTATCATTTTTTGCAGCGTCGGCTGCTTGCGCATATGTCGCCTGGGTTGCACTGGCCAAAAGCAAAGCCAGCGCAATCGGCCGTAACGTCGATGAGTGGTAATACATGAAAACTCCCATTGGATAAAAGGCTCTGCCAGGCAGAGAGGCGTGCGGTTGAGTCTAGGCTCAACTTCTGTTAATGGTAATGATAACGATTTTCATTAATAATTTGAAGGATGCAGCAAAGAATTTGCTTCTGTTAACATCAGGCTGGTGAAAATCATGAGTTGCATTCGCGTAAAAGCGCGCTCAACAAAAGGCTGGCGGGCAGGCATACTGGCTAAACGTTTGATTGATTGTTAACTTTATCTAGGAGATCTACCATGTGGACTAAACCAGCAGCGACTGAAATGCGTTTTGGCTTTGAAGTGACTATGTACGTAATGAACAAATAATTTTAGCTGAGGCTAAAATGACAAAAGCCCGACTCGCTGTCGGGCTTTTTTGTATTCTAATTTGATAACTTATGTTAATTTTGTATGGCTGATTTGCCTGAAACATTAGGGAGTGACCGTTCGGTAACTTTACATTTATCATCTGATGATATATAAATGCAAGACGATCATACATTAAATACATTGCTGGAAATGCATGACACCCTCTATGTCTTAGAAGGGGGATACTGGCTCAAGTTTGAAGTATGGCAAGTGCGTGTATCTGATGCCATTCCCCACGGCATCCGCTATTCACTCACATTGCATGATAAGCACGGAAAGCGGCTCATGGGTTATGACAATAGTCATGCCGTCAAACCGCCCAAAAAGTTTAAATATGCGGGGCAACGCCTGCCTTATGACCATCAGCACAGACACGCCACTGATCAAGGTGTGCCCTATGCATTCAAAGATGCCGGGCAATTGCTCACTGATTTTTTTGCAGAAGTTGAGCGCCTGTTAAAGGAACTGAAATGAATCATCGAATCACCATTGGTATCATGTCTGAAGTGCAGTTTCGTGAGCGCATGCTGGCGATAGCGCGTGGTGAATACCAACCCGCCGCAGATGAACCCAAAATCTGGTTTTCATCCATGAAGTCGCTGGCTGAAGTATTGAGTGACGAGAACCGTGCATTATTGAGAGTCATCCAAGATTCACAGCCCGCATCCATTACCGAGCTCGCCATCATTACGGGCCGAAAACAAAGTAATTTATCGCGCACTTTAAAAACCATGTCCCGTTATGGACTGGTGGAAATGTTACGCGAAAACCGTCAGGTAAAACCTGTTGTAAAAGCGACAGAATTTCAAATATTAGCTGCCTGAAATCTTACCCTGCGCTGGTGAAAATCATGAGCCAGTTTCAAGTAAAACAGCCCTGAACAAACATCAAAACGCAGCGCATACTGTTCACGCGTTGTACAGATTACCCCCCAACAAACTCAGGAGAAACACCATGTGGACTAAACCAGCAGCTACCGAAATGCGTTTTGGCTTTGAAGTAACCATGTACGTCATGAACAAATAATTTTAGCTGAGGCTAAAATGACAAAAACCCGACCAAGTGTCGGGTTTTTTGTTTGAAGGAGGTGCCTGTTTTACTATAAGACATGAGAGTTCTCCATCATGATTTTAAGATCGATAACAGAGTTCACCACCAGGTGGTAAGCCAAAGCAGTAGCCCCTCAAACAGAGAGAGCACGATTGATTGTACGTTAAACTAGTTGTATTCTTTGGTGATAAAAATCGTTAGATCACTTAGTGATTTGATAACAAATTTAATAATAAGGATAACAATAATGTCTGGCCTCATCTCCCAATTTAACTATTTTATCGTTGTACTTGCAGCCTCTATACTGACCGGTTGTGCATCTGTAGATCAAATGCATCAACAATTATCGCAATCCAAAGCACCTCAAGCTTCAAGCATTAATGATATGGCCTATACGCCGTTGAAAACGGGTGTAGAGCAATCTATTTTGTTTGGTGACAAAACACCGACATTCCAGTTTCCACATGGCAAAGGCTACTATGCTGCTTTTGAATTAACAGAAACAGGTCAGCCCAGGCTGGTCACAGTTAAAACTTACCTAAGCGCCAGTTATTTGCCGTCAGCTTCAATTCTGGTACCAAATTTATTGGTTTTGGATAAAGATAAACAACAGATAGGGAAGATCGAAAACTACCGTATTGAAAGTGATTCGAATTTCTTTACGGGCATGACTTACTACGCTGACCTGCCATTGCAAGCAAACGCAGCCTATCTGGTCGTGTACGCGGCACCAACACATTCCGAGAATATCTATGTGTACTCTGAGAATGGTACTGAATATGTATTGCCATTAGCGCCAGCAGGTAAGCTCCACATCACAGCAGGTCAGTTACTACCATTAGAAACCGACTTTTCTAAAGTCACGATTAAAGACTCATATCAAGCCTATGATGCAGAAAAGTCTGACTTTTTTTATGTTGAAAGCATCGATGGGAAATATGTCAAAAACAGTTTGCAGCGTTCTGTTGAATTAAATCGCGGAAAAGGCTTTCGCCTCAACCCATATTTAATTGACAGACAAGTGCCGGCTAATAAACCGGTGAAGTTAACTCTGGCTGCAAAAACACAATATGGTGCGCCTATCCAGGAGCTATTTGGCAAGGTGTATCAGGTGAAGGGAGAAATCACATTCACGCCTGAAAAGGGTAAAAAATATATTGTAAAAGGTGAGTTGGGCGCAGGCGCGTCATCAGTATGGTTAGAAGATGAAGAAACTCATCAAGTGATTGATAAAAAAATACAAGGGAATGGTAAATAGGATTTGACCTGCCCAAACAAGGCCTGCTCGATTATTTAGGTGCTCAAGTAACTATGGGCCGAGTGGGTGACCCAGATGAAGTGACGAAAGCCGTGGCATTTTTATTATCACCAGATGCCAGTTTCATTAATGGCATTGAGTTCTTTGTGGATGGTAGCCAGGCGCAGATTTAAGTTTGACCAGAACTAAAGGCCCTCTGTTTAGAGGGCCTTTCACAGTCTAAATATGTTTAATCACAGCCCCTGTCTATCATGGTATTCGGCACGAATAAATGCAAACCCTTCTTTTTGCGTATTAATGTAGCCTATCCCTGGATAGGGCAAATGCGGTGCCGCAATCATGGCACGGCTTTTAGCTAATCGATTGAATTGGGTCTGCCGCTGTTTTGCGCCACTGGCTTGGTCAACATCGTAAGTAATGGTGATGTCAGGGTGAGGAAACTGCACCGCTTCCACATGCACCGAATCGCCGATGAATGTAATCGACTGGCCCTGGCTTTCCAGCCGGTAGTAGTAATGCCCTGGTGTATGGCCGGGTGTCGGGTAAGCAGTAAAATCAGCAAGGATCTTTTGTTCGCCGCTAAGCGGTTTTACGTGGTCCAGAGCTACATACGGCTGCATCGCAGTCTGCGCCTGCTGAAAATAGGCTTTGTCATAGCCATTCACCCCGTTTTGATTTTTAGCATCCAGAAAAAAATCTATATCGGCTTTACCCACATAGATATTCGCATTGGGGAAAACCGCTTTGCCCTCATGCACCAGGCCGCCCGTATGATCGGTATGGATATGGGTAATCAATATGTCAGAAATATCTTCCGGCTTCACGCCCAACTTGTTTAAACGCTCACTAAACTTGCCGCCAAACCCCTTGCCAAAAAAATCGCCTGCACCTGTATCCACCAGGATTAAGTTCTTGCCTGTGTTGATTAAAAACACATTGATCGATGCCTCAACAGGATTATGTAAATGCACCTGGCTCAACAAACCATCGACCGTTTTTTGGGATGCGCCTTTTAGCAATACATGTAAGTCTTGCGGCACCGTGCCATCTGAAATTACCGTGATTTCATACGTACCCAATTTGAAGGTGTAGTAACCAGTTTCAGCATGGTATTTAGTCACTGAAGCCGTTGGTAATTCAGCCCCGGCAACAGAAGTGTTGGCATAAGCCAGGCACTGTAACAATAAGCCAATGGCTAACACTGTCTTCTTGAGTGCCATTCTTTTTCTGCCTTGCACATTGCTCATCCATATTCTCCGGTTCATTTAAATTGCCATCAGAATACGTATAATTTATGATTATTTAAAATTGAATATTTGTATTGGATGTATAAATATTATGGATATAAAAAGAGCCGACCTGCCGTTATTGATTTCGCTGGATATCCTGCTGGAAGAAAAAAATGTCACCAAGGCGGCGCAGAGACTGAATATCAGCCAGCCAGCGCTCTCTACGCAATTGGCCAGGCTGCGGGTGTTATTTGAGGATCCATTGCTTGTCCCCGCTGAAGTAGGGCGCGGTATGGTGCTCACTGAGCGGGCTTTAAACCTTCAGCATAAATTACGGGCGTCCATTAACGAGCTTAAATTTGCCGTCAATTTCAAATCCAGTTTTGATCCGCTCACCTCCCGCCGCAAATTCACCATTGCAACCAACGATAGTGTGTTCACGATTCTCGGCCTGCCAGTCCTAAAAAAGGTCCTTTCCTTTCATAATCCAGGGCTGCAAATTTCATTCGTGTCAGTGTTTGGCGTCAATGTGAAAGAAGACTTGGAGAAAGGCAACATTGATTTATACATAGGTGACATCAACAAAATGCCAGACAGCCTCAAAGTCAGGTATTTAATGAAAGACAGCTTTATCATGGCGCAGAAAAAAGGGCATGCGAGAGGCACAAAAAAACCGACACTCAATGAATATTGCCAGTTGTCCCATGTCATCGTCTCTGCAAAGGGTGACTTATCCAGCTCAATTGATCACTTGTTATCCGAGCAGTCGCAAACCCGGAACATTGTCGCCTCAGTGCCCAGTTATAACCAGATTTCCTTGGTGCTCACCAAGAGCGATTGTGTTGCCACCTTACCTAAGCAGCTACTCGAAAAATATCAAGACATGTTGGATTTGATTGAACTGCCATTTGCAATTCCGCCCTTCGAGCTAGGTATGGCATGGCATGTAAAGTCTCAAGAGGATGAGGCGATGATTTGGTTAAGGCAGCAGTTTGTGAGTGTGTAGTTGAAGTATTTGGATAACCGTAGAGGAGATAAACTTGTAAAAGGCGGTGATAGCGGTTAGGTGAATGTCAACAACAAAGAATCAATCGTGTCTGACCCTATTGGTTCTTGAATTGACGAAAGTGAGCAAGTGCCTGTAATCACTAATGGCATTGAGTTTTTTGTCGATACGTGCCCAGCCCTCCTTGAATAAATGTTTAAGAAAACTTCATTATTACCTGAGAGATCAAAGTTCTAAAACTCGCATTCTGTGTAATAAATGTTGATGTGAAGATTCCAAAACAATTGAAGTTATTTATATTCGCAGTCAGTTGCCGGACATTACCGAATTGATCCAAGAGTTTTTCTTTTAAAAAAAGATATAAACTTTTTATTAAGAGTTTGCCAGGAAAGTCTCTGACTAGCTTGTCAGGGTCTGGTGCAACCACATAATCATGAAGATTTAACTCCTCAGTTGGGATGTTATCGTCAAATAAGAAATTGGATAACGTTGATATCTTATGCTCGGATATTAACCATTTGCCATGCTCCGTTAAGTCTGCAGAATTCCATTCTTTTCTATTAGTTGTTATTTTGGTCTGATAAAAATGCAAAACTTTAATGAATGATTTAAGTTTCAGGTAAACATGATTTTTCCACTCTTCTAAATTAAACCAATTGGCGACAATGGCTTGAGCTGTTTTTGTTAAGCACGATATTAATGCTCTCATCACTTGAGAATCAAAAATGTAATTTTCAATACTGTAACAATCTAATTGGATTAATCTTTCATCGTTGGGCACGGCAAATTCATCAAAGTCATGATCCACAATTGCAACAAAATTTGTTGAATCATCATCCAATAGTTTTAGTACATTCTTTTTGCATCCAAATGCTATTGGTTCGAAATCTAACTCATGAGTCATGCTTCTGATGGCATTTTCATATTTTGGAATATCGTCATTCCCTTCAACTACTAAGTACTTCGTATTTCTATCCATTTTTATTCTAGTGATTTTTTCTTCTAAGGTATATTCCAAGCGGCTCATTATTTGTAGCACTCCTCTAAATCAATTTGATTCGCTTGCTGAGGAATAATGGCAGGTGAGTGAGTGGCTACAATAATTTGAATATTTGGTGATAGTTTCAATATGGAAGGTAGAATTTTTCTTTGCCATTCGAGATGAAGGGAAAGTTCTGGTTCGTCAGCTACAAAGACAGCACCATTAGTGGGTGACAAAGATACTCGTCCAAGTAAAGCGATCATATGTTTTTCACCAGATGATAAATCAACAAGATCTATAGAGCGCTCACCTGACTTAATCTCGAACCCACCCGTATTTGTAAATCTAAATTTCTTATTAATTAGAAATGTATTAACTATTGATTCGAAGTAGTCAAAAGGGAACATCAGGTCTTTTTTCTGCTCTCCAATTAATTCGATATCTTTAATAATACTTAATAATCTTTCGTGTATCGGAAAAAGAGCTTTATATTTCAAATCAGCTTCCCAGTACTGATTTAAATATTTTTGCTTTTCCTTTGGATTGCTTGAGTTTATATAGTTCTTAGCAGATATTGCGCGGGTGTTTAATGTATCGTCAATTATATGAAAGTGCTCCTCCAATGCTACCTTCTCTACGTTTAAAGATGCAGACTTTAATTTGCTCGAATACTCCTCGAATTTTGATAGTGGAGTTTGACCTAAATTGATGTTAGGTCTTTTTTGTTTCAATTTGGTTGAGTCTTCTTCATTGATAAGAAGACGTCCAATAATGGTTTGTTTTAGATTATCCAGGCCATCGTTAATTTTTTTCTGAGTTTCAGTATATCTTTGCCTAAAAAGGGATTCGATACCTTTTAGCATTCTTCTGTTCGGGTCAATTACATCAGAAATTTCAGCGGATGAGAGATGTCTTGATTTTAAAACTTGCGATAGCCAGAATTCATCCGGCCGATTCGTATCATAAGTTTCGTTTTCTTGCATTCGCGATAGCGGAACGTAAGTAATTGTCAGGTGATTTTTTATGACTTCAATAAGCCTCTTCTTGGTACCATTCTCTGAAAAGTCAGCTTCTAAACGCGAGATTGAAACGATTTCTCTTATTGGGTCAGACTCTTTATTTGCATGCATGGTAACTATTAAATCACCATTCGGATTTTTCTCCATGTCCAGAAAAGTTTGTGGTCTTTTTTTACCAGTTTGTGCTGTAAAAATAGATACCTTCAAAAAAGGTAATTTTGATAATTGTTTGATATCTAAATTAAGTGACGCTACAAGTATGTTAATGATTGTGGTTTTGCCTGTGCCATTCGATCCATAAATGCAGTTTATTTTTTCTTCGAAATTGATAATCAAATCATTTCCGGATGTGAAAAGTGACTCAATTTTAAGTCTTCTAATATAGTTATCCATATTTAAACTCGTAGTCTGTGATCTTTACAGCATTAAAACAGAATTTAAATCCCTCTGCTAACTACGAGATTATTAATTTCAGAATCAAAGTGAAAATGACTTCTATTTTTGAAGTTTTATTTAATTAAAGAAGTTAGTTTAGAGTTGAGTCCCAAGCGCAGATTTAGGTCTATTTAAAGGGTATGAATGAAAAACGGCTCCCATCACTGGAAGCCGCTTTTGTATTTGGTGGTGAAAGAGGGACTTGAACCCTCGGTCTCAAGATTAATAGCGCTTAAAATACTTACTAGATGATGTGAAGTTAAGTACGCCAAGGATGCTTAGGCACATCACAAACGCCTGCCACATTCACACCAGCTTGCGCAACTAAGTGATCGTTCTCAACCGTGTCACCGCTGACGCCAATTGCACCAATCAATATGCCTTCTTCATCCACAATCGGTAGCCCGCCAGGGAAAGTAATCAAGCCATCGTTGGAGTGTTCAATGCCGTATAAAGGCGAACCAGGCACTGAAAGTTTGCCGATTTCACCCGATGGCATGGCGAAGTAACAGGCGGTTTTGGCTTTTTTGATGGCGATATCAATACTGCCGACCCAGGCATCATCCATTCTTGTGAAACTTTTCAGGTTGCCACCAGAGTCCAGTACGGCGATACACATCTTGACGCCGATTTGTTTGGATTTCTCAACTGCTTTTTCAATGATTTCTTGTGCGACTTCAAAGCTTACGTGCATGTGATTCCTTATGGTTAATTGATTGGTATCAATGTGACTATGCCCACAGGTTTAAATTCATTTAACTTTGCATGCGCTTGAAATAAGGTGCTTTGCAGAAGGTAGCGATAAATAAAAACGGCTCCCATTGCTGGAAGCCGTTTTTGTATTTGGTGGTGAAAGAGGGACTTGAACCCTCGACCCCAGGATTATGAATCCTGTGCTCTAACCAGCTGAGCTACATCACCAGATTTGAAAGACCGCGATTATAGCAGTTGTATCAGGGCACGACAACAACCCTTTGTGACCTTTTTTACTACGCATTTTCTTGAATTGCGGGGTGGTAGGGTTTTCATCCGTTTAGTTTTGGGAGTATGCTAAAACTTAAACCTATTAAAAGACCGGGAAAAGGATGAGCGAGCCTGCAAGCAAGCATAGCGGCGTATTGCATTTGAGCAAGGTATTTGCTGATGCGTTGCGACTGCGCGATGCTTATACACGTTTGCATAGTGACCGGGTAATGGCGCTTTCGAGAGGGATAGGGCTGGATATTGGCTTAACCAGCCATGAGCTGGATGCGTTGGAGCTGGGCGCTTGTTTGCATGATATTGGCAAGATTGTGGTGCCGGATGCGGTGTTGATGAAGCCAACCCGGCTGGATGCTGATGACCGGGCAATCATGCAGGTGCACCCTGAGGTGGGGGCCAATCTGATTGCAGCTTACGCGCATAATGAGGCGAATAAGGTTGCGCAAGTCGTGCGGCATCACCATGAGTGGTTTGATGGTAGCGGTTATCCTGATCGTTTGGCTGGAGCGGCGATCCCGTTATTGTCACGCATTGTGACGGTGGTGGATAACTATGATGCAATGGCGGTGCGGCGCGTGTATCAGGAGGCGCGGCCACACGATGAAATTTTGCGCATTATGGAGAGTGAGTCTGGCAGCAAGCTGGATCCCGATTTGTTCCAGCGGTTTGTTAAGGTGATTCATGATCCACGCTATGCCGAGTTCAAGGCGTCGTGAGGCATAAAAAAGGCTGGAAATCTCCAGCCTTTGATTTTTTAACTTGATACGTGGTTAGACGTTGAATCTGAAGTGCATGACGTCGCCGTCTTGCACAATGTACTCTTTGCCTTCAAGGCGCATTTTACCGGCTTCTTGCGCGCCTTTTTCGCCTTTGTATTGCACGTAATCGTTGTAGGCAATCACTTCGGCACGGATAAAGCCACGCTCAAAATCGGTGTGGATGACGCCAGCGGCTTGTGGTGCAGTGGCACCTTTTTTCACGGTCCAGGCGCGCACTTCTTGTACGCCGGCGGTGAAGTAGGTTTGCAGGCCCAGCAGGTCATAGGCGGCGCGAATGACGCGGTTGAGGCCGGGTTCTTCCTGGCCGAGTTCTTGTAAGAATTCGAGTTTATCGGCATCGTCCAGCTCAGCGATTTCGCCTTCAATTTTGGCGCAGATGGTGACGACGGGGGCTTTTTCGGTTTTGGCCAAGGCAAGCACTTTGTCTAAATGCGGGTTGTTTTCAAAGCCGTCTTCGGTCACGTTGGTGATGTACATCACGGGTTTGACGGTAATCAGACACAACGGTTTGAGCAGATTGAGTTCTTCGGCATCCAGATTGAGGGTGCGCACAGCTTTGGCTTCGTTGAGGCAGGGCAGCACTTTATCCAGCACTTTGATCAGGGCGATGGCGTCTTTGTCGCCGCTCTTGGCTTTTTTGCCTTCGCGCTGCATGGTTTTTTCGACAGTTTCCATGTCGGCCAGCGCCAGCTCGGTGTTGATCACTTCAATGTCGGCGAGTGGGTCTACCTTGCCTGCGACGTGAATCACGTTGCCGTCTTCAAAGCAACGCACGACGTGGGCAATCGCGTCCGTCTCACGAATATTGGCGAGAAACTTGTTGCCCAGGCCTTCGCCTTTGGAGGCACCTGCGACCAAGCCGGCAATGTCAACGAACTCTACAATGGCTGGTTGAGTTTTTTGTGGTTTGACGATGTCGATCAGTGGTTGCATGCGCTGGTCGGGGACTTCTACGATGCCGACATTCGGCTCAATCGTGCAGAAAGGATAGTTCTCTGCGGCGATGCCCGCTTTGGTGATGGCGTTAAACAGGGTGGATTTGCCTACATTAGGCAGGCCGACAATACCGCATTTCATAATGGATGAACCTTAGCGTGAGAATTGCCGCAGTGTGAAGTTGCGGCAAAGAGTCAATAAAACCAATATTTTACCGTTAGTCACAAGATAGAGCTAGAAACAATCTTGATTTGACTTAAATCCTGAACAGGATTAACTTTTAAACTCAAAAATAAATTCATCGCATGACCGGGGGATGCTGGTGTGTGTCATGCGACTTCCTGACGAAGGAGGATAGATGTTTCGTATTCGGATTGCATCATGGCAGCAACTGCTGACCTCGCGCTGGCTGGCCCTGGTGATTTTGGCCTGCGGCTTGCAGCTGACTGTTTTGCTGTGGATGAATGCTCGTGAGCATGCGGAAGCCTTGCAGGCGGTCAAGTTCCGGCAGGCGGTGTTGTCAGCGACCGAGGCTGTCCAGCACCGTATGGACGCTTACCGCGAGGTGTTGACCGGGGTTGAGCATCTTTATCTTTCTTCGCAGTTTGTTTCTTCCAAAGAATTCCGCGAGTATGTCAATGATTACACGCAAAGTGAACAGTACGGCAGCTTGAATGCAATAGGCTTTATCAAGTACATCCACCTCAATTATCCAGAGACGTTTAAAGACCTGGAAACGCCAGTGAAAAGCCTGCTCGCCAGGCTTGAGTTTGTACAGGGCGATGATGAGCTGGCGCCGGTGCTGTATATTGAGCCGCGGAATGACCAGAATCAGGAAATTTTGCTTAAGAATACCTTTCTGGATGCGCGGCTGCGTGCTGATTTGCTGCAAGCCAGCGAAACTCAACAAATCGTGATGTCGGGCCAGTCTACCGGTAGTCCGCAGATGGGGCATCCGTATTTCTTGCATGCGCCGGTGTACCACGGGCGGCCGGATGAGATTTCTGAGACGGATCGCCGTCGCATGTTGAACGGCTGGGTGTTTTTGCGCTTTGATGTTCATGCCTTTTTGGCGGAGGCCTTGCAGGTGGTCGAGCTGCGGCAAGTGCATTTTGATGTGTTTGATTTGAATGGCAAAGAGGGGCAGACACCGCTTTACCATAGCCCGAGCGGGGAGGAGGCACATCCCCATGAGCATGCCGCCCGCTTTAGCGCCGCACAAACCATGAATATGCATGGCCATTTGTGGAGTATGCGCGCGCGGTCTACCCCGGCCTTTGAGGCGGTCACTGATTTGCGCGAAGCCAATCAGGTCGCCGTGATGGGCGTGCTGACCAGCGTGTTGCTGGCGGGGCTCGCCTATTTATCCATGGTGCGCAGCCGTGCACGTGAAACCGTTGAAAAATATAGCCAGGCCTTGACCAGCAGTGAGCAGCGCTGGAAGTTTGCGATGGAAAGCACCGGCGATGGTGTCTGGGACTGGAATGTGACCGAGTCGCGCGTGGTGTTTTCTGATCACTGGAAAAGAATGTTTGGTTTTGCGCCGCATGAACTGGCGCATAACCCGGCCACCTGGCAACAGCGGATTCATCCGGAAGATATCGAGTCAGTACAAGCCCTGCAGCAGCAGGTGCTGGATGGCGAACGTGAGCAGTATGCGATTGAATACCGCATGCTCTGCAAGGATGGCAGTTGGAAGTGGGTGTTTGACCGGGGCATGGTATTGATGCGTGACGAGGCGGGCAAGCCGACACGGATTCTGGGCACGCTGGCCGATATCTCCAAGATCAAGCAATCCGAAGAGGTGGTCTGGCAGTTTGCCAATGTGGATACGCTGACTGGCTTGCCTAATCGGCGCATGTTTTTCGAGCGACTGGAGCAGGCGCTGTTAACGATTAAAAGCAGCAGCCAGAAGTTGGCCATTATCTTTCTCGATTTGGACCGGTTCAAAGAGGTCAATGATACACAGGGGCATGACCAGGGCGACCGTTTGCTGATGCAGGCGGGTAAACGCTTGTCGGCCTGCGTCGGCAACAAGGATCTGGTTGCTCGCCTGGGCGGCGATGAGTTTGTGCTCATGCTCGGCGATGCTACTGCGGGCTATGTTGAGGCCCTGGCGCAGCGTGTATTGCAGACCTTGTCGCAACCGTTTCAGCTGGATGATACGTTGGCTTATGTGTCTTCCAGTCTGGGTATTGCCATTTTTCCGGATGATGCCAGCAATAAAGAAGATCTGATGAAGCGGGTGGATCAGGCCATGTATGCGTCCAAGCAAAAAGGCGGCAACTGCTTTACCTACTTTACGCCACGCATGCAGCAGCACGCTGAAAACCGCATGCGCTTGTCGCACGACTTGCGCCAGGCGATCACCAACCAGGAGTTTTTTCTTGAGTACCAGCCCGTGGTGAATTTGCAAACCAACCAGGTGGTTAAGGCGGAGGCGTTGTTGCGCTGGCAGCATCCGGTCAAGGGACTGATTCCGCCCATGGAGTTTATTGGCATTGCCGAAGATAACCTGCTGATTGCGCCGATTGGGGAGTGGGTATTTAAAACCGCCATTGCGCAATGCAAATCCTGGCGACTGTCCTTGCATCCGCAGTTTCAGATGGCGATTAACAAGTCGCCTGTGCAATTTGCGCCGGATCATCGCAAGCAGGAGGACTGGTTGTCAGAGATGGGGCAGCACCCTGAATTCAATGGCATGGTGGTGATTGAGATTACCGAGCGCTTGCTGTTGGATGCCAACACGCACGTCAGTGAGCGGTTGGCGCAATACCGGCAAGCGGGGGTGCAAGTGGCTCTCGATGATTTTGGTACCGGCTATTCTGCGTTGTCCTATCTGAAAAAATTCTCGATTGATTACGTCAAGATTGACCGTTCATTTGTGCGTGAATTGGGGGTTTCCAGTCAAGATGGTGCCTTGTGCCAGGCCATTATCGTCATGGCCCACAGCCTGGGCATGCAGGTGATTGCCGAGGGCATCGAAAACCTGCGCCAGTTACGCATCTTGCAGGAGATGGGCTGTGATTTTGGCCAGGGCTATTATTTCTCACCGCCATTGCGTACTGAGGATTTTGTGGCCTGGTATCAGTCTTGGCAACGCCAAACCGTCATTTCTACACGCCATCCATAGATTGGCGTCAGAGTTATTTGCTGTGCAACTGCAGCATGGCTTTTTCAAACTGGCCTTGCGCCAATAATTCGCTGATGCCACTGGC
The DNA here is from genome assembly GCF_056314045.1 of Methylophilus sp. DMC16. Taxonomy (NCBI): domain Bacteria; kingdom Pseudomonadati; phylum Pseudomonadota; class Betaproteobacteria; order Nitrosomonadales; family Methylophilaceae; genus Methylophilus; species Methylophilus sp. DMC16. The sequence goes on from NZ_JBQUZC010000001.1 coordinate 152,397, forward strand.
TTTAATCAGGCTGTCATCGATGGCTTGCTGCTCATCCTTGCCGGCGGCTTTTAATACAAAATTGACGACTTCTGCCTTGTTGCCAGGGTGGCCGATCCCCAGACGCAAACGCCAGTAATCCGGCGTGCCTAGCGCAGCATGAATATCGCGCAAGCCATTGTGACCGCCATGACCGCCGCCGAACTTGAGCTTGGCCTGGCCAGGCGGCAAATCCAGTTCGTCATGCACGATCAGAATTTCGGCCGGGGAAATCTTGTAGTAATGGGCGATGGCGGCGACAGCTTTGCCGCTGGCGTTCATAAACGTGGTTGGTTTCAGTAACCATTTGTTGCCATGCGGTTGCCATTTGCCGGCGATACCAAACAGTTTGGCCTCGGCCGTCAGGCGGCTACCGGATTGTTGTGCCAGCAGGTCTACAAACCAGAAGCCCGCATTGTGGCGGGTCATGGTGTATTTATCGCCAGGGTTACCAAGGCCTGCAATCAGTTTTATTCCACTCATATTCACACGCTAAGCAAATGTAGGAGGGTGCTATACGCACCAAAAAAAAACGCGCACATGACTGTGCGCGTTCATTGTAGCGGATAACCGCTTGAGCCACTTAAGCAGCAGGGGTTTCTTCTGCTGCTTCGTCGCTACCACCGCGTGGTTTGGCAATGGAAACCACAGCCGCGTCATCACCGTGAGCCAGTTGTACAAACTCAATGCCTTTTGGCAGTTTGATTTCTGACAGGTGGATGGCGTGACCCGCTTCCAGGTTGCCCAGGTCCACTTCGATAAACTCTGGCAAATCTTTAGCCAAGCAGCTAACGTCAGCTTCAGTCTGGATGTGTGAAATGGTGCCGCCACCTGTTTTAACACCAGGAGCCACTTCTTCGTTCACAAAGTGGAAAGGCACTTTCACGTGGATTTTCTCAGTCGCGGATACGCGCTGGAAATCGATGTGCTGAATGGTATTGCGTACTGGGTGCAGTTGGTAGTCACGCAACAAAACGCTTTCAGCTTTGCCATCCAGCACCAGGCTCAGGATGGAAGCGTGGAACGCTTCGTGACGGAATTGCATGAACAATTCTTTGTGGTCCAGCTCGATAGACACAGCAGCTTGATCGCCACCATAAACAACACCAGGCACGTTGCCAGCGCGACGCAGGCGGCGGCTCGCACCCGTACCTTTAACGTCACGTTTGACGGCTTTAATTTCGATACTCATATGAGACTCCTAAAAACGCCCGAAGGCGGTACTGCACTAAAAACTGCAAGCCGCGACCAGCTTGCAGCACAAAAACTTAATCCATGCGTTCAGAATTGGTTGATGGAGGGTTAATCCATAAACAGGGAAGACACAGATTCTTCCTGGCTAATCCGTTTGATGGTTTCTGCCAGCAATGGCGCCGCACTCAGTTGGCGGATTTTGCTGCAGGCTTGCGCCTCTGCATTCAGCGCGATGGTGTTGGTAACGACGAGCTCATCCAGTGCTGAAGCAGAAATGCGCTGTCCCGCGCCCCCGGACAAGACCGGGTGGGTGGCATAAGCCACCACCTTGGTCGCCCCACGATCTTTCAATGCAGCGGCAGCTTCACACAAGGTGTTAGCAGTGTCCACCATGTCGTCCATGATGACGCAGGTGCGGCCTTCAACCTCGCCGATAATGTTCATGACCTTGGCCACATTGGCCTTGGGGCGGCGTTTGTCGATAATTGCCAAATCCGCATTCAGCTGTTTGGCCGCGGCGCGCGCACGCACCACACCACCCACGTCTGGTGAAACCACGACCAGGTTTTCGTGATTCAGCGTGACCAGGTCATCGAGCAAAATCGGCGTAGCATAAATATTGTCGACCGGGATATCAAAGAAGCCCTGAATCTGATCAGAGTGCAAATCCATCGTCAGCAAACGGTTCACACCGACACTGGTCAGCATGTTGGCCACTACTTTGGCCGTAATGGCAACACGGGCAGAGCGTGGGCGTCTGTCCTGGCGTGAATAACCCAAATAAGGAATGGCAGCGGTAATGCGGCCAGCGGATGAGCGGCGCAGTGCATCAACCATGACCATGACTTCCATCAGGCTGTCATTGGTCGGGTAGCTCGTGGATTGCAGCACAAACACATCGCGGCCACGCACGTTTTCCAGCAGTTCCAGCATGATTTCACCGTCAGAAAAACGGCCGACATCGGCACGCCCCAATTCAATGCCCAAATGCTGAGCCACTTCTTGTGCCAGTACCGGATTGGCGTTGCCGGTAAATACCATCATGTTGGCGTTACTCAACGTTGTACCCTTTTTGCGATGACGATGTCTTGAAACCTGCGCCCATGCGCTTGGCTGGGCGCTATAAAAAATTTAAGCGTGTAAATCGTAAAATCTACACGCTTATGTTTGGCTGAGGAGGAAGGATTCGAACCTTCGCATGCCGGAATCAAAATCCGGTGCCTTAACCAGCTTGGCGACTCCCCAAAAAACTTGTCTTTAACACACTTGTTGTGTGGCTTGGTCACCGTCAGTGACCGAAGCAAAAAGCGGATGGTATTCTAACCCTTTTGCCCAAAAACCAGAAGTGTTTTCTGGTCTATTTGCAATTAACTGCTCCGCTTTTTCTGCACTATCCACGGCCACAAACACTGAAGCGCCGGAACCACTCATACGGGCATCGCCGTATTGTTTTAACCAGGCCAGCGTTTCGCCAACTTGAGGATAAAGCATACAAACAACCGCTTCCATATCGTTTCTGGCTTGCTGCCAGAACGCGCTGGAATTAACGCCGTTTGAAAAGTCCGCTATTCTCAATGGTTTCGAGTCTCTTGTCAATGCTTGGTGTGCAAAAATTTGTGCGGTGGGCACGGCCACCTGCGGCGTGAGTACCACGTAATATTGGTCGAGCAGCGGAGGTGGCAGTGAAACCGCAGATAATTGTTCGCCGATACCCTCGGCCCAGGCGGGCTGGCCAAAGATAAAGACGGGCACATCTGCACCCAGGCTAACGCCAATCTGCATCAACTGCTGCCGGGTGTAGCCCAACTGCCATTGCTGGTTGAGTGCTATGAGGACGGTGGCCGCATCCGAGCTGCCGCCGCCTAATCCCCCACCCATGGGCGTACGTTTATCACAGCCAATGTCGGCGCCCAGAGTGCAGCCGCTGACTTGCTGTAAATGGCGGGCAGCACGGATGCTAAGGTCTTGTTCGGCCGGGACGCCAGCCAGCGGATTCATGTGGAGAATTTGCCCGTCCTGACGTGGGCGGATGTGCAAGGTGTCGCCGTGGTCTAGCAGTAAAAACAGGCTTTGCAGGGTATGGTAGCCATTGCTGAGGCGACCAGTAATGTGCAAAAACAGGTTGATTTTGCAGGGGGCAGGGTAGCTCAAGGTATGCATGGCCGCTATTGTAAAGCATGCCCGCCTGCTTGGGAGGCTTATTCAAGGACCATGCGGCCTTGGCTGTCCTGTAGCGGGCGCTGGTTGGGCGCACCGATGGCTTGTTGCAGGCTGGCCAACTGGAACTTGGAAACCTTGAGCGCTTCTTTCATGATCACCCATTGCACGCCTTCAGTACAGGGCGGGGCTGTCAGCGAGCCGCTGTAGCGGTAGTAGGCAGGCTTGACGGGCATCAGGTCAGCCGGTGTCACACGGATGGTCAGCGGTTTGCTTTGCTCTTTATCTTTGGGCAGGCTGCCTAACAGCTTCTCTATACCAGCATGGGCGTTGCCTTCTTCTATCATGATGGCAATAATCACACGGTGTCCGGCTTTGTCTTCATGCACCATTTGCATCTCGGCGGCATAGGACTTCTGTTTGACCTGGTGTTCGCCGGGCATATGCACACTAATATATTTGAGCTGGTAGGGTTTCTGGTCTAGCACCATCATGTTGCCGCTGCCCGCATCCAATACCAGGCTGTGGTCCTTGAGTGCAATATTCTTGATCGGGAATTTTTGCAGTCGCTTGATCGGTTTGAGGGCGGCTGTGATCGTATTATCCACGTGGATAGGCGATTGCTGGCTACCTGCATTGCAGACGGCAAATTCAGGATTCAGACTGCCCCATTTGTCTGGACCGTGCTCACCACTGTAGGCCCAGGACTTATCATCCGCAGCACCGGTTTTGTTCTTGTCTTTAGGTTTCTGATGATCAGCTGCCGCTTCTGTTTTTTCAGGCTTGCCCGTTTTCGCCGCGTCTTCTTTGGACTTGGCAGTGGTTTCCTTGGATTTAGTCGCACTGGCTTCTGTAGCCGTTGCGTCTTTAGCTGGCTTGCCGTCAGCCTTCTTGTCAGCAGGTTTGGCAGGTGCTGCATCTGGTGCAGGGGCAGGCTCGGCCACGCTATCAGGTGCAGCGGGCTTGTCTTTGCTACTGGCGACGGCAGGCATGACCGGATTGGCGGCACGTTTGGCTGCAGCTTCAGCGCGTTGCTTCTCTTTGTTCTGCCACTTGCAGACGTACTGCTGCGTGATCTCTACCTCGGAATCCGGCAAGGGCTCAATAAAATCTGCCTGTTTTGCAGTAATGCCTGCAGAGTAGACCAACTCTTCCCCTTCGTACTGGAACACTTGAATAGTGGCTGCCTTGCGCTTGTCGCAATCAAAGTACCAGAGCGCTTTTGCATGGGTGTAAACGCGGTCTACAGACTCTATGTTTTTTTGAGGTTGGCGGTAATCGACCTTGATCCAGGCTTTGACATAGGGTTTTTCTTCGAGCAGGGACTGCTTGTCTATCATGAGTTGGCTATCGTCCGTTTTTTTGATCGACAGCCATTGTGCGGCCACGCTGTACCCAGGCAAACTCAGGCCCAGCCACAGGCAGGCCAGCAGCCAGATTCGAAACGAGAGAGGGGTAAACAGATTGCAGCGCATACTGGCATTATCGACGGCATGCCCTGAATCTTTAACGCGAAAGCTGTTAAGGGGCCCGTATGCTTTTCGTGTTAATGACGATGCGGATCCACGCCGTCATTGCTGCGTGGCGTAGCTTACCAGTGTTGAATGACCAGCTTTAGCCGGACATCTTGCTGCTGCAAGCGTGTGATGTGCGGTAGGGATGACTGCACGCCTTGCAATTGAACCTCACGGTAATCGTCGTAGTCGATTTGCCATTGGTCCTGCATGAGGCGGGCAGGTTCACCCTGCGCAAGATAGCTGGCCTGGAACGGACTATTGATGTGCGGAGCCCCCAAAATCCATTGGGTTAACCCGGTCAAAGGCAGGCGCCAGCCTAACAACTGCGCTGTCAGGCTGGAAACATCCGCCGCCTGGTGCGTGTTGCCACTTTGGTCGGTGAGGGTGACGCTGTGCGCACTGCGCTCGATGAGGGCCACTTGCTGACCGAGCGGGCTAAAAATACGCAGGGTATCCAGTGCCGGGCTGTGTTGCCATTCCAGCCTGGCAGTGTAGCCCTTGCCCGCATATTGCACGGCCAGCTTCGCCTCCACGTCAAAGGATTGCACGGCTTGCAGTGTGGCAAACCTGTGCTGGGCCGCGGGCGGCACGCTGGTTTGAGTAGGGGCGATGGCCTGGCTGGCGCAGCCTGCCAGCAGACTTAGTACTAACCAGATGGCAAAAGCTTGGGCCAGCCTCGCTAGCGCAGGTGTGGACGGCATACAAACACTACAGGGCGGATTTCAGTTTTTGCGCGACTGCGACCAGAATCTCGTTGCCGGGGTTGGCCGACAAGGCCTGATCCAGAATGCGTTGTGCTTCTTCACGCTGGCCTTGTTTCCAAAGGACTTCGGCCAGGTGGGCCGCAATTTCAGGATCTTGCTGAATGGCATAGGCGCGGCGGAGCTCTTCGGTGGCACGCGACAAGTCACCCAGGCGGAAATACACCCAGCCCAGACTGTCCATGATGTAATGATCCTCCGGGGAGAGCTTGGTGGCGGTTTCAATCAGGCTCTTCGCTTCGATCAGCTTGATATTGCGGTCTGCATAGGAATAGCCTAGCGCATTGTAGGCAGCGGCAAAGTCTGGCTTCATTTTAATGACCCGGGTCAGCGTGTCTTCCATGATGTCATATTTGCCCTTACGCTCGGCGCTCAGGGCGTAGTCGTACTGCAACTCGGGGCTTTCCGGGAAGGTTTTGGCGGCTTTTTCAAGCAGGGTGTAGGCTTCATCGCCGCGTTTGGCCTGGCTCAGCATGAGTGCCTGGTTTTGAATCACCAGCGCCTGTTGCTCGGGCGTCAGGCCATCCACATTGTCCAGCATGGTAATCGCAGCATCGACACCGTCGCGGCGGGCAATAATGCCGGCGGCGGCCATGCGTGCAGCCAGGTATTGTTCGCCATCGGTGATTTTGTCAAACCATTGTAAAGCGCGTGCATCGTCTTTTTGCTCGATGGCTGAGCGGCCCAGGTTGAAGTAGACCTTGTTCGGCTCCTTGAAACCGACTTCGAGCGCGTGTTCCAGATAACGATCGGCGAAAGTGTATTCTTTGGCGTCCAGTGCCAGCAGGCCCACAATCACGTTCATGTCAGGATTGTTCTGGTGGCGTTCGAGCAGCTTGGTGAACTCTACCTTGGCTTCGGTGGTATTTTTTTGCAAGAGCAAGGCGCGCGCTAACGATAAGCGAATCTGATCTGACTCAGGATAGGTCTTTAAAAAGTCGCGGTAAAATGCCATGCCTTTCTGGACATCTTTTTCCATCAGCATTTGCCCGTAAATCTGCGCGGGCGGTTCCCAGCCTGGGCGCAGCTTGGACGCTTCTTTGAGCTCAGCTTTCATGAGGCTCTCGTCGTGCGCAAAGTAAGCGGCTTGCGAAATGGCAAAGTGGGCTTCAGCGAGCTTGGGATAAGGCTTGGCCAGCTGTTGTATGGTTTTGAGCACGCTGGTTTTGTCGGTGATACGCACCATCAGGCTGTTGAGTTCCATAAAGGCATTGGCGCGAATATTGTCATTGGCCAGCACTTTCTGGATCTGTGGAATCGCTTTTTCGAGGTTGCCATTGGCAATCAGCAACTGGCTGGCGGTTTGGGCTGCCGGGATAGAATCCGGGGCCAGCTCAGACCATAATTCGGCAGAGGGCAATGCCAACTGCGGTGTGCGGGCAATGGTCGCCGCCTGCGTGGCGCGCTCGGCGAGCAAAGGGTCACGCGTTTGCTTGGCCAAATCCAGAAACAGCTGCCCGGCCAACACAAATTCTCCACGCTGCGCGGCCACTTCACCGAGCAGGTATTTGTAGACAAACTCTGCAGTGGGGGTGGTAATGGTGGGGGTGCCGCTGGCAGACCAGGCCGGGCTGCTCATCAACGCCAGCCATAATGCCAGTGTCGGACGGCGTAATGACGGGGTTTTCAAGTTGAGGCGGCGGGTAAGAGGCATACTGGATTCCTGTTTAAAAAGAGGTTGCATGAATGATGTCGTCACTGGGGCAGAAGGGGCGCTTAATCCGTCTGGAATTTTAGTTTAGTCCGTGACAGTTGCTGCAAGTTCATCCATAATGTGCGATTTGTAACTAAATTGTAATCGGCGTTTAAACACAGGTGAAAGCGTCGTCTACAGCACTATAACTTTTTGGTGAAATATTTGTCTAGGGATTTGCGGTCTGGCGCTGTAAAGTCAGGCTTGAAAGCATCTTTCCCAGTCGCGAGGTATGTGAAGAAATCATGGCAAATTTGACAGTTGAAGCAATTGAATTGACCCGTTTGTATGGCGGACGTGCCGCCGTCAGTGATGTGACGTTCAGCCTGCAGCAAGGCCAGGTGCTGGGCTTTTTGGGGCCAAATGGCGCCGGCAAGTCCACCACGATGAAAATGTTGACGGGCAACCTCGCGCCGAGTGCAGGCAGCGTCAAAATCTGCGGCATCGACATGATAGAGCAGCCCAAAGAGGCAAAAGCCTTGATCGGATACCTGCCGGAAATGCGCCCCTTATATAAAGAGTTTACGGTAGACGAATACCTGACCATTGCAGCCAGACTGCACAACGTCTCTGGCAAACACATTAAAAAAGCGGTGGAACATGCCAAAGAGCGTTGTGGCCTGACCCACATGAGCAAACGCTTGATCGAAAACCTGTCCAACGGCTATCAGCAACGCGTAGGGATTGCCCAGGCCATTATTCATAACCCCATGGTAGTGATTCTGGACGAGCCGACCGTGGGCCTGGATCCGATCCAGATTCGTGATATCCGCGCCTTGATCAAGGAAATCGGCCAGGCGCACAGCGTCATCGTCTCTACCCATATTTTGCCCGAAGTGGAAATGGTCTGTGACCACGTGCAAATTATTGACAAGGGCAAGCTGGTGTTTAATGGCGGCATTGATGTGCTCAAGCAGCAGCGTATTGGTAACAAATTGCTGGTTGGCCTGCGTAACCCGCCGCCAGTAGCACAATTGGCTGCAATTGCAGGCGTGGCCGAAGTTGAGCCTGCCGAGGGCATGTGGCGTATCCGTTTTCATGAAGGCAGCCAGCCGCATGAAGCGATTGTGCAGGCGGCTGTGCAGCAAGGTTGGGGCCTGTTCAACATTGCGCCCGATCAAACCAGCCTTGAGGATGTGTTTGTACAATTGACTTATCACGAGGCAGACGTTGCAAAAGCAGCTTAAGTCGATTTAGAGAGCATAAAGTATGTTGAATATTGCAAGAAAAGAACTCAAGAGTATGTTCGCCTCGCCCATGGGGTGGATTATTCTGGCCCTGCTGACGTTTTCGTTTGGCACCTACTACCTGAATGGCGTGAATAACTACTTTGAAGTCATGTCCGGCTCCATCCGTCCGGCTGAGCGGATTGGGGTCACACAGTTTGTTGGGCAAACTGTCTACGGCCTGGCCTCCTTCATTATGTTATTTGCCGTGCCTTTGCTTTCCATGCGCCTGATTTCAGAGGAGCGCCGCAGCCAGACACTGCCATTTTTGTTCAGCGCGCCGTTGTCCATCAGCGAAATTGTGATGGGCAAGTTTTTAGGCCTGGTGGTGTTCCTGAGCATTCTGGTGGTTTACATCGGCGTGATGCTGACAACCTTGAATATCTGGTCAGATATTGATTTTGGCTATATTTTTGCCAACTCGCTGGGGCTGTTGCTGCTGGTCTCCAGCTTTGCTGCGTTGGGTCTGTATTTTTCCAGCTTGACGGCACAGCCGATCATTGCCGGCATTTTGAGCTTTATTGCCTTGTTTGTGCTCATGATTCTGGACCGCTTTTTTGCCGGCGACCCAACCAGCACCATGCTCAAGTTTTCGTTGATGCGACATTTTCAGTCATTTGCCGGTGGCTTGATTGATACGGCTGACCTGGCCTATTTTGGCTTGTTTATCCTTACCTTTATTACCCTGACGATCCGTCGTCTGGATGCAGATCGTTTGCGCGGCTAAGCCCGCGTTGTTGTCGAGTTTGAAAGCACTATGAAAATTAACAGTAAGTTTAGATGGCAGTTGCTGGCACAAAACTGGATGTTTGTGCTGGTGTTTCTGGCGCTGGTGGTGATGTTGGGCTACTTGTCCAGCCAATATCGCTGGGCCAAGGATATTACCCAGGCCAACCGCAACATCCTGACCCAGGGCAGTGTCAATGTGCTCAAGCAGATGGATGGCGACATCAATATCACCGTGTTTGCCACCAATGATGACGCCAATAACGGCGACACTTTCCGTAAAGGCATGCTGGATTTTGTTGCACGCTACCAGCGCGAAAAGAAAAATGTATTCATCAAGTTTATCAACCCGTCTGAAGAGCCCAAGATGGCGCAGGAGGCCGGGGTAAAAGTTGACGGTGAAACCATCGTCGAATACAACAAGCGCAGTGAACATATCACGCCACCGTTTGCCGAGCAGGAAATGACCAATTTGCTGGTGCGCCTGTCGCGTACCAACAACCAGCCGGTCATGTATCTGGATGGCCATGGTGAGCGTCTGCTGCAAGGCGTCAAGAATCATGATTTGGGTGAGTTTGGCAAGCAACTGGAAAGCAAGGGCTTCAAGTTTGCCAACCCGGATCTGACTATTGCCCAGGACGTGCCCGCCAATGGCGCCATGCTGGTGATTGCGGCACCGCAAGTGGATATTTCTGCGGTAGAGGCCAAAAAAATCAAAGCGTATATTGAGGCAGGCGGTAACGTGTTGTGGCTGCTGGATGACGATAATCTGCATGGCTTGCAAGAAGTGGCTGACTATCTGGGTATCAAAGTGTCTGCGGGTATTGTGGTTGACCGCGCTGCCGAGCAGTATGGTGCCGATCCGAAAATGGCGTTTGCCAGCCTGTATGGCGATCATCCGATCACCCGCAACTTTATGCTGCGTACCGTGTTCCCGGAAGCGCATGAAGTCGATGGCCAGGCCTCGGATGATCTGGGCTGGAAGGTCGGGCGCCTGATTGATGTGGCACCGAATGGCTGGCTGGAGTCAGACAAGATTCCTGCCGGAGCACAGAACCTCAAGGTGCGCTTTGATCAAGGCAAGGATAAAGCCGGTCCGATCAATGTGGGCGTGGCGTTAGAGCGCCAATATGGCAAAAAAGGCCAGCGCGTCGTGGTGATAGGCAATGCCAACTTCCTGGCCAATACCTTTATCACCAACGGCGGCAATCTCGATTTGGGCATCAATATTATCAACTGGCTGGCAGGCGATGACCGTTTGATCACCATTCAGCCGATGCCGCTCAAGGATATCAACGTCACGATTCCCGCCACTGATCAGGGACGGCTGGTGGCCTGGAGCGTCTTTCATGCCTTCCAGTATTTCATTCCGGTCGGGTTGTTTGTGGCAGGTTTGTTCTTGTGGTGGAGACGCCGCAAGGCTTAATGCCTGGTGAGCTGAGGGTGGAGTAGGTCAGTCATGAAAAAAAGATGGTTATTGAATCTGTTGTTACTGGCAGTGGTGGTGGGCATTGCGGTGTTTTTGCATTTGCAACCGCAAGCGCAGGCGCCCGCGGCCAAGTTTGAAGTCTCCACGCTCAAGATGGCAGACTTTGATGCCGTCAAAGCCGAATTTCCGGCCAAAGCGCCCACGGTCTTTGAAAAGCAGAATGGCTACTGGATGATGCGTAAACCCTATGCGGCGCGTGCCGACCAGGCCTCGGTTCAGCGCATCATTTCGATTATCGCCGCTACCACGGCCACCAGGTTGCCACTACAGGATGCGTCTAAATATGGTCTGGATCAGCCCGTGCTGAAGCTGACGCTGTCCGGCGCCAAAGGCGACCAGGTTTTTAGTTTTGGCACCTATAATCCGGTAACCGAGGAGCAGTATGTGGGCTATGCCGGACAGGTGTATTTACTGGCTGGTCAGTATAGCGAGGCCGCGTCTACCCAACCGATTGAGATGGTCGATAAAATGCCTTTGGCACCCGCTGAGCGCAAACAGTTGGCTGGCTTTGACCTGGCGCATCTGGAGCAGTGGGAAGCAAATGCCTTGAAAGTGCAACTGGCGACTGACGGCAAGTGGGCGGTGAATGACCCCAAGGCCAAACCCACGCAAAATGAGTTGAATGAGTGGATGGATTTTAGCTGGGTGCAGGCGCAGGCGGTCTCGGTCGAGTTTTACACCCCAGACCGCAAGCAAACTTATCCTTCTTTTGAGGTGTTGCTGCGGGATGGCAAGAAAATCCACTTTGAAAAATTGCAGGAATCCCCTGAGTACCAACTGGCACGTCCGGATGAAGGCATTATTTATCACTTTAGTAACGACACGGGCTTTACCATGGTGAACCCGCCCATCAATCTCCAGAAATAGCATGCCTGAATTACCTGAGGTTGAGGTCACGCGCCGCGGCTTGTTGCCGGTGGAGGGCGCGTTGATTGAACAGGTCACCATACGCCATCACGGCCTGCGCTGGCCGATTCCTGCCGACTTGCCGCAGCACCTGCAAGGGCAGCGCTTGTTCAAGCTGACGCGCCGGGCAAAATATATTCTTGCCGAGATCGGCACCGATACGACCGCGGGCGTGTTGTTATTACACTTGGGCATGTCTGGCCGCCTGTGCCTGCTAGAGCGCGATTTCCCTGCAGAAAAACATGATCACTTTGATATCCGCTTTACCGATGGCCGGGTGATCCGTTTGCGTGATCCGCGCCGATTTGGTGCCGTGTTGTGGCTGGGGCAGGATCCACTGCAACATGCGCTGCTGAACCGTCTCGGACCGGAGCCGCTTGAGGCTGGATTTAACGCCCAATATCTCTACCAGCAATTACGCACGCGCAATGCGCCGATCAAGACCACTATCATGGATGGACATCTGGTGGTTGGGGTCGGCAATATTTATGCGAGTGAATCACTCTTCCGTGCCCGGATTCATCCCGAAACGCCTGCCAAAGCGTTGACCGAGGCGCAGTGTGCCTTGCTGGTACAAGAAATCAAGGCGACGTTGCAGTCGGCACTCGCGGCGGGGGGCAGTAGTTTGCGCGATTTTTTTGGCGCAGACGGCAATCCAGGCTATTTCCAGCAGACCTATACGGTCTATGGACGCACCGGAGAGCCCTGCCGTATATGCGCCCGCCCGATTCAGAATATCCGCCTGGGGCAACGTTCAACGTTCTATTGTGCGCATTGTCAGCCCAGACCAGCGGATCTGGGCTTGATGAAGCCTTGATCAAGCAGCCTTAGGCTTCATCCGTATCTGGCCGGATGCAGTTGCGCCCGGCGCGTTTGGCGGCATACAAATGATGGTCAGCCCGTTCAACCACTTGTCCCAGCGTTTCATCATTGTGCATCTCGGCCACGCCAGCACTCACCGTGATATGTACCACCTGGTTGCTAAAGTGAAACTGCAATCCGGCCACCGCGGAACGGATCAACTCGGTGATGTCGCGCGCATGCTGCATATTGCATCCCGACAGCAACAGTAAAAATTCCTCACCGCCCCAACGGCACACCACATCCTCTTCGCGCACATGCGATTTGATCAGTTGTGCCACGCGAGACAGCACACGGTCACCCGCTTCGTGGCCATAGGTGTCATTCACCTGCTTGAACAGGTCAATATCAATCAGAACCAGCGACAAGGCTTCATCGCGGCGCTTGCGGCGGGCCACGGCCTGCTTGAAGTAAAACTCAAATACCTGGCGACTGGTGACACCGGTCAGTTTATCCTGCGTGGCCATGGTCTCCAGTTTGTCGTGGTAACCGCGCACTGCGACATGGGCGAGGAACAACACAATGGCACTAATCACCAGCGCCACGGCCAGGTTAATCATAAACGCGGTTTCAATACGCTCCGAGCTTGGGTCGTTCACTTGCTCCACAATCAGATACCAGTCAAACTCGGGCACCAGACGGCTATTGAGATAAAGCATGCTGCCATTGTTGGCTTTGAATGAGAATGATGCGCTGGGGGAGGTCAGCACTTTCAAAAACGCTTTGTCTAGGCCAGACTTGTTTTGCAAGTGTAACTCGGAGTGGTAATGACTGCTTTGCAGCATTACCTCGCCCTGGCGATTGACGAAATAAATTTCGCGCCCATAGCGTTTCTGGTAGTTTTCTATCAGTTCGACCACCGTCTGCAACGACAGGCCGACACCGATCACGCCAATAAATTTGCCGGATTTATCTTCGATACGGTAATTGACGAAAATGCTGAGGCGTTTGTGGTCAGCGGTATCGCGGTCAATATTGATGACATAAGGATGCGGTGAATCTTTGGCCGTGAAATACCAGCTGTCGTCCGGATTACTTCGTGAAACCCGCTTGATCACGCCGGTGGGGTGGTAGTAGTTCAGCGAACTGTCAGAGACAAAGAATGCCGTGATGGTGTTATATTTTTTCTGGATTTGTGCCAGGTAACTGGTCATTTTGCTGGCATCCTGCTCACCATCATTGACCCAGTCAAACACAAATACGTCATTCGCCATCAGCGAAGAGATCAGCAAGGGTTGCAGCAGGTCGCGCTGGATTTCAGAGTAGATATTGTCGCTGGTCAGCGGCAGCATTTCCTGCTCCAAGCGCTCAGTCAGCGAGTCCTTGGCCACGAAATAGCCGATCAGGCTGGTCGCCACAAACCCCGCCAGCACGATCGCGCTGAGAATAACGGTATAGAAACGCTTGTTTACGACCATAACGACCAATGACCTGAAGATGCTTGAACAGCCAAAGGCTGAGTTAACTGTGGATTATCACAAAATCCCCATTCTGCTGTTCGGCTGAATAGTCCGCTTTTTAATGCCGTATTCATACAATTGGCATGAATGATTCACCATGGTGCCTGGCGAGGCTAGTGCGGATGGGATCTGGCAGCATGTTCATGTAAGTAGCCAGCGGCAGGGGCAGGCGTGCCGCCCAGTTTTTGTGGTAACAGGGAGCCGATGACCATGGCGACGGTACTGACCATGAGACCGATCAATTGTGCCGGAATCAGGCTGTCCTTGACCATCACCTCTATCAGGATCCAGCTGGTAATGCCCAGTAAAATGGCAGCCAGCGCCCCCTGGCTGGTGGCACGCTTCCAAAACGCACCAAACAGCAGTGGTACAAAGGCCCCGGCCAGCGTCACCTTGTACGCGCTTTCTACCATGCCAAAAATAGACAGCTCAGAGTTAAGGGCATAAAACAACACCATGGCCGCAAAGCCGACCAGGCACAAGCGCATCACGCGCAAGAAGTGATGATCGCTCATCTGTGGCATAAAGCCCTTGACCACGTTTTCGGCAAAGCTGACTGAGGGGGCGAGCAAGGTGGCAGAAGAGCAGCTCATGATGGCAGACAGCACTGCCCCAAAGAAGATGGCCTGCGCCAGCAGGGGGGTATGCGTTAACACCAGCGTCGGCAGCACGCGTTGCGAGTCAGTGGCGACCAAGGTGCCAAAAGTCGCCGGGTCTATCAGTGTTGCGGCATAGGCAATAAACATGGGCACGAAGGTAAAGCAGAAATAAATACTGGCACCCAGTAGTGAGCCCCACAAGGCGATTTTTCCGGTTTTTGCCGAGGTGATGCGTTGAAACACATCTTGTTGCGGGATAGAGCCCAGCATCATGGTCAGCCAGCCTCCCATAAAGGTCAGCCATACGCTCCAGTCTGTGCTTTGCGGGAAAAAATGCAACTTGCCCGCGTCACGCGCATGGGCAATGACTGGCGCAATGCCGCCGGTCTGGCCGGAAACCAGATAAGCGATAAACAGCAGGCCGCCAATGACCACGATCATCTGTACAAAATCCAGGATAGCCACAGACAACATCCCGCCGAGTGTGGTATAGGTGAGGACAATGGCCGTCCCCAGTATCATGCCTGCCTGCTCTGAAATGGCGCCATGACTGATCAGGTTAAAGATCAGGCCCAGGGCTTTGATCTGTGCCGCTACCCAGCCCATGTAGGAGACGACGATGGCCAGGGTGGTCAGCACCTCTACGCTACGGTTGTAGCGCATGCGGTAAAAGTCGCCCAAGGTCAGAATGTTGAGTTTATACAGGCGGCTGGAGAAAAAAATCCCGGCCAGAATCAGGCACATGCTGGAGCCAAACGGGTCTGCGGCCACCCCGGTCAAGCCCTCACGCACAAAGGTGGCGGACACGCCAAAGACCGCTTCTGCGCCAAACCAGGTGGCAAATACGGTGGCGGTCACCACCGGCAAGGGTAAGTGGCGGCCAGCGACTGCATAATCCTTGGTGCTATGTACATTCCTGGCAGCGAACAGGCCTATCCCGATAGAGACAAGTAAGTACGCCACCACAAACCAGATCAGCACAGTCCGTTTCCCTTGAGTCAGTTGCAAAACGCCGATTTTAAAACAAAACCTGGCCTACACAGGGGTTCTCAATCTGGCTGTAGTAAAAAAGGCCCGAAAATCAGGCCTTTTTTACAAATCTGCACGTTTGATAGCCACTACTCCACCCGTTTCCAGGTTTGCGAACGGCCAATCAGTGAAATCCCGATAAAGCCACGCACCTCCAGTTCGTTGCCATTAGGGCTCAATGTCATTTTACATTGGTAGGTTTTGCCGTTTTCCGGGTCCAGAATCTCGCCATTTTCATACACTTGGGGCTTGCTACCGGCTTTGAGGTGTTTGGCGATGGTCATGCCTATGATTTTTTGCCCTCTACGCTCGTCGGTACATTTGTCACACACCGCATCGCCGGTGTCTGTGGCTAGCAAGCCTTTTTCGACAACGGCATGGTATTCCCCGCCGGATTCGGCAATGCGAACCAGTGAGCGAGGTTTGCCGGTTTTATCGTCCGTCGTTTGCCATAGACCGCTCAAGTCGGCCGCCTGCAAGGCCATGGGTAACATCATCAATACTGCAACAAGTAGCTTCTTGGGGGATGCCATCAAGTACTCCTTTAGTGAGTGAACAGTAAAAACAAGCTGGCAAATTGTAGCAATACCAGCACGAGAATGGCCATCGTCGCCCATTTTTGCCAGGTGGCTTGCTTGTGCTGGCTGTTTAGCAAGGTATCAATATGGGTTTGCTGTTTGGCCAGTTCGCTTTGATTGCGCAGATATTGCTCCAGCAGGCGCGGCATTTCTGCAGCATGGGCAAGTACATAGGGGAGCTCACGTTTTGCAGATTTAAGCAGGCTGCGCCAGCCGATCTGCTCGCTCATCCAGCGTTTGAGAAATGGTTTGGCGCTTTGCCACAAGTCGATATTCGGGTCCAGTTCACGGCCCAGGCCTTCAATATTGAGCAGGGTTTTTTGCAACATAATCAGTTGCGGCTGAATATTCACGCCAAAGCGGCGTGACATCTGAAACAGGCTGAGCAGGGTGCGGCCAAATGAAATTTCCTTGAGCGGCTTTTCAAAGATCGGCTCGCAAATGGCGCGCACGGCTGTTTCGAGGGCTTCTACATTGGTATCTGCCGGCACCCAGCCAGACTCAATATGCGCCACTGCCACATCCCGGTAGTCACGGTTGAAAAAAGCGAGGAAGTTCCGCGCCAGATAATACTGGTCGGTAGGCGTGAGGCTACCCATGATGCCAAAATCCAGGGCAATGAATTTGCCTTTGTCCGGCCCCGCGGTCACCACCTGGATGTTGCCCGGATGCATGTCGGCATGAAAAAAACCATCACGGAATACCTGCGTAAAAAATACCTCTACGCCTTCGTGAGCCAATTGGGTCAGGTTGATACCATAGGCTTGCAACGTGGCGGTTTCGCGGACAGGCGTGCCAAACATACGCTGCATGGTCATCACTTGCTTGCGTGAATAGTCCCAGTAAACCGTAGGCACCAGTAGGCGGCGGTCACTGAAATTGCGGCCAAGCTGTGCGCACTGTGCAGCTTCCAGGGTCAGGTCCAGCTCGTGCTCGGTGTGGCGGGCAAATTCATTCACCATTTCATCCGGCTTGAGACGGCGCCCCTCACTGGAGAGTTTTTTGACCCACCAGGCTAGCGTGCGGAGTAAGGCGATGTCTCTATGAATAATGGCGGCAATATTGGGACGCAACACTTTAACAGCTACCTGTTCGCCACTATGCAGTTTGGCAAAATGCACCTGGGCCACCGAAGCGCTTGCGACCGGAACCGCGTTAAACTCGGCATAGACCGTCGTCAGCGGGGCGTCAAAGGCCTGCTCAATAATACGCTCCACTTCAGCGTAGGCAAATGGCGGCACCTGATCCTGCAGTTTGGTCAGTTCATCGGCCACATCCGGTGGCAGCAAGTCGCGGCGTGTAGACAGCATCTGGCCAAACTTGACGAAAATCGGGCCGAGTTTTTCAAGGGCCAAGCGCAAGCGGACGGCCCGTTTCTCCGGCGCATGGCGCCAGAATAACAACCCGTTGAGCAGTCGCGAGCCCAGGCCTGGTTGATTGTCACGGACAAAGAAAATATCCAGCCGATACCAGATCAGCATGCCGATAATGTGAAAAAAGCGTATCCAGTGCATCAGGGCTGACTTTCTGCAGTGGCGTTGGCAGCTAACAGTTTTTCTACGCGTTGCTGCAAGCGGTCTGTGTCTTCCCTGAGCTGGTCGACGGCCTGGTTAAATTGCGTGATGCGGGCTTTTTTTGCCAGTAACGGCTGCTCTTCTTGCCAGTATTCCACCAGCATTTCTCCCAGGTTTTTGGCCTGGCCCTGCAAGCGCTGCATGGTTTGCTGACCGAGTTGGACGACTTCAAAAGCCGCCACATCGCCGACCACTTTACTCAAGTCTTCTTCGACATCCCAGCGGATGGCCGCCAGAATCTTGCCGACTTCCATGCCTAGCGCACTGTCGCCATCAATTTTAATCAGGCTATGCGCCTGCGGATCTTGCCTCAGTAGCCGCATGGCCAGGCTGGGCGGCAAGTGAATGGTGGCATCTGCCATGGCGGTATCGCCTGCAACTGCCAGCTCACCATTGCTTAACACTGTCAGCATGACACGGGCCACTTTAAAGTCTAGACAAAGATGACTGTGCGCATACGGCTGTAACCTGGGAGCGGTCCAGCGGTTTTGCTGCATCAAGTGCTGCAGCACGAATTGAATCAAGGGCTTGAACATGGCGTTAGAGTTTGATGCCTTTGTGCAGCGCGACCACGCCTGCAGTCAGGTTGTAGTAATCGACTTTTTCAAAGCCTGCTGCATGCATCATCTGTTTCAAGGTTTCCTGGTCAGGGTGCATGCGGATGCTTTCTGCCAGATAGCGATAGCTGGGCTCATCGTTGGCGATCCATTTACCAAACTTTGGCAGCAGTTTGAAAGAGTAGGTGTCGTAAAGTTTCTCCAGTGGTTGCCAAACCTTGGAAAACTCAAGCACAAGCAGGCGTCCGCCACGCTTGAGCACACGTTGCATTTCTTTGAGCGCAACGTCTTTATGTGTCATGTTGCGCAGGCCAAACGCCACAATGACACAGTCAAAGGTTTCATCAGCAAACGGCAGTCCTTCGGCATTACATTGGGTGGCCGGAATGGTCAGGCCGGCATCAATCATGCGGTCACGCCCCACGCCCAGCATGGAGGCGTTAATGTCGGTCAAAATGACCGTGCCGGGATTGCTGGGAGACTGGGTCGCCACTTTTTTGGCAAACAGGCGCGACAGGTCGCCACTGCCGCCGGCAATATCGAGTACTTTGTCACCCTGCCCAACGCCGCTGACATCCACGGCAAAGCGTTTCCACAGCCGATGCATGCCCGCAGACATGACATCATTCATGATGTCGTATTTTTGTGCCACCGAATGAAAGACTTCGCCCACTTTTTTCTGTTTTTCCCGTTCATCGACGGTTTCAAAGCCAAAGTGGGTGGTTTTTTGCTGCTCAGTGTTGGATTGCATGCTTGGGTTCCTTGCGCGTATGGCCTGCCATGGTGAGTTTGGCGATGTAGTCTTGCCACAGGCTTTCATAATGTTGTGCCAGATAATACAGATAATCCCATGAATACAGCCCGGTATCATGACCATCATCAAAGATCAGTTTGATTGCATAGCGGCCAACCGGTTCAATGGCGCTGATGTTCACATCCTGCTTGTCCAGTTGCAGCACTTCCTGGCCTGCGCCATGACCGCGGACCTCGGCAGAGGGCGAGTACACACGTAAAAATTCGCATGACAGCATGCATTCCGTCTGGTTATCGAAATGAATTTCCAGCAAGCGCGAGCCCTGATGCAGTTGGATCAGGGTAGGGATGGGGCAATCAGGATCTAGACCGCTCATATGATTGAAGAAAACCGTGTTTGGGGCCGTTAACTTGAATATTGCGCATGATAGCAGATGCGCGCATCTACCGCATGGCAAGCAAATGTTTCATGTTAGGGTTGATAATTCATTTTATTTGTGAATTAATAGCTGTACTTGCATGATTTATTTGATCTTTTAACAATTCATGTTAGATTATAGAAAAATAACAACAAGTAGGTCACCTTAATAAAATTGCAGCAGGTCCTATGGAAAATAACCGACTGGCACAACAATTTGATTTGTACACACGCTGGCGTCAATCGATTGCTGATGTACTGGGAGAGTATCGACGCTGGATTGCGGACAAGCAGCTCAGTGATGTGCAGTTAGATGAGCGCATACAGCAGCAACTCAACCGCTTGCGTGAAGACAAGCTCAATGTCGCTTTTGTTGCAGAGTTCTCGCGCGGCAAGTCAGAGCTCATCAATGCCATTTTCTTTTCAGGGTATGGTCACCGGTTGTTGCCATCCGGTGCAGGCCGTACCACCATGTGTCCCACCGAACTGCGTTATGACACCGGCAAACCCGTTAGCCTGTCACTGCTGCCGATTGAAACCAATACCCACCAGATTTCCATTACTGAATATCGCCGCATGCCGCAAGCCTGGTCTGTGGTGGAGTTCGATGCCCATTCGCGCGACAGCATGGTTGAAGCCTTCAAGGAGGTCAGTCGTACCCGTCGCGTGACAGTGCAAGAGGCGCAGTCGCTGGGTTTGTATCATCCTGACAATTCTGACGATGCCATGTTGATCGGCGCAGATGGCCTGATGGAGATTCCATGCTGGCGCTATGCCATGATTAATTTCCCGCATCCCTTGCTCAAGCAGGGCTTGGTAATCCTTGATACGCCCGGCCTCAATGCCATCGGTGCCGAGCCTGAGTTAACTATGAGCATGCTGCCGAATGCGCATGCCGTGCTGTTTATTCTCGGCGCGGATACCGGGGTTACCAAATCCGAGATGGAAGTCTGGCGCCGTTATATTAGTGGCGCACGCTGGAAGCAAAAAGGCCGCATGGCGGTGCTCAACAAAATTGATGGCTTGTGGGATCCGCTCAAGACAGATGATGAGGTGGAGGCTGAGCTTTATCGTCAATTGCAACATACTGCTGAGTTACTGGGCTTGTCTCGCGACCAGATCTTGCCAACCTCTGCCCAAAAAGGCTTGCTGGCCAAGGTCAAAGGTGATGTGGCCTTGCTGCAAAAGAGCCGCTTGTTGCAGCTGGAGAAAAATCTCTCGGATGAGTTGATCCCGGCCAAACAGGAAATTGTGCGCGAGAGCCTGCAGGGTGAGATTGACGACATGATGCAGCAAACGCGGGTGACCCTGGAAACACGACTGCAAAGCGTGCTAGACCAGTCGGACGAGTTGCGTTGCTTGCAAGGCAAAAATGAAGACGTGATTGCGCAGATGATGCGCAAGGTGAAACAGGACAAGGTTAATTTTGAAGTCGGCTTGCAACGTTACCAGGCTTTGCGTAGTGTGTTTTCCGTGCAATCCAACCAGTTATTTCACCATCTCGGCATGCCAGCACTCAAGAACAAGGTGCGTGAAACGCGTGAGACCATGATGAAAGCCGCATTTACCAAAACCATGCGTCAGGCCATGGATGACTTTTTCAGTGACCTCAAGCGCCGGATGATGGATGCAGACGTGCATGTGCTTGAGATCAAGAAAATGATGGAAGCCATGTATGAAAAATTCTCCAAAGAACATGGCCTGTTGCAAAAGTCGCCCCCCCCATTTTCCACTTCACGTTACCTCAAGGCCCTGAATAAACTCGAAGCGATTTACCGCGATCAGTTCAATACCACCTTTAACATGATTGCGCATGAAAAGCTGACGCTGACCAGTAAATTCTTTGAGACCCTGGCCAGCCATGTCATTATCGAGTATGAAGCCGCTAACCGCGATACGGAAAGCTGGCTTAAAGCCGTGATGGCGCCTATGGAAAGCCAGATGCGTGAGCATCATGTGCAACTCAAGCGCCGGGTCGAAAGTATCAAACGTATTTATCAGGCCACCGATACCCTGGAAGAGCGTATTGCGGACCTGGAGCAGGTGGAACTCTCTATTCGGCAGCAGTTGGCTGATCTGGATCATTTGCATGCCAAAGCCATGACGGCGTTGATGCATGAAGAGGTCGTCGTGAAAGCTGCCTAAGCGGTGATTGAGGGCAAGTTTTCGGGGGAAGAGGTAAGACCTCTGAAGCACGAACATAAAAAAAACGGGTGACTGGCACCCGTTTTTTTATTTGCTTTCCAGCATATAGGTTTTGATCTTTTGCATCGCCTTTTGCTCAATTTGGCGGATACGTTCAGCAGAAACACTAAATTCTGCGGCCAGATCATGCAAGGTCGCCGTATTGCCCTCGGTCAGCCAGCGGGCTTGCAGTACACGACGACTACGCTCATCCAGCTGCTGCAAAGCCATGCTCAGGCCTTCTGTCTGCATGTGCTCAGTCTGCAGGTTTTCCAGCAAGGTAGAAGGTTCAGGACCTTCATCCTCCAGAAAAGCGATTGGGCTGTACACTTCTTCGCCATCCTCGTCCACTTGCGCATCCAGAGAGATTTCCTGACCATTGAGGCGGTATTCCATCTCGGTCACGTCTTCTGGTTTCACATTGAGTTCAGTCGCAATGCGTTGAACATCTTCCTGACTTAAGGTCTCAAACCCATTTTTCATGCTGCGCAAGTTAAAGAACAGCTTGCGTTGCGCTTTGGTGGTGGCGGTCTTGACCAAGCGCCAGTTCCGCACAATATACTCATGAATTTCAGCCTTGATCCAGTGCATGGCAAAAGAAACCAGACGCACACCGCGATCGGGATCAAAGCGTTTAACTGCTTTCATCAAGCCAATATTACCCTCTTGGATCAGGTCTGATTGGGGCAGGCCATAACCGCTGTAACCACGGGCAATGCTGGCGACCAGACGCAAGTGCGACACAATCAGCGCACGCGCAGCCTCAAGGTCCCCGCTTTGTTTCAGGCGGGTCGCATAACCGTATTCTTCTTCAGCGGTCAGCACCGGAAACTGCTTGATGGTCTGCAGGTATTTATCCAGGCTGTCTGCCGATGCAACGACAGGTAATGTAAAAGCGTTGATAACAAACTCCTTGGTATCAAAAGAGATTTAAAACAATTTTAGCACTCAATGTATGAGAGTGCTAGTCTCTGGCAAAGTTCCAACTGGCTATCGTATTTTATAAAGTAAATCCGGCTCGAAAAGCAGAATAAAACCCGGAATTCAACCTCAATTTTGGAGGGTCAATCACTGCCGGAAGGCGTTGGCAGGGAGATCGGGATAATGGGGGGATATTCATATGGCGGGCAGGCAATACTGACGTTAGCAAGGGCATGGGGCAGTGGGGTAAATATGTTGTGCAACTTATTGGATCCTATGCAACACAAGGCGCAGAACCGGTTGCATGAAGCTGAACCTTAATAGTTACCGCTTGAAGCCAGTCACTGCAATCCGTTGTGATGTTGGGTGGGGCATCGCCGCTTGTTACGCATGCGTGCTTTATCCTTCATCGCGGCACAGCAATGTGCTGAGCCTGATAAAGGATAAAGCATCATAATCGGTTTGGCTGACATTGTGCTTACAGTATCCGGTCTGTCATCAGGCTCACGGTATTGAATGGTTTCAGATTAATCCCTGCCGTGACCATGGCCACGTCCCGGGCCGCCAGGTCTGCCTCCTGGCCCTGGTGGGCCATCATGCCAGTGATCCCAACCGGGACCAGGCCCAGGTGGACCAGGATGTGCCCGGTAATGTGGCACATAAACATTCTGATACCAGCCATCCTGGACAAAATAGACCTGACGACCACAAGCGCCATAGCCACCGCAATAGCGTGCCCAGCGCTTCATATGGCCGGGCGGTACATGCAGATACATGGGGGGCTGCACCACGGCCACCGGTGGTGGCTGGATAATCACGGGTTGCGGGTAGACCACTTGCGGCACTGGATAAGCATCACCGAGGACTATCTGGCCGTAAAAGCCGGGTTGCCCCACGCTGACCGCGACACCGGCTTCTGCGGTCGTGGCCAGGGCAATTGTCCAACATAATGCACCTGCCATGAGTATTCTGAGCATGGTTACCTTCTTTCTATCTGTTTCAGAAAAATGCAGATTGATTTGCATAGGCGGATTTTAGAAAGGCTATGCCCCGCAGAGCAGTCTGATTATTCTGATAGCGTTGTCAGAGGGTGCTGACAGTCATTGCCTGGGTTTTATGATGAATGATTTTTGAGAGAACTAATGGCATGGGGCGGATCAACAGGCTCAGGTCAGGGCACCTGGGCAGATGAGATGGTTAAATCAATAGCTTGTTAATTTCTGGCTTGTGATGCTTCTGTCTTGGCGCGTGTGTAAAGTGGTCTCCATTGACAGCCTCGCGTGCCTGCCAATGGCGCCATCCGATTGACGGACGGCGACTGGCAAGCAATTTTTTACTTCACATTGCGTACGGCCATCCAGCCCAAGTCATGCATACAGGAGACAAACGCACGTTTAAAAGTCTGTGTCTTGTAATCAGGCAGGTAGTTTGCTCCCAGCTTTTTCTCGCAGCTGGCTTGGTCACGGGATAGCTGGTTAGGGAAAGCCCCCATTTTCCACCATGAATTGATCGAATACGCTACATCGGGACCGTCATTCACTGTGCTGTGTGGCGCAGCAGGGGCTGATTCAGGTGCGTCGTTCGCTGGCGTTAAGGCTGCCGAGCTGGCTGGGTCGGAGGCGGCACTGGTTGCTGCAGGGCTCGCTTGTGGTTTTTTTGCAACAGCGGCAGCTTGCGCTTTCGCGGCATTCTCTTTGGATAAGTCTATAAAAGGACTGGGCTTGCTTTGCATGCCACCGCGGTTATCCGAAGCCTCTATGGTTGCAAATAAAGGATCAAACGCATCTAGCTTGGGTTTTTTCCAACCATGCTCGGCCAGGCATGCCGAGAGCTGATCGCCGCTGCCACGGCAGGCTTGGTGCGCCCGTTCGATGTCCTGCTGGTTGCCGCCTTGCTTGTAAGAAATCTGGCCACACCCTGCCAATAAGGCGGTTGTTAATAGGTAAGTTAAAAGACGCATTGCGAGTCCTGTTCGTGATTTGTTATGCGCAGTCTAGCGGGCTTTTCACGCCCTCGCCACTACGCAAATTGACGTATTTGTCCTACACCCCCCTCTCGTTAAGCTGAGCGCAAGTTTTGATCAACTGTGATTTGAATTTAACGAGAAAGGGAACTTAGATGATGAACTTGAAAAAATGTGCCTTGCATACTGCGGTAGCAATGGCTTGTGGCCTGGGTGCACAACTGGCAAATGCGGGTGCAACAATCAACTTTGGCGAAGATAAGTATATTGGTGTTGGTTTCGGCTTTATCAGTAGCTACAACTCTGTGGAAGATGCTGTCAACGGAGGCAGTGATCGCTCCAATGACTTCAAATTGGACAGTGCCCGTTTATATTTGTCTGGTTCCTTTAACAAGTATATCAAAGGCATGTTGAATACAGAAAAATCTGGTGGCGGTTCAGCAGGTTCTAACGTCGAAGTAATTGATGCCAACGTGCAATTCCAATTAACCCCTGAAGTGGCCATCTGGGCAGGTCGTTTTCTGTCCCCAAGTGACCGTGCCAACATGGCAGGTCCTTACTACTCTATGGGTGGTGGCTACTGGGCCAACATTGCTTCACGTTATGGCTGGAACGGTGGCGTGATTGGCCGTGATGAAGGTGTGGCGGTTGTTTCCAGTTTCCTTGAGGATCACTTGGCCGTGTCTTTCGGTGCATTTGAAGGCAACCAGATTTTCCGCTTTAGTGGTGTAGGCGCACAGTCACAATCTTCAACCAGCAAAGACAACCTGATGTATGCCGGTCGTGTGCAATATGACTTCTGGGATGCAGAGCCTGGCTACTATGGTACTGGTAACTACTTTGGTGCCAAAGACATCTTGGCGATTGGTGTAGCTGGACGTTACAAAAAAGACGGGTCTGTGAGTGCAGCAAATGTGGTGGGCGATTACAAAGCCTACAGCGTGGATTTCCTGTTAGAGAAAAAAGATGTAGGCCCTGGTACTTTCTCAGCTGAAGCGGCGTACTACTACTACGATACCGATAACGTGTTCAAGGGTGAGCAAGGTCATGCCTTCTCTGCTGGTTTGGGTTACCTGTTCCAGGAGCAAATTGGTTGGGGCAAATTCATGCCGATTATCCGCTACCAGAAATTTAATGCGGATGGTGTGACGAGCTACAGTGCTGCCACTGTGTCTAGTGCATCAACCTTTACCAATACTTCTGGTAGCGGCAGCAGCAAGCGCTTTGAAGTCGGTACCAATTACGTGATTGCACCATACAACGCTACCTTGACTGCTACTTATGGCAAAGAGGACACCTCGACAACCTCCAGCGCGAACTTCGTCAAAGTCGCCCTGCAGATGCAGTTCTAATCAACACCTTATAACCCTTTCCCACAAAGGAGATGAGCGTAATGAAAACAATAGTGAAGTTGGATTTGGATAAAAAACCATGGGAGCAGGATGGCCAGATTCATAACCGCTGGCACCCCGACCTGCCGATGATTGCCATGGTCAAGCCAGGGGATGAGTTCCGTGTTGAGTGTATGGACTGGACCGGTGGTCAGATCGGTAATAACGATAGCGCCAATGATGTGCGTGACGTAGACCTGACCCAGGTGCACTACCTGAGTGGCCCGATTGGCGTGGAAGGTGCTGAGCCGGGTGACTTGATGGTGGTGGATATTCTGGATGTGGGTACTTTTGATGAGTATCAATGGGGCTTTAACGGTTTGTTTGCCAAGGAAAATGGTGGGGGCTTTCTGACCGACCACTTCCCTGAAGCGAGCAAAACCATCTGGGATTTCCACGGCGTGTATACCACTTCCCGTCATGTGCCTAAGGTGCGTTATGCCGGCATTATGCACCCGGGTCTGATTGGTTGCCTGCCATCCAAAGAACTGCTCGAAACCTGGAACAAGCGTGAAGGCGACCTGATTGCAACAGATCCGGATCGTGTCCCGCCACTGGCTTGCCCTCCGACTTCACAATCTGCCGTTATGGGCCGTTTGAGTGGCGACGCTGCCAAAAAAGCAGCAGCCGAAGGCGCGCGTACCGTGCCACCACGTGATCACGGCGGTAACTGCGATATCAAGAACCTGACCAAAGGCTCAAGGGTGTACTTCCCGGTCTATGTGAAGGATGGCGGTCTCTCCATGGGTGACCTGCACTTCTCACAAGGCGACGGTGAAATCACTTTCTGCGGTGCGATTGAAATGGCCGGTTACCTCGATATCAAGGTTGGCCTGATCAAGGATGGTGTGAAGAAATACGGGATTAAAAACCCTGTGTTCCAGCCCAGCCCGATCACACCGACTTACCGTGATTACATGATTTTTGAAGGCATTTCGGTTGACGAGGCCGGCAAGCAACATTACCTGGATGTGCATATTGCCTACCGCCAGGCTTGCCTCAACGCGATTGAGTACCTGAAAAAATTTGGTTACAGCGGCGAACAAGCGGTATCCATCCTGGGGACTGCGCCGGTAGAGGGGCATATCAGTGGCATCGTCGATATCCCTAACGCTTGTGCCACCTTGTGGGTCCCGACCGAGATCTTTGAGTTTGATATCCGACCTAACGCGGATGGACCGAAGATCATGGTGCCGCCAGGCATAGATGTGTCCACTTGCACATAACAATGAGTGTTGATCGCGTGCAGTTTATTTGATCAGACTTGATAGGAAACCAAGATGCCTCTTTACGAATATGAATGTGACAGTTGTGGCGTATTTACTGCGCTACGCAAAATGAGTGAGTCGAGTTTGCCTGCCTACTGCGATTGTTGCGGGGCAGAGAGTCCACGGATTTTATCTGTGCCCAAACTGGCCATCATGGACAAAATGCAACGGTCTGCGCATGAACGTAACGAGAAATCTGCCAACGAGCCGCGTACAGCCAGACGTTCCAGCTGTGGCTGTACCGGATCACACACGTGTAAAACCAAGCCGCAGGTCAACCAGGATACAGGTAAACCGGGCTTGCAAATGCAGACCAAGAAAACGGCACGGCCGTGGATGGTCGGGCATTAATCAGCGACATCAATCCCTTAATTATTGATTTTATTGATTTATCCATAAAGGAGAAGAAGTAATGAGTACCTCAAACAGACGCGGTTTTATGAAGGGCGCATTGGTCGGTGCCATGATGGCCGCAGGCCTTATCAGCGGTCATGCATTTGCAGCGGATTATCCGACTGCAAAAGTGAATACGACTGGCTTGGCAGTGACTGACTCCACAGTAAAAGTAGGTATTCTGCACTCTGCCACCGGCACGATGGCGATTAGTGAAACCGGTTCTATCCAGGCTGAAAAGCTGGCGATCGAACAGATCAACGCCATGGGCGGTATTCTGGGCCGCAAGATTGAAATTATCCAGGAAGACGGTGCGTCTGACTGGCCAACTTTCGCAGAAAAAGCGAAAAAACTGCTGGAAAAAGACAAAGTGGCTGCTGTGATGGGCTGCTGGACGTCTGCTTCACGTAAAGCGGCTTTGCCAGTGTTTGAAAAAGACAATGGCTTGTTGTTCTACCCAACCTTCTACGAAGGTCTGGAGCAATCCAAAAACGTGTTCTACACTGGTCAAGAAGCGACACAACAAATTCTGGCAGGGTTGGACTGGATCGCTAAAGAGAAAAAAGCCAAGACTTTCTACCTGATTGGTTCTGACTACATCTGGCCACGTACATCGATGAAAATTGCCCGTAAGCACATCGAGCA
Source organism: Methylophilus sp. DMC16 (assembly GCF_056314045.1). NCBI lineage: Bacteria > Pseudomonadati > Pseudomonadota > Betaproteobacteria > Nitrosomonadales > Methylophilaceae > Methylophilus > Methylophilus sp. DMC16. The sequence goes on from NZ_JBQUZC010000001.1 coordinate 180,678, forward strand.
ACACTTGCATGGCACAGTGGTGGGTGAAGAGTACATTGCCTTGGGCGATACCCAGTTCGGTTCTGTGATCAACAAAATCAAACTGAAAAAACCTGACGTGATCTACGCAGCGGTGGTGGGCGGTAGTAACGTGGCCTGGTTCAAACAATTGAACGCTGCCGGTTTGAACTCCAGCAAACAAACCATGTTGACCATCTCCGTGACCGAAGACGAAGTGTTGGGTATCGGTGGTGAAAACCTGGCTGGTTTCTACTCTGCGATGAAATACTTCCAGTCTCAAGACAATGAGGCTAACAAGAAATTTGTAGAGGCGTTCAAAAAACGCTGGGGTGAGAAGTCTGTGATCGGCGACGTGACGCAAGCGGCTTACCTGGGCCCATGGTTGTACAAGGCAGCCGTTGAGCGTGCAGGTAGCTTCGATGTAGACAAAGTGCAAGCGGCATTGCCAGGCTACACCTTCAAAGATGCACCAGAAGGCCCTGTCACTGTGGAAGCCAACCACCACCTGACCACCAAACTGCGTATTGGTCAGTGGGGTAAAGATGGCCAGGCCAAAGTGGTATACACCTCTGATTACATCAAACCTGATCCATTTCCAAAAGGCTATCAATAAGCTAGTCCTGTCGTAAATGCTTAAGCGGTAGCCGGAGTAACCGGCTACCGTTTGGCGCAAACAGCATTCAAGTTGTAAACAATTTCAAGCAGTCAGCAATTTTGAGAAGTTGCATTTTAAGGAGACCGATATGTTTGGTTATTCGATGGCAGATATAGGCAATATTGTGGTGATGCAAGGCTTTTCCGGCCTGAGCATGTTTACAGTGTTGCTACTCATGGCACTGGGTCTCGCGATTATTTTCGGGCAGATGGGTGTGATTAACATGGCGCATGGTGAGTTTATGACCATCGGTGCCTATACCACGGTCATGCTATCCAAGGTGGCTGCCACTTACGGCTTCACCAATTACTATTTTTTGTTTGCCATCCTCATTGCGTTCGGGCTGGCATTCGCGGTCGGCTATGTTGTTGAATACGGCATGATCCGGCACCTGTACAAGCGGCCACTAGATACCTTGCTGGCGACCTGGGGGCTAAGCCTGGTCATGCAGCAGATCTTCCGCTCCACCTTTGGCGCCAAAGAGGTGAGTGCCGAGTTGCCTGAGTGGATGTTGGGCTCTTTCAAGCCGACGCCAGACATTGATATCCCGATCAACGGTGTTTTTGTGATGGCCCTGGCTGCGCTGGTGACCCTCGGTGTATATATGTTTATGTATAAATCACGCTGGGGCCTACGTGTGCGTGCCACCGTGCAGAACCGTACCATGGCGGGTGCAGTGGGCATTAACACTGCAAAAGTCGACCGTGTGACCTTTGCCTTGGGGTGCGGCATTGCCGGGATCGCGGGCGCTGCGTTTACCACGATTGCTTCTACCGGGCCAACCACGGGTACGCTCTACATCGTAGACAGCTTTATGGTGGTGGTGTTTGGCGGTGCAGCCAGCATTGTAGGGACGATTGCCTCAGCCTTCGGCATCGCCCAGGCGCAATCTATCCTGCAGTTCTTTATGACCAGCTCCATGGGTAAAGTGTCCACGCTGCTTGCCATCGTCACAATCTTGATGATGAAACCTGAAGGTTTGTTTGCCTCCAAACTGCGTAAATAACAGATACGGCAACGTGTGAGCATGCTTCTCACGCGTTGCCATAAGTAAATAGACGTATTAGTACTTTGTATCTGTCGCACTAGAATCAACGCATCAATAGAGGAGATTTTTGATGACATTATGGGAAAAAATGAAAGCCAGTCCTGTACTGGGTGGTAAGGAAGGCGTGATCGGCCTGGCTGCGCTGGCCGCCCTGATCTTCGTCGTGTTGCCACTGGGGGTAGATATTTTCCGCCTGAACCTGATTGGTAAATACCTGACCTACGCCTTTGTCGCCGTCGGCCTGGTGATGTTATGGGGGCATGGCGGTATTTTGAGTCTGGGCCAGGGCATCTTCTTCGGTCTGGGGGGCTATGCGATGGCGATGTTCCTCAAGCTGGAAGCGTCCGATCCAGAAACCACTAAAATCCAGTCTACGCCAGGCATTCCTGACTTTATGGACTGGAACCAGCTCACGGCCTTGCCATGGTTCTGGGAGCCGTTCAAAAGCCTACCCTTCACGCTGATTGCCGTACTCACCGTGCCAGCCATCTTTGCCTACATCATCGGTTATGCCATGTTCAAGCGTCGTGTGGGTGGGGTGTATTTCTCCATCATCACGCAAGCGATTGCGCTGATCCTGAGTATCCTGATTGTTGGTCAGCAAGGCTATACCGGTGGTGTGAACGGCATGACAGACCTGCGTACCATGTTGGGCTGGGATATTCGCACCGATTCTGCGAAATATATCCTGTACTACGTGAATGGTTTGTTGCTGTTCGGGGCGATCTTCCTGTCCAAATACATCATGAGCAGCAAGTTCGGTATGTTGTTGCTAGCCATGCGCGACAAAGAAGAGCGGGTGCGTTTCTCTGGTTACGACGTTTCCAACTTTAAAATCTTTATCTTCTGCCTGGCGGCGATGATGTCTGCCGTTGGTGGTGCAATGTTTACCTTGCAAGTGGGCTTTATGTCACCGTCCTTTGTCGGCATTGTGCCTTCGATTGAAATGGTGATTTTCTGTGCCGTGGGTGGGCGTGCCTCGCTGATTGGCGCCGTATATGGCACCTTGCTGGTTAACTACGGTAAAACCGTGTTTTCAGAAACCTATCCAGAGTTGTGGTTGTTCCTCATGGGTGGCCTGTTTATCTCTGTGGTGATGTTCTTCCCGAATGGCCTGGCTGGTATCTGGGACAACCTGGCGACCAAATATGGCTGGTTCAAAGACAAGGCTGACGCAAAAAAGCCTGAGGTAAGTACTTCTGAGGTAGAAGCACAAGCAGTACTTACCGAATCTTCAACCACGGGCGCCGTAACCTCTACCGAAGCGGGCGTCAAGAAAACATCACGTAAGAAAGCGGCGGCCAGCACTGATCAGCCGTCCGCGATCGAAAGCAACAAAATGAGAGGAGCAGAAGCATGAGTAATACCGACTTCGTCTTGGCAGTAGAAGACCTGACCGTCTCCTTCGATGGCTTTAAAGCGGTGGATAGCCTCACCATGTATATCGACAAAAACGAACTGCGAGTACTGGTGGGGCCTAACGGCGCCGGCAAAACCACGGTGCTGGACCTGATTTGCGGTAAAACCAAATCCACAGCCGGTTCAATCAAGTTTAAAAACACTGAGTTAACCAAGCTGTCAGAGCACGAAATTGTACGTTCCGGCGTCGGCCGTAAGTTTCAGAACCCGTCCATTTATGAAAACCTCACGGTTTACCAAAACCTGGAAGTGTCTTACCCCAAAGGCCGCGGCGTGTTTGGCAGCCTGACCTTCAAACGGACACAAGAGGTGGAAGACCGTGTACGCAAAGTGGCGGCAGACATCATGTTGACCGAGTTTCTTGAGATGGAGTCTGCCTTGCTCAGTCACGGCCAGAAACAATGGCTGGAAATCGGCATGTTGCTCATGCAAGAGCCTGAGCTGTTGATGCTGGATGAACCTGTGGCAGGCATGAGCGCCAAGGAGCGCGACCAGACCGCCGATTTGCTCAACCGCATCTGCCAGAACCGCTCGGTGATTGTGATCGAGCACGATATGGAGTTTGTGAAGAAAATTGCGCACAAGGTGACAGTACTGCATCAGGGCAAAATCCTCGCCGAAGGGCCGATGGAGAAAGTCCAGGCAGACGAAAAAGTCATCGAAGTGTATTTAGGACATTAATTGGATTAGGCCATTCAAGGAGCACAGCATGTTTGAAATTGAAAATTTGCAGGTGAGTTATGGCCAAAGTCAGGTCATTCATGGCCTGAATTTCAAAGCCAACAAAAACGAAACACTGGCCATCATGGGCCGCAACGGCATGGGCAAAACCACGCTGTTCAAATCGCTGATGGGCATTTTGCCAAGCAAGGCCAGCAAAGCCACCGTTGATGGGGTCGATCTGCAAGGCTCAGCTACCCATGAACGTGTCATGAAAGGTCTGGCCTATGTGCCACAAGGCCGCTGGATTTTTCCTAATATGACCGTGCAAGAAAACATCGAAACCGGTCTCGAGAAGTCAGCTTCAGGCGAGATCCCGGATGATATTTTCGCGTTGTTCCCGGTGTTGCATGAAATGCGTAAACGCAAGGGCGGTAACCTGTCTGGTGGTCAGCAGCAGCAATTGGCGATTGCCCGCGCGCTGGTGACCAATCCAAAAGTATTATTACTGGATGAGCCGACCGAAGGGATTCAACCGTCCATCATCAAGGACATCGCCAAGGTCCTCAACGAAATCCGCAAAATGCGTGAAATCACCATCATCGTCTCCGAGCAGGTTTTGAGCTTCACCATGGAAGTGGCAGACCGCATTATCGTCATTGATAAAGGCCGCTTTATCCATGAAGATACCCGCGACAACGTGGATGCAGCTAAGGTAAAAAGTTATTTGTCTGTATAAGTGCTTTTTTAGCCACAGAGGACACGGCGTCCACAGAGCAAAACGAATTTGCAGTTCCTCTGTACGCACTGTGTCCTCTGTGGCAAGCATTAAAAAGTAATATTCCTGATTTGTCTGTGGCATGATGCCGTTATGGATGATTTAAAGCATACGCCACCATCGCTAGCGCAAACGATCGCAACAAAACACTGGCAAGCCCGATTAGAGCTTGGCTTTGCCAAGCGTGAAGCACGTTCTTACCTGGCACACCGCTTACATAAAGGCCCGTTGGTGGTGCAAAAAAGCCTGCATCCTGAAGGCGAAGCTGTCTGTCATGCAGTCATTGTGCATCCGCCTGGCGGGGTCGCAGGGGGCGATGCGCTGCATTTGCAAGTGCACGTGGGGGAGGGCGCAAACGCCTTGCTGACCACCCCCGGCGCTGGCAAGTGGTATAAGGCCAACGGCACGATCGCTACACAAACGTTGCATTTTCAGCTGGCGTCCGGCAGTGGCCTCGAGTGGCTGCCGCAAGAAAATATCCTGTTTGATGCCGCTGAAGTTGGTTTTAATGCCGAGATTGAGCTGGCGGGCGATGCCACCCTTGCGACGTGGGACATCGTCTGTTTGGGCCGTCAGGCGCAGCAGGAGGTCTGGCAGACCGGCGCCTATCAGCTCAATCAGCGCATCCGTCGCGATGGCCGCTTGATCTGGAATGAACGTGCCTGCATGCACGCCAACGACCGCTTAAAAAGCAGTCCTGTTGGCCTGGCTGGGTCGGTGGTGTTCGGTACTTTTCTGGTGTGTGCCGGGGCCGTGCCCGCAGAGGTGCTGCAAGCTTGTCGCGAGATTACTTTGCCTGATGCCAATACTGGCGTGACCGCCTTGCCAGAGGTGTTATGTGTCCGTTATGTTGGCCAGGCTTCACAGCAGGCCAGGCAGTATTTTGAGCAGTGCTGGCAGTTACTGCGGCCATGGTATTATCAAAAAGACGCAGTCAGACCGCGGATTTGGAATACATAAGCTGCGTGCACAAAAATATAGTCAGAGAACAATCCTATGGAATTAACTCCCAGAGAAAAAGACAAGTTATTGATATTTACCGCGGCCTTGCTGGCTGAACGGCGCAAGGCGCGCGGCTTGAAACTGAATTATCCTGAGGCGGTGGCCTTTATTTCCGCCGCCATTATGGAAGGTGCGCGTGACGGTAAAACCGTGGCCGAGCTGATGAGCTATGGCACCACGCTGTTATCACGGGATGAGGTGATGGAAGGTGTGCCGGAAATGATCCCGGATATACAAATCGAAGCCACCTTCCCAGACGGTACCAAGCTGGTGACGGTGCATCATCCGATTCCCTAATAGATACAAAAAATTAAACCGCCGATAAACGCCGATGCACGCCGATAAAATCAATATCATCTTTGGCCAGCACTGGTTTTGGAGTGGTGGATTTATGTAAACACTCTGTCGAAACCGGATGCACAAAATATCGGCGTTTATCTGCGTGTATCGGCGGTAAAAAAAAGGTATTAAGAATGCATATTAAAAACGAGGAAAGCATATGATTCCCGGCGAAATGCAGGTCGCAGCAGGCGACATCGAATTAAATGTTGGGCGTGAAACGGTCACGCTGGATGTGGCGAATACCGGTGACCGGCCGATTCAGGTCGGGTCGCATTACCATTTTTATGAGACCAACGATGCCTTGTCGTTTGATCGTGCGCTGGCCTATGGCTATCGCCTGAATATTGCGGCGGGCACTGCGGTGCGGTTTGAGCCGGGACAGACCCGTACCGTGCAATTGGTCAAACTGGCGGGTGCGCGCAACGTGTATGGCTTTGCTGGCCGCGTAATGGGCGCCTTAAAGTAGGGAGTAGCAATGACAGTGAAAATGGATAAACGCGCATACGCGGAAATGTTTGGCCCCACCGTGGGGGACAAGGTCAGGCTGGCCGACACCGAGCTGTGGGTAGAAGTCGAACAGGATTTCACCATTTATGGTGAAGAGGTGAAGTTTGGTGGCGGCAAAGTCATCCGTGACGGCATGGGCCAAGGCCAGGGGCTGGCCGCCGAAGTGGCAGATACCGTCATCACCAACGCTTTGATTATCGACCACTGGGGCATCGTCAAGGCCGACATCGGCATCAAGGGCGGTTATATTTCTGCCATCGGCAAAGCTGGTAACCCGGATATCCAGCCCGGCGTGACCATTGCCATAGGCGCGGGCACCGAAGTGATTGCTGGCGAAGGCATGATCATCACGGCCGGCGGCATTGATACCCATATCCACTTTATTTGCCCGCAACAAATTGAAGAAGCCCTGATGTCTGGCGTCACCACCATGATAGGCGGCGGCACCGGGCCTGCGACCGGCACCTTTGCGACTACCTGTACGCCCGGCCCCTGGCACATTCACCGTATGTTGCAGTCAGCCGATGCTTTCCCCATGAATCTGGGCTTTTTGGGCAAGGGCAATGCCAGCCTGCCTGAACCGCTTAGAGAGCAAGTGCGCGCCGGGGTCATCGGCCTTAAGCTGCATGAAGACTGGGGCACCACGCCCGCGGCCATTGATAACTGCCTGAGTGTGGCGGATGAAATGGATATCCAGGTTGCCATCCACTCAGATACCCTGAATGAGTCTGGCTTTGTCGAGACCACCATAGGTGCGTTCAAGGGCCGCACCATCCATACCTTCCATACCGAAGGTGCGGGCGGCGGTCACGCACCAGATATTATCAAGGCGGCCAGCCAGCCCAATGTGCTGCCATCCTCTACTAACCCGACGCGGCCATTTACCGTTAACACCATAGACGAGCATCTGGATATGCTTATGGTGTGCCACCACTTGGACCCGGCGATTGCCGAGGATATTGCCTTTGCCGAAAGCCGTATTCGGCGTGAGACCATCGCCGCCGAAGATATTTTTCATGACCTGGGCGCATTTTCCATGATGTCATCCGACTCCCAAGCCATGGGCCGTGTCGGTGAAGTGATTATCCGCACCTGGCAAACCGCGCACAAAATGAAAATCCAGCGCGGGCCATTGGCTGAGGATGCGGCGGGCAACGACAACTTCCGCGTCAAACGCTATATCGCCAAATACACCATTAACCCGGCGCTGACACATGGTATCAGTCATGTGGTCGGCTCGGTCGAGGTCGGCAAACTGGCTGATCTGGTGGTGTGGAAACCCGCCTTCTTTGGCGTGAAGCCATTTACGATTATTAAAGGCGGTATGATTGCGGCCGCGGCCATGGGCGACCCGAATGCGTCTATCCCGACGCCTCAGCCCGTGCATTACCGCCCTATGTTTGGTGCCTATGGCGGCGGTCTCAAAACCGCCCTGACCTTTGTCTCGCAAGCCGCGCTCGAAAATCCTGAAATTAAGGCCCTTGGTTTGCAAAAGCCATTGGTAGCGGTCAAAGGCACGCGCGACGTTAAAAAGTCAGACATGGTGCATAACACCTGGATGCCCAAGATAGACGTGGACCCGGAAACCTATGAAGTGCTGGCGGACGGGATGCCGCTGGTGTGTGAACCGGCAGAGGTGCTGCCGATGGCACAACGCTATTTCCTGTTCTAGTTTCAGGTGAATATAGAACAAGGCACTTTAACCGCCGATGAACGCAGGTGCACGCCGATAAAAGCTAAAAAATCATTCGGGCTTTGAAGTAACATCGGCGTTTATCTGCGTTCATCGGCGGATAAGCAAGAATGACTTTTTTGCTGATTTGCGGCAACGATAAAGTATTTAAACATGATCCATTTAACCGAACGCATCGCCCTCAGTGGGCATATTGACGACACGCTGGAGCTGCCGTTTGACCAGCGCCAGAAAAGCCGTTTGCGCGTGACCTTGGCTTCTGGCCGTGAGGCGGCGCTGTTTTTAAGTCGCGGGATTATTCTGCGTGGCGGCGACCTGATCCAGTCTGAAGACGGCAGTGTGGTGGTGCAGATCGTGGCGGCGCAGGAGCCGGTGTATAACGTCATTGCACCGACGCCGCGCGACTTGATGCGCGCCGCCTATCATCTGGGAAACCGCCATGTGCCACTGCAAATTGGCGATGGCTGGCTACGGCTGGAGCAAGATTACGTGTTGCGAGACATGCTGCTTGGCTTAGGCATGCAAGTGAGTGAAGTCCAGGCGCCGTTTGAGCCGGAGGCCGGGGCCTATGGCGGCGGTCACCGGCATGGGCATGATGAGGATAGTTTGCAAGCGTTGCGCCCACGCGTGAAAAGCGGGCAGGGCAGCGAATGAGTGTCAGCCCGTTAAACGCGAGCCTGGCCCTCAGCCGCTTGCTGCAGCTGGCCAGCCCGCTGCTGCCTGTGGGGGCTTATTGTTACTCGCAAGGGCTGGAGTGGGCGATTGAATCCGGCCAGGTCAAAGATGTGCCGAGCGCACAAGCCTGGATAGGCGATAGCTTGCAGGTGTATCAGGCGCGTTTCGAGTTGCCGGTGCTCTACCGCTTGTATCAAGCCTGGCAAGCCGATGACCTGGCGCAAGTGCAGGCGTGGGATGATTTTTACCAGGCGGGCCGCGATACCGCCGAAGGCTATGCTGAAACCCGGCAAATGGGCTATTCACTGCGTCGCCTGCTGTCCGAGCTTAAAGACACGCCACCTGCGTTGGTGGCAAAACTCAACACCCTGACGAGCCCGGCATTCCCCACCATGTATGCCTCCATCGCCCAACACTGGCAGATTGCGCCAGAGCACATGCTGCATGGCTACGCCTGGGGCTGGTGTGAAAATCAGGCCAGCGCCGCCATGAAAACCGTGCCGCTGGGCCAAGTGGCCGGGCAGACCATTTTACTGGCGCTGGGCGAACAGCTGCCGCAAGTGGTCGCCAGCGCCATGGCCCTGCCCGATGAAGAGATGAGTAACTTTAATCCATTGCTGAGTATCGCGGGCTGTTTGCACGAGACCCAGTACAGCCGTTTGTTCAGGTCATAACCTGTTTGTTAAAGAGCGTTTAACCCATGATGAAAATACATACCCAATTTGATAGCCCCATGCCTGAAGTCACCGAGTTCAAAGAGCCGCTGCGCGTGGGCATTGGTGGCCCGGTGGGCTCCGGCAAAACCGCGCTGACCCTGGCGCTGTGCCAGCGTTTGCGCGAGGTATATAACATTGCCGTGGTCACCAACGATATTTACACCAAAGAAGATGCCGAATTTTTAACCCGCAACGAAGCGCTGGTGCCAGAACGCATCATTGGCGTCGAAACCGGTGGCTGCCCGCATACCGCCATCCGTGAAGATGCCTCCATGAACCTCGAAGCGGTGATGCAACTTAGCAAACGTTTTCAGACGCTGGATATCGTGTTTGTGGAAAGTGGTGGCGATAACCTGGCCGCGACATTTAGTCCCGAATTGTCTGATTTGACTATTTATGTGATCGATGTCGCCGCCGGTGAAAAAATCCCGCGCAAAGGTGGCCCCGGCATTACCAAGTCTGACCTGCTGGTGATCAACAAGATAGACCTGGCGCCTATGGTGGGCGCCTCGCTGGAAGTGATGGATCGCGACGCCAAGAAGATGCGTGGCGAAAAGCCGTTTATTTTTAGCAATTTGAAGACGGGGCAGGGGTTGGAAGAAATTGTCAGGTTCATCGAAAAACAAGGCCTGATGCTTTAATCAAGCAAATGCTATGCGTCCGTGGCGGTGTTGCGCGGGCTTGCCGTACTAGTTTGTACTGTCTGCGCCCGCACGCCTTGCCACAAACGCATATCATTCGCTTGAACACTTGAAGGTAGTTCATCTTGAATTGGGTTGAAATACCAAATGCAGACTAAAGTGGTTTAGACCACAAGTATCCCGAAATTAAAACGGAGAAGATTCAATGAAAAAAAGTATTCTTTTATTTTTAGGTGCGCTCGCAGCTTCAACCAGCGCCGTTGCCCATCCCGGCCACGGCCTGGAGTCTGGCCTTGCCGCTGGCTTTATGCATCCATTCAGTGGCTGGGATCATCTGCTGGTGATGTTCGCGCTGGGGATCTGGGCCGCACGCCGTCCAGCCGCGCAAGGTTGGCAGTTGCCTGTGCTGTTTGTGACTGTGATGGCCGTCTCAGCGTCATTCGCCATGGCTTGGGTGCCGGTCTCCTTGGCTGAAACTCTGGTGGCGGCCAGCGTTGTGGGCATGGGCTTGTTACTGGTGAGTAATTTAACAGTGAACCGCGCTGTGCAAATTGGCGTTGTCAGCATCGCTGCCGCGGCACATGGCTATTTGCACGGCATGGAAATCGGCAATCAATGGTCTGGCTTGGCAGGCATGGTGCTGGCAACGGCTGTGCTGCATGCCCTGGGGTGGGAGTTGGGCCGCCAGACCAATCCGCAACTGCAAAAAGCCACGCAATTACTCGGCGGCTTGATGCTGGGCTTGGGCGCGGTGTGGATGTTGGCTTAAAACAGGTTGATTACGCGCTAATATCTGCAAGCGCACGAATAAAGTCGTCGTCAAATTGATTTAGCGCTTCCATCAGCCTATCCCCTCTGTTAGGTTTGATGGGGTGTATCACCAGATCACCATTGTCTGCACGGCTTATTTCAACTTGTTGAACATCTAATTGGAAAGCTCGTGGAATGTGCACGGCCTGGCTATTCCCATTATTAAAAACACGCGTTTTTAAGGTTTGCATAAACGTTCCCCTCGTTAATTTAACTGTGTACAAGAGATTGTATGTATTTTAAAAGCGGGTGGAGATAATGCAACCTCTGGTTGTAAGAGACTAGTCTAGGTTTTTTGTCGCCGCTGAATCTCCTGCCCGAGATGAAAATCTGCAAAGTAATTGAAGTAACATAGCGCATCCATAAAATACATGCATTGTGATGACACCCACCCCAGCGCCCGACGACACTCTCGCTCAACTCAAGGCAGGCAAACTTCAAGGGGCTAAACAGCTCAAATTAAGTGCGCAGTTAACGCAGTTCCCTGCTGAGATTTTTGACGTAGCCGATAGCCTGGAAATCCTGGACTTGTCCGGCAATGCGCTCACTGACTTGCCTAGTGATTTAAGCAGCCTGAAAAAACTGCGCATTCTGTTTTGCTCAAACAACCAGTTTACGCACCTGCCAGAGGTGTTGGGGCAATGCGAAAACCTAAGCATGATTGGTTTTAAAGCCAACCAGATCAAACACATCCCGGAAGCCGCCATCCCCACCCACACCTTACGCTGGTTTATCGTCACCGATAACGCATTAAGTAGGGTGCCACATGCCTTGGGCGAGTGCAGCAAGCTGCAAAAACTCATGCTGGCAGGTAACCAGCTCAGCAGTTTGCCCGCCAGCCTGGCAAATTGCCAAGCTTTAGAGCTATTGCGGATCTCTGCTAACCAGTTTGAGACCTTGCCCGAATTTTTATTCGACCTACCCAAACTCACCTGGCTCGCCTATGCCGGCAACCCCTTTTGCAACGCCATCGAGCAAACGTTAATCAGCCAACATCCCATGCAGCACATCAACTGGCAAACCCTCACGCTGCAACAAGTCTTAGGTGAAGGCGCCTCTGGCGTTACCTACCAGGCGTTAATGCAAAATAAAAACGTGCAGGAGTCCGTAGCAGTCAAGCTCTTCAAGAGTGGCCTCACCAGCGACGGCCTGCCACGCTGTGAAATGCACGCCAATATGCTGGCTGGCGAGCACCCCAATTTAGTCGGCGTCAAAGGCGTAATACACAATCACCCGCAAGGCGTTGATGGCTTGGTCATGCCGCTACTCGACGCCCATTTAAAAGTGCTGGCAAAGCCCCCCAGCTATGAAAGCTGCACACGCGATGTCTATGCGGATGACTTAACACTCACGCCACAACAAGCCGAATTTATTTTAAGCGGGATCACGCAAGCCGCAGAGCATCTACATGCCCATGGCCTTATGCATGGCGATTTATATGCGCATAATATTTTGTGTGGGGATGAAAAAGTGGTGCTAAGCGATTTGGGTGGCGCCTCATTTTTACCGCTGCATAACCCAGAGCTCAAGCAAAAAATACTTAAACTGGAGGCCAGGGCATTAGCAGTGTTGGCTGAAGAATTGGCAGCGGTTGTGAGTGGCCGCGGTGAACTAAACACTTGTTTAGCAAACTAAACTACATTAATATCCGGTCCTGACGGGTAATTCCTGTTACGTGCCTTAGGTGTTTCCTTCCATCGGCTGGCGATAAACCTAGGGGTAAGAGCGTAATAGGGGCCGTTTTTTGAGATTATTAGCTAAGTGGATTGGGAGTGCCCGGTCGTCGCTTATGCCCTCGGTGAGATCATCGGGGGCTCGCTATATTGAACTGCTAATTAGTAACTTTCTAGCAAATAACTTAAGAAACTTATTGTCAAACCGATAATCTTAATTGCAGATAATGGTTTTTTACCTGTATAGTTCGGTTTGTTCCTTTGCCTAAGGCTTTGGTACTTGGCAGCGCCTCAGTCGCCATAAGACTGGGGCATTTTCATATCTAGCGCTTTGATTTTCTTGTCTCGAGTAAAACGCTTGTTTGCTTCAGTCTCGTCAAATAATCTAAATCTGTAATGGCGTATGCTGTTAAAAACTCAAATGGCTTTCCGTTTTTAGCGGGGTCATTTAGTACAACGAGATAGTTTTCTTCATTGACCAAAAAAGTACGTCTTTTCAACGTCTTGCCACGGTCACTTTGTCTACTCGATCCATACCTGAAAATAGTGCCCGCAGTTGCACCTAAAACTTGTTCAATCCATAGCATACGTTTTGCACGCTCTATTGAAAAATGCTCATGGTCTAAACCTTGCCTATAGCTTTGCGTGTCAGTAAAAGCATGATCAAAACGAAAGCTTGAGAACTTTATATGAGCCCCTGTCCAGTCTGTCCATATTCTCGGTTGCCCACCTGCATCATTTACATAGTGTGACAAATAGACCTCCCGATACTTAGCTACTAAAGCATCGCCTTCAAGCCCTTCAAATTCAAGAAAAGGCCACAATGGTTGGTAAACCAAAACTAGCTCCCAATCCACTGAAAGATATTAAATTTTGGCTCGGTCTTTGCGGTTGAAAACCTCAAATTTGCTTTTCCTAAGCCTTCAGCTAATTGCTGGCAGAATTGTAATTTTGCTTGGCTAGCATCTCGCTTATTCCACTGATAGCCAACGGCACCAATCAACAAATCCACCAATTGCGTCAATGGTTGCTCTTGAGAGTCGACTGGCTCAAGGCACTCAATGCGCGCGCGCCCACTTAACTTTCTCTTAAGCATTTCTCTTAAATTGGCAAAACAGCTTCTATCCGAGTTTTGCTGCCAATCTAAATACAGGTAATAGGCCTCTTGGGGCTCTAGCCAATGCACAAGTAGTTGATAATAGAGTTTATAGAACCCAAGCTCCTTATCCCCCTCATTAAACCTGTCGTGGTCTAGCGTTGTTCTATCAATCACAATGCATCTAAAACTTAAATCTTGGCTATTGAGAAAGTAATCAATCAATTCTAAATAAAATGCCAATTTATTAGGTGAAACCTTGCTCCAACCAAATTCGCCTTGGGTTGAATATTTTTTTTTCAGAAGATGAATATCGTGAATAATTTCACGCTTTTTTTCTCGCGGACAACACAAAGCACCAATCACCGCATATCGATCAGCTTTATCTGATGTGTGTCTACTTTCGTCACAATAGACGTTAAAAACACTTTGTTGCGCTGGTTCCATAAAACGCTCCTAAGCTACCGCCTGCGCCACCAAAGCATCGGCAATAGCTTGTTTTTGCTGATTGGCTTGTTGAATGTGGGTTTTGAGTTGGTCACATAGCTCAATGAGTGCATCAAGCTTGGCCACGATGCGCTGCTGTTCGGCTAATGGGGGAAGTGGAAATGAATACAATGTCACACTATTTGCAGATAAGTTTGGTTGAGCTGAGCCATTATCAAACCTATAAACCTGCGACTTTCCAAAAGGACTAATCAAATATTTATAAATGTAATAAGCCAGCTTTTTACTATGCGGCCTAATAATCACAAGTGAGGATGCTATTGCTCCAGTAGTATATGGTTTTACAAACGCTGTTTTTCCAAATGTTGCTCCCCTTAAACAATAAACCAAGTCATTTTCTTCAATTTTCCCACTTCTCAGTTCATCATATTTGTTCTGTGTAATGTAGTTCATTTCCGAAGTGGTTAATGTTCCATCTGGCTCAATGTGTCCTGTATTTATCCAAGGCACACCATTTTCTACATACTCTGATTGATTAGGGTAATTTTTACTTCTATCTCCATTAATTAACGATATTAATTCACCAAACCTTACCCATTCCCACCCCTTCGGCAATTCAAACGGTTTTTCATTCTCACTAATCGGCGCAAGTGGTTTTTCTTTTTTGAGTTTGCCTTCTGCGATCAGTTTGGTTTTTTCGGCTTCGATGGGTTTGAGTAGTTCGCTTGCGGGTTCGTCGTTAGGGTCTTGCGGGACGAGTTTGCCCATGACGGCGAGTTGTAGCAGGGTTTGTTTGAGGGCATCTATGCTGGCTTCGGTGGTAAAGAGCACATCAAAATGCGCGTAGATGCGTTGCCAGTTGGCGTTAAACTCTGCGGCGTTTTGGCTTTGTGTGAGAGTGGCGAGTAGTTGGCTCACCAAGGTTTCATGCGCTTCTTGTGCGTTGCTGTGTTGTTGCTCTAATTGGTCGCATAACTCCATCAGTTCATCGACTTTGGCGACGATACGCTGTTGTTCTGCTAGGGGCGGAATGGCAATTACCAATTGATAAGCCTCATTTCTATTCAAACCTGGTTTAATTCCCTTCCCTAACTCGTCTAAACCAAGTGTATGAAAAAGCTTAAAAACAAATGTCATATCTAGTTCTATTGGAGGAATGCAATAGTAAGCAACATCCGTGACACAGCAGCCATCCGACAAACTTAAATTTAGCGCTCCAGCTGAGCCTTTTCTGCCAATAACAATACATTTCGAGCTAACAAAACATTCGTTATGAGTACCAACGATACCGTTTGAACCATAAACAGGATATTCGCCAGTATTTGTTCTTTTTGGCTCAGGTAAGTTATCACCATACTCAAACGTAAATAAATCTCCTACCCGTAACCAACCCCAGCCTACTGGTAATTCAAATAGTTTTTCTTCCTCACCAATCGGTGCAAGCGGTTTTTCTTTTTTGAGTTTGCCTTCTGCTATTAATTTGGCTTTTTCAGCTTGTATGTGTTTGAGCAGTTCACTAGCGGGTTCGTCATTGTGATCTTGCGGCACCAATTTGCCACGCACAGCTAACTCTAAAATCAACTCACGTAGTTTTTTTACGCCATACACGCTGCCAGCATTGCCACTGGCTCTGCCACGGCCTGATTTTTTCTCTGTATATGCCGCTGTCCAAATATCCATATGCTCGGTGAGCAGGTTTGCAATATTGGTCATGCTTAGTTGCCTTGTGTGCTTGAGGCCAAGGCTTCGCCCAAGATATTTTTAAGCTGGTTGCGCAAGCCCGCAATGTCATGTTGCATGGAGTGGTATTGCGCTAACAGCACTTCAGGGTCATGCGTGATTTGTTCGCCCACATGCGGGTTTTTGCAATCGAGGTTGTAATTGCGCGCTTGAAGTTCGGCCAGGCTGACTTTCCAAGCTTGTTCGTTTTCTTGTCTGGCGCTAAAGCCGTCACTCTCACTGCCCCACCAATTGGCGAGCGTTTCAAACTCCTCTACCTTCATGGGTTTGGTTTTGTTGTAGGCTTTGACACCTGCGGGCAATGGTTGCTCATAAAACCAGATATGTTGTGTGGGCGTACCTTTGGTAAAAAACAGCAGGTTGGTTTTAATGCTGGTGTAAGGCGCAAACACGCTGTTGGGCAGGCGTACAATGGTGTGCAGGTTGCAGTCTTGCAGCAGCTTTTCTTTGATGCGGGTTTTAATGCCTTCGCCAAACAAAAAGCCATCGGGCAACACCAGTGCGGCACGGCCACCTGTTTTGAGCAGTTGCATAATCAGCACTAAAAACAAATCGGCGGTTTCGCGGGTTCTAAACGTGGCGGGGAAGTTGGTTTCAATGCCGTCTTCTTCCATGCCGCCAAACGGTGGGTTGGTGATGACCACATCCACACGGTCTTTTGGCTCCCAGCTAATGAGTGGGCGCGCTAAGGTGTTGTCGTGGCGGATATTGCTGGGTACCTCAATGCCATGCAGAATCATATTAGTGGTGCATAACATATGTGGTAATGGCTTTTTTTCTATGCCATGGATGCTGGCTTGCAGCTTGGATTCATCTTCTACGGTTTTCACATCTTGCTTGCGCACATGCTCGATCGTGCAGCTTAAAAAGCCACCAGTGCCACAGGCAGGGTCCATTACCTTTTCACCCAAGCGCGGATTAGCCATGCGCACCATAAACTCGGTAACGGCACGCGGCGTATAAAACTCGCCTGCATTGCCTGCGGCTTGTAAATCGCGCAGCAGTTGCTCATACATGTCACCAAACAAATGGCGCTCTTGCGCTTTGTTGAAGTCTACGCCTTCTTGAATTTTGTTAATGACCTGGCGCAGTAACTGGCCGGACTTCATGTAGTTGTAGGCGTCTTCAAACACCGAGCGAATGACG
Source organism: Methylophilus sp. DMC16 (assembly GCF_056314045.1). Classification (NCBI taxonomy): domain Bacteria; kingdom Pseudomonadati; phylum Pseudomonadota; class Betaproteobacteria; order Nitrosomonadales; family Methylophilaceae; genus Methylophilus; species Methylophilus sp. DMC16. The sequence continues at coordinate 197,726 of NZ_JBQUZC010000001.1, forward strand.
TAGGCGCGTTGGTCGTTGCCTTTGGCTTGCAAGTTTTGTAAGGCAGGGAATAAGTCGTTATCAATAAATGATTTAAGCGCATCGCCTGTCATGCCTTCGGCATTCGCCGCCCAATTGCGCCAGCGGTATGGCTCTGGTAAGGGTGATTGATAGTTGTCTTGTAACAACTCCCAGGCTTGTTCGCGGTCATCGAAAATCTTGAGGAATAATAGCCATACTAACTGGCCTAAACGTTGTGCGTCGCCATCAACGCCCACGTCTTTGCGCATAATGTCTTGGATGGATTTAATAGTGCTGGAAATGCTCATGGTTTGTTTTTCTTATGCGTACAGTTGTTGCTCTAACTCTTTTATTGCTTGTAAATAAGCAGGTTTGCCACCAAAAGCTTTGATAAGTTCAAGCTCGCTTCCCATGCTTTTAAATGGGTCTATGCTGAGGATTTTAATATCCTCAATGTTCTCGACGCCAGTATCAGCGTATTTATCCAGCAGTGCTTCTAGTACTTGCTTGGCTTGCAGGCCATATTTAGCAAAGTAATTGCGTTTTTTCACCTGCTCAGCGCGTTCTTTACGAGTGAGGGGTGGTTGGTCAAAGGCGACGTGGCAAACCAGATCAAATGGATCAAAGTCTTTGCCGACTTCTTCAGCCAATGCATCTAGCAAAATACCGTGAGATTCAAACTCTTGTATGAGGGCCGCTTTGCGCTCGGCGCTGGTCCAAGTTTTTAAAAAGTCGTCCAAGCTTTGGTAATCTTTTTGCACCTTGTTGCGCGTGTAATCACGTATCGACTCAGTGATTAACTTACCTTCAGGGCCGTAATATTGCACACGCTGAGCGACGACATGCACGGCAACATCGCCCACCACGTATTTAACCCTGCCAGTTTTTTCTTCCTCACCGTCTATCGTCACGTCTGGCTTTTCTCCAGGCGGTAATGCTGGGTCTTCAATGTCATCAGGCGGCACAGGTGATTGGCCGCCATCAGGCTCAAATATCACGACCGGCTCGCCATCAAAGTTTTTATCTGCAAATAGCTCGGTGGCTTTTTTAAAGTCCATGATGGTAAACCAATATTTACCGTAATCCTCATTAATACGAGTGCCACGGCCAATAATCTGCTTGAACTCGGTCATGGATTTGATGTGCTGGTCTAACACCACTAATTTGCAAGTTTGTGCATCCACGCCAGTGGTCATTAGTTTGGAGGTGGTCGCGATGACGGGGTAACGCTCTTCTGGATTGATAAAGTTATCCAGCTCGGCTTTACCTTCGTTTTCGTCACCTGTGATGCGCATCACGTATTTACGGTTTTCTTTGATACGCTCAGGGTTTAAATTGACCAGGGCCTGACGCATCCGTTCGGCATGGTCTATGTCATCACAGAATACGATGGTTTTGGCGTAAGGGTCTGTTTCACGCAGAAACTCTGTGATTTTTTGTGCGACCAGTTGTGTCCGCTTTTCCAGCACCAGCGTTTTGTCCATATCTGACTGATTATAGATGCGGTCTTCAATCACTTGGCCTTTTTTGTCTACCTGGCCTGCTGTAGGGCGCCAACCCTGGATATCTTTATCAATGTCTATACGCACAACTTTGTAAGGCGCCAGAAAACCATCTTCTATGCCCTGCTTAAGTGTGTAGCTGTAAACGGGCTCGCCAAAATAGGTGATGCTGGAAATATCTTTGGTTTCTTTAGGGGTGGCTGTCAGGCCAACATGGGTGGCATTGCCAAAATACTCGAGTACTTCACGCCAGGCGGAATCCTCAGCGGCACTACCACGATGGCATTCATCCACGACAATTAAATCAAAAAAGTCAGGGCTGAATTGCTTGTAGATGTTTTTGTCTTCTTCGTTGCCTGTGACTGCTTGATACAGCGACAAATAGATTTCGTAGCTTTTATCAATCTGCCGCTTGCTGATTTTGGTCATCGCCGCGCCAAATGGCTTAAAGTCATTGTTCTTGGTTTGGTCGACCAAAATATTGCGGTCAGCCAAAAATAGTATTCGTTTCTTTGCGCCAGATTTCCACAAGCGCCAGATAATCTGAAATGCGGTGTAGGTTTTGCCAGTGCCGGTAGCCATGACAAGCAACACGCGCTGTTGACCTCTGGCTACGGCAGCAATGGTGTTGTTAATAGCGTTGGCTTGATAGTAGCGAGGTGTGCGACCACTACCATCATCGTAGTAAGGCATTTCGATGGTGGATTTTGCCTGTTCACTCTCGATACCTTTCCATTGGCAATAACGCTGCCAAAGATTCTGCGGGGATGGGAAGTTATCTGGTGATAGTGATTGTTCAATGGTTTCAGTGTGGCCTGTTCTATCATGCATCACAAAACCTTCGCCATTGCTGCTAAAAGCAAATGGAATGTCCAGTATCTCGGCATAGTTGAGCGCTTGCTGCATTCCAGCGCCTATACTGTGGCTGTTATCCTTGGCTTCGATGATAGCAATAGGAATATTGCTTTTGTAGTAGAGGATGTAATCCGCACGCTTGCGCTCACCTCGGCTGTGCAATTTCCCGCGCACAATGATGCGACCATTGGTAAAACTGACTTCTTCGCGGACTTGGGTTTGAATATCCCAGCCGGCTTGTTGAATAGCAGGGGTGATGAATTTGGTACAAATGTCGCGCTCAGACAGCTTTTGACTCACCTTATCCCCCTTGCTTGATTTTTTTGCATCTTAGCAAAATTAAAGGTGATTGAGGGCTAATGCATGGGGTTTCATGCCTTAGTGTAAAGCGACCGGGCAGTTTTAATGGATGGTGACGCAGGCATCTGTGGGTTTGCATTTTGATTCCTACGTCAATTAACGTAGTGATTGCATGAGCGAACTCTCCTAGTATATGCTCGGGAAAAGCTGGCCTTGTTCCCCGCTTGGCTATTGATACTAAGGATTGTTGATTGTCTAACCCGTCCGTAACCGGATTTACCACCGAACCAGAGACCCCTACACGTGCTGAGCCGATTCAGCGGATCGTGAAAATTCGTCGCGACTATAACAGTTGGGTCGCGAATGAAACCATTGAGGATTATGCCTTGCGCTATACGCCGCGGGCGTTTCGTAAGTGGTCTATTCTGCGGGTCTCTAATACGGCGCTGGGGGCGATTTCGTTTTTGGTGCTGGAGGCGATTGGCGGCACCATTACCATCAACTACGGTTTTCAGAACGCCTTGTGGGCGATTATGGCGGTGGGGCTGATTATCTTTTTAACCGGGTTGCCGATCAGTTATTACGCCGCCAAGTATGGTCTGGATATGGACCTGCTGACGCGCGGCGCGGGCTTTGGCTATATTGGCTCGACGATCTCGTCGTTTATTTATGCCTCGTTCACCTTTATCCTGTTTTCGCTGGAAGCGGCGATTATGGGCTATGCGCTGGAGTTGTACTTTCATTTGCCGCTGTATCTGGGCTATCTGGTCAGTGCGCTGATTGTGATTCCGTTGGTGACGCATGGGGTGACGCTGATCAGCCGCATTCAGATGATCACGCAGCCGCTGTGGATTGCGCTGATGTTGCTGCCATTTTTTGCGATTTTCAAGATGGATCCGGGTGTGATCGACCGGTTGAGTCATTTTGCCGGGATCTCGCCTGAAGGCGGGCATTTTAACTGGGTGATGTTTGGTGCGGCGACAGCGGTGGGCGTGGCGTTGATCCCGCAGATTGGCGAGCAGGTGGACTTTTTGCGCTTTATGCCGATGCGCAATAAAGAAAACTACTGGCGCTGGAATCTGGGCGTGCTGATGGCGGGGCCGGGCTGGGTGGTGCTGGGCATGCTCAAAATGCTGGCGGGGGCCTTGCTGGCTTACCTGGTGTTTAACCGCGATATGCCTTTAAGCTCGGCGGTGAATCCAACGCATATGTACTGGATTGGCTTTGAGCATGTGTTTAGCAACCACCATGTGGCGCTGGCGGTGACGGCGCTGTTTGTCTGTGTGTCGCAGCTCAAGGTGAATATGACCAATGCTTATGCCGGCTCGCTGGCGTGGTCTAACTTTTTTGCCCGGCTGACGCATAGCCACCCTGGCCGTATTGTGTGGGTGGCGTTTAACGTGATGATTGCCATTGTGCTGATGGAGCTCAATGTGTTTCAGGCGCTGGAAGAGATTTTGGGCCTGTATGCCAATGTGGCGATTGCCTGGATTGCGGCGGTGGTGGCGGATCTGGTAATTAACAAACCGTTAGGGCTCAGCCCCAAGGGGATTGAGTTTAGACGCGCTTATTTGTATGACATTAACCCGGTGGGTGTGGGCGCTATGTTTATTGCCTCGGCGGTATCGATTGCGGCGTATACCGGGGCGATGGGGGTGGTAGCGCAGTCATTCTCTACGTTTATTTCGTTGATCACTGCGCTGGTGATGTCACCGTTGATTGCCTGGTGGACCCAGGGCAAGTATTACCTGGCCAGACCGCGGCCCAAGTATTTGCAGCCAACCAAGACCCAGCGCTGCGTGATTTGCGAGCGTGAATATGAAATGAATGACATGGCGCATTGTCCGGCGTATGGCGGGGCCATTTGCTCGTTATGCTGCTGCCTCGATGCGCGCTGCCATGACGCGTGCAAGCCGCAAGCGCGGCTCAGTGCGCAGTGGGAGGCGTTAAACAAACGCTTTTTGCCGCAGCGCTTGTGGCCACACCTGAATGGCGGCGTGGCGCATTTTCTGTTGTTGATGGTGATTGCGGTGGTGCTGTTTGGTGCCACCATAGGCCTGATTTACTTGCATGATGCCTTGACCATTGGCCGCGAATATCCCGAGCTGATGCGTCACTTCAGGTTGGGCTATTTGAAGATTTTTGTCGCCTTGCTGTTTTTGGGCGGCATTGTCGCCTGGTGGCTGGTGCTGACCTCGGCCAGCCGCCGGGTGGCACAGGAAGAGTCCAACCGGCAAACCGGCTTGTTGCTTGAAGAGATCGAGTCGCACAAAAAAACCGATGCCCAGTTACAAAAGGCGCGCCGACTGGCGGAAGAGGCCAACCAGGCCAAGAGCCGCTACATTACCGGTATTAGCCATGAGTTGCGCACACCGTTGAACAGTATTCTGGGCTATGCACAGTTGCTCACTAACGATGCCAGCATCCCCGAGCATCGCAAGCAGGCGATTAAAACCATCAGCCGCGGCGGCGAACATTTGCTGTCATTGATCGAGAGCACGCTGGACATTGCCCGCATTGAAAGCGGCAAAATGACCTTTGATGTCAAACCGCTGCATTTCCCGGAGTTTATCGACCAGATTGTCAGCATGTTTGAGATTCAAGCGCAAAACAAAGGCCTGGCATTTGTTTTTGAAAAGCAAGGCAACCTGCCTGAGTACGTGCGGGCAGACCATAAGCGCCTGATGCAGATTCTGGTCAATATTGTCGGGAACGCGGTTAAGTTTACCAGCAAGGGCAGTGTGACATTCAAGGTGAGTTATGCGCGCGAGATTGCGCAAATTGATATTGCCGACACCGGGCCGGGTATCGCCCCTAATGAGGTGGAAAAAATCTTTGAGCCGTTTGAGCGCGGTAGCGCGGCCGATGTGGTTGGCATTGGCGGCACCGGCCTGGGCCTGACCATTAGCAAGTTGTTGACGCAGTTAATGGGTGGCGAAATGCAGTTTGAGAGTGTGCTCGGCCACGGCACGCGCTTTGAAATCCGGTTGTTCTTGCCGCAGATTCGTGAAACTGCGCATCTCCCCAAGAAAACGGTGCGCCAGCGCCTGGGTTATGAAGGGCCGGTGAAAACCATCCTGGTGGTGGATAATGAAGAGGTGGACCGCGAGTTGTTGCGCAACACCTTGCAGCCGCTGGGCTTTATTGTGCATGAAGCTGCCAATGGCCAGGCCTGCGTCAATCAATACCAGATGCTTAAGGCGGATGCGATTTTAATGGACTTGGCGATGCCGGTCATGGATGGTTGGGAGGCTGCCTACATCATCCGCCAGGTGCATCACGCACAGCTACCGATTGCGATTGTGTCTGCCAATGCCTATGACCGTAACCTGGATAATCAGGCCAAGATTCCGGCGCGCGACTTTTTTGTGAAGCCGGTGAACCTCGAAGAGGTACTGGACTGGATAGGCCATCAGTTAAACCTGACCTGGCGCTATGAAGCTAGCCAGGGCCCGGCACCGGCGTTAGCCGCCCCTGAGCTGGCGCCGCAAGCGAGTGCTGAGGCTGCGGCCACGCCTGCGGAAGCGATTCCGCAGGTATTACTGGATAACCTGGTGCAGTTTGCCCGCATGGGCTATGTCAAAGGCGTGCGCGAGGTGCTGGCCACACTGAGCCGCGAGCATCCGCAACATCAAACATTTATTTACGCACTGCAACAGGCCATGGAACGCTTTGATTTTGCTAAACTGCTGCGCTTGATTGAGGAGTATGCCAAATGACCAGTCCCAGCCATACCGTGTTAATTGTGGATGATGTGCCAGAAAACCTGGCCTATCTGCACGACGCGCTGGATGAGTCCGGTTATCAGGTGCTGGTGGCCAACTCTGGCGAGATGGCCTTGCAAATCGCGCACCTGATGCAGCCGCAAGTGATTTTCATGGATGCCATGATGCCCGGGATGGACGGCTTTGCCACCTGCCGGCGGATTAAAGCCGCGGCAGAAACCCAGCATATCCCAGTCATCTTTATGACCGGCTTGACTGAAGTGGAGCACGTGACCATGGCGTTTGATGCTGGTGGCGTGGATTATGTCACCAAGCCGGTCAGGCCTGCAGAAGTGTTGGCCCGCCTCAAGGCGCATGTGCAAAATGCCACCAGAATGCATCAGGCCACCTCGGCGCTGGATGCCTTTGGTCAGGCGACCATTGCCATCTTGCCCGGCGACAAGCGGCTGATATGGCAAACCCCGCTGGCCAAGCAATACCTGGAGCAATACTTTGCAGAATGGGCCGCCAAAGAGGCTTATCATGCCGTGCAAACCTTGCCGCCGATGATTTACCAATGGCTGGAAAACTGTGTGCAACAGTTATCCGAAGGCCAGTCCATGCAGACGCTGAATGTGAATCAGGGCAACGCCCGCCTGAGCCTGACGGTGGCCAATACCAGCGAAGAGCAATGGGTGGTGGTGTTGCGCGAGTATTCTGACGATGCGCAGATCGAGTCCTTGGGCAAGTTGTTTCAACTGACCAAACGCGAATCCGAGGTGTTGTACTGGACGGTAAAAGGCAAGACCAACAAGGATGTGGGCGAAATTTTAGGCACCAGCCCGCGCACGATCAACAAACATCTTGAGCATGTGTTCCAGAAGCTGGGGGTTGAAACCAGAACTGCAGCTGCTTCGCTGGTCGCCTCAAAAATCAAGTTTTAGCGGGCTGGCAGGCGAGTCATCGTTGCCAGCCGCATATCGGCTCAATATCAGAAGTTGTAGATAAGACCCACCGTACCGACGTTGGTGTCAAAGCCTTTACTGCCCCCACCAGTCACATCAACTTCTGCTCGGTAGTGATCCCAGCCTACGCGCATGGACAAGGTTTTGTCGTAGTGATATTCCGCACCCAGGCCAAAAGTTGCACCTGTGTGGGTTGCATCGTTATAGGCGCTCAAGCCAGAGGAGACTTTGCTTTTGGTGGCGGCGACACCGAGTTTGCCATAAAAGTCAAAGGATTCATTAAGGGGTATGCTGCCCACAGCCGTCAAGCTGAGGGCATCGGCCTTGGCGCTGCCGCTGAGGTTATCCGTCACCTTACCTATCCCGGTATATTGGCCTTCGACGGCAATATACTGGTTGAATCGATAACCGCCGACGACGCCAGCAATCGCCTGGTTCTCCTTGTCCACACCATTTGGCGTGCTGAGGTTGTTGTTGGCTACACCGACATTAAAGCCGCCATAAAAGCCTTCGGCATGCCCAAGCAGAGGGGCTGTCAGCAATAGGCTGCTGACCAACAGATTGAAAACAGATTGACGCATCAGTGCTTCTCCAAGTGACGTTATTTCAAATTCGGTTATTTCAGTTTGCTTTGTGCCAGGCGCAGGCCTTCTTCAATCTCCTGCTTGCGGCCAGCGTCAGCATCTTCACGGCCGGGGCGGGCAGGGGCTTGCAGCGCTTTCTGGTAGTAGGTCACGGCCTGGCTATAGTCGCCCTGGGCACGTAAAAAGTCTGCATAGAAATAATTGCTGTCTATGCCGGTCGGGTTCAGTTGTAGGGCTTTCTCCAGATACTCGCGGCCTTTTTTCTTGTCACCAAAGCCAATCGGCCAGCCAGGGACGCGGAAGTAGAGTGAGCCCAGTGTGGTATATGCGGAACCATGCAGCGCTTGCGGGTTGGTTTTGATGCTGGCCAGCAACAGGTCGCGGGCTTGTTCAGCGGCTTTCAAGGCATTCACCGGATGCAGTGGCCCCATGCTCTTCGCGTAACCGCTTAAAACGATTGCCTCCCAGATCATGGCTTCATTGGCGTCAGGATGCTGGGCCGTGAGTTGATGGGCTTGCTCGGTCAGGGCTTTGAAGGCGAGTTCTTGCTGGTCTTTGCTTGTTTGATAGGTCGCTTTGGCCCAGGCATGCTGCAGCGTGGCCAGTTCGTTGTCTAACATTTCATCGGCAAAAGCAGCACTGGTCAGCAATGCCAGGCAGGTATAGATCATCCAGCGTTTCACAATCACTCCTCGTAAATTATTGAATTAAATGCAGTTGAGTCATCCCATTTTTGCAAAAACGATGCCAGTCTGCGCCGCTGATTGAATAGGTATAAAAATCAAACAGTTGCTGTTTTGTCCTCGCGCGCTTGAAAGCTGGCTGTAAGCTAGGGTGCGCGAACTCTGCTTTTTTTGCAGGGTCGGACAGCGTGACACTGCAAAAAATGCATGCTAAGGTCCTCTTTCTTGTTAGCCCACTCAAGCCATCCACCTCATGTCCCTGCGCCTGTTGCCACATTCTTTTGAAGCCTTGTCCCAGCGGTATGGGGAGCGCTACAAATGGATGGTGTTATTGATCATTGGTGTCGGCACGATGGCGGGGGTGTTATGTACGTCCAGCTTTAACGTGGCGGTGCCAGCGTTGACGCGCACGTTTCATTTGGGCCAGGATCATGTCCAGTGGGCCATGACGGCATTTTTGGCGGCGATGACCATAGGCATGTTGCCTGCCGCCTGGTGGTTGCAGCGCTTTGGCTTGCGGCGCGTGTTTATGTGGACGCTGTGGCTGTTGGTGGCGGCCAGCGTGGCGGGCTTTTATGCGCACAGCTTTGTGCAGGTGGTGATTGCGCGGCTGCTGCAAGGGCTGGCTGCAGGCGTGTTGCAACCGCTGGGGGTGATGGCGCTCATGCGTCTGTTCCCACCAGACATTCAGGGACGCGCGTCGGGGATCCTGATTGTCGGTATTGCGTTTACGCCTGCTATCGCGCCCTCCATCAGTGGCTGGTTGCTGGATCAGTTTGGCTGGCAGGCGATTTTTCTGCTTGGCGTGCCGTTTGCGCTGATCGCCCTGCTGTGTGCCTGGCGGTGGTTGCCTGCGCCCAGGCAGCAGCCAGTCAATGTGTTTGACTGGGCGGGCCTGGGTTGGTTGTCGGCGGCGACCATCGGCTTGATTGAGTTTGTCTCCAGCTTGCATCACAGTGGGTTGTTTGCGCCGTGGACTTGGGGGCAGGCCTTGCTCACGGTAGGGTCGCTGCTTTGTTATATGCGGCATGCCCGGCAATTACCGCATGCCATCATACAATTGCATCTGTTTCAGCGGCCCACCTTTAGCCGCGGCACCTTGGTGGCCTTTGCCTATGGCTTTGGCCTGTATGCCTCCACTTATCTGATCCCGGTATTTTTACAAAATGCCATGGCTTTTTCGGCCACAGAGGCTGGGGTGTTGCTGTTGCCCTCAGGCATTGCCCTGGTGTTGACCATTCCGATTGCTGGCCGGATGGCTGATCAACTGTCTCCACGGCGGATTACGCTGGCTGGCCTGGTGATTTTCGGCGCATCTTTTATCGTATTTGCCGTGGCCGCCGATCAGGTGCGCTACTGGGAAATTGTTGCGGCGACCATTGTGGGCCGCATCGGTCTTGGCCTGATTTTGCCGGCATTAAACCTGGCGACCTTGCATGAAATGGAGCCGCAGCATTTAGGCCAGTCTTCGGTGGTGGTCAGTTATGCCCGCCAGTTAGGCGGCGTGGTGGGGGTGGCCATGATGGCGGTATTTATGGAGTGGCGCGAGCGTATTTATGGACAGCTGCCGCCGGGCATTTTCGAGGCTTATGCCCAAGGCTTCTTGCTGTTATCTGCCGTGATTGTGTTGGCGATCATGGAGGCACTGGGCATGCAGGACCGCAAGCGCTAACGACATAAACCTTTACAGGATCAGGCGCCAGACTTGCATGCCTGACGGTTGAAAACCATGTTTTCTGTAAAAGTGCTGGCCAGCCTGATTATCCTGGTCGGTGAGCAGGGTCAAGCGCTGGATCGCCTGCTGGCGCGCGTGCGCAATCGCAAAAGTCAGCAATTGCGAGCCAATGCCCAGGCCGCGACAGGTCTGATCGACCACCATATCTTCGAGCAATGCCACGCGGCCGCCTAATGCGGTCGAAATCGTAAACAGCAGGCTTACCATCGCAATCACTTGCCCTTGTTGCCGTGCTACTAAAATATGGCCGATGTCAGGGTGTTACAGAATGTGGCTCAAGCCTTGCTGCTGGGCCGTGTGGTCAGGGGAGAATTCGTGTTCCTGGGCAAACAGTTGCGCGAGCAGCGCGCATAAGGCGGGCAGGTCAGCCAGGGTGGCAGGTTCAAACTGAAGCGTGACATGGGCTGTCATGCGCGTGTGCTTTCATGACAGCCGAACATGCAATGTGCCTTAACCCTTATTTTTCAACAAAGGCTTTTTCAATCACGTAGTCACCCAGTTCGCCGATGCGCGGCGAGACTTTGAAACCACGTTTGTCCAGCATGGCGGCCGTGTCGACCAGCATCGCCGGGCTACCGCAGATCATGGCGCGGTCCGTTTCCGGATTCAATGGCGGCAAGCCAATATCGGTAAACAGTTTGCCATTTTCCACCAGGTCTGTCAGGCGGCCCATGTTTTTAAATGGCTCGCGTGTGACGGTGGGGTAGTAGATCAGTTTATTGCGCACTTCTTCGCCAAAAAACTCGTTATTCGGCAGTTCTTTGGTGATGAAGTCTTCGTAGGCCAGTTCATTGACGTAACGCACACCGTGAATCAGGATGACTTTTTCAAAGCGGTCATAGACTTCGATGTCTTGAATCAGGCTCATAAACGGCGCTAAGCCCGTGCCGGTCGAGAAGAAATAGAGGTGTTTGCCTGGCTTGAGGTCTGAGGTGATCAGCGTACCTGTTGGCTTACGGCTCACCAGCAGCGGGTCGCCCACTTTCAGGTGTTGCAGGCGTGAGGTCAGCGGGCCATTGGGCACCTTGATACTGAAAAACTCCAGATGCTCTTCGTAGTTGGGGCTGGCGATACTGTAGGCACGGGTCAATGGCAGGCCATCGACTTCCAGGCCTATCATCACAAACTGGCCGTTTTCAAAGCGCAGGCCAGGATCACGGGTGGTTTTGAAACTGAACAGCGTGTCATTCCAGTGATGCACGCTCAACACCGTTTCGGTGGAATATTTTTTACTCATGAGATGAACAGGTTTCTGAATTCAAAAGGTTAATTGGTAAACGCTTAATTATAACGCAGCCGTCAATTGCGGCACGGCTTCAAACAAATCTGCCACCAGGCCGTAGTCGGCAATCTTGAAGATTTGCGCTTCCGGATCCTGATTGATGGCGACCACCACTTTACTGTCTTTCATACCATAGGCATGCTGGATGGCGCCGGAAATGCCAACGGCGATATACAGCTCTGGGGCGACCACTACACCGGTTTGGCCGACTTGCAGGTCGTTGGGGGCATAGCCAGAATCGACCGCCGCACGGCTGGCGCCAATGGCGGCATGCAGTTTGTCTGCCAGCGGGGCCAGCACGTCTTTAAATGCATCCGCACTGCCCAGCGCGCGGCCACCAGATACCACCACTTTAGCGGCGGCCAATGGGGGGCGCTCGGATTTGTTAAAGGCTTCTGCCACCCAGCGGCTGCCTTCTGGTGCAGCTGGCGCAGTCACCGATTGAATGGCAGCATTGGCGCCAGTCGCAGCGGCAGAGAACTTGCTGCCACGCACGGTGAGTACTTGTTTGGCATCACTGCTTTGTACCGTTGCCAGCACGTTACCGGCGTAAATGCCACGCACATAGGTGTTGCTATTCACGATCTCAAGCACGTCAGACAGCATGTTGACATCGAGCAGGGCGGCGATACGTGGCATGACGTTCTTGCTGAAAGCGCTGTGCGCAGCCAGCACCACGCTGTAATTGGCCGCCAGCGGCACAACCAGCGCAGCCAGGTGTTCTGCGGTTGGGTGTTCCAGGGCGGCATCGGCCGCAACCAGCACGGTGCTGACGCCTTGCAAAGCGGCGGCTTGTGCGGCCAGGCCGTCAGCTTGTGCAGCAGCAATCAATACATCCACTGGTTGCTGCCAGTGTTGGGCCGCAGTCACGGCGCGTGCCACTTGTTCGTTTAAATGTTGGCCGTCGTGTTCGGCAATAATCAATGTTCTCATGGCAGCAGTCCCTCGTGCGTACGCAGTTTGCTCAATAATTCATTCACGTCTTTCACCATCACGCCGGCTGGGCGCTCTGGTGGGGCGGCAACCTTCAGTTGTTGCACACTATGAGTGAGTGACAGATTGAGCGAATCAAGCGGGAGGGTCTCAATGGGTTTTTTTCTGGCCATCATGAGGTTGGGCAGTTTGACGTAGCGTGGCTCGTTCAGGCGCAGGTCAGCAGTAATCACAGCTGGCAGGCTCACGGACAAGGTTTGCGTGCCGCCATCAATCTCGCGCACCACGGTCGCCTGATTTTCGGCAATGGTGATCTGAGAGGCATACGTAGCTTGTGGCAGGTTGAGCAGGGCCGCCAGCATTTGGCCGGTCTGGCCGGCATCATCATCAATGGCTTGCTTGCCCAGCAGGATCAATGCAGGCTGTTCACGCTCGACCACGGCTTTGAGCACCTTGGCGACGGCCAGCGGGGCCAGGCTGTTTGCTGTTTCAACCAGTGTCACACGGTCCACGCCCATGGCCAGGGCATGGCGCAAGATATCCTGATGCGTCGCGGCACCAATGGTGACGGCGACGATTTCTGTGACAATGCCTTTTTCTTTGAGGCGGATGGCTTCTTCGATGGCGTTTTCATCAAAGGGATTGACTCCCATTTTGACGCCCTCGATATCCACATCCGAACCGTCCGCTTTGACGCGGACTTGAATGTTATAATCAACGACCCGTTTGATCGCTACCAATGCTTTCATAAAACGTTTGCCTTTGTTGGGGTATTTACTCGTAACCGGGCATTTTAAGCCAGCTTGTAATATTTATTAAATTGATTATTATAATATTATATATCTATTCTGTAGATTGATTTTGATGCGGCGCAACTCCCGGCCACGCAGCCCCCTCCATGAAATACACCCTCAGGCAACTGGAAATCTTTGTCGCGATTAGCCGCACCGGCAGTGTCTCCCGTGCCTGCGACCAGTTGGCCTTGTCGCAATCAGCCGCCAGCACCGCCCTGATCGAGCTGGAAAAGCAGTTTGATATCCAGTTGTTTGACCGGGTCGGCAAGTCTTTGCGCATCAATGAAGCGGGCCAGCAGCTGTTACCCAAGGCGGTCGAATTGCTGGACCGCGCGCGTGAAATTGAGCGCATGCTGCAGGGGCAGCAGGGCTACGGTCATCTCAAGATTGGCGCGACGCTGACCGTGGGCAATTATCTGGTCACCTTGCTGGTGGCCAAGTTCTTGCAGCAGTATCCGCAAAGCCACATCCAGTTGCAGGTGCAGAACACACGGACCATCGTCGAGCAGATTGCCAACCACACCCTGGATTTGGGTATGATAGAAGGCGAGTGCAATCATCCCGATATTGCGGTGGCGCCCTGGATTGCCGATGAGCTGGTCATTTTTGCCGCGCCCACGCATCCGTTGGCATTGTGGGCACAAAGCGGCAAACCCATCCACAAAGCGGATTTACTGCTACAGCCCTGGATCGTGCGCGAGAAGGGCTCAGGCACGCGCGAGACCTTTGACCGCGCCTTTAAACAGGATTATTCAAAACTCAATATTACGCTGGAGCTGGAACATACCGAGGCGATCAAGCGCGCGGTAGAATCGGGCCTTGGCATTGGCTGTATTTCGCGGCTGGCCCTCAAGGATGCATTCAGGCGCGGCAGCCTGGTGCCGATTGAGAACCACGGCTTGCAATTTCACCGCAATTTTTATTTTTTATGGCACAGGCAAAAATACCAGACCGGTGGCATTCGACAGTTTCTGGCGTTCTGCCAGGCGTTTACCCAAGGGGCGACGCGTAGCGACCTGATCGATATCCCGGCCATTGCCTGACGAAGGAGCAAAGATGGAAAGAGATGTCATGGAGTACGATGTGCTGATTGTGGGGGCAGGCCCGGCGGGCTTGTCCGCAGCCATCCGTCTCAAACAACTGGCGCAGGCGCAAGGCCAGGAGCTGGGCGTGTGTGTCCTGGAAAAAGGCGCCGAAGTCGGTAGCCATATTTTCTCTGGTGCCGTGCTGGACCCGAAAGCCCTGCAGGAGTTGTTCCCTGACTGGCAGGCCTTGGGCGCGCCGCTCAATACCGCCGTCGATAAAGATACCTTTGTGGTGCTGGGTGAAGAAAATGCCTGGGCCATGCCCGAGTGGTCACTGCCGCCCTTGATGCGCAACCATGGCAATTACATCATCAGTCTGGGCGAAGTCTGCCGCTGGCTGGCGACGCAGGCAGAAGCACTGGGCGTAGAAATCTATACCGGGTTCTCTGCACAAGCGCCCAGTTATGACGATCAAGGCCGCATGACTGGCGTGATTACCGGCGATATGGGCCTGGACAAGCAAGGCAATCCCACCGCCAACTACACCCCAGGCATCGAAATCCGCGCCAAATACACGCTGGTGGCCGAGGGGACACGTGGCTCACTGACCAAGCAGCTTGAAGCCCGTTATGGCTTGCGGGCAACGTCCAGCCCGGCCAAATACGGCATCGGCTTTAAAGAGGTTTGGCGTGTCAAACCCGAGTTGCATCAAAAAGGCCTGATCGAGCATACCTTGGGCTGGCCACTGGATGCCAGCACCGGTGGCGGTGGCTTTATTTATCACCATGGCGAAAACCTGGTGTCCGTGGGCTATGTGGTGCATCTGGATTACCGCAATCCGTATTTGTCCCCCTTTGACGTGTTTCAGACCTATAAAACCCATCCCAAGCTCAAGGCCTTGCTGCAAGACGGTAAACGCTTGAGCTATGGGGCGCGTGCCATTTCAGAGGGCGGGATACAGTCCTTGCCGGAAATGGCCTTCCCCGGCGGGGCCTTGCTGGGCTGCAGTGCAGGGCTGGTCAATGTGCCCAAAATCAAGGGTACGCATTACGCCATGAAGTCCGGCATGCTGGCGGCGGAAGCCGTGTTTGATGCCATCGCACAAGGCAGTCCAGAAGTGTTGAGTGTTTATCCGCAAAAACTGCGCGCCTCCTGGGTCTGGCAAGAATTGTCTGCGGTGCGCAACGTCAAGCCTTATTTGTCCCGCTTTGGCACCTGGGGCGGCACCGTATTGGGTGGCGCCGAAATGTGGCTGTCCAGTTGGGGCGTGAACTTGCCATGGACGCTCAAGCATAGCAGCGCAGACCATGCGACTTTGGCCGAGGCTGCCAATAGCCGTCCGCCCGTGTATGCCAAACCGGATGGCGTGTTGACCTTTGATAAACTGAGTTCAGTCAGCTTATGCAATATTTCGCACGATCACCAGCAACCGTGCCATTTGAAACTGGGCGTTGCGGATAGGGCAGTGCGCGTGAATCTGCCGAAATATGCCGGCCCAGAGCAGCGCTATTGCCCGGCGGGGGTGTATGAGTTTGTGGAGCAGGCCGGAGAACAGGCCTTGCAGATCAACGCGCAGAATTGCATCCATTGCAAAACCTGTGACATTAAAGACCCAACGCAGAATATTAATTGGGTACCGCCGGAAGGTGGCAGTGGGCCGAATTATGTTTCGCAGTAATTAAGCGAAGCTACCTTACCTGAATGGATCCTTGGATGGCTTATACGACATCAAGTGGGCTAGGGTCGGATAGGATAGGTAAACTCATCTAGTAACGTTTTTTTCGCCTCTCGGCGAGTTACTTTCTGGTGCTTGTCCCCCAGAAAGTAACCACAACTAACGGAGTGTTGCGGCGTAGGCTAACCTTTAGGTTAAGCCACAAAGTGGCGGCCGTAGCCAAAGAGGACGACACCCAGCCATCACGGCCTTCGACTTCCTTGCGTTGCTCAACAAAGTAAGCGGTCACGAAACTCGACCTGGCAGCTCACATAAAACGTGAGCTGCTGCGGGACTCAGACAGTCGCTCCCTTCTTCCTTACTTTGTTTCCGCTACTCAGCGCGATGGAATGGGATTTATCTCGCCAAAGTTGCATCGTTGAAATTCGGACGGTTTGAAACTCCAATTCTTTTGTTGAAACAATTGATAGCTGCGCTCGCATGTTTTTCGGGGTCCCCATCTGCCGCGCCGAGCAACGCAGGATTGGCGGGAGTCTTCGGCCATCGGCTGTCCGAGTTCCGCAGT
The DNA here is from genome assembly GCF_056314045.1 of Methylophilus sp. DMC16. Classification (NCBI taxonomy): domain Bacteria; kingdom Pseudomonadati; phylum Pseudomonadota; class Betaproteobacteria; order Nitrosomonadales; family Methylophilaceae; genus Methylophilus; species Methylophilus sp. DMC16. The sequence goes on from NZ_JBQUZC010000001.1 coordinate 214,328, forward strand.
GGCTTGCGTCTTGTGCAAGCCGCCAGGGCGAGTTTCGATGGCCGCCCGGCAAGCCGAGTAGCGCAGGGAATAAGCGGAAGCTGGGGTGCACTTTCTTTTGGTTACTTTATCTTTGTGCAAGCAAAGAAAAGTAACTCGCCTACAGGCGAAATGAATGACTCATCCATCTCGGCTGTACTCAAGAGCGACACTAAATCGTAACTAATCAAACGCAACTGAGCCCAAGAGAAAATTTAATTATTCACGGAAAGGGCTGTGTCAGGGTGTGGAGCTATTAACCGAGTGAGTGATATTGCTATTTCTTCTGCGTCAGCGCAATAAATGCGGCAATCCACCCAATCGCAGTAGTACACAACAAGATCAGCCCACCCACGTGAACCAGATGGAAAGCCAACTGGAAGTGGCTTTGATAGTTATTGGCCAGCAATTGCACTGGTTGGCGCAAGTTCCAGACAATGGCAAACAACAACACGACGGCAATCAGCCCACCGCCTAAGCCATAAGCGCCGCCCATGTATAAAAACGGGCGGCGGATAAAACTGTGCGTGGCACCAATCAGTCGGCTGACTTCAATCTCGGCTTCATGGGTGAGCACTTGCATGCGCACGGTATTGCTGATGACGGTAATCATGGCAATGCCGAGCAGGCTTGCAAAAATGAAGGCAATACGTTTGCCTAGCAACAGCATAGAATGCAGGCGTTCTATCCACACGCTATCAATGACGATTTCATCGACTTCTGGCCGGGTTTGCAGCAGGGTTTGTACCGGTTTGACGGTGGCAGGCTGTGTATCCGTCAAGGTAATGAACACGGCATCTGGCAGCGGGTTTTGCGGCAAATCGACTAGCAAGTTTTTTTGCGAAAACTGCTGGGACAGTTGCTCAATAGCATCTTCTTTGGAGACATAACGCACCTCTTTGACCTGTGGCAGGCCTTGTGTATCGTTGATCAATCGTTGAATCAGGTTGCTGGAGGTCGCCGGTTTGAAAAAGACGCTGATTTGCGCATCCTGCTTGATGGCGCCAGACATGTCCTGCAAGTTATCCAGCGCGACAAACAGCAGGCCGGGCAGGGTGACGGTAATGCCAATCACCATGCAGATAATCAGGGTATTGAGCCAGTGATTTTTTAAACGCTGCAAGACCAGGTCTAAGGCCAGCGTGTGTTGGTTAAGCCAGTTTTTCATGCACTCATTCTCATAACATGGCCGTCTGTGCAGGCAGGGTGCTAATGGTTTGGTGGTCGATATGCAGTGTACGGTAAGCAATGCTGCTGACTTGGGCGACATCGTGCATGGCAATGACCACGGTCACGCCCACTTCATTAAAGGCTTTGAGTAATTGCATGATTTCAAGCGAGGCCGTCTGATCAAGGCCGCCGGTCGGCTCATCGGCAATCACAATAGAGGGGCGGCTGACCACAGCGCGCGCAATGGCGAGCCGCTGTTGCTCGCCGCCGGACAAGGTGATCGGCATGGCTTTTTCTTTATTGAGCAGGCCGACTTTATCCAGCGCTGCGCGTACGCGGCGAGCAGCCTCTTCGCCGGTGATGCCCTGGATGCTGAGCGGCAAGGCCACGTTGTCAAAGCTGTTGCGGTCGTAGAGCAGTTTGTGGTCCTGAAACACCAGGCCAAAGCGGCGACGCAAATAGGGCACGGCATTGGGATGCAGTTTGCCGATATCCTGCTGATTAATCAGAATTTGGCCGCTAGACGGCGCTTCAATGCCCGCCATCAATTTAAGCAGGGTGCTTTTGCCTGCGCCAGAGTGGCCGGTGACGAGCACGAAATCGCCTTTGTCTATATTGAAGCTGACCTGGCGGAACAGGTGTGCGCTATTGGGGTAGCGCATGCTGACGTTTTTAAACACAATCATGGCTAGTCATCAATCAAGGCGTCGATAAAGTCATGGGCGTCAAACGGGCGCAGGTCATCAATACTTTCCCCCACGCCAATAAAACGCACCGGAATCTTGCTTGCCGATTGCTGGCTCAGGTGCGCAATCGCGGCAATGACGCCGCCTTTGGCGGTGCCATCCAGCTTGGTTAAGGCCAGTCCGGTGACACCGAGCGCCTCGTTAAAGGCTTTTAACTGGTTGACCGCGTTTTGGCCGGTGTTGGCATCCAGCACCAGCAAAATTTCGTGTGGCGCACCGGGCAAGGCTTTGTCGATGACACGCTGCACTTTTTTAATCTCATCCATCAGGTGCAATTGCGTGGGCAAGCGGCCTGCGGTATCGGCGATGACCACGTCGATTTTTCTGGCCATGGCCGAGTTCACCGCATCGTAAATCACTGCCGCCGGGTCGCCACTCTCTGAGGCAATGACGTGCACATCGTTGCGCTCGCCCCACACCTGCAACTGCTCACGGGCAGCGGCCCTAAACGTATCCCCTGCGGCAATCAGCACGCTTTTGCCCTGGGCCTGCAAATACTTGGCCAGTTTGCCAATAGTGGTGGTTTTGCCAGCGCCATTCACGCCGACCATCATCATCACAAATGGCTGGTGATCCTTGACCTCTAGCGGCACTTGCAAGGGCGTCAGCAGGTCAAGCAGCGTGTCTTTCAACGCCTGTTTCAGTGCAATGGTGTCTTGCAGATCATGCTTTTTGACACGGCTGCGCAGTTGTTCGAGCAGGTGCTGGGTGGCACTGACGCCGACATCCGAAGTTAGCAGGATGGTTTCGAGTTCTTCGTAAATGTCTTCATCAATCTTGCCACCGCCAAACAAGGCGCTTAACTGCCCGCCCAGCTGCTGACGGGTTTTGGCCAGCCCGTTTTTGAGACGCTGCGCCCAGCTGAGGCTGGTCGGTTCAGGTTGGGCAGGCGTCGCTGGTTCGGATTTTTTGGCGAAAGGATTAAACATGGCAATCTAAAACTCTGTAATATGACTATTTTAAGCCGAATCGACGTTTCCCGCCACGTCAAGCTGAGCACTTGAGTCGCCAGGCCTCCGAACTTAGTCCGCGCTGTGTCGGTCACATGCATGGCGATACACATCAAGCTAAAAACAATCTATTCATCATTCATAAAGTCAGATATGAAAAAATCTTATTCTTTTGCGCGCTTGCCACGATTGGGGCTGTGCCTGGCCCTGTTGATGAGCGCTCATGCCGCGCAAGCACAGGCAGAGATTGCGCAGAAAACCCTTAAAAACGGACTCAAAGTCATTGTGCAGGAAGACCATCGAGCGCCCGTCGTTGTCTCGCAAGTCTGGTATCGCGCCGGTTCGCTGGATGAAGTCAATGGCAAAACTGGCGTCGCCCATGTGCTGGAACACATGATGTTTAAAGGCACGCAAAAAGTTCCGGCCGGGCAGTTTTCCCGCCAGATTGCGGCTGCGGGCGGTAAAGAAAATGCCTTTACCAGCAAAGATTACACCTGTTATTTCCAGCAGCTGGAAAAATCACGCTTGCCGCTGGCCTTTACGCTGGAAGCAGACCGCATGGCCCATTTGCAGATTACCGATGCCGAGTTTGCCAAAGAGATTGAGGTGGTGAAAGAGGAACGCCGCTGGCGTACTGAAGACAAGCCGCAATCACGTGTCAACGAACAATTTGAATCTTCGGTCTATCGTGCCCATCCTTATGGCCGCCCGGTGGTCGGCTTTATGAATGATCTTGAAAATATGACTGCTGATGATGCCCGTGAGTGGTACCGCACCTGGTATGCGCCGAATAATGCCACAGTGGTGGTGGTCGGTGACGTCAAGGCGCAGGAGGTGTTTGCGCTGGCTGAAAAAAACTTTGGCAAACTGGCTGCCAAGCCTTTACCTGTGCGTAAGCCGCAGGTGGAGCCCGCCCAGATTGGTGAGCGCCGGGCCATTGTGAAGGCGCCAGCCAAGTTGCCCTTTTTTGTGATGGGGTTTCACGCGCCCGCGCTCAAAAATGCGGCGGCTTACAGCGAGCAGGACTGGGAGCCTTATGCGCTTGAAGTGTTGTCCAGCATTCTGAGTGGCAATGATGCGTCACGCCTCAACCAGAAACTGGTGCGTGAGCAGGCGATTGCGCTTGAAATTGACACGGGGTATGACAGTACCAACCGCGGTCAAACCTCGACATTTGAGGTGGCGGCCTCGCCAAGTGAAGGCGTCTCGCAAGAGGCGCTGATCAAGGCGATCTGGGCACAAATTGAAGAAGTCAAAAACAACGGCGTCACGCCGGCTGAGCTGCATCGAGTGAAAGCCGCGGTCATTGCCGCCGATGTCTACAAACGTGACTCCATGTTTTATCAGGCCATGCAGATCGGCCAGCTGGAAACCATGCATTACCCTTTATCCTTGCTACAAACCAATGCGTCACGCGTGCAGGCGGTCACCTCTGAACAAGTGCAGGCCGTGGCTAAAAAATATCTGGTCGCAGACCAAATGACGCTGGTCAGCCTGGACCCACAACCGATGGATCCTAACCAGAAGTCCGCCGGTCGGCCGCATCAACATTAATCCGTTCTTTGAACGTTTGATTTGGGAATTTCATGAAAGTCGTTACTTTATTTAAACACCGGGTATTCAACACCGTCTTGTTGATCAGCCTGCTACAAGGCTATGCCAGCCTGGCATGCGCCGCACTGAATATTCAGCACTGGACCACCGCGGAGGGCAGCGAAGTCTATTTTGTTGAAAATCATGCCTTGCCCATGATGGATGTCAGCATCAATTTTCGTGCAGGCAGCGCTTATGACCAGCCAGACAGCAGTGGCGCCGCCGCGTTAACCCATCATGTGATGGGTATGGCCGCGGGCGGGTTGGCAGAGGAAACGCTGACTAACCGCTTTGCCGATGTGGGCGCGGTGTTGGGGGGCAGTTTTGATGCAGACCGCGCCAGCTTCAAGTTACGTACTTTGACCAGCGAACAGCAGGCCGCACTGGACGCGTTTACGCTGGTGTTACACCAGCCGGATTTTCCTGAAGCCGTCGTGAGCCGTGAGCAAGCCCGTATTGTGGCCGCGTTGCAAGAGGCCGAAACGGAGCCGGATAGCATTGCGCAAAAAGCCTTTATGCAGGCGGTGTACGGCATGCATCCTTACAGCCTGGATCAAAACGGTGAAGTGGGTACGGTGCCATCGCTGACGGTGAGCCAGTTGCGGCAGTTTTATCAAAGCCACTATACGGCAAAGTCTGCCGTGATCGCCCTGATGGGGGATCTGACCCCGGATCAGGCCCGGCAAATTGCGCAGCGTCTGAGCGCCGGCTTGCCAGCAGGACCTGCGGTGGCCGATATCCCAGCCGTGCCAGCGTTGTCTGCGCCTAAACTGAAAAAAGTGCCGCATCCGGCCATGCAGGCACACATCCTGGTTGGTCAGCCTGGCAATAAGCGCGGCGATGCAGATTTCTTTGCGCTGTATGTGGGTAACTATATTTTGGGCGGCGGTGGCTTTGTGTCACGTCTGACCGAGGAAGTCCGTGAAAAGCGCGGTCTGGCGTATAGCGTGTATAGCTACTTTATGCCCATGAGTCAGTTGGGACCGTTCCAGATCGGGCTGCAAACCAAAAAAGAGCAAAGTGAAGAAGCGCTCAAACTGGTGATGGCCACCGTACAGAAATTTGTCGATCAAGGCGTGACAGAAAAGGAACTGGCTGCGGCCAAGGATAACCTGATTGGTGGTTTTCCCATGCGTATAGACAGTAATAGCAAGATTCTGGAGTACCTGAACATGATCGGCTTTTACAAGTTGCCGCTGGATTATCTGGATAGCTTTAATGACAAGGTCGCAGCCGTCACTGTGCAACAGGTGAATGATGCGTTCAAGCGCCGCATCCATCCTGAGCATTTTGCCACCGTGATTGTTGGTGCGGAATAACAAAAAGCCGGCAGTTTGCCGGCTTTTGCTTTTCTGTCTGATGCGGTGAGCGGGGTCAGATTAAGCCATGCGCTTTTTTCTCGCCAGCCAGTAGTATAAAAAGGCCCCCAGCAGGTTTAAAAAGAAAATCACCAGAAACCACACCAGCTTGTCTTCACTTTGATTGGCCAGGCAATCAATCAGCATCCATACCCAAAACAGTGACAGCGCCAGCGCGATCACGCCGCCCAGCAGACCAAAGCCAAATAAGAACTCCATAGCAATATTCCTTGATGAATTAACGAAATCATAACACGATGACTTGGGTGCACCCTCGGTTTAGCGCAGGCCATGGGTAGTCGGGATGCAAAATCTGGGATAATGCTGCTTTATTTATTCGAATCAACCACCGCTCATGAATCAGGTACGATTGAATGCCGGGAAATGGCGTAGCCGTGTGCTCAAGTTTCCCGATGCCGAAGGGCTACGCCCGACGCCAGACCGCGTGCGGCAAACCGTCTTTAACTGGCTGGGCCAGGATTTGACAGGCAAAACCTGCCTGGATTTGTTTGCGGGGACTGGCGCCCTGGGGTTTGAAGCGCTGTCTCGCAATGCCAAAGCGGTCACCATGCTCGAATTGGCCAAAGCGCCTTATGCAGCTTTGTGCCAGAACCAGCGTCTGCTGGAGGCGACCCAGGCCCGCATCCAGCAAATGGATGCCAGAACTTTTCTGAGCAGCAATCAACAGCCTTTTGACGTGATTTTTTGTGACCCGCCATATCGCCAAGATTGGCTGAGGCAATTGTTGCCCGTGCTGCCCAGACATTTGGCGCCTGAAGGCTGGCTATATGTTGAGGCCGAATATGCGTTAAAATCCGATGCATGCTGGCAGGTGGTCAAATCGGGCAAAGCGGGTCAGGTCTATTTTCACCTGCTGCAACCCGCGTCAGCCGATGCGGTTGCTGGCACGGATTAAGGCAATCAAGTCAGCGGCAGCCAGCAACGACACAACGACGATTACGGAAGCAAGCGATGAGTAAAACCAGAATTGCCGTCTATCCAGGCACCTTTGATCCCATCACCCTGGGGCATGAGGATATTGTGCGCAGGGCGGCCAAGCTGTTTGACCAGGTGATTGTGGCGGTGGCTGGCAGCACCAGCAAACAAACCTTGTTCAGCCTGCAAGAGCGGGTTGCGCTGGCAGAGTCGGTGTTTGCCGGCGATAACATCCGTGTGGTCGGCTTTGACGGTTTGCTCATGCAGTTTGTGCAGTCGCAGGGCGGGCAGATGGTGATCCGTGGCCTGCGCGCGGCCAGTGACTTTGAATATGAGTTTCAGTTGGCGGGCATGAACCGCAAGCTCTATCCCAAACTGGAAACCCTGTTCATGACCCCGGCGGAAGAGTTCATGTTTATTTCCTCCAGCCTGGTGCGTGAAGTGGCGCGCCTGGGAGGCGATGTGAACCAGTTTGTCTCACCAGGCGTCGAACGGGCAATCAAGCAAAAACTGGCGATTGCCTGAGTGATGGCGCCTCTGTAGCGATGTAAAGAAAATCATGGCTTTATTTATTACCGATGAATGTATTAACTGCGATGTGTGCGAGCCCGTGTGCCCGAATGAAGCCATCTCGCAAGGCGCAGAAATTTATGAAATCAACCCCGACTTGTGTACCGAGTGCGTCGGCCATTACGATAAACCGCAATGTCAGCAGGTCTGCCCGATCAGCTGCATTCCGCTAGACCCTGAGCGGCGCGAAACCAAGGAGCAATTGCTGGAGAAATATCAGCGCATTGTTGCCAAGCGGGGTTAAGCCGAGTGGACCGGTTACGTCCACAACAGATTAAAAAAATCAGAGATCAAGGAGACATCAATGCGGATTTTACATACCATGTTGCGCGTGGGCGATATGCAACGTTCCATCGACTTTTATACCGGCGTACTGGGCATGAAGTTAATCCGTACCCAGGATTATCCTGACGGCGAGTTTACACTGGCGTTTGTCGGCTATGGTAACGAGTACGACCACACCGTGCTGGAGCTCACCTACAACTACGGCAAAACCACTTATGACATGGGCACCGCCTATGGTCATATGGCGATTGAAGTGGATGACGCCTATCAAGCGTGTGAGCTGGTCAAGGCCAAGGGCGGTAAAGTGGTGCGCGAGGCGGGGCCGATGAAACACGGCACCATCGTCATTGCCTTTATCGAAGACCCGGATGGCTATAAAATCGAATTCATCCAGAAAGGGACGATTGAATATCCCAAGCATGTCTAACCGGACATTGTTATTGCAGGCAGTGAGGCTGGCGCAAGCCGGAGACTGGCATGGCGCACATCAGATTGCGCAGGTGTACAGTGATCCCACTGCCAACTGGATACATGCGGTATTGCATAAAATAGAAGGTGACCGTTGGAATAGCGAGTACTGGTATGCCAGAACCGGCGGTCATCAGTATGCAGATTTTGACAGCGACAGTGCGGCAGAGCTCGACGCGATCGCCCGCTGGCTGACGCCAGAATAGCGCTTATTTACTTGTGCTCTTCGTCGCTGCCCTGGCGACCCGTTGTAAAAATACCCCACAGTGATTGCGTAAACAAGCCGATCACGGTCCCAAACAGAAATAGCAGCAAGCCGATGATCAGGCACATCAGCAGCAAAAAGCCATCCTGCAGCCAAACGCTCTGCGCGGCCAACGATTGCCAGACGGACAGGATTTGTGCCATCCAATGATCGAGATTGATGCATTTCATCTGTCTATTATGCCTCAGGAAACGCCATGTGATGCATCGCTGCGGCGTCTTTGCTTGTGCAAATTTCCGCAAAACATCCATCAAACTCTGCGGCCTTGCCGTTTCAGGGCCTAATGGAAAGTCTGCGTTCAACGCGACTGTTGCCGATATGATTCGAGGCCCAAATCGGTGCACCGGTTTGCCTGTTGGCAGTGCATGGGAACCGCATCGTCTGAGCGGCTTGAGTTTCATTTCTTCCAATACGCTGATTTTAAAGTAAAAAAATCTTTTTTTTAGATGGCCTGCTTGTTGCTAGGGATAACCTAAGCTAGAGGAGAGGCATCATGATAAAAAAACTTGCAGCCGACGCCATGCTAACGGCGGAAATGCGGCTGTCCAACAATATTCAGTTGTTAGGTGATTTACTTGATCAGGCCATTCTGGAGGTGGAGGGCGAAGCGGTTGCGCAGAAAATTGCCGCCATCCGGCAAGCCGCATTGCGTTTTCACCAGAATCATGACCAGCAGGCTTCGTTAGATCTTGAGCAGTTGCTCGCTGACCTGAGTCTGGAGCATACGGTGCGCGTGGTGCGTGCACTGGCTTATTTCAAACATCTGGTGAATCTGGCCGAAGATCTTTACGGGCAGGAACTCGGCCATTGCCAGCAAAATACACCTGCGCCTGGCATGTTGTCGCACACGCTGGCACAAATCAAGGCCTCTGGCATCGCGCCGCAAAAAATCCAGCAACTGCTTCAGGACGCACTGATCTCACCGGTGCTGACTGCGCATCCGACCGAGGTGCAGCGTAAAAGTGTGCTGGACATTGAGCAGCTGATTGCGGAGTTGCTGGGGCAGCGTGGGCACATGGTGTCTGAGCGCCAACTGGCACGCAACAAGCTATTGTTGCAAGGTGCGGTGTCGGCCTTGTGGCAAACCCGCATGATGCGCTACTCCAAGCTCAGTGTGCTCAATGAGATTGAAAACGCACTGACCTATTACGAAAGTACCTTCTTACATGTGATCCCTGAAATCCTGCAGGATATCGAGCGCGACCTGGCAGATTGGCTGCCCGGCATGGACTTGCCAGGTATTTTGCGCATGGGTAGCTGGATTGGTGGCGACCGTGACGGCAATCCGTTTGTGAATGGCACCACCTTGCGCGACAGTGTGCGCCTGCAGGCTACCACCTTGTTCAAGTTCTATCTGCAAGAGCTGGCCGCGCTCAAGCGCGAGCTGGCTGTGTCCACGCGCGTGGTTGGTGTGGATGACGCAGTGTTGGCCTTGGCGAAAGCTTCGCGCGACCAGTCATCGCATCGGCTGGATGAACCCTACCGGCTCGCGCTTAATGGCGTGCATGACCGTTTGCTGGTGACCGCCAGCCATTTGCTACCCGATGCCAGCTGGAGTTTGCCGGAAGAAGTCGGCAACGAGCCTTACGAAGATCCTGAGGCCTTGCTGCACCCCTTGCAGACCATTGCCGATTCTTTGCGCCGTCACCATGGCGAGGCCTTGATTTATCCGCGGCTGGGCAAGTTGATTAAAGCCATCGTCACGTTTGGGTTTCATTTGGCCACCGTGGATATCCGCCAGTCCTCTGACGTGCATGAAGCGGTGATTAGCGAGCTGTTACATAAGGCGGGCTACGATTTTGACTACGCCAGTTTTAACGAGGAAGAGAAAATCGGCCTTTTGCTCGAAGAACTGAAGCAACCGCGCCTGCTGTTTTCGCCTTTTCAGCAATATTCCGAGCTGGTGCACAAGGAAATCGGCGTGCTGGAAGCCGTACGCGAGGTGCGCCAGCGCTTTGGTGAGCATGCGGTACGCCAGTATATTATTTCGCACACTGAAACCTTGTCTGACCTGCTGGAAGTGGCCTTGCTGCAACGTGAGGCTGGCTTGTTGCGCGGCGTGTGGGGCTCGGCCAATATTCAGGTTGATCTGAATATCGTGCCACTGTTTGAAACCATTGCCGACTTGCGCGACGCGCCCATGATCATGGGCAAATGGCTGAGCCTGATCGGCATCCGGCATGTGATCCGTTTCCAGGGCAATGAGCAGGAAGTCATGCTGGGCTATTCGGACAGCAACAAGGATGGCGGTTTTTTGACCTCGAACTGGGAGTTGTATAAAGCGGAAATTTCGCTGGTGGAACTGTTTAACCAGGCCAACGTCAAGTTGCGCCTGTTCCATGGCCGTGGCGGCACGGTTGGCCGCGGCGGTGGCCCAACCTATCAGGCCATCATGGCGCAACCCATCGGCACCGTCGATGGCCAGATTCGCCTGACCGAACAGGGCGAAATCATCTCCACGCGTTATGCAGACCCGGTGGTCGGCCGCCAGCATCTGGAAACCCTGATTGCGGCGACGCTGGATGCCACCTTGTTCCCGGCCGACCAGCTGGAGCCCGCCAAACGGCGTGCGTTTGAAAGCGTGATGGAAGCCCTCTCAGCCACCGCGATGACCAGCTACCGTAGCCTGGTTTATGAAACCCCGGGCTTTGCCGATTACTTTTTCAATACCACGCCGATTGAGGAAATTGCCGGACTCAATCTGGGGAGCCGGCCCGCCGCGCGCAAATCGACGCGACGGATTGAGGATTTAAGGGCGATTCCGTGGGGATTCTCATGGGGGCAGTGCCGCTTGCTGCTGCCAGGCTGGTATGGTCTGGGCAGCGCCATTCACCAGTTTTTAGCGCACGATCCAGCCTTGAAGCAGGCACGTCTGGAAATGTTGCTGGAGATGCAGGCACACTGGCCGCTGTTTAATACCCTGATTAACAACGTCGACATGGTGCTTGCGAAAACAGACCTGATCGTGGCGCGCCATTATGCCCATTTGCTGGCTGACAAGGCCTTGCGCGAAGAAATTTTCAGCCGCATTGCGCACGAACACAAACTGACCACCGACGCGGTCAATCTGCTGCTGGGCACCACGCAACGTCTGGCCACTCAGCCGGTGATCGCCAAATCCATCCGCGACCGCTTGCCCTATCTGGATCCGCTTAATCACTTGCAGGTAGAAATGATACAGCGTTACCGCAATGGCGAAACTGATGAAAAACTCAAGTGGGCCATTCCGCTGACCATTAATGGCATTGCTACCAGTTTGCGCAATACAGGTTAAGGCCTGGTAGGCAGATACAACGCAGGACAAGCTGGGCTTGTCCTGCGGGGCGTCACTGCTTAGACAATGATGCTAAAACGCCAAGCGTTACATCATGCTAAGTGGGTATGGCACAGGCCTTAGTGGCGGTGTTTGTCTTCCCAGGCTTTGAGCTGTTTCTCGGCTTCATCCTTGGTGATGCCATAGCGTTCCTGGATTTTGCCTGCGACCTGGTCGCGTTTGCCTTCGATCACATCCAAGTCATCATTGGTCAGTTTTCCCCATTGTTCTTTGACTTTGCCTTTAAGCTGCTTCCAGTTGCCTTCGAAAATGTCTTTGTTCATCTCGAGTCTCCTATGATTACATTCTTGATTTAGATCGTTGTGTCAGTCGATGTACATGCCATCGACCTGAGTGCATCTTAAAGGCAAGCTTGCCCGGGTTCAGTCGGCCATGCCCGCATTTTTGGGTCGGATTTGGCTGACAAACTGTTGAGGGGCGCCTGGGTTGAGTTGCGCTTTCAATGTGGGCAGGTATCGCGATGCCATTAAAAGCTGTTAAGATGCGGCCATGAAGAATGACACCTTTTTCAGCGCGCTCGCGCGGCGCCTGCCTTATGAGTTTTGGATAGGCTGGCGCTATACACGCGCCAAACGCAACAATCACTTTATTTCGTTTATCTCCCTCACCAGCATGATAGGCATTGCCCTCGGTGTGATGGCCCTGATTGTCGTGTTGTCGGTCATGAACGGCTTTCAGGATGAGCTCAGAAAGCGCATTTTAGGCGTGGCTTCGCATATTGAAGTGCGTAGCTTTGAAGCCGGGTTGCCGGACTGGCAGCATTTGCAGCAGCAGATAGAACAGATTCCGGCCAAGGCGGTTGCCAGCCCCATCACCGGTGTGGCGCCTTACATCATGGCGCAAGGCATGTTGACGCATGACGAAGCGGTGCAGGGCTTGCTGATTCGTGGCGTGTTACCTTCACAGGAAGGCAAAGTTTCTGACCTGGCAACCCAGATGAAAATTGGCAAGCTGACCGATTTGCAGCCAGGCCAATTCAATATTGTATTGGGGGCAGACCTGGCGCTGGCGCTGGGCGTGCGTGTTGGCGACAAGGTGGTGTTGATGGCGCCGCAAGGGCAGGTGACTCCGGCGGGATTGGTGCCACGCATTAAGCAATTTACCGTGGCCGGGATTTTTCAGGTTGGCATGTATGAGTATGATGCGGGCCTGGCCTTGATTCATTTGGACGATGCGGCCAAGCTCTACCGGCTGGGTGATCAGGTTTCTGGTTTGCGACTCAAGCTGGATGACTTGTTTATGGCCGACCGCGTCAGCCGCGAGCTGGTGCAGGCGCTGGGACCCAATTATTACGTCACTGACTGGACCCAGCAACATGCCAATTTCTTTAAGGCGATCCAGCTCGAAAAACGAGTGATGTTTATTATTTTGGCGCTGATCGTGGCGGTGGCAGCATTTAATATTGTCTCTACACTGGTGATGGCGGTAACTGACAAACGTGCGGATATTGCCATCCTGCGCACCATGGGCGCAACCCCGCAAAGCATACGCAAAATGTTTGTGGTGCAAGGCGCGATGATAGGCATTATCGGCACCTTGTCGGGGGCGGTGCTTGGCGTGTTGTTGGCCCTCAATATCGAGACTGTGGTGCCCTGGATTGAACATACTTTTAATGTGCAGTTTTTGTCCAAAGACGTGTATTACATCAGTGATTTGCCTTCCAAGCTGATGTGGTCGGATGTGTCGGCGATTGTGGGCCTGTCTATCCTGCTCAGTCTGGTCGCGACCTTGTATCCCAGTGCCCGTGCGGCGAGTATGAATCCGGCGGAGGCCTTGCGTTATGAGTAATTGGGTATTGCAGTGCCAGGGCTTGGCCAAGCGGTATGAAGCGCTGGATACCTCGGTGCTGACCGGGGTCGACTTGCAACTGGCGGCAGGTGATCATGTGGCGATTGTTGGCGCTTCGGGCAGTGGTAAAAGTACCTTGTTGCATTTGCTGGGCGGTCTGGACGCGCCTACGCATGGCGAGGTGCAGTGGCTGGGCAAGCCGTTAACCAGGCTCTCCGAAGTTGAAAAAAGTGCCATGCGTAACCAGTATCTGGGCTTTGTCTATCAGTTTCATCACTTGCTCCCAGAGTTCAGTGCGCTGGAAAATGTGGCCATGCCGCTACTGATTCGTCGCATGCCACGGGCGCAGGCGCTGGAAAAGGCTGCACATTACTTGACGCAGGTCGGTCTGGCGCATCGTCTGCAACATACCCCTGGTGAGTTGTCAGGCGGTGAGCGTCAGCGCGCGGCCCTGGCCCGTGCATTAGTCACTCAGCCACGCTGCATATTGGCCGATGAACCAACCGGCAACCTGGACCGGCAAACGGCACAACAAGTGTTTGAGTTACTGTTGCAGATCCAGGCGCAACAGGGCACTGCGCTGGTGGTCGTGACTCATGATCTGTCGCTGGCGGCACGCATGCATCAGCAATATCGTTTGCAGGATGGGCGCTTGCAACCCCTGTTGCCGGACGCACAAGGACTGGCTGACGAGTAGCCGTGATGTTGCCGGGCGCCACACTGGGATTATTATTCGGTGTCTGGCTGTTTCAGCAACAAGCGCAATTATGGTCGCTCCCGGTTTGGCTGGGCTGGCTAGCAGCCTTGGGACTGGTCGCGCTACTGGCGAACAGTCGCCATATCGGGGGTGTCAGGCTAACCTCAGCGGTTCGCCTTTTTTGCCGTCGGCTTGGCTGTATTTTGCTGGTGGCTGCCATCGGCTTTGCCTGGGCGCAGGCGCGCGCGGCCTGGCGCTTGCAAACGGCTCTGTCTCAGGCGTGTGAACAACAGCCACTCAAGATTCAAGCTGTGATTGTGAGCGTGCCAGCGCGCGATGCACGAGGCCAGCATGTGGATGTTGCCGTTGAGCGCACCTTCAACGCACATTGCCCGTTGCCCCCCAGGCTGCGCTTGCATCTCTACGAGCAGTCATATCGTCATGCCCCGGCCACGTCGCGCAATGCTTTACCGTTATTACAAGCAGGAGAGCGCTGGCAATTCACCGTCAAGCTCAAACGACCCCATGCCACGCGCAATCCGCATGGTTTTGATTATGCTGCCTGGTGCCTGGCCAACCAAGTCGGCGCGGCAGGCTCTATAGTCTCCAAAGCACCGATGCGCAAGCTGCAAGCCATGGTCTGGCAACCCGCTGCCATGGTTGCGCACTGGCGAGCGCTGGTGGGGGAGCGAATCCAGCAGGTGCTGGGACCCAGCCCGGCCAGTGGCGTCCTGCGCGCTTTGGTTATCGGTGATGATAGCCAGATCTCGCGTGCGGACTGGCAATTGTTTGTCGATACCGGGATTAATCATTTAATCAGTATTTCTGGCCTGCATATTACGATGCTGGCTGGCCTCGGTTATTTATTGACGGGCTGGGTGTGGCGAAAGCAACCGCGCTGGGCGCTATATGTGCCCTCCACACTGGCGGCCCGGGTGGGTGGGGCGTTAGTGGCGGTGGTTTATTCCGCCCTGGCCGGATTTTCCATTCCGACACAGCGTACCTTATGGATGTTGCTGACCATGCTAGGCATGCTCAGTCTGCGCCGCCAACTCCCTTTTTCCTGGATACTCAGTGTGGCACTCTGGGTGGTCGTCGTGCTGGATCCCTGGGCGGTGCTGGCGCCGGGTTTCTGGTTGTCTTTTGGCGCAGTGGCCTTGCTCGCCTTTGGCATGGGCGGACGCTTGCGTCCACCGAGTGCCTGGCGGGCCGCGGTGCATACACAGAGCATGATTACGCTGGCCTTTGTGCCTATCCTGATCCTATTGTTTAACCAGGTGTCTCTGGTGTCCCCGTTTGCCAATGCTCTGGCGATTCCACTGGTTAGCCTGGGCGTGGTGCCACTGGCGATTGCCGGCGCTATGTTGCCGGTGGATGCCTTGTTAATGCTGGCAGCACAGCTGTGGCAGGGACTGGCCTGGCTATTACATTGGTTCAGCCAATTATCCTGGGCAGTCTGGTATCTGCCTACACCGTCACTGTCTGCCTGGCTGCTGGCAATGTTAGGCATGCTGGTGTTACTGTTACCCAAAGGTTGGCCATTACGCTGGTTTGGGCTGCTACTCTGGTTGCCTTTATGCTTGCCTGCCCCGTCAGTGCTCAAGCCAGGGGACATGCGCGTCACTGTGCTGGATATCGGCCAGGGCTTGAGTGTGCTGGTGCAAACGGCTAGCCATGCCATGCTCTACGATGCGGGGCCGGTCTATCATGAAGACAGTGATGCCGGTCAACGGATTGTGCTGCCTTATTTGCGCCACTTGGGCCTGTCCCGGCTGGATTTGGCGGTGGTCTCGCATGACGATAATGATCATGTCGGTGGCATGGCCTCGGTGCTGGCTGGCGTGCCAGCCACACACTTGTTAAGCTCACTCGGCACAGACGCGGCTTTTTTTGAGCAACTGCAGGCGATTCCGCAGGCGGCAAGCATGCCACATCTTGCTTGCCAGGCCGGACAGCATTGGCAATGGGACCAGGTCAGTTTCAAGGTGCTTTATCCTTTGGCACAATCAGAGATTCCCCTTAAAGATAACGATAAAAGCTGTGTGATTCAGGTGATCTCTGCCCATGGCAGTCTGTTATTGACAGGGGATATCGAACAATATGGTGAGCAACGTTTGCTGGAGCAGTCTGGGAAAAATCTGGCTTCTACGGTGATGACCATGCCGCATCATGGCAGCAAAACCTCCTCCAGTCCTGCGTTTGTCCAGGCGGTAAAACCCAGCATCGCGATTGCCACGGTGGGCTATCTTAACCGGTTCGGCCACCCCAAGCAGGCGGTGTTATCACGCTACGAAGCGATAGACAGTCAACGCTATCGCTCAGATCAACATGGCGCGGTGATGCTGGATTTTACACAGGGCAATCACCCAACGGTCTTAACCTGGCGCCAGGTTGAGCCGCATTATTGGGATTGACTGCCTCTGCGATCGCCCACATTGCGCAAAAGCGGCTTTGTAACCGCTTAGATACCGCACAAAACTTGCCCTCAGGGCAGGTTAACGCTAAAGTAGCGGAAGTTTAAAAAAACCATTGGAGTCATCACTGTGTGGGAAATTATTTTAGCGGCCGGTTGGCCAATCTGGCCTTTGGTTATCGCTTCTGTGATCTCGTTTGCCATTATTGTCGAGCGATTCTGGGCCTTGAGAGCTTCAGTTGTCACCCCGGACCAGTTGTTGCCTGAAGTGCAAAACTGGTTAAAGCAGGGCGGCGTGACACGTGAAACCTTAAGCCGTCTCGAAGCACACTCTTTACTTGGTCGCGTGTTTGCCAGTGCGTTGGCGAATATGGGGCACTCACGTGAGGTTACCAAAGAAGCGATTGAAGAAACCGGCCGTGCGGTTGCACACAAGCTGGAACAATACCTGCCCACCCTGGGGACCATTGCCACTGTAGCGCCTTTGCTGGGGCTGCTGGGGACGGTGATCGGCATGGTCGAGCTGTTTGGTTCATTCACGAATAGTGGTCACGATGTGGCACAGTTTGCGCGCGGCATTTCGGTGGCCTTGTACAACACGGCGGCCGGGATTGTGGTGGCGGTGCCTTCGATGATTGCCTATCGTTATTTCAAGAGCAAAGTGGACGGTTTTCTGGTGGATATGGAGCAGCAAGCCGTTAAACTGGTAGAAATTATCCACGGCGACCGCGGATAAGCATTTTGCGACAGGATAAAAAAAGGCAGTCTCATGAACTTTAAACGTGGTAGCCGCGACGAAGAGCTAGAAATCAACTTTATTCCGTTGATTGACGTGTTGCTGGTGATTATTATTTTCCTGATCGTGAGTGCAACCTTTTCACGTACCAGTGAGTTGCAGATTAACTTGCCGACCGCGGATGCCAATGCCCCTCAAGAAAAACCATTGACCATTACCGTGGAGGTCGATGCCAGCGGCCGTTGCCTGGTGAATGGCAAAGAAGCGAATGGCGCCGTGGTGTCTGATTTGTCAGCCGCCTTGATCGAAGCAGGCAAGGCCGGTCCGGCAGACAAAGAGCCGACCATTATCATTAATGCCGATGGCAAGGCCTCGCACCAGTCTGTGGTGAATATTATGGAAGCCTCCCGGATGGCGAATTACACACATATCACCTTTGCCACACAGGTAAACAGCCACTAATGTGTGGTGGCTGTTTGTGAGCTGTCCCGTTTAGTGCCAGGCAAGCCCGTTGTGACCGACGGGCTTGCTTGTTTTTAAGTAATCAGAGAACCCGCATGGCCCGCAAACAAAAAGTCGATTTACCTAAAATCGTCAATCCCAAACTGTTATATAAGCGCCTGTTTTTATATGCCTGGCGTTACAAGTTTTATTTTCTGGTCTCCATGGTGGCAACCACCGTGTTGTCGCTCAGTAACACCGCTTTTCTGGCCCTGATTAAAAAAGTCACCGATGAAGGCTTTGTCCAGCATTCGGTGCAGGAAGCATTTACTTTGCCGCTGATGCTGGTTGGCTTGATGGTCGTTCGTGCTGTGGCTTCATTCTTCTCGATTTACTGCTTGCGCGCTGTGACCAGGCTGGTGGTAGAAGTGATGCGCAAACAGGTGTTTGCCAAGCTGATGTTGTTGCCGGTGAGTTTTTTTGACATGCATTCCAATGGCTCGCTGGTATCCAAGATGACCTATGATGCCGAGCGGCTATCGATTGTCGTCACGCGTTCGGCCCATAACGTAGTACGGGATATCCTGACCGTGATAGGCCTGATTGCTTACATGCTGTATCTGGACTGGAAACTGACCCTGGTATTTGCATTGGTGACGCCGCTGATGGGGCTGTATTTATCCAAGACTACGCCCAAGCTACGCGCAAATGCCAAACGGGTACAGCAAGCCGTTGGCGAGATTACCAAAACGGCGGAAGAGGCGATTGCCGCGCAGCGTATTGTGAAAATTTTTGGCGCGCAAAATTTTGAGAACACGCGCTTTGGCGATGTGGTCGGTAAAAACCGCCAGCTCGAATTGCGCAGTGCGCGTATCTCGGGGCTGAACAGCTTTGTGATTGAGGTGTTGTCGGCGCTGGCTTTAGGGCTGGTGGTCTATTATGCCCTGGGACAATTTACGGTAGGCGAGTTTGCCGCGTTTATCGGCGCATTGATGATGCTGATTGCACCGATCAAACACATCACTTCGGCTAACGAGGACTTGCAAGTGGGCCTGGCGGCGGCGCAGAGTATTTTTGAGGTGCTGGATTTGGCATCCGAAGAGGATCATGGCCACCATCGGATTGGCCGCGCGCAGGGCTATCTGGTGTTTAAAGACGTGACCTTGCGTTATCCGCAGGCCAAACACAACGCACTGGACCACATTAACGCCACGATACGCGCTGGCGAGAAGGTGGCGCTGGTTGGTCGTTCCGGCAGTGGCAAAACCACACTGGTCAATTTGCTACCACGCTTCTATGGGCTGCAAGAAGGCAGTATTTTGCTGGATGGCGTGGATATCCGCGAGTATGGCCTGGAGAACTTGCGCGAACAGTTTTCACTGGTCAGCCAGGATATCGTCTTGTTTAACGACACCATTTACAACAATATTGCCTATGGTGCCTTGCGCGAGGCGACTGAGGAAGAGGTCATTGCCGCTGCCAAAGCGGCTAATGCCTGGGAGTTTATCGAGCACATGCCGCAAGGCCTGCAAAGCGAAATCGGTGACCGGGGTGTCCGTTTGTCCGGCGGGCAGCGCCAGCGCCTGGCGATTGCACGTGCCATTTTAAAGGATGCGCCGGTGTTACTGCTGGATGAGGCGACGTCTGCCTTGGACAGTGAGTCCGAGCTACATGTACAGATGGCGCTGGATCGCTTAATGCAAAACCGCACGACGATCGTGATTGCGCACCGCTTGAGTACCGTAGAGAACGCAGACCGGATTCTGGTCATGGATCAGGGCAGAATCATCGAAACTGGATCGCATACCAGCCTGCTGGCACAAAGCGGGTATTACAGCCGGCTGTATCACAAGCAGTTTCAAGACGACTGATGTTGCGGCATTGGTTTGAAAAACAGTGGCAGGGGATGGGATGGGCGCAAGCCTTGCTGCTGCCGTTGTCCATGCTGTTTGCGGTATTGTCTGGCTTGCGGCGCCTGTGTTACCAGGTGGGGTTGTTGAGCAGCCAGGCCTTGCCTGTGCCGGTGGTGGTGGTCGGCAACCTCTCTGTAGGTGGGGTCGGTAAAACGCCGGTGGTGATTTATTTGGCGCAGCAGCTGCTTGCCGCTGGCTACCATCCCGGGATTTTGAGCCGCGGCTATGGCGGACAACACACCGGCGAGGTGACGCCTGATAGCTTGCCGCAGTCACTGGGCGATGAGCCGGTGTTGATTGCCGGGCGTACTGGCTGTCCGATCTGGGTCGATGCCAACCGTGTGGCAGGCGGTCTAGCCTTGCTGCAGGCGCATCCTGAAGTCAATGTGATTCTGTGTGATGATGGCTTGCAGCACTATGCGCTTCAGCGGGATATCGAAATTGCCGTTGTGCAGCGGCCACTCAGTATCGGCAATGGTCACTTACTCCCTGCCGGGCCATTGCGTGAGCGATTGCGCCGTTTGCAAACCGTGGATATCATCGTAGAAAGTGGTCAGGTCCCTGCCGGCCCCTGGCCTGTGGCGCATTATGTCGTTGGCCTGGAAGTGGGCCGCTGGACCTCAGTCACAGACCTGAATACGCATCTGTCGAATGCCGAGTTGCAGCAGCGGGCATTGGTTGCAATTGCCGGCATCGGTCACCCACAACGGTTTTTTAATACCGTCTCCAATCTGGGCATTACCTGTGAAACCGTCGCCTTTGCCGACCACCATGCTTACCGCAAGGAAGACTTCCTGCCGTTTAAACAAAAAACCATACTGATGACAGAAAAAGATGCCGTAAAATGTCAGCATCTGGGATTAACCAACGCCTGGTATTTGCCAGTCAGTGCGCAAATCACGCCGCTTGGTGATCATCCTTCCCTGACGGAAAACGTTATCAGACGTTTGCAACAATGCAAAGGAAATAGGCATGAATCCTAAACTCTTGGAAATTCTGGTGTGTCCGGTAACCAAAGGACCGCTGGTGTATGACAAACAAAAGCAGGAGCTGGTGTCCAAAGGGGCTCGCCTGGCTTATCCGGTACGCGATGGCATCCCGGTCATGCTCGAAGACGAAGCCCGTCGCCTGGAAGAGCACGAATACGCTGAATAACCATGTTTAAAGTTGTTGTTCCAGCCCGTTTTGCCAGTACCCGGCTACCGGGCAAACCCTTGCTTGATCTTGCCGGTAAACCCATGGTGGTTCGCGTGGCTGAGCAGGCAGCCAAAAGCCTGGCCAATCAGGTGGTCGTGGCCACCGATCATGCGCAGATTCTGCAAGCTGTCGCGCAGCACCAGATCACTGCAGTGATGACGCGGGCCGATCATGTTTCTGGCACAGACCGCATTGCTGAAGTGGTGCAAACCATGCAATGGCCGGAGGACACCATCGTCGTCAATGTGCAGGGCGATGAGCCTTTGATTGATCCGGTGCTGATCAACGAGGTGGCCCAGACCTTGGCCAATGATGAACAGGCGGTGATGTCTACCGCTTGCCATGCCATTCATGACGAGACGGTTTTCACAAATCCGAATGTGGTCAAGGTGGTATTCAATGCCAAGCAGCGCGCGCTGTACTTTAGTCGCGCGGCGATTCCATTTGCACGGGACACGGCAGATCGCCAGCAGCCACTCACCGCATATCGCCACATTGGCATTTATGCTTATCGTGTCAGCTTTTTAAAGCAATATGCCAGCTTGCCAGTCACCACGCTGGAAAGCATTGAAAGTCTGGAACAATTGCGCGTGCTGTATCATGGTTACCAGATCGCCGTTAGCGTGACTGATCACGCGCCTGCCAGCGGCGTGGATACGCCCGAAGACCTGGCGGCAGTCAGGCAGATTTTTGCTAGCAACGGCTAAAAATAAAAAGCCTCACTTAAGTGAGGCTTTTTATTGCGTATCCGCTGTTTCTTAACCATCATTTCTCTGACAGTTTGAATCAAGTACGGAATATAAAGTAGACTGCCCCCATCATACATAAGCCTGCCCACAGGTAATCCCACTTGAGTGGCTGCTGCATGTACATGACGGCAAACGGGACGAATATCACCAGTGTGATGACTTCTTGCAGAATTTTGAGTTGCGCCAGATTGAGTTGGGTAAAGCCAATCCGGTTGGCGGGTACCTGAAAACAATATTCAATCAGGGCGATGCCCCAACTGACCAGAATGGCGATCCAAAGCGGTTTTTGATGCAGGTCTTTCAGGTGACCATACCAGGCAAACAACATGAACAAGTTGGCTGTGGAAAGAAGCAGGATGGTTTTAATCAGTGTGAAAGACATGCAACATCAGGCAAGAAAGGGTGACTTGGGAAAAGTCACCGGATCATTGAAAAAAGCTTAAATGGCGGCTTCGCCAGTTTCACCAGTACGGATACGGATCACTTGTTCGACGGAAGAGACAAAAATCTTGCCATCACCGATTTTACCGGTATGGGCGGCCTTGATAATGGCTTCGATCGCACTTTCTACCATGTCTGATCCTAGAATCACTTCAATTTTGATTTTTGGCAGAAAGTCGACGACATATTCTGCGCCACGATATAACTCGGTGTGACCTTTCTGGCGACCAAATCCCTTGACTTCGGTGACTGTCAGTCCATTGACGCCAATCGCAGATAACGCCTCACGCACTTCGTCCAGTTTAAAAGGCTTAATAACGGCTTCTACTTTTTTCATATGTGCTCCGTGGATAAATCTCTCAATGGCATTTTACGCAAGCAGTGCTTTTTATACAAATGTCCTGTGCATGCCTCACAAGGCCTCGCGTGTCGCGCACTTAAAATGACAGGTTACAGGTGATCGGGTAGCGACGGTCCTTGCCAAAGCCGCGCTCTGTAATCCTGACACCCACTGCCGCTTGCCGCCGTTTGTATTCATTGCGATCAATCAGGCGGGTCACGCGCTGCACATCACTGGCGGTATACCCCATTTCGATGATACGTGCGATGCTCAGGTCTTTTTCGACGTAGGCTTCCATGATGGCATCCAAGACCTCATAGGGCGGTAAGCTGTCCTGGTCGG
The DNA here is from genome assembly GCF_056314045.1 of Methylophilus sp. DMC16. NCBI lineage: Bacteria > Pseudomonadati > Pseudomonadota > Betaproteobacteria > Nitrosomonadales > Methylophilaceae > Methylophilus > Methylophilus sp. DMC16. The sequence continues at coordinate 237,078 of NZ_JBQUZC010000001.1, forward strand.
TCTGGTTTTCTCTGAGCTCGGCGCTAGGGGCACGTGTGATAATCCGTTCAGGGATCACCCGGCTCAGGCCATTGCGGTAGGTTGCCAGCTTGTAAACCAGGGTTTTGGGTACATCCTTGATCAAGGCAAAGCCACCCGCCATATCACCGTATAAGGTGCTGTAGCCGACAGCGGTTTCTGACTTGTTGCCGGTGGTGAGCACCAGGCTGCCAAACTTGTTACTGATGGCCATCAGTAGCATGCCACGGATGCGGGCCTGCAGGTTTTCTTCGGTGGTATCAAAAGACTTGCCGGAAAACTCCTCAGACAAGGTCGCACAAAATCCTTCAAATAGCGGTTTGATGGGTAATACGCTGTACTCAACCTCAACCAGTTGTGCCATTTCAGCGGCATCTGCCACGCTGATGCCGGCGGTAAATTCAGAGGGCATCATCACTGCTTTGACGCGCGTTTTACCCAGTGCATCCACGGCGATGGCGAGTGTGAGGGCGGAATCTATGCCACCGGACAGTCCCAGCACCACCCCGGGGAATTTGTTTTTATTGACATAGTCACGCAGACCCAGTACTAGCGCTTTGTATACGGCGGCTTCGGTGCTCAACGGCGCCGTAATGTCGGTGGCCAAGGGGGTCGTGCCGTCTATAGTCAGGTAAGCCAGCCCGGCTTCAAACATGGGCAGCTCTTGCACCAGTTCTCCCAACCGGTTCATGCTAAAAGACGCGCCATCAAACACTAGTTCGTCCTGGCCGCCGACCATGTTGGCATAGACCATGGGTAGCCCGGTTTCACGGATGCGGTCGCGCAATACCTGGTAACGTGTCTGTTGTTTGTGCAAATGGTAAGGTGAGGCATTGATCGTCAGCAGCACTTGTGCCGAAGCTTGCAGGGCCTGCAGGGCAGGGCCTGACTCCCAGCTATCCGCACAGATCAGCACGCCATAGCGTACGCCATGCCATTCAAACACCACGGGCAATTGACCCGCCTCAAAATAGCGCTCTTCATCAAAGACGCTGTAGTTGGGCAAGTGATGTTTATGATAGGTCGCCTGTATCCTGCCAGAATGGATTACCGAAGCCGCGTTGTAGCGTTTGCCTGCCACTTCATCAGGATGTCCAACAATGACTGCCATGTCGTGAGGCAGACGCTGCACTAGCCAATTGAGTGCCTGCGTGTTGGCGTGATAAAAATCCTGCCTGAACAGCAAATCTTCTGGAGGATAGCCGCATAACGCCAGTTCTGGTGTCAGTAAGAGGCGTGCGCCCGCTCGATAAGCCTCTTCGGCTTGCGCCAGAATGTGTTCCGCATTTTGCTGCATGGCACCGACCATGCAGTTCATTTGAGCAATTGCAAGTTTCATCTGCTTTTCATTCAGGATGGGCTGCAGGGCTTAATACTTGCCACCCGCAGCTTTGATCAGTTCTACCATGGCCGGGTTTTGGCCTTTGAGGGCATAGACATAAGCGGTCAAACCGTATTGATCACGTGTTTTGACATTGGCCTCATGTTCAAGCAGCAAGCGCGCCATTTCCGGCGCATTGTTGCTCACCGCCAGGTGCAGCAAGGGCGTGCCTTCGCTGTCTTTCTGGTTGGCATCTGCTTCATGCTCAAGCAGTGTTTTGGCTGCTTCAAGCTGATTTTTCTTCACCGCCCAGGTCAGTGCTGTCCAGCCATGCTCATCTTCCTCATCCACTTTGGCACCATGTTCTGCCAAATAGGTCACGGCGGCGGCATGGCCCTCTCGGGCAGCAATCATGAGCGCAGTGGTGCCCAGCTTGTCTTTGAGATTGGCATCAGCGCCTTTGGTTAATACCGTGGTAATGGTGGGCACGTCACCGCTTTTGGCGGCATACATGAGCACAGTTTTCCCATCCGAGGACCGCACATTAGCATCAAAACCACGCGCGATAATCAGGCCCACCAGTTCGCTGTAGCCGGAGGTGGCCGCCAAGCCGAGGGCGCTCCAGCCGGCCGGGTCACGTGCTTTAACATCGGCGCCTTTTTCCATCAGCATTTTGGCGGCATCCAGATTATTTTTCTTGGCCGCAAACATGAGTGCTGTCCAGCCACCCTGATCTTTGGCATTAATGTCGGCGCCACCGGCTAACAACTCGCGGATCACTTCCGCCTGGTTTTTACGGGCGGCATACATGATGGGCGTCAGTTTGTCGCCATCGGTGACATTCGGGTTGGCGCCGCTTTTTAACAAGGCTTTGACCGTGGCCAGGTCGCCTTTGGCGGCGGCAATGAGCAGGTAAGACACTTCATCATCACGAAAAGGCGCGCTGTCCTCGGCCATCGGTTTTTTGCTGGCAGCCTCCGCAGACAGGCCAGGCCAGGTGAGGCCAATCAGCAGCATGCTGCCAACAATGATGCCTGTCCAGCGATGGTGAGCCTGTAAGCAACGATACATGCCAGTTCCTTTATGCGTTTGCGCGTTGAATGGCCGCGAGGACGGCCTCACCCAGACCAGCAGGGGAGGCTGCAACAACACAGCCAGCGGATTCCAATGCGGCAATCTTGTCTTCTGCACGGCCAGAACCACCGGAAATAATCGCCCCGGCATGGCCCATACGTTTGCCTTTGGGGGCGGTTAAGCCGGCAATATAAGCAGCTACCGGTTTGGTGACATGGTGTTTGATGTAGTCAGCCGCAGCCTCTTCATCGCTGCCACCGATTTCACCAACCATGATGATCGCCTCTGTTTCCGCGTCTTTCTGAAAGAGTTCCAGGCATTCAATAAAGTTCAAGCCTTTGATCGGGTCGCCACCAATGCCGACACAGGTGGTCTGGCCCAGGCCCAGGGCCGTGGTCTGATGGACAGCCTCGTAAGTCAGGGTGCCAGAGCGGGACACGACGCCGACCTTGCCACGTTTGTGGATGCTGCCCGGCATAATGCCGATTTTGCATTCATCCGGCGTGATCACGCCTGGGCAGTTAGGGCCGATCAGTTTGGTGCCATTGGCGCGCAGCGCCGCTTTGACATTGAGCATGTCCAGAGCCGGAATGCCTTCGGTGATACAGACAATGAGCTCAATGCCTGCATCTGCGGCTTCAAGGATGGAGTCAGCGGCAAACGGTGGCGGCACGTAAATCACGCTGGCATTGGCTTCGGTTTCCTTTACGGCTTCGCGCATGGTATTGAATACGGGCAGCTCCAGATGGCGCTGGCCGCCTTTGCCTGGCGTCACGCCACCCACCATTTTGGTGCCATAAGCCAGCGCTTGCTCGGAATGAAACGTTCCTTGTTTGCCGGTAAAGCCCTGGCACAATACTTTGGTATCTTTATTGACTAAAATCGCCATGACTACACACCCTTGTTCACTGCGTTGACTGCTTGCTGGGCGGCATCGGTCAGCCCTTCTGCAGAAATAATATTCAGGCCACTCTCACGCAGCATCTGCTTACCCAATTCGACATTGGTCCCTTCCAGCCGCACCACAACCGGAATGGTCATGCCCACCTCTCTGACTGCGGTGATAATGCCGGTGGCAATGATGTCGCAACGCATGATGCCGCCAAAAATATTGACCAGAATCGCTTTCACATTAGCGTCAGCCAGGATGATTTTGAAAGCCTTGGTCACGGTCTCAGCCGTGGCGCCGCCGCCGACATCCAGAAAGTTGGCAGGCATGCCGCCATGCAGCTTGATCAAGTCCATGGTCGCCATGGCCAGGCCAGCGCCGTTCACCATGCAACCAATGTTGCCATTTAAGGCAATGTAATTGAGGCCGCTATGGTGAGCCTCCGCTTCTTTGGCATCGTCTTGTGACCAGTCACGGATCTCTGCAAACGGTTTTTGACGGTAAAGTGCGTTGTCATCTACCGTCATTTTGCAATCTAGCGCCACCAGTTTTCCTTCAGCGGTTACAATCAGCGGGTTAATTTCGAGCAGTGACAAGTCATTGTCTTTAAACAATTTGTACAGGCCTTTGGCCAGCTTGGTAAACGCGCCAATCTGGTCACCACTCAGACCCAAGCCAAACGCCAGGTTGCGCGCCTGAAAGTCCACCAGGCCATTGAGCGGGTCACAGACTTCCTGCAGGATTTTTTCTGGCTGGGTAGCCGCAATCTCTTCAATATCCATGCCGCCTGCGCTGGAAGCAACCATGACCACGCGTTCCAGCGTGCGGTCTACCAGCATCGAAAGATAAAGCTCACGTGCAATCGGCAGGGTTTGCTCCACCAGCACCTGATGCACGGGTTGGCCATCCGGCGCATTCTGGTAAGTCACCAAATGCTTGCCAAGCAGGCTACCTGCCACGGTTTGCGCTTCTAATGCAGATTTAACCACTTTGACGCCACCCGCTTTGCCGCGACCGCCGGCATGCACCTGGGCCTTGACCACCCAGGCTTCACCGCCCAGTTCTTTGGTGGCTGCCGCAGCGGCTTCTTCGGATTGAACGACCAGGCCAGCCGGTGTGGCCAAACCATATTTTTGCAGGAGTTGTTTGGCTTGGTATTCGTGCAGATTCATGAAAATTCAGAGGTTTTGATAGTTAAGCATCTATTTTCGCGCAAATACCCTATCAAGGCTAGACTGCAAATAAAAAAACCGCACAACTGTGCGGTTTTTAAACGTATTTAACGCGATAGCGTTAACGAATGCGTCGTCGCTTATAAGTCCTGCGCCCAGGCATTGCCGTAGACTTTGCCATTGCGGGACAGTACCAGCATTTGATACATGCTGATCACCCACATGTAACTGGAGGCCAGGCTGTAGCCAATGCCACCGATAATCGTCAACCAGGCAAAGTGTGGTGACAACTTGGTCAGCCACCACGACATCACGTCCATAATCAGAAAAGCAAACGGGAAGGCGATGGCAATGATTTTGGCAGGTTTGGGCACATTCACGGCAAAACTGAAAATCAGGCCGATAAAAAAGAAAATGAAACTGATGCCAAACAGGTGTATATGCGACACCCGCGTCAGGCCGCTGATCGTTGCGCCCTCATTCACCTCTGCGCGCGCCTTAACTTCATCATAGTTGTTAAAGTTGGGGATGCCGGGGATGTTGCTGTGGCACATGACGCAATGCTGCGCAAACACCTGCTTGAAGTGTGATTCCCACTGGTCTTGTGGCGCGCCTTGTTGCGCCCATTTGATAATGTCCTGGCGGACCTCCAGGGGTGCCTTGTCAGACATGGAGCCATTAAGTTTGCTCGCCAGTTTGGTGCCACTGCGGTCACCGTAATAACTGTAAACAATATCGTTCACGGACAAGCCGAATTTGCCATCGGCCATGCCGTGAGTGAGCATTATTTGCAGGCCAGCCATACACAGGCCGACGCCAATCACGAGCAGATAACCAATAAACAGGGCTTTAAGCGGTAAGGGCAGGTTAGGCAGGTTCAGCCATGGCAGCGTTTGTGCGTCTTGTTTCATTGTAATCCCTAGGGTGTTGAGTTTAACCAGTTTTAATTTTTGCCAAGCATATCATTGCCGGGGGCAATCCAAAAACAGAAATACTCCCAAAAAAGCACGCTTATCAATGCGATGCACGGGCAACTGCTATAATCCAGTCTTTTAATCGACGGTAGTGATCATGCGTTTAGTGGTTCAAGGGCCGGCCATCACCATGGCTCATCTTTCCCATCTTCATGGCCTGGTGGGCGGGCATGCGCAGTTTATGCAAGTGGGCGAACATGCCTACTATTTGCCGGTGCCAGAAGCGGATTATCTGGAAGTGAAGGCTTTTTGCGCCAGTCAGCAGATAGACTGCACGCTGGTGCAAGACACTCATAGGCTGCAACACATGGGCTTGTGCGTCATGGATATGGACTCCACCCTGATCTCCATTGAATGCATTGATGAAATTGCCGACATGATGAACCTCAAACCGCAGGTCGCCGAGATCACCGAAGCCGCCATGCGTGGCGAGCTGGATTTTTCTGCCAGCTTGCGCAAGCGTGTGGCCTTGCTCAAAGGTTTGCCAGCGACGGCATTGCAACGCGTGATTGATGAGCGCCTTCGTTTTAATCCCGGCGCGCAAGCCTGGATCAATACCTGCAAGCAACATGGCATCAAAACCATGGTCGTCTCTGGCGGCTTTACCTTTTTTGCCAACCACGTCCAACAGACCTTGGGGCTGGATTACGCCGTCTCTAACACGCTGGAAATCATAGACGGCAAACTCACCGGCCAGGTCCTGGGTGAGATCGTCGATGCCCAGCGCAAAGCCGATGAGCTCACTAAACTGCGTGATCAGTTGGGCCTGTCGGCCGCACAAACGATTGCGATTGGTGACGGTGCCAACGACCTCAAAATGATGGCGGTTGCCGCGGTGGGCGTGGCTTATCACGCCAAACCAGTGGTGCAACAGCAAGCCATGTATGCGCTCAATGTGGTGGGGCTGGATGGCGTAGCGAGCTTGCTATCGGTCTAATTCATCTGCACGGTTGCTCAATGATTCCAGAATTCTGCTATCGAGTCATCGCCACCTACATAAAGCGTTCAAGGGTGGCTTGGGCGCTTTTTATTTAGCAGAATGAGGCCTGCGCTCGCCCACAGGCGATTCCTTGAGTTTTTTGATGATGCGATTTGTCGCGGATTGAATGCTTTTCGGGGTAAATGCTTAAATAAATATTTGATTTATTTTGGTTTTTTTGAAAATAACATTTGCTATTGTGGTGCATAAAGCGCATAGTGGTTGCACGCGACGTTCAAGCATTGTTGTTTTCTCTGGTGGTATCTTCTGGTTCTCTCGTTAATCCCGCTTACTTGTGCCTCGCCCTCCAAGGGGTTTCCCTTTCATTTTTTACAAAGGATTTAGATATGGCTACAGGTATTGTCAAATGGTTTAACGATGCAAAAGGGTTTGGTTTTATTACTCCAGATCAGGGTGGCGATGATTTGTTCGCTCACTTTTCCGAGATTCAATCAGCAGGTTTTAAAAGCCTGGCGGATAACCAGCGCGTTTCATACAACGAAACGACTGGCCCTAAAGGCAAACAAGCTTCTGCGATTCAGGTGATTGCATAGTCACGCCTGACTAAGTGGCGCAGTAAAAAGCCCGGTTTCGGGCTTTTTTCATTATTGAAAAAGGAATCGCATGGCTAAAGAAGAATTGATTGAAATGCAGGGCGCAGTGACTGAAGTGTTGCCGGATGCGCGTTATCGCGTGACGCTGGACAATGGGCATCAGTTGACTGCCTACACCGGCGGCAAAATGCGCAAGCACAAAATACGTATTTTGGCGGGCGATAAAATCACCATCGAAATGTCGCCGTACGACATGGGCAAGGGACGCATTACGTTCAGACATCTGCCGCCCAGAAGACCTGCTTGAGTCCACCTGCCGCTCTTTTCGGCGTGCAGTTGATCTTGCTCAGCTAGAAAAAAAGCCCCTTGCGGGGCTTTTATCGTTGATGGCATCACGCTGATCGCGCTTAGTAGTCCATCTCAGGCATCGCAGGCGTTTTTTTGTCCTCTTTGGGCAATTCGGCCACGGTCGCATCGGTGGTCAAAATCAGCCCGGCAATCGAGGCGGCATTTTGCAGCGCGGTGCGAGTCACTTTGGTGGGGTCGACCACACCGGTTTCCACCATATCCACATATTCACCTGTCGCGGCGTTGTAGCCGGTGTTACCCGTTGCCTCAAGCACTTTGGTGATGACCACAGAAGGCTCTTCTCCGGCATTTTTCACAATCGCGCGCAAGGGCTCTTCGATTGCGCGCAACACGATGCGGATACCAGCATCCTGATCATCATTATCCCCCTTGAGGGCACCGATACGGCTGCGAGCCCGCAGTAAAGCCACACCGCCGCCAGGGACGATGCCTTCTTCCACCGCAGCGCGGGTGGCATGCAGGGCGTCATCGACACGGTCTTTTTTCTCTTTCATTTCGACTTCGGTGGCCGCACCGATTTTAATCACGGCGACACCACCGGCCAGCTTGGCCACGCGCTCTTGCAGTTTTTCCTTGTCGTAGTCAGAAGTGGTCTCCTGAATTTGGGTTTGAATAGACTGCACACGGGCTTTAATCTTGGCTTGGTCGCCAGCGCCATCAATGATAACGGTGTTTTCTTTGTGTATCTCAACCCGTTTTGCACGGCCCAAATGCTCGATGCTGACTTTCTCCAGTTGCATTCCGGTTTCTTCTGAGACGACGGTGGCCCCGGTCAGGATGGCAATGTCTTCTAGCATGGCTTTGCGACGATCACCAAAGCCTGGCGCTTTGACGGCAGCTACTTTGAGGATGCCACGCATGCTGTTGACGACCAGTGTCGCCAGCGCTTCGCCTTCCACGTCCTCGGCAATGATCAGCAAAGGCTTGTTGGTTTTGGCTACGTTTTCCAGCGTCGGCAACAAGTCGCGGATATTGCTGATTTTCTTGTCATACAACAAAATCATCGGCTCATCCAGCGCCGCCACCTGTTTGTCCGGATTGTTCACAAAATAGGGGCTGATGTAGCCGCGGTCAAATTGCATGCCTTCCACCACATCCAACTCATTTTGCAGTGACTTGCCTTCTTCTACCGTAATCACCCCCTCCTTGCCAACTTTTTCCATAGCATCGGCGATGATCTGTCCAATGGCGGTATCCGAGTTGGCAGAAATAGAGCCTACCTGGGCAATCTCTCTATTGGTGGTGATGGCTTTAGACATGACTTTGAGCTCATCCACCAACGCAGCCACCGCTTTATCTATGCCGCGTTTGAGGTCCATCGGGTTCATGCCTGAGGCGACCGACTTCATGCCTTCTTGCACTATCGCCTGCGCCAGTACGGTGGCGGTAGTCGTACCGTCACCTGCGACATCCGCGGTTTTAGACGCGACTTGTTTCACCATTTGCGCGCCCATATTCTCCAACTTGTCTTGCAACTCGATTTCTTTGGCGACCGAAACACCATCTTTGGTAATCACCGGGGCGCCAAAACTGCGTTCCAGCACCACATTGCGGCCTTTGGGGCCCAGGGTGACCTTGACCGCATCGGCCAGGATATTCACGCCTTTTACAATTTTTTGACGGGCGTGGTCATGAAACTTCACATCTTTTGCTGCCATGGTTCAATTCTCCTTTCTCTCTTAGCAACAAAGTGATTAAGCGACTTTTTTGAGATCGGCAGAGGCGGGTTCAATCACACCGAGAATGTCTTCTTCGCGCATGACTAATACCTCTTCGCCATTGAGTTTGACTGTTTGTCCGGCATATTTGCCAAATAAGACATGGTCACCGACCTTCACTGCCAGGGCTCTCAGGCTGCCGTCTTGAAGGGACTTGCCGCTCCCGACAGCGATGACTTCGCCTTGCTCGGGTTTTTCTGCAGCCGTGTCTGGGATCACAATGCCGGAAGCGGTCGTACGTTGTTGTTCGACTCGCTTGACTATGACGCGGTCATACAGGGGACGAATATTCATGTTCAATTCTCCTTAGCGAATAAGTTCAACAAAAACCACCACTGGAGACGTTTGCAGACGCAACTGGCAATCATGCCTCCAGTGGCGAAAAGGTATCAGCAGAGTTGCTGATACCGTGAAAATAGGGATGCGCAAAAAAATTTCAAGAGGGCTAGAGCGCTCTTTTTTTGACTAGAAACTGATTCACCAATTGGCTGATTTCAAACTTGCGGAAATGTTTTTTGATCGTGACTGCATAGAAATTCTCAAAAATCCCTTCCAGTTGCGTGAAGGATTTGAGCACACCATTTTTTAACTCGTCTTTAACCACCACCTCCGGCATGACGGTGAGTGCCCGGCTGTCACGCGCTAACAGCCGCAACATCGCCATGTCATTCGCTTCGGCCACGATGTGAGGTTCTAGGTGATGCAAGGCGCACAAGCCATCAAAGGCCGCCCGAATCGGGCTGTCCTGATTGGGCAAAATCCAGTTGTACTCCGCATATTTGGCCGAAAATCCGTGTTTGATCTCAATCTCTGCCGGGCCGATCACACTGATGGGTTGCCGGTCTAGCAGAATACACTCCCATAACTGGTCAGTATTGCCTCTCACCTCGATATTGGTGAGCGCAAGGTCTATCTGGTGATTCGAAAGCGCATTGAGCAAGTTGGTTTGCCCGCTGGCAGAAATTTCGAGTTTGATCTCCGAGTGATTCAGTAATGGCTCCACAAAGCTCTCGATGAAGTTTCTGGACATGGTAGAGAGCACACCAATCCGCAACGTTTGACTCTCAGACGCAATGCCTTTTCTCAGCAGGTTTTCGAGTTCTATGCCTTTGGTAAAAATCGAATCTGCATAGGAAAACGCCAAATTACCGAACTCCGTCAACACCAGTTTACGCCCTTGTCGTAAAAACAATGCGCAGTCCAGGCTTTCTTCCAGTTGTCTGATCTGTGAAGACAGCGCGGATTGCGAGATATGCAATTTTTCTGCTGCCTTGGTCAAGCTACCCACTTTCACGATATGCCAAAAATATTGCAAGTGATGATAATTGAGTCTCGCCATATATAAATAAAATAGAACATAAAATTAATATTTATATATTTTACCTAATTAAAATCATCGGTCAAAATCTGCATCACCCGCTATTTAGTTTTTTAATATTGTTAGATAGGTGAAATGGTGATGATGAAGCGGCTTGAAATTGATGGTCGAACAGTGACGGTTTATACCAAGAACGTAGAAATAAATGGTGAGGAGGTGGTCACCCAGGGCGAAATTCTAATTGAATTACTGCCTGAAGTCTGGGCGCCAATAGAGGGTGAGCCGAAGACAAGCGCGTCGGTGCAAGAGATGGTCACCCAACAATCTGTGGCGATTGATGGGCCCACCTCCGGTTAATCTTTATCTTCTATTAAAGTGTATTTTATGTTCTGTTTTGTCAATGTATTTTTTGGTCATGAAAGGCCGTGTTAATGGACGTTGTCATATATTTTGCACTGGTACCCGGGGCCATCATGTGGCTGGCTGGGCTGCTGAGTGGAGTGCTGCCCTGGCAACATGACCGTGGCTGGCAACTGTTTAAGCGTCTGCTCAGCGTAGCGCTTGTGGCGGCGGGCATTTCCGCGGCCATCGTGTGTCTGCATGTCCAGTCGTTGCCTGGCAATTTTTTCAGTGCGTTTGGCATTGCTGTTTCCCCGCTGCAGGCGCTGATGGCTTGTTTGGTGCAATTGCTGGGGTGGGCGATCGGACATTTTTCTGCCAGATACCTCGAAGGTGAGGCCAATCAGAAAAGCTTTGTCACCGCTTTAAGTCTGGTTCTTGCCAGTGTGCATGTGCTGCTGATTGCTGATCACTGGTTGTTGTTTGTCGCGGCATGGTCAGCCATTGGCGTGTGTTTAAAGCACTTGCTGTGTTTTTATGCAGACCGGCCGTTTGCATTGTTGGCTTCGCACAAAAAGACCGTGGCGGATGTGTTGGCGGATAGTCTGTTGCTGCTGACGGCCATGATCGCCTATGTTGAAACCGGAAGCGTACAGATTTCAGTCTTTCTTTCACATGTTAGCGTGCATGGCTTGTCTCAGCTCAGTAGCTGGTGTGCCATGCTGCTGGTGGCGGTGGTCATTTTAAAAACGGCATTACTGCCGGTGCATGGCTGGTTAATCCAGGTGATGGAAGCACCGACGCCTGTTTCTGCCTTGTTACATGCCGGTGTGGTGAACCTGTCTGGTTATGTTTTGATCCGCTTTGCCCCCTTGTTCGAACAGGCAACACTGGCCAGACATGTATTGTTAGCGGTTGGGCTGGTGACATGCCTGTTTGCCTCGCTGGTCATGTTTACCCGGGTCAGTATCAAGGTCAGGCTGGCATGGTCCACCGTGGCACAAATGAGCTTCATGATAGTGGAATGCGCGCTGGGGCTATACACCTTTGCGGCGCTGCACCTGATCGGACACTCGATTTACAAGACTTATGCCTTTTTGTCCGCCGCCGACATTGTCACACACACGCGCTTGCAGCAGATGGCGGGTAAAGCGGCCTTTGCCAAGTTGAGCATGTTGCTTGCCCCGGTGTTGACCATGTTGATTGTGTTCGGGGTACAGGCGGTCTCGGGGACCCAGCTGTGGCCAGCCTGGTGGAGCCTGATACTGGCGCTGGCCTGGGCTCCAGTGTTGTGGCAGCAGGTCGGGCAGGCAGTGACTCTGCGCCTGCAACTGCAAGCCTTGCTATTTGGCAGTGTGCTTGCCATGGGGTTGACCGCCGTTAGTGTGGTATTTCACCTGCTTCCCCTCGGGATACACGATCAGCCTTCCCCTACGGGCGGATGGATAAGTGTGCTGGCCATGCTCATGCTGTACCTTGCCACGACCATGATCCAGCAGATGCCTGCGCGGTTGGCTGTGCTGCATCGCTCAGTCTATGCCGGGTTTTATCTGGATGAGTTTTACACGCGATGGGTCTTGCGTTTATGGCCGGTTAGTTGGGGCAAAAGCACGCATGCCAATGACTAGGCGCGCTTCTGAAATGAATGGATAAGGAACCAAAAGATGTTTTTTATTGAAGACCAAGTATTCCCAGGGCGTCACCATGGGCAAACACAGTCTATCCGTAAGCAGGTGATAGACCAGGCCTGCCAGCGTGCGTGCGACAGTATTGCGCCTACCTGGCCGCTGGATCAGTCGATTGCAGTCAACCCGCATTGGAAAAGAGTCCACTTGCCAGTGAGAACTGTAGCGGCACGCATGGCTGTGCTAGGCGATCTGCAAGTGTTCCCAGCCAGAAGTCATCTGTTACATGCCTGGCAGCAAGGACGCATGTCTGCACAGGACTTAACCCAGGCCATGACACAACTCGGGCTCAGGCAGACCACTATTGCAGAGGCAGTGGCCCTGTTATCGACGCCGCTTGCCATTACCCAATTACCGCTATTGATAGATGTGCTCGATGACGATGCCCAGCGGTTTCAGCGCTTGACCTGGCGCGATGCGATTACGCATCAGGTCAGCCAGACTTGTGCCGCGTATTTTGACCGGGACCAGTCAGACTGGCAGCCTGAGCGTGCAGGTGGCTTGTATCAGTTCTGGCGTGACATGATCGTGCATGACCATGGCATCGGTGTGTTGATGGGCTTGCCCAACATCCACCAGTTTCTGGATTATTTGCCACGCAATCGCCAACAGGCTGAGCGCTGGGTGGTCGAGGCGCTGGGCCTGGATGAAGCCGTACTGGCCGATTATTTTGAGGCGGTATTGCTCACGGTGAATGGCTGGGCATCCTGGTGTGCTTATCTGGATTGGCAAGCCAGATTACAAGGCCAGAGTGATGACAGCTTGCGTGATTTGCTGGCGATTCGGTTGGCATGGGGCGTGATTTTAATGCAATGTAAAGGCCTCAATGCAACCAACAGCGCCATTAGGGTCATCCAGCAAAAATGGCAGCATGTGGCTGAAAAAATTCAAGCTGCAGAACAGGCATTGCAAGTGGATGAGGTCTGGCAGCTGGCACTGGAAATCGGTTATCAGCGCCAGCTGGCGCAACAACTGAGCCAGGTGCCAGAGGCTGCAACACCGACTCCCACGCCACTGATTCAGGCCGCATTTTGTATTGATGTACGCAGTGAACCGATCCGGCGGGCAATAGAATCATTGTCACCCAATATACAAACGCTGGGCGCGGCGGGCTTTTTTGGCTTGCCGATTGCCTATCAGCCTTTTGCTTCCGACTATCAGCGTCCACAGTTGCCAGGTCTGCTGGCCCCTAGCTTAACTGTCCGTGATCAAGTCCTTGTCGGTTCAGAGGCGGTAAGCGAAGTGGCACAGGCCGGTAGCAAAGCGCTACAGCTAAAAGTCGGCCAAAAGCGGCTCAGCAATTTTATGCTGTCTGGCCAGGTCAGCCGACTGAGCAAATATCCTGGAGCGGCCTTTTCGCTGGTAGAGAGCGCGGGCCCCCTGTTTTTGAAACCCTTGTTAGCCATGATCAAGCCGCAATTGCATGCCCGCAGTTCGCTTGATCAACATGGCTTGCCGAAAAAATACCGCGCATTGACCCGGCCTCAGTTACAAGCGGTGAGCGTGGTCGAAAAAGCCGAGCTTGCCGCGCGGGTACTCAACAGTTTAGGCCTGACCAGCGGATTGGCGCCGCTGGTATTACTGGTGGGGCATGCCAGCCAGAGCAAAAACAATGCGCATGCCTCCAGCCTCGATTGCGGCGCATGTTGCGGACAGTCTGGTGAGGTAAACACGCGTGCCTTGGCTGCCGTGCTCAATGATGCCGAGGTGAGGGCACAGCTGGCAAGTATGGGTATGACGATCCCCGCCGAAACCTGGTTTGTTGCCGCCTTGCACAACACTACCACACAAGCGTTGCAAGGCTTTGATCTTGATCTGCTGCCAGCCGCAACGCACACTCGCTGGCAGCAAGCGGCTGAGCTGTTTACCGATGCCGGTGAAGTTGTACGGGGACAGTTAGCCTCTACCTCAATGCAGTCAACACAAGCCATCGATGCCGGTCGTTTGTTCAAAGCTTTTCGCCAGCGTGCCAATGACGCTGCGCAGACCCGGCCGGAATGGGGCTTGGCCAACAATGCGGCATTTATTTTGGCTCCCCGGGCGCGTACCAGACATTTGAATTTGGCCGGGCGGGCATTTTTGCATGAGTATGATGCGGCGGCGGATATTGAAGGGGCGTTATTGGAACAACTGATGACGGCTCCCATGCTGGTGACGCACTGGATCAACTGGCAGTACCATGCCTCGACCTGCGAGCCAGTCAAGCTTGGGAGCGGAAACAAGCTGTTACACAACGTTGTTGGTGGCCGCATCGGCGTGTTTGAGGGCAACGGCGGTGACCTCAGAATCGGTCTCTCCAAACAGTCATTGCATGATGGCCAGCAGTGGATGCATGAACCGCTCCGCTTGACGGTGGTCATTGTGGCAAGCCGCAGACAGATTGACCAGATTATCGGCAGGCATGCGGTCATTAGCCACCTGGTCAACCATGGCTGGTTACATCTCTGGTGTGAAGAGGATGGGCAGCGTTGGCGGTATGTTGCCGGGCAATGGCAGGCACTGGATTTTGCTGAAATGACGCAGCCCGTTTGAGTCTGTCATCATCTTGTCAGTGTGCATGCCTGAGGTCGTTTACTAAAGACCGGTCATGGATGCATGCTGGCAAGTGAGTGGCTTTTTAGCTATCTTGGGTCAGGTGAGCTAGCCAGGCTAAAACAGTCTTCAGCCACGGTTGGCAGTCCTTCAAACAAGGGCTTGGCAAAATAATAGCCTTGAAACAGGTCGATGCCAAAATCGACCAGTACCGTGAGTTCAGCGCGGGTCTCGACGCCCTCTGAAATCACCTCGATATTGAGTCCGCGACACACATCCAGGATGCTTTTCACAATCAGTTGTTTGGTTTTATTCTGGTCTATGTCGCGGATCAGGTTCATGTCCAGCTTGATAATGTCTGGCTGCCATTCAGCCAGTAAGTTCAGGCCAGAATAACCCGCGCCAAAATCATCAATCGCGGTCAGAAATTGATGTTTTTTGTATTCGGTAAAAATGTTTTTTAAATGCGCATGATCGGTGATTTTCTCTGCCTCGGTCACCTCAAACATGATGCGCTTTTTATCAAAACCGAGTTCATCACACACGGCGAGCGTGGATTGAATACAGTTTTCAGGGTTGTAGACTGCGTTTGGTAAAAAATTGATGGACAGAATCTGGTCAAAATGTAACTGATTGGCGAGCCTGATGGCTTTTGAGCGGATGGTTTGATCAAAGCGATGAATACTGGAGGCGTCAATTTGATCCAGAATGAACGCCGCTGGCTGGTTTTCCAGGCCACGTACCAGTGTTTCATATCCCCAAATCTGTTTGTGCTCGAAGGCAATAATGGGTTGAAACGCCATTGAAAAGTCTATCCCCAGGTGTTGAGGATTACATTTTCCACATTGCATTTAGGGTTCTCCTGTACGCAGTCACCAGCTTCTTGCTACCTGATGGGATGCGGTCATGCCAGCTAGGCGATGAAACTCAAAAATAAATTTAATACTTTAGGGATAGTAATACGCACCGTTGCAGCTTGATCAGTTGAAAAGCATTATATTTGATGCTCATATAATTCAACAAAGCATGTTCATGTATGCTGTGTTGATCCACTCACGATAATTCCTACGCACTGCAATCCCCATTCAAATAGGCGAGCTCAATATCGGTGAAGCCGGCAAGCTTGCGTGCTGCAAGATTGAAGGGTGGGCGCAGTTTGGGCGCATGGTATTGTTGGCGTAATTGCTCAAAGGTATCCACCAGGTCGAGCTGGCGTTGATCACACAAATAGCCAAACCAGCGATTGCCTATCGCGACATGGCCGATTTCATCGCGCAGGATAATATCGAGGATGGCGGCGGCGGCCTGGTCGCCAGCTTGTAACAGTTTTTGTTTGAGCGGTGGGGTGGCATCCAGGCCACGGGCTTCCATGGTGCGTGGAACGAGCGCCATGCGGGCCAGGACATCGACCTGGGTTTTTTCGACCATCTCCCACAGGCTGTTGTGACCATCAAAGTCGCCGTAATCAAAGCCCAGCTGCTGCAGATGTTGGCGCAGTAGCGAAAAATGATAAGCCTCTTCTTTGGCCACTTGCAGCCAGTCGCGGTAATACGCTTCAGGCATGTCGGCAAATCGCCAGACCGCATCCAGGGCCAGGTTGATGGCATTAAATTCGATATGCGCCAATGCATGAATCAAGGCGGCGCGGCCTTCGGCCGTGTTCATGGCTCGGCGCTGCACTTTGGCCGGCGCCACCAGCGCCGGGCGTTCAGGCCGGCCGGGAATACTCTGGTCGTCTGCGGATAATGCTTGCTGTGGCCGGATTTTCAGCGCGCCAGTGAGGCAGGCTTGCCACAGGGCAGCGACCTCAAGACATTTTTGTTGCGGGTCCCTTAGGGTCAGGGTTTGCAGGGCGCGGGTTCTCAGGCAGTCGTTCGTCATAGCGTTCGAATTTTACCGTGAATTGGCTGCCAATGTGACCACTGACAGGATGTGCCAGCCCCGGAGTGACTGTGATGCTGGCGTTATGATGTTCGGCAATTTCGGCCACGATAGCGAGCCCCAGGCCGCAGCCATTGCCCTGATTCGGGTCCAGCCGGTGAAAACGCTCAAAAACCAGGGTGGTTTGATCGGCAGGAATGCCGATGCCACTGTCTGCCACTTCCAGCACCAGAGATTTGCCCGCTTGCGATAATCGGATCTGCAACAGGCCTTGTTTGGGGGTGTATTGAATGGCGTTTTCCAGCAGATTGTTTAAGAGTTCAGAGAGCATGAGCGCATCGCCCAGCACTTGATCCTGCTGGGTTTCAATCATGACATCGAGCTCTAACTGTTTGTTGCTGGCTGGCCCAATCCAGCGCGCGCATTCATCTGAAATGATTTTGGTGAGTGACACCGGCTGAAATTGCAGTTGCGAAACAGCGGCATCGGTTCTGGCCATGGTCAGTAGCCGCTGTATCAGGTGTGACAAGCGGGTGGTGCTGCGCAGCATGTAATTAAGCGGCTCTTGAATGGCCTCAGGCGGCTGGCTGCGCAAGGCCAGTTCAGCCTGGGTTTGCAGCCCGGCAATCGGTGTGCGCAACTGGTGAGAGGCATCGGCAATAAATTGCTGCTGCTGTTGCAAGCCTGCCTTGACCCGTGCGAGCAGCGCATTCATCGCTTGCAGCAAGGGTTGCAGTTCGTTTGGCGTCGCTTGCGTATCCAGCGCGCTCAGGTCACGGTAAGAGCGTTGGTGCAAAGATTCCCTGAGGTCTTGCAAGGGTTTGAGGGCAAAATAAATACCCAATTCAATCACAATGGCAGCCAACAACATCATAAGCACTTGCGGCAACAGCATTTCTTCGACCATTTCGGCCACCATGGCGTCCCGTTTGCCCGTGGTCTCGGCCATGCTGATCAGAATGTTGCGCGCATTGGCCGCCTCGCTCTCTGGCAGGCCAAAGGTTACGGCGCGGATCGCTTCGCCCTTGTAGTGGCTGTTATAGTAAACCTGCTGGTTGCCCGCAGGCAGTTGCTTGGGTAAGGGTAAATGCGCTTCGCCAAACACCAGTTTACCCTTGGGGTCGCTGATTTTGATGTAAATGTGATCGCCTTCGTTATAGCTGAGCAAATGGCTGGCGACCTCGGGGATCTCAATTTTGACTTGATTGTGGCTATCAATAATCACCTCATCTGCCAGCGCGAGCACGGTCCGCAACAAGGCCTGGTCGTAGGCCTGTGTGGCATAGAGCAGGGCGCGTGAGTAAGACAAGGCGGCAGAAACGCCCAGCACAACCAGCATGGGCAGCAACAGCCACAAGCGCAGCTGGCTTTTGAGCGAAAGCGGGGGCATCATGGTCTGCTCACCCTTTAGGACTGCGCATGTTGTTCGGCTTCCAGCATATAGCCCAAGCCGCGCACTGTGCGAATATTGGCGCCACTGGGCTCAATTTTTTTGCGCAGGCGATGGATATACACTTCAATGGCATTATCGCCCAGTGTCTCATCCCAGTTGCATAACGATTCCATGATCTGCTCTTTGGCAATGATCTTACCCATGCGCATCATCAACGTTTCTAGCAAATGCAGTTCGCGTGCAGACAGGGTGACTGGTTGGTCATTGATGGTCGCCAGTTTGTTGGCGACATCCAGTTTCAAGTTACCGCATTGCAGTGGCAGGTTATTGCCCAGCTTGCTGCGGCGGATCAGGGCACGCACCCGCGCTTCAAGTTCTTCAAGGTGGAACGGCTTGGTGAGAAAATCATCGGCGCCGATATCGAGCGCTTGTACGCGTGTCGCGACATCTTCTCGCGCGGTTAAAATGAGGACGGCAATCGGGTTGGCTTGCTGGCGCAGGTGCGACAATATCGTCATCCCGTCCATGGTGGGCAAGCCTAAATCCAGAATCACCAAATCATATACATCATCATTAATTGCCCGTAAGGCTTGCTTGCCGTCTGTCACATGGTCCACGGCATATTCCGCTTGCGTCAATGCACGTACCAGACCGTTTGCAATCACCAAATCATCTTCCACTATTAATAGACGCATCGCTTTCACCTGCTGGTTTGAATACGCTCAGTTTACCTCAATGCAAGCCGGATTGACGGGTTGTAAGCTTGGTGCAAGGCGCGCGTAAGTTAGCTGTAAGGCCCGAGGCGTATCGTGTGAATCGTTGACAGCGCAGAAGTAAAGACGCTGACCAAGAAACACTAAGGATCAACGGGTTGGAACCTGATAAGGAGTGATCATGAAAAAACGCATGTTGCTGATCATAGGAATGACAGGATATTTACTTTCGATGCCCGTGTGGGCGGGGACAAATCCCTCACCACATGATCAGGTAGAAATGCAAAGGCATCTGAAAGTCGCCAAACACGCTGGTGCGCAGCCAGCGGTCAGTTCCCAAAAGGAGATTGACAAAAAAACTGCGCAAACCAAGTAACTGTGAAGTTGCCTAAGCGCGCTGAATTCCCTGCAGCGTCGTTTAGGCAATCAGCGGTTTCGTGTGTATCCTCTCACTTTAACCACGCTCTGCGTGGTTTTTTTTGCCTGTTACAAGCCACAAAAATGCCAGGCCACGGCCTGGCATCCGTGCTGATTAGCGCAAAGGCAGAATATCCAGTTCGCCTGCTTTCATATCCGGCACTAGCAGATGATGGTCATCCTGGCTAAGCGCGATATCGGCTGCAGATTGGTAACCTTGTTTGATCAAGGTAACTTTATGTTGTGCATCCACCTTGAAAATCTTGCCGGATTTCCAGTCGCTGACATAAATCGTACCATTGGCCTGCCTGACCAGGCCATCGCCGCCGCCAAATCCGCGTGCCATCTCTTGCAGTGATTTGCCTGCCAGATCGTAGCTGTATAGCACCCCAGAGGTAAAGTCGACCAACAGCAGGTGTTCGCCCTTGGCATCGGCCAGCAAACCATTTGGCGCCAAAATGCGCTCATCGATCTTGCCATCCAGCAGCAGAGTCACCTGGCGTTGCGGGGTCACTTTGTAAACGGCACCACCTTTTCCTGTGCCCAAAATGTCGCCGCTATCGCTGATATACAGATTGCCATTGGCATCTGCCGCCAGATCGTTGAGGAATTGTGGCGGTTTGGTGAACTCGTTGGCAGATAAAAACACTTCTGCAACCGCGCCTGGCTGATTGAGCGCGACGCGCAGTACCCGCGTTTTGTCCGCAATATACAAGTCATTGGCAATGATCACCAGGCCTTTGGGGTCATCCAGCCCTTGCACCAGGACGGAGGACTGACCATGGTCCAGTACACGGATTTGCCCGTCGCCATCCTGGCCAAAGCCATTGATTTCTGACACATAAATTTTGCCATCGGCCGCTTGTACGACGGACTCGGGCGTCAGCAGACCTTTGACCGGCTCCAGGGGGTGCGCATGGCTGGCCAGGCTGGTCAGGGTTAGGCTGCTGGCCAACAGCCATTGTATCCATGACGGTGTGTTCGAGATGAATGATTGCATATTTTCTTTCTAGAACAGCGCCTTAGGTTGTGACAGCGTATCAATGCTGTTGCACAAGGCTTGGTAGGTTTGAACGGGCGCGGCTACGACAGAGGGCTCATAAGCCGGGTTTTGCTGGATTTTCTGGATCACTTGCTCAAATGCCTGCTGGTAGGACTGTCGGGCAAAATTCTCTACATTGTAGGTCAGCCAGCCACGCGACTGGCCTTCGCCTTTCACCGTCATCAGTGGTTTGCCTAGCGCGCTATCCGCAGCCGGGGTGTTATAAACTCTGGCCGTAATCTCGCTATAAAACACCCCAGTTTGCGGGTTGTAAAACATATTCGGTTCGATCACGACCAATGCCTGGCCTTGTGCTTCGGCTTGGCAGCTGGATGTGGTGTAATGTTGTGCCTGAAAGCTGTTCAAGCCAACCGACTCTGCAATTTCAGCGCGATTGTGCCAGTAAACTAAATAGGGGTTGAGCAAACGCACCGGATGCTGGTAAAAAGACTCTGGCACCTGAATGACCAATGAAGGCTGGGCACCTGCCTGGGTAACAGGCGTCAAAGCCAGGCACAGGGCGCCGCTTAAGTACGTTAAAAGACGTTTCATTTCAATCTCCTCAAACAATTCACCCAGACCAGAACGGGTCTGTGGCATAAATCTTTTATTACAGCGTTTTCTCACGGATACGGTAAATCCAGCCGGTCAGGTCATCACTCACATAGAGCCAGCCATCCGTGCCGACGATCACGTCTACCGGTCGGCCCCAGGCCTGATTGTCTTGTAGCCAACCCTCAATGAATGGGACGGTTGCGACAGGTTGTTGGTTCCTGAATTGTACACGCAGCAAGGCGTAGCCGCTGGGCTGTTTGCGGTTCCATGAACCGTGCAGCGCGACAATGGCATCCTCACGCATTTCTGCGGGAAGCTGGCTGTGCTGCAAAAAAGTGATGCCTATCGGTGTGCTGTGGGCGGGGAGTAGCAGGGCGGGCGCCTGCGATTGTTGGCAGGTTCCTGCGGCGCCTGGCATATTTGGGTCTGCAAACAGCTTGCCTGGTTGTGCCGGATCGCCCCAGCAATAGGGCCAGCCATAGGATTTTCCGCCTTCAATCTGGTTCAAGTGCTCAGGTGGCAGGTCATCATCAACGGCGCCATGAGCCTGGCTGCTGCGATTGTCGGCACCATTGTTGGTGGCAAACAGCGCACCTGTTTGTGGATGCCAGGTGAACCCCTGTGTGTTACGCAGTCCCGTCGCCCAGACCGCGCTTTGGGCATGCCAGCCCAGCGTGACCAGCGTGCCGGCAGGGCGGCCATCTGCGGTAAAGCGCAGTAATGTTGCGCGTAGCGGGTTGTCTTCCACACAGACATTACAGCTGGAGCCCACGTTGACAAAGACATAGCCATCTGGCGACACCTTGACCGTTTTGAGGGGGTGGCCGCCACTGGGCAAGTGGCGGATAAACGGCTGTGGCGGCCCCCAATGGCTGTCTTGCCAGGGCAATTTCACCACGCCGGTTTGCTCCGCAACCAGCAGGTCTTTTCCTAGCAGGGTGAGGCCTTGCGGAGCATTGAGTCCTTGTGCAATCACCTCGGCATGACCCGTTTGGTCTAGCCTCAGAATACGGCCAGTGTCCGCCAGACTCACCAGTAACTGACCTTGCGGATCCAGCGCCAGCATGCGAGGCATGCCCCAGGCGCTCACATCACTAAAGCGCTCAATTTGCAGTCCGGCAGGCGCCTTGAGATTGCGCAGGGCGTCTGTCGCCAGAGGTTGCGCGGTGGCAGTATGCAAACCGGTTGCCATGCCCAGGCCGATCAGCATCAGGCCAGCCAATAGTGACTGCTGTTCTCTGACAGCACTGAGCACGGCAGTCATCATGTCAACGTATCTGCCCAGATATTCTGCGCCCAGGCCTGGGCATATTCCCCTTCCTGAACGCTGGCCTTGGCTGAAACGCCGCCGCCCTCTGCAGACACCATGCTTTTCTTAACAGGGTCATAACGATAAACATTGGCGACATGCATGGCCTGCTGGTCATCGACAAAGCTGTAGCAGGTATTGGCAAACACCGGCAGTGGATTGGGCGCGTGACCGGTTTGCATGGCGATGATGGCTGCGGCACACACCTTTGCATGTGAGGTCGCCATATGGGCGGATTTGGGCAAGCCAGCAGAAATACTGTCACCGATAATATGCACGTCCGGTTGCAGCGTAGAGGCATAGGTGACAAAGTCCACCTCACACCAGCGCTGATCCACATTGACCAGCCCAGCCACTTGCGTAACCTTGCCTGCCAGCTGCGGCGGGATGACATTCAGGACATCGGCCTTGACCGATTCAAAGTCAGTTTTGACTGTTTTGCTCACCGGATCCAGCTGCAGAATGGTACTGTTGTTGTGGTATTCAATCAGGTCTTTGTATGCGCCCTGAAAACTCTGCAAAAACAAGCCTTTTTTCGACACGATATCGGCATTGGCATCCAGAATAACGACTTTGCTACGCGGTTTTTGTTGTTTGAAGTAATGCGCCACCTGGCAAGCGCGCTCATAGGGGCCGGGCGGGCAGCGATAAGGGCCGGGCGGGATGGTCATCACAAATACGCCGCCATCCGGCATCTGCTCCAGTTGCTGCCGTAATTGCAAAGTTTGCAGGCCAGCTTTCCAGGCATGAGGGATGTCGGTCACTGGCGTGGTCATGCCGGTGATGCTTGCGTAATTGAAGTCAACGCCGGGGGCCAGAACCAGGCGGTCATAATGCAGATGACCGCGCGTCAGCTGTACTTGTTTGTTGGTTAGATCAACACTGGTGACCGTGTCTTGTACCCAGTCGATGCCATGCTGTTTGCGTGACAACGCATAGCTAAAACTCAAGTCGTCCAGTGTGCGGCTGCCGCCCAAGACCAGATTGCTTTGCGGGCAAGAAATGAACTGTGGATTCGGTTCGATCACAGTGACTTTAAGATTGCCCATGCTCCAGTCGCGTAAATATTTGGCGGCCGTGAGCCCTGCAAAGCCTGCACCAACCACGACGACATGGCCAAGCGGTGGTTTGCTCGCGCGTGCAAACGCAGGCAGACCATAAAAGGCCAGACCGCCATAGACGATGGAACGTACAAATTGTCTGCGGCCATTGGGCGTCAGGGGGGGGTGTTCAAATGCGGCGGTCATCACTGTCTCCCCAAAAAAGATTGCTTGGGCAAGGCGGGAGGCGTCTGTCTGGGTTGTTGTGCAAAATAGGCCGCCAAGTCCGCAATCTCTTCTGTTGTGAGTCCTTTGGCATGATGGTGCATCACCGTCGCGCTGACAGAGCCGTCTTTAAAGCCCTGCATGCGCTGGATAAAATAGGCTTGATTGAGCGCAGCCAGTGTCGCTGTGCCGCCCAGGCTGTTGCCGGCCGGGCCATGGCAGGCGGCACAAGATGCTGCCAGCGTTCGAATCGCCTGCGGGTCTTGCGCATGCGCGCAGAGGCCGGCGCAGGCAAGATAAATGAAAAACACACTGCTGAATAATGACTTCATGCTACCCCCGTCACACATGATGAATTTGAGCTCACATTATTCTGAATGGGCATGGTGATGTGAGTGACTGCGGTTACACAGTGGATGCAACGATCACCCATACTGGCACCTGACCCGCAAACAAAAAAACGGCCATGAAACTCATGACCGTTTTTATCAACACCCCCTCGCCAGTTCGAGGATTAGAAGCATTTTTCTTCCTGGCAGCCATCATCTTTGGTGCCTAACTGGGTCAGTAAATCTACCATTTTCTGGTTATTTTCTTCTCTGAAGTAACGAATCAACGAAACATCGCCTTTGAGTTTCTTGTTTACATCTGCGCCTGCAGAGGCCAGATATTTCATGGTTTCAGTATCGCCAATAAATGCGGCCATATGAAACGCGGTATTGCGGCTGGCCGGATGCACATAGTTCAGATCCGCCCCTTTGGAAACCAGGTATTTCACCACATCCAGCTTGCCTTTGGATGCGGACATTTGCAGGGGTTCCCAGGCAAAGAACTTCTGGTTGACCAATGAAGGGTCAGCTTCGACAAACTTTTTCACGACTTTGATATTGCCACCCGTCAGCGCCTCGGTAAACTCCATATATTCATCATCGGTCAATGCAAACGCTTGCAAGGCAAATGACAGTGAACACAAGGCCAGTAAAAACTTAATTGATTTCATAATCTCTCCAAACACCTGATTTTCATTTTTTAAAAATAACCACTTTTTGGGCCTTGTGAAGTCGCCGGTAAGGGCCGGTCGACTCCGCTTAACCTACAAACTTGCGTGCGTTTCTGAACATGCGCATCCAGGGACCATCTTCCTGCCAGCCATCTGGCCGCCAGGAATGCTGTACCGCTCTAAACACACGTTCAGGATGTGGCATCATGATGCTGAAACGACCATCTTGCGTAGTAAACCCGGTCAAGCCCTGAGGCGAACCATTCGGGTTAAACGGGTAAACTTCGGTCGCTTGCGCAGCATGGTCCACATAACGCACGGTTGCCAGTTGCTGTTGTAGCACACTTGTGACCGCGCCCGCATCAGTAAATTCCGTAAACCCTTCGCCATGTGCCACAGCAATCGGCATGCGGCTGCCTGCCATGCCGTCAAAGAAGATAGACGGCGAGGCCAGAATCTCGACCAGGGCAACGCGTGCTTCAAACTGTTCGGACTTGTTGCGCACAAAGTGCGGCCAGTGCGCGGCGCCTGGAATAATGCTGTGCAGGTTACTCATCATCTGGCAACCATTACAGACGCCCAGTGCAAAGGTGTCTGCACGGTTAAAGAAGGCGCTAAATTCATCGCGTGCACGCGCGTTGAACAGGATGGACTTGGCCCAGCCTTCGCCTGCACCAAGTACGTCCCCATAAGAGAAGCCGCCGCAAGCCACCAAGCCTGCGAAATCCTTGAGTGCCACACGGCCGCTGATGATGTCGCTCATATGCACATCGACGCTGTTAAAACCTGCGCGGTCAAACGCAGCCGCCATTTCGGTTTGGCCGTTGACACCTTGCTCACGCAAAATCGCCATGTTGGGGCGTTTGCCGGTGTTGATATACGGTGCTGCAATATTGTCATTGAGGTCAAAAGTCAGCTGCGCATGCAAGCCGGCATCGTCGGCATTCAGGATGCGGTCATATTCCTGCTGGGCACAGACCGGGTTATCACGCAGGCTCTGCATGCGGTAAGTGGTTTCAGACCACATGCGGTGCAGGTCGATGCGTGATGCCTGGTAGCGTGCCTGTTTAAGCGCGATGACAATGTCCTGGCCGGCAGTGACGTGGCCGATGGCGTGCACACAGTCACCCAACTGCTGTTGCAATTGCTGGACGATGGTTGCCGTATCGCTGGCACGCACTTGCAGTACTGCCCCCAATTCTTCGTTAAACAGCAGGGCAATGT
Source organism: Methylophilus sp. DMC16 (assembly GCF_056314045.1). Taxonomy (NCBI): domain Bacteria; kingdom Pseudomonadati; phylum Pseudomonadota; class Betaproteobacteria; order Nitrosomonadales; family Methylophilaceae; genus Methylophilus; species Methylophilus sp. DMC16. The sequence goes on from NZ_JBQUZC010000001.1 coordinate 262,819, forward strand.
TGTCGCCAGCCAGGGCGCTGAGGTCAAGATTGAGGCCACAATGACCGGCAAACGCCATTTCTGCCAGTGTGACAAACAGGCCACCATCTGAGCGGTCATGATAAGCCAGTAGTTTGCCTTCGTGATTCAGTTGCTGGATCGCGGCAAAAAATGCTTTCAGTTGTGCTGGTTGGTCGACATCGGGCACGCTGTTGCCTAACTGTTGATAGACTTGAGCCAAAGCCGAGCCGCCCATGCGGTTTTTGCCATTGCCCAGGTCGATCAGGATCAGCTGACTGTCGCCGAGATCAGTGCGCAGTTGCGGCGTCAGGGTTTTACGCACATCTGGCGTGTTGGCAAAGGCAGAGATTACCAGTGAGATGGGGGCTGTGACTGCTTTGTTTTCACCTTGATCTTGCCAGACCGTTTTCATACTCATGGAGTCTTTGCCGACCGGGATGCTGATGCCGAGCGCCGGACATAATTCCATGCCCACGGTTTTCACGGTGGCATACAGCGCGGCATCTTCACCGGCATGACCGGCAGGTGCCATCCAGTTAGCGGACAGTTTGAGGTTGCCAATGTCACTGATTGCGGCGGCGGCAATGTTGGTGATGGCTTCACCAATGGCCATGCGGCCGGAAGCCGGTGCGTCGATCAGCGCTAAGGGCGCCTTTTCACCGATGGCAAATGCTTCGCCGATATTGGTTTCAAACCCGGCACAGGTCACCGCCACGTTGCTGACGGGCACTTGCCACGGGCCGACCATTTGGTCGCGGGCGATGAGGCCGGTCACGCTACGGTCACCAATGGTAATCAGGAAGGTTTTATCTGCCACACCTGGTAAGCGCAGTACACGTGACACGGCATCATGCAATACCACGTTGCCGGTATCAAACGCTGGCAGCGTCTTATTCACGGATTTGACATCACGCAGCATTTTTGGGGGTTTGCCCAGCAGAACAGACAGATCCATATCCACCGGCTTGTTGTCAAAATGACGGTCTTCCACCGTCAGATGACGTTCTTCCGTGGTGACGCCGACGACGGCAAACGGACAACGTTCGCGTTCACAAATTGCTTCAAATAAGGGCAACTGGTCTTGCGTAACGGCGAGAACATAGCGCTCTTGCGCTTCGTTGCTCCACAGTTCGCGCGGACTCATGCCAGGCTCTTCATTATGTACATCACGCAACTGGAACACGGCGCCGACTTTGGCATCATTGACCAACTCAGGGAAGGCGTTGGAAATACCACCGGCACCCACGTCGTGTATGCTCAAAATCGGGTTGTTATCGCCCATTTGCCAGCAACGATCAATCACCTCTTGCGCACGGCGTTGCAACTCCGGGTTGCCGCGTTGCACAGAGTCAAAGTCCAGATTTTCCGTGTTGGCGCCAGTATCCATACTAGAGGCCGCGCCGCCGCCAAGGCCAATCAACATGGCCGGGCCGCCCAGCTGAATCAGGGCTGAGCCAGGGGGAATGCTGTTTTTATGGCTGTGGCTGTCAGAGATATTGCCGACCCCACCCGCCAGCATGATCGGTTTGTGATAGCCACGCATTTCGCGCTTGCCATCGGCAGTAGGCGTTTCGAGTTCAAAGGTACGGAAGTAACCGGCAATATTGGGGCGGCCAAATTCGTTGTTATAAGCGGCCCCGCCTAAAGGACCGTCTATCATGATTTGCAACGGGCTAGCGATACGGCCAGGTTTGCCGTAATTGGTTTCCCAAGGCTGTTTAAAGTCAGGCAGGTTCAAGTTAGAGACCGAGAAGCCGGTCAAGCCTGCTTTCGGCTTAGAGCCTATGCCGGTGGCACCTTCATCACGGATTTCACCGCCTGCCCCAGTCGCAGCCCCGGCAAAGGGTGAAATGGCAGTGGGGTGGTTATGCGTTTCCACCTTCATCAGATAATGCATGTCGTCTTCGACAAACTGGTAGCTGTGATCGGCTGCCGGATAAAAACGCTTGGTTTTCTGGCCTTGTACAATTGAGCTGTTGTCAGAGTAGGCAACCACGGTGTTGCCAGGATTGAGTTTGTGCGTGTTGCGGATCATGTTGAACAGCGACAGCTCTTGCTGTACGCCATCAATCACCCAGTCGGCATTGAAAATCTTGTGGCGACAATGCTCGGAGTTGGCTTGGGCAAACATCATGAGTTCGACATCGGTCGGGTTGCGGCCCATTTTGCGGTAGTTTTCCAGCAGGTAGTCCACCTCATCTGGCGACAGGGCTAAGCCCATCTCGCTGTTGGCCGCCTCAAGCGCCGCTTTGCCGCCAGCTAAAATATCCACACTGGATAAAGGTTTAGGATCGGCATGGTGGTAGAGTTTTTCTGCATCCGCCAGCTGGTAGACCACCGTTTCTGTCATGCGGTCCTGGATGGCGGTGCGCAAGGCTTGCTTCTCGGCTTCGGTCAAGGCTTGGCCGTTCGCAGTTGTCACGTAATAGGCAATGCCGCGCTCCAGACGCAGCAGATGACCCAGGCCACAGTTATGTGCAATATCCGTCGCGCGTGAGGCCCAGGGCGAAATCGTGCCTATCCTCGGAATCACCAGCAGCAACTCGCCTGTCGGGGACTCGATATCCGTGTGCGGACCGTAAGTCAGAATCTGGCGCAGGGTGTCTTGCTCGCTCACGCTCAAGGCGGACTCGCTAAACGCAAAGTGCACGAATTCGGTGTAAATATGGGCGATATTCGGTGCGCTGGCTTTGAGGGCGCGATACAGTTTATCGAGACGGAATTGAGAGAGGGCGGCGCTGCCGCGCAGGCTAAGGAATTGCGCTTGACTAGACATGAGGCGGTTGGATTTTTCAATGAAAATTCAAACCGCCATTTTAACAGAAAGCGCGTCTGATATCGAATGCGCCAAAGCGCCTGCCCAAATAAAAACAGCAACCATGCGGTTGCTGTTTGACTGACTGCGGGGACGATAAAAAATTAGTCTTTGCCGATTTCGTAGACTTCTTCTTCGGTTTCCCCAATTTTGCCGGTCACTGCATCGACTTCGACTTCGATTTCCTTGCCGTTGGCTTGCTTGATATCAAATTCGTAGACAGGATTGCCGTTTTCCAGCTCATATTCGATGCTTTCCACGTCACCTGGATATTTGTCCAGCGCAGTTTTTTTGGCTTGTTCCATCGTCACTTTGGCTTTGGATTTGAATTCGTCGCTGTTAGGGTCAACATCCACTTCTTCTTCAAATACCTTGCCAGTTTTGGCTTCACATTCTACTTCCCATTCTTTGCCATCTGTGCCGACAATGTCGAACTCATAAATGGCACCACGGCCTTTTTCAATCTCGGCTTCCAGTGAGACGACTTTGCCCGGATGTTTGGCCAATGCGGCTTTCATGCATTTTTCCATCGGGCCATTATGGCTGTGGTTGTTAGCCTGTGCAGACAAGCTGAATAAAGCGGCAACGGCTGCAATCACTAAAGACTTGTTCATGGGTAGAGTCTCCTTATTTTTAAGTGGAAGATTCACTTTAACATAGATTATATTTTCCTGTTTCTGTTTGAAATCAAGAAATTTCAATAGCCAAGTGCACGAGCCGTTTGGTAAAAGGCAAAGCTGACCAGCCAGGCCAGCATCAGGGACCACGCCAAAGACAGCCACATAAAACCGCTGCTTTTACTTTCGGATTTAAGTGTGGCGATGGTCGACAGGCAGGGCGTATAAATCAGTGTAAACAGCATAAAGCTCATGCCTTGTACCCAGTCGATATTGCTGGCAATTTGTTGGCTGAGCGCATCCCCTTGCAGGCCATAAATCACGGCCAGCGAGCCGACCACGATTTCTTTGGCAACAAAACCAAAAATCAGGGCAATCGCCAGTTGGGTGTCAATGCCAATGGGGTCCAGCACGGGCGCGAAAAAACGGCCTATGCTCCCGGCCCAGGTTTCAGGGCTGGCTGGCGTGGCAGAAAAAGGTAAATGCGTGAGTAGCCAGACCAGCACCACACCAATCACAATAAACTTGGTGGCGCGTGCCAAAAAGTGTTTCACCTCTTGCCAGCCACGCATCCAGATTTGTTGTGGGGTAGGGAAGCGATAAGGCGGCAGCTCAAGCACAAACGGCTCGCGGCTTTGAAAGCTGCGTTTGAATAGGACCGCCGTGATAAAAATGGTGGCAAAACTGACCAGATACAGCGAAAACAAGACCAGTGCAGCTTGTGAGGGCGGGAACAGAATGGCGATGATAAATAAAAATACCTGTAGTCTGGCTGAGCACAGTGACAGCGGTATCGTCAGCATGGTCAGTAAACGCATGGGGCGGCTGCGCATGACGCGAGTGCCCATGAGTGCGGGCACATTGCAGCCAAACCCCATCAGCATCATGACAAAGCCGCGGCCATCCAGTCCCATTTTGGCCATCAGCGTATCCATCAGAAAAGCCGCGCGTGAGAGATAGCCGCTGTCTTCTACCATGCTCATGACCAGGAAAAACAGCACAATGATGGGCACAAAGGCGGCCACCGTACTAAACCCGGTATACAAGCCGTCCAGCAACAGTCCGTTGAGCCAGCCCGGCAAGAAGGCCAAAGCTGGTTCCAGCGCCTCGCTACGCAGCGTGTCAAACAGCCAGCCCATGCCTTCTTGCAAGGGCGCGCCTACGCTGAAAATAAACTGGAACAGCAAAAATACGGACAGCAAAAACAGCGGCAGCCCAAACCAGGGATGGAGCAATATCTTATCCAGGCGGTCGGTGAGTGTGTGGTTCAGTTGAATAGGAAACTGCACGCTCTGATCGATAATCTGGTGCATTTCCTGCTCAATGGCATTTTCGAGTTCGAGCTTGCGGGCAATACTGTCAGGCGAGGTCAGATTAGGGTGCTGCAGCATGGTCTCTGCCGCCAGCTGTAGCGCTTCTGGGCAGCCTTGCCCGTACTTGGCGCTAATGGTACGCACCGGCATGCCTAACTGTTTGCTCATGGCCTGGGTGTTGATGGTGATGCCGGCCCGTTTGGCCTCATCCTCCATATTGAGCAACAGGACTGCAGGCAAGCCCAAGGCGCGGATTTGCAAGGCCAGTGAAAGCTGTCGGTCGATTTGCGCACTGTTGAGGATAATCATCACCAGGTCAATCTGGTGATGGCTCAGGAAATGCCTGACCACGTGTTCATCATCAGAAAAGCCGTGCAAATCATACAGGCCGGGTAAATCGATGAGCTCGGCAATATGCCCACCCAGTAGTAGCTTGGCGCTCATCAGGTCGACCGTGATGCCAGGCCAGTTGCCGACGCGCGCAGACGCACCACTCAGGCGGTTAAACAGGGTGGATTTGCCGGTATTCGGCATCCCAAGTAAGGCGACACGTTTCATACGGCAGGGGAGTCTAACAGGTCAACGGGGTGTAAATGAATGGCACTGGCATCGTGCAGACGAATGATCACATCCGTGGAGCCGATACGGACATGTAACGGCCCATTAAACGAGGCCTGTCTGATCACCTCTATGCGCTTACCGCTACGAAATCCAAGGGCATTCAGGCGTTGGGCCAATGCTTGCTCTGCATGAATGCGGTCTACGATGGCAGTCTGCCCTGGTTTCAGTGCGTCTAGATGCATGGTTGCGTTCAAATGAGAATAATTCTTGATTGTAGCTTAGAATGACAATGAAAGAAATTGTTCATTCAATCTTTTCTCAAGTTGCGCGCTCAATCGCGACATCCATCACACACAACAAAAAAGCCAGCAATGGCTGGCTTTTTGCAGACTCAAAACAAATCCGGCTTATTTTTTCTCAAGGCCGCTCACGTCAATTTTGGCTTTGTCTTTGAGGCTCAACATGTATTTTTCGAGTTTACGTTGTTGAATGGTGCGCTCAAGACCTTCCTGAACTTTATCATAAGCAGGAGCTTGCAGAGCTCGGGTGTCTACCAGCTTGATCACATGCCAGCCAAACTGCGACTGCACTGGCTCAGGCGTTGTTTCCCCTTTCTTGAGGGAAACCAGCGCGTCGGCAAAAGGTTTGACCATGCCAGCTGGTGAGAACCAGCCCAGATCGCCCCCTTTGTCTTTGGAGCCTGGGTCCAGAGATTTTTCCTTGGCCACTTTGGCAAAGTCAGTCCCTTTTTTCAGGTCAGCAATAATGGCTTTGGCTTCGGCTTCTGTTTTCACCAAGATGTGGCGGGCGTTGTACTCTTTGTCACCCAGTTCTTTTTTGTATTGCTCGTAAGCTTCTTTTTTCTCGGCATCGGTCACAGGATTTTTCTTGATGAAATCTCCCAGGAAAGCATTCACCAGTAACTTGCGACGAGCCAATTCTTCACTGACCACAAAGTCAGGTAATTTATCGATGCCGGCTTTTTGCGCTTCCTGATAGGCCAATTCAGAGCCAACCAGTTCATTCACCACGGCTGCTTTCATGCCATCGTTGGCTTTTTGGCCTGTACGCGCTTCAGCATCCTTGAGGATAAACTCCACCCAGGACTTCTTGATCGGTTTGCCATTGACGGTGGCTACCGCGTCGGCATCCGCCGCATACACATGTGGCATTGCGCTTAAGCAAGCAATTGCCAACAATACTTTCAAAAATTTCATGCAATATCCTTAAAATAACGTTTTGAATTAGGTGCGATATTAAAAAACAGGATTGTTTCAAATAAATGACTCATCGGTCGATAAGGCCGTAATACTGAGCGCGTGGATGCGATGAGGCATTAAATCTTGCAAACATTGATATACCATGCGATGGCGCATTATCTGTGATTTTCCTGAAAATAGCGAGCTTTTTACCGTGATGGTAAAGTGTCCGCCGCCAGTATTTCCTGCATGTCCGCGATGCAAATCACTGTCATCCTGAATCTCGATGTGTTCCGGTGTCAGGCTTTGCAACCGCTGCTCTATTTCAGCGCGCAGCATCACGGCAAAGTCTTTCTAAACGGTTTGACGGTCACTTGGCTATAGACGCCTGCATGCATAAACGGATCGTCATTGGCCCAGTCTGTGGCCGCCTGTAATGAGTCAAATTCAGCGACAATCAGGCTACCACTAAAGCCCGCTTCACCAGGGTCTGCGCTGTCTATGGCTGGCAACGGGCCTGCTAAAACCAGGCGGCCCTCGTTTTGCAATTGTTGCAATCTGGCCAGATGCGGCGGGCGATGTTGCAGCCGCAATGGCAAGCTGTTCAGGGTGTCCTGTGCGTAAATCATGTAAAGCATGGTGGCATTCTTTCGCTGCGGCAGTCGATAAAGTCTGACTAAACGTTTAGTCAGGCGGGCGGCTGATTTTGTTCAACCCAATGCGCTCTTAGCGCAAAGACTTGCACGATCATAAAGATAAACATGAGGCTGGTGGCCCCAAACAACTTGAAGTTGACCCAGTCGTCTTCGCTGTAGTGAAAGGCAACGTAGAGGTTCAATATGCCCATGCCGATTAAAAAGGCAATCCAGTAGAGATTTAGCTTGTCCCAGGTGGCAGCAGGCGGCGACATCATTTTGCCCAGCATGCGCTCAATCAGGTTGCGCTTGAAGGCATAGCGACTGAAAAGCAGGGCCAGTGCCCCAATCCAATAGATGGCAGTCGGCTTCCACATGATGTAGGTTTTGTCATGCAGCAGCAAAGTGATACCACCGAGAACGGTAATCACGGCGCCGTTGATGGCCAGCATCTTGTCTATTTTGCCGCGTTTGAGCCAGATCACGCCGATCAGCAAGAGCGTACTGATCATGGCGACCGCGGTGGCTGCAAAGATGCCTGCTTTTTTATAAGCGATAAAGAACAGGATGACGGGGAGTAAATCGGTGATGATTTGCATGCTTGGCTTCAGTACGCTGAATTCTTGCTATCTGTGAGGGCACTATTTTGCTATGATTCTTGTCATAAAGTAAAGTTTATATGTAGACAATCCTGTCCCCGCACAACAGCGGGGTCTCTCTCATTCAATATGTCCGTTCCGATAGATTTGCATTGCCACTCCACACTCTCAGATGGCCTGCTCTCGCCAGAGGAGCTGGTTGCCCACGCCGCGAGCAAAGGCGTGCGTGTGCTGGCGCTGACGGACCATGACGAAGTCGGCGGCCTGGCGCGCGCACGGATTGCCGCTGAGCAGCATGGCATTACACTGGTGAATGGTGTCGAAATCTCGGTGACCTGGAAAAAACGCACCTTGCATATCGTTGGCTTGCGCATTGATGCGAGCGACCCGCAATTAATCACCACCTTTCAGCAAGTACATGCGGCGCGCGATACGCGTGCCCGGCAAATGGCCGAAGGCCTGGCCAAGGCTGGTATTGTTGGCGCCTACGAAGGTGCGAAGCAGATTGCGGGCAATAGTGTAATGACGCGCAGTCATTTTGCCCAGTTTATTGTCAAGCAAGGGCATGCTAAAAACATCAAGTCTGTCTTTAAAAAATATATGGTCAAAGGCAAGCCAGGGTTCGTCAACCATGAGTGGATGAGTCTGGAACAAGCAGTGACCTTGATTCGCCAGGCTGGCGGTGTCGCCGTGCTGGCACACCCTGGCCGTTATGACCTGGGCTTCGTCAATATGCATTTGCTATTGCACGAGTTCAGGGGCTACGGCGGACAGGCCATAGAAGTCGTGACTGGTAGCCATCAGCCGCCGCAGTTCGATCAGTTCGCAAAACTGGCCCATCGCTTTGACTTGAAGGCATCTCAAGGCTCTGACTATCATGGCCCAGGACTTTCGTTCATGGAAATGGGCCGCTTGCCCGCCTTACCGGCCAATTGTGTCCCCCTCTGGCAGGATTGGCCAGAGGCCAGTCTGCTGCAGTAGTGCTTTATGGCCCAGTACTTTATTATTCATGCGCAAAACCCGCAGGCGCGGTTGATTCAACAAGCGGTACAGCTGTTGAAGCAGGGCGGTATTCTGGCTTGTCCGACTGATTCCAGTTATGCCTTGGTGTGCCTGATGGAGTTCAAGGACGCGCAAACACGCATTCGCCGGTTGCGTGGTGTGGATGATGATCACCCCTTTACGCTGATCTGCCGTGATCTAGCCGAGATTGGCACCTATGCCAAAGTGAACAATAGCCAGTTTCGGCTACTTAAAGCCTTGACCCCAGGCGCTTATACCTTTTTGCTTGAGGCTAGCAGAGAGGTGCCGCGCCGCCTGCATCACCCCAAACGTAGCACCATCGGTTTGCGCGTGCCCAAGCATATTGTCACGCAAACCTTGCTGGAAGCGCTGGATTCGCCCATGCTTAGCATGACCTTGCAATTACCCGGTGACGAGGCGCCCCTCTCGGTCGGATGGGAGATTCGGGAAGCGCTGGAACACCAGATTGATGCGGTGATTGACAGTGATATCGTGCACGTGGGGCCCACCACGGTGCTGGATTTGACCGAAGATCCGCCGTCGCTGGTCCGGGCAGGTGTCGCACCCTGGCCTTAATGTTGTCTGAAAGCTATTTGCATGGAAGAACTGACCGTCGTACAAAAAATTGCTGCCTACGCACTGCCTATCCTGTTTGCGATTACCGTGCATGAAGCTGCCCATGGTTACGCTGCCAAATATTTTGGCGACTTGACCGCTGAGCGCATGGGCAGAATTACGCTTAATCCCTTCAAACATATTGACCCTCTCGGCACCATTTTATTGCCCGCCATCAGCATTATATTTGGCGGTATCCTGTTTGGCTGGGCAAAACCGGTGCCCGTGAATTTTGGCCAGTTACGCCGTCCCAAGCAGGATATGCTATGGGTGGCCCTAGCCGGCCCCGCGTCCAATTTTGTCATGGCATTGCTTTGGGGCTTGGTGTTGGCGAGAGTGGGACAATTTCCAGACGCTGCCCAGGCATATGTGTCGCAAATGAGTCTTGCAGGTGTACAGATCAATCTGGTATTGCTGGTGCTTAACCTGTTTCCACTGCCACCGCTGGACGGTGGGCGCATTGCAGTGAGCTTATTGCCCATGTCCGCGGCCATCAAATTTGCCCAGCTCGAGCGTTACGGCATGCTGATACTGATTGCACTCCTGTTTACCGGTATTTTGGGGATAGTGCTGTCGCCGGTACTGCGCTTTTTTCAGCATTTACTCACTGTGCTGGTGTTCTAACAGCGAGCCCAACTTGGTTGATTCGTTGCGGCTTGAGTCGCTGCCTCTGCCTTTCAAGCCTGAGGTAAATCAGGTATTGATCATTAATCTTGGCTATATTTTAAGCCACAGTGGACTCAGAGGACACAATAGCCAAATCGACTCGCTTTGGGAGTAAATTCAACGTTTCAGCCGTCATGACACCGCTCACATTAATGTTTGATCGCCTCTAGCGTTAGCTTGGTTGGTACCAAAGCGCGTTCTGCTTTTGCGGCCACTGGCGGTGCGAGGGCGATGCGATCCTGGCTCAGGCCCGCGGCCAGCAATTGCTGCTGAATTGCGTTTGCCCGTGATTTGGCTAAGGCCTGTAAGTCCGCTTCTGAAACCGGGATACTGGTCGTCAAGGTCTCTTGTGCCTGTTCATAAAATCCGGCCGGTGTTTTTTCCAGCTTTGAAGCAAGCCGCTTTAGCAGGCCTTTGTTGGTTAAGCGGTCATGCAAGGCCTTGAGCGCAGATTGCACCTTGGGATTGTTGAGGTCTATCGGTCCCGGTGTCTGGTCTGCCTTCAGGACGATGCCCATTTCCGCAGCCACTTGCTTACGCAGGCTGCTTTCCTGCAGGGCGCGCGTATCTGCAGCGATATCGTAAGCAGGCACCACACCCAGCTTCAATTGCTGGCGTTTGTTAAGTGCGCTGCTCACTGCCTGCAGTTTTTCCTGCTCAGGCGGGGATAAAGCCGCCGTTCCGGGATCAAACACAATGGCCTCCAGCTTTTCACTGCTGCCAAACAGCTTGCCCAAGGCGCTAAATGGCGCTGTTACGATTTTGGTCAGGATATTGGTAAAGGCTTTCCAGACAATCCCGCCTATGCTGAACTTGGGGTCATCCAGGCTGCCACTGACTGGCAGGTCGAGGTCAATGACGCCATTGCTGTCTTCAAGAATGGCAATCGCCAGATCCAGGGGCAGGTTGGCGGCATCCTTGCTGTCTACGCGCTCGCCCAAGGTCAGTTTGTGAATAACGAATTTGTTTTCTCCGGCCAGCTTGCGCTGCTTGATCTTGTATTCGAGATCGACAGACAGCTTGCCTGAGGTGATCTTGCGCCCGGCAAATTTGCCGGAATAGGGGGTTAGCCGGTTCATTTCTAGATTGGTGAACGCCAGTTTAAGGTCGGTAAATTCGCCGGTGTTAAATGGCTGCAAGCTGCCACGGATGCGGGCAGCGCCATAGTCATCCACCTTGCCATCCATCTCCACCTGAGCTGTAGAGGAAGGATTGCTCGAAATGCCGTTAATCACTCCGCTCAGATTGTTAATATGCGTGCCAAACGGTTGCGGCAATGACAAATCGGCAAAGTCCAGTTCGGCATTGTTGATTCGCACACTGTCTATATTGACCGGAAAATCACTCTGTTTACTTGCGTTTGCCACCGTGGGTGCTGCGCTTGTACTGGTCGATGTTGTTGCATTGCTTGCAGGCGGATGGTCAGAAGCGGGCGCAGTACGCATGAGCTTGCTTACGTTCAGGCTGCGATCGGCAGCAATCATAAACTTGGTCTGCGGTTGGTTCACACTCAAGGTGTCGATTTGCAATTTGTTCGGTGCCACTGATAGCGATACACCGTCTGCCTGTAAGGTTTGCCAGCGCAAGAATGGTTGCTGGCTTTCTTCCTCAATAATCGAGAGCTGGTTGACGGTGAAGCCGCCATCAAAGCGGGTTGAGCCTTGCGTGGATTGTTGTAACCTGCCTTCTAAACCGACTGCGCCATCTTCCAGTTTGAGTAAGGCGACTTGTGCTAGGTAGGGCGCAAAGGGTTTTAAAGATAACTGACCGAGCTGTGTTTGCAGGTCTGCTTTAAACGGGGCCGCCGCGATCTTGCCTTGCAGATTCAATTGGCCGCCTTGTTTGACCTTGAAGCCAGCCTTGACCGGGAGCCAGCGTGTCAGATTCTGGGTCAAGTCAGTCAGCGAGAGTTGACCATCGGTCACATCCAGGATCATGGGGCTTGAGGTCGATTGATCCTCAATATGCACCTCAGCCTGCTGCAAGGCTAGCTGTTTGAGACTATAGGTCCATACAGTTTTCTGCGTTGTCGCGGTATGTGAAGTCGCCGTATTCTTGGGGGCTTCTGCCGAGGGTATTGCAAGCAGGGTTTGCCAGTTCAAGCGCTGGTCGGCCTGGCGAATCACCGAGGTTTTCAGACCGCTTAACTGGATCGCCGCGACCTCAGCTTTTTGTTGCGCCAGCGCCAGATGTACTTTGCCTACCGATAGCTTGCCGAGTTGTGCCAGCGTTTGTTTATCCGATTGCAGCGCGAGTTGGCTGGCATCCAGTTGCATGTTGCTGAGCGTCAGGTCTTCAGCATGATCCAAGGCCAATTGCAGATTCATGTCGCCTACCGTTGCCTGCAGCGGTTTGGCAAACTGGTGGCTGGTATAGGTCAGGTGCCAGTGCGCGAGAGCTATTTCGTCAATGCTCAAATGGAACGGCTTGCTTTCAGTTGTTTGAGCTGTTTGCTCGGCTGTGGGTTGGGTGGTTGACGTATTTTTTGCGACGGCTGGTTCGAAGCTCTGTTGCCAATCCAGCAAGCCAGAGGCCAGCTGCGTGGCGGATAATTGTCCCTGATTGAGATGGACGAGCCCGATCTTCGCACGACGGTCAGCCAGGTTGAAACTGGCGTGTTCCAGTGCCAGTTCGGGCAGGCTGAGCAAGGTTTGCTGGCCATGCTGTACCTGCGCCTGTTGCAGATGAACATCCAGATTTTCAAACTGAAGCTGTGCTTGTTTATCCAGCGTGAAACTGAGACTGGGCAGTGACAGCTGGCTGCTGGCCATTGAGACGACCGCTTGCGGCTTTTGTAGCTTGAGCTGATTCAGGGTCATGTCGATACCATGACCCTGCAGGCTGAGTTGCGCAGCAGGGAGTAGCGTCAGCTGTTTGGTGGTAACCGTGAATGAGGCCCAGGTAAGTTTGTCCGCTGGCGCCATTGTCGCCCCCAAGTCCTCAATGCGTAGCTGGACATCACTGAGCTGCAGTTTTGGTTGTTGCTGATGCATGGAAAATGCATAGTTCAACTGACCAGAAAAAGCGCCGGTCTCAACTTTAACGGGCAGCGCCGCTGTGTTGACCCACTGCATCACCTTGGCAATTTGTAACGCCTCAATCGCCAGTTGCCCTTGCGATGCGAGGGGATTGACGCCGAAATTACCTTTCCACTTCACGGTGCCGCCCTGATAGGGCAGTTTTGCCGCGATCAGGTAGTCGCCGCGGTCTTGGGGCAGGGTAGAAAAGCCTTCCAGTTCAAAATCCAGCGGCTTGAGGGAGGCGCGCAAAGGCTGGTCGTGCTGTGCATCCAGGTATTCAATATTGCCCTGGCTCAGGATGATTTTTTCAATGATGACTCGGGGCAGGTCCTGATCTGGCGGCGAGGGATTTTCATTGAGTTTGGCGATCAGGTCTGCCCAGTTGAGTTTACCTTGTTTGGAGACCATCACATTCACATGCGGGCCTGTCAACTGGATCTGCTTGAGCTTCCATGCCCATTTAAACAGCCCGCTGGCGTCAAGATCGACTACCAGTCGGTCAAACGCAGCCAGGGGCGCGCCTTGCTGATCAGTCAGTGAGAGTTTTTCGATGGTGGTGGTCAGGCTGAAGGGGTCAAACGTGACCTTGTCGACGCTAGCTTTGCTGGCCAGCTGTGTTTCGGCAACCCAGGGCAACAGCCATTTGGCCAGCGGGTTCACAGCCAGCCAGGCAAACAGCAGGTAAAAAACCACCAGTCCGGCGACGATCCTCAACGGTACTGATAATGCGATTTGCGCCAGTCGGCCCGAATGAGACAGGCGAAAACGAGAAGAATAGGAACGCAAGCGATTGAGCATAGACGATAATTTAGCAGAATTTAAATGTTTATAGCGTGATCGCGACTGGCCTGGGCAAATCTTGAGCCAAATCAGAGGGCTGGTGAGGTGAAGGTGACATGGTCATCTGTTTTCATGTATGCTTAAGTCATCTCGTTATACAGGATGCTGTTTTCAGCAGTAAATATGGCTTCGGAGCCGGATAAGTTATCTCATAAACCCTCTCTTTTAGAACGATTAAGTCATTTTCTGCTGCGTGAGCCAGAAGATCGAGAGCAGCTTGTTGAATTGCTGCACGGCGCTTATGAAAACCACCTGATGGATGGCGATTCACTGGCCATGATCGAAGGTGTTTTGCAAGTCAGTGAAATGCAAGTCCGTGACATCATGATTCCGCGCTCGCAAATGGATGTGATTGATATCGCTCAACCACCAGACAGCTTCCTGCCGTTTGTGATTGAAACGGCACACTCCCGCTTCCCCGTGATTGAAGACAACAAAAATGATGTGATCGGTATCCTGCTGGCCAAAGACCTGCTTCGTTACTATGCAAATGAGTCGTTTGAACTGCGCGACATGTTGCGTCCGGCCGTGTTTATCCCCGAATCCAAGCGCCTGAATGTATTGCTCAAGGAGTTTCGCAGCAACCGCAATCATATTGCCATTGTGGTGGATGAATACGGCGGTGTGGCGGGCATGGTGACCATTGAAGACGTGCTGGAGCAGATCGTTGGGGATATTGAAGACGAATATGATGATGACGAAGGCGAGGGCAATATTATCCAGCAAGCGCCGGGTAAATACCGTGTCAAAGCCTTGACTGAAATCCCAGAGTTTAATGAAGCCATTGGCACCACGTTTAGTGACGAAGAGTTTTCAACCGTGGGTGGGCTGGTGGTCAACCATTTTGGTCATTTGCCCAAGCGCGGCGAGCATATCCGCATTCAAAACCTGAGTGTGACCGTGGTGCATGCTGACAGCCGTCGTGTCCATGTGTTATTGGTAGAGCTATTGCCAGAAGAAGCCTATCCTATTGAGTCGGTCTAGGCCACAGCGCCGCCGCCAGCCTATGCGTAGCGGCTGCAAATGGAACCTAATGATCGTTTTGATTGCCTGAGTGTTTGAACATAAGGAGAGTGATGATGAGAGCACAAACTTGGTTGCACGGGGTGTTGGCAGTTGGATTGTTATCAGTGAGCAGTGCATTATGGGCAGGGGCGACGCCAGGGACCGCTACGACGGGAGCGATTCCAGAAGACGAGCAGGCCTTTGTGGATAAAGTCGGCAAGATGAGCCGGGCCGAATTGATTGCATTGCTGGGCGAACCTGCCCGCGCAGAAGATGTGAAACTCAAGGATAGTGGACGGGTGGTTGCCTCTATCTGGCATTATCACAACATCAACAAGGATGCGAAGGGGGCTTACTACCCAACGACCGAGCTGGATATTGTGGAAGACCAGGTCAGTGTGGTGGTGTTTTTGAATAATGATGGGTCTGACGCCAGCAGTGGTCAAACCTACGAAGTGCCCAATCCCAATCCGGCAGGCATTTAATTCTTTATTGCGGTATCAAACACAAAGGGCGCTCAGGCGCCCTTTGTGTTTTAACCCCGATAAACCCTGATTTAATTGATTATTTTTTCAGGCTATCACGGATTTCGCGCAGTAGCACAATATCTTCCGGGGTCGGCGCAGGTGCGGCAGGGGCCGGTTCATCCGCGGTTTTCAGGCGGTTCATGAATTTCACCATCTGGAAAATAATAAATGCCAGGATAATAAAGTTGAGCACGATGGTCAGAAAGTTGCCGTAGGCCAGCACTGCACCCAGTTTTTTGGCTTCTGCCAATGCCAGGTCAGCCGATTGGCCGTTAAGGGGCACATATAAATTGCTGAAATCAAAGCCGCCAAAAATCTTGCCGACCACGGGCATAATGACATCATCTACCAGCGAGGCCACAATTTTGCCAAAGGCCCCACCAATAATGACACCGACTGCCAGGTCCATGACATTGCCTTTAAGGGCGAACTGCTTGAATTCTGAAATGACGCTCATGACTTCTCCCACCATTGTTTTTAAAGATTAAGATTGTAAAGGGCACTTTTATAAATTCAAGTCGCAAAGCAAGACGAGGTGCGATTAAAAAAGGAGATGCAGTCTCTGGTTGCGAGGGCAGGAAGTTTTGATCAACAACACCGTATGACGATGTTAGTGGTTTCAAGAGGCCCTGCGTGAAACGCAGGCTCGCAAACTGAGTTTATAGAAGTGCCCTAAAGCGACTATAGGCAATGAGGGATGTGCTTGTCAATGCTTGGGTTAAACGCCAGGTGATGGGCCGCTGGTGCGAGAGGCCTGTGATATATTGCCGGAATTGTGTTTTTGTTGGATGAATGATTGATGCAAGTGTGTCACAGTGTGCGCGAGTTACGCGCCTTTTTAGCCGGTCATCCGCAAGCAAAGGTGGGCTTTGTCCCGACGATGGGCAATTTGCATGCAGGACATTGCCAATTGGTGACGCAGGCCAAGCAGCTCGCGGAGATTGTGGTGGTGAGTATCTTTGTCAATCCCTTGCAGTTTGGGGTGAACGAAGATTTTGGTAGCTATCCACGCACCTTGGCGGCCGACTGTGAACAGTTGGAAGCGGTAGGGGCGGACGTGGTATTTGCGCCTACCGTCACTGAAATGTACCCGGATTTTGATGGGCAGGATTTGCGGCAAGCCGTTGTGATACAACCGCCCGCACTGGCCAATGAATTATGCGGGGCCAGCCGGCCCGGGCATTTTGTCGGCGTGGCAACGGTGGTCGCCAAGCTGTTTAATATGGTGCAGCCGCAGGTGGCCGTGTTCGGCAAAAAAGATTACCAGCAATTGATGGTGATCCGCGCGCTGGTGCGGCAACTCAATTTTAACGTCGAGATTGTGGCGGGCGAGACTGTGCGCGAGCCTTCTGGCCTGGCCATGAGTTCTCGCAATGGCTATCTTTCTGCCACAGAAAAAACACAGGCAGCGCAACTTTATCAGCAACTGCAGCGCATTAAACAGGCGTTGCTGGCAGGCCAGCGGGATTATGCAAGCTTGTGTAAACAGGCGGTGGCTGGGTTAAACCAGCAAGGCTGGCAGGTCGATTATGTAGACATTCGCAGGCAAACAGACCTGACCTTGCCCGATGCGAATGACCAGGCCTGGGTGGTTCTGGCGGCTGCCAGGCTTGGTGGTACGCGCCTGATTGATAATTGCGAAGTGAGTCTGTAGACCAAATGCGCCACTTCTAACCATAAATTTATTTTGCGCTAAGCCCTTGATAACTTTATAATTACGTCCTTTTCCGCGCGAGCGGGTGTTCGAGTTAAGGAACGCAATGCAAAGAACCATGTTGAAATCAAAGCTGCATCGGGTACGTGTGACGCATAGTGAGTTGCACTATGAAGGCAGCTGTGCGATTGATGAGGCCTTGCTGGAAGCGGCCAATATTCATGAGTATGAGCAAATCCAGATTTACAACATCAACAATGGTGAGCGTTTTACCACCTATGCGATTCGTGCTGAGCGCCATTCCGGCGTGATCTCTGTCAATGGCGCGGCGGCCCACAAAGCCGATCCTGACGACTTGATTATTATTGCCAGCTACTCGCAATATACAGAAGCTGAATTGGCAAATTACCATCCACAACTGGTTTATGTCGATGCGCAGAACCGCATCGTCCAACAGAAAAACCATATTCCAGCGCAAGCTGCCTGAATTTGAAACCCTCTATGCAACCAAATACTTCATTAATGTCTCTTGAAGACATGAAACTGGCCGTTGTTGACGCGCTGGAAGACATCAAAGCCTTTGATATTACGGTGATGGACGTGCGCGACATGACCGCCATGACCAGTTACATGATCGTTGCCAGCGGTAATTCCACCCGCCAATGCAAAGCCATTGCGGACAATGTGCGCGAAAAGCTCAAAGAAAAAGGCATGGATGCGCGTGGCATTGAAGGCGAAAAAGAAGGCGAATGGGTGCTGGTCGACTTGGGCGACATTGTCGTGCATGTGATGGTGCCTGCCACACGTGCCTATTACAATATCGAGCAGCTGTGGAGCGAATCACAGTCGCGCCGCGCTGCCTCGGCCGCCTGATTCTGACACAAGGTCATTCTTTTTTATCCCGCATGAAACTCAATATCATCTCGGTCGGCCACAAGATGCCCGACTGGGTGGAGTCTGCCTGCGCGGAATACCTTAAGCGCATGCCGCGCGAACTTGAGACGCGCATCATTGAAATTAAGCCTGACAAGCGCGCTTCGGGCAAAAACAGTGAAGTGGTCCAAGAAGCTGAAGCCAAGCGCATTCTCGAGGTGGTCGGTAAAGACTATCTGGTGGCACTGGATGAGCGTGGGCAGGCTGTCACCACCTTGCAACTGGCAGATAAACTCAAATCCTGGCAGGAAATGGGACGTGATGTGGCTTTGGTCATAGGGGGCGCTGACGGCTTGCATCCGCAACTGAAAACTCAGGCGCAATGGTTGTTTAGTCTATCCAAGCTCACGATGCCGCATGGCATGGTCAGAGTGATGCTGACCGAGCAACTTTATCGTGCGCATACGGTTCTAAGCAATCATCCTTACCACCGAGAATAAGAATGTCCAATGCCCTGGTCTGGCTGCGTCGCGATTTGCGCGACCATGATCATGCTGCCCTCTACCACGCACTCAAACAACATGCGCAAGTCTATCTCGCATTTGTTTTTGATACTGAAATCCTGGATGCCCTTACCGATAAAGCCGACCGCCGGGTCGAGTTTATCTGGGAAAGCGCACGTGAACTCAAGCAGGCGCTGCAAGCAAGAGGTGCGGATCTGATTGTGTTGCATGGCGCTGCCAGGGAAGAGATCCCTGCCTTGGCAGCACGCCTGAAAGTCTCAGCCGTCTATGCAAATCGTGATTATGAGCCCACCGCGATCGCGCGTGATGAGGCCGTCAGACAATCCCTGGCGGCTTTAGGTCAGTCACTGTTTTTGTTTAAAGATCAGGTCTTGTTTGAACAAGACGAGATCCTGACACAGGCTGGTAAGCCTTATGGCGTCTTTACACCCTACAAGAATGCCCACCTGGCAAAACTCAGCCCTTTTTATTTGCAAGCGTATCCAACTGAAAAGTATCTCGGTCAACTGGCGCCACTGCCGCCGCAAGCAATGCCCGCTTTGACCTCACTGGGGTTTGAGGAGACTAATCTGAAAGCCATGCGTTTGCCGACCGGGATGGCTGGTGCGCAGCAGCTGTTTAATGACTTTCTGCAGCGGATCAGCCAGTATCACGATGCGCGCAATTTTCCTGCCATCAAGGGCGTGTCTTACCTGTCGGTACATTTGCGTTTTGGCACCATTTCAATCCGCCAATTGGCGCATGCGGCCTGGCAATTGACGCAGACCGGCAATGAAGGCGCGGCCATCTGGCTCAATGAGCTCATCTGGCGCGATTTTTATTTCCAGGTTTTGTATCATCGGCCAGACTTGCAGCAGGGCACGGCTTTTAAGGCTGAATATGAGGGGTTGGCTTTCCTCAATCACCAGCCCTGGTTTGAGGCCTGGTGCGCTGGCCAAACCGGTTTCCCGATCGTGGATGCGGCCATGCGGCAGTTGAACCAGACCGGCTATATGCATAACCGGTTACGCATGATTGTCGCCAGTTTTCTGGTCAAGGATTTGCTCATCGACTGGCGATGGGGTGAGCAATATTTCGCACAAAAGCTGATCGATTTTGATTTTGCGGCCAACAACGGTGGCTGGCAGTGGGCGGCCTCCACCGGTTGCGATGCGCAACCGTATTTCAGGATCTTCAATCCACAGTCGCAATCTGAAAAGTTTGATCCGCAAGGCAAATTTATCCGCAAATATGTGCCAGAATTGGCACACCTGAATGATGATCAAATTCATGCGCCATGGGCAGCGAAATATCACAAGCAAAGCTTATTTAATCAAGGCGTTGCATTGAATTATCCTCGGCCTGTTGTAGATCACGCAATACAGCGGGAACAGGCGTTGCGCCTATACAAAAATAATGTGAAGCCCAAATGACATTTGAGGTAGAATGAAGAACATTTTAATCGGGATTGGGGCGGAGTCTGGATCAAGGCAAAACACAGCCAAGTGGTGGCTGTATCTCAGATATCTTTGTCAAACGCGCTTTAGTTTTTAAAAAGTGATTCCGTTAAGAGTAAGCATTGCTTGGTGATTAAATGCTATTGCAAGATAAAAAACATGCAGTGTTGGGGATACAAAAAATTTAATACGCCTGAACAGCTTCTGAAATAATGACGAATATGAAAAAATTAAGAGCGATAGTACTGATTGCAACACTGGCAAGTGTGTCTGGCTGTGCAACAACCAATAAAGATCCGCTTGAAGGCCTCAACCGTGGCATCTACAAATTTAATGATGTTGCGGATCGCTATGCGATGAAGCCGGTAGCAAAAGCCTACAAAGCCGTCGCCCCTTCGCCGGTACGTACTGGCATCAGCAACTTCTTCAGTAACCTGGGCACCTTGACCACGGTGGTCAATGATCTGTTGCAATTGAAGTTTGCCCAGGCATTCAGTGATGCAGGTCGCTTTGTGATCAATACCACCTTTGGGGTGGTTGGCTTGATTGATGTGGCCAGTATGGACAATATTCCCAAACACCAGGAAGATTTTGGTCAAACCCTGGGCTATTGGGGCATGGGGTCGGGTGCCTATCTGGTGCTGCCAATTTTGGGGCCAAGTACGGTGCGGGATGCCAGCGGGTTGGCGATTGATACCGTGACTTCTGACCCGATTCAATATTTGCACAATATTGGCCAGGTTCGTACTTATTATCAGGTGCGTGCGGTGCAGTTGCTGGATAAGCGTACACAATTGCTTGATGCGACTGATCTCGTCGATAATGCGTCGATTGATCCTTATGCCTTCATGCGTGATGCTTATTTGCAGCGCCGTGCCAGCTTGATTCAGGATGGCTTGGTGCCTCAGGAATTGCTGCAAGACGAGTTTGAGCCCGCTGACGAAGATGTGCCGGCCAAACCAGCGGCGTCTTCCTCTAACAATGGTGAAACCGTATTGCTGCAGTCAGTGACCTCTGTGGATCAGGCTGAGCCCGGCAATATGGCTGCGGTCGTCGTGTCTGAGAGTCAAGCCGTAGAATCAATCGCTGCACCGACATTGGATGAGGTCGACGCCTTAGCCTTTGAGGCGACTGCGCAACCTGAAGAGGTTTTGCCGCCATTACTCGAGCAAACGAGCGAAACTGGCGACGAAATGCCTGTGGTTGAAAAAGAGGCGGCAGAGGTCGTGGCTGCCATAGATGAAACGCTGATGGCATTACCGGCTGAGACTGCACCACAGTAATCCTGTCTGGAAATATAAAAAAGGCTTTGCATTTGCAAAGCCTTTTTTATTGGTGACAACTTGTTTACTGATGGTAATTGGGATGAGCGAACAAGTTTATTCGGATGAGGCGACGGTCATGCGCTCTATCAAAATAGAACCCGTCAGTTTTGAACTGTTGGGAATCACGTCATTACCAATGGCGACGATACTTTTCAGCATGTCTTTCATGTTGCTGGCGATGGTGATTTCTTCGACCGGGTGCACAATGACGCCGTTCTCAACCCAATAGCCAGACGCACCGCGTGAGTAGTCGCCAGTCACCATATTCAGGCCATGCCCCAGTAACTCCGTCACCAGCAGCCCCGTGCCCAGTGTTTGCAGCAGCTGTTCAAAGGACTGACCAGTGGATCGGACCAGAATATTGTGTGCGCCACCGGCATTGCCTGTGGTTTTGAGTCCCAGCTTGCGGGCGGAGTAGCTGCCCAATAAATAGCCTTGCAGGACGCCATTCTCGACCAGTGTTCTGGTTTGGCAAGCGACGCCTTCACTATCAAAGGCACTACTGGCCGCCCCTTTGAGCAGAAATGGATGATCTTCAATCTGTAACAGCGGGCTGGCGATGGTTTGGCCCAGGCTATCAAGCAGGAAAGAGGATTTTCGATACAGGTTGCCACCAGAAATGGCACTCATGAGGGTACCAATCAGGCCACTGGCCAGCGGTGCTTCAAACAGTACCGGGTATTGCCCGGTTTTGATCGGGCGCGCACCCAGTCGCCTGGCGGTACGTTCACCAGCGATCTGGCCCACCTGTTCAGGGCTGGCCAGGTCTAGTGCATCGCGGGCACTGCTATACCAGTAGTCGCGTTGCATTAGGCCATCGGCCTCGGCAATCACCGAGCAACTGATACTATGACGTGAACTGGCATAGCCCCCGATAAACCCGTGACTGTTGGCATAGGCGAAGGCGCCGCTTTGCGTATAGACACTGGCTCCCTCGCTGTTACTGATTCTGTGATCTACTGCCAGTGCCGCGCTTTCGCAACGTTTGGCCAGCGCCAGCGCTGCATCGACATCGACTTGCCAGGGATGATGCAGAGACAGGTCAGGAAACGAGGTTGCCATCAAGTCAGCGTCAGCCAGGCCACAGAAGGGGTCCTGCGCCGTATACTTGGCGATATTGCAGGCCGCTTCAACCGTATCACGTAAGGCTTGCGGACTCAGGTCTGAGGTGCTGGCATAGCCTTTTTGCTGACCAAAGTAGACCGTGACCGAGCAGCCCTTATCGCGGTTATACTCAATATTTTCAGTCTCGCCCTGGCGCACAGACACACTCTGACCCATGCCAAAACTGACTTCGGTTTCGGCGCTGCTGGCACCGGCTGTTTGCGTCAAACGAATAATGTCTTGCGCGATTTGTTGTAGTTGGTCTGCTTGCATGCTGGCTTGCTTGTTTTTAGCTTGACGATTAAAGCTGTTATCATACCGTGATTTGGCAGAGATTGCTTTTAACATGACATCTGAAACCTTTGATGATTCCCAACCCAGTAAAACCCGCCTCAAGGCTGAGGCGGATGCCGCGCAGGACATTGGCCGACAACTGGTGGCGCTCCCCAAGGATAAATTGAAAAAACTGGCGCTGGAAGAATCCCTGATGGATGCGATTGCCGAAGCCAAGCGCATTACCTCGAATGGTGCCATCCGTCGTCAAATGCAGTATATCGGGCGCCTGATGCGTGAAACAGATTTGGCCCCGATTGTTGAACAATTGCAAAAATGGGAAGGCAAGCATCAGGAAGAAAATGCCCGCTTTCACCAAATGGAACGGTGGCGGTCACGCTTGCTCGAAGACAGCAAGGCCATCGAATTATTTATTGCTGAATATCCGCAGACCCCTGTGCAGCAAATGCGTACCTTGATCCGTAATGCGAATAAGGAGCATGCTGCCGGCAAGCCGCCTAAAAGCAGCCGCGAATTATTTAAAATAATCCGCGAATTGATGGAAGGTGTAGCGGTAGAGGATGACTTGCAGGCGATAGCGGGTACTGAGGAAGACGAGTTGGATGAAGATTGAACGTGATTGGCGGTCGCCAACACAGCTTGATCATGCTGACATCAGCAGCTTTTGAAAAGGGGGACAAGTATGCACACCACACCAATAGATATCGAACTCGACCTGATGGGCCTGGACAGTCCATTGCCCATGCTGAAAACCATCGAAAAACTGGAGGAGTTGTTGCCCGGTCAGGTGTTGTCCGTGAAAACGACCTCTGCGGGCAGCGAACAGAATATCCGCAACGTGATTAATCATCACCCGGTCAAGTTGTTGTCTGTGCACAAAGAAGGCGGTGTCTTTCACTTTTTGATCCAGAAAGAAACCACTCTGGCGGCTGACTAGTCACTGAGCGGGTGTGGCCTTGGGCTCCGGCCTTCGGCTGACCCGCTCCAACACACTGCGCGCGCCGTGTGTTTAATGATCTGTATTGGTTTTCTTAGGAGGTAACAAGAACTTGCCTGGCTGGCGATACAGTGCACTTAACAATTCTAGCCAAAAAGCCTTCCAGTGGCGATAGCGCACTTTTCGTGACTTCATTGCAACGTAGATTGCCAGGCCGAAACTGGTAATGAGGTTGATGGTGCCGACCAGGGCAATCCCCAGAATGGTGGTGCCCACAATGTATTGGCTGACCTGAAAATCAAGCGCCGGGAACGAGTAACCGGCAAAAGCCGCAACAAAGGTCACGTGACGGATGTCGAGCGGCAATCCCAGCATGACCCCCAGCCCTGAGGCAAATCCCAACAGGCAACCAAAGTAAAAATTCCCCGCCAGTGCGCCCAGGTTATGACGGATATAGTCGGTAATGCGCCCCAGACGTTCTTTGCCCAGCAAGGACTGCAACCAGCCCAAATGTTGCAGGCGTTCTGGAATCCGGTTGTAGGCGGCCAGGTTGTCGTGGTAGCCGGCAATCAGACCTGACAAAAACAAACATACCCCGGCGACTGCCGCATAAAGTGCGGTCAGGCTGATCAGCGGGTTATTGTTGTCCAGCAGGCTATGTGCTTTTTCGCTGCCAATAAAGTGATGGCCAGTGCTTTGCATAAACAGCCAGTCAATCAGTATGGCCACCGGAATCACCACCACCACGTTGCCTAAAATCGCAATCGTCTGGCTGCTCGTGGTTTGTGCCACAATATTGATCAGATTGTGTATGTTTTTACTGTCATGGCCATGGTCATCTATGGTTGAAGCAATGGTCGCAGCGGTCATCGCCGGCTGCTTGGTGGCCACCGTGAAGTGCAACAGGTGAATGATGACAAAGCCCAGGCCATAATTGAGGCTAAACAAAATGGCCTCGGTCAGCGGTGGCAGGTGATAGCTGGCAATCATGATTTTAAACATCGCCATAAAGGCAATGATGAGGCCCGCGCCCATGGCTGAGCCCATGAGCTTGAAATATTCACCGCGATGTTGCGCAATGTAATGCTCGCCGGTATGGCTGGCATTTTCAGTGACGCGCAAGGCCAGCAATTCCGTATTTTGGCGCCAGTAATCCGACAGGTTGTTTTTCTTGCATTCGGCATCCACCAGCTGTTTCAGCAAGCTGGTGATTGCCTGGCTCACATCATGCTTGAGAATGAGCCCATGCAGAATGTCTACCACCAGTTGCATGCGCTGAATCTGTTGCAAAATTCTTTGCATCAGCGCCGTCAGCGAGATGCTGGTCCCGGTTTTGGCATTCGCCTTGCGGATTTCATAGGTCAGTTGCTCGCAACGCTTGAGCACACTGTAGAGATGTTGCACATCTTCAGCTTGGATGCTACCCAGCGCCAAAAACTTTTGAATTTCAATATTTTGCGTGATAAAGGGCGAGCTGTTTGATTCGAGATCTTCATGCTGCAAAATCAGCTCGGGATCCAAGCCAGATGCCGAGAGCCTGAAAGACAGCACTTGCAGGGCATCCTTGAGCTCCTGGATGCAGTTTTGCTGCAATTGCCAGTCGCCTCGGCTGATGTCCAATGTCTGCATAAAGTCTCGCCAGACCTGGTCGGGCATGCCGGTGACCCAGTCAGCATCATCGTTTTGATGAAAAATCTGGCCAAACACATCCTTGAGATATTTAGGGTCGGGTACGTCTGGCAGGATTTTATGCGAAAGCCGACGATAAATTTCGGTAAAAAAGCCGAGGTCTGATTGAATGCCGTGGTCTGAATACAGCGATATCACGCTCTTTTCATTGAGCAGTCTCAGCACGCTGTTGCGCAATAACAAGGCAAACTGTGGATGCTGTTGCAGCAGGAAGCACAAGGCCTGCAAGGCATTGCTCGCACTTTCAATATCCGAGGAGTCCTTGGGCCGGATATTGTCGAACAACGCTCGAATAAACTGAATATCGTCAATATCACCGGCCGCTTCGCGTGCGGCCTGGTGGTCAAAAATCGGTTGAAACATGTAAAGCGCTTTCTTGGATGCTTGATTTGGCAAGGATAACACGCCAAACGTTTAGAGTTGGGCCTCTAGCGAGAGGGGCTCACTTTGACGTTCCATCTCTAACTTAACTGCTTTGCCTCGGTATTTGCGTACGAGAGTGGAGAGCGTGGCTGCATCTTCTACTTTTTCCTGGTTGATGCTGAGTAGCTGGTCGCCGCGTTGCATGCCTGCTTTTTCGGCAGACGAGCCATGAATCACGGCAATCACGCGCACGCCGGGGGTAGGCAGGCGTTCGCCCTCACCACCAGATTGTTTTTGCACCAGTTTGATCACATGGATGCCTAGTAAAGGAGGCGGCAGTTTTGCCCAGAAACTTGCGTAATAGCGATATTTGCCCGGGCTGGCAGCCATGTCTTTTTCAGTCAGCGACTGACCTTTTTTCACGGCTTCCTTGATCATCTCCATCTTGGAGGCTGGCGAAGTGTTGCCCGCTTTTTTTACATAGACCAGAATGCTGTCGGCTTGGAGGCTACGGCCATGGTCTAGTGCCAGTTCTGGCGGGACTTCCCCAGCTTCAAAACTGCTAAAGCCCATCAAGTCATAACCATCTTCGAGCATTCTGATGTTGTCGT
The DNA here is from genome assembly GCF_056314045.1 of Methylophilus sp. DMC16. Classification (NCBI taxonomy): domain Bacteria; kingdom Pseudomonadati; phylum Pseudomonadota; class Betaproteobacteria; order Nitrosomonadales; family Methylophilaceae; genus Methylophilus; species Methylophilus sp. DMC16. Next base: position 289,064 of record NZ_JBQUZC010000001.1, read on the forward strand.
CATCCCGGCGCACGCCACTGAGCAACTGCGGCTCAGGATTGGCTTGCAAGGAGTGCAGGTTCCCCTGGTTTTGTGCCTGGTAATGTGTGACGTAGGGGTTTTCTTCGGCAGAGACGCGTTGACTCGTGAGCATACAGGCGAGGGCCAAACACATGGACAACCACATGAGCCCGCCTAGGATGAGCGGACGTTTTAAGGGGGGGGAATGCCTGCTTGCATGCGCTTGGTTCATCTCGTTCTCCATGATCGATTGTCACATTGTAATGTTATGATGTATTGGTACATTAACACAGACCAACTTCTGATAGACCACGTTATGCAACAACAATTCACGCGTGTTGGACTTGTTTCCATCAGTGATCGCGCTTCACAGGGCATTTATGAGGATAAGGGCATTCCATCGCTGACTGCGTGGTTGCAACAGGCGCTCACTTCGCCTTACCACGTCATCCCCCGGCTGATTGCCGATGAGCAGGCCACCATTGCCGAGACGCTCAGGCAATTGGTGGATGAAGAGGCCTGCCATCTGATTTTGACTACCGGTGGCACGGGTCCGGCCTTGCGCGATGTCACACCTGAAGCTACCTTATCGGTCGCTGATCGTGAGATGCCGGGCTTTGGCGAACAAATGCGCCAGATCAGTCTGAGGTTTGTGCCTACGGCGATTTTGTCGCGGCAAGTGGCAGTGATCCGTAAGCAATGCCTGATTATCAATTTGCCCGGGCAGCCAAAGTCTATACAGGAAACGCTGGAAGGCCTCAAAGATGGCGAAGGTAAAACGGTAGTGCCGGGCATCTTTGCGGCGGTGCCATATTGCCTGGACTTGCTGGCAACCCCTGATGCGCCCATGCCTTATCTGGAAACAGATGCACGCGTGGTTCAGGCGTTCCGGCCCAAGTCGGCGCTCAAGCCCCAGGCTTGATCTCTTCATCTTCATTCAGGATACCCATGCGTTTTTCTCTGATTGCCAAAATCATCTTTATTGCCTGCTTGGCACTACTGACTTACCTGTTGCTGATAGAAATGGCGCCTGCCGAGCAGCGCTTTCCTTATCTGGACAAGATACAGCACATCGTCGCGTTTGGCGGTGTCACTTTTTGGGCAGGATTGGCCTATCCGGCCCGGCAACAATGGCTGATGCTCGGCTTGTTGATTTATGGAGGTCTCATGGAGGTGCTACAGGGGCTGCTCACCGTGACCCGTCAGCCCAGCGTCTATGACTGGCTGGCTGATAGCGTGGGTATCTTGCTGGCATGGGGCGTTGTCATCTTGTGTCTACGCTGGTGGCAGCATCGCCGTGGCTGAATTTGATCTAATTGCCCAATATTTCACCAGGCAAGCAGCGGTTGATCTGGGGGTAGGGGATGACGCTGCGCTGGTTAGCGTGCGTCCAGGCTATCAATTGGCGGTTTCGGCCGATATGTCGGTTTCAGGCACACATTTTTTTGCCGAGGCACAGCCCTTTGCCATTGGCTGGAAGTCGATGGCAGTGAATATCAGTGATATGGCGGCGATGGGAGCCGAGCCTAAATGGGCCACGCTGTCCATCGCATTGCCCGGGGTGGATCATCCGTGGTTACGCCAATTCAGTGACGGCCTATTTGCCTGTGCGGATGCCTTTGAGGTTGCCTTGATCGGCGGCGATACCACCCGCGGCCCACTCAATATCGCCATTAACATCCTGGGTGAAGTGCCTCGTGGCCAGGCCTTGCAACGTAATGGCGCCAGGGCGGGGGAGGATATCTGGGTCAGTGGTTGTTTAGGGCAGGCGGCACTATGGCTACAAAACCGTTTAGGGCATCTGCCTCTGCATGCCGATGATATTGCGATGCTCGCCACTGCCATGCATCATCCGCAGCCAAGAGTGCGTCTGGGCTTGGCCTTGCGTGGCATGGCAAGCGCTGCACTCGATATTTCGGATGGTTTGCTGGCCGATTTGGACCATATTTTGCAGGCCTCCAGGGTTGGCGCTGAACTGGATTGGCGCGCGTTGCCGTTGCCACGACTGCAAACGCCAATAGAAGAAGAGACAATGCAGAAAGCCGTGCTGGCAGGCGGGGATGATTATGAATTATGTTTTACTGCCGCTCCCCAGCACCGGGAGGCGCTGCTGGCCCTGTCGCAGCAATTGAATCTGCCGCTGAGTCGCATTGGTAAAACCACTGCGAGCCCTGGTTTAACCGTGATGAACGGCAACGTGGCTCTGGATATTGCAAAGAAAGGATATCAGCATTTTGGCTAAGCATAGTCAGTCATCGTTACCGAGTTGGCGGCTGCTGTGGTCACACCCGCTGCATTGTCTGAGTTTGGGTCTGGGCACGGGTTTGTCACCCAAAGCACCTGGTACCGTGGGCACGCTGCTGGGCTTTCCCTTGTACTGGCTGTTGATGCATTTACCTTTAACCCAGCAATGGCTTGCTTTGGCCGCACTTTTCTTGCTGGGCGTCTGGTGCTGCGCGTTTACCGGACGTGCGCTCGGGGTCAGTGACCACGGTGCGATTGTCTGGGATGAAGTTGTGGCTATGGCTGCGGTTTTGGTCACAGTCCCCTCGGGGTTCGGCTGGGGAGCGGCTGCATTTGCACTGTTTCGACTGTTTGATATCTGGAAGCCGTTTCCGATCAGCTGGGTGGATCAGCGCGTGAAAGGCGGCCTGGGGGTCATGCTGGATGATGTGCTGGCCGCGTTCATGGCAATAGTGGTACTGCAATGGTTAAAAGGGATAATGTAATGCCATCCCTGCTGGAACTCAGCGCAAGCCTGGGGCCTGCCTTGCAGGCCAGAGGGTGGCAATTGGCGCTGGCCGAGTCTTGTACTGGTGGCCTGATTGCACAATCGATAACGGCAATTGCCGGAAGCTCAGCCTGGTTTGACCGCGGTTTTGTTACCTACAGCAACGCTGCCAAAACCGACATGTTGGGCGTCCCGGCTGAATTGATAGACGAACATGGTGCTGTCAGCGAAGCGGTGGCACAGGCCATGGCCGTCGGCGCGTTAGAACACAGTTTGGCCAATATCAGTGGTGCGGTAACTGGCATTGCCGGGCCGGGCGGTGGGTCTGCTTACAAGCCGGTGGGGATGGTATGTTTTGCCTGGGGCACCCGGCAACCGGGACCGCCTCATGTGCTGGTGCACACCCAGTATTTTACCGGCGATCGCCAGCAGATACGTGAACAGGCCGCCAGTTATCTATTGACGGCCCTGTTACGTAGCGTGACGTCAGAACTGTGATCAATTAATCGTCGTGGTGGTGATGGTGGTGGTGACCACGTCCCCATCCGCCACCATAGTAGTTGCGCGGGCCATAGTTGTAACCGCCGTAGCCACCATTGCCATAAGAGAACTGAATAAACCCGGGACCTGGTGGCGGTACTGGTGCGGAATAGGTCACTGCAGGGGGGCTGTAGTAGTAACGGCTTTGTGGATGTGGGTAAATGACCACTGGCGGCGGTGCATAAACTACGGCAGGCGGCGCGTAGTAAGCGGGTGGGTAAGGGTTGCCTACCACCACGCCCACCGACCAGTTATCTTGTGCTTGCGCGCTGACTGCCGCGATACTCGCCAGCGCCAACGTCAGAATCAGTTTAAAGACTTTCATAAATGCTCCTCTAGCGGAAAACAAATGCATGCTCCCTGATCTATTTAACGCAGTTGCCGGGCCGCGGTTGACAGCACCATTCACGCATGCAGCTACGCAATTGCCTCAGGCCAGAATGGCTGGGCATTTATTCATGGCAACGCCATTTCACTGATGGTCGATTTATGAAATAATTAGAGGTTATTGTTTGGATTATATCGCGTTTGTGCAAGCAACGCATTTTATCGCTAAAAGAAGGTAATCAGCATGGATGACAACAAAAGCAAAGCGCTCGCCGCCGCACTCTCTCAAATTGAAAAGCAGTTCGGCAAAGGTTCCATTATGCGCATGGGCGATGCTGATATCGGCGAAGACCTGCAAGTCGTTTCCACCGGTTCATTGGGTCTGGATATCGCACTCGGCGTAGGCGGATTGCCACGCGGCCGCATTGTGGAGATTTATGGCCCGGAGTCTTCCGGTAAAACCACCTTGACCCTGCAAGTGATTGCCGAAATGCAAAAATTAGGCGGCACCGCTGCTTTTATTGATGCGGAGCATGCGCTAGACCCGCAATACGCCTCTAAATTAGGCGTGAATGTCCCTGATTTGCTGATTTCGCAACCCGATACTGGCGAACAAGCCTTGGAAATTGCCGACATGCTGGTACGTTCCGGCTCAGTGGATATTGTAGTGGTCGACTCGGTGGCAGCGTTGACGCCACGCGCTGAGATTGAAGGTGAAATGGGCGACAGCCACATGGGCTTGCAGGCGCGCTTGATGTCACAAGCCTTGCGTAAACTCACCGGCAATATCAAACGTACCAATACGCTGGTTATCTTCATTAACCAGATTCGGATGAAAATTGGTGTCATGTTTGGCAACCCGGAAACGACCACCGGCGGTAACGCGCTTAAATTCTACGCCTCTGTGCGACTGGATATCCGCCGCACAGGCGCGATCAAGAAAGGTGACGAAGTCATTGGCTCCGAAACCAAAGTCAAAGTGATTAAAAACAAAGTCGCGCCACCATTTAAACAAGCCGAGTTTGACATTATGTATGGCGAAGGCATCTCGCGGTTGGGTGAGATTATTGAGTTGGGCGTCAATCTGAAAATGGTGGAAAAAGCCGGTGCATGGTTTAGCTATAACGGCGAAAAAATCGGCCAAGGCAAAGAAAACGCCAAAGAGTTCTTGCGTGAGCATCCAGAAATCGCAGCGGAAATTGAAGCGAAAATTCGCGCCAATGCCAAAGTGCTGGCAGATATTCTGCCTTCAGCGCGCGGCGAGGATGATTAAGGTTTTTGCGAGCCTGAGTGAGGCGCGCTTTTGACGTTTGGTTTTTCTCTTTGAGCGCTGTACGCACTGTGGCCTAAAATTCAATGGCTAATCTGGAAAAAACCTTACGCCAACGCGCTTTAGAATACTTGGCCAAGCGTGAGTATTCATACACGGAGTTGGGGCAAAAGCTAAAGGCCTATGCCGAAGAAGCGGACGACCTCCCGGTTTTGTTGGATGATTTTAAACAGCGCGGCTGGTTGAGTGACGCCAGATTCACCGAGCAATTGGTCCATGCCCGTAAAGCCAAATTTGGCAGTGCGCGTGTCGCCAACGAGCTACGTGAAAAAGGGGTAGACGATACCTTGATAGCAGAAGCCGTTGCAGGCTTGCAGGACAATGAGGTTGAACGCGCCAGCGAAGTCTGGCGCAAAAAATTTAAAGCGGCCCCGACAACACGCGAGGAATGGGCAAAACAGGCCCGCTTCTTACAGAGTCGGGGTTTTACGTTTGATGTAATTAAACACATTTTGAATAGACACGCAGAAGATGACAGTTAAGTACGGGCAAAAACCTTCCAGCAAACAAATCCGCCAGGCGTTCCTGGATTTCTTTGCTTCCAAAGGCCACCAAGTGGTAGCTTCCAGTTCACTGGTGCCGCATGGTGACCCCACCTTGCTGTTTACCAACGCAGGCATGAACCAGTTTAAAGATGTGTTCCTCGGCTTTGACAAGCGTGCCTATACGCGTGCGGCGACCGCACAAAAATGTGTACGCGCCGGTGGTAAGCATAACGATCTTGAGAATGTGGGCTATACCGCGCGTCACCATACCTTTTTCGAGATGCTGGGTAACTTCAGTTTTGGGGATTACTTCAAGCGCGATGCCATTACCTTTGCCTGGGAGCTGTTGACTGAAGTCTACGCTTTACCCAAAGAACGCCTGATGGTCACCGTGTATGCGGAGGATGATGAAGCCTACGATATCTGGAACAAAGAGGTGGGCGTCCCTGCTGACAAGATTGTCCGTATTGGGGACAACAAAGGTGCGCGTTATGCCTCAGATAACTTTTGGATGATGGGCGACACCGGTCCTTGCGGCCCCTGTACAGAAATTTTCTATGACCACGGTGCGCATATTCCAGGCGGCCCTCCAGGCTCGCCCGATGAAGATGGTGATCGCTTTATTGAAATCTGGAATAACGTGTTCATGCAGTTCAACCGCGACGAAGCGGGCGTCATGCATCCGTTGCCTAAGCCATCGGTCGATACCGGAATGGGCTTGGAGCGTATTTCTGCGGTACTGCAAGGCGTGCATGCCAACTACGAAATTGATCTATTCCAGGCGTTGATTAAAGCCGCCGCGAGAGAAACAATTTCTGGCGATATGAATAATCCGAGTCTGAAAGTCTTGGCTGATCATATTCGAGCCTGCTCGTTCTTGATATCTGATGGTGTTATCCCTGGTAACGAAGGGCGTGGCTATGTATTGCGTCGTATCATTCGCAGAGCCATTCGACATGGATATAAGTTGTCTGCGCGGCAACCATTCTTTTATAAAATGGTTCCTGATTTGGTTAATGAGATGGGCGAAGCTTATCCAGAGTTAAAAACAAATCAGAACCGAGTAATGGATATCCTCAAACAAGAGGAAGAAAGATTCTTTGAAACTATCGAGAATGGTATGAATATTCTCGAAAGTAGCTTAGAAGACTCTTTGATTGCTTATCACAAGTCAGGAGAAAAGGTTCCTAGAGTATTGAGTGGTGAGTTAGCCTTCAAACTGCACGATACCTTTGGTTTCCCGCTGGACCTCACCGCCGACATCTGCCGCGAACGTGGCGTGACGGTGGATACCGCTGGCTTTGATGCGGCCATGGCGCGCCAAAAAGAACAAGCACGTGCGGCGGGCAAGTTCAAAATGGCGCTCAATCTTGAATATGACGGCGCTGCGACCACATTCCACGGTTATGACGAGCTGGAAACCGCTGCCAAAGTCCTGGCGTTATATAAAGATGGCAGTGCTGTACAAACACTGAATGAAGGTGACCTCGGCGTGGTTGTGCTTGACCATACACCGTTCTATGCTGAATCCGGTGGCCAGATTGGCGATAGCGGAGAGCTCAAGTCTGCCAACGGTATTTTTGCCGTAGAAGATACACAAAAAATTCAGGCAGCCGTGTTCGGCCATCATGGCGTACTCAAAACCGGGTCTTTGTCTGTGGGAGATGCGTTGGCGGCTAAAGTCAATCTGCAGGCGCGCGCCAGCACCATGCGTAATCACTCGGCAACGCATCTGATGCATAAGGCCTTGCGTGAAGTGCTGGGTGAGCATGTGCAGCAAAAAGGCAGCCTGGTCGATACGGAAAAAACCCGTTTTGACTTTGTGCATAATGCGCCGATGACTGATGCCGAGATTGACAGGGTAGAAGCGTTGGTCAATGCCGAGATTTTGGCCAATGCGGCGACACAAGCGCGCTTGATGGATATTGAGTCTGCGCAAAAAACGGGCGCCATGATGCTGTTTGGCGAGAAATATGGCGATGAAGTACGCGTGCTGGATATCGGATCTTCGCGCGAGTTGTGTGGCGGTACCCATGTCAGCCGCACTGGCGATATTGGACTGTTTAAAATTACCTCCGAGAGTGGCGTGGCGGCAGGCGTACGCCGTGTCGAAGCCACCACGGGCGAGGGCGCGTTGAAGCTGGTGCAATCCCAGCAAGCGCTGATTAATCAGGTGGCAGGTGAGCTCAAAGCCCCTGCGCATGAAGTCCCAGCCAAAATTGCGCAAGTGATGGATCACGTCAAGTCGCTCGAAAAAGAGTTGGCGCGCTTGAAGTCCAAACTCGCCTCTTCACAAGGCGACGATCTGGCGACGCAAGCCCTGGAAGTCAATGGCGTTAAAGTATTGGCTGCTGCCTTGGACGGTGCAGATGCTAATGCCTTGCGCGAGACCATGGATAAACTCAAGGATAAACTCAAATCTGCCGTCATTGTTTTGGCGAGCGTGGCAGAGGGCAAGGTCAGTCTGGCTGCGGGCGTGACTGCTGACTTGACTGGCAAAGTCAAGGCGGGCGAGCTGGTGAATCATGTTGCAGGCCAGGTGGGTGGTAAGGGCGGTGGCAAGCCAGACATGGCGATGGCTGGCGGCACTGAGCCCGCAAATCTGCCGCAGGCACTGGCGAGTGTCAAAGCCTGGGCAGAAGCTAAACTAAATTAACTCAATTGATTAACAGAGCAAAATAATGGCATTAATCGTACAAAAATATGGTGGCACCTCAGTCGCCAATCCCGAGCGTATCCGCAATGTGGCGCGTCGTGTGGCACGTTACAAGGCCATGGGCCATCAAGTGGTGGTCGTGGTGTCAGCCATGTCAGGTGAAACCAATCGCCTGATTTCACTGGCCAAGGAAATCATGCCGGATCCAGATCCGCGTGAGCTGGATGTGATGGTGTCTACCGGTGAGCAGGTCACCATAGGTATGACCGCTCTGGCACTGATGGAGCTTGGCATCAAGGCCAAGAGCTATACCGGCACCCAGGTGAAAATCCTCACGGATGATGCGTTTACCAAAGCGCGTATTCTGGACATTGACCAGCATAACCTGAAACAAGACCTCGATGACGGCTATGTCTGTGTGGTCGCCGGTTTTCAGGGCGTGGATGCCCATGGCAATATCACCACGCTGGGCCGTGGCGGCTCCGATACGACAGGTGTAGCGTTGGCAGCAGCGCTCAAGGCCGATGAATGCCAGATTTATACCGATGTGGATGGTGTGTATACCACTGACCCGCGTGTGGTGCCAGAAGCGCGCCGGCTGGAAAAAATCACCTTTGAAGAAATGCTCGAACTGGCCTCGCAAGGCTCCAAAGTACTGCAAATCCGCTCGGTTGAGTTTGCTGGCAAATACAAGGTTAAGTTACGTGTGCTCTCCAGCTTTGAAGAAGAGGGTGACGGCACGCTGATTACATTCGAAGAAAATGAGGAAAACATGGAAGATCCAATTATCTCCGGCATCGCTTTTAACCGCGATGAGGCGAAAATTACCGTAGCAGGCGTGCCTGACAAGCCAGGGATTGCTTATCAGATTCTTGGTCCTGTCGCCGATGCCAACATTGATGTGGATATGATTATCCAGAACGTGGGCGCAGACGGCACGACAGACTTCACGTTTACCGTACACAAAAACGAAATGAACAAGGCGCTGACAATTCTGCGCGATAAGGTTCAAGGCCATATCCAGGCACGTGAAGTGACTGGCGATGACAAGATTGCAAAAGTGTCTGTAGTCGGTGTGGGCATGCGTTCGCATGTGGGTATCGCCAGCCAGATGTTCCGCACATTGGCCGAAGAGGGCATCAATATTCAAATGATCTCTACCAGTGAAATCAAGATCGCAGTGGTGATCGAAGAGAAGTATATGGAACTGGCTGTGCGCGTGTTACATAAGGCGTTTGGCCTGGAAAACGCATAATCGCAAACGCACGAATAAAGAAATAAAACATTCTTCTTTTTTGCGTTGATTTTTGAAGGGTTTTCACGTAGTATGGCGGCCTTCAATGCAGTAGCAATACTGCAAAGAAAACAGCATCAGCTGTGTTGGTATTATTAAGGCGTCATTGTTTTAATAAGGTGAGCTGGCCGAGTGGTCGAAGGCACTTCCCTGCTAAGGAAGCATACGGGCTTAAACCTGTATCGAGGGTTCGAATCCCTCGCTCACCGCCAAATACCTGGGTTTAACGATTCAAGGGTTTGGTAAATTAGGGTGTCATCGTTACTTGGACCCCTCCACAAAGCTGAAACTTATGTTATAATGCTGTTTTTGTTGCAAAGCAACAAACCTTGGCGCCCGTAGCTCAGTTGGATAGAGTATTTGGCTACGAACCAAAGGGTCGGGCGTTCGAATCGCTCCGGGCGCGCCAAAAATAAAAGCCTTGTTTCTTTCCGAGAAACAGGGCTTTTTTCTTTTAGTGATCCCCGTCCAACATTACATTTCTTAAAGCTCATCAGTGCGTTGATACATCGCTGATACGCGCTGAACATAGCGATGATGTTGGCGGTATGATATGCTTCAGCTTTTCATTTAATTGGTGTTTCAGTGTCTCTTCAGGCTTGTTTGGCGCGGATTACAGGCGATATGCAGCAGGTGGATGCCGTTATTCGCCAGTCTTTGTCATCCCAAGTTCCGCTGATTAATCAAATTTCGGAATACATCATTCATAGTGGTGGCAAACGCTTGCGTCCGACATTGGTGTTGATGGCCGCTGATCTGGCCGGGCGTGTAACACCGGACCACCATGCTCTGGCTGCCATTGTCGAATTTATTCATACAGCCACTTTATTGCATGATGATGTGGTTGATGCTTCCGAACTGCGTCGAGGCAAATCTACCGCCAATCATGTGTATGGCAATCCTGCCAGTGTGCTGGTCGGCGATTTTCTATATTCACGTTCCTTTCAGATGATGGTCAGGCTGCAAAACATGCGTGTGATGGAAATCCTGGCCGATGCCACCAATGTGATTTCCGAAGGCGAAGTGCTACAGCTGCTCAATGTGCGCAATATCGGCGTTAGCGAGCAGGATTACTTGCAGGTCATCCACTTTAAAACTGCCAAGCTGTTTGAAGCGGCGACCCGTCTGGGAGCGGTGCAGTGTCAGGCCAGCGTCGCGCAAGAAGAGGGGCTGGCCAAGTATGGCATGCACTTGGGCACGGCCTTTCAGCTCATAGATGATGTGCTGGATTTAACCGGTGACAGTGAAAAAATAGGCAAAACCCTGGGCAATGATCTGGCCGAGGGAAAAGTGACCTTACCGATGTTGTATGCCATCCAGCAAGCGCCAACCGCGCAAGCGGACTTGGTCAAGCAGGCCTTGTTAGAAGGGCAGGTCACGCAGCTAGATGCCGTGCTGGAGATTTTGCATGCCGTGAAGGCATTTGATTATGTGCGCGCCGTGGCGCAAAAAGAAGCAGAACAGGCCTGTGAAGCACTGGCCATTTTTGAACTGACGCCCGCCAAACAGGCTTTGCTGGATTTGGCCCAGTTTTCGGTCAACCGGCAACATTAAGGTGTCGCCTGCTTGTACGCAGGCGACAACACCTAAAAGATACCGGCTGAACCAAACACCGGGTTAATTCAGGGCGATAGGCTCGCCACTCATGTGGTAGTAGCTGAGTCGCGCGCAGTCGTTGGTTGCATGGGTCAATGCGCCATCAAACAAGGATTTTCCGTTGACATCGACGACGGCATAGCCGTTGTGATACAAGGTCACCTCTGCCTGCAGGTCGCTCTCTGCTGACGCCATCGCTTTTTGCAAACGATCATGATTCGAAGAGCGCATCGCAAAGCTTACGCAGTTTTCCTCTTCTTCTTCACTGTAGACTTCCCAGTGTGATTGTCCGGTCAGTTTGGTGAGCCATCCAGGTAAATCGACTTCTACTCGACAAATCACTGGCTCATCCCAGGCAGGATGCTCAACCTCGTTCAACTCAACTTCGGTTGGCGATGTAAATTTGATTTGATCAGACATAGGCAACTTCCTTCTATAGATAACAGATGCCACTTCACACAGACGCAAACCACTCAAGTTGCTGTGTCATGACCATCTTACACATAAATGGTGACTTGCAAACAGTTTTCAAGCCAGAAGAATGCGCTTTTAAAGCAGTTTTGCACTTTGTCAGCCTTGCCTATGGGCATCAACGATGAGATGATGCAGCAACCTTATCTTTGTTATCGGCATCATGCACGAAATCCTTGAACCTGTTTTAAGTCTGCTGCGCACGCAGCCTCATGCCCTGCAAGCCGCCTGTCTGGTCTTTGGTTTGCTAGTTGGCAGCTTTCTCAATGTAGTGATTCATCGTCTGCCCAAAATGATGGAGCGTGAATGGCAGGCAAGCTGTCTCGATTTGCAGGGGCAAGAGGTGCCTGATCAACCCAAATACAATCTTGTGGTGCCGCGTTCGACCTGCCCGCATTGCGGACACCAGATTACGGCACTTGAGAATATCCCTGTGATCAGCTATCTATTCTTACGCGGACGCTGTAAATCCTGTCATGCGCCGATTTCAATGCGTTATCCATTGGTTGAATTGCTGACCGGCGGTCTGTCGGTTGCGGTGGCTGTGCAATATGGCTATAGCTATTTGACCTTGTTTGCACTTGCATTTGTATTTGCGCTGGTCGCATTGACCTTTATTGATTTTGATACACAACTGTTGCCCGATGACATTACCTTGCCGCTGTTGTGGCTGGGGCTGTTGCTTAACCTTAAAGATGGGTTTACCGATCTCTCGTCAGCCGTGATCGGTGCCATGGCGGGTTATCTGGTGTTATGGGCGGTCTACTGGCTGTTTAAGCTCGTGACAGGCAAGGAGGGCATGGGGTACGGTGATTTCAAGCTGCTGGCTGCGATCGGTGCCTGGTTCGGCTGGCAACTGCTGCCCGCGGTCATTTTATTGAGCTCGGTGGTCGGTAGTGTGATCGGCATCGGCTTGATTCTGCTCAAAGGCAAAACCCGACAAACTGCGATTCCTTTTGGTCCTTTTTTAGCCCTGGGCGGCATCGCCGCCCTGTTTTATGGGCAAACTCTGGCCGCTTATTATTTAGTGCCTTAACGGGAGCAGCACATGGCAAAAGTGGTGGCTGTGACCGGCGGTATCGGCAGTGGTAAAAGCGAGGCGTGTGCAGCATTTTCTGCCTTAGGCGTGCCTGTGGTGGATCTGGACCACATTGCGCACGCAATGAGTGAACCCGGCAGTCCGGCCATGCAAGAGGTGAGGGTGGCTTTTGGCGACCACATGTTTGAGGCAGATGGACGTCTCAGCCGGGCAACACTGCGCGCGCAGGTGTTTGAGCACCCAGAAGCCCTCGAACAACTGAATCAGATCATGCACCCGGCGATCCGTGCTGAGGCCGTACAGCAAATTGCCCAGTATGCCAGTCATCCATATGTGATTCTGGCGATCCCATTACTGGTCGAGAGCCGCGAGGATTGGTCCATGATAGATCATGTGCTGGTGATCGATTGCGATGAGCAGACGCAATTGCAGCGGGTCATGCAACGCAGTCAGCTCTCTGCCGAAATGGCACAAGCCATCATGGCGTCGCAAAGTCCGCGAGAGGCGCGGCTGGCGATTGCGGATACCGTGATTGAAAACCAGCTGACACTCGCCGATTTACAGCAAAAAGTGCTGCAATTTCACAAAAATTTCTCTAAAACTTGCCTCTGAGTTAAAAGGGTTTCATAATCAAACTTTTATTGCATACTTTTCAAGTATCAGCTGACAGAAAAGGCTGCCGTGTCGAGCTACGAATTTCCATTTAACGAGCGCATTAGAACCTATCTTCGTCTTGAAGACCTGTTCAACAAGATGCTGCATCACATTGCCATTGGTCACGAGGTCAGTCATCATGTGGCGCTGATTTCCATGCTGCAAGTGTTGGATGTCATTGATCGTGGTGATCTCAAGGTAGATTTGCTGCAAGAGCTGGACCGTCATAAAGTCCAGCTTTCCCTGCTGCAACATAATCCCAATATCGACCAAGAGGCGCTCGAAAGCACCGTAAACAATCTGGACCGTTGCGCAACTACCTTGAGAGCCGATCATCAAAAGCTCGGCCAAACCTTGCGCGACAATGACTGGCTCATGAGCGTCAAGCAGCGGACCAGTATTCCAGGCGGTGTCTGCGAGTTTGACTTGCCCTCATACCGCCACTGGCTCTACCTGAGTGTAGAGCGCCGCAAGCAAGATTTTACGCAATGGTTATCCCGCTTGATGCCGATGTACGAAGCCATCAGCCTGATTATGCAATTGTTGCGTGGCAGTGGCCAGGTGTTATCCCTGGTTGCCCACCATGGCGCCTATCAGCAACAGCTTTCCGGACACAAACCTGCCCAGTTATTGCGCATTGAAATTGACCATGAAGAATGCTTCCCGGAAGTCAGTGCCAACAAATATGCGATCAACATCCGCTTTCAAAAGCTGGACTTTGTGCAACGCCCCAAAGGCTGTGAACAGGATATCCCGTTCAAGATGATCGTCTGCAACTTTACCGGAGCCAGTCACAATTGACGCAAGCAGTAGTCAAACCGCGCAAGGTGGCCTGTCCCGCCTGCGGAGAAACCACCGAGTATTCCCCTAAAAATCCATTCCGGCCTTTTTGTAGCGAACGCTGCAAACTGATGGATCTGGGCGATTGGGCTTCGGAAAAGTTTCGCATCCCCGATAGCACGCCGCCAGACTTATACGAGCCAGAATAATCTGAGACTGGATTTAAGTATGCAAACAAAACACCTCTGCCTGAAATTGCTCGCGAGCTTGTGCCTGTTAGCGTCCTCGGCCTTTGCACATGCAGAAGTCAAACTCACCGATGCCTGGGTGCGCGCCTCCAATCCCGGCCAGTCCGTCGGCGCCGCCTACCTCACGCTCACCAGCCCGCAAGACGTCACTCTGGTCTACATTGAAACCGAGCGTGCAGAGAGCGTAGAAATGCACAGCATGACCATGCAAAACGGTGTCATGAAAATGCGCAGTATGGAAGCGTTGCCTGTCCCGGCGGGCACGCCAGTCAAACTGGCGCCAGGCGGGCTGCATTTGATGCTGTTTGAGTTGTCCAGCCCGTTTAAAGCCGGTGAGCAGGTCAAGTTCAGGCTGTGCTTTAAAGATAAACAAGGCAAGATCACCGATCAGTTTGTCACCATGCCCGTGAAGGCAGCGCCCTAAACATACTTATCTGTGATATGACAGAGTCACCAGCAAAAAAGCCAGCGTTTGCTGGCTTTTTTATAATGGGAACATCGTCAGTAACAAACTGCCAATTCGGGCAGGTGTAAGAATCGTTTATTTTGAAAACGTCCGCAAAAACAACGCCTCCACCTCAGCCCGTGCCCAAGGCGTTCTGCGCAAAAACTTCAGGCTAGATTTAACTGAAGGGTCATTTTTAAAACAGTTGATACTAACCCTTGTCGCCAGCGCCTCCCAGCCGTAATGCGCCACTAATTGCTCAACCACTTCTGCAAGCGTGATACCGTGCAATGGATTGTTCGGTTGTTCTGTGTTCATTTGATAAAAGCCATATCAAGGTCATTCGATAGTTCGATGGTAGCACTTTATATGTTTAAAGCCTCAAGAACCTTATTTTGAATGCAATGGTTGCATCACAGCTTAACTGCCAGCGTTGATAAGCAGCGGGTTGGACCCGCACCGGGCGTACCTGATTAATTCTAGGGGAGCTGAGTACCCGACTAACGAATGAGGCTCGGACGCGCGTCTTTCATCAGGGTCCGGGCCAATCATGCCCAATATGACCGGTTGTAGTACCGCAGTCCTTCACCTTCTCGCTTAACACTGGCTACAGTAAAGGATACTCATGCACTGAAAAACTTAAACACACAAAAACATTGCAGATAGCTATTACTTAAAATGGGGAAGCCCTTGTAGTTTGAATTAAGGGGCGCCGTTAGGCGTCCCGCTTGAATGATGGGTTAGGCTACGTGCATTTTTATATGCAAGAACGCAAATTACTAATGCCAATAAATTAATGTTAGTGCGGCTTGGTGGCGAAACTGAACCCCAACCAAACTTTAGAGATAATGCCCGATAAATGAGAAGAAAAAGCTTGATGAAAAATACTCTGCAATTTGAATGAGGAATAATACGAACCATAGCCAGAAAGCCCAAGTTTTAGCACCTAAGCTATAGTAGCCCGCAACAACACCAATAACACCAAGTACAACAAAAGAGATTGCAGCAAATAGGGGAAGTGGTTGTTTGAACACAAAATTAAGAAGCAATGGTGTGGCTTTGGTAAGGAGGCCGTTTATTAGCGAGAACCAAGCTAAGAACTTTCCACTGCGAGACAAATTTTGATTTGCTTTGAGCATATTTAAGCCTAAACGCCCAAGGTAAGCGGCGCCGGAAGGAGCGCAGCGAGTGGAGGGCACCAACAAAGTCCATGAAAATGGCGAAGCCATGGGCTTTGTTGGCGTCCGCTTGACCGACCAGTTAGGCCAAATTGGTGAAGGCACGGGTTACCTCTCGCGCTGTGGTAAGTCGGGATGGACGATGGATTCGGAGCCTTGCAAGAGGTCGCTATTCTCCGTCTCCGTTCGAGACGTGAAAGGGCCGACACGAGACTCAAGAAAGTCGAACCATTTTCTGCCAAGAGAGTTTATAAATTCCACCAGTTCATCTGATGCTCTATCGCTATACATCGGTACCCATAGCAACTTTGGCTCGTCCGAGCCGCCGATTTCGACATAGCAATTGACCGTTAAATAGATGCAGCAGTCAATAGAGGAATAGGAATGCGTCAGGATGCTTCCTGCCAAGCCGCGAACTAATGCAGGGCTGATGGAGGTGAAGCCATCGTTAACTAGCAACAGTGTGCCTGATTGTGAACTTATCCTAAAGTGCTCCTTGGTTTCGCGAATTTGCTTGTTTGCCTTCTTAAGGATTCTTTGCAGAGGCGGACGAAAGATACGTACAAATTCGCTGTGAAACCACTCTGGATAACCGCCATCACCTCCAAAGAGCGCGGGTTTCCAATCAGGTTGCTCGGCAACTAGCCGCTGCATCAAAAGACTAAATCCCTTTGCAAATGCAGGGGTTGATGAAAACTCCGTTTCAATCTCCTTAAGCTCGGCCACTACCGATTCACTAAGGAAGACAAAGTCAGCGTTTTCGAAGGTTCGTGGGTGAGAAAGTACATCTTCCACCACTGTTCCTCCGATGGAGCGCACAAAGTCTCGCCATGCGTCCTCAACGTGAATAGGCTCATGTGGGCCGCCTTGCCAAAATCCGGGAATTTCTTGATGCATAGGCCTAACGCCCAGGTTAACCGGCGCCGGAGCGCGAAGCGCGCAGGGCACCAACACTGGCCATAAAAATGGCGAAGCCATGGCCAGTGTTGGCGTCCGCGTTGAACCGCCAGTTAGAAATCACCTTGCTCATCTGTATGAGGCCTTAGATCTGCTAACTTTTAGATTGGCCAATCCATTCTCTGTGAGAAGGAGCGAAAGATCGAAGCTTGATACTTCCGACTTTGGGCCTAAAACAATTTCTGAGAAGATGTCGGTTGCGTCGAGGCCTGTGAAATCGTACTCAAAGTAACTGATGAGCTTTCCGCCTGAGGTTCTGTATTTTGGCTTGGAAATGCTGACATGGATCTTGGACTCATTGCTGCCTTCTTTTCCCATAATTATTGGCTTGTGGACTATTCTCCACTCTTTTTCTTCAGCGAAAGCAGGGTTTTTGAAGATGCTTGAAAGCCCTGCTAATTGATATGCGGCTGTTGACATTGCCCGGTGAGCCTGATCGTCTACCTCGGCTCCTTCAAACGCAGGCGCAAGAATTGAGTCAATTAGCTTATTTTGAGCATTCTCGTTGTATACGACCTGATGCAGGGATACGCTATCTTTCTTGCCGTAAGTGAGCATCGGGAGTCGCTCCGAGCCAGGCAGTGCCGTACGCTTAAATCCAATTGCGACGCCAGATCCATTTTGCCCGTACGCACGCCATTGACTAAGTAGATCTGACTCAGATGACAGCGAGCAGATGTATGGAACCCCGGAGTTCGCATGAAGCAATGCCCATATTTCGTCCGGCCTTTCTCTTCCATGCTTTGAAGATAATTCGTTGAGCCGGCTACCGATTTTTCGGTGTGTCCAACTAATTTCTTGATGATCGTTAAGATTGTATGCGCCTGTCAGCCACAACTTTTTGTTCTGAATAATGCTCAAGAATGCATTTAGATCGGTGTAGTGAAACAATGTTTCCATGTGAGTTCTAACGTTTGAGGTAAGCGGGCTGCCGCTTGCGGCAGGTCCGCTTGACAGAAGGGTTAGCCGTTTGCTGCAGCATGCATAGCATTTACCAACTCCTTGGCAAGTTGGACATATTTAATAACCGCATCAGGTGGCGGGGAAAAATCTGTTGAATGCGCTGCTTCATTCCGTAGTGTACGCAGGTCATGAAACAGAGCTACCCAATTTGAGTCCAATGCTTGGACTTTTTGGACGGCACGGATAGCCGAGATGGTGTTCTTAGGCTGTCGTGAAGTTGGCATTGCTTGTGGCAAATCGCGACTTCTCACAAGGTTGAATAGCGCATCCTCCACCTCTACCCACGCACTGACGATTGCACCGCGCGGGTCTGTACTTGCGCGCGCTGCGGCAGCTGGGCTGATGCTTTCCTCCTCAGGTACTCTCGGGATATCTGCTTCGGCATCAACTTCTCGAACATAGTTCTCAAACTCGAACTCAGCATCACCCCACTTACCTTTCTTAAGGCGAGCTAACAGAGCGGCAAATTCTTTCTTGAAAAAGGAGGCGATCAATACCGCTGCAATTGGCCAAGCAAGGTTACCGATGAGCTTGAATATCTCTTCGATAAATCGCATCCAGAGATTGGGCGGTTGATCGTTGTCCTGCGCCTTCGGTGTTGCTACCGGAATGGATTGATTTGCCGTTTGGTTTCCGCAAGTGATCGAAATTTCTTGAACTAATGGTTCTTTGATGCGGACGGTCGGCGGTTTCTTGGGGACGGCTTCTTTACACGTAACTTCCGGCTCGGCTGCCCTTGCGCCAACGCACACAGCCAGAATTAGGGGCATCACAACAAGCTTAGGGATTTTCATATGCGTGGGAAGAAACGGCTAACGTAATGTAGACACCGAAATCGGTGTATAACTCAATATTAACATTTGTTTACTTTTGTTGATTATTCAAATAAATTATTGTTTATCTTAGTTTTTTCTTGGTCAATTTACATGACTGGTTCAGAACTGCAACAGTAAACACACCCGCCGTTAGTTACTAACGTTAATGCGTGAAAAGATACGTATTAATCATCACAGTATTCGTACGGAAACGCAATATTTACAATGGGCAAAGCGGTACATTTTGTTTCATCACAAGCGGCATCCAAAAGGGATGGGTGGCAAAGAAGTTGAAGCTTTTTTATCTCATCTGGCGGTTGAGGGGAATGTTTCTGCCAGTACACAAAATCAGGCACTATCTGCTTTGTTGTTTTGTATCAGGGTGTTCTAGCACTTTGGATGCCATGCCTTGTTAAATATCTATCTTTTTTGCCAAATCGCACGTTGCATGGCAATGCCGCGCGCACCACAGGATTGCGCATGCGATACATGTTCAAAAAGCATCCCACCCAGGGCATACACTGGAATCTCAAGCCCGTTTAACATTTCACCAAATTGCTCCCAGCCTAGTCCAGTTGCTTCAGGGTGACTTTTTGTCGGTAGCACAGGGGAGAGCATTGCAAAGTCTAGTTGTAATGATTGTGCTTGCGCTAACTCTACGCGGTTATGGCAAGAGGCAGCTACTAACAAGTTATCCGGTTTTTGTGTGAGCGCCATCAGGCGCTGGCTATTTAAATGCACGCCGTGGTAGCCGAGTTGTAATGCTTGTTCTGGGCTGCCATTGAGCAGGCAGCGGCAGTCATAAGGCGCACATAGCTGTAATACTTCCTCGCTCAATTTGGCGAGGGCTGCGTCATCAAGCTGCGATTCGCGGATTTGCAGCAATTGCAGGCCTTGGTCGAGCTGCTGCTTTAACGCTTGCAAGAATGCATGTTCACCCATTTCCTGGAGATTGCTGATGGCATACACAGGCGGCAGGCTGAGGGCTTGCATGATGGGCGCATTGGCAGGTAGCACGGGGCTGACGTTGAGTGTGCGTGGATGCTGCCAGGCAAACTGTTGGCCTTCGCGCGCTTGTAATTCGCCTTGCCAGGCATGCACAAAGAAAAAGTGCAGCAACACGGTTTTGGCTTCGGCGTCATGCGTGGCCGGGTAGTCGTAGCGGCGTTTGATCCAGGGTTGAATCTGGGTGGGCGTAATGCCGAGTTCTTCCTGTGATTCACGGATCAGTGCCTGTTCCGGGCTTTCACCAGATTCGATTTTTCCGCCGGGGAATTCCCACCAGCCAGCCCAGCCTTTGCCGTTGGGACGGCTGGCGAGCAAGTATTCGCCATTGGGGCGGATCAGGATAGCGACGGCGACTTGGACGAGTTTTGTCATGGCTCAGGATTTCAGTTGCAGTTTGCCGGCGTAGTCTTTGGCAAACTGATAGGCGACACGGCCGCTGCGGGCACCGCGCGTATGGTAAAACTGCAGGGCGGCATGACGGGCTGTCTCATCCATCGTGATGCCAAAAGTCTGCAGCCAGTGGGCGGCAATATTGAGATATTCGTCCTGGTCAAAACTGTAAAACGAGAGCCATAAACCAAAGCGCTCTGCCAGCGAGGTTTTTTCGTCTATGGTGTCGTTCTGGCGGATTTCGCCGTTATCTACAATCGGTTGATTGTCAGACATATATTCCGGCATCAGGTTTTTGCGGTTAGACGTGGCGTAGACCAGCAGGTTGGACGAGGCGTTTTCAATCGACCCATCGAGGATGACTTTAAGGGCTTTATAGCCGGTGTCGTTGGCTTCAAAGGTGAGGTCATCACAAAAAATAATAAACTTTTCCGGGCGTTGGCGTATCAATTGAGTGATTTGTGGCAAGTCTGTGAGGTCTTGTTTTTCGACTTCTATCAGACGTAAGCCTTGGCTGGCGTAAGCGTTGAGCACGGCCTTTACAAGCGACGATTTACCGGTGCCGCGTGCGCCTGTCAGCAACACGTGGTTGGCGGGCAGGCCTTGTAAAAACTGGCGCGTATTGCGTACCACCTCATTTTTTTGCCGGTCTATAAATCGGATATCGTCCAGCAGAATCTGGTGTGGATACCCGACGGCCTGTAACTGGCCTTGTCCGTTGTGCTTGACCCAGCGCCAGGCCACGGCTTGCCAGTCTGGCTCAGCAGGTGGGGTGGGCAACAGGTGCTCAAGTCTTGTAATCAGTTGGTCGGCGCGCTGTATCAGCTGTTCGATGGCATTCATAGGCGAGGCTGCAAGTGTGAAACGAGGGGGTATTGTACACAAAGCGGCCGGGGCTAGCGAAACTTGCAAAGTCTCGCTAAACCGGGGTTGGAATAAGCCATAATAGCGTTTTAATGATTGGCAGCCCAAGCTGGTGCTCAGCGCTGGATGTTTTGCATTTGATAAAGACAGAGAATGATGAACAATCGCAAGATTATTTTGGCCTCGCGTAGCCCACGCCGCGTCGAGTTACTGGCGCAATTGGGCGTAAGCTGCGACATCATGCCCGCGGATATTGATGAGTCGTGTTGGTCGGGTGAAGATCCTGCCCGTTATGTGCAGCGGCTGGCGCTAGCCAAGGCGCAAGCGATCCATGCAGAGCATGGTCACCGCGGGTTGCCGATTCTGGCGGCAGATACTACGGTCGCGCTGGGCAACGAAATATTGGGCAAGCCGGCGCATGCGGCGGAAGCGCTGGCTATGCTGACGCGGCTAAGTGGCAGCTTGCATGAGGTACACACGGCGGTAGCGGTGATGCACGAGGGTAAAGCGCAGTGTTTGTTGAGTACCACGCGGGTGCATATGATGCCTGTGCCATTGGCGGTGCTACAAGACTATGTGGCTTCGGGGGAGCCCATGGACAAGGCCGGGGCGTATGGCATTCAGGGCCGTGCCGGGGCCTGGATTGCGCGCATTGAGGGCAGTTATAGCGGGGTGATGGGTTTGCCGCTGCATGAAACGGCGCAGCTGCTGAACGCATGGTAAACTGCTATCAAAAAAATAGATTCGGGATTGGATAAGCACTATGTCGTTGGCACAGGAAGTATTGATTAACGTCACGCCGCAGGAAACGCGCGTGGCGATTCTGGAGCAGGGCATCGTCCAGGAGTTGCACATTGAACGCGCCTCTTCGCTGGGGATTGTCGGTAATATTTATCGTGGCACTGTTGTGCGCGTGTTGCCTGGCATGCAATCTGCCTTTGTCGAGATCGGCCTGCCGCGTGCGGCCTTTTTGCATGCGGCCGATATCATGGAATGTCATACCGAGGAGGGCGCGGTGAAAACCGACCGCCCGATTCAGGAGGTGTTGCATGAAGGCCAGTCGATTATCGTCCAGGTGATTAAAGAGGCGATAGGCACCAAAGGCGCACGCCTGACCACTGAAATCAGCATTGCCGGCCGTTTTTTGGTCTATCTGCCTTACCAGAAGCATATCGGCGTATCGCAGCGCATTGATCACGAAGAAGAACGCGAGTTTTTGCGCAATCGTTTGCTCGGCTTGTTGCCAGAAGCGCGCGAAGGTGGCTATATCATCCGCACCATGTCAGAAAACGCCACCGATCAGGAGTTGTTGGCCGACATCGAGTATTTGCGCAAAGTGTGGCAAAAAATCCAGACCGAGAGCACCAAGGTCGGTGAACGCTCGCTGATTTTTTATGACCTGAGTTTGCCGCGACGCATTTTGCGCGATGTGGTGTGTACCGAAACCACCAGCATTCGTGTCGATTCGCGCGAAATGTTTGAGCGGCTAAAAGAGTTTGCCGAACTCTACGTCTCGCATGCGGTAAAACCGCTGACGCACTACAAAGGCGAACGCTCGCTGTTTGAGTTTTACGACATTGAAAACGAGATTGAGAAAGCGCTGGCGCGCAAGGTGGAGCTCAAATCGGGTGGCTACCTGATCTTTGACCAGACTGAAGCGCTGACCACGGTGGATGTGAACACCGGTAGTTTTGTCAGTGGTAAAAACCTGTCCGATACCATTTTCAAAACCAATCTGGAGGCGGCGCAAGCGATTGCCCGTCAGCTACGCCTGCGCAACCTGGGCGGCATCATTATCATCGACTTTATTGATATGGATGAGGATGCACAACGTGCGGCAGTGCTGGAAGAGTTGCGCAGTGCTGTGACGCTGGACCGTGCGCGGATTAATGTGAACGGGTTTTCTGCCCTTGGGCTGGTGGAGCTCACGCGCAAACGCACGCGCGAGAGCCTGGCGCATTTGCTGTGTGAATCATGTCAGGTTTGCCAGGGGCGTGGTGAGCTCAAAACCGCCCAGACCATTTGCTATGAAATCATGCGTGAGTTATTGCGTGAGTCCAAGCAGTTTAAAAATGCCAAAGAGTTCAAGATTCTGGCCTCGCCTGAGGTGATCAATATGCTGGGCGATGAAGAGTCACAAAGCCTGGCCAATCTGTCAGACTTTATCAAACGGCCGGTGTCGCTGCACTCGGATACGCAATACGGCCGCGAAGAGTTTGATATCGTTTGGGTCTAGAAAATTGTTGTTCTGAAGAGGACGGCCAGAGGTAAGGCCGTCCCCGCGATGCGCAGCACTGCGTATGCGTGTTACAGCATGCCGCCAGCCAACCCTGGCAGCACGATACGGCTGATCATTTGCAACAACAGCAAGGCAACCAGTGCGGAAAAATCGAATCCCTGAATCGAAGGCAAGACATTACGCAACGGATTGAGGATAGGCGCTGATAACTGGGTCAGCACGCCATAAATCGGGCTGTATGGATTGATCCAGCTTAAAATGGCCATGAGCAAAATGGCGTAAAAAAACACATCCAGCATTTGCCCCAGGACGGCGACAAAGGCCTGCCAGAACCAAAACACCGGGGACACAGGAGCGGCTGCAAGCAAGGTCAGCAAGGCGAACAGAATTACTTGTACCAGCCAGGCCAGCAACAGGGTTGATAAATCCAGCTGGCGGGCAGGGGGAATCAGTTTGCGGGCCGGCTTCACCATAAAGTCAGTCAGCGCCATGGCCATTTGCCCCAGCGGATTCTGGAACGAGGTTCGGGTCCACTGCATTAAAAAACGCAATACCAGTAAAAAAGTCAGAATGCCAAATACTGCATTCAGTAAAAAAGTTGTCATGTTTTGCAACATTATTGTGCTCCCAATTGATCGCCGAGTTCCTTGGCGCGGCGTGCTGCTTGTGCCGCGGCATGTTGCATCATGCCATGAATATCGTGCTCGCGCATACTGAGCAGGCCTTGTTCGGTAGTGCCGCCCTTGGAGGTCACTTGCTCACGCAGCGTCGCCACTGGGGTAGGGCTCGAGGCTGCGAGCAAGCTGGCGCCTTTGAATGTGGCCAGGCTGAGTTGTTGTGACTGGGCTTCGCTGAGTCCTAAAGCGACCCCTGCCGCGGTGAGTGCTTCTATCATCAAAAAGACATAAGCCGGGCCACTGCCTGAAATCGCGGTCACCGCATCCAGCTGGTCTTCAGCTTCTAGCCAAACCACTTCACCCGCCGCTTGCAACAACTGGTCGGCAACGTCACGCTGGCCCGCTGAGACGGCTGGCAGGGCATAAGCGCCAGTAATGCCCGCCTGAATTTGCGCAGGCGTATTGGGCATGGTGCGAATCAGCGTCTGGTAGCCGCCTAACCAGCGGCACAAGTCGCCGGTGCGGATGCCGGCGGCAACCGAGATCACCAATTGTGATTGTAAGTAGGGAGCCAGCGAGTGTGCCACTGCCTGCAATTGCTGTGGTTTGACCGCCAGCACCACAACCTCAGCCGCCAGTGAGGCTGCCGACAGCGCCTCGCTGGTTTGCACGCCTAATTTGGCTTGTAGCGAAGCATGTTTGCTGGTGTCCGGGTCAATCACGGTAATGTGCGACATGGCAAAGCCTCGTTGTTGCAGGCCTATCATCAGGGCTTGTGCCATATTGCCGCCGCCAATAAAGGCGATGCGGGTGGCTGACAGTGATTGCATGGTATTCAAGTTCCTTCTTTAAACTGAGTCGTTATCGGGTTTGCGCGGGCGGGCGCCAAAAATGGCTGTGCCGATGCGCGCCAGCGTCGCGCCTTCGGCAATGGCTGCGGCAAAGTCACCACTCATGCCAATGGAGAGGGTATCCAGCTGCAAGCCATGCGCATTCAGGTGATCAAACAGGGCCCGTACCTGCCGAAATTGGTCACGTTGCTGGTCGAAATCTTCCACTGGGGCCGGAATCGCCATCAGGCCACGCAAATGCAAGCGCGGTAACTGCCTGATATTTAAAGCCAGATCCAACACCTCTTGAGCGCTGGCACCACTTTTGCTTGATTCCTGGCTAATATTGACTTGCAGGCAAATATTCAAAGGCGCCATGTCTGCAGGGCGCGCGTCAGACAAGCGTTGTGCAATTTTAAGGCGGTCCACCGAATGCACCCAATCGAAATGACAGGCAATTGGCTGTGTTTTGTTGCTTTGAATCGGGCCAATAAAATGCCATGCTATCGCACAGTCCTGCAGTTGCTGTTGTTTGGCGAGCGCTTCTTGCAGGTAGTTTTCACCAAACACCGATTGACCGGCCTGATAGGCCTCCCTGAGAGCCGAGGCAGGTTGTGCTTTACTTACCGCACATAAAGTGACCGATTGTGTGGCCTGGTAGCTTGCACGTGCCTGGGCCAGTTGTTGGCGGATGAGTGCCAGATTGTCAGCGATATCAGTCATGGGAAGCAACACGGTGCCGGGTAGCGGTAAAAAATAACATTATATAAATAATCACTGGAGTGGATTGTGGATATTTCAGATTTATTGGCGTTTTCAGTTAAAAACAAAGCCTCAGACTTGCATTTGTCAGCCGGTTTGCCACCGATGATACGCGTGCATGGCGATGTGCGTAAAATCAACTTGCCCGCCATGGATCATGCTGAAGTGCATAGCATGTTGTACGACATCATGAATGACAGCCAGCGCAAAGTGTATGAAGAAAAGCTGGAATGCGATTTTTCATTCGAGATCCCTGACCTGGCGCGTTTCCGGGTCAATGCATTTAACCACCAGCGTGGCGCCGGTGCGGTATTCCGTACCATTCCGAGCAAGGTGCTGACGCTGGAAGAGCTTAACGCCCCACGCGTGTTCAAGGACCTGGCCGATACGCCGCGTGGTATTGTGCTGGTGACCGGGCCGACCGGTTCCGGTAAATCGACCACACTGGCGGCGATGATTGATTACATTAATGAATCCCAGATGTCGCATATCCTGACCGTGGAAGACCCGATCGAATTTGTGCATACCTCGAAAAAGTCATTGATTAACCAGCGTGAAGTCGGGCCGCATACCATGTCGTTTGAAAATGCGCTGCGGTCAGCCTTGCGTGAAGACCCGGATGTGATTCTGGTGGGTGAAATGCGTGACCTGGAAACCATCCGCCTGGCGCTGACTGCGGCCGAAACCGGTCACCTGGTATTTGGGACCCTGCATACCAGCTCTGCGGCCAAGACCATAGACCGGGTAGTCGATGTGTTCCCGGCGGCAGAAAAGGAAATGGTGCGCTCCATGCTCTCAGAGTCTTTACGCGCCGTGATCTCGCAAACCCTGTGTAAAACCAAAGACGAGCAGGGCCGGGTGGCTGCCCATGAAATCATGATCGGAACCCCCGCCATCCGTAACCTGATTCGCGAAAACAAGATCGCGCAGATGTATTCGGCAATTCAGACGGGCCAAAGTGTGGGCATGCAAACGCTGGACCAGAATCTGCAAGATCTGGTGCGACGCAACGTCATCAGCGCCGATGAAGCGCGTACCAAAGCGGCTAACCGTGATGGCATTATCGGATAAATATTAAAGATGGATAGCAGCATGCAGACCGGCGCCGATCACGCGCAAACCGAGAAATTTATTAATGACCTGTTGAAGCTCATGGTCACGCGTAAAGCCTCGGATTTGTTTATTACCGCAGGCTTTCCGCCGGCCATGAAGATTGATGGCAAGCTCACACCGATTACCTCACAAACTTTGAGTACCCAGCAAACGGCCGAAATTGCGCGTACTGTCATGAATGACAAGCAAGCGCAAGAGTTTAAAGAAACCATGGAGTGCAATTTTGCGATCAGCATGCCATCGGTGGGCCGTTTCCGCGTCAATGCCTTTGTGCAGCGCAGTGCCGTAGGTCTGGTGATTCGGGTGATCAATACCAATATCCCCAAATTTGATGATTTGAACTTGCCGCACGTACTCAAGGATGTGGTGATGGCAAAGCGCGGCCTGATTATTTTTGTTGGCGGCACGGGCTCAGGTAAGTCGACCTCGATGGCCGCCATGCTGGGTCACCGCAATGAGAGCAGCTATGGCCACATTATCACCATTGAAGACCCGGTAGAGTTTGTGCATAGCCACCGAAACTGCATTGTCACCCAGCGAGAAGTGGGCGTGGATACGGACAACTGGCATGCCGCCCTCAAAAACACGTTACGCCAGGCACCTGATGTGATCATGATCGGTGAAATCCGCGACCGTGAAACCATGGATTACGCGATTGCCTTTTCTGAAACCGGCCACTTGTGTCTGGCCACCTTGCACGCCAACAGCACCAACCAGGCGCTGGACCGCATTATCAACTTTTTTCCCGAAGAACGCCGGCAGCAATTGCTGATGGACTTGTCACTCAACCTGCGCTGTATTGCCTCACAACGGTTGATTCCTAAAGTGGATGGTTCTGGCCGGGTGGCTGCAGTGGAAGTGTTACTGCATTCCCCCCTGCTTTCAGACCTGATTTACAAAGGCGATGTCCATGGCATTAAAGAAGTCATGGCCAAATCCCGTGAGTTAGGGATGCAAACCTTTGACCAGGCTTTGTTTGACCTGTTTGAAACCGGTCAGATCAGTTACGAAGACGCCTTGCGCAACGCCGACTCGGTCAATGACCTGCGCCTCAAATTTAAACTCAACAGCAAAGTTGCCAACCCGGAAAATCAGGAACGCAGCAAGATTTCGGATCTGGATATTTTGTAGGCACTCACGCTTTCTACAAATGCGCCCAAGTGCATTACCGCTGCGTTGCATGGCATGCTAGTGGTTTAAATAATCTATCTTGGCCGCTGGTAGCGTTAATAATAATTTAATGAGCTGCGACTGATTACTCGTGTTGGTTTTTTTATAAATGCCGTGCAGATTTTTTCTAATGGTGTCGTGCTTGATGCCTAACTTGAACGCGATCTCTTTTTGCGACAGGCCTTCAGAGAGATAGCTGGTTATCTGTTGTTCTGTCCGTGTTAGCTCATACTTTTCCGTCAGGATCCCACTATGCTGGATAGAGGAGGAGAGGGGCGGATGTTGAACTTTAAACATAAACCCTTGCAATCCTAACGGTTGCTGATGCTCGTCTCGAATGACGTGTACAACATCCCTGATCCACAGGTAGTGTCCATCAGCAGTGAGTGCTCTGTAGGTCGCTTCATGATCCAATCCCGCCAGGATTTGAGACACACAAAAATCCGTAATTAACTGCCGGTCATCCGGGTGGATTTTTTTTACCCAATCCTCCACCGTTTGCCAATCTTCTCGAGCCCATCCCAATAATGGTTCAATTTGGGGTCCAATGTAAACAAAACGTTGGGATGCCCAGTCAATTTTCCACGGAATGGCCAAGGTGGTTTCTAGTAGTGACTTATATAAGTCATCATCATTTGCCATGTTTGATATCACATTTACTGATCTGTGAATCATCATATAACGGTCAAGTTATGACATCAAAGTGTAAATCGTCAGTCGGCTAAAAAATAAAAAAAATCCACATTTGTGTAGTATTTTAAAAAAAAGCACTCATGTAAGATTTTTTAATTCGCTTTAATCTTTTGAAATCCTGACCCTAATGTTGAATACATCAAGCGCAATCGAAGAGCTGGTTGATCTGATTTATGAAACTTTGGAGCGCCCTGCGCTATGGGACGCTGTATTTGATCGTATATCGAACTGTTTTGGCTTGAATGTCATTGCGAGTTCTTCAATACTTTCCACCATCGGGAATGATATGACCTCGTCTGAACGCTTTTCGCTAAGCAGTCATCAACCTTTGTTCAATATAGAGGGAAGCAGTTCCAGCGATCACGCTCTCCTACAAAATCTAGATGCGCATATCCGTCGCGTTGTTTATTTAAAGCAATTAATCACTAAACGCAAACAGCAAGCAGAAACGAGTGTCCGTATGCTTGATCTAGTCAGGCCTTGTGTGGTGATGTTGCGGGAGGAGGGTGAAATTGTACATATCAATCCTGCTGCACGCGGGCTGCTTAGAGCCAACAATTTACTGTCGATACGCGCGAACCGTATTTGGTCACCCAATCCAAAAAAATACCAGCAACTCAAATCGACAATCAACAGAATGATTGCGTTAAAAGATGCCACTCACTCAGGGAAAACTGATAGCCATCTGGTCATCCGTCATCATAAAGATGCACTTTATATGTATCTCTCTATCATTTCAAATCAGTCCAATACGGTGCCATCAATCCAGAAATTACTGGAAGCCCAAGCCATTGTGATGATGCAGATTACAGACCTCAATCAAGGGCTTTCAAGCCATGCCAAGGAGCAATTGTTGTCTGCTTACCAGTTGAGCAAGGCGGAGCTGAATATTGCAGGATTGGTCGCAGAGGGGCTGCAAGTAAATGAAATCGCGGACCTGTTGCAATTGAGTGCCAATACCATCCGCGCCCAACTCAAAGCTATTTATAAAAAAACCAACACCAGCAGGCAAGCCGAGTTAATGCAATTGCTGTTGCGCTTTGATTAATCCGTTTTGTATATCCTTATGAAAGTAATTTATGCAAACAACCACAGATGCGCATTATCTCGAACTTGTAGGCGAGATTTATGACGCTGCTTTGAATCCTGAAAAATGGCCTGATATTCTGCAAAAAGTTGGTCAGTTCACGCAATCAAGTAAAGTCGTCTTATTTACGAATCTACATCTGCCTTCGCAAGGTGGATTTTATTTTACCTGGGGTATCCCGCAAGCAGTGACGCAGCAATATGTAGATCACTACCAGCCCTATGATGTCTGGACACAAGTGGGTATACAAAAAGGCATTTTTTGTGAAGGCGTTGTCACCCTCGGGACTGAGTTGGTGCCGCATCAACAGTTTCTGGAGTCAAAAATCTGGCGAGAGCTGTTGGTGCAGGCAGATATGGCAAGGCTATGCACAGGCATAGTATTTGGCATGGATAATCAATATGCAATGCCGGTAGGGGTATCATTATTTCGTGGAGTAGATGAACCACCCTTTGATGAACAAGACCGGCAAAAGCTACAGCGCTTGCTCAGGCATTTTTCGCGAGCACTGGGGGTGATGTTCCAATTGCGGGATGCAGATCTTCAAATCGCAGCCTCACGCACCGCGCTGGATGGTCTGCGGAGTGGCGTGTTATTACTCAATGCACAGGCTGAAATTCTTTTAGCTAATCGGACTGCACAGCGTATTTTGCAAAGTCAGGACGGACTGACCGCCAGCGAAAATAATACGCTCATCACCCAATGTGCAGAGACTCAATTTGCGCTTCAACAGATTCTGCAAACCTGTCTTCAACATGACCTGATGGAGGTCCCGCATTTTTCGCAATCTATCGCCATTGACAGGCCTTCTGGCAAAGCTGCCTACAAGTTGTTCTTTTCCAGGCTACCTGAGCACAATGACTTTGTTGCACAGCCTAGTTCTGCACATGCCATGCTGTTTATCACCGATACCGAGCAGCCACTTAAAGTTTCTGCCGAGTTATTGAAAACCACCTATGGTCTGACAGAGGCCGAAGTCAAACTTGCCCAGCAATGCCTCGTCAACGACAGCATGCCCGCCATCACCACTGCACTCAACCTCAGCGAAAACACCATCAAAACCCAGCTCGCCAGCATCTACCAAAAATGCGGCATCCACCATCGGGCAGAGCTGATGAAGGTTCTCATGGCATTAGCCACGGACTAGTTCCAATCATGCCCCATCCCTGCTTTAAGCGATGGGGCATTTCATCAAGCTCACATACTGCAGTTCCCCCCATTACTCAGGCGCAAGATAGTAAGAGCCATCTTTGTCTATTTCGTTACCACGCACATTATTTTTATCCAATAAGTTGGTTTTTAACCCATTTGGGTGATGTGTGATGTTTTAACCCTCACTACCATAGCTCACATAACACGCGACCAGTCACTGCTGCCGTGAAAACTAAATAAAAACGACTGGCGCCCGCTTTACAGGCTTCTTATCCTAAGGGTACACACCATGCAATTGATTACAACAACCAAACCGCTACTTGCGGGCGTGATGTTGCTGGTCGCCACACATGCACACGCCACGCTCACTAACTATACCGCCAGTGGTCAAGAGGTCGTCTACAGCTCGGTGAGTAATGTCACTTGGACCAAAGATGCAAATTTATTAGGCAGTATGTTCGCCAGCCAAGGCTTTAATGCAGTGGTGAACGCCATTATTGCTGCTAATCCGACCATCAATACACCACATTATGCTAACCCCAGCGGCATCTATACTCTTAGCGATAATGACTTTGTTGACAATGGCAGGGTTACTTGGTTTGGTGCTCTGGCATTTGTAAATTACCTCAACAAAATAAGCTATGCAGGTAACAATCAATGGCGTTTACCATCGGTCATCGTTGAGACTGAAGGTGTAATCCGTGGAAATAATATTGCATTCGGCAATGAGTATTTTGAACTTTTTTATGAAGAGTTAAATGGTGCCACTGGCAATAATATTCCAGACTCCGTGTTTTTTGACAATGAGCAAATGCGAGGTTACTGGACAGGAAAAGAGCATAACTTAAATCCAAACACTGCGTGGATGTTTTATTCACAGTTGGGTGAGCAGAATAACCGTGGTAAACAGCTCCAAGGTTTTGTGTGGGCAATAACTCAAGGACAAATCACGTCAGTGCCTGAGCCTGATTCGTTGGCAATGCTGTTGTTGGGTTTAGGTGTGATGGGTAACGTCGTGCGCCGCCGTCGCGGTTGATATCTTGGTTGTTTGAGTCATTAGATATTGATAGGTGGGGACACTCATGTTGTGCGCATATAGCCCTTGCACAAACCAATAATTAAAGCCCATTAACTTATCGATCGTCTGCGTAAGCAAAAGAACAAAAAGAGGCGCAGACAAGTTTTAATCAATCGTTTTTTAAAGACTTTTCTATTTTAAATCCTCTGAAAGGGAAAACATATGAAGCAGACCAAGCAATACCAGCCATTAGCGGCCAGTATGCTGTTTTTAGCATGCTCGCAGGCACACGCGATTGCAGTGACAAATGTGGTGGTGTCAACGCCAATTGCATCCAATTTGACTAATCTTAGCCTGTGGTCTGAGAGCAAAACACCTTTTGCGACGGATGCCTACAGCGATTTGTACACGTATGATACTGGTAAACCTTATTTAAAAATCACTGATGACAAAAAAGGGACGATTAAGTCTGAAATCTTGCAAAATCAGTTAACAAGAACAACTAGTTATAAAACCGACGATGCAAGCGGTATATTTTATATGAATGCCACTGCGCCTGGCTCAAGCGTATTTAGACTAAACACCACGGTCACTTTTGATCCAGCACTTGCCAAGCTAAATGAGTATGGTTATTCAACGGGTAGTTTTTCGATGAGTATTGGGGGCAGCGTGGTTGGGGCTGGATCGTCACTGAGTGAAGTACCTGGTTTAACTTCTTATCAAGCACCCGTTTGGGCGTTTTCTATTAATGGCGGGGCTTATCAACAATTAGCTACCTCGTTAAGTCTCAGTGCTAATTCCTTCAGTTCGGGGGCTAGCATCGATTTATATTCTCTGGTTGGCAATTTATTACCTGACTCAACGGCAAATGTTTCGTTTTTGGTTTATACAAACCAGGACTTTCAAATGAGTCGATTTGACTACTCATACACCTCATACGCTTACGATCGCAAGTCTGAAATAACCCCCGCTGCGCCTAAAGTGTTAGACAGTGTCATCACTACCTATGAGGTTACACCCGTGCCAGAGGCTGATAGCTACGCCATGTTAATCGCTGGCTTGGGCTTGCTAGGCGCTGTGATTCGTCGTCGTCAAACAGCCGTTTAAATGTTTGTTTCACGGGGATGGTCATCATTCCCCTCACTTTTATCAATCGAGGAGAATTTTATGCAAATCACAAAAACGTTACGTGCATTGCTTGCCATTGCCAGCTTGTCAGTATGCAGTGTATTCGCCATGAGTGCACAAGCGGCAACCTATCAAGTTGAGCAAAGCTACAGCGGTACATTAGTGCAAACCGAAACGCTGATACCCAATGGGCAGGGCGGTAACAATATTTTCTATCAAAGCACAGTTGATTTCACGCCTACAAATCTCATCAGTGGTGATGCCAGCTTGTTTTCAAGCTCGCTAAGTACGATCACTGAGATTTTATACAATGTAGCGACAGATAAAGCGAGTTGTGCTGGTGAGTGCACATTTGTTGAGACCCTGAAAAATGGTGATACTTTTTTTGGCACATTAATATCCAACGGGGCCAGTTTTCTTGTCCCGAGCACAGATCCATCATCTAGAGCATTTGACCAAATAGGGTTTACTGGAAGTTTTTTGATTAAAGGCGGTACTGGCTTGTTTGCAGGTGCAACTGGTTTTGGCACTTATAGCGGCGTAGATGATTACACCACCATGACGGAAACCTTGACTTCTAAATTTACGGTCACCACGGTGCCGGAACCAAAGAGTGCCGCTTTGTTGCTGGTTGGCTTGGGCTTGATGGGCGTAATAACGCGTCGTAAACCTGCTGCTTAATATTTGTCTCCCAAGGCAGTGCAGAAAAAGTTTAATTGTGCTGCCTCGGATCTGTGCTCACAAATTGGAGATGATGTTGAAAAGCTTTAAAAGTGTATGCAGTGTTTTTCTGTGGTTGGTGATTTCGATTGCAAATGCGGGCACGAATGGTGTGTATGTTTTACAGGGTAGTAGTTATTCGCTCAAGGTTGAGTTTGGTGAGAATACTTTGACCACCATAGAGCCAAACCGAACCAGTGTTTATCGGCAAGTGAAGCCAGACACTTATGAGTTTATCAATCAAAATAATCGCAATATTCGTTACTGGATGACGGTGATTGATGACCGTACCTTGGAAGCCTCGAAGCCCGATACCGATGCTGCGCCAACGCGCTTGGTTTTGCAACAGGGTAGGGCGCTGGAGCGGGTGGTTGATATCAACAAACAATGGGCAGGATTGGCGGATAAGTATATGCATCTCGCTGAGAGTGATCCTGCCAATACGCAGGCATGGACAATGTGTGCAACCACCGCGTATTCACGCAGCACCATGAGTCAGGCTGACGGCGATGCGTATGCGGCTAAAACTGCGGCTTTACTCAAGCAAATGGGCGTGTCAAACGCCTCGCCTTGTCCGGATGTGCTGCCGTTTTAAAGGGATTTGTTTGAAATGCAGAGGCTTATAACAAGAATGGCACAGGCAATCATCCCTGATGTATTGATCATCGCGCTCTCACTGATGTTATGCAGTTGTGCACAAATGCCGCAAGTCATCCCGAATCACCAGGATCAGGTCGGTGATTCTGTAAAGTCCATGCAGGATGATGATCCGGTCGCTGCCCTGGCGCAACTGGAGCAAAAAGAGGCAACACAGAATTTCAAGCCAGATGTTTTATTTTTGCTGGAAAAAGGTGAATTAAATTTCATCAATAGTAAGTATGAAGCCGCGATACAAAGTATAGAAGCGGCTGATGCCTTGATTCGAAATAATGAAGACAGTCAGCAAACGAAAAATAAAATCAAGAGTATGGCCGCTGCCACTTTAATCAGCGAAAAACTCAAGGATTATCCCGTTAAGGATTACGAAAAGGTGATGACCAATGTCAGGCTGGCACAAGCCAAGATAGCCCTGCAACAGGTCGATGAGGCGCGAGTGGATATCAAGCGCTCTCATGAGCGGGAAGCATTGATTGAAGCAGGCATTTCCAAGAAAGAAGAAGAACTTCAGGCACTCAAAAAAGAAGCAAAAACAGAGGAGTCACCTAAGGTCTTGGATGGTTATCCTGTCGATACGATCAATTCACCAGAGGTGCTTGCCCTAAAAAACGGTTATCAAAACGCCTTTAGTCATTATTTGTCCGGGTATTTGTATGAGGCGATGGGTGAGCCAGGGTTGGCCGCTGCGGGATACAGAAAGTCAATTGAGTTGGGCGGTCTCAAAAATGATCTGGACGATGCCCTGGCTGGGTTGGATCGCCGGATGGCGAATCGCGGGCGGGCGGATACCACCGATGTACTCATTGTTTTTGAGTCAGGAAATGCGCCGCAAATCAATGATAAAACTTTCACTGTGCCTGTACCCACGCCAACCGGCTTGAACACGATCACCATTTCTTACCCTGTTATTTATCCTTCAGAGCCTGGACAAATGCCAAAAGTGAAGTTGGCTGGTACTGAGGCAATGCTGGTTCCTCTCACCAATTTTAATGCCATGGCCAGACGCACACTTAAGGATGAAATGCCTGGCGTCATCACCAGAATCATCACGCGCGGCGCCGTGAAGGGGTTGGTGCAAGATCAGCTAGCCAGTCAGCTTGGCATTGCTGGATCATTGGTAGGCGCAGCCGGTGCCATGCTGAGCGAGGGGGTGGATGACCGCAGTTGGCAAACGTTACCTGAGCAGATTTCCATTGCCAGGCTGCGTCTGCCACCTGGGGGGTATGACCTATTGATTGACGGCAACCTCGCGCAGAAAGGACCTGAAAAAGTGGAGGTGAAGGGTGCTTACATGATTCTTCCTGTTCGATTGCTAAAAAACAGTTTTCGCGTTGGCAACGTCACCTATATTGGCCAGCTTCTCCTTAAGCCGAGTGAGCAGAAGACTAAACCAGGCAAGAAAAACAGCCAGCCTAGAAAGCCCGCTAAGAAAAAGAAACCGTTAAATGACTGATAAGGATTTTGAATGAGCAAAAAGACTTTTTTATTGGGCGCCTTGATCTTGATGGGATGCCAAAAAGAAATGATTAAAGAGGTGACCGTGCCTGTGGAGAATCAACGCTTTATTTACCAAAGCCCACGTCATGGCGTCGTGTTGAATGGCCTCAGAAGCCAAACGAGAAATGGGCTGTTACATGTGCAGGCCGAGGTCCAGAATAAGCTCAATCAAAACGCGAATGTGTTCTGGCGCGTACGTTGGCTCAATGACGGCGGGTTTCAGATTGGTGACGGTGAGGTGTGGAAGCCAGTGAACGTTGGCCCCGGACAATTAAAGTTGCTTGAGTCAGTCGCTACCAGCCCGCAGGCGGTCGATTTCAAGTATGAAATTAAAGTGACCCCAGAATAACAGGATTAAATACATGAACAGGTTATTGATAGGTGTTTTTTTACTGGTGTTGAGTTCGAGCTGGTGTTTTGCAGAGAAGATTAATTATGAGGATAGCAAAGACATTGAAGTGGTGACCATTGATTTTGGTTCAACAGATTTGTTGATGATTACCGAGAAAATGGTTTCTTCTTTACTCACTGAGCAGGAGTTGTTAGCCAATAAACCGGTGATCAAGCTGGGATATATCAAAAACAAAACTAGCGAGTATATAGATACCAACAACATTTTAAGCTCGATTTCCACGCATCTGACTAAGAGTAAAAAAGTCCGGATTGCCGCCTCTAATGAAGATAACCAGCAGATTGTTGAAGAGCTGGCACACCAAAACCAGAATGGTTTGTATAAAAAGAATACTGCGCCCAAGATTGGCGGCATGTTGGGCGCCAAATATCTGTTGGATGGTGAATTAACCTCTATCGTTAAAAAGAACAGCAGTGAAAAAGATGTTTACTACAAATTCACGCTTAAATTGCGCGACCTGGAGCAAAACATCATTGAATGGCAAGAAGAAAAAGACATCCGTAAAACTGCCAAGAGGTAATCATGAAAAAACACATACCCATATTGCTGCTGAGCCTTGCAGTGATGCTGTTTACTTCTGCAGTTTTCAGTATGGACGGTGAACCTAGACTGCCAAAAATAGCAGTTTCAAATCTCGCTTACAAAAGAGAAGTGAAGGATTATTTCTTTGAGAGCCAAAGTGACTTTCAGGCTAAAACACAAGCT
Source organism: Methylophilus sp. DMC16 (assembly GCF_056314045.1). Lineage (NCBI taxonomy): Bacteria > Pseudomonadati > Pseudomonadota > Betaproteobacteria > Nitrosomonadales > Methylophilaceae > Methylophilus > Methylophilus sp. DMC16. The sequence goes on from NZ_JBQUZC010000001.1 coordinate 325,635, forward strand.
AGAAAGAATGCAAATCGTTTGCGGCAGTCAGAGAGCTATAAAAATGAAGTGGAGTTTTCTACAAGATCAAAAAGCAGCATCAAAACCAAAACCGAGTTTAAAGAACTCAAGCAGTTCATGGCTGACATCAAGGGCGAGTTAATCAAGTCAGGCAATTTTACTGTCATCGAATCACCGCCTTATACCGCCAATAACGAGAAAATTTATGATGTGATTCAACGCATCAAAATGAAAAACTTTAAAGGTGCAGATTATGTATTATTTGGTGTGTTGAATAGCGTGCAGGCCGATGAAAATGTGGTTGAAATAAAAAGTACGACGACCAATAGTCTCCAGTATTTTGTCAATTTGCAAGCGGATTTTTCTTTGATTGACACCAGGACATTCAAAGTGATTGCCGCATTTTCATCGGTGGGCAATGCCCAGCAGACCATTTTGTCTGACGAAGAAAAGCATGATGTTGTGCGGGTTAATCATGCAAGATTAATTTCTGATTTATCCAAGGATTTTGCAGCAGATGTCATCCGGCAAATCCATCAGCAACTTGGCCCCGTTGAGCCTGGCAAGCGTTCAGATGAGGACTCAAAAGCCAAACCAAGCAAAAACAGCGAGGTTACTGTTTATTATTAATGATCAGGCTTACCACTTGATACGGGCGAAACTTTAATGCAAGTCGGTAAGCAATTTAATACTCGCGTTATGCTAGTGCCAAGGTTTCCTGCTGAAACACCAGATTGCCCTGCGTAATGGTGGCAGTGACCTTGCCGGTCAGGCTGTGATTCACAAATGGCGTATTCTTGCCCTGGCTGAGCAGGGCGCGACCATCTACGCGCCATTCCATTTCCGGGTCGTAAATCACCACGTCGGCCGTGGCACCCGTTTGCAAAGTGCCTGCATTAACACCTAGAATCCGCGCGGGGATTTGCGTGACTTTGGCCAGGGCTTGCAAGGGGGCCAGTTTGGCCTGCGCAGACCATTTCAAGGTCAGTGGCAGCAAGAGCTCAAGCGCTGAGGCACCAGGGTGCGACTCGGCAAACGGTAATGCTTTGGCGTCATCATCGACTGGCGTATGATCCGAACAAATTGCATCTAGCGTACCGTCCAGCAAGCCAGCACGTAGTGCGTCACGGTCGCGTTGGGTGCGTACAGGCGGTTTCAGATGCACCATGCTGTCAAAAAAGCCGATATCCATATCGGTCAGGTGCAGGTGCTGGATGCTGACATCAGCTGTCACTGCCATGCCAGTCTGTTTGGCTTGCCTGATCAATTCAACCGATTCAGCCGTGGAGACCCGGGCGATATGCAATTTGGCGCCTGTGGCCTGGGCGATCCGCAGCATGGTTTGCAGCGCAATGCTTTCTGCCGCCGCCGGGATGCCTTTGAGCCCCAGTCTGGAGGCGACTTCGCCATCATGGGCGACCCCGTTTTTTGCCAGGTACGGATCTTCGGCACGCATGAACAGTGTATAGCCGAAGGTTGCGGCATATTCAAATGCCCGCCACAAAACCTGGGTATCAACAATCGCTGTATCCGCCTGTGAAAAGCCCACACAACCGGCAGCGGTCAGGGCGAACATTTCTGTGAGTAAATGGCCTTCAAGTTGCCGTGTGACTGCGCCCAGTGGATAGACATGGGCGAGGGCATGCGATTTCGCTCGGTGCTTGAGCATCTCGACCAGGCCAGGCTCGTCCAGTACCGGGTCAGTGTCTGGCGGGCAGGCCAGACTGGTGACGCCACCCGCCATGGCGGCGCGTAACTCACTTAGTAAGGTTGCTTTGTATTCGCTGCCCGGTTCCCGCAGGCGCGCACACAAATCCACCAGGCCAGGTAACACCCATTTGCCTTCGGCATCCAATGTCTGGTCTGGTTGGAAACCTTGGGGCGCTGCACCCATGCCAACAATCTTACCTGCGCTGATATAAAGATCTTGCACCTGATCCAGCTGCTGGCTGGCATCCATCAAGCGGCCCTGTGTAATCAGGATATTCATGCGGCGTTGCCTCCTCCAAGAATTGCCATCACCGCCATGCGTACTGCAATTCCATACGTAACCTGTGGCAGGATCACGGATTGTTTGCCGTCCGCCACTGCCGAATCAATTTCCACACCCCGGTTCATCGGGCCTGGGTGCATGACAATGGCATCCGGCTTGGCCAGTGCCAGGCGCTCAGGGGTCAAACCAAAGGTCTGGAAAAACTCCTGTGAGCTGGGTAACAAGGCGCCGGACATGCGCTCGTTTTGCAGGCGCAGCATCATGACGACGTCTACGTCTTTGAGGCCTTGCTCCATATTGTGGAACACTTGCACGCCCAGCTTTTCCACATCGGCAGGCAACAGGGTGCGCGGTGCGATCACCCGGATTTCTGGGACGCCCAGCGTGGTCAGCGCATGGATTTCACTGCGGGCGACGCGTGAATGCAAGACGTCACCCACAATCGCCACGCGCAGGTTGTGCATCTCTGGCTTGTATTTGCGGATGGTGAATACATCCAGCAAGCCTTGGGTCGGGTGCGCATGGCGGCCATCGCCGGCATTGATCACGCTGATGTGTGGCGGCACGTGTTGCGCAATGAAATGCGCGGCACCGCTTTGCTGGTGACGGACCACAAACATATCCGCATGCATGGCAATCAGGTTGTTCACCGTATCAAGAATGGTCTCGCCTTTGGATTGTGACGAGGTGCTGACATTGAGGTTGAGCACATCGGCCGACAGGCGTTTGGCGGCGATTTCAAACGTGGTGCGCGTACGCGTACTATTTTCAAAAAAGATATTGCAGACGGTTTTGCCACGCAGCAGCGGCACTTTTTTCACTTCGCGTTCAGCAACGCCGACAAAGTTTTCGGCGGTGTCCAGAATATCGGTCAGAATGCGCTTGGGCAGACCTTCGATGCTTAGCAAGTGTTGCAGCTGGCCCTGGGCGTTGAGTTGCGGGTTATACATTGGCATCCACTCCATTCGCTGCCGAGGTGGCAATGCTCAGGTGCAGTTTGCCCTGAGTATTGATTGCCAGTTCAAACGATTGATTGGCCTGCAATGGCAGATCGGCGCCAGTCATATCGGGGCGGATCGGTAGTTGGGCGCCACCACGGTTAATCAGTACCGCCAATTGCACCGAAGCCGGACGGCCATAATCAAATAATTCATTCATGACGGCACGTGTGGTGCGGCCGGTATAAAAAATGTCATCAATCAGGATGATGTGCTTGCCGTTTACATCAAACGGAATTTGCGCGGGCTGCGCAGTGGTTTTGAGGCCACGTTGCGCATAATCATCGCGATACATGGCTGCATCCAGTTTGCCATGCACAATGTCTTGCCCCAGCTCGGCCTGCAAGCGCTGCAACAATTTTTGCATGAGCCAGACGCCGCCCGTATAAATGCCAACCAGAGCCGTTTCCGCCTGAATACGCGGTTTGAGTTGAGCGTACAGATGATCAAGTAATTGTTCGGGATCAGGTAAAGTCATGAGAATCCTGTGCTACTTACGTGCATGATAAGCATCAAAATAAGATTGTAATATAGTTTGGGCGGCAACTTGATCCAGCATCTGCTTTTGCGCACGGCCACGAATGCCTGCTTCGCGCAGGGATTGTGAGGCCTCCGCCGACGACAGGCGTTCATCCACCATCACCACCGGCAAGTTAAAGCGGCCCTCGAGACGCTGGGCAAACTTTTGCGCCAAGGCCGTCATGGCATGCGCCTCGCCATCCAGGGACATGGGTAGCCCAACCACCAGCAGCGCCGGTTGCCATTCTTTTAGCAAGGATTCAATTTGCGCAAACTTGGCGGCGTTTTCTTCAGCCTCTATGGTCAGCAGTGGGTGTGCCAGTTTGAGCAGGGTGTCACCGACGGCCACCCCGATGCGTTTTTCACCAAAATCAAATGCCAGCAGGGTGCCTGTGATATCGGGATAGCGACGCTGGGTGATCGGTAAATGGCTTTGGTTAAGTGGCTGTTTGCCAAGCCTGGTTGCATCAGGCATGCCCGGCAACCTCGGACAAGGTGGCAAAGTCCACCCCTAATTGCTGCATGGCCCAGAGCAGCTTGTCATCGCTGGGTAATTTAAAAATCAACTTGTGCAGCTGGTGGTGATCTGCCAATGGCAAGGTTAGCCAGGCGTTGGCCTGGATTTCCTGTTCCAGCTGACCGGCTGCCCAGCCAGTGTAGCCGAGCGCAATAAACATGTCTTGTGGCGCTTCATCACGGGCGGCGGCTTCGAGGATATCCTTGGATGAGGTCATGGCCAGCCTATCGGACAAGCCCATGGTAGTATTAAATTCAGTGGCTGGCGCATGCAGGACAAAGCCACGCTCTACTTGAACGGGCCCGCCAAAATGCACCGGGCGCGCCTGTTGTTGCGCAACATGGCACTCCATCTCCAGCTGTTCAAACAGGTCGCCCACATTCAGTTGCAAGGGATGGTTGAGGATCATGCCCATGGCGCCATCTTCGTCGTGATTGCAGATCAGAATCACGCTTTTGCTGAAGTAGGGGTCCTGCATGGCTGGCATGGCAATCAGGATTTGGCCGGTCAGGTCCAGACGGCTTGTCTGGTCATTCAAAGTCAGTTGCTCACTCATTGGGGATAGGCTTTATGGCTGCGTTTCATGCATGCGCTTCCTCAGCGCTCAAATATCCGGTAATTTCAAAACCAAAGCCATCCATGCTCGGCATTTTGCGCGGGGCAGCCATCAGGCGCATTTTTTTCACGCCAAGGTCGAGCAAGATTTGTGAGCCGATACCGTAATTACGTAATTCCTGATTGAGGACCAGTTTTTGGTCTGCCCGCAAAATACGGTCAGTCAGGCCGAGGCCATCTTCATCATGGTTGATGAGTACGATGACGCCGCACGCGGCCGTGCTGATGGTACGCATGGCCTGGAGCAGATTCCAGCTATGTGATTGGTGGCTGCTATCTAGCAGGTCTATCATCGACAGCGGCTCATGGACCCGCACCAGCACTTCATCGCTTTGCTCGGGCTGGCCCTTGATCAGCACCAAATGGGTTTCCTGGGCAATGTGGTCGCGATAGGCGATAAGTCGCATCGTGCCAAACACGGTTTCTATTTCGCGTTCTGCGCTACGTTCTATCAGTCTTTCGTGTGCAGCACGATAGTGGATCAAGTCGGCAATGGTGCCGATTTTGATATTGTGCTCGGCGGCGACCTGCATCAGGTCTGGTAACCTTGCCATCTCGCCATCGTCTTTGAGGATTTCGCAGATGACGCTGGCGGGCTCACAGCCTGCCAGTTGCGCCAGGTCGCAGCCTGCCTCGGTATGGCCTGCGCGTACCAGCACGCCGCCATTCATCGCCGATAACGGGAAAATATGCCCGGGGCTAACAATGCTGCTTGCATTGGCCTGCTTGGCAATGGCGGCACGGATGGTGGTGGCGCGGTCTGCGGCCGAAATACCCGTGGTGACGCCCTCAGCAGCCTCAATCGAGACGGTAAAGTTGGTGCCCAGGCGCGTGCCATTTTTTTGCACCATAGGAGGCAGGTTTAATTGACGGCAACGCTGTTCGGTCAACGTCAGGCAGATCAGGCCACGGCCATATTTGGCCATAAAATTGATATGCTCAGCGGTGACAAATTCTGCGGCGATGACAAAATCACCTTCGTTTTCACGGTGTTCATCATCGACCAGAATCACCATTTTGCCAGCACGGATATCGGCAATAATGGCCTCGATAGGACTGATTTGCGCCGACATTACTCCTGCTCCCAAGCTTGCATCCGCTCGACATAGCGCGCAATCACGTCAATTTCAAGGTTCACCGGGTCGCCCGCTTTGGCATGCTGCATCATGGTGTGCTGCATGGTATGCGGGATCAAATTGATACTGACCTCATCCTGCTGAATCTCATTGACGGTGAGGCTGATGCCATTCACGCAGAGTGAGCCTTTTTTGGCAATGTATTTGCTGATGGCATGAGGCGCGCGCACTTTGAGTAGCCAGCATTCGCCGACGGACTCCAGTGCCGTGATGCTGCCTATACCATCCACATGCCCGGTCACCAGATGGCCGCCCAGGCGATCAGCCAGTCGCATGGCTTTTTCCAGGTTGACAGGCCCAGGTTGGCTTAGGCCGGTGGTGACCTCTAGCGTGACTTTGGATACCATGACCTGAAAGCTGCGTGAATTAAAGTCAGTGACGGTGAGGCAGACACCGTTGACGGCGATGCTGTCTCCCAACTGCACATCTTCCATGCCCAAAGACGGCGCTTCTATGCGTAATGCACAATCTTCGCCATGTGGAACGACTTCGGCAATCCTGCCGACGGTTTGAATAATCCCAGTAAACATGGTGTGATTTTATCAGTGCTGCATGCTAAAGTAATCACATTCCCGCAACATTTTTCATTCATACGGATAGAGGGTTTCTGTGCGCCTGGACGATTTGGAAGAAAGTCAGCATGTTGAAGACCGCCGCGGTGGCGGCTTTGGTGGGCGCAGTATCGGCATAGGTTCCATTGCACTGGTGCTGGTCGCCATGTATTTTGGCGTCGATCCCCAGCTGGTGTTAAATCTGGCGCAGCAAGCCCAACCTGTGGCCGAGTCGCCGCAGCGTCCTGAGCAAAGCCAGGACCCCAAGGTGAAGTTTGTTTCTCAGGTGCTGTGGAGTACCGAGAAAATCTGGCAGCAACAGTTCTCCGCCAGTAGACGGCAATATATGGCGCCAAATCTGCAACTGTTTAGTGGCATGACCAGCACTGCGTGTGGTCAGGGGCAGTCGGCCATGGGGCCGTTTTATTGCCCGGCAGACCAAAAAGTCTATATTGATTTGAGTTTTTACCAGGAACTGCAAGACCGATTTAAAGCGCCTGGAGATTTCGCACAGGCGTATGTGATTGCGCATGAGGTGGGGCACCACGTGCAAAATCTGCTGGGGACTTCAGCCAAGGTACAACAAGCCAGGCAACAGGCCGGGTCTGAGGCCGCATCCAACGCCTATTCGGTCAAACTAGAGCTACAGGCGGATTGCTATGCGGGCGTCTGGGCCTATTATGCTGATCAACAGTATCATGTGCTGGAAGCCGGGGATGTGGAAGAAGCGCTGCAGGCGGCAACGGCTATTGGCGATGATGCCTTGCAAAAGCAGGCGCAAGGCTATGTGGTGCCAGATAGTTTCACCCATGGCAGTTCTGCACAGCGGGTATATTGGTTCAAGCAAGGCTTGCAGTCTGGCGACCTTAATCAGTGCAATACCTTCAACAGTTAAGCATTCAATCAACCTTGAATATAAAAATAGTGTTAATTAGTAAAGAGAAATATGACAGAAGCAAGAGTACTCAATGAGGATGCACATTTAATTGAAACAACGGTTTCCAGTGCGGTGATGGCGCAGGGGAAAATGCTCACCGTCCGCTACGATGAAGCACGCTTGCCAAATGGTCGGGTAAGTAGTCGGGAGTATGTTACCCATCCCGGTGCCGTCGCCATTGTGGCGCTGACACAGTCAGGTGAGGTTGTACTAGAGCGCCAATTCCGCTATCCACTCAAGCAGGTGTTTATAGAGTTACCCGCTGGCAAGATCGATGCAGGCGAGCCGGTATTGACCACAGGCCAGCGTGAGTTGCTTGAAGAAACCGGTTATGCGGCCAAAAACTGGATCAAGCTGGGGATACAGCATCCTTGCATCGGCTATTCCAATGAGGTGATCCATATTTATCTGGCGACAGACCTCTCACTGGGCGATCATGCCAGAGATATCGACGAAGCGATGGATGTGATGGTCTGGCCGTTTGAACGCATTATGCAAGCGATTGAAGACGGTGAAATTACCGATAGCAAGACGATGTCCGCCATGCTGATGGCCGAGCGTTACTTGCGCAAGCATCCTTTGCCTGGCCTGGCGCTGTAAAGGGCCACGATGCGTGTTTTGCAGATAGGCTGTGGTGCATTGGGCAAGCTGATTGCACAGGCGACCCTGGCCCAAGGGCATGCATTGACAATCGTCAGGCGCTCTCAGCAGTCTGTGCCTGACGGCGCAGCCGCCCTCTACCTGGATGTCGTCTCTGCAAATGGCCTGTCTGCCCTGGCAGACCAGGCCCCGGAAATCCTGCTGTATTGCCTGGCGCCCGTGGCAGGGCAGAGCTATCGGCAAACTTATGTCGATGGCTTGCGGCATGTGCTGGCCAATGTGGATCAGCGCGCGTTAAAGCATGTGTTTTTTATTTCGAGTACCAGTGTGTATGGCGAGCAGCAAGGGCAGTGGGTTGATGATGATACGCCTGCCATGCCGGCTGAAGAAAATGGCCAGACGATCCTGGCCGCCGAGCAATTGCTGGATGATTTGCCTTGCTCGCATACTGCGTTACGCGTGTCTGGCATTTACGGCCCGCAACGGCTTTACCTGCTCAAGTTGCTGCAAACCCCTGAGCGCTGGCCACAACATATCCAATGGACCAACCGTATTCATGAGTTGGACGTTGCGGGTGCGGTGGTGCATTTTTACTGCCAAATTGAACACGCACTGCCGTTGCCAGCGCATATTATTTTGACGGATGGTGCGCCAGTGCCACAACATGAGGTGTTGCAATGGCTGGCGCAGCAACTGCAGCGGCCAGGGCCTGTGACCCCGACCGGTGACTTGCAGCGCGGTAAACGGATTCGCAACCCGTTTTTGCAGCAATCTGGTTACCCGTTTTTATTTGCTGATTATCAGGCAGGCTATGCAGCCATACTCTCTAAAATGGATCATGTATAAAAAAAATATTCTCACACTGTTTCTTGGCTTGCTGCTGACAGCGCTTGGCCTGTCTGCACAGGCAGGTACGTCGCAAGAGGCGTCGCCGGAAGGCTTTCAGCCCTGGTTAACGGCATTGCGCCAGGAAGCATTAACGATGCAGATTGCGCCGGCCGCGGTTGACGCGACGCTAACAGGCGTCGTCTATTTGCCACGCGTGATTGAGCTTGACCGCAAGCAACCAGAATTCGTCACCAGTTTTTCTGCCTATGTGAACCGCCGCATTAATCCGCGTGTGGTGAGCAAGGGCAAACTCATGATGCAGGACTATGGTGGCGTTCTCTATGTGGTAGAAGAGTTGTATCAGGTGCCCAGGGAGGTGCTGGTGGCCTTCTGGGGGTTGGAAACCAATTTTGGCGGATTTACCGGGGATATCCCGTTAGCGTCTGCCTTGGCGACCCTGTCATTTGAAGGGCGCCGCGCTGCGTTCTTTAAAAAAGAACTGCTGAACCTGATGCGTGTGGTCGAGCGTGATCAACGCTATGATAGTCCGGTGGTGGGATCATGGGCGGGCGCGACCGGGCATATGCAATTTATGCCATCCACTTTGCTCAAATATGGGGTGGATGCCGACGCGGATGGCAAGATTGATATCTGGGACTCTTATCCAGATATCTTCAGTTCTGCCGCCAATTATTTATTGCAGGCGGGCTGGCAGCCTGGCCAGCCGGTGAGCTTTCAGGTCGCCTTGCCTGCGGGCTTTGATTATAGCCAGGCGCAATGGCAACAGACCAAAGCTGTCAGTGAGTGGGTGAAAGCCGGAGTGGCGGGCGTTCCAGCCAGCGCACTGGCCTTGCCAAAAGCGTCGATTGTATTGCCTCAGGGCTTTGATGGTCCGGCATATATGGTATTCCCCAATTTTGACGTCATTATGCAATGGAACCGTTCCATTAATTATGCGCTGGCCGTGAGTTTGCTCAGCCAGCAGTTGCGTCAGGACAGTTATACCTTACAGCTGCCGCCTGAGCCACCTGCGCTAAGCTATCAGCAAATGTGGCTGTTGCAGGAGTCATTAAACGCGCAAGGGTTTGATTGTGGGGCCCCTGATGGCTTTCCAGGTGCCAAAACCCAGGCCGCGATCCGTCGATATCAAGCGAGCAAAGGGTTGCCACAAGATGGCTATGCAGGCGCCGAATTGTTTAGCCGTTTAACGACACCCGTGCAAACGGCACAGTAATTTAGCGTGTTTTAAACCAGCCCGTCACGCTCACTCTTGGCTGGGTGGCGGGCAATACCTGGTGCCAGAATCTGGCGGATAAAAACAGCACGAGTCGGCCGCCTAGCGGCAAGATATCCAGATGTCTGGCATCTTGCTCCGGGGTCTGGTGATGTTCATCCAGATACAGGCGCAAGGCGCCCCCTGCTTGTTCTGGCCAATCCTCACTGAGATAGATAATTGCGGTCAAGCTGCGGACGCCGCTTGGTATTTGGGTGGCGTGCTTGCGGAACTGGTCGATGTGCGTGGCGTAGCCGATGGAGCCGGCAGGGTAGAGGGCAAAATGGGTTTCGTAAGTGGCCAGTCCCATCATCAGGTGACGATTTGCCATCTGTTGCACCTCAGCCATCAGGCTAAAGTAGGCTTGCAAGGCAGGATCCGGGTCGTCGGCTTCCAGCCAGGCAATGCGGTCAGCACGAAGGTTGGGATTGGTAATGGCGGCTTTACTCGTGCCCGCCTGATGCATCTGCCCTTGCTTGTCGCGCGCCAATGCCAGCGTGCGCAATGCGGCGATGGTGTCGGACGGCAAGCATTGATCGATCAGGCAATATTGGTGTTCACTGAGAGACTCTACGAGCATGTCAGTCAATGTGGTGATCGGTGCGCCCATGGGCAACTGAAAAATCTGCATGGCAATATTATAAGCGTGATCCCATTGCCTAACGACTGGCTTTCGGATAGAATGCGCAACCTTAATTGATTGCAGTCCATGTGATCAATCTTAAAATAGTCGCGTAGCTCAGCTGGTTAGAGCACCACCTTGACATGGTGGGGGTCGATGGTTCGAGTCCATTCGCGACTACCAAAATTCAAAAAGCCGTTATAATTAACGGCTTTTGTTGTTTTTATCAAATGCTTTGTATAGGCCTTGTTTCAAGGTTGTTCGCTAAAATTTTGACGGATCTGGCATGCCAAATATTCGATTACCCGATGGTTCTGTAAGACAGTTTGAACACGCTGTAACGGTGGCGGAGGTGGCTGCCAATATCGGCACCGGTTTGGCAAAAGCCGCGCTGGCTGGCAAGGTGACTTATCCCGGCCAGGAAGCAAAGCTGGTAGATACCAGTCATCAGATTGCGCAAGATGTTGAGCTGGCGATTATCACGGACAAGAACGAAGAGGGGCTGGAAATTATCCGCCACTCAACCGCACACTTGTTGGCCTATGCGGTAAAAGAGCTGTTCCCGGATGCTCAGGTGACGATAGGTCCTGTCATTGAAAATGGCTTCTATTACGACTTTAGCTATAAGCGCCCATTTACGCCGGATGATCTGGTGGCCATTGAGAAGAAAATGGCAGAGTTGGCAAAGAAAGACGAAAAGGTCGAGCGCAAAGTGCTGCCGCGTGATGAAGCGGTGGCTTACTTCAAAAGCATTAACGAGCACTACAAAGCCGAGATCATTGCCAGCATTCCCAGCAATGAGGATGTTTCGCTGTATTCAGAAGGCGCGTTTACCGACTTGTGCCGTGGCCCGCACGTGCCGAATACCGGCAAGCTCAAGGCATTTAAATTGATGAAGCTGGCCGGCGCCTACTGGCGCGGTGACAGCAATAACGAAATGCTGCAACGTGTGTATGGCACTGCCTGGCGCAATAAAGAAGAGTTGGAAGCTTATCTGCATATGCTGGAAGAGGCTGAGAAGCGCGATCACCGCAAGCTCGGCAAGCAGCTCGATTTTTACCATATGCAGGAGGATGCGCCGGGGATGGTGTTCTGGCATCCGCGAGGCTGGGTCATCTGGCAAGAAGTCGAGCAGTACATGCGTGCCAAATTCAGGGAGTACGATTACCAGGAAGTACGTACGCCGACAGTACTGGACAAAACCCTGTGGGAAAAATCCGGCCACTGGCAAAACTACCGTGACAATATGTTTGTCACCCAGTCGGAAAACCGTGATTATGCCGTGAAGCCGATGAACTGCCCCGGTCATATCCAGATTTTCAACAGCAGTTTGCATAGCTACCGCGATTTACCTTTGCGGCTGGCAGAGTTTGGTTCTTGCCACCGTAACGAGCCGTCTGGTTCTTTGCATGGCTTGATGCGCGTGCGTGGCTTCACCCAAGATGATGCCCATATTTTCTGTATGGAATCGCAAGTTGAAGCCGAAGTGGCGGACTTTATCAAAATGTTGTACGAAGTCTATAAAGACTTTGGGTTTGACGATGTGATCGTTAAATTGTCTACTCGCCCAGAAAAGCGTGTGGGTACGGAAGAGGCATGGGACATGGCAGAAAATGCCTTGGCTAACGCGATTAAGGCGAATGGCCTTGAGTTCGAGTATCAGCCGGGCGAAGGCGCTTTTTACGGCCCGAAAATTGAATTCACCCTCAAAGACTCGCTCGGTCGTATGTGGCAATGCGGCACCATCCAGCTAGACCCAAACCTGCCAGAGCGCCTGGGCGCCGAGTATGTGGCTGAAGATAATACGCGCCAGCGGCCTATCATGCTGCACCGTGCGATTGTCGGTTCCATGGAGCGTTTTTTAGGCATCTTGATCGAAAACTTTGCGGGTGCCATGCCGGTCTGGCTGTCGCCTGTGCAGGTGATGGTGCTTAATATTTCCGACAATCAGGCCGATTACGTGCGCCAAGTAGTTGAAAAATTGAAGAAAAATGGCATTCGATGCGATTTTGACTTGAGAAACGAGAAGATTACCTATAAAATACGCGAACATAGTTTGCAAAAATTGCCTTATCTGATTGTTGTTGGCGATAAGGAAATGCAAAATGGTCATGTGGCCGTACGTACCAGAAAAGGTGAAGATCTGGGTGCGATGTCGGTAGATGCGTTTGTTGCGCGTGTACAGCAAGACATCCAAAACCGGGTCTAATTTTTTAGGTGCCGTGCGGCTTTGTTTATTGTTAGGGGATTGTTATAGCTCAGGATAAAGATACACGCATTAATGGCGATATTACCGCGCCACAAGTGCGTCTGATTGGTGTAGATGGCGAACCGTTAGGCATTATGAGTCTCAAAGAGGCCTTTGCCAAAGCGGAAGAAGCTGATATTGATATTGTTGAAATTGCACCAAATGCTGCACCGCCCGTGTGCCGTTTGATGGATTATGGCAAATTCAAATACGCCGAGAGCAAGCGTCTACACGAGCAAAAACTCAAACAAAAACAGGTGCAGATCAAAGAGGTCAAATTTAGACCTGGCACCGATGATGGCGATTACAACATCAAGTTGCGTAACATTATTCGCTTTTTGGGCGATGGTGACAAAGCCAAGATTACTTTGCGCTTCCGTGGCCGTGAAATTACGCATCAGGAGTTCGGTTTGGCGCTGTTGAAGCGTCTGGAAGCGGATCTGGCTGAGCATGCAGCGGTCGAGCAGTATCCGAAAATGGAAGGCCGTCAAATGGTGATGGTACTGGCGCCCGCTAAAAAGGTGCCACCGAAAAAAGCGGACAAGTCCGCAGAAGAATAAGTTTTTTGGAGTGATATGGCTAAATTGGCTGCCTACTCACTCTTTACTCAACCTCTAAGGAGACCAAAATGCCAAAGATGAAAACAAAGAGCAGCGCCAAAAAGCGCTTCAAGTTCTTGGGTAACGGCAAAGTGAAGCGTACACACTCTCACTTGCGCCACATCCTGACCAAGAAAACAACCAAGCAAAAACGTAAACTGCGCGGTACCGCAATTATTTCTGCGACCGACGTGAAACGCGTTCGCGCAATGATGCCAACACAATAAGGAGACCGACATGCCTAGAGTAAAACGTGGTGTCATCGCACGCGCAAAACACAAAAAAGTATTAAATGCTGCTAAAGGTTACCGTGGTCGTCGTAAGAACGTCTACCGTGTTGCCAAACAGGCGGTCATGAAAGCCGGTCAATATGCATACCGTGACCGTCGTCAGAAAAAACGTCAATTCCGCGCATTGTGGATTGCCCGTATTAACGCGGCAGCCCGTGAAGCTGGTTTGACCTACAGCCGTTTCATGAATGGCTTGAAAAAAGCTGCGGTTGAAGTTGACCGTAAAGTGCTGGCTGATCTGGCCGTGTTCGATAAAGCTGCTTTTGCCAAGTTTGTAGAATTGGCTAAAACAGGTTTAAGCGCCTAATCAGACCTACCAAAAAAAGAGGCTGCGGCCTCTTTTTTTATTTTAATGTTACTTAAACCCTAAAAGAATACCGACGATGGCTGATCTTAATCACTTAATCGCAGAAGCAGCACAGGACTTTGCCGCTTGTCATGATATCCCTGCACTGGAAAACGCCAAGGCCAAATTTTTGGGCAAGTCAGGCGCTATTACTGATGCACTGAAGGGCTTGGGCAAGTTGAGTGCCGAAGAACGTCCTGCAGCCGGGGCAGCGATTAATGTGGTCAAGCAGGCGGTCGAGCAAGCCTTGAATGACCGCCGTGACAGTATTTTGGCCGCAGCCCAGGCCAAGCAGCTGGCGAGCGAAACCATTGATGTGACTTTGCCTGCGCGTGCGCAGTCCAAAGGGGGCCTGCATCCTGTGACGCTGACTTTGCGTCGTGTGGAAGAGCTGTTTCACTCTATCGGTTTTAGTGTGGCCGATGGCCCTGAAATTGAAACCGATTTTTATAATTTCACCGCTTTGAATATCCCTGACAACCACCCGGCGCGTGCGATGCACGATACGTTTTATGTGGAAACCGGTGGGGATAACATGGAATACGTGCTGCGCACACATACCTCGCCAGTGCAGGTCCATTACATGCAAGACAATACGCCGCCTTTAAAAATTATTGCGCCAGGGCGTGTGTATCGCGTGGACTCGGATGCGACACACTCACCGATGTTTCATCAGGTGGAAGGCTTGTGGGTAGATGAGCAGATCAGTTTTGCTAACCTAAAAGGCGTTGTGCAGGATTTCCTGCAAAAATTCTTTGAGCGTGACGATTTAACCGTCCGTTTCCGTCCGTCTTTCTTTCCGTTTACCGAGCCGTCAGCCGAGATGGACATGAGCTGGAATGGCGGTTGGCTGGAAATCGGTGGTTGCGGTATGGTGCATCCCGAAGTACTCAAGCACGTCAATATCGATAGCAGCAAATACCGTGGTTTTGCTTTTGGTTTGGGTGTCGAGCGCCTGGCCATGTTGCGTTATGGCGTCAATGATTTACGCCATTTCTTTAATAATGATCTGCGTTTTTTGCAGCAGTTCATCAAGTAATTTCAGCGCCCGCGCACTTTAAACAGCAGAATTAAGACAAGGTAAGACAGATATGCAGTTCTCCGAACAATGGTTACGATCCATGGTGAATCCAGCGATGGATACCGAGCAGCTTGGTCATGCGCTGACGATGGCAGGCCTGGAGGTTGAAGCGCTCACGCCTGTTGCGCCAGCGTTTAGCCGCGTCGTTGTGGCCGAGATTTTGGAGGCGGCCAAACATCCAGACGCTGATCGCCTGCAAGTGTGCAAGGTGAAAGTCGGCGAGGAGACTTTGCAAATTGTCTGTGGTGCCCCTAATGCGCGTGCCGGTTTGAAAGCCCCATGTGCGCTGGTTGGCGCACAGTTACCAGAAAACAATGGGCAACCAGGCATTCAAATCAAGCAAGCCAAAGTACGTGGGGTTGAGTCTTTTGGCATGATGTGTTCTGCCAAAGAACTGGGCATTGCCACAGAAGCCAACGGCATTCTGGAGCTGCCAGCAGACGCGCCGGTTGGTCAGGATATTCGTGAGTATCTGGATTTGAACGACCATGCCTACACGTTAAAGCTCACGCCTAACCGTGCGGATTGCCTGAGCATCGTCGGTATTGCACGCGATGTGGTTGCGATGACCGGCGCGCCAATGACTGCACCAATTGTTGCCCCTGCTGCGGTGACAGGGACACTGACCAAAAACGTGACGCTGCAAGCCAGTACGGCTTGCCTGGCCTATTATGGCCGGGTGATCGAAGGCGTGAATGCACAAGCTAAAACGCCAGACTGGATGGTCCGTCGCCTTGAGCGTAGTGGTATTCGTAGCATCAGTGCGCTGGTGGATATCACCAATTATATTTTGCTGGAGCAAGGGCAACCGTTGCATGCCTTTGACCTGAACCTGCTGCAAGGCGATATTCAGGTACGTTTTGCCCAGGCAGGCGAAAAACTGATATTGCTTAATGACACAGAAGTCAACCTCAAAGGCGATGATTTGGTCATTGCCGACAGTAACGGCCCCGTGGCGTTGGCAGGCATCATGGGGGGTAACCCCAGCGCAGTCAGCGATACTACGCAAGCGATCTTTTTAGAAAGCGCATTCTTCACGCCAGATGTGATGGCTGGTAAAGCCCGTCGTTTGGGGTTGAGCACCGACTCCTCTTACCGTTTTGAGCGTGGCGTGGATTTTGGTAACACACTGAATGCGCTTGAACGTGCGACGGCATTGGTGCTCGAAATTTGTGGTGGCCAGGCCGCCGCCGTCACCGCAGTGACTGCCGACTTGCCGGTACGCAAGCAAGTCAGCTTGCGGTATGCCTACCTGCTGTCAGTGTTAGGCATAGAAATCAGCCTGGCGCGTGTAGGGCAGTTGCTCACACAATTAGGTTTCAGTTACACCGAAAGCAATGGTGTGTTCCAGGTCAATGCGCCCAGCTTCCGGTTTGATATCGCACGTGAAGAAGACCTGATTGAAGAAGTTGCCCGTTTGCATGGCTACGAGCATATCCCGGCACTGACCCCTGTGGCACCGCAAGGCATGCTGGCCTCGCCAGAAGCGCAGCGCAGCAAGCATTGGTTGCGCGATGTCATGGTTAATCAAGGCTATCAGGAAGTCGTCACCTACAGCTTTGTTGACGCAAGCTGGGAGCGTGATTTGTATGGGAATGAAGCACCGATTGCACTTAAAAACCCGATTGCCAGCAATCTGAGCGTGATGCGCTCCGGTTTGTGGGGCGGTCTGCTGGATGCTCTGGACTACAACCTCAAGCGTCAGCAAACCCGTGCCATGCTGTTTGAGCTCGGTGCGCGCTATGAACAAGGTAACCAGGGCTTTATCGAAACATTGACATTGTCTGGCCTGATCTATGGCAGCGTCCAGCCAGAACAATGGGCGACAGAAGCCCGCGCTTTTGATTTTTATGATGCCAAGGCCCACGTCGAGTCGCTGTTCGCACAAACCGTGCGTTTTGTGGTTGAGCAGCATCCCGCCTTACATCCAGGCCAGTCAGCACGCATTTATCTGGGCGATCAAGCTGTAGGCTGGCTAGGTAAATTGCATCCGCAATGGCAACAACAGTATGGCCTGACCAGCGCCTGTTATCTGTTTGAGCTTGATGCCGCCGCTGCGCTGGCGACGCAAGTGCCGGCGTATAGCGAGGTAAGCAAGTTCTTACCTGTACGCCGTGACCTTGCCGTGATTGTTGATCAAAATGTGTCAGCACAAACCATGATTGATGCCATTATTGCCGAGCAAATTCCGCAATTACAAACCCTAAAATTGTTTGATGTTTATCAAGGCAAAGGGGTGCCAGAAAACAAAAAAAGCCTTGCATTTCTTGTACTTATGCAAGATACTTGCAAGACAATGGTCGATG
The DNA here is from genome assembly GCF_056314045.1 of Methylophilus sp. DMC16. Lineage (NCBI taxonomy): Bacteria > Pseudomonadati > Pseudomonadota > Betaproteobacteria > Nitrosomonadales > Methylophilaceae > Methylophilus > Methylophilus sp. DMC16. The sequence continues at coordinate 343,094 of NZ_JBQUZC010000001.1, forward strand.
AGGAAGTCGATACCATCGTGGCGCGAATCCTCAATAACTGGTCATCCAATTTTGCTGCATCACTAAGATAGTATCACTTAGGGATAACATCATTTAGGTAATTCATCAGGATAATGCCATTTAAATCATCATTGCATTACTCCAAGGATTAACAGTTGATACAACTCAAGCGTCATCTCGCATAATAAGAAGGTTCAGGGGATCGTTAATGACACTCACAAAAGCTGATTTAGCCGATTTGTTGTTCGAACAAGTCGGGCTGAACAAGCGCGAAGCCAAGGATATGGTCGAAGCGTTTTTTGAAGAAGTCCGGAATGCGCTAGAAGAAGGGGACAGCGTCAAACTATCCGGTTTCGGTAATTTTGAACTGCGTACCAAATCCGAGCGCCCAGGTCGTAACCCAAAAACCGGTGAAGAAATCCCGATTTCTGCACGCCGTGTGGTGACCTTTCATGCCAGCCAAAAATTGAAATTACGCGTAGAAGAACACTACGCAGAACATCCATTGCAAGCACAAGCCTGATCTGATTACACCCTATGCTAGAAACGCAAAAAGTGTCGTTGCCCCCCATTCCCGCCAAGCGCTACTTCACTATTGGTGAAGTGAGCGAACTATGCGGGGTGAAGCCGCACGTCTTGCGTTACTGGGAACAAGAGTTCACTCAGCTCAAGCCTGTCAAACGCCGCGGCAATCGTCGCTATTACCAGCATCACGAAGTCCTGCTGATCCGTAAAATTCGCGAACTCCTATACGAGCAAGGCTTTACCATCAGTGGCGCCCGCAATCGCCTAGATGGTGTGGAAGAAAAAGCAGATAAACCGCGCAGCAGCACCGAATCAGCGGTTTCAAGCAGTCCACAACCTCAGGGCTTGATGGCAGAAGAAATATCGCAATCCGCTATTGATGTGGCGGCGCTTAGAGAACAAATTCAACAAGTACTGCAATTGCTCAAAGTGCCTGCATAAGCGCACAACGTAGCCATAAAAACCGCATATTCTGCTTAGCGAATATGCGGTTTTGCTTTATAATGCCACCTTCTTTTTCAAACGGTTTTATCGTTTGATTTTGAATATTCGGGGCGTAGCGCAGCCTGGTAGCGCACTTGCATGGGGTGCAAGGGGTCGCGAGTTCGAATCCCGCCGTCCCGACCAAACACATATCCAAGGTGGTTCAATACCATCCAAAGAATAGCCTTGAAACGACCTTTCAAGGCTATTTTTACGTATCAGCCATCCAAAGTAGTTCATTGATATCCACGAGTAAAGTGGGGTAAGTGACGGGGTAACAACACTTGGCCCCAGTGTGAGTTACCTCAACATTAGCAAGTGGTGGCGGCTCTAGTATCGCTTTGCAGCAAAAGAAAAGCTGCTTTCCCTAGGTACTTATCCAGATATCTCCCTATAGCAAGCCAATCAAGAGCGTGAAGAAGCCATAAAGCTAGTGGCTGAGGGCATGGATCCCAGCTTGGAGCAGCAGCGGAGCTGAGGCTTTTTATTGGGTTCAATCCAAGGGTCAGTTTAATTCGACAGTGTTGGTGGGGGAGTACTTTTTAAATAGTGATTCTGATTGCATCCAATCATCATTTGCAGTTCATCCTGGCTTGTTTCTGCATGCCTCAAGTCTTAAGAGTACTGCAGCACCTAATACTGAAGATTTACGTCATTTCAAGCTGTCAACAAGGTTGATCATGTGAGGAGATCAAACTCTCTGAGGCTGCGAAGATTGCGGCTTTAAGTCTGATCCAGATCGTCTTGGTTGTGCAATTAAACTGCGAGATCGGGGGTAATGGTTACGGGTACTTGAAGTTGTTGGCTGATGGTCCCAATATGGCGGGCCAGGGCTTCGTTGAGTGGCATCGGGCGGTTTAAGTAGAAGCCTTGTGCATAGGCGACGCCCATTTCTTTGAGGCAGTCCAAGGTGGCTTGGTCTTCAACATATTCTGCAATGGTCTTGATTTCCATGGATTGGGCAACGCTTTGAATGGCTTTGGCCATGGCTAAGTCTACCTTGTTGCTGGTGATGTCTTTGACATAGGCACCATCCATTTTGAGGAAGTTGACGGGCAGGTGCTTGAGGTAGCTGAACGAGGACATGCCGCTGCCAAAGTCATCCAGCATAAAACGTGTGCCCATTTTTTGTAGTTCTTTGATCAGTTTGATCGTGTTGTCGATATTGATAATTGCCGAGGTTTCAGTAATTTCAAAGCAGACATGGCCGGGCGAAATCTCGTAGGTTTCAAAGCAGTTTTTGATGTAGGGCAGTAGCTGTGGATCTCCAAGAGACATGCCCGAGAGGTTAATGCTGACAATAAACGGTTTGATGCTGGATTGCAGTTTGAACAGGGGTTGTAATGCCATAAAGGCATGTTGAATGACCCAGCGATCAATTTTGGTCATGAGATTGTAACGCTCTGCCGATGGCAGAAACTCGGCAGGCGGGATAATGCCGCCGTTTTCGTCACGCTTGCGGATCAGGATTTCATAGAAGGGGGGCAGTTCTTTTTGCTGTAGCGGAAAAATACCTTGGCAATACAATACAAATTCGTTGTGTTCGATGGCTTCGTTGATGCGCAGTACCCACTCCATTTCTGCATGGCGCTTGAGCATCACGTCATCTTCATTATGGAACAGGTGAATCTGGTTGCGGCCGTTGTCTTTGGCAACGTAGCAGGCGGCATCCGCATGGCGCGTAATCTGGCCAACATCCTTGAGGTCTGCGGTGATTTCAACGATGCCTATGCTAATGCCTGTTTGAAATAGCCGACCTTCGTGCATGAAACGAAAGGCCTCGACCATTTGCCGCAGTTGTGCGGCGATTTCAATGGCTTTTTCAACCTGGCAATAACTCAGTAACAAGCCAAATTCATCGCCACCCAGGCGGGCAAAGGTGTCTTCGGCACGAATGCGTTGGCTCAGGATCATGCTGATCTGCCGTAGCATTTCGTCGCCCGCCAGGTGACCGCAGGTGTCGTTAATGACGCGGAACTGGTCGAGGTCCATGTAGCAGAAGACATGATTGGCACGATGCTGTTTGACGTCTTGCAAGGCTTGCTGCAACCTTCTTTCGAGTTCCTGTCGATTGACCAGTCCGGTTAGGGCGTCGTGCCGCGCCTGATAACGCAATTGCGCCTGTGCATCTTGAATGCGGTGACGCATGTCTGCCTCGACGTGCTGCATCTCACGCGAGATCTGGTTGATCGTACTTTGTAAGGATTTGATCTCTGGCAGGGTATTTTTAACCTGGCTGACCTGCTGGCTACCGATCACAAAGCGCTTGAGTGCCGCGGTCATATCGCGAATTGGCTGACTGATGGAGCGGCTGACCCAGCTGACAAGGATGGAACACAAGATCAGGGTCAGCGTGATATAGCCGACATTTTTAATAAATGCCTGTCTATGGTCTTCGATCAGGGCGGCTTTGTCTACGGATACAAATACATATCCCAAAAGCTGATGTGCGGGCGTGGTGGAAAACACTTTCACCATGGTGATGTCGTGCGTGGCTTGCTGCATCACCATCGTGTCTTGCTGGAGCAGGCCGTCTTGCATAGTGAAGACTGCACCTACATTGGCGATCGGTTGTTTATTGGCGTCTGCAATGATCAGTGAAAGATAGGGCTCGCGGTTCAGCTGGCTTGCCTTGAGCAAGCGATCAATATAAGGCTTGCCATGTAATTGATCTTGATTATGGATGACCGCAGACAAGAATTTTGCAGTGGTCAAGGCATGCTGACTGAGTTTTTCTTCTTCATGTTGCAGTTGTTCTTTAAAGTCGAACAACAGAAAAATGCAGGAAAGCGCGAAGACGGGGCCGATGACTAGAAGCAGTAGTCTGGACTGTATACTCAGGTTTTGGAAGAATTGCATGGATTCCAGGTCAAATACTAAATAACATCAGCACAAATACAAATGGGTTGCACTGCCGTCGCCGGTGATTCATGACATCCCCCCCAATTTCGTGTATAAGTTTAATGTTTGTCACTGCAAAAATTGCTTACTCACGCGTGTTCAGCCTAGGTTTGACTCGTTCCGGTGACATCCGCAAGCATTCAAGTTTTCGATTCGTTCTAGTGTATTGGTTTTCTCATGATTCAGCAAATTTATATCACAGATTACTTGTCTGGAGCGGCTGCGCAGCCTGTTGCGCAAGTTGAATCACTCTTGAATCAGTGTCCGTCGTTGCAATATGCAAGCTGGCAAACAGTTGCACAGCCACCCTTAAATGCCTTATTTACGCAGTTGGTCGCGCCTGATTCCCGCGCACCACACGCTCCAGTCAGTCGCGTATTGTCGTCAAGAGTGGAGGAGACTGTCCTGCCGGCCTTTTGTCTGCTGCCTGTCCATTTGGCAATGCGACGTGATACGTTTAGTTTGCAGTCAATTGTGCCCTTGTCGTCAGCGATTTATCAAGCGCTCACAACGCGGCTACAAGCCCATTTTGCAGCAGATTTTGAGCTGCATATTGATGCAGGTCAGCGGTACTGGTGGGTACAACCTTTGCGACAGGTTCAGGCACAGTGCCGCTGGCCACAGGATTGTTTGTTTCAGCAAGCCATGCACTGGCAGCCGCAAGGGCCTGATGCCGGCCTGATCCGGCAATGGGCCAACGAGATGCAAATGCTGCTGCATCAACTGGCCACCGAGCCATCCATGGCTGACTGGCCAGGAGCGCTCAACAGCCTTTGGTTTGCCAGCGTGGGCCCTGTGCCAGATTGGCAGCATGGGTTTGATTTGGTTGCCGGGCAAGGCGAGGTCTTTGCTGGGTTGAGTGCCTTGCAATTACCCAGATGCAAAGCGACCACGCTGGCTGAGGTGATGCAACTGCCGCGTACACAACAGGCGCTGTGGATCACCGATGAACTTGAAACGCTGGATTGGCCTGCGCTCAACCAGGCCTTGCAAGCTGGCACGCTTCAAGCACTTCACATCGTGCTCCCGTTTGCTGAACGTAGTGTACAGATTCATTACCAGAAACGTCCGCGCTGGCAGTTCTGGCGCAAGCCCACCACGTTAAACAAGCTATTGCAGCAACTCGAGCAATCGCTATCTTCCGCCACTGAGCAAGCGGGATTCAACCCATGAAGATTCAACAGAGAACTTATGACATCGCTGCGCTGGAAGGCTTGCAAGCGCAGGGCTTGCCGCCATTGATGGCGAGATTGCTCGCAGCGAGAGGCGTGACAAGCGCTGACTGGGGCTTGCAAGACATGCCGCATCTGCTTAAACCGGAGGCCTTGACCGGCGCAGCGGAAATGGCAAGGCAATTGGCTGATGCGATTGCGCAACAACAGCGCATTTTAATCATCGGCGATTATGACGCGGATGGTGCAACAGCGACCAGTGTCGCCATGCGCGGCTTGCGCATGATGGGCGCCGAGGTCGATTTTCTGGTGCCTAACCGGTTTGAATATGGCTATGGACTCACGCCGGAAATTGTCGCGCTGGCAGCCACGCGGCAGCCGCAGGTGCTGCTGACTGTGGATAACGGCATCGCCAGTATAGAGGGCGTGGCCGCGGCCAAGGCACTGGGCCTACGCGTTCTGATTACCGATCATCATTTGCCCGCCGAGCAAACGCCTGCTGCAGATTGCATCGTGAATCCCAACCAGCGTGGCTGCGGTTTCCCGAGCAAGCATCTGGCTGGCGTCGGCGTGATGTTTTATGTACTGATTGCCTTGCGTGCCGAGCTCAAGCAGCGCGGCCAGTTGGCTGAAGACCAAGTCCACTTGGGGCGCTTGCTCGATCTGGTCGCGCTGGGCACCGTCGCAGACCTGGTGCGGCTGGATGCCAATAACCGTATTCTGGTTAGGCAAGGCCTCAAGCGTATCCGTCAGGGCCAAGCCTGCCCTGGCATTCAGGCCATTCTTAAGCTCGCCGGGCGCGATCCGCAACAAGTGAGTGCGCAAGATTTGGGCTTTTATGTCGGCCCACGTCTGAATGCTGCTGGTCGCCTGGATGATATGACCATCGGCATTCGCTGTTTGCTGGCCGAGACGCCGCAAGAAGCCATGCAATATGCGCAGCAGTTGCATCGCCTCAATGCCGAGCGCAAGCAGATTGAAGCTGAGATGCAATTCGACGCCATGGCCGATTTGAATCAGGATTTTCGTCCAGAGCAGTACACGATTAGCGTATTCCAGCCAGACTGGCATCAGGGGGTCATCGGTATTCTGGCATCACGCATCAAAGAGCGTTTTCACCGCCCCGTCATTGTCTTTGCCGATGCCGGAGACGGCTTGATTAAAGGCTCAGGCCGCTCTATCGCCGGCTTGCATTTGCGCGATGCGCTCGATTTGGTCACCAAACAGCAACCCGATCTCATCGTCAAATTTGGCGGCCATGCCATGGCGGCCGGCTTGAGTGTCCGCGCTGAAGATTTTTCACGTTTTCAGCAGGCATTTGAGCAGGTCGTGCAAAGCCTGATCAGCGCAGAAGTCTTGCAAGAGATGCTGGAAACCGATGGCGGCCTTGCGCCAAATGAGATGTCTTTGCAAACGGCAGAATTACTGACCCAGCATGTCTGGGGCCAAGGCTTTCCACAACCGGTGTTTTATGATCAGTTTGACGTCTTGTCACAAAAATTATTGGCCGAAAAGCACTTAAAACTGCGCCTGCAAAAACACAACCAGCAATTTGATGCCATTTATTTTCAGCACGCTGAACCGTTGCCAGAACAAGTCGAACTTGCCTACTCGTTACAAGTGAATGAGTACAACGGTAACCGTAGCTTGCAATTACAAGTGGTGCATGCAGTTGTTTGAAAAGCTTGCTGATTGATGACTTTAAAAATTACAAAGCGTTATGTGATCAACTTGTTGCATCCCCTTGGCTGTTAGTTTTCATACGGCGGGCTGTAAACGAGTCCGCCCTACGCGGGCTCACCCCATCAACCAATGCAGCTTTTGCATGACCCTTATATAATGCGTAACGGATTTATTGTTGAAGGTGTTTTGGCTGGTAAGACTATGCCAAAAGGTTGGGTGTACCCACCCACAAATATCAACTATAAAAAGGCAGGCCCACAGTAAAGGTTAAAAATGAATAAAACAGAACTTGAGATAAGTAAGCTTATAAAGCCAACTTTAGAGGCTGCGGGATTCGCGCTTAAGAAAGACTGGAATAGTTTCGTCAGATACACGGATTATGGATTTGATGATTTTATGATAGTTGATCAAGGACACTTGGGGTCTGGTTATAAAACTATAGGTTGTGCATTTGGTGTGCGTCATGACGTCATCCAAAATTTGTTTAACTCAATGGGTCTTATCTATGGTGAAGAGGCACAAAAACAGAATGTCACACTTGCTCTTTCTTTTCCCTTTATACCTTGGCAAAGCAGAGAGTCAGAGTTGAAAATTTATCCAGAAACCCGCGCTGAAGATATACAGAAAGTCGCGCAGATAATCACAAATGCTTTTAAGCAGCACGCTTTGCCCTTTTATGCAAAATATGCTGATTTGAGGGCAGTTGAAGCAAAAATAAATGACTCACCAATGGCTAACCTTTGGCCCTACACAGCCGGTGGAGTAGACCCTACCATTCAGGTCATCATTAGTTTGCTCTGTGCAAAAGCAGTGAATCCGAATCGTTATGATTTGATAAAAGAAGTGTTCACCGATAAATATATCGAAAATGATACTGTGCCAGATGCATATTCAGAAAGATGGATAGCCATGCTGTACAAAATAGATGCAATAAATCTCTCATTTGGTGAGAAGGTTTGAAAACCTATTGGTGAAGGGGAATAATTGGGGTCAGAGTAAAAATAAAAAAGTCAGGCCCCGTAGGGCGTACCCGCCTGCGGTTCGCCGTATAAATGGCTAGCTACGCCCAGTACGCAATTTCAAATTTGCTTGTCTGAATCAATGGGGTCAGACTCGATTGATTTAGTCGGATTAATTTACTATCGTGCATCTATCTGTGTTTTTTAAGAGCGGTATCTGCCATGGCCCGACTCCCTCGTTTTGTTTTGCTTGGTCACCCACAACACGTTATTATCCGAGGCAATAACCGCGCCGCAGTCTTTGCTGCGGAAGAGGATTATCAATTCTTCTTAGATAAATTGGCAGACGCGGCCAAAAAGCATCAATGCGATATTCACGCCTATGTATTAATGACCAATCACATACATCTGTTAGCCACACCCCACAAAGAAGATGGGCTTTCCAAAATGATGCAAATGTTGGGGCGTTACTATGTGCAGTACTATAACTACACCTACAAGCGCAGTGGCACTTTATGGGAAGGTCGTTACAAAGCCAGCCTGATCGACAGCGAACAATATGCGCTGCTTTGTTATCGCTATATAGAGCTGAATCCAGTAAGAGCCAATATGGTCGGCCATCCTGCTGAATATCCCTGGAGCAGTTATTGTGTAAATGCCTTGGGGCAGCATGACCCAATCGTGACGCCGCATGCGATGTATTGGGCCTTGGGCAATGATGATGGACAAAGGCAATCACACTATCGAAGCCTGTTTGATGGGCAGGTAGACGAGATCAGTCTGGAGCAAATACGTGAAGCGACCAATAAGGCGTGGGTGTTGGGCAGTGACTATTTCAAACAAAGTATCGCTAGCCAATTAAATCGACGGTCGTATAAGATGGCTAAAGGCGGGGACAGGAAATCTAGTGAGTTTCAAAAGTTAAAGAGTGGAATCAATCGAGTCTGACCCCATTGATTTTGATTATTCTTGCTTAATCTGTAGATAGCTTTTTTAAATAAAGCCCATCAGGTGAGTATGCTGACATCAGCATAAAACTACGCTGATTATTTTGACCAAATGGCGGGTTTGGACTGTGACTACAATTAACCAGCTTTAGGCCCTTTACCCTAAATCAGTTAAAATATAGCCTTCATTCAAGAGGTTGAAGTATGGCCCGTCCGTTTAAAGCTCCCAAAAGTCCGATTCGTCCGCCTCGTGCGCCCAAAGTGACGCCGCCCACTGTAGAGGCTGGCGAAGAAGCCCTGCCTGCGCCGCGTGAAGGTCAACGCTTGCATAAACTGCTGGCGATGGCGGGGTTTGGCTCACGTCGCGACATGGAGGCTTTGATCGAAACCGGCCGCATTACCATTAATGGCCAGGTGGCGCAGGTGGGCGCGGTGGTTGATGAGCATGATATGGTGCGCATGGATAGCAGGATTCTGCATCTGCCGTTTGAGGCGGAGTTACCGCAAGTATTGCTGTACCACAAGCCGGAAGGCGAGATTGTGAGTCAGGATGACCCGGAAGGGCGTGCCACGGTATTTGACAAGCTGCCACGCATCAAACAGGGCAAGTGGATTGCCGTGGGGCGTCTGGATATGAATACCAGCGGTTTGCTGATGTTTACTAACTCCGGCGAGTTGGCCAACCGGTTTATGCATCCACGCTATGAGGTGGAGCGCGAATATGCGGTGCGTATTCTGGGGGAACTGACTGAAGAGCAGATGGCGCAACTCAAGCACGGCATTGAGCTCGAAGACGGCCCAGCCAACTTTGAAAGTATTTTCCCTAACGGGGGCGAAGGCGCCAACAAGTGGTATCAGGTGGTGATTAAAGAGGGCCGTAACCGTGAAGTCCGTCGCCTGTTTGAAGCATTTCACCTGCCGGTGAGCCGCTTGATGCGTGTGCGCTTCGGGCCAATTGCGTTGCCGCCCCGCCTCAAGCGCGGCACCATGCTCAAGCTGGAACAAAAACAGGTGGTGGCTTTGCTGGAGTGGGCAGGCTTGCCTGTGCCGCGCAAGCCGCTCAAGCAAATGAGCCCGCATGACCGTGACCGTGCGACGCGCGTGTTTACGCCTAAAGTACGCAAGCAGCGCCGTAGCTTGCTGGATACTGTGAATAATCCCGTTGATACGCAGCAAGAGCGTCCGACACGCGCGCCAACTGGCAACCGTCGTATTCGTCAGGATTCAGACTTGAAGCAGGCCTCCATGCAAAATGCGCGTATCAATAGCGGTGCTAAAAAACGCACTGACCGTAATCGGGGGCGTGGTTAATCTGCGCGTCGTGTGTTGACGGAAAAGCCGATCGCATGACTGACAGTCGTATGCAAGAATCTCTGGTCACGCATCGATATCCGCGTGTGCTGTCTATCGCTGGCTCTGATAGTAGTGGTGGTGCCGGGATTCAGGCCGACCTCAAAACATTCTCTGCCCTTGGTTGCTATGGCATGACGGCCATTACCGCGCTGACGGCGCAAAATACGCAAGGGGTGCGCGCCATTCATAGCGTGCCGGTCAGCATGTTGCGTGACCAGATTGATGCGGTGGTCGAAGATATTGGTGTCGATGCCGTCAAGATCGGCATGCTGCATTCTCCTGAAGTGGTAGAGGCGGTGGCACAGGCGCTGGATGCTCATGGTCTCAAGCAAGTGGTGCTGGACCCGGTGATGGTGGCAGCCAATGGTGCCAAACTGATTTCTGATGAGGCGATTGCCGTGCTGGTATCCGAGTTGTTTCCACGGGCATTGGTGGTGACCCCGAATTTGGATGAGGCGTCGTTGCTGCTGGGCCGTCCGCTCACGCAAAGCGATGCACTTGCCGAGGCCGCGCAAGCCTTACTTGCACAAGGCGCGCACGCCATTTTGCTCAAAGGGGGGCATCTGTCTGGCCATGACGTGCTGGATATTCTGGTGCAAGCCCATGCCAATGGGCAGGACAATGTAATGCAGCGCTTGCATTCAGTGCGCATTTCTACCCATAACTTGCATGGCACCGGATGTACGCTTTCATCCGCGATCGCTGCCTATCTTGCCTTGGGCTGTAACCTGTCAGAGGCTGTGTTGGCGGCCAGAACCTATGTGCGCGGAGCCTTATATGCGGGCTCGCATGTGCGCACAGGCGAGGGCGTCGGGCCACTCAATCATGGCTTTGCACCCGAAGCAATGAAGGTTTACGGCGAATAGCGTTTAATGCTACCAAGCCAAGAAGAGCAGCGTAGGCCTCAGTATTGCTGTGTGCCTGCGCGGATAACACGTTATTCAGTGTGTAGCCCGGCTTCCAGCAAGTCTTCTTTAGTGAGCATGAACACAAACTGGTCGCCGCCACTGGTATCCAGCCAGGTAAAGGGTAAGTCTGGATAGGCTTCATGCAAGGCGTCACGGTTGTGGCCGATTTCTACCACAAGCACGCCGCCATCATTCAAGTATTCAGCTGCCTGCGTCAGCAGGACGTGGGTATGGTCCAGCCCGGCAACGCCGCTGCCCAAAGCCAGTTGCGGCTCTTTGCGGTACTCTTCTGGTAACTCAGCCATGCTAGGGGCATCTACATAAGGCGGATTGCTGATAATCACGTCATATTTACGGCCTTTGAGTGCGGTAAACATATCGGATTGCACCGCTTGCACCTGATGTTCAAGGCCGTAGCGCTGGATGTTGATATTACAGACCTCAATGGCATCCGGGGAGATATCCACCACATCAATATGCGCATTGGGGAAGGCCTCGGCCAGTAACACGCCCAGGCAGCCCGAGCCGGTACAAATATCCGCTGCGGATTCCACCATTTCCGGAAACTCAACCCAAGGCTGCAAGCCATCTTCAAGCAATTCGGCAATAAATGAGCGTGGCACGATGACGCGTTCATCGACGTAAAACTTGAACCCGCGCAGCCAGGCTTCATTCACAAGGTAGGCGGTTGGCGTATGTTCTGTGACCCGCTTGTCGATCAAGGTTGCCAGGTGCTGGCTTTCCTCTGTGGTTAAACGCGCATCCAGAAAGTTATTCAGGGTGTCATGCGGCAAATGCAGTGCGCTCATGATCAGCCAGACAGCTTCGTCATAGCTGTTATCGGTGCCATGACCATAAAAAATGTCAGAGTTTTCAAAACGGCTCACAGCGTAGCGCAGCCAGTCGCGGATGGTATGTAGGTTAGTTGTCATGGTTTTAATTTACCGCCGATAAACGCAGATAAACGCCGATACGAAGAGGTGTCGATTCAGAACTGATTGACGATTCTCTTGATATCCACTTTTGCTCTGCCAAAATTAATAAGTAGGCATACTTTCAAATGGGTCGCTTTAAGGTAATTCATGCATTGTGACTGGTGTTCTGGTGAGAGTGCATTGCATGCTTTCAATTCTAAAATGATGCATTCATTCACCAAGATGTCGACAAAATACTCACCAACCATAGTATTTTTGTAATAAACCGCGACCGGATATTGAGCTTTTGCAGTCAGGCCTGCACTCCTCAATTCCAATAGCAGAGCATTTTCATACACTTTTTCTAAAAAACCACACCCAAGATAGTTACTGACTGCATATACACAACCGATAACTCTACCGGTGAGTGCGTCAAGTGCCAGTCTTTCTTGATCGGCGTTCATTAGCGTTTATCGGCGGTTAAATCAACCCAGCAACAATAATTCCATGGTGCGCTTATAGGTTTCTTTGAGTGGCTCAATATCGGCCACGGCGACGCATTCGTTCAATTTATGGATGGTGGCATTTAACGGCCCGAATTCAATCACTTCTTTGCAGATATCGGCAATAAAGCGCCCATCGGAGGTACCGCCAGTGGTAGACAGCTCGGGCGTGACCCCGTAACTCTGCACAATCGCGTTGCTGATAGCTTCTACCAGCTTGCCGCGTGGCGTGATATAGGACTGGTTATGTTCCCAGTCCAGGCTGTATTCAAAGCCGTGGCTGTCGAGAATCGCGTGGACGCGCGTACGCAAACTTTGCTCTGAGCTGCCTTGCCCATCGACTTCAGGGCAGTAGCGGAAGTTAAACAATATCTCGACATGCCCAGGCACCACATTGGTCGCGCCGGTGCCGCCGTTGATGTTAGAAATCTGCCAGGAAGTCGGCGGAAAATATTCGTTGCCGTTGTCCCATACGGTTTCAACCATGTCTTTAATGGCCGGAGCTGCCAGATGAATCGGGTTTTTCACCAGATGCGGATAGGCAATATGGCCCTGAATGCCTTTGACGATGAGTTTGCCGGACAGGGAGCCGCGTCTGCCATTTTTAATCATGTCACCGACCACTTTGTTGCTGGTAGGCTCACCCACAATGCAGTAATCAAAGCTTTCGCCGCGGGCTTGCAACGCCTCCACCACTTTGACGGTGCCCTCAATCGCAATACCTTCTTCATCTGAGGTGATCAGCAGGCCAATCGAACCAGGATGGTCAGGATGTTCGGCGATAAATTCTTCGATGCTGGTGATAAACGCAGCGAGCGAGGTTTTCATGTCTGCCGCGCCGCGTGCATACAGCATACCGTCTTTAATCGTAGGCTCAAACGGTGGCGTATGCCATTGGTCCAACGGGCCAGTGGGGACGACATCGGTATGGCCGGCAAACACGATCAGTGGACCGGTGGTGCCACGTCTGGCATAAAAGTTATCGACCTCGCCAAAACGCATGCGCTCAATCTTGAACCCCAGTGGCGCCAGGCGGGCAATCATGGCCTCCTGACAGCCGGCATCTTCTGGCGTCAGCGAGCGGCGTTTAAGCAAATCAATGGCAAGATCCAGTGTTTTTGACATAGTGGTTATTCTTGAGTAAACAGTTGGCGGTAATCGGCTTCATTAAAACCGAGGGCGATGATTTTATCGGCGTTGACCAATACCGGGCGTTTAATCACCGAGGTTTTGGACTGCATCAGGGCAAGTGCAGAGGCAGCATCTACTACGCTATTTTTTTCCGGTTCGGCCAAGTTGCGCCAGGTCATCCCGCTGCGGTTCACCAGTTTTTCCCAAGGATATTGTTGCAGCCAGGCTTGGCCGGTGACGCTATCCAGGCCCTGTTTCTTGAAGTCGTGAAATTCGTATGCAATGGCGTGTTGGTCCAGCCAGTCACGCGCTTTTTTGACGGTATTGCAATTGGGGATGCCGTATAGTTTCATGGCTGATCATCAAGCTAAAAAACTTATTTTACCAGCCACGGCAGATGGCGTCGCCATTTATTGCGGTGTTCACATAACCTCAGAACAGGTTTTGGGTTGCTGACTGCGATTGCAGTTTGCTGAATACATCAAACAGGTATTGTTGCTCTACCGGTTTTGAGAACAGGAAACCCTGCATTTGGTCACAGCCGATGTTGACCAGCGCTTTGCGCTGTTCCTCGTCTTCCACGCCTTCGGCGACGACGTTCAGATTGAGTGCATGCGCCAGTTTGACGATAGCCTCAACAATCGAGAGCGAGGTGTGCGAAACTGCCACATTTTTGGTCAGGGAGCGGTCCAGTTTGACTTCGCTGACTTCCAGGTCCTCTAAATGTGTGAGGCTGAACGGATGCAAGCCAAAATCATCCAGCGAGATTTTAAGGCCCTGCTGTTTAAATTGGCGCAAGGTGTCCTTGAACTGGCCCTGATGATGAATGGCGTTAGTTTCAGACACTTCCAGAATGAGGTTGCGGGATTCTACGGCATGCGCTTCAAGAATCGATTGAATCAACGCGCCCAACTGTTTGTTGCGGAACTGCTGGTTGGACATGTTGACTGAAATGCTTAGGTCTATGCCGCGATCGCGCGCCTGGCTAATCGTGCGGCAGGCCTGGGAGATGACCCAGGCGTTGATTTCTTCAATCATGCCAAAGCGCTCCGCTGCCTCAATGAAACTATTGGGGGAGAGCAGTCCGCGGGCCGGATGCTGCCAGCGTAACAGCGCTTCGGCACCATGGACCATGCGCGTGATGGCATCCACTTTGGGCTGAAACAGTAGCCTGAACTCTTGCTCGCTAATGGCTTGCTTGAGCTCAATACGGGTTTGTTGCATCTCGTCAGAGGCTTGCTCGATCTCGGCATCAAAGAATCGATACTGGTTTTTGCCGTTTTCCTTAGCCTTGTACATGGCGGCGTCTGCATTCAGTTTGAGTTTTTGCAGGTTGCCGTCTTGTGGATACATCGATACGCCCACCGAGCACGAAATCTCAATCACGTGATCTTCAATCACAAAGGTTTCGCGTAACGCATCCACCACACGCTGAATCACGGTGACCACGCTCTGGTGATTTTCAATCTCACTCAATACGGCAATAAATTCGTCGCCACCGGCACGTGCCACATAATCACAATTGCGGATGGCATTGCTGATACGCTTGGAGACTTCAATCAGCAGCAAATCGCCAATATGGTGACCAAACTGGTCATTGACCGGTTTGAAGTGATCCAGGTCGATATAAGCCAGGGCCAGCGATTCCCCGTTACGGTCACAGCGCTTGGCACTCAGGATCAGGTGCTGGTTTAAAGCATCCCGGTTGGGCAGGTGTGTGAGCGGATCATAGGCCAGGAATTTTTTATTGACGGTTTGCGTATTGCGGAAGGTCAGTTTGCTTTGCGCTAGATCGATATTGCGCTCATAAAAAATCACCAGAATAAACGAGGTGATAAATAAAAAGACCGGGACCAGAACCAGCAGTAGCATTAAATAATTATCGGCTTGATCGCTGGGCTGCCCAATCAGCATATTGTTATGCACAATACTGAGGTTGATGGCCGTGTGCGAGGCCAAAAAGCCCAGTGCAATTTCTATCGAAAACATCCACTTCAAACGTTTTTCGAGTTTGCCGCTATAGCCTTTGAGCCAGAGGATGGTGACAATTGCCAGGGCGGCGGTCAGGCAGGCCAGGAACAGGGAAAACAGGGCGGTCCAGGTGTCTATGCGGATATTGATGGCCCCGGCACTGATCTGATAAAAATAAGACAGCAGGTAGCCACTGATGCCGGTGGCCGCAGAAGCGGAGAGCAGATCACGTAAGGGCAGTCTTTTTTTATGGACCGTTTTGAGGATAGCGGCCGCCAACAGATAGCTGCACAGCATGCAGCCAATCAGGTCGATAGGATGTTGGCTAACCTTAGGGATATTATCTGCGAGAAACTGGTAGCCAGCATGCAGGCTGAAGATACCAGCTGCCATGACGACGGCATATTTTTTGAGCATGAAGTCATGCTCTTTGGGAGTGGCAACACGCAAACGATCAACCAGTTTGAACGCAAAAAAGCATCCAACGACGCTGGATGTAAAGAGTGCGACCAATAGCATTTGCGTTGTTATCATAAGTAATTGCACGTTTATTTTGATTGTTTAATGTGTGGCACGACTACTTGTTCTTTGTGCTTGCTCTGTATTGCTCATTGCTTTACTGCTGGGATTGCTCGGACTACTGACTCTCCAACGGGTTAACACTCAACTATTCAAGAATGCTCACGCTGTCTTGCTTGCGGGACATCTTTACGGTATTGAGAGTCACTCCTTTATCGGAACCGGCGCGCAATAACTTGAGCAGGCCGGTTGAAGTGACTCTTTATTTTATTTCGACAGGCGTATTAAATGCCGCGCAACAACTCGTTGATGCCAACTTTACCCAAGGTTTTGGCATCCACTTTTTTGACGATGACGGCGCAATACAGGCTGTACTTGCCATCGCTGGAAGGCAGGTTGCCTGAAACGACCACAGAACCTGCAGGCACGCGACCATAATGCACTTCGCCGGTTTCGCGGTCATAGATTTTAGTGGATTGGCCGATGTAAACGCCCATGGAAATCACGCAGTTGTCTTCAACCACCACGCCTTCAACCACTTCTGAGCGCGCGCCGACGAAGCAGTTATCGCCAATGATTGTTGGACCGGCTTGTACAGGTTCCAGTACGCCACCAATGCCAACACCACCGGACAAGTGCACATTTTTACCGATTTGTGCGCAGGAACCTACGGTTGCCCAGGTGTCTACCATGGTGCCTTCACCAACGTAGGCGCCAATGTTGACGTAAGACGGCATCAAGACAGCATTTTTTGCAATGAAAGAGCCTTTGCGCACTATGGCGTTAGGCACCACGCGGAAGCCACCTGCCTTGAAGTCTTCTTCGGTGTAGTTGGCAAATTTTGGATCCACTTTGTCGAAGTAGCGGGTGACGCCATCATCCATCAAATAGTTGTCTTTGAGGCGGAAGGACAGCAAGACCGCTTTTTTGATCCACTGATGCGTTTCCCATTGCTGGCTATCGCCAATCCGGGTAGCCACACGCAGTTTGCCTGCATCCAGATCATCCAGAATAGAAGCCACGGTGGCTTTGACGTCTGCCGGTGCATTGGCAGGGTTGATGTTGGCGCGGTCTTCAAAGGCCGCTTCAATAATGCTTTGACGTGGATCCATAATCTTCTCTTGTTCGATTGAAAAACAGTAAACCCGAAATTTTAACCTAATTTTGAAAGGGCAGGGGCCGTCGATGAAAGACGGCCCTTTACGCCAGCACTTACTTGCCTTTGGCAGCTAAGTAGAGCGGCATGACCTTGGGCACCAGTGCCTGCAGGTCTTTAATACGGTTTTCACTGGAAGGGTGCGTACTTAAGAATTCCGGGGGCGCTTCCTTGTTGGCCGCCATCATTTTCTTCCATAAGCTGACTGCGGCTTCCGGGTTGTAACCGGCGCGCGCCGCCAGCTCCAGCCCTATGCGATCCGCTTCACGCTCCTGTTCACGGCCATTGGGCAAGGAGAAGAACAGCTGGCTGCCCATACTGGCGCCTTGTGCCGCCATATTGCCCGCGGTGCCGCCTATGTAGGCAGCGAGTGCCTGTAAACCGAACTGCTGAACATAGGCTTGTGACATACGCTCACGGCCATGCTCACGCAAGGCATGCGAGATTTCGTGACCAATCACCGCGGCTAACTCATCATCGGTGGCATTGAGTTTTTCGGCCAGACCGGAAAACACCATGATCTTGCCGCCAGGCATGCAATAGGCATTGAGCTGGTCATTTTTTTCGACATTGATTTCCCATTTCCATTTGGTGGCATCTGGCCGGAACACGCCGACCTGGGCGATCAGGCGGTGAGAAATGGTAGTCACGCGATTCAGCAAGGCCTTATCCGCGTTAAGGGTATGGTTCTTTTGCGCATCTTGCAGGGTTTGCGTATACGATTGCGCAGACATTTTATCCACGGTCGCTGAGGGCAACAGCAAGAGTTGACTACGCTGTACGCCCGAGACGCTATTGTTGGTGGTGCTGGCGCAGGCAGACAACAAGGCGCACAGGCAGGCGATTCCCAGGGTTTTAATGGTCGGCATGTGTTTCTCCTCTTGTTTCTAGGTCACGTATTGGCAGTGACCATTCATTTTTATGATCATTCCATTCAGGTGCTGCGATCAGTCTACCCATTCAGTGCGGAATGCATGTCGTTGCTGATCGCTGAATGCTTGACTCTTAAGTATGAGTCATTCTGGTTAAATTTTGACTTGCGAGCCTAGCTCTACCACCCGGTTAGGTGGTAATTTGAACTGGTTGGTAATCGACTCTGCCGTTCTAAATAAGCCAATAAAGATTTTTTTACGCCAGAACGCCATGCCGGGTTTATCCGAGGCCAGCAGGATTTCCTTGCCGATAAAGAACGAGGTATCCATGGTGTCCAGCGTAAGGCCGAATGGTTCGGTCAATGGTAGATCTCGAGGCAAGTCTGGTTCGTCCATATAACCATAACGCAAGGTCACGCGGTAAAAACCGTAAGGTAGCACCTCCATCGAGGCGCGCTCTTCCAGCGTGGTGTAGGGGTAATCAACAAAACGCACCGTCAGGATCACCACTTTGTCATGCAGTACCTTGTTGTGTTTGAGATTATGCAGTAGCGCATGTGGTACGCCATCCGGGTTGGGGGTCATAAACACGCCTGCACCATTGACGCGGGCGGGCGGGTGCGCCCCAATCGCTTGCACAAACGGGATCAGCTCCATGGATTCGGACTTGAGAATTTGGTAAAGCAGTCTGCGCCCGGTTTTCCAGGTACGCATCAGCGTGAAGATGATGATGCCGATCAATAAAGGCACCCAGCCACCATCTGGGATTTTGAGAATGTTGGCCGCAAAAAACGAGAGGTCAATGACAAGAAATAGCGAAATCAGGCAGGCCGTTTTGAGTTTGCTCCAGCCCCACAGGTGGTGGAACACCACGGCTGCCAGCAAGGTCGTGATGACCATATCGCCGGTGACGGCAATACCGTAGGCTGCCGCCAGGTCACCAGAGCTGCCAAAAATCAGCACCAGGCCCATGACTGCGACCATCAGGCCCCAGTTGACGCGCGGCATGTAGACCTGGCCCTCTGTTTGCTCTGAGGTGTGCGAAACATGCATGCGCGGAATAAAGCCAAGTTGCAAGGCCTGGCGCGAGACAGAGAACGCGCCGGTAATCACGGCCTGAGAGGCAATCACGGTCGCCAGGGTGGCCAGGATAATCAGCGGGAACAAGGCCCAGTCTGGGGCCAGGTGGTAAAACGGGTTTTGAATGGACTCTGGCTCGGCCAGAATAAGTGCGCCTTGCCCAAAGTAGTTGCAAATCAGTGCAGGCAACACGAACAAAAACCAAGCCAGGCGAATCGGTTTACGGCCAAAGTGACCCATGTCGGCATATAAGGCTTCGGCACCGGTCACGGCCAGCACCACCGCACCGAGCGCAATAAACGCAATTTTGGGCTGGGTGGCAAAAAACTGATAAGCGTAGAAGGGGCTTAAAGCCTTGAGAATTTCGGGATGATGACTGATATTGAGGATGCCCAAAATGCCTAATACCGAGAACCAGGTCAGCATGATAGGACCAAAAAAAGCACCGACGACAGCGGTGCCTTTGCTTTGTGCCCAGAACAGTACAAACAGGACGCACAAAGTAATGGGGACGATCCAGCTATCCAGTTGCGGTGCTGCCACCTCTAGGCCCTCAACCGCTGAGAGCACGGAAATGGCGGGGGTGATCATGCCGTCGGCATAAAACATGCAGGCCCCGATAATACCTAGTAGCATGATGCGTTTGCGCTGGTCGGGTTCGCCGCCAGCATAACGGCTGGCCAAAGACAGCATCGCCATGATACCGCCTTCGCCACGGTTATCTGCCCGCATGATAAAGGCCACATATTTGAACGACACAATCAGCAGCAGTGCCCAGGTGATCAGCGACAAGATGCCGTAGACATTGGCTTGTGTCAGTAACAGCGGGTGGTGCCCGACTGCAAAGACTTCTTTCATGGTGTAAAGCGGGCTGGTGCCAATGTCACCGAAAACGACGCCTAGCGCGGCGAGAGCCATGGTATGGAGCGCCGTTTGCTGATTTTTTGTATGGTCCATTGTGTGAACAGCTAAAGACAAACGATTATTATCGGGTAATTTTAGAGCTTCACCAAAGATTTTGACGCAAATTATCTTGAAGACCTAAATGCATGTGGACGATTACACGAAAAGTGGAGCGCCTAGTCGGGGCTGATTTGCGTCACCACCACCTCTGCCTGACCTTGATGCAAGGTCAGTTTCAAGGGCGTCTGCAGACTCAGTTCACTGGCAGTGGTCACTGCGCGGCCATCGGCTTGTTGCACAATGGCATAGCCCCTGGCCAACACCTGATGCGGGTTGAGTTGTTGCAGGCTGGCGGACAAGTATTGCAGTTTGCGTTGTTGCGTTTGTAAACCTTGCTGCATAGCCAGTTGCAGTCTGTGTTGCCATTGCTGCAGACCGCGGCGCTGTTGTTGCAGATGCTGGGTGGGGGAGATCAGGCGTCTGGACAAGTAGTCCAGGGTCTGGCTTTGCTGGCGCAAGCAAGATTGCATGGCCCGGCCCAGCCTTAATTGTAATTGCCTGAGTTGATCGCGAAGCTGCGCCTGATCCGGGCAGGCCAATTCGGCTGCCGCTGTCGGTGTGGCCGCGCGCAAGTCAGCGACAAAATCGGCAATGGTGAAATCTGTTTCATGGCCCACCCCGCTAATGGTCGGCAGGCGACAAGCGGCGATTGCGCGTGCAACCACCTCTTCATTAAATGACCATAAGTCTTCTATGCTGCCACCACCGCGGCAAATCAGCAGCGTATCAACCTCTTGCCGCTGATCAGCCAGATGAATGGCTTGCGCAATCAGTTCGGCAGCGCCTTTGCCTTGCACCGGCGTCGGGTAGATGATGACAGACATGGCCGGCGCACGGCGGCGGATGGCGGTTAACACATCGCGCAAGGCGGCGGCATCCGCTGAGGTCACCACGCCTATGCGTTGCGGATTGGCTGGAATGGCTTGTTTACGCTCGGCAGCAAACAGCCCTTCGTTTTGTAAGCGTTGCTTGAGTTGTTCATAAGCTTCATACAATTTGCCCAGGCCAGCGGGCTGCATAAATTCCACTGTCAGTTGCACATCGCCTCTGGCTTCATACAGCGTTACCGTGGCACGCGCCTCAATCAGGTCCCCTTCGCGCGGCACCATGCCTAATACGCTATTGCGCCCTTTAAACATCACACAACGGATTTGTGCACGTTCATCCTTGAGCGAAAAATACCAGTGGCCACTGGCGGCACGGGTGAAGTTTGAGAGCTCGCCCGTGATCCAAAAGAGGGGGAAACTGGTTTCCAGCAATTCTTTTGTGAGTCGGGTGAGGTCGCTGACACTCAAGATTTGTTTGAATGATGTCGATAACAAGCTAGCCATAGCTGCACATTATCCCTCAGCCCCGCTGGATTTGGCTATGTCTTTCATCGAATGGCCGGTGTCTGAGCAGAGGCGCTCTGTGGGGATGCTGAACACTGATTCAAGATAGAGGGGCACTTTTGGGTAAAAGCGGCGTCTTGATATGAGCAGCATGGGAATGGTTGATGACTGTCTGACCTTAAAACAAGGTCATTTCCCTCAGGATTGTATGCGAATGAAAAAATATTTATTTTTTGCGCGATCATTTTTTATGTGTTGTCTGTACACAAGTGCTGTGCATGGCTTGGGACTGGTCGCGCTGGCGCAGGCGGATGAAACGTCTGATAAATCGCCGCCCGAGACGGAAGTAGCCGTGGTCGAGACCGCGAATCCTGTCATGGCCAGCTACAAGCGCGAGCAGGCGGTAATGCAGAATGACGCTTACAAGCAATTCATTAAATTACAGGTGAGTCTGGCGACGGGCACAAAAAATGCGCTTGGGATCAGCAGTTATGCCGAGGCGCACGCCCATTACTGTGCGTTGGCTGCAGAAACCCGTGATCCTGATGCGCAATTTGCCATGGGCTGGTTTTACAGCATGGGCAAAGGTGTGGAGGTCAATCATGATATTGCCGCGCGTTTTTTCAGCCTGGCTGCGATTCAAGGCCATCGCGATGCCCGGATCTGGTTGGACCAGGGCGCTGGTGATGCCTCCGTGGCCAAGCTGCCCGCCTGCATGCAAAATCAGGGGCAGTCAGCGGCTGAAGTGTTGTTCCGTAAACGCGGCCCCATTTACACGCTGGTCAAAAAACATGCGCCTGTTTATGGAGTAGACATTGATTTGGCGATGGCTGTGATTGCGGTGGAGTCCGGCTTTAATCCCAAAGCAACATCACGCAAAAAGGCCCAGGGCCTGATGCAATTGCTACCCGAGACGCAGGCCAGGTTTCACGTCAAGGATGCTTATGATCCCGAGCAAAATATTAAAGGGGGCTTGTCCTACCTGCGCTGGTTGATCAATTACTTTGATGGCGATGTCGAGCGCGTCGTAGCGGCTTACAATGCCGGGGAACATGCGGTGTCCAGGCATCAGGGCATCCCGCCGTACCCGGAGACACGCGACTATGTGAAGCGCGTGGCGCGTTACTACAAGAAAAAACATCACGAAATCAGGCAAACTGCGGCCATGCGTGACTGGCAGAGCCCGGCGGCCAACTCCTGAATCTTTCTGCTGACTGTTTGTGCTGTTTGACCGGGAGATCCCGGCCAACTTAAAAAACCGGGAACCACCCACACCCAGACTGCCTCTTAGCTGCGTTATCCATTACAATTTGCATTTAATCATTAGGTAGGAGCGGGCAATGGCAGCATGGTTTAAAGGACGTGGCGGCTATGTATTGGGATTTTTGGCCGGATTTGGCATTGTGGCACTCGCCTTGTATATTCAAGTACAAAACCAGCTTGAACCCTGCCCCTTGTGTATCTCGCAACGCATCATTTTCATGAGTCTGGGCTTGTTGTTTTTGCTGCACGCCTTTGTCTCACCCAAATCTTGGCTACATGCCGGATTGGCCCTGATTGAGGTGTTGACGGCGCTTGGCGGCGCGGGGGTGGCGATACGCCACTGGTGGCTACAGGCACACAAAGAAGAAATCTTTGCCGATTGTGGTGTCGGCTTTGATTACATGTTTGAAAACTTCCCGCTGAAAAAAGCACTTACCCTGGTATTTCGTGGTACGGGCGATTGTGCCGCCATAGACTGGACGTTTCTGGGCTTAACCTTGCCCCAATTGGGTCTGATCAGTTTTATTCTGTTTGCGGTGTATGCTGGCTGGTTATTTCGTAGCCGTCGCGCTGGATAGCAAAAGTCTCGATCTCAACTTCGGGTGTGCTTTCATCCAGCATGGCCGCTTGTTTTTCAATCGCGTCATGCCAGGCTTTAAAATGCGCTTCGCATGACTGCTCTGCTTGTTGCGAGATGCTCTCTGCTGGCACGCTGGCGGCCTTAAGCTTGGCAGTCTCGCGCTTGAGGCAACCCAGATATTTGGCTTTGGCATACACCTCTTCGGTTTGCAGGCTGGCGATTGCCTGATCAGCCTGATTCAGCGATTGGCACAAGGGGACGGGTTCGCTGGGGATGGTCCAGGGCTTGCCCGAGGTCTTTTGCATATGGATCACACTGGCAATATCGCGGCCACGCTGGTTAATCCAGTATTCCAGAATTTCGTTGCCACAGCGTTCATCCTGACAGCGCATCACGCTTTTCAATAACCAGGCCGCCTGCTTGGTCATGCGTTCGTCAGAAATGCCACAGTTATGGATGACGTCGTGCGAGCGGGATAGATACAATTTGTAATTGGCCCGCCAATTGGGATGGCTGGCACAGGCGACTTTATACAGCGGGTTAGAGACGCTGCACTGGTCTTGCTGCATGCTTTGCAGACGTTCCGGTGCGCGATTGCCCGTCATGCGGCATGCCAGCGAAATGGCCTGGCCGTAGGCTTGCGTCACCCCCCAGAACGACAGTCTGGCAGAGGCATAATCTGGCCGTTGCTTGAGTGTCTGATCGTTTTTCCAGTCCAGCGTCTCTGAGGCAAGCTCGGACTTGTGAAATACCACTTCGCGTTCAACCTCCATTGAAAACTCACTGCAGGAGGCTTGTACCAATTTGGTCGCAATCGTATCGTCATGATCGTCTGTACGCAGCTTGAAAAGGATAATGTCTTCGTGCTGGCCGACTTGCATGGAGTCTAAATCAACCGACACCGTCAGAAACTTTTCCCGTCCTTGCACCGTATGCCATTGTTCGGCATGCAGGGGTGGGCTGGTAAACAGGCAGCTTGTAAACAGCGTCAGACAGGCGGGAAGTGCGTTTTTGAATAGCATAAAATCAATGGTCATAAATAGAAAGCAGCGGCAAGTGGCCGCCATTGTAATGATTATTCTGCGGCGGAGATAGCGACCTGATTGCGTCCGGCCTGCTTGGCCTCATATAGTGCCTGGTCTGCTCGATGCAGCAATTGTGTCAAGCTGTCCCCCATCCGCAACATTGCCACGCCGCAACTGATGCTGATCTGGCCAATGTCGGGCAAAGATCTGGCGTGTACCTGCTGCCGGATTTTTTCGGCCAGCTTTGCCGCCTGAGCAAGGGTGATGCGGGGCGCATAAATCATCATTTCATCGCCTCCCCAGCGCACGGCAATGTCAGACAGGCGCGTATTTTTCTTGATGCATTCGGCGACGGTTTTAATGACCTGGTCACCGATGACATGGCCGTGCGTGTCATTGATGGATTTAAAACGGTCTATATCTATCAGAATCAGCGCATCCGAGATTTTCCTGCCGACCGTGTGGGTATGCTCAGCAAACACTGTTTCAAAGTGCTGACGATTGCTCAAACCAGTTAAAAAGTCGGTGCTGGACAGCGTTTTTAAGTTTTCTTTTTCAACTTGCAGGGCGGTATTGGCCGCAGCCAGTTGTTCGGTCCGCTGTTTGACCAGTGCTTCGAGATCGGTATTCAGGGCTTTTAAATGATTGGTCTGGCTTTCACGCAGGCATTCGTAATTGCGGATGATGAAAAACTGTCCAAGCAGGTAGAGGCACAAGCTCAGAATATCCAGATGACCATATTCTGAGGGGAAGAGATGCGTTAAGTGATTGCCCACCACCAGCAACAGTAAAATCGCCAGCATCTGGTAGCCCATCTGCCTGCCTTTGAGGTAAAACGCTCCAGCAAGAATAAGGAGCAATAATCCGCTCCGGGTACTGTTGCCAGTCGCCAGAAAATAGACCGTCAAAAACTGGAGAAAGCATAACCAGAGTGCAATGCCAGAGATCAGTTCGACGCGTTGTTTGTTGCGGCGCAAGGCCCATAGCAAGGCAAACGCAATCAGACCAAACACAATATCCACGATGCCGATGAGCGGATGCACGCGCCAACGGATGATGCCCATGCTAAAAGACACGATGCCAAAGAAGGTGAACACGTTGTTTAGGAAAACCACCTTGTAACGCATGTGGTCCGCATCGCCGGACGCTGGAAAAAGCTTGATGGGATGCAACATCATGACAAGCGCTTGGCTAAACCACTTTTTCAACATCCGGTATCCTAAAGAATAATTGTTTTTGTGATGCGATCAGATTATGTAAAATTGAGACTTTGTCGTTAGCTGTACATTACCGCTGAATTTTACATATATTAAGCTGCTGCGTGTCATCGTACGCGCGCATTCACAAATTTTTATGTTTCGGAGTGGTCTTACTTCAACCCCGAAAACAGATTATCGGTCCCTATGAAACCTTACCTGACCCTGGACAATTTTGTTGGAAACACGCCGCTGGTGGCTTTGCAGCGTATGAACCCGAATCCGAGCAATACGATCTTGCTCAAGCTGGAAGGCAATAATCCGGCCGGGTCAGTTAAAGACCGGCCTGCCTACAGCATGATAGTGCGGGCAGAGCAACGCGGGCAAATCAAGCCAGGCGATACGCTGATTGAAGCGACCAGTGGCAATACCGGCATTGCACTGGCCATGGTGGCGGCCATGCGCGGTTACAAAATGGTGTTGGTGATGCCGGAAAACCAGTCCGTTGAACGCCGTCAAAGCATGAAGGCCTATGGTGCTGAGCTGATCTTGACACCCAAAGACGGCAGTATGGAGTTGGCACGCGATGTGGCACTGAAGTTGCAAGCAGAGGGCGAGGGCATTGTGCTGGATCAGTTTGGCAATCTGGATAACCCGCAAGCGCATTATGAAGGGACCGGGCCGGAAATCTGGCGTGATACCGCCGGAGCGGTGACACACTTTGTATCCAGCATGGGCACCACTGGCACGATTATGGGCACTTCGCGCTTTCTCAAGGAGCAAAATCCTGCCATTCAGATCATCGGCGTGCAGCCGGAGGAGGGGGCGCAAATCCCGGGGATCCGCAAATGGCCAGAAGCCTATCTGCCTAAAATTTATGACCCCAAACGCATAGACGGGTTGCGGTATGTGAGCCAGAAGCATGCGGAAGAGACCACGCGCAAACTGGCAACCAAAGAAGGCGTTTTTGCCGGGATTTCCAGCGGCGGTGCCTTGTATACGGCGATGCAACTCTCCAAAGAAGTGAACAATGCGGTGATTGTCACCATTGTGTGCGATCGTGGCGACCGCTACTTGTCTACAGGCGTGTTTCCCGATTGATGCGCCTGTGGGCACTGCTGCTGTGCTGTTGGTCTATGCCGCTTTGGGCCATGACCGAGCTTAGCCTCAGTGCCGAGAGCATCCAAGGCGATTTCTTTCAACTCGACCACCCGCATGCGGTGGTCAACTTGCAGCGCAAACAGCATGTACAAATTCATGCCGAGCGCTTGCAGTTGGGCAATGCCAGCATTGATCACCCGGATATGACACTGGAGATCAGTACGCGCCCCAGCCTGCTGATTACCTCCGAGCAGTTAAAAATGCCTGATTACCAGGTACGCCGCCCGCGCATCTATCTGGATTACCGTCTGCAAACTCGGCAACCGTTGATGACGGTTGATGCTGAAGTCAAAGCGATGCAAGATGCGGTCTGGGGCAAATTCCACGTGTATTGCCAATTGCCGACACAAGCCAGTCAGGAGACTTGGCTGTGTAATGATGGCTTGTATCATGATGTCCGTTCACATATCCCGTTTAATCTGACGGTGATGCCGACCTGGCACACTGCATCGAACACAAAGTCCAGCAGAGGGCTTGAGCTGCAACTGGCGGTGAAAGACGCCAAATTCAGTGATGCCGCAGGCTTGCATGCGGCGGAGAGACTGACCGGGGTGATGCATATTGCTGCGCATGAGGTTGCGAATGGCTGGCGCTGGCAAGGCGTATTTGAATGGCAACAAGGCGAGTTGTTCTGGCAACCATTTTATTTTGCCGAGGGCAACAAGCGATTTGAAATCCGTGGCCTGTATGCATCGCCCATCCTGGAGATTGATGCAGCGACCTTGTCCTTGCAAGGCGTAGGCACTTTACACAGTCAGAGCCGGTTTAATCTGGATAGCCAGCGCTTTGAGTTTTTAAAGCTGGATGCCAAAGACGTCGATTTTAACGGCCTTTACCAGTCGTTTATCCAGCCTTTGCTGCCTGATTCCGTGTTCGGACAGCTCAAGGTGAATGGCAAAGCCGACTGGTCTTTTGAGGCCAAAGGCCTGCAGCCGGTGAAGTTTCAGCTGGATGTTGCGGATGCCACGGTTGAAGATCAACGTGGCAAGTTTGGCTTTGCCCATCTGAATGCGCATATTCCCTGGGATTACGATCAGCCGCAGCAGATCAGCATGGGCTATGCCTCAGGCCATGTGCTTAAGATTCCGCTCGGAAAAACGCAATGGCAGGCAAACGTGAATCGGTTCTCGATTACCAGTCCAGCCCTGAGCCTGCCTGTGCTGGATGGCGCCTTGATCTTTGAAGACGTGTCTGCCGCCTGGATACATCAGAGCATGGTCTGGCACCTGAAGATGGACATGCAGCCCATCAGCATGCGCACCTTTAGCCAGGCGCTCGGCTGGCCTGTCATGCGTGGTGAGATCAAAGGCCAGATTCCACTCGTAACTTATGCCAACCATGCCTTGCGCATGGATGGGGAGATGCAGCTGAGCTTGTTTAAAGGGCAAGTCGCGCTCTCTGATCTGGAAGTCGATGATCCGCTGGGGGCTGTCCCCAAGCTGCATGCCAATCTGCGCATGCGAGAGATTGATATGGGTGAGATCACGCGGACGTTTAATTTTGGTTCGATTACCGGCAAACTAGAAGGTGATGTCCAGCATTTGCGTTTACAAAACTGGAAGCCTGTCTCTATGAATGCTGTCATACAGACTGCGGATGGCCCTTTTGAGAAAAAAGTGTCTCAACGCGCGGTTGAAAACATCACTGCCTTGGGTGGTGAGGGCACGGCGGCGGCCCTGCAACGGACGTTTTTGCGTTTTTTCAAACAGTTTGGCTATGAAAAAATGGGCTTAAGCTGCGAGCTGCGTGGGGATGTTTGTAAAATGGGCGGCGTTGAGCAGATTCCGGGCGGATTCGTCATCGTCAAAGGTGAGGGGATTCCCTCAGTCAACGTGAATGGCTATACCGAATATGTCAGCTGGAAAGATATGCTGGCCCGCATGCGGCGGATCACTGATAGCAATAGCAAAATGATCGTCAAATAAGCGCACTCAATGGCGATAGTTTTAAAGAAAGGAATTCGCGTGATGAGTAGGCAACAACAAAACACGGTTCAAAGGCACAGTGTCGTCTTCAAGCGTTTGATACTCAGCCTGACCATGCTGCTCAGTGCATGTGTCACCATTAATATTTACTTTCCCGCCGCTGCCGCTGAAAAAGCGGCCGACAAGGTGATTGATGAGGTCTGGCAACTGCCAGCCAGCTCGACCGCACCGACCCCGCCTGCGACGACTCAAGACCCTGTGTCCCCCTCTGTTCAGGAGATCAAACCATGATCCATGCACTGTTTAACCTGTTGTGCCGCTATCGTCAGTCTGCAATCGCTATGCTAACTGTCATCTTGCTGGTTGCCGCACCGCCTGCCGCATTGGCGGCCGCAGATTTGGATATCAACACGCCTGCACTGGCCGCAGTTAAAGCCAGCATGCAAGCGCGCCATCCGCAATTACTGCCTTACTACCAGTCAGGCGCAATTGGCTTTACGGCGGATGGCTATATTGCCATCAAAGAGGCCAGCGGAGTGCCATTATCACAACGTAACATGGTCACCAGCTTGGTCAATCAGGAGAACAACGATCGCACCCAGCTCTACCAGGGCATTGCTGCCGCCAATGGGCATCCAGAGTGGACAGGCGAGATTCAGCGCACCTTTGCCCAACGCTGGATGGATAAAGCGCAAGCGGGCTGGTTTGTGCAGAAGGATGGACAGTGGCTTAAGAAATAAGCGGTCTGAACATGCAAAAGCCGAAATGGAAAGCTCCATTTCGGCTTGATTGTTTTGCGCAGACGATGTTAGCCGCCTGCCAGCAGAAGCTTAAAAGTGATACTGGAAGCCCAGAGACAACAGGTTCATGTGTGAGTCACTGTCGCCAGCCACTCTGCCATAGTAGGCATAGGTCGCTTTAATATCGACCACTTGATTGATCGGATACTTGTAGCCAAAGCCGGCGACATAGCCCCAGCCTTTATCGTTTACTGAGCTAGTTCCTACATTGTTACCCGCCGATGCGCTAATACGTGCATCCAACTCTGAGTAAATGGCACCCGCTTTAACAAAAAAATTGGGGAATTGGCTAGGGCTGAATAAGCCTGATAACTCAACGCCTTTGGCATCGTATTTGATGCTCGCTGATCTGATGTTATCAGAGGCGTCGATTTTTTCTTTAGTGGTCTTGAAGTACGCAAGTTCCAGGGAAAGATTTTCATTGACGCTATAGCCCGCAAATATCCGTCCTGCGCCTGCATTTCTATCCTGTTTTACCGAGGGGGTTGTGCCAAACTCATCAAACCACGCTTCCTTGAAGTCACGTGTTTGATTTTTTTGTCGAAGGTAAGCGACATCCAAACCAAAATAAAACGGTGTTTGTTGCAAGCCATGCTGACTTTCTGGCTCAGCGGCACTCACAGCGCTGGCGGTTGACATCAGCAATAGTCCCAAGAGAGAAGTTGTACGCAATAGTTTCATAGAAGTGCCTTTACGGTCTGATTGAGGAATGATTTGTTTTTTTGTTACTTTAGCAGAAAAGGTTAAATTACGTAACTTTTGGTATGACTATGTTTGTAGGTGTGGGCTGTCACAAATCGGTCATCTAAGACCAAAGAGAGATAAAGTGTCAGGATGGTGCATAAAGCCGCGCTAAATGACTAAAAAGGCAACTTATCTACTGCCATAGATGGTCACAGTGGTGCTGTGGCTGCACAGGCCGGCTCAAAATGACCACGATGCTTATTTTTGGCTTTCCTCCCGGTAAACGGTAGGTATGTCATCAATCAAATCAATTGCTTAAAGCAAATCACCACTGCCAATAGCGACCCCAAAGTGTGCCGCATTGAACAATTCCGGCCGGTTGCTTCTCTCATCTAGATTGAGAACAAACAGGTAAAAGTCATTGATTTCAGTTTCAGGCATGTTCATTGCATACAATCAAAGTGCGTGTCCCAATGAAAGGAGTTTGTTGTGCCAACTAATCTTTTCGTTCTACCCCGTCTGGGTGAAAGCATTCATCAGCAAGACCTGGGGATTTACTACATTCTGAATCATCACACCGGTCGGGTGCGATCATTGATCCAATTGGCGCGCGAAAACGTGCACTGGTATTTGATGCAGCTGCAACCAATTGCGGATGGACTGGATTATCGCTGGTCGGTGCTGTCGCGTGAGCAAGACTGTGCGCTCAAGGCCGCCACCGACAAGCAAATTGCACATTACTTTTCCAAGCCTGAATACACTGAACCCTCTGGTGCATGGCAAGTCATGCGCAATGCGCACTTTGGCTTTGGTAAATTCACGCCGATGGCCGCGCCCCAGGAAGTCAGTTACGCGATTCTGACGTTTGACGGTGAAGAAATGCAAACGCCTATCCGATTGCATAAAGCGCCTGCGGAATGGCTGGAGGAAGATTCTGAGACGGATATTATGCAACTGGAATTTGCCTGACCGCGCTTTAATCAGGGGGCAAGCTTGATTCCAAATTATCGGAATCAAGCGACAACTACCACCATTACAGAGTCGCTCACAGTGGTAGTTGCGGTGGATCTGGGGCCAGATGCTGTTATCTCTAAGCCTCAGTGCTGACGACGTTCCCTGCTGGACCACGATTTTGCATGTTGGAGGATAAGGCCTGCAAAAAGCCACTCAAGCTGGCATTGCTGCTACTGCCACCGAGTGCGCTAACCAATGACTGAAAACTACTCTCCAGCGCACTGTTCTGGTTTGTTGATCCACTGGTGGTCGTGTTACTGGCCGTTGTGTTGCTCGAATCACTACTTGTATTTAAAGCGCTAATCAAGCTTTGTAGTTTTGCTTCCATATCTTGTTTGCCATGGCCGCCGAAATGACGGTGTACGCCTGCTGTTGTGGTGGCATCAACACTCGTCTTGTCTGTACTGTCACTCGTACTTTCTGTATTGGTGCCAGCCGTCCCCTGTGATTGCAGGGCGCCCATCAGGTTTTGTAAAAAACTGCTCAATGCATCACTGGCATCTGTACTCGTGCTTGTTGTGCTACTTGTATCTGTGCTCTCTGTGCTGGTACTTGCACTGTTAGTCCCCTGACTGCCGAAGAGAGATTCCAGATCGCCTGAAATGCCTGCACTTTTCAGCGCTGCGTCTATCGCCCCCAAAAATCCGCCGCCATCCTTGCCTTGTTTGTCGCCATCTGGGGGCGGAGGCGGCGGTTGCATGCCATTACGCTGCCCCACTTGCGAAAGCGATTGAATGTAATTGTTACTGCCGATTGAACTGATAGATGTCATGATGAGTACTCCGTAAGTTTTTAAAGGTTCAGGGCTGAAGCAATTGCTCCCTGGCAATGCTCTTGTTGACTGAACGGATACAGAGTAATACGGCATCTCTAGGTTTGATAGACTAAAAAAACATAAAAAACCTTTATAAATCATATATTTAAATGTATCAATTGATACAAAAGTGCACTGATTGTATCTTTTGATACAAACGCAGTCTTTTTTCTACAAGCTGACTGCATAGATTGCTGTCAGCACTGGCGCTGTGCTATTTTAAAAGCGACTCTTTAACAGGAAATCCGATGCTTAGTTTGGTGTTTGATATTGAAACGATTCCCGATGTTGCGGGGATCCGCCAGTTACATGATCTGCCAGCCAGTTTGAGCGACGACGAGGCGGCGAATATCGCTTTTCATCAGCGGCGCCAGCAAAATGGCACGGAGTTTCTGCCGCATCATTTGCAGCGCGTGTGTGCGATTTCTTGCGCCTTGCGTGAAGGGAACCAATTTCGCGTCTGGACGCTTGGCGATGAGCAAGCCAGTGAAGCTGAAATTATCCAGCGCTTTTTTGACGGGATTGAAAAATACACCCCTAACCTGGTGAGCTGGAATGGGAGTGGTTTTGATTTGCCGGTGCTGCATTACCGCGCCATGGTGCATGGCATTGCTGCGCCACGCTATTGGGATCTGGGCGAAGACGACAAGGATTTTAAATGGAATAACTATATCAGCCGTTATCACATGCGCCATCTGGATTTAATGGATGTACTAGCCATGTATAGCGGACGTGCCAATGCCCCACTGGATGACATGGCCCAGCTGTGTGGCTTCCCAGGCAAGCTTGGCATGGATGGCAGCAAGGTCTGGCAGGCCTATCTTAACGGTGAAGTCAAGGCGATCCGCGATTATTGCGAAACGGATGTTGCCAATACGCATTTGGTGTACCTGCGCTTTTTAAAAATGCGTGGGCATTTGAATGAGGCCGGTTACCAGTCAGAAATCCAGCTGGTGCGGGATACGCTGGCAGCCTATCCTGGCGAACACTGGCAGCAGTTTATGGCTGCCTGGGACGCAATGGATTCCACTGTTTAAGGCGTCGCTGTCGGTGCAGGTTCCTCAGCGCTTTGATCGTCAGTCACCGGCTCGACAGTATCCTCATCAATCTTGTTTTTCCAATTAAGAATGATGCGTTTAGATTTTTTTGCGTCGTGCACAAAACGGTAGCGCTGCTCGCTACCCAGGTAGCTGGCAACCGCCTGGTATTTGCCACTCGGCAAGTTGAGCAACAGTCTCGGTGCGGCATGGTCTAGCGCAAATACTTCCTGATTTTTACTGTCCAGAATGGCCAGCTGGATATCATCAATGACGCGACCCGCCTTGCCCTCGGAAAACAGGAAATACAAATTGAATTGTTTTTTAAAGGCTTCCATGGCCTCCACTTCTTCTGAGCCTATGCCGCCAGTGACGTATTGAACCCCATGCGCATCCTGCTGGATGGAAATGTCATCGGCATGGCACACCCCGGTCGCGAATAGCGAGAGGCAGATGGCGAGTGAAAGGCAATATTTTTTTAACATGGTGACCTCCTCATTTTGATTAGACCTTGAAACGATTGTATGCCCAAATCAGGTAAAATAACAGGTTATGAGAAATAGCCGTCAACGATCATCCAATTTATCCCCCGCTGCCAAGGCAGCGCAAACTCCGCGCCGTGCCAGCATTGAATCACTCGACCAGGAAGGACGGGGCGTTGCCCATGTCGATGGTAAGGTGATTTTTATCGAAGGGGCCCTGCCATTTGAAGAAGTCCTGTTTGTTTCGCACCATGTCAAATCGACCTATGAGCTGGCGACCGCGACTGAGGTGCTGAAAGCTTCGAGCCAGCGCGTAACCCCTGGCTGTGCTTATTTTGGCATTTGCGGTGGCTGTGCCATGCAACATCTGGAGTTTTCGGCACAGGTCGCAGCCAAGCAACGTATGCTGGAAAATGATTTGTGGCATATTGGCCGCGTCAAACCTGCCAAGATTTTACCGCCTATTCAGGGCACGCCTTGGCACTACCGGCACAAAGCCCGTTTACGCGTGCGCTATGTCGAGAAAAAGGGTGGGGTGCTGGTGGGCTTTAATGAAAAGGGCAGCAGCTATGTCACTTTTATGGACAGCTGTGAAGTCCTGACCCAACCGGTGTCCGATTTGATCTTGCCGTTGAAAGCGTTGATTGGACAGCTCTCAGTTAAACAGTCGCTGCCACAGATTGAACTGGCGGTAGGTGAAGATGCTACGGTACTGGTGCTACGCATTCTGGAAGCGCTGACCGAGGACGATGTGGCCTTGCTGAAAACCTTTGAAGAGGCGCATGGTGTGCAAATGTGGACGCAAACCAAAGGTCCCGACACGGTCAAGCCTTTGTTTGATCATGGCGATAAATTGCACTACAGCCTGCCTGAGTTTGGTTTGGAGTATCCCTTTAATCCGACGGAGTTTACGCAGGTCAACCCTGCCATCAACCGCGTCATGATTCGTCGTGCCATGCAGTTGTTGCAGCCGCAGGCGGGTGAGCGTATCGCCGATTTTTTCTGTGGGCTCGGTAATTTTACCTTGCCGATTGCGCGTAGTGGCGCCACGGTGTATGGGGTGGAAGGTGCGCAGGCGCTGGTGAAGCGGGCGATTGAAAACGCAGGCCTTAATGGCGTGACCAATGTCGAGTTTGCCGAGTCTGATCTGTTTGATATGACGCCTGAGTCATTATTGGCCTTGGGCGCGTTTGACAAATGGCTGATTGATCCCCCGCGTGATGGTGCGATTGAACTGATCAAGGCATTGCCCGAGGCTGAAGATCCGAATGACAGTCACGCGCCCTCACGCATTGTTTATGTCTCTTGTAACCCTTCCACGCTGGCACGCGATGCTGCCATTCTGACTCAGGTCAAGGGTTACCGCTTAGAGGCGGCCGGGGTGATGAATATGTTCCCGCATACGGCGCACGTTGAATCGATTGCTGTGTTTGAGAAGGATTGATGTGCTAGCTGTTCCTCTGCGCTGGCTCAAGCTGGCGCACCTTTTGGCGTTGATCTGTTTAGGGGGAGGGGTGGCCGGCTGTCATTCTTCCAATGCACCGAATACACTGGTGTTTGCAGTGGCGCAGGCGCCACTCAATCTGGATCCGCGCTATGCTACCGATGCGGCTTCAGAGCGGGTCAATCGCCTGGTTTATCAGCGACTGGTCGAGTTTGATGCCGCATCACACGAGGTCGCCGGGTTGGCTTCGTGGCAGCAACTGGATCCCCTGCATTACCGTTTTCACTTGCTGCGGGCCCCAGTATTTCATGATGGCCAGCCTTTGACGGCCACCGATGTGAAAGCGACGTACGATAGCCTGCTCACACTCAAAGACTCGCCCCATACTGCCGAATTCAGGCATATTCGCAACATTAGCACCCCGGATGCAAAGACCATAGACTTTACGTTGGCGCATGCCGATCCCCATTTTGCGGCGCGTATGATTGTCGGCATCCTCCCCGCACGATTAATTGCGGCTGCGCATGACTTTAGCCATGCGCCAGTGGGCAGTGGGCCGTTCAAGTTCGATGGCTGGTCATCTTCGCTGGTGCTGGAGCGATTGGGAGATGGACTCAAGGTGCGCTTTGAAGAAGTCAAAGACCCGAATGTGCGCGTGCTCAAGCTCAAGCGTGGTGAGGCCGATTTGATTCAGGGCGATTTGCCGCCTGAGCTGGTCAAGTATCTGCAAACACAGGCGAATATCACGGTGAATACCGGGGTGGGCGCCAATTATTCTTATCTGGGCATTAATGCCCAGGCAGATTTTTTAAAGGATGCGCGCGTGCGGCAAGCGATTGCGTATGCGATTGATCCTCAGGCCATCATCGATAAAGTCATGGTCAGTCAAAGTCGGCAAGCCAGTGCCATCCTGCCGCCCGAGCATTATGCGGGCAATGCGCAATTGCAGCCATATCATTACGATCCTGCTCGCGCCAGGGAGTTATTAGCAGCTGCCGGGGTCAAGCTGCCATTGACGCTGATCTATAAAACCAGCACAGACCCGCAACGGGTGCGGCTGGCGACGATTTTGCAGGCACAGATGCAAGCCGCAGGCATAGACTTGCAAATCAAGAGCCTGGATTGGGGCACTTTTTTTGCCGATGTGCAAAAAGGCAATTTTCAACTTTACGGCTTAACCTGGGTGGGCATTAAAACCCCGGAAATCTACGGCAAAGTCTTTGGCTCCAAGAGTATCCCGCCCACAGGTTTTAACCGAGGGCGGTATCAGGATGCCCAACTGGATGCCTTGCTGGAGAAAGAAGACTGGCCTGCCGTCACGCAACGTGTCCACCAGCAGTTGCCCGTGATTCCACTCTGGTATGAAGGCCAGTTTGCCGCCTATCGAGGATCAATTAAACGCTATACCCCGGCGCCAGATGGCAATTGGGATGGGTTGACCAAAGTGGCTTTTCACGCTGTGCCACATTAAGCTTGCTTAAACCGGGGCCTGAACACCAAACCAGTGGCCAATCAGCGCCGTGGCGACCATCGCCAGCGCGCCCCAGATCACCACGCGGATGACGCTTTTGCTGACACTGGCCCCGCCAGTGCGTGCGGCCACCATGCCTAGCAAGGCCAAAAATGGCAAGGTGCTGAACATCAGCCACGACTGCACTTGTGCATGCGGGGCGAGTAGCGTGGTCAGCAATGGCAATAGCGCGCCGCTAGAAAAGGCTAATGCCGAGGCAAATGCGGCTTGCAGTGGTTTAGCTTGGTTGATGTCATGCAAACCTAATTCGTCACGCGCATGTGCCCCTAAAGAATCATGTTGTGACAGCTCTTGCGCGACATGTTTTGCCAGCGCAGGCGACAAACCGCGCTGGATATAAATGCCTGTGAGTTCGCGTAACTCGCTTTCAGGGTTTTGTGTGAGCTCTTGCGCCTCACGCGCCAGGTCGGCCTGTTCAATATCGGTTTGCGAGCTCACCGAGACATATTCGCCGGCAGCCATGGATAGCGCCCCCGCGACCAGCCCGGCAATGCCTGTCATTATTAATGCCTGTTGCGCAGTTCCTGCTGCTGCCACACCCATCAGCAAACTGGCGGTAGAGATAATGCCATCATTGGCGCCTAATACGGCTGCACGTAACCAGCCACTGCGCTGTAAAAAATGTTTTTCATGATGTTGCATGGCGCACCTGTAGTATTGAGGGATTGCGATAGAGGGCCGAGTTTAAAAGCATTGGTGCAACGATTGTAATGCAATTTATATTGCCCCAGACGCTCGACTTGCAAATCTGCGGTCAACGGCCATGCAATTGCGATTAAATGGCTTAGAATAATAACTATGCATATTGATATTTCAATTCCGGCGCAAACGCTGACCTTGTTTGATGACCAAGGCCAGCCGCGCAAACAGTACGCAGTGTCAACGGCGGCGAATGGGGTAGGCTGTGTCAAAAACAGCGGTTGTACACCGCTAGGTACCCATATTGTTCGCGCCAAAATTGGCGAGGGCGCGCCGGAAAACACCGTATTCGTTGGCCGCCGGCCCACGGGAGAGATTTTTACACCAGCCTTGAAACAGGCGTTTCCTGAACGTGACTGGATTCTGACCCGCATTTTATGGCTCAGTGGTACCGAGCCAGGTAAAAACCGCCTCGGAGAAGTAGACACCATGCAGCGGTATATTTACATTCATGGCACGCCTGACAGCACCGAGCTCGGCAAGCCCGGTTCGCACGGCTGTGTACGCATGCGTAATACTGACCTGATTGAGTTATTTGATCTGGTGCCTGTGGGTACCCCAGTCCATCTGCACGAGGCGGATGATTAAGCGTTTATTGACATTGCTGCCTGTGGTACTCGGGGTGCTCTGCCTGACATTCCTGCTACTACATCTGGTGCCGGGCGATCCGGTGGATGTCATGCTGGGCGAGTCTGCCAGTGTGGCCGACCGCGAGGCACTCAAAGCAGAACTCGGCCTGAATCAGCCAATGCGGCAGCAGTTTTTGCAATATACCGCCCATCTCTTGCACGGTGACTTTGGTGTCTCCATACACACGCATACCGATATTTCAACCTTGTTGCTGCAAACCTATCCAGCGACCATGCTATTGGCGGTGTCGGCCTTGTGCATAGGCATCAGCATTGGTGTTCCGCTGGGCGTTTGGTCTGCACTCAAGGCAGGACATTGGCAAGACATGATGATCACCTTGTTCAGTATCCGTGTGGCGGCCATGCCGGCATTTTGGCTAGGACCGTTACTCATGCTGGTGTTTGCCGTCTGGCTGGGCTGGTTGCCCGTGAGCGGGATGGAAAGCGCGGCAAGTGTAGTGTTGCCCGCGCTGACTCTGGGCTTGGGCTTAAGTGCCATTCTCACGCGCATGACACGCACCAGCTTGCTCGAGGTCTTGCATGAAGACTATATCCGCACGGCGCGCGCCAAAGGCTTAAGTGAGCAACAAGTGATCCTTAAACATGCCCTGCGGGCGGCCTTGTTGCCGCTGGTGACCATTGTTGGTCTGCAAATGGGCAGTTTGCTGGCCGGGGCGGTGATCACAGAAACCATTTTTGGCTGGAATGGCGTCGGCCGCCTGCTGGTGGATAGCATAGAAAAACGCGACTACCCGGTGACGCAAGCCTGTGTGCTGGTGATTGCCTTGAGCTATGTACTGATTAACCAGGGCACAGATTTGGCCTATCGATGGCTGGATCCACGCACGCGAGGTCAGGCATGAAGACCTTTTCGCTGCTGACCCTGGCGTTTTGGCTGCTGGCGGTACTACTTGGTCGCCTAGTCGAGATGAACCCCAACCAGATTGATCTGGATGCGATTTTACAATGGCCAAGTGCACAACACTGGCTGGGGACTGATGATCTGGGCCGTGACATTCTGGCGCGCGTATTACATGGTGTAGAAGTGTCATTCATGGTGACGGTGATCGTGACGACCATGACCATGGCGATAGGGCTGACGATAGGTTTGCTGGCCGGGTATCATGGCGGCAGACTGGATGATGTACTCATGCAAATCACCAGTATTTTTCTGGCGTTTCCCGGGATCTTGCTGGCGATTGCGTTTGCCGCCGTGCTGGGTGCGGGTCTCAATAACCTGATCCTGGCCTTATGTCTGACCGGCTGGGTGACCTACGCCAGACTATCGCGCGGGCAAGCTCTGGCACTACGCCAGCGCCTGCATGTACTGGCGGCCGAGTCATTGGGCGCTGGCGCATGGCGTATCATGTTGCGCCACATCCTGCCGCTATTGCTGTCGATTTTAATGGTTGAGGCCGCCTACAGCATGGCCAGTGTCATGATTGCCGAAGCTTCGCTGTCCTTTCTTGGCCTGGGGATTCAGGCCCCGGAAGCCTCCTGGGGTGCTATGTTGCGTGATGCGGTGCGCTTTATGCTGGTCGCCCCCCATTATGTGTTGACCGTAGGCCTGTGCATGATGAGCCTGATCCTGGCAATTAACTTGGGGGGGGATGTCTTGCGGGACAAGCTGGATGTGCGTCAGGGAGTGCAAGCATGAAAAAACAATACCGTTATTACGACCTCATTATGGCCGCATTTGCGGTTGTGCTGGTTTGTTCCAACCTGATCGGTCCCGGCAAAATCACCGAAGTCCATGCGCCGTTGCTGGGTGCGCTTACATTCGGCGCGGGCATCATGTTTTTCCCCATCAGTTTTATTTTTGGCGATATCCTCACTGAGGTGTATGGCTATGCCGCCTCGCGCCGCGTCATTTGGACCGGTTTTATCTGCCTGGCTTTTGCCAGCCTCATGGCCTGGGTGATTGTGGCCTTGCCACCCGCCCCGGACTGGCATGATCAGGCGGCCTATCAATCTGTGTTTGGTTCGACTGCCCGCATTGCGCTGGCCTCGCTGGTGTCTTTTGTGGCTGGTGAGTTTGTGAATTCCTTTGTCCTGGCCAAAATGAAAGTGTTGACCAGTGGCCGCTGGTTATGGAGCCGCACCATAGGCTCGACCATTTTTGGCGAGGCGGTTGATACCATGTTATTTTTTCCGCTGGCCTTTTATGGCTCAGGCGAATTCCCAGATGCCATGATGCCGCAAATTGTGCTGGCGCAATTTACGGCCAAAGTGCTGGTAGAAGTCGCTTTTACGCCCGTCACCTATAAAATCGTCGCTTTTCTCAAACGGGCAGAAAAAGAAGACTATTACGATACCCATACCGACTTTAGCCCGTTTAAGCTTTAAACTGGCTACCTTTGACAACTTCTGATTATCGGAACCCCATTGACCCTGATTAACTGGTACGAAAAAAACAAAACACAAGCCGCTGACTGGCAGTCAGAAGCGGGTAACCCTGCGCCCAAAGCCGTGGTGATTGCAGACGACACCACCAAAGCGGATGAAGCCTACCGTCTGGCGTGTGAGGGCACCGCCTTGCTATATCGCGGTGACTTTCAAAATGCCAAGCAATTGCTGCAAGCGATTACGCGGCGTGTAGACCGAAAACCAGTCAAACCGGCGGCTAGCCTGCTGGAAGCGTTTCACCAGCATCGCGCGCGCCAGATCGGTCGTGCCAATATTACGAATAAAGTATTAATCGAGCTTAAATATGGTGCCTGCGATTTACCGCGTGCGCCAGACGTTAAAGCGGCTGTGCAGGCGGCTTTGATTGTGGATGACAACACAGGCAAACTGCCTGCAAGACTTGTGCTCTCATTGCGTGAGTTGCTAGGCATGGTGGGCGCGCATGAATGGCGTAAAAAAGGCGTGCCGATTCATGCGCTGAATGCCAATATACATGCGCATTACGGGGTGTATTCGCCCGTACGTGGTGAGTATCTCGACCTCATTGACCAGGCGCCGCTTAGTAGTCCGCAGGTGGCCTGGGATATTGGTACCGGCACGGGGGTGATTGCCGCCATTTTAGTAGCGCGGGGCGTCAAGCAAGTCGTCGCAACGGACAACCAGCCGCGAGCATTGACGTGTGCCACCGAAAACATCCAGCGGTTGAATATGCAAAGCCATATTCAAGTCATGCAGGCAGACTTGTTTCCAGCGGGTAGTGCGGACCTGATTGTCTGTAATCCTCCCTGGCTACCTGCCAAAGCGAATGCGCCGATTGAGCATGCCGTGTATGACCCCGAAAGCAAGATGCTGAAAGGCTTTTTAAGTGGCTTGAAAGCGCATTTAAATCCTGAGGGCGAGGGGTGGCTGATAATGTCTAATTTGGCTGAGCAGATTGGCTTGCGCCAGCCTGAGGCCTTAAATACATGGATCCATGAAGCAGGGTTGCAGGTGGTCGACAAGCTGGATATTGCGCCAACACATGCCAAGGCCAGCGATCAATCGGATCCGTTATATGCTGCCCGTGCCAAAGAAGTAACCAGTCTTTATCGGTTAAAATGCGTTTGAATTTTGAATAATAGGAATTTGTTATGTCTTTAGGTCCCGTCATGCTGGATGTGGTCGGCAAGGAACTCACCGCCGACGATATCCGCCGCTTGCAACATCCGCTAGTCGGCGGGGTGATTCTGTTTGCGCGTAACTTTGAGAGTTGCGCGCAGCTCAAGGCGCTCACAGCCAGTATACATGCGGTGCGTCAGCCGCCGCTGCTGATTGCCGTGGATCATGAAGGCGGTCGCGTGCAGCGCTTCCGAGAAGGCTTTACCAAAATCCCGCCCATGCGCGAGTTTGGCCATATTTGGGACAAAAACCCACGCAAAGCGAAAGAGCTGGCGGTAGAGGCCGGGTATGTGCTGGGCGCAGAGCTAAGGGCGCATGGCGTGGATTTCAGCTTTACGCCAGTGTTGGATATGGACTATGGCGACAGCCTGGTGATTGGGGATCGCGCGTTTCACCGTGATCCGCAGGCGATTAATGAGTTGGCGTTTAGCCTGATGCAAGGCCTTAAAAAGGCTGGCATGGCTGCGGTAGGCAAACATTTCCCCGGGCATGGTTTTGTGGTGGCAGATTCGCATGTGAGCATTCCGGTGGATGATCGCGAGTTTGACCAGATTGCACAAAACGACATGCAGCCGTTTGTACGCATGATAGACGAGGGCTTGCATGCGGTGATGCCCGCACATGTGATTTATCCCAAGGTCGATGATAAACCGGCCGGCTTCTCGTCCCGCTGGCTGCAAAAAGTGCTGCGTGAGCGCTTGGGCTTTAATGGTGTCATTTTCAGTGATGACTTGAGTATGGAAGGCGCCACCGTGGCAGGTGACGTCACTGCACGAACCATGGCTGCCTTGAACGCCGGGTGCGATATGGTGTTGTTATGCAACCGCCCGGACTTGGCCGATGAATTGTTAAGCAAGCTAGCGTGGAAGATTTCTGCACAAAGTATTGCACGCCTGGCACGTATGCATGGCGGTCATCATCCGCAGGATATGGTGGCATTACGAGAGTCTGCGGCCTATGTAGAAGCGGTCAAGCGTGTGGCCATGGTCGGTCAAAAAGAGGCGGATTTGTTTGCTTGAAGCCGGACGGTTGCGGTAAGCTAGACAATTATTGATGACAATCTAATCACGGCGTAAACATCGGTATCAATTATGAAATGGATCATTCTTGGCATTTTCTTGGCTTCGGTCAGTTATGTGCACTTCAGGGGCAAGGTCAGGCACCGCTTTTATCGCCAGATATTTGACCATTCCGGCATTGTTTCGCCATTCAATGTATTTTTATATCTGTTCTCCAAAGCGCCGACCACGCCGTATTTGCCGGTGCATGACTTCCCGGAACTGAAAGCGATCACCGACCGCTGGCAGGAGATCCGTGAAGAAGCGTTGTATGTACGCGAACAGGAGCGTATTGCTGCGGCCAAAACCAATAACGATGCAGGATTTAACTCATTCTTTAAAACCGG
The DNA here is from genome assembly GCF_056314045.1 of Methylophilus sp. DMC16. Classification (NCBI taxonomy): domain Bacteria; kingdom Pseudomonadati; phylum Pseudomonadota; class Betaproteobacteria; order Nitrosomonadales; family Methylophilaceae; genus Methylophilus; species Methylophilus sp. DMC16. Next base: position 385,718 of record NZ_JBQUZC010000001.1, read on the forward strand.
CTGGAAGCGTTTTTACCTCAAGTGGTATGACGCACATCATCCCTCGGCCAGTATTTATTGCCCGAAAACTGTTGCCTTGCTACAAAGCATTCCCAGCGTCAAAGCCGCCATGTTTGCCGAGCTACCACCCGGCGCGCATTTGCGTCCGCACCGTGACCCCTATGCCGGTTCTTTGCGCTTTCACCTTGGCTTGGCAACGCCCAATAATGATCAATGTTTTATCCGTGTTGACGGCGAAGACTACAGCTGGCGCGATGGCCAGGCTGTCATGTTTGATGAAACCTATATTCATGAAGCTTATAACAAGACAGACGAAACACGCGTCATCCTGTTTTGCGACATTGAGCGCCCGATGCGCTACCGCTGGGCGCAAGCCGTGAACCGGTTTCTGGCCAACACCATCGTCACTGCCGCCAGCTCGCCAAACGAAGCCGGGGACCAGACCGGGGTCATTAACCGGCTGTTTCACTATGCCTGGGTGATTGGGCAATACCGCCGCCGTTTTAAAAAGTGGAATAAAACTGTTTATCAAATCACGCGTATCGTGTTGATCGCGTTGGTCATTTACGGGCTATGGAAGCTGTAAAACCGGGCGTTTGTTCACACAAATGTCATGCTAAGCCTTGAAACTTTAGGTGTTTGCCATTATCTTAGCTACAGAAGTTGTTTTTAGTTTTAATTGAAAAGAGGAAATACACTATGTCAGATATGCAAGTTTTAGGTCGTGACGGTCAATTATCCGAAACGCAAAATCGCGTACTGCGCAATACATACGCCTTGCTGGGTTTGAGCATGGTGCCCACTGTGATTGGTGCCTATGTCGGCCTGCAAATGAACTTTGGCTGGATGGCAGCTCACCCATTCATGTTTTTTATCGGTTTTATGGCGGTGATGTTCGGCATGTTCAAGCTGATTGCGGTTAATCAGAACAGTGGCGTAGGCGTATGGTTGTTGTTAGGCTTAACCTTCGTCTTTGGCGTGATGCTTGGCCCAATCCTGCAATTTGCATTGCACCTGCGTAATGGTGCCGAGATTGTAGGCTTGGCTGCTGCCGGGACTGGGATCACTTTCTTAAGCTTGGCTGGCATTGGTTCTTCCCCAGCCCGTGACTTCAGCGGTATTGGCAAGTTCTTGATGATAGGCCTGATTCTGGCGATTGTCGCTGGTTTGGCGAATATGTACTTCCAAATTCCAGCCCTGTCATTGGCGATCTCTGGCGTCTCAGTACTGATTTTCTCCGGTTACATTCTGTATGACGTGAACCAGATTGTACGTGGCGGCCAGACCAACTATGTGATGGCAACATTGAATCTGTATCTGGACATCTACAACCTGTTTGTTAACTTGTTGAATATCTTGCTTGCTGTATTAGGCAACCGCGACTAAAAGCCAAATCGTTCCACCTTAAAAACCCGCCATTCGCATGGCGGGTTTTTTATTTGTATTAATTTGGTTTATACGAAAAATATGTTTGTAGTTGGTTGTTTTTAGCCAGCGTGGTTTATTTCAGCCATGTACGGTGTTTTTTTGAATATTTATATACGTAACACATTGTTTTTGTTGTGGAAAAAATATGCGTTTAAGTGGCCTGTTTTTTGCATAGAAGCATCCCTGGAGAGAGGGGGATGCTTTGAGATATACAATAAAAACAATGCTTTTATTAGCTGTATTTTCGGGTGGTGCATATGCAGCTGATTCTGATAAACCTATGGATGGAAATAACAGCAAACAGGATGATCAGAAGATCAATCTTGATGAAATCGAAGTTACTGCACCTAAAGTAGTCCCTGATCTGGGAGTAACTCAGGAGGAAAGTGTTTCGAATGTGAAGTCCAAAACTGCGAAAGATATACAGCGGGCACAGTCATCTAGTTTGAGTGAGTATTTAGGTGATCGCATGCAATCAGTCAATGTGAATGACTATGGCGGCAATGTTTTTCAGATGGATGTGAATTTTCGTGGTTTTAGTGCCTCCCCATTGCTTGGAACTGCACAAGGGATGTCGGTATACCTTGATGGGGCACGCATGAATGACCCCTTTGGGGATACGGTGACATGGGATACTTTTCCTATGAATGCGATTGAGCGCTTGGATCTTGTCCCCGGCTCAAATCCATTGTTTGGCCTAAACACTATTGGTGGTGCAATCACCATGAGGACTAAAAGTGGTTTCTCGCGCGACGTCAATGAGATTAAAGCTTCAACTGGTTCTTGGGGCCGCAAGCAAGTTCAGATGTCGGTTGGTGGTTCAGCTAATGAGCATCTGGCTGCATTTTTGGCAGTCAATCGTTTTGAAGAAACCGGATGGAGACAGTTAACCCCCACGGAAGTGCGGCAAGCCTTTCTTAAGTTGGAGGGTAGGGTAGGGAATCTCGATACTTCGCTGAGTGTTTTGAATGCTGATAATAGTTTGTTTGGTAACGGATTAACGCCGTTGTCTATGCTACAAAAAGACTGGTCGAGTATTTTTACAGCTCCCGATATTACGAATAATAAAACTAATCACTATAACTTTAGTAGTAGTTGGCAGGTCAGTGATGAGCATCGTTTCGAATTCATGACTTTTTCACGAAAAACCAAACGCGATACAGAAAATGGCGATTGGAATGATGACTTTAATGACAGTGATTATGATGGCAAGAAAGGAGGGTTAGGTGATCTTGGCGGTCAAGTTGATGGTGCGCCAATTGCGTTGCTTAATAAAACCAAATCGGACTTGTCTGCAAACGGGGTGACTTTCAGCTATCGTTTTGAGGGGGAGAAAAACAATTTCCTTCTCGGTGTCTCAAAAGACACTAAGGATGTCCGATATCAAAGCAGCTCACGGTTGGCGACACTTGATAGTGATCGTGTAGTGCAAACAGTTTCTTTACCAGATTATCCGGTGAATTCTGGTGAGGATATTTTAATCAACCGACTCCGTGGTGATGAGGTGATTAAGGCCACCTTTTTTAGTGATACCTATTCCCCACGCCCTAACATACATTTCACATTTTCAGGACGTTGGACGCGTGCAACCGTGTCAAATAACCTCATTAGCAGTCGTAATGGTCTCTCGTCTGCGGATGACAGTATTTTTTACAGGCCGGAGCAATTCGAATCTTTTGATTACAAATCGTTTACTCCCTCAATTGGAGGTTCATGGTCAATCACTCCACGGCTAAATGTATTTGGGAGTGTTAGTCGCGGGAATCGTTTGCCATCTGCCCTGGAGCTGGCTTGTGCAAATCCTAATGCGCCCTGTCGAGTACCCTCTGCTTTAACGGATGACCCTTATTTAAAGCAAGTTATGTCAACGACCACTGAAATCGGTGCACGGGGGATGTGGGGTAAAAAATCTACTTGGAATTTTGCAATATTCAATACTGATCTAAAAAATGACATCTTGTTTGTTGGTTCCCCGGTCAGTAATCAAATGGGCTACTTCACAAACTTTGGCGAGACGCGTCGCCAAGGTATAGAGTTGGGCACAAGTATTATCGAAGAAAAGTTCAAGTTTGACATTAATTACACCTACCTGATGGCGACTTACCAGACCGCAGCCAGGTTGAGAAATAATGCAAATAGCACATCACAATTTGATGTTAGCAATTTTGGCAAGCTGAGTGAGCGTTTTAGTTATCAAGTGGAACCAGGTGATCAACTTCCAGGGGTACCTAATCATCAATTGAAGTTAGGGCTTGAGTATTATTTTTCACCAAAATTTGATCTTGATATCAATGCGAATATTTTTAGTTCAGCTTATGTTCGCGGCAATGAAAATAACGAACATAAAGCTGGCACTGTGGTGAGTGTGATTGATAATGCAGGAACAACAGAGTCGCGTACTTTTCAAAACTCAGGCCAAATTCCGGGCTATGCGGTTTTTCACCTACAGCTGAGGTACAAGCCTCGCAAAGATGTAACGCTCTTCGTTAAGGTAAACAATATTTTTGATCGCCATTATTACACTGCAGGCAGTTTGGTAACGAATCCATTTGTCAGTTCTGGCAGTGCTCCTGGGAATCTTGGGGTTAGTGGATTTAATCACAACTCATCTAATTGGGAGCGTGTTACCTCTTATGCTCCTGGCGCTCCTAGAGCTGCGTGGCTAGGAGTTGGTTGGGATTTCTAATAGGTGGTGGTTGATTTTAGCCTGCCTGCGGTTGTTTGCAGCCATGATTTAAAGCGAGAAATATTTTTCCTTATAAATTTATTTTATTTTCAATGGCTTGCACTATTTTTTTCATTGGCATCAGATTTGCATTATAGCTTTTGGAAGCTGTAATGATTCCAGAGTTAACTAGTCTTTGATGCTCGCATGATGGCTAGTAGCTGTTAATTGTTTATAGACATTTGGAGGAGTATGTATGATTAATAAAAAAGTGATGAAATTGGCTGTGAGTGTTGCGTTTTCTGCTGTTAGCTTATGCTCACAAGCGGCCGTAGTTGATGCCACAACCTTGCGTGTCTTTGGGTCTGCAACACTTGGTAATGATAAGTTGTATACATTAGATCCACGCAGCAATATGACGATGTTGGCTTCCTCTAGCCAGACTTTAAGCTTCCTTGGAGACTCTGTAGGCTCAGTCTTGGATCAAGTATGGAAGAACAATACAACTGGTCAGCTTTCATTCTTTACACGTGTCGTCATGGATACGGCAGGGTATGAAGTTAATGATATTGTTCGTTCCGGCTATACAGGTTTTACTACCGATGTGACTTGGTTTAAGGATGCTGGTAGCAACGTAGCGAGTCAAGGATTCAGATTGAAAAGCGCTGGGCATACCGATTCGATTGGTACTGCTACAGATGTTTATAAATCAGACTTCATCAATTTGCGTTCAGACATTTCTGTAGAAGAGGGTAAACCTACATCAGGTTGGTATGTGATTAATACTAATGCAACTGCTTTTACAACGATTACTGGAACATCTGCCTCAGCATACGGTATGTTCCTCAGATCAACCGGTGAAGATGTAGGTGCCCCAGCTTCACTATACATCTCCGCGTTTGCTCCAACTGTTGCGGTTCCAGTACCTGAGCCAGAAAATATTGCTTTGTTGATGGCTGGTTTGGGCTTGATTGGCATAGCTGCTAGGCGTCAGAACAAGCAAGCTTAATACTAATAATACTTGCTTTTAACTTGAAAAATAATTTATAACCAAGGGTGGCACAGTCCACCCTTATTGAGGGGACTCTAAAATGAATGGTTTAATAAAAGCTTTGATTATCGGAGGAATGTTTACATTTTCTGCGCATGGTTTTGCGCAGTCAGTGTTATTGAATTTTGATTACATTGCTCAAGCGAATGCAGCAGCAAACTTAACTCCCGGTGCATCAGTATCCAGTCTGGGCGGTCAAAGTGCAGGTTGGTTAAAAGTTACAGATTTAGCTGACTTGAACTTGGGAGATGGTAAAACTGGTGTGCGTATTCAAGCGCAGTTACAAAATCTCTCTCAGTTTGGGAACTACGGCTCGAATACTCTTGAGCTGAATTTCCTTGGTACGGGTATTTCCAGTGGTGGCAAGGATTGGGTTGATACTGTTGAGAGTTACAGAAACATTTCTGGGAACTATACCTTGAATGGTGGGGATGAAGGTGGTATCGAATGGGCTGAGCATGGTTCCGTTGGTAATGGAACGGCAGGAACCGCTACAAGTCACAAATGGGCATTCTTCCAGCAACAATTTAATGTTCAATTGGGATCTTGGACGGATGGAGAGACTATTACATTTGATTTTGTCAATGGTAGCACTCTTAGCGATGGCCCGAATAAGGGGCAAGCATACAATGGATTTAGCGTCGCTAGCCTGCTAAGTAGTCCAGTAGCTAACCAAGATGGCGTTCAGCCTAGTGCCTATGCTTGGTTGCGATTACAACCAATTGCCGGTAACTCCGGCATTCCTAGTGATACCAGTGCTTGGTATCGGCCCTTTATGAATGCTACGAATGGACGATTGAACTTCTTGGCAACATCAGTGACCGCAGTGCCTGAAGCTGAAACTTATTCAATGCTCCTGGCGGGTTTAGGTCTGATTGGTGGCATCGTTCGCCGTCGTAAATCTGCTTAATTAGTTGATTTTGCATTAAACAAACCCGCCTTTGGCGGGTTTGTTTTTTGTATGACTAAATGAGCGCTCTTGATCTGGTCGTTATCCATTTGATTTGGCTAAGCGACGCTGCCTGAAGAAATCACTTAATAACGCGCCACACTCATCGGCTAAAATGCCTTGATTGACTTCGCAATGATGATTCAGTTTCTGCTCGGCCATTAAGTTCACGACGCTGCCGCAGCAGCCCGTTTTAGGGTCACTGGCACCGTAAACCAGACGGGCAATCCTGGCGTGTTGTATGGCGCCGCTACACATGGCACAGGGCTCTAGGGTGACGTATAAGGTGCAGCCAACCAGTCTGTAGTTGCCTAAGTGCTGCGCGGCTTCACGCATGGCCTGGATTTCCGCATGGGCGGTGGGGTCATTGAGGCTGATGGGGGCGTTGCGGCCTTGGCCGATAATTTGGCCATCTTTGACTACAATGGCACCGACCGGGACTTCCCCCTGGCTCACTGCTTCATTTGCCAGTGCGATGGCAATGCGCATAAATGCTTCGTCTTGCATGCTTATCTACTACTATTTTTATCGGCGAGGCGGATCAGTATGTACACCAGCCCCATGACAAATGCGCCGGCCAGCCAGATGGCGATTTCTTCATAAGTCGGTGTGGCATCTTGTACAGGGAGCACAATCAGTTTGCGCAAAAACATGACCAGCACCACCTCGACAAAGGTTTCTACCAGTAATTTGTGGCCGCGGAGGTAGCGAATTTCTGCCGAGATGAGGGCAGAGATTGACCACAGCAACATCAAGGTGCCCAAGGCGCGCAAAAAGCCATGAACCAGATTGTGTGCGTAAGCGGCTTCCTTCACGTCGAGGAAAAATAGCCAGGTAAACATCAGCACAGAGGTAGCCAGAGCCAGGCCAATAATAATATGCGCGAACCCATTGAGCCAAAGCATGGCCTTGATGGCGATGCGGTTGAGTGGTGCAAATTCTTCAGGTAGTTGTTCTTGCGACATATTGGATCCAATCAATGCGACAGCAAGGATGATAAATCATTTGCTCAGCAATTGCTCCAGTGGAATCTCGCAACAGGCTTTGAGCAGCCATTGCATGGCCTTGCCCATTTCGCTGGGCCGCTGTTGGCGCCAGGCAATAAAAGTGGGTCCCACCGGTTTCGGTTCTGATACCTGTTTTAGCACAAGTTTGCCCTGCGCAGCGGCCGCTTGTGCCATAAATTTGGGTAGATAGCCGATGGCAATTCCTGCCATTTGCGCCTTTAATTTTGTCTGCATGTCAGGCACGGTGAGTACATCCTGGCCAGAAAGAATGCCTGAGGTCCTTGGGGGCAGGTTGCGTGAACTGTCTGCGGCCGCTACAACGCGATACTGCACAATATCACTGGCGCTGAGCGGCTCTGGTAATGCGGCAAGCGGATGATGCGGGGCCACAGAAAACACAAATTCCAGTTGTCCGAGCAAATGCGTAGAGAAGCCGCCGCCAGGCGGCGCATCTCCTGGAGCGCCGATAGAGATATCAGCCCGCCCCGACTGTAATGCATCCCAACTCCCACCATAGACCTCACGGACTAACTTCACACGGGTGCCAAAACCCTGCTGGTAAAAGGCTTGTAGCAGATTGAGTACCGGGTCGAAATCAAATAAATCGCTAATCGCAATGGCAATATCAGTTTCAATACCGGTCGCAACGCGTTGTACGCGGCGCTCCAGCGCATGGGCGGCATCGAGCAAATAACGGCCTTCTTTGAGCAGTTCGGCACCGGCTTCGGTCAGCATGGCGCGGTGGCCACTGCGGTCAAAAAGCTCCAGCCCCAAATCTTCTTCCAGTCTGCGGATGGTGTAGGTGAGTGCCGAGGGGACGCGGTATAGCGACTCTGCCGCGGCGGCAAAACTGCCTTTGCGGTCAATCGCATCAATGACTTCAAGGGCTTCGAGACTCAGTTTAATGGCCATAGCTGAAGGGATAAGGTTGAAAAAGGGCGGGGTGGTTCATCGCAGTTTAAGTGCTAACAGCTTCATCAAAAAATCTGAACAAGTGATGCAAAATGTTTTGCTATCTAAAGATTAAGTGTTTTTTTATCATACATTTAAACTTTCAAATGGAGTGAATAAATGTTGCATGTTCGCCCTTCAAATAGTCGTGGTTATGCTAATCATGGCTGGTTACAAAGCTTTCACAGTTTTTCTTTCGCCAGTTATTACGACCCTGAGCATATGAGCTACTCGGTGTTGCGGGTGATCAATGACGACAAAATCGCCCCTGACACGGGATTTGGTATGCATGGCCATCAGGACATGGAAATTATTACCTACATGTTGGCGGGGGAGTTGCGCCATACTGACAGCATGGGCCACAGCGCAGTGATTCGCGCGGGGGATGTGCAGCGCATGAGTGCGGGCACGGGTATCCGTCATAGTGAGATGAACGCCTCCTCGCAGACCACGGCCCATTTGCTACAAATCTGGATCACACCTGATACGCAAGGCTTGGCACCGGCGTATGAAGATAAAACCATCCCGCTGGCTGACAAGCAAAACCGCTGGGCCTTGATTGCTTCGTCTGATGCCCGAGCAGGGTCATTAAAAGTACATCAGGATCTGTCATTGTATGCCACGGTACTGACAGCAGAGACTGCTTTGCCGGTTGAGGTCAATACGGGACGTTGTGCTTACCTCCATATTGCATCCGGCGCAGTGATGATCGATGGTCAACAGTTGCAGACAGGGGATGCTCTCAAGGTAGATGCCCCGGTTTCTCTCTCGATACTTGCTGCGCAAGACAGCGAAATATTATGGTTTGATCTGCCTGAAATAGTCGAATAATCGTTTTACATTTTTTAAAGGAGCAATAACATGACTCAAGTTTCAATTGTTTATCACAGTGGGTATGGTCATACCGCTGAGCAAGCTAAAGCCGTGGCCCGTGGCGCGCAAAAGGTTGCGGGTGTGACTGTCAATCTGTTAACTGTGGATGAGGCGCAGCAGCAGTGGGATCTGCTCAAGGCCAGCGACGCCATTATCTTTGGCAGCCCAACCTATATGGGTTCGGCTTCAGGCCAGTTTAAAACCTTTATGGATGCCAGCTCCAAGGCCTGGTATACCCGTGACTGGAAAGACAAGATTGCGGCTGGCTTTACCACTTCTGCCAGCCAGAGTGGTGACAAGCTTAGTACCTTGATCCAGTTGGCTGTGTTTGCCGCGCAGCATGGCATGATTTGGGTAGGCCAGGATTTGCTGCCGGGGAACAATAACAGTAATGGTTCGGTCAACGACTTAAACCGTTTGGGCAGCTTTTTAGGTGCGATGGCGCAGGCGAATGCTGACCAGGGCCCCGACTTGGCGCCGATTCAGAGTGACCTGCTCACGGCAGAGCACCTGGGTGAGCGCGTGGCCAGTGTTGCGTTACGTTTTGCGAAAGCCGCTTAACCACGGTCTCATTAAAAACCTATCCTATTTCACGATCTAACAAGGAGAACTCAGTGAAAAAGTTAATTTTGTCGCTTGGCTTGATGATGGCTACTCAGGCCTGGGCGGTGACCGATACCTACAATATCGATGGCACCCACAGTTTTGCCAATTTCAGTATCCGTCATGTTGTTTCCAAAACTTCAGGGACTTTTAACGATGTCAGTGGCGTTATTACCCTGGATCCCACCAATCTGAATACGGCGACCGTACGCGCTGCGATCAATGTCAGCAGTGTGAATACCGGGTTTGGCAAACGTGATGAACATATCAAGGCGGATAAGTATCTGGATGTGGGTAAATACACCCAGATTTTGTTTGAGAGCACCAAGATCACGGCCAGCAACCAGACGCAGGCAGTGATGCAGGGTAAGCTGACCATGCATGGCGTGACCAAACTGGTGGATATTCCCGTGAAAGTGTTGGGCTATGGCGCCGATCCATGGGGTGGCCAGCGCGCAGGTTTTGAGGGGCATTTGACCATCAAAGCTTCTGATTATGGTTTTGGCTGGGCGACGGGCGCCAATGCGCCGGTCGGTGACGACATTGAAATCACCTTGTTGGTTGAAGGTGTGAAAGCAAAATAATTTTAAATCCATGCGCGGACGTTTTGTCCGCGCAGTGTTTATTGTATGCAGGGAATGAGGAGCGAGTATGGCATTGGATTTATTTTCCCCGGGCAAACTGGGCAGCATTGAGATCAAAAACCGTATGGCGATGGCCCCACTGACACGTAACCGTGCAGGTGAGGGCGGTGTACCGCAAGCAATGAATGTCACCTATTATGAGCAACGGGCGACTGCCGGGCTGATTATTACCGAAGCGACTCCGATCTCGCCGATGGCGCATGGCTATCCTGCCTTGCCAGGCATTTATACTGATGCGCAGGTGGCTGGTTGGAAAAAAGTGACTGATGCTGTGCATGCCAAGGGCGGAAAAATCGTCATTCAGTTGTGGCATGTAGGCCGTATTTCACACCCCAGCTTGTTACCCAATCAGGCCTTGCCAGTGGCGCCATCAGCAATTAAGCCTGCCGGCCAGGCATTTACCTACCAGGGTTTGCAAGATTACGTGACCCCGCGCGCACTGGAGGTGTCCGAATTGGCTGGCATCGTGCAGGATTATATTCATGCCACAAAATGTGCCATTGCAGCGGGTTTTGATGGTGTAGAAGTGCATGCAGCCAATGGTTATCTGCTAGATCAGTTTTTGCGCGACGGTAGCAATCAGCGCCAGGATCAATATGGCGGTCCGGTAGAAAACCGTACGCGATTACTGCTCGAGGTGGTGCAGGCGGTGGTAGATACAATAGGCGCAGACAAAGTGGGGGTGCGCTTGTCACCGGTGAACCCGTTTAATGATATGCATGACAGCCAGGCGCAGCAAACATTCAATCATGTCACGGATGCCTTGAATGGATTCAAGCTGGCCTATCTGCATGTGGTGGAAGGGGGCATTCATGGCGATGGCAAAGCTGAGCCATTTGATTTTGCGGCGATGCGTAAATTGTTTAAGGGCGGTTATATCGCAAACCTGAGTTATGACAAGACGCGCGGGAATGCGGCGATTGCCAGTGGCCATGCAGATGCAGTCGCTTATGGTGTCCCGTTTATTGCCAACCCGGATCTGGTTGAGCGGTTTGCAAAAAATGCCCCACTCAATGAGGCTGACTCCAAAACGTTTTACGGCGGTACCGAGCATGGCTACACCGACTATCCTTTCTTAAGTGCCTGATTGTACTCGTGTCTACCTTGTGTTGACGGGGTAGACACGCTCTACTTGGCGACTAATGCTTGCTGCTCAGGAGGCGCGAGCGTAAAATCCGCACAACCGAATATTTGCGGGCCTCTCTGGCTCGTTATATATGCATCCACATCATGCCTCTGCGAGCTTAATTCTGCATGTCTAGCACCAGCACTGTTTCATCTACTCCAATATCCCTGGCCTCAAGAAAGCTGGTGGTTGCCAACTGGAAAATGCATGGCAATCTCATGCGTAACCAGCAATTGATTCAGGCCTACCTGCCAGCTTTGGCCGCTTGTACGCGCACTGAGGTCGTGGTCTGCGTGCCTTATCCCTATCTTGCGCAAATTCAAACCCTGTTGACGGGAACTTCTGTCGCTTGGGGCGCACAAAATGTTGCGAAATATGAGGAAGGTGCCTACACCGGTGAAGTAGGGGCGCAAATGCTGACTGATTTTGGCGCCAGGTATGTGATTATTGGCCACTCGGAGCGCAGTACGGCTTATTGTGAGTCCGATGAAAATATCGCTGAAAAATTCATGATGGCCAAACGGCATGGCTTAACACCTATTTTATGTGTGGGTGAAACGCTGCTGGAGCGTGAAGCGGGCGTCATGGAACGCGTGGTTGGCAAGCAGCTGGAAACCATCATCCGCTTATTTGGCGGTAAGGCCTTTGCGGGCAGCATTGTTTCTTATGAGCCGATATGGGCGATTGGCACCGGGTTGGCGGCCACTTCGGAGCAGGCAGTCGCCATGCACCAGTTTATTCGAGAGACGGTTGCCGCCTCCGATAAAACGGCGGCTGACACGTTAAAAATCCTCTACGGGGGCAGCGTAAACCCGCAAAATGCGGTACAATTGTTGAATCAGAAGGAAATTGATGGCGCGCTGGTCGGTCGTTGCTCGCTAGATGCAGAGCAATTTATAAAAATATGTCAGGCCGTCCCTGAAAATAGCGTCATCTAGATAGCGAAAGAGCCAAAAGCCAAATCGTTATTACTTAATGGATTAAAGAAATATGGAAAACGTCATTCTCGTCATTCATGTGCTGGCAGCTGCTGCCGTGATTGGCCTGGTCTTATTGCAGCATGGTAAGGGTGCCGATATGGGCGCCGCTTTTGGCAGTGGAGCCTCCGGAAGTCTATTCGGCGTGTCTGGGTCCTCTAACTTGCTGAGCAAGCTGACATCGATTTTTATTTCAGTGTTTTTTGCAACTAGCTTGACGCTGGCCTTTATGTCCAGCCATAAAGCAAGTTCTGGCAGTGTGGTTAAATCCACAGTGACCCAACAGGCTCCGGCCAAAGGTGAGGCTACAGAAGTGGCCAAGCCGGTTGAAAATACACCCAAAGATATTCCTAACTAAACATTGGCCGTCGTGGTGAAATTGGTAGACACGCTATCTTGAGGGGGTAGTGACGAAAGTCGTGCGAGTTCGAGTCTCGCCGACGGCACCAGATAGAGTTGCTTGCAACTTTGCTCTGGCAGGGAATAGATGGTTTGGGAGTGTTTTAATGGGCGGCTAGCTGCATTGAAATAACTTGTTAACATGATCGATGAAGGCAAATCAGTGTTAGAAAACTATTTCCCGATTTTGATGTTTATCCTGGTGGGGCTGGGCGTTGGTCTTGGTCCGTTGCTTGCCGGTAAAATTCTCTCTCCGCACAAACCTGATGCGGAAAAAAATTCTCCATACGAATGTGGCTTTGAAGCCTTTGAAGATGCGCGCATGAAGTTTGACGTGCGCTACTATCTGGTCGCTATTCTATTTATCCTGTTTGATCTCGAAATCGCGTTTCTTTTCCCTTGGGCCGTAGTGATTCAAGAAATTGGGTCTGCCGGTTTTTGGGCAATGATGGTCTTTTTGTTTGTATTGGTGGTCGGCTTCATCTTTGAATGGATGAAGGGCGCCCTTGAATGGGATTGATGCAAAATGAGCATTGAAGGCGTATTAGAAAAAGGCTTTGTTACCACCACGCTGGATACGGTGATTAATTACACTCGTACTGGTTCATTGTGGCCGATGACGTTCGGTCTGGCTTGCTGTGCGGTTGAAATGATGCATGCTGGCGCTTCGCGTTACGATCTGGACCGTTTCGGGATTGTGTTCAGGCCCAGCCCTCGTCAGTCAGACGTGATGATTGTGGCAGGTACGCTGGTGAACAAAATGGCCCCTGCGCTACGCAAGGTCTATGACCAAATGGCAGAGCCGCGCTGGGTAATTTCCATGGGTAGTTGTGCTAACGGTGGCGGCTACTATCACTACTCTTATGCAGTCGTGCGCGGCTGTGACCGGATTGTGCCGGTGGATGTATATGTGCCTGGGTGTCCTCCCACTGCCGAGGCCTTGTTGTACGGCATCATCCAGTTGCAAAAGAAAATCAAGCGTACCAATACGATTGCCAGAACCTGATGGTGACGCGCTCTGACAACATACTAAGCCCTAGAAATTAACTATGTCTGCAAAACTCGAACATTTGTCTGCACAGCTCAAGTTGGCCTTGGGTGAGGGTGTGGTCAGGCTGGAGCAACAGTTGGGTGAACTCACGGTGGAAGTCCATGTGAAACACCTGCTGGCCGTGGCTGAAAAATTGAAAACCCATGCGGAGCTCAAATTTGAGCAACTGATTGACTTGTGTGGGGTGGATTATCTGGAGTATGGCGATGGCCGCTGGGAAGGTCAGCGCTTTGCTGTGGTGCTGCATTTGCTTTCGGTCAGTTTGAATCAGCGTGTGCGTATCCGTGTGTTTGCAGCTGACGATGACTTTCCTGTGTTTCCGACCTTGGTCGATATCTGGCCTGTCGCCAACTGGTTTGAGCGTGAAGCCTTTGACCTCTACGGCATTATGTTTGAAAATCACCCCGATTTGCGTCGTTTGCTGACAGATTACGGTTTTGTCGGTCATCCTTTCCGTAAAGATTTCCCCATGATTGGTAACGTTGAAATGCGTTATGACCCTGTTCAGCAGCGCGTCATCTACCAGCCAGTATCGGTAGAGTTGCGCAATAATGTGCCAAGGATTATTCGTGATGAAGGTGCTCACCATGGCTAATCACTTGCAAGCTTCAATCCAATGCGGCGTTGTCATTGCTTGCCGTATTGACTCATACAGTCTGTGCAATTCCGCCTTGTTTTGGGCTGAATCTTGCAAGCTGAGGAATGGTTAGTATGGCTGAAATTAAGAACTATACGATGAACTTCGGCCCGCAGCACCCTGCGGCACACGGTGTGTTGCGTTTGGTGCTGGAGCTGGATGGTGAAGTGATCCAGCGCGCCGATCCACACATTGGCCTGCTGCACCGTGCCACTGAAAAACTGGCTGAGAACCGTACTTATTTGCAAAGTGTGCCTTACATGGACAGGCTGGATTATGTCTCCATGATGGCCAATGAGCACGCCTATGTCATGGCGATTGAAAAAATGCTCGGCATTGAGGTGCCAGTGCGCGCGCAGTATATCCGCGTCATGTTCGACGAAATTACCCGTATTCTCAACCACTTGCTGTGGCTGGGTGCACATGCGCTGGACGTCGGCGCCATGACGGTTTTCCTGTACGCGTTCCGCGAGCGTGAAGATTTGTTTGATGTGTATGAGGCCGTGTCTGGCGCCCGTATGCATGCGGCATATTACCGCCCGGGTGGCGTATATCGTGACCTGCCGGAAAAAATGCCGCAACACGAAACCACCAAATTCCGTAGTGCAGAAGAAATTAACAAGCTCAATGAAAACCGTCAGGGTTCCATGCTGGACTTCATTGAAGATTTTACCAAGCGTTTCCCGACCTATGTCGATGAATATGAAACACTCTTGACCGATAACCGTATCTGGAAGCAGCGGACAGTGGGTATTGGCGTGGTGACACCGGAGCGCGCATTGGCATTGGGCATGACCGGTGCCATGTTGCGTGGTTCTGGCATTGCCTGGGATTTACGCAAGAAACAGCCTTATGAAGTCTATGACAAGATGGACTTTGATATCCCGATTGGCGTCAATGGCGACTGTTATGACCGGTATCTGGTGCGTGTGGAAGAAATGCGTCAATCCAACCGTATCATCAAACAATGCATAGACTGGTTGCGCAAGAACCCAGGGCCAGTCATTACAGATGATAATAAGATTGCCCCGCCAAACCGCGAAGGGATGAAAACCAATATGGAAGACTTGATCCACCACTTCAAGTTATTTACCGAGGGTTTCCATGTCCCAGCAGGGGAGGCCTATGCCGCGGTTGAGCATCCCAAAGGCGAGTTCGGGATTTATATGGTGTCAGATGGTGCCAATAAACCTTACCGCCTGAAAATCCGTGCGCCGGGTTTTGCCCATTTGGCTGCATTGGATGAGATGACCAAAGGTCACATGATTGCCGACCTGGTAGCCATCATTGGGACACAAGATATTGTGTTCGGTGAGATCGACAGATAATCCGAACAACGTGATAGCGCGGATCGAAAAGATAGTAAGGTAAAAGCATGCTCAGTGCAGAATCGATTGAAAAGATTGAATACGAACTGTCCAAATATCCAGCTGACAGGCGTCAGGCAGCGGTGATGTCTGCATTACGCATCGTCCAGATGGAGCGTGGCTGGTTATCCAAGGAAAGTATTTCCGAAGTAGCCAAGTACTTACGCATTC
This sequence comes from Methylophilus sp. DMC16, assembly GCF_056314045.1. Lineage (NCBI taxonomy): Bacteria > Pseudomonadati > Pseudomonadota > Betaproteobacteria > Nitrosomonadales > Methylophilaceae > Methylophilus > Methylophilus sp. DMC16. The sequence goes on from NZ_JBQUZC010000001.1 coordinate 401,617, forward strand.
CGGAAATCGCGGCGTTAGAAGTCGCTACCTTCTACAATATGTATGATCTCGAGCCAGTCGGAAAATACAAAATTACGGTCTGTACTAATATTTCTTGCATGTTGCGTGGCTCAGATGAGATTGTCGAGCACTTGCAGCACAAGTTGGGTGTGGGCTTCAACGAAGTTACAGCGGATGGTAAATTCTGCCTGAAAGAAGGCGAGTGTATGGGCTGTTGCGGTGGCGCACCGTTACTGCATGTGAATAACAGTGAAATGCACGAATTTCTGACCACCGAAAAAGTGGATGCCCTCATTAACGAGCTAAACAAGGGCTAGGATACGGAATATGGCTAAGACTTCAAATGCTTCCTTGAATAGTAAACCAGTGATCAAAACTGATTTGGCCGGCCAGACTTTGGTGACTTTGCGTACACTTAGCGAAGACAATCCTGCCGCCTTGGCAACGTATGAGAAATTAGGCGGCTATGCCCAGCTCAAGCGCTTGGTGACCGAAAAAGTGAAGGCCCCGGATATCATCAGCCAGGTCAAGGTGTCCAATTTGCGTGGTCGAGGTGGTGCAGGCTTTCCGACCGGCCTCAAATGGAGCTTTATGCCGCGTTATTACGACGGCACCAAATATCTGGTTTGCAACACAGACGAAGGCGAGCCAGGCACATTTAAAGACCGTGACATTATCCGTTATAACCCGCACCAGTTAATCGAAGGCATGGCGATTGCCGCTTACACGCTGGGTGCACGCGTGGGGTATAACTATATCCACGGTGAAATCTGGCAGGATTATGAGATTTTTGAGGCTGCGTTAGCTGAGGCGCGTGAAGCTGGCTACCTGGGTGAAAATCTGTTCGGCACCGAATTTAGCTTTGATCTCTATGCCGTCCATGGTTACGGGGCTTATATTTGTGGCGAAGAAACGGCCCTGATTGAGTCGATTGAAGGCAAAAAAGGCCAGCCTCGTTTCAAACCGCCTTTCCCTGCCAGCTATGGTGTATTTGGCAAGCCGACCAACGTCAACAATACCGAGAGCTATGCCTCTATCCCCTGGATCATGCAGCATGGCGGACAGGCATTTGCTGATTTAGGCGTGCCTAATTCTGGTGGCAGTAAGTTATTCTCGGTGTCTGGTCATGTTGAAAAACCAGGAAACTACGAGATCAAAATGGGCACGCCATTTAAGGACTTGCTGGCCATGGCCGGTGGTGTTTGGAAAGGTCGCAAGTTAAAAGCGGTGATTCCTGGCGGCCCTTCCACTGCGGTCATGCCAGCGAGCGCCATTGAAAATGCCACCATGGACTATGATGGCTTGAGCAAAGCCGGCTCCAGCCTGGGTGCGGGTTCCATGATTGTGATGGACGAAACCACCTGCATGGTGAAAACACTCAAGCGCTTGAGCTATTTCTTTTATGAAGAAAGCTGTGGGCAATGCACGCCTTGCCGCGAAGGCACCGGTTGGGTGTACCGCATTATCGAGCGTATTGTCGATGGCAAAGGCAAGATGGAAGATCTCGACTTGCTGACTGATTTAAGTAACAACATTTCTGGCCGAACCATCTGTGCTTTGGGTGATGCTGCAGCAACGCCTGTGTTGAGTTTCATCAAGCACTTCCGTCCCGAATTTGAGTATTACATCCAGCATGGCAAATCCATGGTAGATGGTAAATAAACGGTTTTAAGCTTAACGGTAATCACATGCTAAACATCGAAATTGACGGCAAACCTCTAGAAGTCGAACATGGCAGCACCATTATTGATGCGGCCGATGCGGCAGGGATCGCCATCCCGCGTTTTTGTTACCACAAAAAGCTGTCGGTGGCCGCCAACTGTCGTATGTGTCTGGTGCAGGTAGAAAAATTCAATAAGCCATTGCCTGCCTGTGCAACCCCGGTGGCGGACGGCATGAAGATTTACACCCGCAGTAAGTCTGCCGTGGAAGCCCAGCAAAGCGTGATGGAGTTTTTGCTGATTAACCACCCGCTGGATTGCCCAATTTGCGACCAGGGCGGTGAATGTGACTTGCAGGATATTGCCGTCGCTTATGGCGCGTCTGGCTCACGCTATACCGAAGAAAAACGAGTGGTCTTCAATAAAAACATTGGTCCGCTGGTCAGCACTGATATGACCCGTTGTATCCAGTGTACACGCTGTGTGCGCTTCCTGAAAGAAGTAGGCGGCATGCAGGAGCTAGGCTTGGTCAATCGTGGCGAGCATGCCGAGATTACCGCGTATGTTGACCAGTCTGTGAACTCTGAGCTCAGCGGCAATATTATTGATTTGTGCCCGGTGGGCGCGCTGACCAGCAAACCTTTCCGTTACTCCGCACGTAGCTGGGAGCTGGTGCGCAGACCTTCGATTGCGCCGCACGATGGCTTGGGTTCGCACATTGAAGTCCACGTCAAAGATCATAAAGTGATGCGTGTGTTACCGCGTGAAAAAGAGTCGATTAACGAGTGCTGGCTGTCTGACCGCGACCGTTTCTCCTACGAGGGCTTGAACAGTCCGGACCGCCTCAAGGTGCCCATGATCAAGCACAACGGGCAATGGCAGGAAACTGACTGGAAAACAGCCATTGAGTTTGCAGCGGGTCAGCTCAAAGACATTACCAAACAATATGGCGGTGATGCCTTGGGCGTGCTGGTTTCTCCGAATAGCACCATGGAAGAAGGGTACCTGATCAAGCAGCTGGCAGATGGCCTGGGCTGTGGCAACGTGGATTACCGCCTGCGGCAGACAGACTTCCGCCTGGATGGTAAACGCACCGGCACCCCATGGATGGGCTGCAATATTCAGGAAGTCGAAGAGCTGGATCGCATCCTGCTGATTGGTTCGAATATCCGCAACGAGCATCCTTTGCTGGCTCAACGTATCCGCAAGGCCGTTTCCAGAGGCGCTGAACTATGTATTGTCAGCCCGCTCGATAACGATCCATTGATGGACATCGCGCACAAAGTTATCGTGCGCCCGAATGACATGGTGAATGTGTTGGGGCAGATCCTCAAAGCCATGTCCGGTTTGCAAAAACTGTCCCTTTGCTTGCCACCCACACTGAACAAGTTACTCGAAGAAATCCAGGTACGTCCCAATACGCAAAAAATTGCAGAGTGCCTGGCGGGTATCAGCGACGACTTGATCCTGATTGCACCCAAGGTTGGTATTTTTCTAGGCAATATGGCCTTGAGTGATCCCCGTTTTACCGAGATGTACAGTATGGCTGAAGCCATTGGCGGCATCAGTGGTGCGAAAGGCGGTATTTTGCCACCTGCGGCAAACAGCACCGGCATGCATTTGATGGGTGTCATGCCTACAGCCACTGGCATGCACGCGCGCGCCATGCTGGAAGTCCCACGCAAAGCGTATCTATTGCTCAATATCGAGCCTGAGCTGGATTGTCAGCATGCCGCACTGGCAGCCGATGCCATCGCTAAAGCCGAGTGCGTGATTGCCTTGACGGCTTACAAGTCTGCAGCACTCGACAACGCCGATATCCTGCTACCGATCACGCCATTCACCGAGACCTCAGGCAGCTTTATGAGCATGGAAGGGCGTGTACAGAGCTTCCAGGCCGTGACGCGTCCTCTCGGCGAAGCGCGCCCAGGCTGGAAAGTCCTGCGTGTGCTGGCAAATACGCTGGACTTGCCTGGCTTCGAATACAACAGTTCCGACGAAGTGAAAAATGCCATCTTTAATGGTGAGAAGCCCTCGGCCGTGGTCTGGCGCAGTCTCAACAACAACCTCAAAGAGCTGGTAGAAATTCAGGTGAATATCAAGAAACAAGGCCTGCAGCGAATTGGTGAAGTGCCACAATACGAGTCTGACCCCATCGTGCGCCGTTCTGCGCCCTTGCAAAAAACCAAATACAACATCCGTCCGATGGCACGGATGCATGCTGACCAATTGGCCGAGCTTGGCTTGCAAGATGGCGACATCGTTGTCGCCCGTCAGGATAAAGGCAGTGCTGTGCTTAAAGCGCGTCTGGATAACCACGTTGCCAAAGGCTGTGTGCGTGTGGCTGCAGCGCATCCACTCACTGCGGGTCTGGGCGATTTGATGGGGGACATCACCATTGAAAAAGCGTCTGCCGAGCAAGTGGCAATTTACGAAAAACAACTGACCGAGATGGCATAACATGCATTTCTTTGCTGAATTATTTGGTTCCTACTGGACAGACGTACAACTGGTCGTGTGGACACTGATTAAAATTGTGGCGATTGTGCTGCCATTGATGATAGGCGTTGCCTACCTTACATTGGCCGAGCGTAAAGTGATTGGTTACATGCAGGTGCGTATCGGTCCCAACCGTGTGGGCTACTGGGGCTTGTTACAACCATTGGCAGATGGCCTCAAATTGCTGTTTAAAGAAATTATCCTGCCGACTGCGTCTAATAAAGCATTGTTTTTTATTGGCCCAGTGCTGGCAATTGCTCCGGCGTTTGCAGCTTGGGCCGTGGTGCCTTTTGATGCCACACTGGTGTTGGCCAATGTCGATGCAGGCTTACTCTATATACTGGCCATGACCTCAGTTGCTGTCTATGGCGTGATTATCGCCGGGTGGGCGTCCAACTCAAAATATGCGTTTCTGGGGTCCTTGCGTTCCGCAGCACAAATTGTCTCGTATGAGATTGCCATGGGTTTTACACTGGTCGGAGTCTTGATGTGTGCCAACTCACTGAATTTGGGCAAGATCGTGATGGGACAAGAAGGAGGCTTCTGGCACTGGTACTTCCTGCCGTTGTTCCCGCTGTTCGTCGTCTATTTTATTAGTGCGGTGGCTGAAACCAACCGTGCACCGTTTGACGTCGCCGAAGGTGAATCTGAAATCGTGGCAGGTTTCCATGTAGAGTACTCTGGCATGGCCTTTGCGGTGTTCTTCCTGGCTGAGTATGCCAATATGATGCTGGTGTCCATGCTGGCCGCATTGATGTTCTTGGGCGGTTGGTTATCCCCGGTGCCGTTCTTGCCTGATAGTATTTTATGGTTGCTGGCAAAAGTCGCTTTCCTGTTGTTCCTGTTCTTGTGGTTCCGCGCTACCTTTCCACGTTATCGCTATGACCAGATCATGCGTTTGGGTTGGAAAGTATTTATTCCCATCACGCTGGTCTGGATTATTGTGGTCGGTGGCATGATGCAAACCCAGTGGGCTTATTTATTCCACTAACTGGACAATCGCACGGACAACGTATTTGGAAACCTTACCATGTTGAACGCAATTAAAAATACATTAGGCAGTTTGATGTTATGGGAGATGCTCAAAGGCATGGCCCTGACCGGACGCTATTTCTTCGCCAAGAAAATTACTATTCAATACCCGGAAGAACGTACGCCGCAGTCCAACCGTTTTCGTGGCTTGCACGCGTTGCGCCGCTACCCGAACGGTGAAGAGCGCTGCATTGCCTGCAAGCTGTGTGAAGCAGTCTGTCCGGCGATGGCGATTACGATTGAATCCGAGCAGCGTGATGATGGCACCCGCCGTACCACGCGTTATGACATTGACCTGACCAAGTGCATTTTTTGCGGTTTTTGTGAAGAATCCTGCCCAGTGGATAGCATCGTGGAAACCCGGATTTTTGACTACCACGGCGAGCAGCGCGGCGACCTGCTCTATACAAAAAAAATGTTGCTCGAAGTGGGTGACAAATACGAGGCGCAAATTGCAGCAGACCGCGCCCAGGATAAAGCTTATCGATAAGCGCGGACAGGAATCCTAAATGTTATTTACCGATATTGTTTTTTATGTGCTGGCAGCGATTCTGCTGTTCTCTGGCATCCGCGTGATTACTACGCGTAACCCCGTGCATGCTGCACTGTTTCTGGTGCTGGCATTTTTTACGGCGGCAGGCATCTGGTTGTTGCTTGAAGCCGAGTTTCTCGCCATTGCCCTGATTCTGGTGTACGTGGGGGCGGTGATGGTGCTGTTCCTGTTTGTGGTGATGATGCTGGACATCAATATCGACAAATTGCGTGAAGGCTTCTGGTCTAACCTGCCATTGGCGTTGACCTTTGGCGTGGTCATGATGGCCGAAATGGTGATGGTGCTTTCCGCCAAAAACCTCAATCCCAGTCAGGCGGTGTCTGCACCGGCAGGCTTCAGTAATACGGCTGCGTTGGGCAAGGTATTGTATACCGACTACTTGCTGCCGTTTGAACTAGCGGCGGTCGTGTTGCTGGTGGCGATGATTGCCGCCATTGTGTTGACCTTGCGCGAGCGTAAAGACAACAAATCCATGAATCCGGCCGAGCAGGTCAAAGTGAAGCGTAACGACAGATTGCGTATTATCTCTATGCCTGCTGAAGTTGAAGTGCCAGCACCGTCTGCAGAGGAGAGTAAATAATCATGGTCGGTTTGTCTCACTACCTGATTTTGGGGGCGCTGATGTTTGCCATCAGTGTGATTGGCATATTCCTCAACCGCAAAAACGTCATTATTTTGCTCATGGCAATTGAATTGATGTTGTTGGCCGTTAACCTGAATTTTGTGGCTTTTTCGCATTACCTCAATGATATTGGTGGTCAGGTATTCGTCTTTTTCATCTTGACGGTGGCTGCTGCGGAGTCTGCAATTGGTCTCGCGATTCTGGTCGTATTGTTCCGCAACCTGCGTACCATCAACGTCGATGATCTGGATCAATTAAAAGGTTAAGCGTCATGACAATAAAACAAATCCTGATCTTGATTCCGATGTTGCCTTTGCTGGCTGCGGCCGCTGTTGGCCTCTTCAGGAATTACTTACCGCGCTGGGCCGCACATGTGTTGACCATCGCTGGCGTCGGCGCGGCATTCGCCTTGTCTGCCTACATTTTTAACCAGACCCTGAATGGCTTCACGCTCAACGAAGCGGTGTATACCTGGCTCAACTCGGGTGACGTACATTTTGAAGTGGGCTTCCTGATTGATAACCTGAGTGCCATGATGATGGTCGTGGTGACTTTTGTGTCACTCATGGTGCATATTTATACCATCGGCTACATGGAAGAAGACCCAGGCTATAGCCGCTTCTTCAGCTACATTTCGCTGTTTACCTTCTCCATGCTGATGCTGGTCATGAGCAACAACTTCATGCAGTTGTTCTTTGGCTGGGAGGCGGTCGGTCTGGTGTCATATCTGCTGATTGGTTTCTGGTTTACACGTCCCACCGCCATTTACGCCAATTTGAAAGCCTTTCTGGTTAACCGGGTAGGGGACTTCGGTTTCCTGTTGGGTATAGGCATGGTGCTGTATTACTTTGGTAGCCTGGATTACGCCACCGTGTTTCAGCGCGCCCCTGAGTTTGCCAATACACAAGTTAACTTGATTGGTAGTTGCAACTGGTCCCTGATGACAGTCACTTGCCTGTTATTGTTTGTCGGCGCCATGGGTAAATCTGCACAAGTTCCGCTGCATGTCTGGCTGCCAGACTCCATGGAAGGTCCAACACCAATTTCTGCGCTGATTCACGCGGCGACCATGGTGACCGCCGGTATCTTTATGGTGGCACGCATGTCACCTTTATATGAATTGTCTACCACGGCCTTGTCGACCGTGATGGTGATCGGTGCGATTACTGCCTTGTTTATGGGCTTCCTGGGTATTATCCAGAACGATATCAAGCGCGTGGTGGCCTATTCGACCTTGTCGCAACTCGGGTATATGACTGTTGCATTGGGTGCATCAGCCTATTCCGTGGCCATTTTCCACCTGATGACCCATGCATTCTTTAAGGCGTTGTTATTCCTGGGTGCCGGTTCTGTGATTATGGGTATGCACCACGACCAGGATATCCGCAACATGGGTAACCTCAAGAAATACCTGCCGGTCACCTGGATCACCTCTTTGATCGGTTCTCTGGCCTTGATTGGCACGCCGTTCTTTGCCGGTTTTTATTCCAAAGACAGCATCATCGAAGCGGTTGAGTTGTCACATATCCCTGGGAGTGGTTTTGCCTATTTTGCGGTGATTGTCGGTGTGTTTGTGACCGCATTCTATTCATTCCGTTTGTACTTCCTGGTATTCCACGGTGAGGAAAAGTGGCGCCACGCCAAACATGATGACCATGCACATGTCGCACATGCAGACGCACACCATGACGATGCGCATCATGATGATCATGCACACGACGAAGGGCATCATCATGGCCTGGGACCAAACGATGATCCGCATGAGCCAGGCTGGGTTGTTACCTTGCCATTGGCGTTGCTGGCAATCCCCTCACTGGTGATTGGTTACATTGCACTGGAACCGATGCTGTACGGTGATTTCTTCAAAAATGTGATTTTTGTGAATCCTGAAGCACATCCTGCCATGGAGCACCTCGCCCATCACTACCATGAGTTCATGCATAGTCCGGCAGGCATGGCGATTCATGGCTTTACCAGTCTGCCATTTTTCCTGGCGGCCTCCGGGGTGGCACTGTCATGGTTCTTCTATATGAAGCGTCCGGATATCCCTGCTGCAATCAAAGCCCGCTTTATCGTGATTTACAACATCCTTGAAAACAAATACGGTTTTGACAGCTTTAACGAGAAGTTTTTTGCCGGAGGTTCACGCTGTCTGGGCGGCTTGTTGTGGAAGTTTGGTGACATCACGTTGATTGATGGCGCCATGGTCAACGGCACCGCCAATACCATGGGCAAGATTGCTGCCAAAATACGCACGTTGCAATCCGGTTTAATTTATCACTACGCCTTTGCCATGATTATTGGCGTATTCCTTCTTATGACTTTCTTTATCAAAATTAACTAATGATGCAAGCCGACCTCACAAGTATTTCCTGGTTAAGTCTGGCCGTCTGGCTGCCGGTATTGTCTGGCGTGCTAGTGTTGTTGCTAGGCGGTGACCAAAAGGCCACATTGACTCGATGGCTGGCATTGGTAGGTAGCCTGGTCAGTTTTTTGGTGACTGTGCCGCTGTACACGCAGTTTGATATTCACGACGGCTTCTTCCAGTTTGAAGAATTGCTGCCCTGGGTACCGGCCTTCAATATGCATTACCACCTGGGGGTGGACGGCTTCTCAATGCCGTTGGTGCTGTTAACCAGTTTTACCACGGTGATTGTGGTACTGGCAGGTTGGGAAGTGATTACCAAACATGTGGCACAGTACATGGCGGCCTTCCTGATCATGAGCGGGATCATGATTGGTGTGTTCACCGCGCTTGATGCGATTCTGTATTACGTCTTCTGGGAAGCGATGCTGATTCCGATGTTCCTGGTGATTGGCATCTGGGGCGGGCCTAACCGCGTCTACGCTACCATCAAGTTTTTCCTGTATACCTTGCTGGGCTCCTTGTTGATGCTGGTCGCTTTTATTTACCTGTATCACCAGACTGGCAGTTTCGAGTTAGCTGATTACTATTTGTTACCGCTCAGCCTGCAAGCGCAAATCTACATTTTCATTGCCTTCTTCATGGCGTTTGCGGTGAAAATCCCGATGTGGCCAGTGCATACCTGGTTGCCGGATGCGCACGTTGAGGCACCTACGGGTGGTTCTGTGGTGCTGGCGGCCATTGCACTGAAACTTGGCGGCTACAGCTTTCTGAGATTTGCCATGCCGATTGCTCCGGATGCAGCCCATTACTTCACTTCAGCCATGGTCACGCTGTCGCTGATTGCAGTGGTCTACATCGCACTGGTCGCGCTGGTGCAAAAAGACATGAAGAAGCTGATTGCTTATTCTTCGATCTCGCACATGGGCTTTGTCACTTTGGGCTTCTTCATGTTTAGCCAGTTGGCGCTTGAGGGGGCCTTGGTGCAAATGATTTCACATGGCTTTATTTCTTCTGCGATGTTCCTGAGCGTAGGTGTGTTATATGATCGCGTCCATAGCCGTGAAATTTCCGCGTATGGTGGCGTGGTTAACAAGATGCCTGTGTTTGCCGCCTTTGCCGTGTTGTTTGCCATGGCCAACAGTGGCTTGCCTGGCACCTCCGGCTTTGTGGGCGAGTTTATGGTGATTCTGGCCGCAGTCAAATTCAATTTCTGGGTGGCTTTCTTTGCTGCGACGACCTTGATATTTGGTGCCGCCTATACGCTGTGGATGACCAAGCGTGTGTTCTTTGGCAATGTGACGAATCATCACGTGGCCGAACTGAGCGACCTCAGCAAACGTGAGTTCCTGATCTTGGGTATTCTGGCCATCTTGGTGATTGGTTTCGGCGTCTATCCACAAGCACTGACCGAAGTGATGCAGGCAACCAGCACAGAGTTCCTGAAACATATGGCGATTTCCAAATTGCCCGTCACAGGCTATTAAAAGCAGGATTTTAAAAATGGATAATATGCAATTTGACTTGCTCGCCCTGTTGCCGGAAATGGTTGTATTGGGCATGGCCATGCTTATTTTGTTGCTGGATTTGTTCATCCTGCCACAAAACCGCTTCATGATTTATGGTTTAAGCCAACTGACCTTGCTTGCGGCCGCCTTCCTGACTTTTAAAACACATACACCAGCGGTGGGCTTTGCCTTCTCGCATATGTTTATCGACGATACGCTGTCAGACGTCATCAAAATGATGATGTATCTGGGCACCTCGTTGATCCTGGTATATACGCGCAAATACCTGCAAGACCGTAACCTCTATCGTGGTGAGTTTTATGCCATGGTCCTGTTTGGCTTGCTCGGTATGATGATCATGGTGTCAGGCCACAACCTGCTGACCATTTATATGGGCCTGGAATTGCTGTCACTGTGCCTCTACTCTCTGGTAGCCTTTGATCGAGATAATCCAAGAGCGTCCGAGTCGGCCATGAAATACTTTGTGTTAGGTGCACTCGCTTCAGGGATGCTGCTATATGGCATGAGTATGCTGTATGGCATGACTGGCAGCTTGGATGTCAGTGATATTGCCAACAGTATTAGTCAGCAGCCTAAGAGCCCCGTGCTCATCATGGGCCTGGTGTTTCTGGTCGCCGGTATTGCCTTCAAGTTTGGCGCTGTCCCGTTCCAGATGTGGGTGCCCGATGTCTATCAGGGGTCGCCAACTCCGATGACACTGTTAATTGGCTCCGTGCCAAAATTGGCGGCTTATGCGATGACCGTGCGTCTGTTGGTGCAAGGCCTGCACCCGCTAGCCATGGACTGGCAGGATATGCTGATGTTAATGGCGGTGTTGTCCATCATCATCGGTAATTTTAGCGCGATTGTGCAGACCAACCTCAAGCGTATGTTGGCATATTCCACCATTTCGCATGTCGGTTTCATCCTGTTCGGCATGATGAGTGCCAATGCCAATGGTTTTGCTTCCAGCTTCTTTTACATCAGTGCCTACGTCCTGATGTCAATTGCCGGCTTCGGTATCATTCTGCTATTGAGCCGTCAGGGCTTTGAAGCCGAAGAGATCAATGATCTCAAAGGGCTTAACCAGCGCCATCCATGGTTTGCTTTCCTCATGTTGATCATTATGTTCAGCATGGCCGGTATCCCGCCTACAATTGGTTTTTATGCCAAATTCACCGTATTGCAGGCCGCCTGGCAAGCCGGGTTCACCTGGCAGGTGGTGTTTGCCGTGCTGATGGCGACCATTGGTGCGTTTTACTACCTCAACATCGTGCGTAAAATGTATTTCGATGCACCGGAAGACCATACACCGCTGTCCGCACCGATGGATATGCGCTTTATCCTCAGTGTGCATACCCTGGCGTTGCTGGGCTTGGGCTTGTTCCCTGAAATTCTATTAGGCGTCTGCGGGCATAGCTTGCTGATGAGTCTGCAATAAAATGGCTACCAAACTCATTTTTTTGTTGCTGATGTTGTTTTTGGCAAACCTGGCCTGGATTTCGGATAAGTGGCTGGGTTTGATCGGCAATATTCAGCAGCTATGGCAGCGTTTTGCCGCCATGTTGCCTGCCTACTTCATCACGCTGCTGATTGGCTATCTGGTTGAGCGTTATGTGATGGGACAAGTCTGGCCGCAAGGCTGGGAGTTTTACAGTGTCACGCTATGCCTGTTTCTGGTGTTGTCATTCCCGGGCTTTGTCTATCGGGTACTCTGGAAATAAAGCCTGCGTGAATGTACAAGGGCTACTCCTTGGCATGCGCTCATCGCATAAGCACCCGTCATATTTAATTCATCAATCTTTCACGCTAATTTAAAGCATCCGGTTCAGACTATGCTTACCCAACAAGCATAGTCGGGGGAAGCCCCGGAAAGGACCTGCGATGCTGAAACTACAACAAACACTGGGATGGGTGCAGTCGGTCGATAGTCGACTGTGTGTCAAAGTCAGCCATACCGGACAATATCGCCTGATACGCAACCTGTTTCGCGCCATTTCGCGTATGGGCGATGGCATGTTCTGGTATTTGCTCATGTTGGTGATTGCCATCAGCCAGGGCCAGCACGGTCTTTACGTCTGCCTGCATATGTTGACCGTAGGACTGAGCGGTACACTGGTCTATAAATGGTTGAAACATCGCACCAGCCGTCCACGACCCTTTCAGGTGCGTCAGGATGTCTTGTTGAGCGGCACACCGCTGGATTACTTCAGTTTTCCTTCAGGGCATACCTTGCACGCGGTGGCGTTTGGCATGGTGGCCGTGCATTATTACCCGCAACTGTTTCCTGTCGTTTATCCGTTTGTCGTGTTAGTCGGCATCTCACGTGTGGTACTGGGTTTACATTATCCGAGTGATGTCTTGGCAGGAGGATTGATTGGGTACACGCTGGTCGCTTTGTATGCACCGCTGTTTTAATCGCCATGCACATGCTGCGGCATGCGTGAAAACGGATACCTTGGTATCCGTTTTTGTTTGTGGCATCTCACGCCATCAATGGGTGTCGACCAACTGATTCACCAAATGCATGACAATAGGCCGCACAATCAGCACACAACAGAAAGCGACAGGCATCGCGAGTGTATAAGCGTGGATGACACGCGTCACATAACCGGCTTGTAAGCCACTGTTGGCGGCCACAATGACCATAGACATTAAAAAGGCCATGATGCCTGCCATAAAAAAGGCAAACACATAAGGCGTAAATTGCTTTGGGATCTTGCGGAAAGTCGTTCTGGTTTGATTCATGGTGGTTCTCCTAATGTGTGGTGACACTATAAAAGCTCACACAGTTGCCGGGTAGAGGCTTGAAGATTTAATCACTATAAAGTTAAACTATCGAATCAATCATACTATTCGATAGTTTATGGATACCTTAAGAAGCATAGAAAGCTTTGTAAAAGCGGTACAGGCCAGCAGTATTGCGGCGGGTGCGCGTTTGCAAGGCATTACAGCGGCAGCGGCCAGCCAGAATATCCAGCGGCTGGAAAAGTCATTGGGGACGCGCTTGTTGATGCGAACCACGCGCAAGCTGGCGCTGACAGAAAGTGGTGCGCTTTATTATGCAGAGGTCCAGCATCTGGTAGACGTGCTGGCCAGGGCACAATCGGCCATTACCGAGTTTCACGGGCAACCGCAGGGGCGCTTACGGATTGGTTCCTCGGTGGCTTTTGGCCGTCATGTCTTAATGCCGTTGATCCCGGCATTTAGCCGCCGTTTCCCGCAAGTGTCTCTGGAGCTGATTCTGTCTGATCGTAGCCTGGATCATGTGGCAGAGGATATCGATATCAGCATCCGTTTCAAACAGCAGCTAGAGCCAGGACTGATTGCCAGGAAAATCGCGACCGTCCCCGTACTGTTTTGTGCTGCACCGGACTATCTGCAACGCAAAGGCCTGCCTCAGACCCCAGAAGACTTATCGCAACATGATTGCCTGTTGTTCCGCATCCCGGTGGATGGACGCTTGTTGAACTGGAGTTTTAACCGCAATGGCATGTTATACGAGCCTGAAATCATCCCTAGCATCGTTTGCAATGATATCGACTCCATTTTTCAACTTGCTTTGGCGGGGGCGGGAATTGCGCGCCTGGCCGCATTCGTCGTCAATCACGCGATTAAAAAGGGAACGCTGATCCCGCTGTTTCAGCCTTCCGCCCAACAGCCGGAGGCGATGGCAGCCGAGAGCGTCCCCTTAGAGTTTTATGCCTGTTATCGCGACAAGTACGCCATGACCAACAAGGTACGCGCATTTATGGATTATCTGGTGAGCGCGATCCCGCAGTCTTGGGAATGAGGCCCAATGCGGCACGCCAAGCCTGAGCCTTGATCAAGGCAATATGCTGTTTTTGACGAAGATTGTCGCGGCATCTTTCAATTTGTCAAATACTTGTTGCTAATATTTGATATTACGTGCATAGTACCAACTCACGAAGTTCAAGTAGTGTTGTTGTTCCCCGGTTCTATCTTTTGGTTCTATCGTTACTTCTCGCCATCTTGATCCTCGTTTTAATGGGCAACCGCCCGCATTTTTATTTTTTGTACAAGGATTTATTATGGTGACAGGTTCTGTTAAATGGTTTAACGACTCTAAAGGTTTTGGTTTTATTACTCCGGATAACGGCGGCGAAGATTTGTTCGCGCACTTCTCTGCAATTCAATCTGCTGGCTTCAAAACACTCAAAGAAAACCAACGCGTGAGCTTTGAAGTGGCAACAGGCCCTAAAGGCAAACAAGCGGCAAACATTCAAATCATTGAGTAATTCAATGGTTTTCGGCAAGGCTGTGTATGCAGCCTCCGAGAAAAGCCCGGAGTTTCCGGGCTTTTTTATTTTGAAACGACTTACTTTTTAGGGGGATAGCGATGGCTAAAGAAGAATTAATCGAAATGCAGGGTGCAGTGACGGAAATTTTGCCTGATGCCCGTTATCGGGTGAAGCTGGATAATGGTCACGAGTTGATCGCTTATACCGGCGGCAAGATGCGCAAACACAAAATCCGTATTTTGGCTGGCGATAAAATCACCATTGAAATGTCCCCTTATGACATGGACAAAGGCCGGATTATTTTCCGCCACCTTGAGCCGCGTAAACCTTTTTAAGCGCTGTCACCTAGCATACGCGCTACTTAACTGAGTTGACCTATCTGCTGCAAGACGGTCTGTAGCGCTACTCTGTCCTGATATATTGTGCTTTCCAACTGAAGGAAGGCTTCAATACGCGTGCGCAGAATCCGGTAGGCTTGCTCAAAGCTGGCCGCAATCTCAGCCTCGGTGCCAGTCGCCTTGGCTGGATCATCCACCCCCCAATGTGCACGGAGCACATTGCCTAGATAGGCAGGGCAGGTTTCACCGGCTGCGTTGCTGCAGACGGTGATGACAATGTCAGGTGTTTCCCCTATCTCGTCCCAGGACTTGCTGAAATAGCCTGTTGTGGCAATGCCTTTGGCCTGTAGTAGGGCAATTGAGCGAGGATGCACCTCACCCGTAGGATGGCTGCCGGCACTTTGTGCCCGCATGCCTGCCGGCGCAAGGTGATTAAAGGTGGCTTCGGCAATGATGGAGCGGCAGGAGTTACCGGTACATAAAAACAGGATGCGCATATTACACACTTTCATACCAATGTTTGGAACGGTTCACGATGGCGACGATAGACAGCATGACCGGCACTTCTATCAACACACCGACCACTGTTGCAAGTGCGGCGCCCGAGTCAAACCCGAACAAAGCAATCGCTGTCGCCACTGCCAGCTCAAAAAAGTTAGATGCGCCAATCAGTGCAGAGGGGCCCGCCACACAATGGGCGACCTTGAATTGTTTATTCAGCCAGTAGGCCAGCAGGGCGTTGAAATAGACCTGGATCAAAATCGGCACCGCCAGCAAGGCAATCACCAACGGCTGCGACAGGATTTGCCCACCTTGAAAAGCAAACAGCAACACCAGCGTCAACAATAATGCCGCCATGGAAAAGGGTTGGATGGTTTGCAAGGTGGCTGCGAATCGATGAGGCCCTTTTGCCAGCAGCCAACGCCGTAGCAGTTGGCTCAATATCAGTGGCACAACGATAAACAGGCTCACTGACACCAGCAACGTTTGCCAGGGGATGATAATGCTGGATAGCCCCAGCAAGAGTGCCACCAGTGGGGCAAACGCGACCAGCATGATCGCATCATTGATGGCCACCTGCGACAAGGTGAATTTGGGCTCGCCCTGACATAAATTGCTCCAGACAAATACCATCGCTGTACAGGGTGCGGCGGCCAGTAAAATCAGCCCGGCAATATAACTGTCAATCTGTTCGGCGGGTAACCAGTCGGCAAACAGGTGACGAATGAACAGCCAGGCGAGCAAGGCCATGGAAAACGGCTTCACCAGCCAGTTAATCACCAGGGTGACCGTGATGCCCTTGGCATGCCCCAGTACCTCGCGCATGGCGCCAAAATCCACCTTGAGCAGCATGGGGATAATCATGAGCCAGATCAGGGCGGCCACAGGCAGGTTCACCTCTGCCCATTTCAACGCTCCCAGCGCCTGAAAAAAATCTGGGGCAAGTTTGCCCAGCGCGATGCCGTTGATAATGCACGCCAGTACCCACCAGGTCAGATGGCGCTCAAAATTTCCAATACCTGAAGCTTGATTTGTCATCGGCTTAAACATCCTTCTTGTTGATTTGAATACTGACTGGCTGTGCCATCGGGGTACAGCAGGGGGCTGAAGCCGCTGTTTTCCCTGCATCGTTAAACGTAGGTGCACTTTCCAGCGTCAAATAGCTTTCCCAGGCCAGGCCAGAGGGGTCCTGCACCCAATGTTTATCCGATTTGGCATAACAACAAGTGGTGTCGGTTTGTGATAACACCGCCATGTCTGCCGCTTGCAATCGTGCCTGAATCACTTCCAGTTCGGCGGCGGTTTCTACTTGGATGCCAACGTGATCCAGCCCCGGTGCCTGGCCGCGGGCACTGATGGCAAAATTCACGCGCGGATCTTCAAGCATCCATTTGGCATAGTCTGCCTTTTCAACGCTAGGACCAATCCCAAATAGCGTCGAATAAAAGCGGATGCTCTGTGGCAGATCGGTCACGCGGACATGCAGGTGCATACGTTTCATCGGGTTTCCTTGGAGGTTGGTAAACATTGCAGCTCAGGGCAACAGGTGCTATCGCCACCACAGCAGTTTTCGGTGAGATAAGCCAGCAAGCCATTCATCTGTGCATAGTTGGCCGTGTAATAAATAAAACGGCTTTCCTGGCGGGCGCAAATCAGGTTGGCATGGGTCAGCGCCTTCAAATGAAAAGACAGCGTGCTGTTCGCAATCTGTAATGAGTCTGACAACGCGCCGGCCGCCAGGCCTTCCGGCCCTGCCTGGACCAGGCATCTAAAAATGTCTAGTCGTGCTGATTGGGCAATGGCAGACAGTGCAATGAGCGCTTGTTCTTTATTCATGTTTCTATATTTCCATAAATATGGAAATATATCAAGGGCTGTGTCTGCTGAAAAAAATACAGCAGGGATTGCAGCGAAGAAAAAGCCCTGCAAGGCAGGGCGGGTGTGTTTATTCAGGCGAGGGCAAGAGCCATTGGGTTAAGCTTAGCTGCCAAGCTGTGATCAACAAGATGCTGACAGAGTTGGCAATTTTCTAGTGTCAGTTCGAATGACATTGGCTGTAAAAAGAACGCTAGCCAAGGTTTGCGGTAAGGCGGGCAGCTCGGTAGTCATGTATATATTCTATGTCAACGCTTTTTTCAGTGCGGCCTCCTGAGTGCTCCCCCTTGCTGGCATCTCTGCCAACATGTTTATGAATATGGCCGTAAGAGTACGCTGATGGAAGCGATGTACCAGAAGGCCGTCGAGCGATACGTGCAGGGGCCTGCCGCCTTTCTGGTAGCGGCGCTGAGCCAGCCGACCGCGGGACAGGTGATAGAAGCGCATCCTTACGCAAGCCGCCAATATGCTGGCTGAAACCCACCATCCTGCCGGGTGTCTGGTTACACAAGGTGCACTGGCTTGTGGCACCGAAGCCCAAGCCATAAAAACCTTATTGAATGGCTATCGCATTACCATGGAGCAGAAGTTAGGCGAGCGCTTTGCGATTGCGGTACAAGCGGGAGAAATTGCGGCTAGTGTAGAGGTGGGCTTGCTGGCCAAACTGGTAATGACTGTCCATCAGGGCATGACCATACAAGCCGTACATGGGGCGAGTCAGGAGGCGCTTGCGTCGATAGCCAGTACCATGAGCCGGTTATTGACGCAAGACTTCATGCCGACCTAAACAACGACTGAGCATGGTTAAACGGCATTGCGTACCAAGGTCATTGCCGCCAGTTTGGCGCGGTTGGCGGCACCGGTATTGGGCGTAAGGCGCTCCACCAGGGCGGCACCTTCAAACAGAATGGTCAACTGCTGGCCGAGCGCCTCTGGGTCTTTGGCCCCTGCGTCGCGGGCAATCTTGCATAAAAAGCCTTGCAGCTCCTTGGATAGCACCACTGAGTATTGATTGATAGGATGATCTTGCTCAGGAAATTCGACGGCGGCAATGTGAAAGGGCAGGCCGCGAAACGCGGGCTGGCTGATCCATTGCTCCATCAATTCACACAATAACAGCAATAACTCCAGCGACTCTGCCTTGCGTGAGGTGAGTTGAGCGGTAAGCCAGGCATAAAACTTGTCCGATTTGTCACGCAAATAGGCGGTAATCAGCAGATTTTTGCTCGGAAAGTGTTTGTATAGCGTCGCCTTGGCGACCCCGGCTTCGAGGATAATGGTATCCACGCCAGAAGCCTGGATACCGCGGCTGTCAAACAGTGTGCTTGCAATGTTCAGAATTTTATCTCGCATGTTCATCTGGTATATCCCTTTTTTCCCGATTCAGGGCTAGTATTTTTATTCTCTTGGTAAACGATCCCGTCCCTGCGGACGCATCAACTCTTGCGGATACAAGCAGCTGACATAGCCCAGGGCTTGTCTTAAATGCTCCACTTGGTCCACATCCACCTTGCCTTCAGTCACAAACATCAAAAAGGCCTGACGCTGGGCCTCTGGTAACATCGCTGCCTGCGGTAACTGGCAACTGCCACTTTGCATTTTCTGGTAGGCCAGATTGAGTAAACTCAATGTCACCGGGTCCGCCGTGCCGCCGCCAGCATGGCTGACTGCGGTCTCTAATGGGGAGGCCTCTTCTGTGACAGGCTTGTGTGGGGCCGTACTCAAGCTCATCCAGATCACGCAGAGGCTGACCAGCGCGCCAAATGACCAGCTGCGCTGCCATGTTGTGCTGCCCAATTGGCTATGCACAGACTGCTCAAACAATTGCCATGCACGCGCCGAGCCAGTTTGCGTATGCACCTGTATGGCGCCAACGGCCAGGAAGAACCACTGGTCGAGCAGGGCGGCTGGCAGGGCTGCACTGGATTGCTGTTGCGCCTGCTCCAGTAATTGCCGCAATGCCGCAATATCCTGCGCATTTAACGCAACCGCCTTGCCGCTGCGTTGAATGCGTTGCTGGTTCCAATCCATCAGTGCATCACGCAACTGGTAAAACGGGGCATGTTTTGCCCATTGCCGCAGCCCCAAGCGCCACAGCGCCTGGCTGGCATAGGTCATGCCCCTGCGCGTCATGGACTGCCTGGTCTGATTCACAATCGCTAAAAAATTCACCCGGTGACCCCTAAAATTCGCTTGCTTTTTTTTTGTTGGCTGAAGTAGACTGGAAAAAAGTGAACAGACCTGTCTGCATATTATCGTGTGACTGGCTAAAATGCAAGCAGGGGTTCATTCATCTTTTCAGCGGCCCGATTGGCATCATAGCCCTGGCTGCATTGCTTAACAAGGGATAGACAATGACATCTGCATCTGTAGCAAGCCAACTGGCGGACTGGCGCGATCATGCGCTGACGCTGGAGCATGAAGTGAAAAAAGTTGTGGTGGGTCAGGACCAGGCCATCCGCGCCATTAATATTGCCATTTTTGCCCGCGGTCATGTCTTGCTCGAAGGTGGCGTGGGGGTGGGTAAAACCACCTTGCTGCAATCGATTGCGCGGGGGCTGGGCGGCGCTTATGAGCGGATTGAGGGCACGGTAGACCTGATGCCCAATGACCTCATTTACCATACTTTTCTCGGTGAAGATGGTCGCCCCAAGGTCGAAGAGGGGCCATTGCTGCGCGCCGGTGAGCAACTGTCGGTCTTTTTCTTCAACGAAATCAACCGTGCACGCCCGCAAGTTCATGCCTTGATGTTGCGAGTCATGGCCGAGCGTCATGTCACCGCCTTCAAAAAAGAATACCGCTTGCCGCATATGCTGGTCTTTGCGGACCGTAACCAGGTCGAGAAAAATGAAACCTTCGAGATTCCTTCCGCGGCGCGCGACCGGTTCATGATGGAAATCCCGATTGATATTCCAGACGATCGCGATTTGCGCAAGGCCTTGATGTTTGATGTCAAATTCCAGCATGCAGAGCGCCTCACGCAGCAAGTCCAGTCCGGCGTGCTGGCCTATGATCAGCTGAATGCGTTTTCAGATGTGCTGCAAAGCCATATTCAGGCCAGTGACGTGTTACAGGAGTATGCGCTGGATTTATGGCAGGCGACGCAATCCCCGGCAGCGTTTGGCGTGCGTCTGGAGAGTGTGGATGTTAACCGCCTGATTCATACCGGCGCCAGCCCGCGCGGCATGGGGATGCTGCTCAAGGCCGCGCGCGTGCATGCCTGGCTCATGCAGCGCGAGCATTTGTATCCAGAGGATATCCATGCTGTCTTTCATGAAATCATCGCGCACCGTTTGGTATTGAATCCGATGTTCGAGAGCCGCCGTACGCAACTGTCCCGTGAGCTGACCCAGCAGATTCTTGCCACGGTCAGCGTCCCGGAACGGGCCAAAGCCGCATGATGCCAGACCATGATGCCCGATAAAGTACAGTCCTTTTTTTACCAGGTGCCGTGGCGTTCAGCCAGTGTGCATAGCGGAGCGCATCAGGGGGTTCAGCGCGGCATTGGTGATGAGTTCAGCAAGCATGTCTCGCTGGTGGATTATCCAGATGCCAGACGGCTGGATTTGCGGCAAACCTTGCGTGACCCTTATGAACAGATCCAGATCCGGGTTTTCAAGCAAGAGGCTTCCACGCCGCTGTATGCCTTGTGTGATTTGTCCAGTTCCATGCAGTTCAAGGGGCACGTCAGCAAATATGAAACCTTGCAGGCGATAGCGGCTGCGGTTGCTTGCTCTGCCCATGAAAACAGCGATTTGTTCGGCATGGTCTGCTACCAGCATCGTGTGCTGCCAGAGCTTAGCCTGGCACCCGGGCACCACGCGCAACAATCCTTTGACACCATTGCGCAACTGACAGAAGTTGAGGCGGGGCCTCAGGATGGACAAGGGATTGTAGAGGCGACGGCCTGGCTGGGGCAGCAAAAAGGACTGGTGTTCTGGATCTCGGATTTTCACCTGCCCTTGTCGCTGATTGAGCAAAGTCTGAACAGTCTGTCTAACCATCAGGTGATCCCGCTGGTGTTATGGGATCCGCAGGAATATGAGCGCTTGCCACGGTTGGGCTTTGGCAATTTGCAAGATCCCGAGACCGGGCAGCAAAAAACCATTTTTTTCCGGCCCGCTTTGCGTGCCCGCTTTGTGGCGCAGTTTGAGCAGCGCAAGCAAGCGCTGGATCAATTATTCGCCAGGTTTGAGATTCGCCCGTTGTATGTCACAGGCGCGTTTGAAACGGCGATGCTTTCCGATTATTTTGAACAACTTATTCAATAGCGTGTGGCGATGAATCCATTTTTGATAGTTTGCTTAACCGGCTTGATCTGGATGGCACCAGTCAAGGCCGAATCCCTCGCCAAAGAGGATGCAGCTGCCCCTCAAGCGGTCGCCTCCTCTGCAGCCCAGGCCATCCAGGTGTTGCATCTGCAAAATCCTGCGCACTATGCAGGCATTCAGATTGGCGATGTCCTGCAACGGCGCATCACGCTGTCTGTCCCTGAGTCGCTGCAACTGCAGCCAGACAAGCTCCCAATCAAGGGCGTGCAGCGTAACGGTATCGAGTTAAGGCAGGTGCAAGAGACGCATGCCAGACAAGCGGGCAAAACGGTGTATACGCTGACGTTTGAGTATCAGGTGTTTGCCAGCAGCGGCCAGCCCGTGCAATTAGCCTTACCGCCCGAACCGATTGTGTTTACGAGTGGCGCCAGCGTGACGCTACCCGCCTGGCGCTTTTGGCTGATGGCGCAACTGCCTGACCGGATGCAACCGGCCAAACCTACCTTGCT
This sequence comes from Methylophilus sp. DMC16, assembly GCF_056314045.1. Lineage (NCBI taxonomy): Bacteria > Pseudomonadati > Pseudomonadota > Betaproteobacteria > Nitrosomonadales > Methylophilaceae > Methylophilus > Methylophilus sp. DMC16. The sequence goes on from NZ_JBQUZC010000001.1 coordinate 423,613, forward strand.
GGGCCAGCACCGCGCAGCCTTACTGGACACACCCCCCTTAAGCCTAGGCTTGCTGGTCAGTGGGGGGCTGGCTTTGCTGGGCAGTTTCATTTTGCTATACCGCAATGCCAGCTGGGCCTGGTTGCCCATGCTGAATGGCCCGTTCGCTCAGGCGTATCGGCGCCTGCAACGCTTGCCTGCTACACATGAGGGCGCAACCCTGGCGGCACTGGCGATGCAGCAAGCTTTTAACCAGCATTTTGGCCAGCAGATGCTGGCCAGTCAGGTGCCCATGTTTGTCGCCAAACAGCCTGTATTTGCGGCGTATACCGACCAGATTCAGCAGTTTTATGCGCAATCCAATACACTGCTTTATGGTAACCAGCTGCCTGCGGCAGCCGATTATCTGCAGCAATGCAAGATGTTGACACGTCAGTTGCGCAGTTGTGAGCGGGGCGTCTGATGCACAGCCTGAGTCCCTGGTTTTTACTCCTGTTGCCGGTGATTGCCGTCCCGTTTTTGCTGACCAGCCGCCATGCGCAAGCTTACTCGTGGCTTGAGATGGTGCCGGACGATCCGTTCTCCGAGCGCATTCATCTATTGGTTAAGGCCGCAACGAGTCTGATGTTATTGTGTCTGGTGCTAGCCCTGGCCGGATTGCAGGGCGATAGCCATCAGGAAAAGAAAATCGGCAAGGGCGCACAAAGCGTGTTTGTGATTGACCGCAGCGTTAGCATGGACCATCCATTTGCCGGGCAAAGCGTGGGCGGGCGCGCCGCTGAAATCAAGTCTGCGGCGGCCAGACGGCTGATTACCGCCTTTATTGACTCACGGCCTGATGACATGATGGGGGTGGTGGGGTTTACCAATTCAGCGTTGTATGGCATGAAAATCACCACCAACCGTGACGGCATTCACGCTGCGATCCAGGCAGCGACGGGGCCAGCCATTAACCAGACCAATATCGGGGCGGGTATTACGCATGCCGTGACCCTGTTCGAGCAGATTCCCAGTACCGGCTCACGCGCGATTGTGCTGCTGTCCGACGGCGCCGGTAAGTTAAGCCCGCGCGTCAAATACCAGATCCGCAAACAGCTGGTGGGTAAAAAGCTCAATTTGTACTGGATTGTGTTGCGTGAGCCGGACGACATCAGCATTTTTACGCAAAACAGCTATGACGATGACCATCTGCCCGAGGCGATTGCGCTTGACCGTTTTTTTCAGTCGCTAAATATCAAATACAAGGCATTTGAAGCGGATAACGCCACCGCACTCGAGTCCGCCTTGCGTGAGATTGACGCCAAGGAAAAGAACCTGATTCAGTACGACATCATGATTCCGGGCCATGATTACGCCAGGGATTTGATCATCGTAGCGTTATTGCTGGGGCTGGCCCTGTTGTTGATTAAACAGATAAAGGTATACGAATGAGCATCTATCGCAAACATGCCAATACACTCTGGCTGGGCCTGACGCTGGCAGGCCTGGCAGGAACACTGTATTTTGGCTGGCAATTACACGCTACACGCGTACTCAACGCCCAGATCGCCGCTGGCGAGGTGATTAAAACGGGCGGCCAGGCTTATCTGCAGAAATTTACTGCGGCGTATGACCAGGGTCAACATGGCGACTATAAACATGCGGTGCAAACCTATGGTCAGGCCCTTGAGGCATCGCCACCTGCCAATGCACTGCCGCATATCCACTTTAATATCGGCAACAACCTGTTTTTGTCCGGCCTCGTACGCACGGTCAACGAAGATGGCTCGTTTCAGGATGAAGCCCGCTATGCGTTTAGCCAGGCCAAAATTGCTTATGAGCAGGCCTTGCGTTTGCAACCGGATGACCAGACGGCAAAATTCAACTTGTCGCTGCTGCATTCGGTCATGGCACGTGGCATGCAAGCCGGTAGCAAGGAGCAATCGCATATGGAACTCAGTAACTTACCGATAGGATTACCCTGATGCGTGGATGGGCGTGGTTAAGCAAACATTATGAGCCGGTCTGCTACGGTTTGGCCCTCGGCCTGCTCGGCTTGGCGCTGCTCAAGCCTGAGGTCCAGCTCAAGCAGCAGGTGCAGCATTATTTGATGATTGCCGATGTGTCACAAAGCATGAATGCAGAGGATGTGCTGCTGAATCAGCAGACTGTGAGTCGCCTGGCCTATAGCCAGCATTTAATGAAGCAGTTGGTGCAGCGATCTCCTTGTGGCACATACTTTAGCCTGGGCATTTTTGCCTCGGATAATATCGCCATGCTGCAAACCCCGCTGGAGGTATGCAAAAACCTGGATGTGATTACCGACGGCATCGACCACCTGGAATGGCGCATGGCCTGGAAAGGCAACAGTCGCCTGAGCTTTGCCGTGCATGCGGCGACCCATGTCTATGATGCGCTCAATCAACCGGCGCAAATGCTGTTTTTTACGGATGGCGATGAAGCGCCGCGCGTCAATGTGACGATCAAACAGGACTTGAGCGGGGTACAGATTGGTGAGTTTTTCACCTTTGTCGGTGTAGGCGGTGCAGAAAAAGTGGCGATTCCGCGCTACAACTCTGCCAATAAACGCGTCGGGGACTGGCCGGTGAGTGACAACAATAACGCGGGGGCTGTTGGCGTGACCTATGCCGACCCCAGCCAGGATGAGCCAGATCCACCTGTGGCTTACGCCGAGTATGACCGCATGTTGTCGCAGTTGGAGGAAGACTATTTAAAATCACTGGCGGCCGAGTTTAAAGGCAGTTATGTCAAAGGCGTAGACCAGCCAGCTTTTTACCAGGCATTGGCGGCCAAGCCAGCCACCGCCAGCTTTGTCACCGATTACCCTTTACGCAGCTTTTATTTGCTGTCTGCCCTGGTGCTGATACTGGCGACTTATGTGCCCGATTTGCGCATGCGGCGAACGGCAGGGGCGCGCAGTTAATCCTGTGCTGGCATCAAGGTCAGGCAGGTAATTTCAGAAGGGGAACCAAAGCGGTTGGGGGGTCCCCAATAGCCGGTGCCGCGACTGACATAAATCCATAAGTCTTGCAGGCGGTGAAGCCCGGCAACATAGGGTTGTTGCAAGGGCACAAAGTATTTCCAGGGCCAGAACTGACCACCATGTGTATGCCCGGATAGCTGCAAATCAAAGCCGGCCGCCTGGGCGGCTTCGGCAGAGCGTGGCTGATGCGCGAGCAGGATTTTAGGCGCCGCGGCAGGCGCACCGGCAATGGCGGCCTGAGGGTCGCTGTGGTGATCCTCGTAAAAGCTGCCAGCCGTATAGTCTGTCACACCCGCCACCACCAAGGTGGCTTCTCCGTGCAGCAGTTGCACATGCTCATTGAGCAAAACGCGTATACCAAGACGTTCCAGTTCATGAATCCAGGCCAAGGCACCGGAATAGTACTCATGATTGCCGGTGACAAAAAAGCTGCCATGGCGCGCTGATAACTGCGCCAGTGGGCGCGTGTGTTCCGCCAGTTCATGCACACGCCCATCCACCAGGTCGCCGGTAATCGCGATCAAATCCGCTTCCAGCGCATTGACTGCTTGCACGATGCGTGACAAATAGGGCTGCTTGATGGTCGGGCCGACATGAATATCACTGATTTGTGCAATCTTGAAGCCATGCAGGGCGGCCGGCAAGTTGCGTAACGGCACGCTGACATGGATGACGCGAGCCAGTTTACGTGCGTGAAAAAATCCAATCAGGCTGATAATGCAGGCAATCAGCAAGGTAGCGAACGCGGTTTGCCGTTCCAGCCATAAAAAGTCCACCTTAACGACTCCTGTCGCATGTAAGCCGGCGACGGCCAACAGCAATCCATCCCGAAGCACAGTGAATACAAGCAAAGACGAAAATAGCCCCATCACCGTCATGGCGATCCAGCTCACTCGGTCTCGGAGGGTTTCGCTACGTAAGCCCCGTGCCAGGAAAGCGACAGGTTGTAGCAAGGCGGAGAGTGCCAGTGCCAGCCATCCCAGCCATAACACTGTGCTTGACCAGTCCAGGCCAGACAACAAGCGGCTGCCAATGTAGTAATGCAGTAACCCGACCAGGGTTGTGGTGATGATTAAAAAACGCAGGGGAGGCATGGTTAAGCTGGAATCTTTTATGAGGAGGTCTTAGCTTAGATGGCGTTTAAACGTTAAGTTTCAAGCCATGCGGTGTGGATGACCGCTTGAGCGGCCTGATTGCGTGGCGTCAGCAATCAGGCTGGTTAAACCATTGGTGCTGATATTGCTCAAAGGCCTGGATCGCCCTCGTAGGCCTTAAACGGGCATCTTGCAGGCATTTGCGGCGCCAGTCATCCAGCTGCTCCATGCTCAGGTGAATATGTTCAGCATGCAAAGACGGAAAGTGGCCATTGAGCAGCTGCGGCATATCGTGCAGGGCGAGCGAGACCTGGCTGCGGTAATACGCCAGTTTGTGTTCAAACTCGTTATCCAGCCTGCGATAACGTTGTAACAGGTAATTCGGGATGCGAGAAAAACGCAAGGCCTGGTCGGCACTGGCCAGGCGGCTAACGGCGCGCTGGACGATGCTGGCATCACAATGCAGGCCCTGGCTCAGGGTGTCGACAATGGTATTACGATGTATGCGCAACAGTTTGCCTGGGGTCGGAATCTCGGGCTGGTGCAAATAGGCATCCATGGCCCACTCGGCCGCGGCGTGCGTGAGCAGGCTGTGGTGTTGCCACTTGGCCTCAAACGTCGGCACAAAGTGCTGGTGGGCCACTACGTCTGTGAGCAGATGCAGGTTATAGCCCACGCCCAATGCACGCTGGCGCTCATTTTTGCTTTGCAGGAGCTGCTGGCCGATGCCCCAGCCATGGCTATGGCTGAATGAGCGTGAAACCACAGCCAGGTCGGGCAGACAGGCACCAGCCATCACCAGTGAAGGGTAACGCTGGATCACGCCCAGCCAGGACAAAGGAAGCAAGGGCAGTGTTTGTAGCGGCAGGCTTTGTAACCACTGGTGAGTGTAAGCCACATGCGAATACAATCCCCATGCATGCGCTTCACCAGGCAGGGCGAATAACAGGCAACAGGTGATCAGTAAGGCTCGCAGTAACATGGGCGCACTTTGCGCCTGCTAAGTGACAGTTGCATGAAGTCTGTATGACATTGATATGAAAGTGATTTTGGTCATAAAACCATCATGAAGCGTTGTTAGACTCTGTAAAGTTTTTAATATGGAATCTGTGCAATACAGCATTTGTCATGAAAATATTAATGATTTCAGATGTCTACTTTCCACGCGTCAATGGCGTATCCACCAGCATCCGCACATTTGCGCAAAGCTTGCGCCAGCAAGGCCATGTGGTGCATCTGATTGCGCCCAAATATCCGGTGGCGATTGAGCAGTCTCAAACAGAAGACGAGCAGTGGATTACGCGCATCGATGCCCGCAAGATCGTATTTGATCCCGAAGATTATTTGATGAAATGGTCCGCCTTGATGGACTATGCCGGCCATTTGCATACGGGTGACTACGACCTGGTCCATATTCATACGCCGTTTATTGCGCATTATGCGGGGCTTAAAATTGCCAAACAATTGCAGGTGCCTGCGGTAGAGACCTACCACACCTTTTTTGAGGACTACATGCACCACTATTTGCCCTGGGTGCCTCGCAGTCTGGCGGTGCGGATTGCACAATCGGTCTCGCGCAAGCAATGCCAGCAGGTGGATACCGTGGTATCGCCTTCGGCGCAAATGCGTGATGTGTTGCAACAATACGGGGTGACGACACCGATTACCGTGATCCCGACCGGGCTGGATGCCTCACGTTTTATTCCCGGTGATGGTGCCGCTTTCCGTGAGAAGTATGGCATTCCCGCTCAGCGTCCGTTGTTGCTGTTTGTTGGCCGCGTTGCACATGAAAAAAACATCCAGTTCCTGCTCGAAATGCTTTCTCTGGTGATTCAGGATCATCCTGAAGTCTTGCTGGTGATCACGGGTGAAGGCCCGGCAGAAGCCATGCTGAAGAAAATGAGCCGCGACAAGGGCTTGCAACAGCATGTCATGTTCCTGGGCTACCTGGACCGTGCTATTGGGCTCAATGCGGCCTATCAGGCGGCAGATATTTTTGTATTTGCCTCCAAGAGCGAGACACAAGGCCTGGTGCTGCTTGAAGCCATGGCGCAGGCCACGCCCGTGGTCGCGATTGCCGAGCTGGGCACGGCTTCTATCCTGCGTCAGGAGCAGGGCGCCCTGATTGCCAAAGATGACGAACTGCATTTCGCCGAACAAGTCCAAACCTTGCTCATTGATCGTCAGTTGCGCGAACGCATCGGTAAACAAGGCAAGCGCTATGTGGAGCAAGTCTGGTCCAGCGATGCGCAGGCGACCAAGTTGATTGAGTGTTACCAGCGCCTGGTGCTCTCACATTTGAGTCTGGCCGCTTCCGCAACGGCTTAATACGCCGATGCGCGCCTTTGTCTGCGATCGGGAAGATTGACGCTTGACGCTCGGGCATTGCCCAGCCAAGATGTGTGCAAGTTTGTGTTTAACAAACTCAATATAAAACACATCAGGAGAATCAAACATGTTTACAACCGATCAATGCTGCACGCTGGTGCCTTATTTTGAGGTACAAGCCGAACATCTGGCAGCATTCAAAGCACTGGGCGCAACATTCGTGGAAAAAACACGACAGGAAGCAGGTTGCCTGCACTATGCTTTTTCGTTCAATGGTAATATCGCGCATTGCCGTGAAGGCTACCGGGACGCTGAATCATTGCTTGCACATCTTGAAAATGTGGCCGCCCCCTTAGCCGAGGCACTGAAACTGGCCAAAATTATCCGTCTCGAAGTGCACGCGCCTGCCGCCGAGATTGAAAAACTGAAACAGCCGCTGGCAGCGTTGAATCCTGATTTTTTTGTCCTTGAACCAGGGTTGCGTCGTACCGCCTGAACCAAGATCATCATCTGATCCTGGTTAAGCGTCTGATCAAAGCGCCACGAGTTTCGTGGCGCTTTTTATTGGACGGTCTTCACGCAGACCAAGCGTTGTTTTGACAAGAGTGTTGTTAGGAAAAGGGATGTCGCATGACGTTGCAAGCGATGCAAAATATTAATCTGGTGTCGTTGCTCGACTCATTGTTAAGCTTGTCGACGGCTTTTGTTTGCGGCGCTATTATCGGTTTTGAGCGGCAATACCGCCAACGCACCGCCGGTTTGCGCACCAATGTGCTGGTGGCCATTGGCGCCGCCATTTTTGTGGATATGGCCAACCGGCTCATGTCGCATGATGGTGCGGTGCACGTGGTAGCCTATGTGGTCTCCGGTATCGGGTTTCTGGGCGCGGGCGTGATCATGCGTGAAGAGGGCAATGTGCGAGGCTTGAATACGGCGGCTACGCTATGGGGTTCTGCGGCCGTGGGGGCGTGTGCCGGTGCTGACCTGTTGCTGGAGGCCTTGTTGGGTACCTTGTTTGTGCTGGCGACCAATACCTTGTTACGCCCGGTCGTCAATCAGATCAACCGCAAACCCATCAATACCTTGCATGTGGAGGCGACAACGACGGTGTATGTGATTGCTGCGCGCCGTTACCAGAAAGAGGCGATGAGCTTGCTTGAAAGCACGCTGGAGCAAGCCAAATATCCGACCAAGCATTTGCAGATGCATGCGTTTGGTAACGATTGTGTTGAAATTGAGGCCATGTTGCTGGCCAGTGCCATCCGTGAAGCCGAGCTGGAAGCGGTGATTCAGCAATTGTTGACCTCACCTTATGTCTCGCAGGCGTTCTGGAGTCCAAGCATGCTGGATTAGCCGTTGGGCTGAAGGCGGCTCACTGCGCAACACGTGTTATGAAAGCGCATGATTAACGCGCATAAAAAAACGCCGCAATCTGCGGCGTTTTTTATAGCACGGGCAATTAACCAAACTTGCCGGTGATGTAGTCTTCGGTTTCCTTGCGGCTGGGGTTGGTGAAGATCTTGTCAGTATCATCGTACTCGATCAACTCACCCAGATACATGTAAGCGGTGTAGTCGGACACACGAGCTGCCTGCTGCATGTTGTGCGTCACCACCAGAATGGTCAGTTTGCTTCGCAGTTCGACCATCAGCTCTTCAATGTTGGCTGTTGCGATTGGGTCCAGCGCAGAGGTGGGCTCGTCAAACAGCATGATTTCTGGATCAGTGGCCAAGGCACGGGCGATACATAACCGTTGTTGCTGACCACCAGACAGGTTAAAAGCGAGGTCATGCAAGCGGTCTTTGACTTCGTTCCACAACGCCGCGCCTTTTAAAGCTTCTTCAACCTTGTCATCCATAATGCGTTTGTTGTTTTCACCACGCACACGCAGGCCATAAGCCACGTTTTCATAGATGGATTTTGGGAAGGGGTTAGGCTTCTGAAACACCATGCTGATGCGCATACGCACTTCAATGGGGTCTACGCCTGAATCCAGCACATTGGTGTTGTCTGGATGCATCACGATTTGGCCCTGGTATTTGTTGCCAGGATACAAATCATGCATACGGTTGAAGCAGCGCAGGAAAGTGGACTTTCCGCAGCCTGAAGGGCCAATCAGCGCGGTGATTTTATTCTCGTACAAAGGCATGGAGATACCTTTGAGTGCGCGTGCGCCGTTGCTATAAAAAAAGTTTAAATCGCGTGCTTCGGCTTTAATTGCAGTAGTGACAGTGGCCATGAAGTTTCCTAATTCTTGTGTGGCATTACCATTTAATATTTTTACGGATTTTATAGCGCAACCAGATGGCTGTACCATTCATTAACAGTGTGACGATGATGATCAGCGCCCCGGTGGCTGCCGCATTGACATGGAACGCATGGTCAGGGCGGGACAACCAGTTAAACATTTGAATCGGCATCACAGTAAAGCCTGAAGATAACCATTCGAAATTCAGGAAAGGCGGCTCCAGCGTGATCGGGCTGGGTGGCAGGAAGGCAATAAAGGTCAGCGCACCAATGGTAATGATGGGGGCTGTTTCACCCAACGCACGTGCCATGCCAATAATAATACCGGTCAGGATACCGCCATAAGAGTATTTAAACACGTGGTCATAGACGACTTGCCATTTGGTTGCGCCAACGCCGTAGGCCGCCTCACGGATAGACAGTGGGATAGAGCGGATCGCTTCTCGGGTTGAGACAATGACAATCGGTAAAATCAGCAACCCCAGGGTAAGGCCTGCGGTCAGGATGCTTTGACCAAAGTCCAGCATGTAGACAAACAGACCCAGCGCCAGCAGGCCGTAGATAATCGAAGGCACACCGGCCAGGTTGGACACGTTAATTTCAATCAGGTCGGTAAACCAGTTTTTCGGCGCATATTCTTCGAGATAAAGGCCAGCAGCAACCCCGACAGGGACTGCGGTCAGGAAAGTGACGGACATGACGAGCAAAGAACCTACCCAGGCAGACAGCAGGCCGGCTCTGGCCGCACGGCGTGACGGGAATTCAGTCAAAAAGTCCAGATTGAATTTTGGATAGCCATCCGCAATCAGTTGCCAGAACAGCAGCATCAGCGTAATCAGGCCCAGCATGAGGCAGATCAGGCCGATGGCGGCAAACAGGGCGTCATTACGCTTATGACGTTTAATCATGGCGCGGACTTCGGCCAGATTTTCGAGGACTGAGGCTTTATGTTCCATTTGGTATAACTTCCGCAAGTGCCGGTAAGCAAGGGTTACCGGCAGTGTATGGTGGTGATATTTCAGTAATAAGACAACGGGCAGACTTTACGGGTCTTTGTTTAGTAATTCTCGCGGTATTTCTTGCGTACCCAGTGACCCACGATATTGAAAGACAGTGTCATGATCATGAGTACCAGGCCGGCGGCAAAAATACTCTGGTAGCCTATGCTGCCATGCGGCAAGTCACCCATGGCCACTTGTACGATGTAGGCGGTAATCGTGGCAGCGCTGTCTAGCGGATTAAAGGTCAGGTTAGGCTGTTGGCCTGCTGCAATGGCAACCACCATGGTTTCACCCACTGCACGAGAAATCGCCAGAATATAGGCCGCCACAATACCTGAGACTGCGGCGGGTGTGACCACTTTAATCGCGGTCTGGAAACGGGTTGCACCCATGGCATAAGAACCTTCACGCATGCTCATGGGCACGGCGCGCATGGCATCTTCGGACATGGAAGCAATGTAAGGAATAATCATGACGCCCATGACAATCCCGGCGCCCAGCATGTTAAAACTGGGTAGCTGAGGGTAAATGGCTTGCAGCATGGGGGTGACAAAAAACAAGGCAAAGTAACCAAAGACAACGGTAGGCACACCCACCAGCAATTCCAGAATCGGCTTGATGGTTTCACGGGTTTTATGTGAAGCAAATTCAGACAGGAAAATTGCCGAAACGGTGCCAATTGGCACAGCCACGGCCAGCGCAATCGCGGAGGTGGTCAAAGTGCCGGAAACCAGCGGCATGATGCCGTAGTGCGCATCTTCAAACAGTGGCGTCCATTGACTATCGGTTAAAAAATCGACGACAGACACTGTTTTAAAAAAACTCAATGATTCAAACAGCAAAACCCCCACAATTGCAAACGTGGTTGCCACTGCGACCAGCGCGGCGGTCATCAGGATGAATTCAATAATACGTTCTTTGACGTTACGACGAATGTTCTTCGCCAGTCGTGGGCTGATAGTCAGTTGCGCAGGTACTTGCATTGCTTGAGTCGCCATAGTGTGATCTGTCAGGGGTGGATTTTAGCGGATAATCGGTTGTTCAGGCCGGCTTGTCAGTAAAAAAGGGGCATTTAAGCCCCTTTGTCATCATTACTTGATTCGGGACAACAAATCAGTAATTTTGATACCGACTTCTGCTGTGCCGTTAAACCCTGTGCCTGGTTTCATGGCTTTGAAGTGTGTTTTCACTGCTTCGTAATCTTCTTTTGGCAGTGGCACGTATTTCACTTCTTTCACCAGCAGTGGCGCATTTTCCAGGTAGTAATTCACAAAGGCTTTCACTTCTGGTTTAAACGCAGCAGCTGTCGCGTTCACGTAAATGAACAGTGGACGTGACAATGGCTGGTAAGTCCCGTCCATCACAGTCGTTTCAGAAGGCAACACTGGTTTAGCCCCTTCTTTGGCAACCACTGGCACCGCTTTCAACTTGTCAGTGTTTTCCTGATAGTAGGCCATGCCGAAGTAGGCCATGCCACCCACGTTACCGGCAACGCCTTGCACCAGTACGTTGTCGTCTTCTGACGGTGTGTAATCTGTGCGGCTAGCTTTTGCCTTGCCGTTAACTGCTTCGGTAAAGTAGTCAAACGTACCGGAAGCCGTGCCTGGACCGTACAGGTTGATGGCTTTGTCCGGGTAAGTGGCGTTCACTTCTTTCCAATTTTTCACTTTGGAACCTGGTTCCCAGATTTTTTTCAGTTCGGCGACGGTGATTTGTTTCACCCAGTCGTTTTTGCTGTTCACAACCACAGTCAGTGCATCATAAGCGATAGGCAGTTCGATGAATTGAACGCCACCTTCTTTACAGGCGTCGATTTCTTTTTGTGAGATCGGGCGGGAAGCATCGGAAATATCGGTTTCGCCGCGGCAGAATTTTTTGAAGCCGCCACCAGTGCCAGATTCGCCAACAGTGACTTTCACGCCTTTGCTGCGTTGAAACTCTTCGGCAACGGCTTCGGTGATTGGGTAAACCGTGCTGGAACCATCAATTTTGATGATTTTGTCCGCAGCCGCTGCGGTGTGCGCGAAGGTAAAGGCCTGTGCGACCAGTGCGGCTATCATGGTATTGCGGAACAAACGGGTTTTCATCTAAGGACTCCTGTATTTGAGTGTGGTTTGTATGTGATGACGGAATCATAAAAACTTAATATGACAGAAATGTGACAAAAGCCAAAAAAGACCTTGGGCAGGTCCTTTTTAGCTTACGTCAGGCTTACAGCACATTTTCGCCAATATGGTAGGCGATGGCTGCCATGATGGCGGCACAAGGAATCGTCAGCACCCACGCCCAGACAATGCGTGACGCCAGGCCCCAGCGCACCGCGGTCATGCGGCGCGAGAGGCCGACGCCGACAATGGCGCCGGTAATGGTGTGCGTGGTCGACACCGGGATGCCCAGGCTGGTGGCCAGGAACAGCGCAATCGAGCCTGAGGTCTGGGCCGCAAAGCCGCCAGTGGGGCGGATTTTGGTAATGCCCATGCCCATGGTGCGCACTATGCGCCAGCCCCCAAACAGAGTGCCCAGCCCCATAGCCAGCTGACAGGCAATCACCACCCAGAAGGGCACATGAAAGTCACCTTGCAGATAGCCATTGGCAAACAGCAGCACGGTAATGATGCCCATGGTTTTTTGCGCATCGTTGGCGCCATGGCCAAGGCTGAATAAAGAAGAAGAGATAAATTGCAGCTTGTTAAAGCGGCTTTCGATTTTATAGGGCGAGGATTTCTGGAACGCCCACATGATGCCGATAGAGAGCAACAGCGCCAGCAACATGCCAAATAACGGCGACAAGATAATGGCAATGCCGGTGCTGATGAGCTTACTGCCGAAAATGACGCCTTGGGTGCCGGAGTGGGCCATGCCTGCGCCAATCAGGCCGCCGATCAATGCATGCGAGGACGAGGAGGGGATGCCGAACCACCAGGTAATGACATTCCAGGCAATCGCCCCGAACAAGGCACCAAACACCACGGTATTATTGACGATGTTGGGGTCTATGATGCCTTTGCCAACCGTGTCGGCCACATGCAGGCCAAAAAACAGAAAGGCAACAAAGTTAAAAAACGCGGCCCAGATCACGGCCGCCTGTGGCGTCAGTAAACGGGTAGACACCATGAGCGCAATCGAATTGGCGGCATCGTGAAAGCCGTTCATAAAGTCAAAGATCAGCGCCACGATGACCAGCACTGCCATGACCACAATCACATGATCCATGGTCGTGTCCTAGATGCGTTCTAGCACGACACCGTGAATCACGTCAGCGACGTCTTCGCAGCTGTCGACTGCTTCTTCAAACAGGTCGTACAGTTTTTGTGAGCGGATCAAACTGCGTGCGTCACTGTCTTCGGCAAACAGCCTGTGCATGCCTGAGCGCATGATGTGATCGGCTTCGCCTTCGATCTGGCTGATCTCTTCACAGGTGCGCAGAATGCGTTCGGCATTTTTCATGTCTGACAGCATATGCACCGCATCCCTTACCTTTTCTGCTGCCCTTAATAAGATCTGTGCCAGGGCGACCATTTCGGGGGTGAACTTGCTGTGACCATAAATCTCGGCGCTTTGCGGAATCGCTTCCATAAAGTCAATGATGTCATCTAGCGCCATCGCCAGTTCACGGATTTCGCGGCGGTCAAACGGGGTAATAAAGGTTTTATGCAGTGAAAGCAGAATTTCCTTGGTGTATTCATCTGCCTCAGATTCGATTTTGCGGATTTCGGCAAAATGCGTTTCAAAGCCTGCCTGATCAACAACGGCCGCCATCAGCGCAAGGACTTTGGAGCCACGGACTGCACAATCAGCCAAACGGTTAAACAGGACAAAATAGTTATCGTTTCTGGGGCTGATCGCGGCCATGATGCGGCCGAAAGTGGCATTCGCCATTGAGGACTCCCTATACGTTCAAAAGTTTTGTGACAGTAATTTTACTATTTTGTGACAATCATTGTGACAAAAATATGGGGCTGTCTGAGTGTGGGCAGCGTAAGTTACGCCTGAACCAAGGGCATAGCTGCGTTATAATGTTGGTTTTTACATTTTTATACTCACAGAAAATGGAAGCCGAACACCTTAATAGTATTGCCAATGCACTGAGCGACCTGACCCAACGCCACGAAGCGCTTCGGGGGTATCTTTGACTACGAGAACAAGCAGCAACGCTTAGCCGAAGTTAACGGCCTGCTCGAGGATCCTAAAGTCTGGGATAACGCCGAAAAAGCGCAAAATCTGGGCAAGGAAAAACGCATGCTTGAAAGCGTGGTCATGACGCTGGATGATGTGTCTCAGTCATTGTCCGATAGCCGTGAATTGTTTGACATGGCGCGTGAAGAAGGTGATGACGACACATTGCTGAGTGTGGAGGCTGATGCCCAGAAGATAGAAAAAATCGTTGCCGAGATGGAATTCAAGCGCATGTTCTCGCAGCCGATGGATGCCAACAATTGCTTTATTGAGTTTCAGTCCGGCAGCGGTGGCACTGAAGCACAGGACTGGGCCGGCATGTTACTGCGCATGTACTTGCGTTATGTAGAGCGCAAAGGTTTCAAAGTCGAAGTGCTTGAGGAATCAGAAGGCGACATTGCCGGGATTAAAGGCGCCTCGATTAAAGTGACTGGGGATTATGCGTTTGGCACCTTGCGCACCGAAAGCGGCGTGCATCGCCTGGTCCGTAAGTCGCCCTTCGATGCCAACTCCAAGCGTCATACCAGCTTTGCCAGCGTGCAAATCTTTCCGGAAGTGGACGATTCGATTGAAATTGAAATCAATCCTGCAGATTTGCGCATTGATACTTACCGCGCCAGTGGTGCCGGTGGTCAGCATATTAACAAAACCGATTCTGCTGTGCGGATTACCCACTTGCCAACGGGGGTGGTCGTGCAATGCCAGAATGACCGTTCACAGCATAGAAACAAAGAAGAAGCGATGAATATGCTGAAAGGCGCCTTGTATAACCTGGAACTCAGCAAGCGTAATGAAGAAAAGCAGGCGCTGGAAGATGCCAAAACCGATATTGGTTGGGGTCACCAGATTCGTAGCTATGTGCTGGATCAAGGACGGATCAAAGACTTGCGTACCAATGTTGAAATCGGCAATACGCAAGGCGTGCTCGATGGTGATCTCGATCCGTTTATCATGGAAAGCTTGAAGCAGGGCCTGTAATAGATGTCAGAAGTCAGTGATGTAAACGCGTTTGAGGAGTTCCTCAAACCGGGAGTCTATGTTCAGGATATTGATGCATTGTTTCCCCTGTTGCAGTCCTCACACATCATCGATGTGCTGATCGGGCTGTTCCGCGGCGGCCGAGATGAAGTCATGATTCGCCTCGCCGTGATGCGTGAAATTGCAGCGCGGGCAGAGTTGCCCGAGTGGACGCCAGCCCAGTTGCAAAATCACCTTTCTTTTATTGATGCTACCAAGCTGGAAACCGTGTTGCACCGCTTGCGCAGCCACGACTTGCTGCAATGGGACGCAGACCGCCGCGTATACCAGATTTCTGCCGCGGGCCGCATGGTGTTGTCTGCCATCAGTGGCTTGTTGCGGTTTGGCGAGGCCGATGACGAGTTGGGCTACCTGATGTCGCAGGCGGCAGGCGGCAGTGCCGTCGGTGAACTGAGTGCCGAGCATCTGAGTCACGTACTGGCCAAACTCACCGAATACGAACATTTCTTCCAGGAAGCGATTGCCTCAGGTTCCGAGTTCAGGCTGAAGTCGGCGCAGGCCAGATTGAGCAAGGCGCAACCCTGGATTGAAAAAGCCACGGCACTGATCAATACCATTTCAGAAAACGGCATGGATGATGCCGGTTGGCAAATTGTGCATAAAATTGCTAGCCAGCAGTCGCGTTTACTCAATATGGCCTCGGTCTTTCAGCGTGAACTGGCCAAAGTGGCCAGGCAGCGGGTCATGCTGTCGCAAGGCGGCCTGAGTTCCACCGAGTTATCCGCCTGGTTGCAGCAACGCAGCGTTGAGTCGCTGGCGCAAATGGGCGCGCGGATGGCAGTGACACCAGAACCACTGTTTGTGCTGCCCGACGTGATGCTGGATATTGCCGATGACGTGCTAGAACGTGAAGTGGCAGTGCCTAAAGTCTCTGTCATGCCCCCGGATGTGGAAGTCACCCCTGCGCAAACCGAAGCCTTTTCTTACCCGCCACAACTCACCGACCTTACGCGTGTGCTGGCACAACTCGAGGACGATAGCGCATTGCCAGACGTGGTCGTTGGTGGTGGCTTTGCCCAGGCGTCTTACCGCTATTCCCTGCTGACCTTTTTAGGTGAAAAACATGAGGATGCCGACTTGAATGCGCTGGCAGAACAACCGTTCCGCCTAACGCACGCACTGGATGCGCCACTGCAAGCCGTACATCGAAACGAGGTGGCCGCCATGACCGCCGGTCAATTAATTAAACATACGCCAGCCAAGGAGGGTTAACCGCATGCAACAAACAAGCGAACAACTGGCCGCCAGACTGATTGCTCATCGTTATTTACCGCGTTCTGATGAAGTCATCAGGCGCGTGCTGTTCGACCTGGATTTTCGGGTCTCGCTCGAAAACAACCTCAAGGCTTGCGGTTTGCGCTTGCTGGACAACCCTTATGCCAGCCACGTGGCGGTAGGGCTGCACCAGGACGCAGAGCGTGCCGTGATGGATGATGGTCAGCAATGGCTGAGTAACAATATTGGGTTGCCCAAAGATACACTGGCCCTGACCGTGGTGCTGTGGGCCTTGATTATCCTGCCCAAGCGCGAACGTCAGTTGGGGCGGGAAGCCGCACAGGAGTCACAAGGCGAGTTGTTTGGCACGCTGGTTAAAGCCGAGCCGTCAGAGGAGTTGTCACGCGGCATCCCGGAAAACGTGTTGCTTGAGGATTTTGGCAAGTTGCTGGGTGGCAAAGGCCGTATCAGTAATTTTGCCTTGCCACAGTTATCGCGCCTGGGACTCATAGAACGCCGTAACAAGATTATTTATGAAGGTCCTTTACTCGACCTGGTGTTTGACTATGCCGAAATGGCCCCGCGCATCATCCAGGGCGCCCTGGGTGATTTGATCCGCGAACAGTCGCAGAGCGCTGGCGCGGGTCAGGCAACTTCTTAAATCAATGAACACACAGAAAGACGATCAATAAGATGTTCAGGTTAAATCGACTGGAAGTCGTACATTGGGATTACTGGCAACGTTTTGTGGTGCCGCTGGATGCTTCCATTATTACCATTGTCGGGCCCAATGGCTCGGGCAAAACCACGCTGCTGGATGCCATGCGTACCCTGCTGGCGCTGGAATGCTCAGGCTCTGGTTCAGGGAAACGGGATTACAAGCGCTATGTGCGTCGCAACGGCGAAGATTTTTGCTGGTTGCTGGGCGTGGTAGACAACAGTCGCCCTGTCGGGAGCAGCAAGCGCCCATTCGGCATTCCGTTTATGCAGGACAAAATCACACTGGCTTGCCATATCGAGAAAAAAGGCGGTGACTGGGTACGGCATTACTGGGTGGCCGATGGTGAAGTGGCACTCAAGGACATGGCGCAACAGGGCCAGGAATTTGGGGTACGTGACTATCAGCGTCTGCTGCATGAGGCCGGATTGTCGCCCGCCATTGCCCGTGTGCTATCACTCGAGCAAGGCCAGACCGACAAGTTATGCGAATACAAGCCGCGCGAGTTGCTCGATTTGGTGTTTGATGTGTTTGGTGACAAAGAGATTCTGACCCGCTATCAGGAGGCCAGGCAGCATCAGCGGGCCACCGAACAGGAGTTGCAATACACACAAAATAACCTGAAGGCGCTGGAACACAGCCTGCAAACTCAGGAGCAGCGTGTGAACCGCTATCTGGAATGGCAACAGTTGACCCAGGAGCAGGCCTTGCTGGTGGATGAGGTGAAACCCCGGCTGGAGTTTTACCAGTTGCAGGAAGAAGCGGAGCGTGCAGCCCGCAGTCTGGATGCCAACCGTAAAGAGCGTGAAGGTCTGCAGGCAGACCTGACGGCCAAGACCAGTGAACTGGACTATCACAAAACCCAGGCCGAGCATTTGCAGAGCCAGCAGCAAGCCACGCGTCTGCATGAAGCCGACTTGAGCCAGCAGGTTAACCAGCTCAACAAGGAGGAGGGCAAGCTGGAAGCGGTCCTCGAGCAGAAGAAGCAGCTTGAAGCACAAGCGGCATTGAGTGCCGACGTGGTGCAAGCAACGACCGAGCTGGGGCAGCTTGAGCAGCAGCGTAGTGCCTTGCAAAACCGGTTGTGGGCCAAACAGCAACAGCAGCAGCAATGGCAACATACCCTGGAAAACCTGAGCAGCGGGCGCCGGGCAGATCCACACGAAGTGACGGAGTTCAGGCAGGCGCTGAGTAAGGCTAATATTGCGCATGACACACTGGCCGATATTCTGGAAGTGACGGATGCCGGTTGGCAAACAGCCGTTGAGGCGGTATTGGCACCGTTTGCGCATGTCATCATGCTGCACAGTGAAAAACAGGCCGAGACGGCCTTTGCGCTGGGTGAAAGTCTGAAGTATCGTCACCTGATTGTGCCGGAAAGACAGTTGGCCGGTTTGCCGCCCAAAGGCTCCTTGCTGGAAGTGATTAAACTCAAACAACCGGTGGCGCCCTGGATGCTGGCGATGCTGGAACGTACGCAACGGGTGGAAGATACTGCCGCCGGCGTTGCCTTGCCACGCGGTGAGGACTGGGTGACACGTCAGGGCTACTTGCGCGAGCGTCGTGGTGGCCGGCATGCGGCCCCGAATGAACCCAGGTTTGGTAAAGCCAGGCTGGACAGTTTGCGCCAGAACCTGCAACAGATCGAAACCGAGATCAATGTCTTGCAGGATGAACTGCATCCGTTGCGACAGCAGATTCAAACCCTCAAAAATGCGCTGGCCGGGGTCGATGCAGCCGCACAACTGGCGGCACGTGCCGAGCAGTTTGCCAGCGTTGAGCGGCAGTATGCGGACGTCAAGGCACAACGGCAGGCGGTCGGCGAGAAGTTGTATGAAGTGTCGCAACTGAATACACAGCTGGAGGAACGTATCCGCGAGTCTATCCGTGCTCAGGAAAGCATACGCAACAAGATTGCCCAGTTGCAAAAAGACATTGTCGATAAAGAAAACCGCGAAGGCTGGGCTGAGCAAGAGCGTCGGCTGGAGCGTATTCGTCACGACCAGCAGAAATTGCCCGCAGACTGGCAGGAAACTGCGGCCAACAAGCAGCTGCTCGAAAAGTGGGAGAGCCCACGCTTGGTGGATATTCAAATTGAACAGATAGCCAAGCGACTGGAAACGCAAAGTTGGGAGACCGACCCTTATGTAATCGCCATGCGCGACAAAATGCAGGCGGATTACCTGACGCAAAAAGAGGATGTTGAAAGCCGCGAACGTGACAACCGCGCTGCACAAACGCAAACCGAACATGCCCGTGAAGCCTATATTGGCCGCTTGCGTTACTCGGTGAGCAAGTACAGCAAAAACCTTAAAGAGCTGGCCAAAATGGCCGATGTCGACGTCGATTGTGCGCCGGTCGCGCTGGAGGCAGATGATCTGACCTTGTCACAAGCTGGGCTCGAAGTGCGGTTTGGCTTTGACGACAAAGGCTTGTCTGGCATGAATGATGGGGATGCTTCTGGCGGTCAGCAGGTCATGAAGTCACTGATTTTGCTGGTGGCGCTGATGATGGAAGAAACCCGGCCAGGTGGGTTTGTCTTTATTGACGAGCCGTTTGCACACCTGGATATTTTCAACATCAAGCGCGTGGCCAGGTTCCTGCAGGCGACCAAGGCACAATACCTGCTCACGACGCCGGTGACCCATAACGTCGATGTGTATGACCCTTCGATGTTGACGCTGGTCACCGCCAAGAAGCAGGCGAATGCCGGCTGGGCGCCGCGGGTTGGCGTGCTGGTGCGCGAGCATTAGTCTCCGATTGTCCGGTCATGCCCGGGCCGGACAATCGCCATTCGATACAAACCGCTACATTACGATACACCGTAGCCGTTTTGCCGCGCTTACAATGGCCTGGTGATGATGACATCAAGCAGGAGGTGGCGACATGGCGAGTATTCTTTGTACTGTGAGTGCGCAAATCACACAAAACATTTTTTCGCGCATCGATTTGGAACACTGCGGCTTTTTGGATCAGCGTGCCTTGCAGCGCGCGTTGAAAGACCTCAGTCAAGCAGAGGTGCGCAGTCTGCTCCACAGGTTAGACCAGGATGGGGATGACCGCATTTCCCCTTATGAACTCAATCTGGCGATTATCGACTGGTTGAGTCAGACGCAACTGCAGTCCAAGCAGGCACCGGTCAGTCCCCTGTTTGCCCGATTGGTCAGTGATTACGGTCCTGCGCACTAATCTGTTTGCAGCAGGCGCATAGCAGCCGTTTTTAAGCCTCTACCTGGCCGCAATACAGCCAGCGCCCGTCTAGATATTCAAAACGGCTGTGTTCAGTCATGGTCGCCTTCTTTTGCTGACCACTTTGATAAGTCGCCACAAAAGTGACTTCAGCATGGGTGGCATCCTGTTGGTGATGCGCAAGCACCTCGAGTTTTAACCATTTAATTCCCTGCAAATCTGCTTGTGTCAGGCTATTCGGCCGTGTCTCAGTGTGCCAGGTTTGTAAAATATAGTCAGGCAATCTGAGGGCATAAGCGCTGTAGCGAGAGCGCATCAGGCGCTCGGCATCGGGGGCGGGTAAGCCTTGGTGTAAAGGCTGGCAGCAGGCTGCATAAGCATTTCCGCTGTAACAAGGGCAGGCGTGTTTCAAATTTGGGTATCCCGGTAAGTAAAATACATTCAGCCGTGATCAGCACTGAATGCTGTTTTAAAATGTTTAAATCTGTTTACTCGTTTGAGAGAAGATTCTAAACTATCGCCCACTCAGGTGTCCTATGCATATTTTTAATTTTCTCCCCGCAAACCGCCGACCATGTTTATGTCGCTGCAATCCTCTACATGGACACGCTTTCAATCTATCCCCGCTGGTTGCCCCTGTTCTTCAGCATCCTTGAACATCCCTTTAGGTTATTTATGCACAAAAAACGGATTGATTGGATGAAGCACGTGAGGTATACGCGGCGTGGCTCTATCTGGTTATCCTTGAGGGTTGTTGTGTAATGGGGCTGGATGCGCTGATGCACGGCGTGCGTTTGATCCGTCAGTCAGATCGACTGGTGCGACTTCTGGCACGCTGGCAGATGGCCAGGCCGGCTAGAGTTTCAACGCTAGTCTCAGGCATGCGCACAACGACGGTGAGTGTGCTTGTGGCGGTCAGCTTGAGTGCGTGCCTTCATACAGAGATGCCTGCGCTGGATACGCCAGCACCGGCTCAGTGGCGTCAGGCGCACACCACATCGGCCACGCAACTGTCAGCGGCCGAAACAGCGTGGTGGCTTGCATTCAAGGATCCGCTGCTAAACCAGCTCATGCAAACCGCCCTCAAGCAAAATCTTACGCTACAGCAAGCCAGTGAGCGGATCAGCTATGCCCGTTCTTTGCAGGCACATGAGCTGGCGACCGAAAAACCGCAGCTCAGTTTATATGCCGGTCCGAATAGCCTTTCGCGCATGCTTGCAGTGGGGAATAGCTCCTCCGGTCAATCGCGCCATGCCGCTTCCGGGGCATTTCTGGCTGGCTTTGACCTGATTTGGGAGCTGCCTATCTTTGGCCAGGGCGCCGGTCAGCGGCAAATTACGCAGGCTGATTTACAAATTGCAGAGGCAGACGTCTCCAGCAGGCAATTGTCATTAGCGGCTGAATTGGTCCGCGTTTACGCTGAGCTGGATGCAGCTGTCCAGCGTGAAAAACAGCTGGCACTCGCCGAAGCGGGATATGCCAACTTGCGGACACTGTCGAATAAAGGCGTGAGCGGTGGGTTTACTTCTCCAGAAACTGCTGAGTCGTTTATGACGGAAGTTCAGGGTGCCCAGCGCATGCGCAGGCAAAACCGCCTTAACCAGGAAATGGCCTTGCAAAGACTGGCTGTGCTCTGTGGCCAGGCGGAACCAGCTGAGGCTTGGTTGACAGAATTACAGTCACGTCCGGCTGGCAAGCTTGCCGAGGATGTGCAATCCATCTCGTTACCAATGCGCGTCCCTGCAGAAATTATCCGCCAGCGTCCAGATATCAAGATGGCAGAGTCACAGGTGTTGAAAGCAAGCGGGGCGTTGGGTATCGCCAAATCTGACCTGTATCCAAAATTATCTATTGAGGGCGCTCTGATGGTTGCCGGGCGGGTGACGGGTGAAAGCTTGAGGCACACTGGATCATTGACCTATATTGCCCCTTCTATCAATATCCCCCTGCTGGATTGGGGGTTAAGACGGGAAGTGGTAAATCAGCGTGAGTCGCAACTGCGGGAGGCATTGCTGGCTTACAAGGAGGCTGTATTACTGGCGATTGAAGAAACTGAAAATGCGCTGGTGAATTTTAATGAAAGCCGAGCACAGCTACTGGCGGAAGAGCAAGCTTTGAGCCGGTGGCAGATACAGTCTGCCAAGTTACAACGTGCGGTGGATGTTGGCTATCTGAGCAAGATGGATGTATTCAAGCAGGATATGCGAAACCAGCAGACCTTATTACAATATATAGACGCCAAACAGGCCTGGATGAGGGGGTATGCTTTTGCAAATAAAGCGCTCTCCGGGACTGTCAGTCTGAATCCTGATCAACAGGCTACGGAAAATACACAATAAGGTACGAATGAACAATCGGCTCATCGATCAATTGCCCCTGTTTTTGCGCACACGTATGGCTTTAGCCATTGTGGTGCTGACCTCGATCTTGATGGTCTGGCACTTTAGCACGCACTCAGAATCTGCCAGACCCAGCAATGCAGGACTGACGGTGACAGCCATCACCGTGGAAAACAAACCGCTCAATTCGACATTGGAGTTGTTTGGTAAAGTGGTTGCGCAGGAGCAGGTGCCGGTGTACGCGGACATGATGCAAGGCCGGATTACCAAAGTGTTAGTTGACGAGGGCGATCACGTCAAGGCCGGTCAGCAACTGGCGGTGGTGGATACCCAATTGGCCAAAGTGCAACGGGTACAATCGCTTGCCAGCAAGCAGCGGGCGATTGTGGCGTTTAGTGAAGCGGAAGCGGCGCTCGATGATGCCAAGAAAACGCTTGACCAGGCGCGGACTGAACGCGTCCGCGGTGAAAAAGTCGCAGAGGATGGGCTGATTTCAAAAGAGTTACTGGAGCAACGTATCCAGACCGAACAGGCCGCAGAGAGCAAGCTTAACACGGCCCGCAACCGTTTAAGGATGGCCTTATCCGATCTGTTGTCAGCCAATGCGCAGGTGGATGAAGCGGATCTCAAAATCAAACAGGCAGAGTTGGTGGCCCCGGTGTCAGGGCTGGTGATTCAAAGAAATGCGGTCGTTGGCCAATTGCTCAGTCAAACCAATCAATCCCAGTTTTTACTGGCCAAAGATGGCACGCTCGAGGTCGACATCGAAACCAGCGTTGAGGTGGCTGCGTCCTTAACGCATGGCATGCCAGTGCAGGTGAAAATCAAGGATGCAGAACGAAGCTATGCTGGCCATATCCGTAAAAAAGGCATCATGGTGCACGATGAAAACCAGATGTTGCATCTCAAAGTTGCTTTTTCCAAAGCCCCGGCGCTGAGCCCAGGACAAGCCGCCACCGTGCTGGTCACCCTGCCGCAACGCAATGCCATCCGTGTGCCAGATAGCGCCATTGCCGTAGAAGGCGACCAGTATTATGTCTACAGCGTCGAGCAAGGACATGCCAAGCGCATTGCCGTTACTATCGGGCAGCGTTTGGATGGGGAAGTGGAGATACTGTCCGGGGTCAGCCCTGGCATGCGCCTCATTGATAAATTTGCCGGGTTTATCCGCGAAGGTGAACCAGTCAACGTCATTGCGGCAGTACACTAAGTGAAATTAAAGCTTTCTTCCTGGGCGATCGCCAACCCTTTGCTGATTGCCTTGGCGACCTTCATCCTGCTTGTTTGGGGCGCGGATTGTTTCCATCGTTTGCCGGTAAACGGCATGCCCACGGTCAGAATTCCAGTGGTCTCGGTATCGATTGCGTTGCCGGGCGCCTCCTCCTCAACCATTGAGCGGCAGGTGACCATCCCGGTAGAAAATGCCGTGGCCAATATCCCGAATATCAAGCATGTCACGTCCTATATCGAAAACGGCGTCTCGGTCACGCAGATTGAGTTTCGATATGGCACCAATATCCGTACTGTGTTGTCACTGGTGCGCGAGAAAGTTGCCAGCCTACGCCGTCAATGGTCCAGCGATGTTGGAGAACCCCTGATCCAGCAGTCCGAAGATGACAATACGCCATTAATGACCTATGCCTTTCAATCCGGCACGCTTTCACTGCCCTCGCTGACGCAACAGGTAGACAAAGGCCTGGTCAGCGCTTTAATGGCGGTGGAGGGCGTGGAGAAAATTGAACGTCAGGGCGGCTATGACCGTGAAATTCACATTGAGCTGTTACCGGAGAAGCTATATGCACTCGGTGTCAGTGCCGCCACGGTGAATAAGCAAATACAGGCCTATATTGCGCAGGCTCCGGCAGGGCAGTTTAGCCTGGGCAGCAAACAGACATCGCTACGCGTGCAAGGTGATCCGCAGTCCGTGGATGCCCTGGCGCATCTGGAAATTGCTGTGGGAGAGCATCGCTATGTCACCTTGTCCAGCCTCGGCAATCTGCTTGATACCTTCAAACCCGCCCAGCAATTAACGCGGCTTAATCGTCAGCCGGCCATTGGCATTGCCATTTACAGAACGGCAAAAGCAGATGAATTAAAAGTCGCAGAGGCGATTGAGCAGGCCATACAGCGCTGGCAACAGACGCAGCCGCATATCCAGGCCGAGCGGGTGCAGACGCAGATCGACTTTACCAAAAAAACGTACTTTTCTGCCATGATGTCCTTTTTGGAAGGCGTGTTGTTGGCAGGTTTGGTGGTCTACGCCTTTTTGCGCTCCACCCGTGCCACCCTGATTGCCGCCATTGCCATTCCCCTCTCTGTGATCCCGACGTTTATTGTCATGCACTGGCTGGGGTTTTCCTTGAACTTGGTCAGCATGCTGGCCCTGTCACTGGTCTCCGGGGTCTTGGTCGATGATGCGATTGTCGAGATTGAAAACATTATCCGCCATATGGAAAACGGCCAAGCGCCTTATCCCGCCGCCATGCGCGCGGCGGATGAAATTGGCCTGGCCGTGATTGCCACCAGTTTTGCCATTATTGCCGTGTTTGTCCCGGTCAGTTTTATGGGCGGGCTGGTTGGCCAGTATTTCATTCAATTTGGCATCACGGTCGCAACGGCGACTTTTTTCTCCTTATTGGTCGCACGTTTCATCACACCGGTGATGGCCGCCTACTTTCTAAAGTCGACTCCGCCAGTGGCACAGCAAGGCCGCTGGTATCACTTTTATCAAGGATGGTTGGAACAGTCGCTCAAGCATAGACGGATCAGCCTGTTGCTAGTGGGGCTGTTGCTTCTGCTTTCGGCCAGTCTGTTATTGATCTTGCCAGCAGACTTTATGCCGCAAGAAGATAAAGCCTTTTTCATGTTGCAGGTGGAGCTGCCTGCGGAAGCACAGTTAAAACAAACCGATGCTGCGATTGAGCAGGTGACTGAAGCCTTGCTAAGCAAGCCTGAGGTTAGCAGCGTCTATTCCTGGATTGGGGGACGTGACGCCGAGACCATGGTTGCAGGACAAGTCAATCGCGCGACCCTGATAGTCAAGCTGGTGGCGCGGTCACAGCGCAACATCAGTGTCGATCAGTTCAAGCTGCAAGCGTTATATGAGTTGCGCCGCGTACCCAATGTGAGATTGAGTGCCTTAAATGAAAATGGCAGCAAGGCTTTTGGTCTGGTATTAACCGGGCATGACTCGCAACGTTTGTACCGCACTGCGCTGGCACTGGAACATGACATGCGCAAACTGCCGGCGTTTTCTAACGTGTTGTCCACGGTGCCGGCCATGAAAAGCAATCTGGTGGTGACGCCCAAGCCGCATGAAGCGGCGCGTCTGGGCGTCACCACCAGTGCGATTGCCGAGGAGCTGCAGATCGCCTTGAAAGGCGGCAGTGAAGAGCAACTGGCACATGTGTTGCTGGATAATCAGTCCGTCCCGGTCCGCTGTGCTGTCAGAGTGCCTGAACAGTCTGCGCTGGCATTCTTGCGTCAGCTGCCGGTGACGACCAATACCCAGCAGATTGTCGCGCTGGATGCTGTGGCCAATTTGGCATTGATGCATGACTATGCCAGCATCACGCGCTATGACCGTATGCCGCAAATCGTCATTTCTGCCGACCTGAATGGCATTTCCTTGGGCGATGCGATGCAGACGGTGCGGCAATTGCCGACCCTGCAGCAGTTGCCTGCGGGCATCAGCCTCAGTGAAACTGGCGATTCCGAAATGCTGAGTGAAATGTTCAGTACCTTTAGCATGGCCATGCTGAGCGGCTTGTTCCTGGTATGGATGGTGCTGGTACTGCTGTTCAGAAAGCTCTTGCAGCCCTTTACCATCATGATGGCCTTGCCCTTATCCATCTGTGGCGCGCTATTGGCGCTGGCGCTCACTCATCAGGCGCTTTCTCTGCCTGCAGTGATCGGCATCCTCATGTTGATGGGCATCGTCGGCAAAAATGGCATCCTCATTGTCGACGCCATCATTGAATGTCGCTCCGCAGGCTTGTCCAGAGTTGAGGCGATCATTGCCGCCTGCCAGCAGCGCAGCCGACCGATTATCATGACCACGATTGCCATGATTGCGGGCATGCTGCCAGTGATCATCGGCGCCGGGGCGGGGACTGGATTCCGTACGCCCATGGCTTATGCGCTGATAGGGGGGCTGGTGACCTCCACCTTGTTAAGCCTGATTGTCGTACCGCTGATTTATACGCTGATGGATGACCTTGAGCAACGCGTCAAAAGTCGTCTAAACACTGCGCACGAGTAAAAGAAAAACGCCCCGCAAGCGGTGCTTAACGGGGCGACGACAGAGGCTATACGGATAATAAAGCGATTCGCTAGGCGATTTCGCGCGTTTCCATAAACTGAATATCCGGGTAACGTTCCTGCGCCATTTGCAGGTTGACGCGGTTGGGTGCCAGGTAGACATAATCATCCGCGCTATCCAGGCCAACGTTAAAGCCATATTTATCTGCAATGGCTTTCAAATCCGCATCCGAGCCTTTGAGCCAGCGCGCGGTATAGCAGTCATAGGGCTCAAATACCATATCGACGCCGTATTCATGCTCCAGACGGTGTGCTACCACGTCAAACTGCAGCATCCCCACTGCGCCCAAAATCAGGTCATTCGACAGCAGCGGACGGAATAATTGCGCCGCGCCTTCTTCGGATAACTGTTTGAGGCCGATTTGTAACTGCTTCATTTTCATCGGATTTTTAATCCGTGCACGCCGGAAAAATTCAGGCGCAAATGACGGAATGCCAATGAACTTGAGAGCCTCATTTTCGGTAAAGGTATCGCCCAGTTTGATGGTGCCGTGGTTGGGAATACCAATAATGTCACCAGAATAGGCTTCATCCATGATGGTGCGGTCTTGCGCCATAAAGGTGATGGCGTTGTTAACGTTGAGCATCTTGCCAGTGGCGACTTGCTTGATTTTCATACCACGTTCAAAGCGGCCAGAGCACACGCGCAAGAAGGCAATGCGGTCACGGTGTTTGGGATCCATATTGGCCTGAATTTTGAAGACAAAGCCGGCAAACTTGTCTTCGTTGGCGGCGACTGCGCGTGTCGCCGTGTTGCGTGCCTGTGGCGGTGGCGATAAATCTACTACTGCATCCAGCAAGGATTGCACGCCAAAGTTGTTCACCGCGGAGCCAAAAAACACAGGCGTTTGCTTGCCGCTCAGATAGCGCTCTTTGTTGAATTCGTTGGAAGCACCGCGGACCAGCTCAATATCAACGCGCAATTCTTGCGCCTGGTAGCCAATCAGCTCGTCCAGACGTGGATTATCCAGGCCTTGAATTGTTTCAGAAGTCCCTTTTTCAGCACGGGGATCAAAGAACAGGATGCTGTCATTCACCAGGCTGTAGACGCCGCGGAAGGTCTTGCCCATGCCGATCGGCCAGGTCATGGGCGCGCATTCCATCCCCAAGGTGGTCTCGATTTCATCGAGTAACTCTATCGGTGCGCGGCTTTCACGGTCCAGCTTGTTGATAAAAGTGATGATGGGCGTGTCGCGCATGCGGCAGACATTGAGCAGCTTGATGGTTTGCGCTTCGACGCCGTTGACCGAGTCAATGACCATGACGGCCGAGTCCACGGCGGTCAGGGTGCGGTAAGTATCTTCGGAGAAGTCATCGTGGCCGGGGGTATCCAGCAAATTCACCATATGTTCACGATAGGGAAACTGCATCACAGATGAGGTAACGGAAATGCCGCGTTGTTTTTCCAGTTCCATCCAGTCCGAGGTGGCATGACGGGCGGCTTTACGACCACGCACTTCACCTGCAACCTGAATCGCGCCACCAAACCACAGCAGTTTTTCGGTGAGGGTGGTTTTACCCGCATCCGGGTGCGAAATAATGGCAAAGGTACGGCGGCGTTCAACTTCTTGCTGCAAACTGGACATGAAAAAATAGCACTTTGGAAAAAAGTGCTATTTTAACCCAGATTTTATATTGGGACTTGAAAAGGCAACGACGTGCAGTTTGATGGGTTTTTGTGCAATTTTTTTGGCAATAGTCATTCTATTGCCAAAAAAATTAAGCAGAAAAGACGCGAACTGCGCAAGTTGACATTCAAGTAGGTCTGCCGCCCAGATATAAAATCTGGGTTGGCTAATCAAACACTTAGCCGGATTATTTTCGCATGAGGAAGATCGCCACCGCTGCGAAAATAATCAGAATAATTAACCCTTCCATCGTCAGTAGACGGTTAATTCACGGCCTGTTTCAACTGTTCTAGGATGGCCGGGTTATCCAGGGTCGAAATGTCAGAGGTAATCTCTTCCCCCTTGGCCAGGCTACGCAACAAACGGCGCATGATTTTGCCCGAGCGAGTCTTGGGCAGGTTGTCGCCAAAGCGGATTTCATCCGGCTTGGCAATCGGGCCAATTTCTTTTCCTACCCAGTCACGCAATTCGGCCACGATCTTCTTGGCTTCTTCGCCTTCTGGGCGCTTGCCTTTCAGTACGACGTAAGCCACCACAGACTCACCTTTGATCGGATGTGGTTTGCCGACCACGGCAGACTCGGCGACCAAATGGTTGGCGACCAGTGCAGACTCGATTTCCATGGTACCCAGGCGGTGGCCGGACACGTTCAATACGTCATCAATGCGGCCCATGATGGTGAAATTACCAGTGTCAGCGTCACGCACGGCGCCATCCCCCGCCAGGTACAGGTTGCCACCCAGTTCAGCCGGGAAATAGCTGGCTTTATAACGTTCGGGATCGTTGTAAATGGTGCGGATCATGGAGGGCCACGGCTTTTTAATCACCAGTAGACCGCCATTGCCCCAGGCAATGGCTTTGCCGGTTTCATCTACAACGTCGATATCAATGCCAGGGAAGGGCAGGGTGCAGGAGCCTGGCACCAGTGGGGTCGCGCCTGGTAGCGGGGTTATCACATGGCCGCCGGTTTCGGTTTGCCAGAAGGTATCGACAATTGGGCAGCGATTGCCGCCCACTTGTTCGTAATACCACATCCAAGCTTCGGGGTTGATGGGCTCGCCGACGGTGCCCAGCAAACGCAGGCTGGCTAAATCGAAATGGTTGGGGTGCGTGGTAAAGTCGGTTTCACCGGCTTTGATCAGGGAGCGGATCGCGGTGGGCGCGGTGTAGAACACGCTGACTTTGTGGCGCTGAATCATTTCCCAGAAACGCCCTGCATTCGGATAGGTCGGAATACCTTCAAACACAATCTGGGTCGCCCCCATGGCAAGCGGGCCGTAAGCGACATAGCTGTGACCGGTGATCCAGCCCACATCGGCCGTACACCAGTAAATATCGTTGGGCTTAATATCAAAGGTCCAGCGCATGGTGTTCATGGCGTGCAGCAGATAGCCCGCCGAGCTATGTTGTACGCCTTTGGGTTTACCGGTCGAACCTGAGGTGTAGAGCAGGAACAACGGATGTTCTGCGTCCACCATCACCGGCTCACAAGTATCGGCTTGGCCTGCAATCAGGTCATGCCACCAGACACAGGTGCTATCCCAGGCGACGTCCATGCCGGTTTTCTTGAACACCACCATATGGCGGATGCTGTCACAGCCGCCCATGGCAATGCCCTCGTCGACTGCTTGTTTGAGCGGCAGCGTTTTACCGCCACGGTATTGGCCGTCTGAGGTAATCACCGCCACCGCGCCAGCATCGATAATCCGCTCATTCAGGCTTTTGGCAGAAAAGCCGCCAAACACCACTGAGTGAATAATGCCCAGACGGGCACAGGCCTGCATGGCGACCACGGCTTCAATGCCCATGGGCAGATAGATAATGACGCGGTCACCCTTGACCAGCTTGAGTGACTTGAGGCCATTCGCAAACTGGCAGACCTGGTGGTAGAGTTCTTTGTAGCTCACACTGCGCACATCGCCGTTATCCGCCTCAAAAATAATGGCGGTTTTGTTGGGGATGGTTTGCAGGTGCTTGTCCAGGCAGTTGGCGGACACATTTAACTCGCCATCTTCAAACCATTTGTAGAAGGGGGCATGGTCCTGATTAAGTGTCTTGGTAAACGGTTTGTGCCAGATTAATAGCTCGCGAGCCAGTTTGGCCCAGAATCCTTCGTAATCCTGTGCCGCTTCCTGGCACAGGCGTTGGTATTCCTCCATGCTGCCGATCGCGGCCTGGCTTGAAAACTCTTTGCCCGGCGCGAATACGCGGTGTTCATGAAGTACAGATTCGATAGACATAGCGTCCCCCAAAAATCAATGTCAAAAAATGAAAGTGTGAGCGAACCTCAGGTGTTATTATTTTGGTTCTGATTGACAAACTCTCCGAGCACACATCCCGTTACTAGAGCCACAGCCCATGCAACAGCTTGCCCAAATTCTAACAGAAAAGCAGGTCGCGTCTACAGAGGCCGCCTATTTGCTGCATGCGGCTGCTTGTAGCCCCTTTTTTGCCAGATTCGTTACAAAACATCCAGATTTTGTAACTGATCTGTTAGATAACTTATATAAGACATATAAGACTCAAGATGTCAAAGATCTGTTTTTAATTGAAAAAAATAGTGAAGAATCTGTTTTTCTGCAACAAATCCGCTTGATCAGGCAGCGCTTGATGGCACATTTGATCGTGCGTGACCTGAATGGTCTGGCGGATTTTGCCGAGGTGGTGGAAATCACAAGCGCGCTGGCCGAGTCGGCAATTGCTGCGGCTATCACCTTCTACCACGCCCGCCTGGCTGATATCTATGGTCAGCCTTGCTCAGCCAAGGGCGCGCCGCAGCAACTGATCGTGGTCGGCATGGGCAAACTGGGCGGGCGTGAATTGAATGTCTCCTCTGATATAGACCTGATTTTTGCCTATGAAGAAGAGGGTAACACCAACGGAGAAAAGTCCATCAGTAACCAGGACTTTTTTACGCGGCTGGGTAAAAAGGTCATTGTGGCGCTGGATGAAGTCAGGGCGGAAGGCTTTGTCTTTCGCGTGGATATGCGCTTGCGCCCGTTTGGCTCGGAAGGCGCGCTGGTTTGCAACCTCGATGCGCTGGAGGATTACTACCAGAATTATGGGCGGGAGTGGGAGCGTTACGCCTGGATTAAAGGCCGGGTTGTCCATGGGCCAGACGCTGCACTGAC
Source organism: Methylophilus sp. DMC16 (assembly GCF_056314045.1). Taxonomy (NCBI): domain Bacteria; kingdom Pseudomonadati; phylum Pseudomonadota; class Betaproteobacteria; order Nitrosomonadales; family Methylophilaceae; genus Methylophilus; species Methylophilus sp. DMC16. The sequence goes on from NZ_JBQUZC010000001.1 coordinate 454,999, forward strand.
CAGGCTGATCAAGCCGTTTGTGTTCCGCAAATATCTGGATTTTAACGCTTATGCCTCCATGCGCGACCTCAAGCTGCAAATTCAGCGCGATGTGCTGCAGCGCAAGCTCTCGGACAATATCAAGCTGGGGCGGGGCGGCATCCGCGAGGTCGAGTTTATCGCGCAGTTGTTCCAGCTGATCCGTGGTGGTCAAGTGCCGGATTTGCAAATCAAGCCGACGCTGGCGGTGCTCGATTGTTTGGCGATGCGCGGCATGTTGCCCGCAGACGAAGTCTCTGCGCTCAAGCAAAGTTACGTCTATCTGCGCAACCTAGAGCATAGACTCATGTACATCGACGATCAGCAAACTCAGGATTTGCCTGAGTCTGAGACCTACCGTGGTTACTTGCTGCAGATGCTCAAGCAGCCGGACTGGTCCAGTTTTATAGTCGAACTCAATTTGCATAGAGACCGCATACAACGTTTTTTTGATGAAACCTTTAAGGACGAACAGCAACAGGATTTACAACAGGAAACGGCTGTTTGGCAAGGGACGCTGAGTGCCGCTGACAGTGAGCAATGGCTGGCTGCGCAAGGCTATACGCGTGGCAGCGATATCGTGCATTTGTTGCAGCAGACGCGGGCGAGCCAACGCATCCAGCAATTGCCCGAACAAAGCCGTCGCCGGCTGGATCAACTGATGCCCTTACTGTTGCGGGAAGCTGCACAGCAACAGAGTACCTCGCCGGATACCGCACTCATTCGTACGCTGGACTTGCTGGAAAGTATTTGCCGCCGTGCCAGCTATCTGGCCTTGTTGGCAGAGTTTCCTGATGCCCTGTCGCTGATCGTCAAACTGTGTGCCGCCAGCCCTTGGATTGCACAGTATGTCTCTGCCCACCCCATTTTGCTGGATGAGTTGCTCAATAAGCAGACCTTGTTCAAGCGATTGGATGCCGCCCAATTGAAAACCGAGCTGCTAAGCCAGATGCAAGCCTTGCACGGCGATGTGGAAGCGCAAATGGATGCGATGCGACATTTCAAGCATGCCAGCGTGCTTAAAATTGCGGCACAGGATGTGATGACAGCGTTGTCGCTGGAGGCGATTTCGGACGACTTAAGCGCACTGGCCGACGTGATCTTGCAGGTCAGTGTACAGACCGTGTGGCAAAACCTGGCGATCAAACACCGCGATACGCCCCAGTTCGCCGTGATCGGCTACGGCAAGCTGGGCGGCAAAGAATTAGGCTATCTCTCGGATCTGGATATTATTTTTCTATATGAAGATGACGCGGAGCAGGCCCCGGAGGTCTATGCGCGCTTTGCTCAGCGCCTGAATACCTGGTTTAACACGCTGACCAATGCCGGCTTGCTGTATGAGACCGACTTGCAGTTACGCCCAGATGGCAATAGTGGTTTGCTGGTCAGTACGGTGGCCGCGTTCAGGGAGTATCAGCATCATAAAGCCTGGGTATGGGAGCATCAGGCACTGACGCGTGCACGTTTTGTGGCGGGCTTGGATCACATCGGCGCGGCCTTTGAACAGATCCGCCGTGAGATCATCGTGCAGCCACGAGATGCAACTGCGCTCAAGCAAGATATTGTGCACATGCGCGAGAAAATGCGCGAAGCCCACAAGTCCAAGCTTGGCCGCTTTGATCTCAAGCAAGGGCCAGGCGGCATTATTGATGTCGAGTTTATGGTGCAATATCTGGTGTTATTGCACGGGGCTAAGCATCCCGGCCTAGCCGAAAATATTGGCAATATCGGCTTGCTGGAGCGCTGTGCCGAATTGGGACTGATTGACTCTGCAACCATGGCAGAAGCGGTTGCCGCAGCCTACCGTGAATACCGGAGACTGATCCATCACACCAAGTTGCAAGGGCAAGATGCCATTGTTGAAGATGCGGAATTACTGCCGCAGAGAACCGTGGTCAAGGCACTTTGGCAGAAGTTACTGGGGCAGCAGTTACTGGGCCAAGTCTGACTGAGAAACGCGTTATTCGCCTGCATTCCAGGCTTGCGCATCTGTGACGGGTGGTTGCCATTGGCTGTTGTAGCAAATTACCCGGTTACGTCCGGTTTGCTTGGCCTGATAAAGGGCCAGGTCGGCATGCTTATAAAGCAATTCATAGGCATAAATCGTTTTATTCGCGCACGAAATGCCTATGCTGATCGTCGTGCTGAATTCATGGCCGCCCTGTGGGGTAAAAAAGCGTAACTCTGCGATCGAGGTACGGATGCGTTCAGCAATCACGCGCGCCTCTTCAGCTGTTGTGGCGGGTAAGACCACGGCAAACTCTTCACCGCCCAGTCTACCCAGCAAGTCCTTGTCGCGGATGGCATTTTCAATCGTCCGTGAACAGGCAATCAGCACCTGGTCGCCTTGCGGATGGCCGTAAGAGTCATTGATCACTTTGAAGAAATCAATATCCAGCATTAGGAAGCACAGTGGTGCACCGATATGGTCTGCTTGTTGCAGTATGGCTTTGGCACGGTTATAAAAAGAGTGGCGGTTGGGGATTTGCGTCAGGCTGTCTATGGTAGCCTCTTTTTCCGCTTTGTCTTTTGCCTGCTGCAACGCCCGGGTTCTGATTTTTACTTGATCTTCCAGCGAATGGTTCAGGCGTTGCATCTCATTGCGGTATTGTTGCAAGCTGCCAGACATGCTTTTGAACATCCTCGCCAGCTTGCCAATCTCGTTTTGCAACTTAAAGGGCAAGGGTAGGGTGTGGTTGGTGATTTTTTCATACTGCTGCGCTTCAATGGCGCTGGAGGCCGCCATAAACGTCTCCAGCGGTTGAATGACTTTTTTCTTCATCACCAGATACAGCATGATCAGCTCTATCACCAATGCCAGTACACTGACAATCAGGATAAATCTGGCGGCACTCATGGACGGTGCAGACAATAAAGATTTTGGGTAGACCGTGACAAACCACCAGCCAGGGCCTTCTATTTGTGTGGCTGCCAGAAATGCGTCATCATCCTCAACAATAAAATAAGCCTGCTGCCTGTTTTTGATGGATTGCGTCAGCACCTGAAACTGCTGGCTCAAATGCCCGTCTTTGAGGTCAGGGATCATCAGCATGCCCCGTGTACGGTTCATTTCTGTCTCTTTGGCCGGGTGCGCAATCAAGCGCCCATCTTCGCGGAAGATAAAATTGTAGGTCCCTGACAGATGGTCATTAAACACGCGGTCAAACAGGGCATTGAGCAAAATGTCATGCCCCACATTAAGCGTGTTTGTCTCAGTAATATCAATAGGGGTCTCCAGTGACACCATCCATTCATTGGCGGTCGGGTCAAAGTAGAGGCCAGTCCAGACACTCTTGCGCTCAGGATTGCGCTGCCGGGTGGTGATGTAAACCCACTCTTCAGTGAGAACATCCAGTTTGCTGCTGGCGTTGTCAGCCCAACGCATGCCTGGCCAGTACACAATATTGACATTTTCTGGCATGGAGACATACAAGTTGGCAAACTGCTTGGTCCACGACGTGCCAAAGTGATCGACCATGACATACGACAACAGTAATTTCTTCCTGAAATCCTCATTGGCAATCGGGGCCTTGGCGCCGATATATGCGGTGACGTCTTTGCTGATCAGGCCGGATTGATTATAAAAGCCATCGTAGGCTTTTTTTTGCAGGTGTATGGTGTGGTCTGGCATGCGCTGGAAGACTTGCCAGAAGAAGCGGTCATTGTAGAAAAAATCTTGTTGCCAGTGCGCGAGAAAGGTGGCCCTGAAAATCTGGTGATTGGACTCGGCCAACTTGAAAATGGCACTTTCACGCTGGCCGCGTTCATGGATGTAATGTTCGAGGCCATCAATGGTGGAGGCCACCAGCGTTTTGTAGATGTGCCAGTAAGTGAGCGCACTGACCGCGACGATGACGATGCTGACCCTGATCGCCATTTGCAACATGACATCCAGCGTCAGCGATTGTTTGTGGTTGAGCAGGCGCTTCATCAGGCGGTCCAGTCTGATTTGCTGAAAAATGAAGCTGAGACTGAATCTGAATTCAGGAAGTCCGCCACAGGTTTGTTGCTGCCATGCATCATCACTCAAATATACTGCTTTTGTTTATTGTTATGTCCACACTGATATGAACAGTGGATTTGCATCCCTTGGATTAACATACACCTGCCGCAAGCAGGAAGCAATCATAATGTGCGAGAAAATGGCGATTTAAAATAAATTAATGCAGTTGCCTTTGCTGCCTGTGAGCGGACTGACTATGGTCAGCGTTTAAGGTAGCTAATCGGGTTAGCAGCCCCAGCGCAAGCCAGCGGTATGCACTGGGCTGTCCCAGTGCTTTAGGATTTCCTGATCCAGCAGGCAGACAGTGATTGAGGCGCCTGCCATGTCAATGGCGGTGGTGTAGTTGCCAACCAGGCTGCGGGTGACTTGATAACCTTTGGCTCTCAGTTGTTCTGCGGCTGCGTGATAAATCAGGTATAACTCCATTAGCGGTGTCGCGCCCAGGCCATTCACCAAAAGCAGGATATCGCCCGCACCAGGCAGTTGCTTGGCTTCAATATCATGCACAATCGCGGCGACCATGTCCGTGACGATGGCGTCTGCTGCACGCATGGCTTCACGGCGGCGACCTGGTTCACCATGGATGCCTACCCCCATTTCAATTTCAGCTTCAGTGATATCGAAAGTGGGTCTCCCTGCCGCAGGAACCGTGCAGCTGGTCAGGGCGACGCCTATGCTGGAAGTGCGTAGATTGATTTTATCGCCAAGCGCCTTGCAGGCGGCGAGGTCAGCGCCGCTTTCCGCCAGGCTGCCGACGCATTTTTCGACAATGACGGTGCCTGCCACGCCGCGGCGACCTGAGGTATAGGTGCTATTGACGACGGCACAGTCATCCGAAGTCAGCACCGTGGCATGCTCAAACGGCAGCATTTCAGCCGCCATTTCAAAATTCATGACATCCCCGGCGTAGTTTTTCACGATAAACAGCACGCCTTTATCCGCATGCACCGCGTCGGCTGCCGCCAGCATCTGATCTGGGGTAGGTGAGGTGAATACCTGGCCTGGACAGGCGGCATCCAGCATGCCTTTGCCCACATAGCCCGCGTGCAAAGGTTCATGGCCTGAACCGCCACCGGAAATCAGCACGACCTTGTTTTGTGCTTTTTGTTTGCGGCTGACAAAGGTCGGCTCAAATTGCACTTGCACCAGCTCGCGATGTGCAGTAGCAAAGCCAGCCAGACTTTCAGTCAGCATCTGGTCAACCTGATTTAAAAATTTTTTCATTTTTCGCTCCGTGATTAAAACCGTGCACAGCTGGCTAAGCTAAGCCTGATACCCAGTGCCGCGTAGAGGGGTGAGTGGGGCAAACTTGATCTGTAATGCCCTTAACCGGCAAGCACGAGATCGCACACTGCATGAATCATGACTTGGCAGCTTTTTGCCCCCGCATCGAGATGACCAATGGCGCGCTCACCCAATCCAGCCGCGCGACCTTTGGTGGCCAGCATATTGCGCGTGGACTCAAGACCTTCACTGGCTGTCTTTTTCAGGGCGGCTGCAATTTCCGGGCGGGTGTGGCCTTGTTCTGCCATGTGTTTAAAGGTCTGGGCGACGGGTACCAGCACATCCAGCATGGTTTTTTCACCGGCCTGGGCTTTGCCCCGTTGCATAATGGCTTGTACACCAGCGTCAAATGCGGCGGCAAGGTGGTTGATGCTGATTGCTTCACTGGTTTTAAGCGATTTGCCCATGGCCATAAAAAAGCTTGCAAATAACGGCCCAGATGCCCCGCCTATGGTGCTCAGTAATTTCATGCCAATTTTATTCAGGGCATCAGATGCGTCTAGGCCATTGAGTTCGTTTGCCAGTCCTGCAATCGCTTCACAGCCACGCTTCATATTAATGTAGTGATCACCATCGCCTATTTCGCGGTCCAGGCATTCGATATCCGCTTCATGCGCAACAATTGCCTCGCGTATCGCCGAGGCATAACGATTGATAGAGTTAGTATCCATATCTCTGTCTGTCAGTTAGAAAGTTTGTAGGTGCATGTTACTCACAGCCATCGGGCTCGGCAAGCTGGCTGAGAGAGGCGTCAGCGATTTTGAATAACAGGGTGGTCGTTTTGCAGACAAGCGTTTAAAATAGCGCCGCTGTCCTCGTGGTGAAACAGGATATCACCAGCCCCTCCTAAGGGCTAGTTTCAGGTTCGAGTCCTGACGGGGACGCCCAGCACTCTATAAGTCTTTGTTTCTCAAAGTATTATCCAATAAATCAATCACTTAAGTCTTAAAACTGTTACGCATAACTGCTACACATTGCATCGCTTTGTGATGGTCTGATGCGTTAAAATTAAGGGTTATGAGTGAAGAAATGAAACCTAAAACAAATGTAGTGCGCCGTGGTAAATCCAGCGTTTTCTATTATCGAGCAAGACTTCCAACAGATTTAAAACTGTTATATGGGAAAGAAGAACGCTGGATATCTTTACGGACAAAGGAAGTGGAAACTGCCAATCAGAGGGCGACTTTAGAAGAGCTAAAGCTTCAGCAAGAGTACGCAAGCGTAAGGGCATCGCGTGGATTATCGCCAGTCTATGATGTCTCTGATGAGGAGTTGGAGCGTATCGCATTGCTGTATCTTGTAGAGCAACTGGAAGAGGAGAAACATGACCGCCTTCTTGAAGGGTTTTACATGGATGACACGTTCTTTGCAGAGCAGGCTGCTGCTTCAGAAGACTTCTTTAAATCAGCAAGTGAATGGCTAGCAAGGGGTAACTTTGCAGTTATCAAACCGCTTGTAATTGCCAAGCTTGAACAACACGGTATCAAATTGGATGAAGACAGCATGACCTTCCGCAAGGCTTGCTATCAGTTTGCTAAAGTCACAAGACAATTGGCTGAGATGTTTAAGCGCCTTGACAGAGGTGAAATCGTAGACACTCCTCATGTTGAAAGGGTCGCGCCTAAGCAGTGTACTGAGGACACGTTGCAATATCTGCTTGAATACTGGAAAGAACAGCGCAAGCCTGCTGATAAAACCTACTCTGAGGCTGGAACCTACATCAGGCTATTAGCTAAGCTAACTAACAACAAGCCTGCCTCAAAGATTACTAAATCAGATATTGTCTTGTACAAAGATACACGCTCGAAAGAAGTTAGCCCAGCTACAGTTGAGAAAGCACTGAGTGTTATTAAGGGCATCTTTAGCAATGCCGTAGAGAATGACAAACTGCCCAGTAATCCTGTTGCTGGTGTAAAAATACCACCAGTCAAAGGACAAGCTAAAGCACGTCTGCCATTCGACACGGGGCATTTAAAGACCATATTCAATTCCGATATATACACAGAAGGTTTAAGGCCTAAGGGTGGCGCTGGTGAGGCCTCCTTCTGGTTGCCACTTATAGCGCTATTTACAGGTGCTAGGCTGACTGAGATAGGGCAGTTACTTGTTGAGGATATACGCGAAGAGCAGGGCATTAACTATTTCTTCATCACCACAGACTCAGAGGATGATGAGACAGACAAGACACTGAAAACTCAATCGTCTCACAGGAGGGTGCCAATACACCCTGAGCTGGTGCGCTGTGGGTTCATGGAATACCTTGGCCTAATGCGTAAAGCTAAAGAGAAAAGACTGTTTCCTGACATCAAATCTAAATCAGGCAGGCTTACAGACCCATTTTCCAAGTGGTTCAATGGTCAGTGGCTTCGCAAAAAGCTAGGCATCACAGATAGTCGTAGAGTGTTTCACTCATTCAGGCACACATTTAAAGATGCATGTCGAGTGTCTGAGATAGCTACAGAGCTACACGACAAGCTTACAGGTCATGCCAGTGGCACTGTAGGGGATAGCTACGGTGGTGAGTTCTACCCACTCAAGCCCCTTGCAAATGCAATCTCTAAGCTTTCCTATGAGGGCTTGGACTTATCCCATTTACATCTTGCAACTGACTAGGAAGAACCCTTCCCTCAACCATTTGTAACCAAAGGAAACACAATGCATCAAGCTAGAAAACAACTAGAACAAACAATCATCAACGAATTCAAGACATACACCAGCGTGTTTAAGCATACCCCTAAGGAACTCATGACGATGGCTGTAGGGTTGTCTGCTGGTTTGGCTCTGGGTGGCCTGAAGTGTCCTATGCTCGATTTGGCTATCACTACAGACAACATAGCGTTGATGATTGAGGGTGGCTTAAAGCGCGATAGCTAAACATACATAGATACAGACATTAATACCTTAGTAATTCAGTCAACTATTAACAAAAACAGGTAGCGAGAGAGTCCCTTTAACGGTCTGCTTTCACTACCTGTTCTTGTTTCTACTGCTGCGCCGTTGAGAGTTTCTCTAGGTCAATCTTACCGCCATATAGCTGCATGAGAAGTGGCTCTGTAAAAGTCTTCCATTCCTTATTTGCCTTGTACATTTCAATTGCTACCGCTAATGCTTTGCAGTAGATGTCGAGTTGTTCAGGGTGGTTTCTTAAAACATCCCGTATGCCCATCCCATATTTAAGTTGAACCTCACTGGCTCGCAGGCCAGTTAAGACCTTACAAACATAACTCTTCATCATCCGTTCATGGTCGGGGGCGCGCTCAGGCTTGCGCTTGTAGGCTGCATGAGTCATCTCATTGTCTAGCTTGATGGGAGCATGTACACGGCTAAAGTTATATTCGGTGAGCCTGAAGACAATGCTTTCCATGTCAATGTAATATTGCCGTATTTCCTTCCCCTCCAAAGTATTTGCTTGCATAGCTAATTCCATAGCTTGGCTTCTACCAAGCAAATACTTTGTGGTTGGAGAGCCTGATTTGCTCTTAACAACAAGCGCACAAATTTCTGCGCTTATGTCCTCTTTTGCCAGTAATGGTTTTATGTAATGGTTAGCCCATGCACGGTATCGCCCATATGGCTTACCAATCTTTTCCCAAAGCTTTGACGCATCAATGCAAGGGGCTCTAGGGTCTTCCATGTAAGGAAACGCTTTACGGATGCGTATAGCCCGCTTAGCTGCTGCTTCAGACAATCCAAAGTCCATGAGCTGCTTCTCCGGCACGTTAGCGTGACTCAGGATTAATGAACGCCCATTGCGGACAGGTTTTCTTTTAGTGTTGCTCATGTTGATATTTCCTTTTGTTGTACCTCTCCTGATTGTCCCTTCCTCCAAAGCTCAATCACCAGCCATCAACAAGGGCTAGCTTTAGAAGCAATCAAGAAAGGTACGACAGAAAGAAGGTGATTAATTAATGATGAATAGCCAAGGGTTGGCTGTAAGGGACTGCTTGAGGTGTTGCTAGGGTTCGAGTCCTCTTCTGGGCACCAAGGTAAATGCGTGAAGGGGACTTGAAAGGGTGCTTCAAGGTGTTTCTTGGTTATGAATTACTAATGAAATGATGGTTATGGGTGATGACACATTGAGTGAATGTCTAACCATTGTTTAAAGCTCACTCCTAACCAGAGCTAGGAGGACACTTAAAGGGACAACTTAGAGTTATTGCAGGGGAGGGGTTGTCTGCATAATCGCAGAGGAACACTTAGAGTATACACTTAGAGATAGACTTTGAGTGTTACCCTACCACTAGTGCGGGGAATTAATTATGAGTCTATCCACGTAAGTGAGTTGCCCTCATAGCCTTCTCCCGCGATACCAAAGACATGCTCTTGGAACTTCTCTAGCTCGGCTAAGAGCTTCTCTTCGTAGTCCTCAGAGTAAGCTTTATCCATATCTCTAGCCATCGACTCTACCCAATATGCGTATGAAGCTCGCTGAACCTAGCACAGCTCCGGCGAGAGCATCCTTGCGTGTAACAGGGTGCGCGTATAACAGGTGGGGTTTGCTACCTTATTCAGCAACTGAACATTAGATACTCAAGTAATCGCATGGAAATGAAGTCGTGATGGTTAACTTGTTGAGTATCTGGAGATTGCTTCAGGGATTGTATAAGGAGACAACGTATGCAGACAAATCTGTTAAAGGATAAAGCTATAAAGGCACTGAGTATCACCAGCAACTTAGTCAGAGTCATAGACTTTGTTATTAAGTATGCTAGGCCAATAAAGGATTTTCTTGGCGGCTTGTTGTAACAAAGAGCAAAACCCAACCCCCGCAAAGGGGGCTAGGGTCTTTCTTTAATTACCGCTCAAGATGTCGCTAAGCTCCTCCATTGGGTCAAGCTGGTCATACCTGCTAAAGCGCTTCTTAGACAGCCCTGCATCCTCAATGACGGACTCAAGCTGACGCCTTACGCCCATTACTTGAATGAAGGGCATTAGCCCAATGACCCGCTTAGCGTCCCTTTCGGTGAGCTGGAAGTCATCTACAAGGGTAGACATCCATAATGCAGGTACGGTCTGTGTGAGCGTGTTTAACAGGTCGTAGGTAGGTGAGCCTGTGATGACGTTAGTTTGTTGGCCTGAAGCCCTCGCATTGGAGAATAAGGGCTTAGCATAGCCATTCGTCAGCAAAGGAACAGTAGAGTCCACTGCTGAAGGAATCAGCGAGGCCCAGCCAGCTCTAGCAAAGCTTGCAGCCCCAATCTTTTCAGTTGTGAGAAGCTCGTCTAGCTTGTCATCATCACCATAGTGAGTCACATTGGTCTGAGCGACATAAGCCACCCCGCCCACAAAGGAACTCACAGCCCACGCCATGAATGTCCTCATGTCATGCAAAGCCACACCCGCTAAGGTCTGCTTAGTCCACGCATTGATGACAAAGCTCTTGAACTGCATGAGTATCTTGCCAGTCTCCGTGTGCATCAACGGGAAGGAGCCGCCATAGGAGTTCTCTTGAATCATCCTACGGGAAGCCCTTTGCAATGCTAAGCCGAAGTTAGCGCGTTCTTGAGCGCCCCATTTCTCCATGTTAAAGGATTGCACACGCTTTCCTTTAAGGGTTGCATGAGTCTTCACCATGCCCAATACGCGGTTCATCATGTCGTCATCAAGGCCTAGCTGTCTAAGCTCTCGCATGTGCGCTGCTGTCAGTTTCGGTTTAATGGCCAACTTTGCGAATCGGTGTGCCATGACGCCTGCCGCCATACGTTGCATAGACGGAGCTAGGTACGCCATGCCGGACAAGTGGGAGGTAATCCTTTTGCCGTTGTGCAAGGTTTTATCCATTGAAGAGAACTGTCCCTCCATGGAATCCCAGCCGAGGTAATGTCTACCCAAGAGGTCAGTAGTGCCGACCCCTGAGAGCGCTTCCAGCTCCTCATACAACCCTTTATCCAGCTTGCGACCAAACTTACCACGGTCACGGACAATCTGCTTAAAGGACGGCATAAGCTCCATCATTGAGTCAACCCCGCCACGGCCTAAGATGTTCCCGAACTCTGCCAACTGAGCAAAGCCGGTATTGTTCATCAAGCGCATGACGTTGAAGCTTCGGATGTGCCTTAGCGCCGCTTTAGTACCACGGTCAAGGGTCGAGTCCATCTGCCTGCGAGTTATCGCGTTGTAGAGGAACTGTGCGCGTTTAATCTGCCTATCGAATGCCCCTTGGTCAGCATTTAGTTTGTTCTCTCGCTGCCATACCTGAGCGCCCTCTAGGAGTTTCTCGAAGTCAGCTTGAGACTTAATGCCTACCTTCGCCAGTCCGATATGGCCCGATACCTGCTCGGAGTATCCCCTAATCAAGCGAGTGAGGTCTGTCTCAAACAAGTCACGGATTCTCAGCTCCCCGTCAGGCGTAGTGCGTGAGGTCATCATGTCCAAGTCAACACGGCGCTTAGTCCGTGCAGGGCCTGAGTTCTCATTGCTACGCTTAAGCAACCCATCAAGGACTTCCTGAATCTCTCCTTTACCGAGTCCTTGAGCTTCCAGCAGGGGACGGAGTGCATCTGCATCATTTAAATCTATGCCATGCAAGGCCCCTGTAGAGCCGAATACGCCACGATTGTTCACATTGGCTACATACCCCTTAGCCAGCTTTGTAGCAAGCTCCTGAGCCTCTGCTGTAGCTGCATCGTCAAGGTTTCTCAGGAAGGCATCACGGATAACCGCAACCACCTCTGAGTCACCGTACTTGGCAATCATTGAGTCCCACTTCTCGGGGTTGATAATGCGGGGCAAGTAGTTGGCATTAGAGGAGAATCCTTCAAAATACTTAGAGCCGGAGCTAAAGCCCTCGTCAGCGTATCGCTTGAAGAACGCTCTAGTCTGTGCCGCTGCTGCATTCACTGCCTTGCTTTCATGGGAGACACCAGTCAGGACTGATTCCATAACAGCATCATTGAACTGGTCTAGCTTAGCCTGCTTGCTGAGCGCCGGAGTGTTGGCTGAGAACTCGTCAAAGGCCTCACCATAGCCACGCAACCAGCCAGCCTGTGATGTGTGCATGAGTTGGTTTGTGTATTCCTCAGCGGAGAACTGAGCTGCTGAGCCGTCACGGTTAAGACCTACGTTGTCTTCCCCCATGATACCGAGTTGCCGGAAGTAAGGGTTCTCGTCAGACTTCAGCTTACCTACAGCGTCGAATCGAGCGCCACCAAAGAGAGCGTAAGGAGCGTCTTCAACTGCTGAAGCGTCCTGCCCTGTGAGAATGTAGGTGTCCTTCGCCTGAGCTGCACCAGCATTAGAACCGCCGAAGTGTTGCTCCTGCTGAGACCAGAACTCCTTGACTGAATCAACTTCTTTACGCGCCGCTTGAGCACGGACATTGACACCGCGCAAGTAACCCTTAGTCTCGTCAGGGAGATACTCTCGCCAGTCCTCGGGGTGTTTCTTCATGAGCTTGGCTAGATTACCTTCACCATGATTGTAAGCAGCTAGAGCCTTGTCGTAGTCGTTGTCGTACTTCTTCAGCAGTGAGCCTAACAACTGGACACCACCCTTGATATTCTGCTCAAGGTCATTGGCATCCACGCCTAGCCCCTTGGCTGTCTTAGGCATCAACTGCATGACACCTACAGCCCCTCTAGGAGAGACTGCGGCTTGGTTAAAGCGGGACTCTTGCGAGGCTATAGCGTACACAAGGTCAGGAGGTACGGCATACTCAGTAGCGTATTTATCCAGCAGGGTAGATACCTCACGCGGCGCTGACACCATCTGGCGTTTAACCTGATTGAATAGACCAGCCTGAGCCTCGCCTATCTTCCTGTCCATCCATGCACCATAGGCACCCTTAGCGGCCCCTCCAAGGGAACCCAATAGACCTCCTCCAGCGACCTCTAAGGCCACCTCTGAGCCAGTCTTGGTCTCCATTAGGCCATATTGAGGAACAGCTACAGCAGCACTTGCAGCGCCCCATGAAGCAAGTCCTCTAGCGGCCCCTTGAGCAATCTTAGCTGCTCCTACAGTCTTCGCTGGGATGGCTATCTCCGGCGCTACCAGACCGACCCCAATTGCTACAGGGTCAGCCAGTAATGCGCCAGTCTCTAGGCCAAAGCGTGTCAGGCCATGCTGAGCGTCCAGCCTTGTGCGAGCCTCAGACTCCTCCTTAATCTTACTCATGATTGCGTCATAGCGTTGCTGGGAGCCAGCTTCAGTCAGTCGCTTGATGTAAGTTAAAGGGAGCTGGGAGTCCTCTAGGTCTTTCTTAATGTCCATGGTGGACTTGAGGAAGTTAGGGTCATCGTTACCTGCCCAGCGTGAGCCGTCTTCATTGGCTAACTGGTAGGTGAAGTTATTGATTGAGAAAGCGTCCTGAACCACTTGAGAGAAAGGCGTTGCTTCTCGGGTTGCTTTACGTTGTTCTTCAGCTATCGCTTCCTGACTCGCCCTCTCCTGTTCTATTTGAGCAGAGTTATTCTCTTGCTCTTGGACGGAGAAGGCTTGTCCTAGTTTTAAAGGGGTGTCATTGGATTGCGGTAAGGTTTGCATAGGGTGTGCTCCATGGGTTGGATAAGAAAAAACTCAAGGGAGCCAGCGCATCTAGCACTGAGAAAGCCGCGACTTGATTGGTCTGTGCGGATAAGCACGCAAACTTGTCGTCGTTCATAAAGTCTCCTTGAGAAATTTTTTGTGGGTTTGCCACTAGTGCGGGGAATAAAAAAGGGACAGCGCCGGTTAGGCAACTGTCCCGCATTGGCAACTATTTAGGCAAAGAAATACTTTATAACAATTACTTATTGTTAATACTTGAAGTTATACATTAAAAAAACAGCCCTAGGAACGCCTCAAAATCCAGCCAATACCGAAGCCTAGGCCGACCCAAAATAACGCGCTGTAGGTCGATTCTGAGGGTCGCTTTTCGGGCATAATTGTTTAGACTGTTTGTCTTTGGAGTGGATGAGCGATGAAGGGTACATGCAAGCTATGTAAGCAAGAGACTATATTAAAAGAGAGTCACATCATTCCTAGATTCATTGGCAAATGGCTGAAGAGTACATCCATCACTGGTTATCTGCGGATGAATACTCAAATGGATAAACGCGCTCAAGATACTGCAAAGGAATACTGGCTTTGCGGCGATTGCGAGCAGTTATTTTCTGGATGGGAAAGGGAGTTCGCCAACAATATCTTCTACCCTCATGTTGAGAAGAATACCCCAAAGCTTAACTATGATAGTTGGCTGTCCAAATTCTGTGCCTCAATGAGCTGGAGATGTCTTAATTATATTCAGAGCCTGAATCCAAATCATCGAGATGAGGCAGAAGTAGCCCTTAAAGACTCTGCTGAAAGGCATTTAAGAGCATATCTCTTGGGAGAGGCTGATAATTTGCTTCAATATGAACAACACCTGATACCGTTGGAAGCTATTGAGTCAACTACTATGACTGATATGCCTCCGAGCATGAACCGTTATTTATTAAGAGCAATCGCTCTAGATATCATAGGCAACAGTACGTCGAAATTCATTTACACAAAGCTGCCTTCATTCATTCTTCTGGGTGTGCTTAATGTCGAAAATATCAAAGATATGCGCTCAAGCAGAGTTGCGCTTAAATCTGGGCAGATTACACCAAGACAGTACATATTGCCTGCGGGGTTTCAGGGATACCTTTACGACAAAGCTAATCAAATGACCGAATTGCATCGGACTATTCCACAAAAACACTTAGATAGCTTCGACAAACATATCAGAGCAAATCCAGAAAAGACCGTAAATTCTAAACAGTTTCAGGCTTTTCTACATGACTATAATAGGTTTGGAGCTGATGTTTTTGACCGTGCTGAGGACATCGACGCAAGCATTGTAAAACCAACAAAAGACGTCTAAATTTTCTAGCAGCTCCTGACACATAGCTGTATCATCCTGATTATTGTAACGATAATCAAATGGTATGCAGATAGACACCTCTAGCCCCGCTCAAGCCTTCCTTAAAGCGCACCCTTTGCCATCCCTCATGCCTCGCCCAATCTACAGCGAGAGCGTGTCTTGTGGTCACTCTGGCTTCGCTTCTCCAGCCCAAGGCTATGAGCAAAAGACCTTAGACCTCAATCAGCATTTAGTGACTAATCCTCCGGCAACCTTTTACTTTAAAGTTAAAGGTAACTCCATGGTGAAGGCTGGAATACATGACGGCGATATGGTGATTGTAGACAGGTCTCAGGCGCCGAAGTCATCAAGTATCATTGTGGCCGCTTTGGATGGTGAGTGGATGGTCAAGAGGCTCTATAAGCGTGGCGGTGTGGTCAAGCTATTGTCCGACTCAGACGACCCCTCACACAAGCCTGTGGTGTTCTCTGAGGGGCAAGAGCTAGAAGTGTTTGGGGTGGTTACCTATGTCATCCATAAGCCAACATGACCGCATATTTGCCCTGATTGATGGCAACACATTCTATGCCTCCTGCGAGAGAATCTATAGACCGGACTTAAAGGGCAAGCCAGTCGTAGTGCTATCCAACAATGACGGCTGTGTGATAGCCCAAAGCAAAGAGGCTAAAGACCTCCTTGAGCTGTATATGTGTCGCCCTTGGTTTGAAGTGAAGGAGGAGGCTGAGCGCCACGGTGTTGTAGCGTTCTCGTCTAATTATGAACTCTATGCCGACATAAGCAACCGCTTCATGGAGACCCTTAAGCAGTTTGCTCCACGGCAGGAGGTCTATTCCATTGATGAATCGTTCCTTGACCTGACAGGGTACAGAGGCGACCTGCTCAAACATGGCCGGACAATCAAAGACACCGTTATGCAGTGGGTGGGGTTGCCTGTATGTGTCGGCTTCGGTAGCTCTAAGACACTCGCCAAGCTGGCTAATCACCTCGCTAAGAAGCGCCCTCAATACAATGGCGTCTGTGACCTCGTTAATATGCCAGCCGCTGAGCTAGACAGCATCATGGAGTCCCTTGAGGTGTCCAAGGTGTGGGGCGTCGGCAATCGCCTTGAGAAACGTTTAAACAAGCGAGGCATACACAATGTACTCAAGCTGAAGAACGCCTGTCCTAAGCGCATCCGTGACGAATTTGGGGTGGTTGTAGAGCGTACAGTCAGAGAGCTAAACGGTGAGGCATGGCATGAGTTAAACGTAGTGGAAGAAGACGCTAAGCAGGTCATGAGTTCGCGTTCATTCGGGGCTAGAGTTAGTGACCTGGCTAATCTAGAGCAAGCCATCAGCTTTCACGCCAGCACTGCCTCAGCGCGTATGAGGGACAAGGGCTTGTATGCCAATGCCGTGATGGTCTTTATTCAGAATAGCCCCTTTGATGAAGCTGAGTACTACGGCGCTAGCCATGTGGTTGCATTCCCTGCACCGACAGATAACACCATGCAGATAAACAGGGTCGCGCTATGGATTCTCAAGAAACTCTTTAAGTCCGGCATCTACTATCAGAAGTGCGGCGTGATGCTTACTGAGCTAGTCCCAGCTGGAGGCAAGCAGGCGGATATGTTCGGGTTTGTTGAAGGTGACGCTAAGGGTGACGCTTTGATGGCCGTCATGGACGCAATTAACAGCAAGTATTCAAGAGGGACAATTAAGCTGGCCTCTGAGGGTGTTCATAAGGCATGGGCCATGAAGCGGGGCATGAAGAGTCCCAACTTTGCTAGCTGGGAGGAGTTACCTGAGGTGAGGGCTTAGGTGCGCTTAGAGACACTTTAAGCTTCCGGCAATGGAGTTCTTTGGTTGACCTGAGATTGTGGCTTGTAGCGCGTTTCTGAGCGTTTCTTCCGGTATGATGCGTTTTATTACATGACGTATTGAGACACCAAGAATGACATCACAGAAGCCTGCCACTGCCTTAGAAAAAGTAGCTGGACACACGTTAACTGAAGCTACGATGACGGCTATTGCTACACTCTCAGGCACTCCTCTTGCAGCCGTACTGCCTGTGTTGTCCAACACGTTAGCAAGTAGCCGCCATAAAGCACGTATTGAAGCGGCTTTGGTAGAGATTGATGCGACACTCAATAAGCACGCTGAGGCTTTGGCAAAGTTATCAGACTCACAGTACAAGCTCATTAATGAGATAGTCCTTGCACTGCTGCACACAACTCACTCTGAGAAGATTGAATATCTGAAAAGAGCAATAGGCAACAGTCTTACTCAAGACGTCTTCCAGCCACAAGAGTCGGTGGTGCTTTCGCGTGTACTGCGCGATATATCTGCTGAAGAGGCTGACTTCTTGGTTAAGAACTTCAACCACTACAGCATATTGTTTGGAGAAGTCACGGGAGACAACCCAACCAACTCCCTTAGGGTTAACGTTGACTCAAGAGAAGGGGTGATTGTATCTGGCTTATTGGCACTTGGTTTGTTAGCCGCTACACAGACTACTCATGGCGCGGGCAATTATTTACGCTTCACGCCTATCGTTGCCAAGTTGCTGGTATTGCTCAAGTGAGTTCAAGACCAGGACACCCAATGCCAGATAGTGCGCTATCGCTTACAGAACTTGCCAGCAAGCATCGCGACAATAAACACCCCGCCGACCATCAAGACACCGATTAAAACGTACTTCATGCCTGTGCCTCCTGATTGTCTCTAATGCTTATGACTGAGGCTCTGCTAATCTTGTAATCCCTTGAAAGTTGACTCACAGAGACACCCTCAGCTAAGCGCTCAAGAATCACCTTACGCTCTTCGCTAGTGGTCTTTGCTGGTCGGCCCTTCGTCTTGCCTGCCTGCCATGCTTTAGCCTGTCCTATAAGGGTTCTCTCACGGATTAGGCCCCGTTCAAAGTCAGCCACGGCAGCGAGTATCTTTAACGTGAACGCTCCAGCCTCCGAGGTAAGGTCAAGGTTGCCAAGCTGCAAGACAATCAAGCGGACATTGTTTGCCTTGAACCATTCCACCTGTTGCTGTACGTCTATTGAGTCACGGCCAAGGCGGTCAAGTTTGGTCACTATCAGGGTGTCTCCCTTGTCCAGCTTGTCCTTAAGCTTGCTGAAGCCTTCCCTTGAGTCTGCTGGGGTTGCCCCTGAAACCTTCTCAAGAATGGCCCTGTGAGGCTCAGGTTTGTACCCAGCTTGCTCAATCTCTAATAGCTGATTCTCTGGGTCTTGCTCTGCTGTAGACACACGGCCATATACAAACAATCGAGACATGTAGGAAACTCCGTAAACTGGTAGAAAGTGCTGTCAGTTTATATGGGTGTGTTATTAAATGCAACAGGGTACTTTATAACGGGTGTGATTTAGACTGTTAGAATATGACCACTTTCTGACAGTGGTACAAAAACTATTGCATTAGCCACGCAAAACGCCTCAGAGTTGCAAGATTTGTAGAATTGTAATTATCCCAATCAACGCAAAGAAGACCTTCCTTGTCATGAAAGTCTTTAACTCCTAAAGTGGCCTCATGAATAATATCTACTTCAGCAGTAGTTTTGTTCAGAGTTGAGGCCACCACTTTGCGGGGAAGGGAGTTGTAATATCCAGAGGAAATTATCTCTCTGAATCCAAGGCGTTGTACGTTTAAAGGGTCGAATCCAAAGCCCAAGAAACAAACGTTATAAGCCCAGCGAAAGGCATCTTTTGCTTTTGCAAAGATTGCATCATCGGAGCGCGCTTCAGGAATAACTTTTATATGTTTTGCAGCGACTGCTATGGAGTCCTTTGAGAACAATGGCGAGTAGGCTCTAATACCATTAGAAAGGTCATCGGAGTTGCTGTATTCACCCAGAGAGCCGTACACATGACTGATATTGAAACTTTTTAAGGCATCCCAAGCTTCCTCTGGGCTTACTCTGAAAGTATTGAGGATTGCATTATGTAGATAACTTTCGAGAGACCTGTCATAGTTGAATGTGAAAATTCTAATCTGGTTATTTTTTAGCTCAGTGATGTTAGATACATTGGAAACCAGTGCATTCCATAGTGCGAAGTACCAATCATCCTCCACAGACAAGTTAAACTGTTCCTCTCGCTCAAGCGGTACTAAAAGCGAAGCTATGATTAACTTTCCAATATCCCAGCAATCATCTCTGCGACTCAGAAAAGCATCAATTGAGGCGATTCTTGAGTCTCTGAAGTCACGAGTGAATGCATATAGCTCATCTAAATTAATGTTTAAATGCTTAACCAAGCCCCGTACCAAGGGCACATTGGGATTATCAGCCAGATTACATATGCTCTGCCTCAATTCCCATCCTGAAGGGAAACCATAAGGGATGCTTGCACCAGCCCCAAGGATGAACAATGTAGGTTTAGTTATCATGTTTTGTCTTCTTATTTGTAACGACAATCACAGGGATTACTAGCAGTCTGGCGCATGTTTGGGGAAAAGGGAAGGGCGATGCTCTCAGGCCCACCTCAAGACCGCCACGGGGGGTACTTCGCGTTCCTTAAACTATCAATATCCCCTCACAAATTTGTGGTGAATTTTAAAGCCTCAATGCGCGGTCGACTTAGACAACAGGTTAATAACTGCGACACCAGCCACAATCAAGCCAATCCCAACGAGTGCCCATAGGTCGAGCTTTTGCCCGTGCATTAGCCACGCTATGGCTGCCACCAGCACAATGCCGACACCTGCCCATATTGCATAAACGATACCGACAGGAATGGTCTTTAATGCCAAAGACATGAAGTAGAAAGAGACACCATAGCCTAGGACAACAACGACTGAAGGAGCTACTCTGGTGAACCCTTCGCTGGACTTGAGTGTGGATGTGGCAATAACCTCGCCAATGATTGCAGCAGCCAAATATAACCAGTTGTTCACGCTAAGCCCCCGTTGAGTTGAGCAGTGATGATAACCATTGATGCTTTGCTTGAGTAGTCTTGAAGTTTGGCTTTAGCTGTGCGCAAAGTGAAGCCCCACAACCGCCGGAAAGAAAACAATTAAACGTAGGGATTCGTAAAGGGATTGCTGCTGCTACAGCTCGAAGGGTGGCACGGGGGAATCGGCCTGAGCCTAAATCTATTAATAACCTCAAACAAATTTGCTGTGAAATTTTTTAGCTCAGCTAAGGGGCGGGGAATTTAAATCAACAATTTTAAATATATTTTATAGGCTGCTACACGCAACTGCTACACATAAGCTATAATACCCCCTCGTTAAGTAATTGATTATATTGGAGTCTGTCTGTAAATCTGTCCCTCCTGACGGGGACGCCAGCTTAGCTGAAAATGCTTAAGTGCTTGATAGTATTCGGATTAAGCGCTATAATTTTGGATTGACTTTTTTGTCAAACACTTGCTTGCAATCACATTGGGTGCCGTTAAATGCGGTGTTTTTGATTGCAAGTTTATGAATAACCCTTTGAATGGAAAGATAAAATCATGTCCGTGACTATGCGTCAAATGTTGGAGGCCGGTGTTCACTTTGGTCACCAAACTCGTTACTGGAACCCGAAAATGGCAGAGTTCATTTTTGGCGATCGTAACAAAATTCATATTGTTAACCTGGAAAAAACCCTGCCACTGTTTGAAGAAGCACAGAAATATGTGCGCACTTTGGCAGCAAACAAGGGCCGTATTCTGTTTGTGGGCACCAAGCGTCAAGCCCGCGATATCGTGAAAGAAGAAGCACAGCGCGCTGGTTGTTCATACGTGAACCATCGCTGGTTGGGCGGTATGCTGACCAACTTCAAAACCGTGAAGCAATCTATCAAGCGTTTGCAAGACTTTGAAGCCATGATGATTGATGGCAGCATCGACAAGTTCGGTAAAAAAGAAGCTTTGGGCATCAAGCGTGAAATCGAAAAGCTGGAGCGTTCCATCGGTGGTATTAAAGAGATGGGTGGCTTGCCAGATGCGATTTTTGTGATCGACGTTGGTCATGAAAGCGGCGCGATTACTGAAGCACGTAAACTGGGGATTCCAGTGATTGGTATCGTGGATACCAATAACTCACCAGATGGCATCACTTATGTCATCCCTGGTAACGATGACTCTTCACGCGCAATCCGCTTGTACGCACGTGGCATGGCTGATGCCGTGTTGGAAGGTCGTGCAAACGCGATTTCTGAAATCGTGAAGGCTGCACAGGAAGAAGCTGCACCTGCTGAGGCAGTGGCTGAGTAATTCCCGGTAGCATGAAAAGGGGCGCATCGCCCCTTTTTCTATTGTGTCTTCTGTTGCATAGGCTGACAGAATGGGCACGTAAATGCGCTGCTGTCTGGCGCAATCTGGCTGTCACACAGCCCCTGTATAGTGAAAAGAATATTGATGGCGACCGCTCAGGTCGTTGAATAAAAGGAGCAAATAAATGGCTGAAATTACCGCAAGCATGGTGAAAGACTTACGTGAGCGCACCGATGCCCCAATGATGGACTGTAAAAAGGCTTTGACAGAAGCTGAAGGCGATATGGCCCGTGCGGAAGAAATTCTGCGTGTACGCTTTGGTAACAAGGCAAGCAAAGCGGCTGGCCGTGTGGCTGCAGAAGGCACCGTAGGCATCAGCATTACCGCTGATGGCAAACTGGGTACACTGATCGAAGTGAACTCTGAAACTGACTTCTGCGCCAAGAACGAAGAATTCCTCAAGTTTGTGAGCGAATTGGCGCAAACTGTGAACGAAAACAATCCTGCTGACATTGACGCGGTAGGCGCTTTACCATTGCGTGGCGAAACAGCGGAGTCTGTGCGTGCGCAACTGGTTGGTAAAATTGGTGAAAACATCACCCCACGTCGTTTTGTGCGTACACAAGCAAAAGGCCAATTGTTCAGCTATGTGCATGGTAGCAAAATTGGTGTGCTGGTTGATCTGGTGGGTGGTGACGAAGCGCTGGGTAAAGACATTGCAATGCATATTGCTGCAGCCAAACCAAAATCGCTGGATGCCAGTGGTGTGGATGCTGCGCTGATTGAAGCCGAGCGTCGTGTGGCTATCGAAAAAGCCAAAGAAGCTGGCAAGCCAGAAGCCATGCTTGAAAAAATTGCAGAAGGTACGGTGCAGAAGTTCTTGAAAGAAGTGACTTTGCTGAGCCAGGCCTTTGTGAAAGATGACAAGCTGAGCATTGAGCAATTGCTGAAATCCAAAGGGGCAAGCGTGGCTTCTTTCAGCATGTACATCGTGGGTGAAGGCATTGAAAAAGCCGTAGTCGATTACGCGGCTGAAGTGGCTGCTGCTGCAAAAGTCTAATTGACTGGCTAGTAGCGTCTCACAAAAAGTGGAATCTTAGGATTCCACTTTTTTTATGGCTGAATTTTGTTTTATGGCTGAATTTTGGTTTTTATGATCAGCCTTGTGGTTTTACCGCGAATCACTAGTTTTATTTCTAATTGCGCCTGCAACATCCAAAAAATGACGTTTTTGTGATTAAATAGGCACATTTTTGAGTTTGGGAAAATAATTATGGCACAACCTGTTTTCAAGCGCATATTACTCAAGTTATCAGGTGAAGCGCTGATGGGCGATGACGCATATGGCATTAATCGCGAAACAGTGACGGCTATTGTTGCGCAAGTCAAAGAAATCGTCAGTATGGGCGTACAGGTAGGCATAGTCATCGGCGGTGGCAATATTTTTCGCGGTGTTGCCCCTGCCGCAGAGGGTATGGACCGGGCAACTGCGGATTACATGGGTATGCTGGCCACGGTGATGAACGCGATGGCCTTGCAGGATGCCATGAAGCACGCAGGCTTGCCAGCACGTGTGCAGAGTGCATTGAATATTGAGGCGGTCGCTGAGCCTTATATTCGCGGTAAAGCCATTCGTTACCTGGAAGAAGGTAAGGTGGTGATTTTTGGCGCGGGTACCGGGAATCCGTTTTTTACCACGGACACGGCAGCTGCTTTGCGCGGCGTCGAGATTGATGCCGAAATTGTATTGAAGGCGACCAAGGTCGATGGCATTTACACGGCAGATCCGAAAAAAGACCCGACAGCGACCCGTTATGATATGGTGACCTACGACGAGGCGATCAATAAAAACCTCAAAGTGATGGATGCAACTGCATTTACGCTGTGCCGAGATCAGAAAATGCCGATTGCGGTGTTCAGTATCTTTAAAGAAGGCGCGTTGAAGCGTGTCATTCTGGGTGAAAATGAAGGTACACGCGTGATGGCTTAAGCCCCGCGTGTCGATTGGAGAATCAAATGGTTGAAGACATTAAAAAATCTGCCGAGCAGAAAATGCATAAATCGCTGGAGTCCCTGAAAGTGGATCTGGCAAAAATCCGTACTGGCCGTGCACACACCGGCTTGCTGGATCATGTGATGGTGGAGTATTACGGCTCTATGGTGGCAGTCAATCAGGTTGCAAATGTCAATTTGGGCGATGCACGTACCTTGAATGTGCAGCCTTACGAAAAAAACATGATTGCCAAAGTTGAAAAAGCGATTAGAGACTGTGATTTAGGCCTGAACCCTGCCACCAATGGTGATTTGATTCGCGTACCTATGCCTATGTTGACCGAAGAGCGTCGCCGCGACCTCGCCAAAATTGTGCGTCAGGAAGGCGAGGGCGCCAAAGTGGCGATCCGTAATGTGCGCCGTGACGCAAACGATGCGCTGAAAAAACTGATTAAAGACAAAGCCATTTCTGAAGATGATGAGCGCCGCGCACAAGATGAAGTGCAAAAAATGACAGACAAAGCCGTGGCGGAAGTCGATAAAATTCTGCAACAAAAAGAAGCGGACCTGATGGCTGTTTAACAGCCAATTGCGCGAACGGAAACTGTTTTGGGTTTTTTCTCCAGCTCTACCAAAGAAGTCCCGCCTGTTCAGGAAGTGCCCCAGCACGTCGCCGTCATTATGGATGGCAATGGGCGCTGGGCCAAAAAACGTTTTTTGCCCCGTGTCGCCGGGCATCAACGTGGCCTGGAATCTGTGCGCGCCATGGTCAAGGCCTGTGTCCGGCTGCAAATCAACTACCTCACCCTGTTTGCCTTTAGCAGTGAAAACTGGCGTCGCCCGCAGGAGGAAGTGACTTTTCTGATGAGCCTGTTTCTGGAGGCTCTGGATCGCGAAGTCAAGAAACTGCATGACGCCAACGTGATCCTGAAACTGATTGGTGATCGTAGTGCCTTTAACGCGGCATTACAGCAAAAAATGATCGAGGCTGAAGCGAAAACGGCTGCCAATACCGGATTGGTGTTGACGATTGCTGTCAATTACGGTGGGCGCTGGGATGTGGTCAATGCCATGAACCAGTTAATGCAGGCACAACCTGACCTCAAGCAGATCGAGGAGTGTGATCTGCTGCCTTACCTTTCCATGCCATATGCGCCAGAGCCGGATTTGTTTATCCGCACCGGCGGTGAAACCCGTATCAGTAACTTTTTACTCTGGCAGTTGGCTTACACTGAATTGTATTTTACGCCCACCTTGTGGCCCGATTTTGATGATGACGCCTTTGAAGCCGCACTCTCTTCATACCGTCAACGTGAACGCCGCTTTGGCCGCACCAGTGAGCAACTGGTTGATGGTAGCGACGCCTAGAGAGACTAAAAGCAAGGATATGCTAAAAACAAGAATTGTGACCGCGGTTGTCTTGCTGGGATTGTTTTTGCCAGCCTTATTTTTGCTGCCATTGCTGGCTTGGGCCCTGATTATGTTGGGATTGTCGCTGGTCTGCCTGCGTGAATGGTCTGGCTTTTTGCAGTTTAATCGTGTGCAAACCACGGTGTATCTGGCAATTTCTAGTCTGGCGGGCGTGGTCCTGTTGTTTGGCCTGCTTAACTTGGGCTTTCACTGGTTTTTTTATCAATCGTTACAGGTATTTGCACTTGCCAGCCTATTCTGGCTATTGATTGTGCCAGTGGCCTTGTACTTCAATACTTTTTTCAACAGTGCCTTTGTGAATGCATGGGTGGGTGCCGGACTGATGCTGTCGTTATGGATGGCGCTGGTTGTCGCAAAAGCGGTGAATCCCTATGTGCTGCTGGTGATTATTTCCACCATTTGGCTGGCTGACAGTGCGGCTTATTTTGCGGGTAAACAATTTGGCCGTCACAAACTGGCGCCAGCGATTAGTCCAGGCAAAACCTGGGAGGGCGTGCTTGGGGCGTTAATCGCCGTCACAGGCTATGCGGGGATTTTGTATGGCAGCGGCTGGGTGGCTACAGGCTGGATTTTCCCAGGCTTGTGGCTGGTGACGGTGGTGGGTATTTATGGCGATTTGTTTGAGTCATTTTTCAAGCGCCGGGCCAACCTCAAGGATAGTGGACAGTTTTTGCCTGGGCATGGCGGCTTGCTGGATCGGGTCGATGGCGTTGTGCCAGCGTTGCCGGTCGGGCTGTGCCTGCTGTTCTGGTTTCACTTCTGCGCGCAAGCTCATTCATTTTAAGAGGTTGATTTGCAATACGTCACCATACTAGGCAGCACTGGCACCATCGGTCAGCAGACGCTGGATGTGATTGCCCAGCATCCTGAGCGCTATGGCGTGTTCGCGCTGGCAGCACACAGTCGGGTCGACCTCATGTTGCAACAGTGTGTCCAATACCAGCCCAGATTTGCTGTGATGCAGGATGCGGAAGCCGCGCGACAACTAAAACAATGCCTGGCTGCCGAGCAACTGCCGGTGGAGGTATTGTCTGGCGTAGATGGCTTGAGTGAAGTCGCTGCGCATGAAGACGTCAGCATCGTGATGGCAGCCGTGGTTGGGGCTGCCGGATTGTTGCCTGCCTTGGCCGCGGCCCGTGCGGGTAAGAAAATCCTGCTGGCAAATAAAGAAACTCTGGTGATGGCTGGCCAATTGTTTATGGATGCTGTCAAGCAAGGTCAGGCCACTTTGTTGCCGATTGACAGCGAGCATAACGCGATCTTTCAGGCCATGCCGCGTCAGAGCTATCAAGCGCTGGCAGATGTCGGTGTGAATCAGATTATTCTCACCGCGTCAGGCGGCCCGTTCCGCGGGTATACACAGACACAATTGCAGGAAGTGACGCCTGCCTTGGCGCTCAAGCACCCGAACTGGGTGATGGGTGCAAAAATTACGATAGACTCCTCCACCTTGATGAACAAGGGGCTGGAAGTGATCGAGGCGCGCTGGTTGTTTGATGCGCGTCCAGATCAGATAGAAGTCGTTGTGCATCCACAAAGTGTGATTCACTCTATGGTCTCTTATGTGGATGGCAGCATTCTGGCGCAACTGGGTAATCCAGACATGCGCACGCCGATTGCCTATGGCTTGGGCTATCCAGAGCGTATTGCCTCTGGCGTCAAACCCTTGAGTTTGATTGACGTCGCCAAGCTGGAGTTCGAGGCGCCTGATACGCAACGTTTCCCCTGTTTGCGTCTGGCTTATGAGGCCTTGGCTGCAGGCGGCACGGCGCCAGCAATCCTGAATGCCGCCAACGAAGTGGCGGTCGCTGCCTTTTTGCAGGAAAAAATCCATTATCTGGATATTCCATGCCTGATAGAACGTACCTTGCAATCGCTGCCGGTCGAAACAGTCAGCTCGATTGAGCAATTGCTGGCGGTTGATCAGCAGGCCAGACAGTTTGTCGAGCATGCGCTGGCTGCGCAGGCGGTCAGCCCCTTGCGCAAGGTGGCGAGTGTATGACTTCAGTCTGGGCTTTTATTGTCGCCATAGGCGTGCTGGTGACTATCCATGAGTTTGGCCACTATTTGGCCGCCCGCAGTTGTGGCGTGCGTGTCCTGAAATTTTCCATCGGCTTCGGTCGGCCGATTTTCAAGTTTCAAGCCCATCCCCAGGCCACAGAATGGGTGCTTTCCTGGATCCCGCTCGGCGGCTACGTCAAAATGCTGGATAGCCGTGAAGCGACTGAAATGCCTTCTCGTCCCGATGTGGATTGGTCACAGGCTTTTGATCGTCAGTCCATTGCGGCCAAAATGTGGATCGTATTTGCCGGCCCGCTGGCCAATCTGCTCCTGGCATTCGTGTGTTATTGGGGATTGATTGCGCAAGGCGAGACTGGCCTGAAACCCTTGATTGGTCCGGTGGAGCCTGGCTCATTGGCAGCGGCCGCCAAACTGCGCCAAGGCGACCTGATTGTATCGCTGGATGGTCAAGCGGTGGCGACCTGGCAAGAGGTGCAGTGGCAAATGCTGGATCAATGGATGGCACACCGTAGCCTGCGTGTCGTGACCAAAACCCCGCAAGGCGAGCTGCATCAGCATCAGTTGCCGTTGCAACGGTTAGCAGGCGAGCCAGATGGCGAGGTGATGCAGAAAGTGGGATTGGCCGTCTTGATGCCGACGGTGCCAGCAGTGATTGGCGAAGTCTTGCCTGGCTCGGTGGCTGAGAAAAGTGGCTTGCAGCCTAGGGATCGTATCCTCAAGGTGAATCAAAAGCCGATTGCAGACTGGCAGCAATTCGTCAAACTGGTCCGTGCGAGTCCCGAGCAAGCGCTCAAGTTGGAATACCAGCGGGCTGAAAGGTCCTATGAAGTCAAACTGTTGCCAGAATTGACCCTGCAAGGCGGTCAGAAAATTGGCCGTCTGGGAGCGGCTGTGGATATGGCAGCAGTGGATTTGACGCCTTATCAAGTAGTCAGGCACTTTAGTTTGATGCAGGCGGCGGGCCGGGCGTTGGAAAAAATGCAGGAGACCATTGCCTTCACCCTCAAAATGCTGGGAAA
The DNA here is from genome assembly GCF_056314045.1 of Methylophilus sp. DMC16. Lineage (NCBI taxonomy): Bacteria > Pseudomonadati > Pseudomonadota > Betaproteobacteria > Nitrosomonadales > Methylophilaceae > Methylophilus > Methylophilus sp. DMC16. Next base: position 482,775 of record NZ_JBQUZC010000001.1, read on the forward strand.
AATGGTCACGGGTCAGGCATCACTCAAGGCGATCAGTGGCCCGGTCAGTATTGCCGATGCGGCTGGTGAGTCGGCCGATATGGGCATTAAACCCTACATCGGCTTTATTGCTTTGCTCAGTATCAGTATTGCGGTCATGAATCTGCTACCGATTCCAGTATTGGATGGCGGTCATTTGTTGTATCATATGGCGGAGTTGATACGAGGAGAACCGTTACCTGAACGTGTGCTGGCGATTGGTCAGCGACTGGGTTTGGGTATATTGGGCGCGTTAATGTTAATTGCTTTTTTTAACGACATTAATCGCTACCTGATTGGTTGAAAGCATAGTTAATGAGAATAAAATCAAGTTCCAAATTGTGGTTGGGTTTGTTAGCTGGGGTGATGCATTTCAGCGCTTACGCCACAGAACCGTTTGTCATTTCAGATATCCGCGTTGAAGGTTTGCAACGCACTGAGGCGGGGACTGTATTTAACTACCTGCCCATGCAGGTGGGCGATGTCATGAGTGATGAAAAAGCTGCGCAAGCGATTAAATCCCTCTATGCCACCGGATTTTTCAAGGATGTGCGTATTGAAAATGAAGGCGATGTTCTGGTTGTCACCGTTCAGGAACGCCCCTCTATCTCACAAATTGATTTTAGCGGAAACAAATCGTTTCAAACGGACAAAATCAAAGAGGGCCTGAAGCAGATCGGCATTGCCGAAGGGCAGATTTTTGATAAAGCCCAGTTAGATCGCGCCGAACAGGAAATCAAGCGCCAGTATCTGTCACAAGGCAAGTACAGCGCAGAGGTTAAAGCCACGGCAAGTCCGCTGGAGCGTAACCGCGTCGCTATCCGCTTTGAGATTACCGAAGGCCCTGCAGCCAAAATCCGCGATATCAATATCGTGGGTAATCATTTGTTTACCACGCAGGATTTGCGTGCAAACTTTCAACTGACGACCCCAAACTGGATGAGCTGGTGGAACAAGGATGACCAGTATTCCAAGCAAAAGCTGACGGCGGACCTGGAAGCCTTACGTTCGTTTTACATGAATCAGGGCTATCTGGAGTTTGCGATTGATTCCACCCAAGTTTCCATTTCGCCAGACAAGAGGGACGTGTATATCACCATCAATATCACCGAGGGTGATAAATACAATATCAGCAAAACCAAGCTGGCTGGCGAGACATTGCTGCCAGAAGACGATCTGCGCAAACTGATTAATATTCAGGATGGCGAAGTATTCAATCGCCAAAAAGTCACCGACGCCAGCAAAAACATCAATGACAAGCTGGGCGAAGAAGGCTATGCCTTTGCTAATGTCAATGCTGTGCCCGAGATCAACAAGCAAGAGCATACTGTTGCATTTACCTTCTTTGTTGATCCCGGCCGTAAAGTTTATGTCAGACGGATTAACGTACAAGGCAACACACGTACGCGTGACGCGGTGGTCAGACGCGAGATGCGTCAACTAGAGTCTGCCTGGTATGCAGGCGATAAAATCAAGCGTTCAAAAGAGCGTATCCAGCGCTTGAACTTCTTTGACACGGTCGAGCTGGAGACGCCTTCTGTCCCTGGCATCAATGATCAGGTCGATATGAACGTGACGGTTGCAGAAAAGGCCACCGGTAGTGTCCAGTTCGGTGCTGGTTTGTCCAGTAGCAGTGGCGTGATTCTGGGCTTCAACGTCAACCAGCCGAACTTCCTCGGCACCGGTAACCGTGTCGCGTTGGTGGTTAATACCAGTAACTACAATAAAACCTACTCGTTATCCTATACCAACCCATACTTCACCCCAGACGGGATCAGTCGTGGTTTTGATATTTACCGGCGTGATGTCAACACTGGTAATACCAATAGTAGTTTGTTAAATGTGGGTACCTATAGCAGCCGTTCTTATGGCGTGGGTGTTAACTTTGGTATGCCGCTGTCAGAAAGGGACTTTGTCAATGCCGGGCTGACGCTAGACTTTACCAATGTCAGCTTGAGTAGCAGCAGTCCGATCCAATACATTAACTTCTGCGGTAATACCAGTGGCTGTGACAGCAACTCCTTAGTGGCCAATGCCAGCTGGACCTTTGACTCCAGGGACAGCATTCTTTTCCCACATCGCGGTGTGTTACAAAGACTCTCTGGCGAGGTCAGTGTGCCGGGGCTCAATCTGCAGTATTACAAAACCACTTACCAGCATGCCTGGTATAAAGAGTTAAATGATAACTTTACCTTCATGCTAAACGGGCAAGTTGGCTATGCGAACAGTTATGGTGGTAAAAACTATCCTTTCTTTAAAAACTTTTATCTGGGTGGTGTAAACAGTGTCCGCGGTTTTGTGAACTCTTCATTAGGCCCTAGAGGTATAAACCCAACGTCAGGTTCAACGTATGCGCTGGGCGGCACCAAAGAGGTTTTAGGCAATGCGGAATTGTTTATGCCAGTGCCGTTTGTCACCCAGTCTAGTCAGTTCCGACTGAGCGTGTTCTTGGATGCGGGGGGAGTTTACGGGCAAGATGATCCGATTAACTCGGAATATTTGCGGTTCTCAACCGGTGCAGGCGTGACCTGGGTGTCGCCATTTGGACCGTTGAAATTGGTACTGGCCAAGCCTTTGAATAGTAAAAGTTATGACAACACACAAGTGCTGCAATTCCAGTTTGGACAGCAGTTCTAACGCATGCTGTGTCAAATCACTCATCATGCTGGCGCGGAAAGGAGGACTCTCATGAGAAGCATCTGGTTTAGCGTGCTAGCGATTGTATTGTGTTGTGCTCATGCACAAGCCGCCGATTATTACAAAGTCGGGTATGTACAGGTGGACAAGCTTCTGCAAGAGGCACCGCAAACCGCCGAGACGGGTAAAAAGCTTGAAAAAGAGTTTAGTCCGCGCTCACTCGAGCTTGATAAGCTGCAAAAACAGATTCGTGAGTTGGAAACGCAGCTCGATCATGATCGTTCAAATTTGACTGAGTCAGATCGCCGCCTGAAAGAGCGTCAATTGAACAATTCACGCCTTGAATTTCAGAGCAAGCAGCGTGAATTGCGTGAAGATATTAATTTGCGCAAAAATGAAGAGCTGGCCTTGTTGCAAGAACGTATCAATAAAGCGGTGCAGACTGTGGCTGAGAACGAAGGCTATGATCTAGTCGCCTACAGTGGAGTTGCTTATGCCAGCAAGCGTATTGATATCACGGATAAAGTGCTGAAATTGCTAGGTAAAAAATAGAGATTTTGCCTGGCTTTGGGTTGTCCGCTGCTTAGTCATGTTGTTTTCGAGTTATTTTTCTAAAGTTGTTTTCTAGGGTTGTTTTTTTATGGCGCAACACTATACATTACAAGAGATTGTTGCGTCTCTGGGCGGTGAGCTATGGCTAGGCGAGCAGTCACAACATGCGAGCGCCCTGACCGTGTCTCGCATGGCTTCCTTGTCGCAGGCGCAGCCAGGCAGCATTGCTTTTTTTAACGATACCAAATATACACAATCCTTACAGGCCACCCAGGCATCTGCCATCATTTTACGGCCTGAGCATCAGCATTTAACGGCTCTGCCGTGTATTCTGACGGATAATCCTTATGCCTACTTCGCAAGGCTGTCCGCGCTATTGAATCCGCCGCGTACTTACCAGAACCAGATTCATGCAACCGCCGTGCTTGGGCAAGGGGTGCAGCATGGGTCCGAGTTAACCGTTGAGGCGCAGGTCTATATTGGTGACCGCGTTGTGCTGGGCGAAGGGGTCAGAATTGGTGCCGGTTGCGTGATCGAAGACGATGTAAGCATTGGTGCGCATACCGTGCTGGAACCGCGTGTGGTGGTCAAGCATGGCAGTAAGATTGGTAGCCATTGCCATTTGTTTTCTGGCTGTATTATTGGAAATGATGGCTTTGGTTACGCAGAAGCGCAGGGCGAATGGGTTAAAATACCGCAGATAGGCCGGGTAGTGATCGGAAATCACGTGGATGTCGGTGCAAATACCACAGTCGATCGCGGCGCTTTGGATGACACTGTGATTGCAGACGGTGTGAAGTTGGACAATTTAATACAGGTCGCCCATAATGTCCGCATTGGCGCGCATACGGTGATTGCTGGCTGCGTGGGCATCGCAGGAAGTGCAGTGATCGGTGAACATTGCAAAATCGGTGGCGCGGCCATGATTTTGGGCCATCTGCAGATTGCAGATGGTGTCACCATCTCGCCTGGTTCCATGATTATGCGCTCTATCCAGCAGGCAGGCACTTATACGGCGCTCATGCCATTCCAAAAACATGCAGACTGGTTGCGGACCGCGGCCAATATCCGGCATCTGGAACAATATCAGCTCAAGCTCAAGCAGCTTGAGCAAGCAATTAGCAATATACAGAGACATTCAAAAGATTGAGAGAGACTATGGCTGAGAACCCAATGAATAGCATGGATATTCATGAGATACTAGAACATTTACCGCACCGTTATCCGTTTGTGCTGGTTGACCGCGTACTGTCTATGGAGTTGGGTAAAGAGATCACCGCCGTCAAAAATGTTTCGGTCAACGAGCCTTATTTTCCAGGCCATTTTCCATACCACCCTGTGATGCCGGGCGTGTTGATTGTTGAGGCCATGGCACAGGCGGCAGCCATCCTGTCTTTTAAAACGATGGGTACCAAGCCGACCAATGACTCTGTGTATTATTTTGCTGGTATAGACAATGTGCGCTTTAAAAAGCCGGTGTCCCCAGGCGATCAGATCGTGCTCAATGTCAAAATTGACCGTATCCTGAAGGGCATCTGGAAATATGTCGCCGTGGCCAAAGTAGGAGACGAAGTGGTGGCCGAGGCCAACATGATGTGTATCCTGAAAGCCATTGAAAAATAACGATATGATACTGCGCTCATGAGGGCGTAGCAGGCGAAACATGCAAAGTTTGATTCATCCTACCGCAATTATTGATCCCAAAGCCGAGCTGGATAGCTCGGTCGAAGTGGGCGCGTATAGCACCATAGGTGCGGGTGTCCGTATTGATGCGGGTACCAAAGTCGCCTCACATGTGGTGATTGAAGGCCCCACCACCATTGGAAAGCATAACGAGATTTTTCAATTCTCGTCGCTAGGGGCAAAGCCACAAGACAAAAAATTCAAGGATGAGCCTACGCTGCTTGAAATCGGTGATCACAATGTCATCCGTGAGTTTTGTACCTTTAATCGTGGCACGGTTCAGGATAAAGGCACGACCAAAATCGGCAGCCATAACTGGATTATGGCCTATGTGCATATCGCCCATGATTGCATCGTTGGCAACCATACCATCATGGCGAATAACTCCTCGCTGGCAGGGCATGTCACTATTTATGATCATGCCATTCTTGGCGGCTTTACCTTAATCCACCAATATTGCCAGATCGGTGAGCATATTATTACCGCGGTTGGGTCTGTGGTGTTCAAGGATATTCCGCCCTATGTGACGGCAGCGGGGTATGACGCGCAGCCGCATGGGATTAATGCCGAGGGCCTCAAGCGAAGAGGCTTTAGTGCTGAGACCATACAGCAAATCAAGCGCGCCTATAAAGTGCTTTATCGTCAAGGCTTGTCGTTAGAAGAAGCAAAAGCGGCCTTGGCTGACATGGAAACATCCTGCCCGGAAATTGGCTTGATGACCCGTTTTCTCGCGCAGACCACGCGCGGCATTGTCCGTTAATTCACACACATTATGGCTAAGATTGCAATGGTGGCGGGAGAGGCCTCCGGAGACTTGCTGGGCTATCACTTGATTCAGGAGCTGAAAGCAGCGCAACCTGACGTCGAGATTTTTGGCATTGCGGGTCCTAAAATGATGAGCCTGGGTGCCAAATCCTTATTTCCGATCGAACGTTTATCGGTACGTGGCTATCTTGAAGTGCTCAAGCATCTGTGGGGCCTGCTCAAATTACGCCGCCAGTTGTACAAGCAGATTCTCACTGAAAAGCCCGATGTATTCATCGGTATTGATGCCCCAGACTTTAACTTTTGGCTGGAGCGTAAGCTCAAAGCCAAGGGCATCGCGACTGTGCATTATGTCAGCCCCTCTATCTGGGCGTGGCGTAAAAACCGGATTCACAAAATCAAGCGGGCGGTTTCACATATGCTGGCCTTGTTTCCGTTTGAGCCTGCGCTTTACCAGCAGGTTGGCGTGCCTGTCACCTATATCGGCCATCCTCTGGCGGATGCGCTACCGATGGAGCCGCCTGTTGAGCAAGCCCGCGAGAAACTCAAACTCAAAAAAGACACAGTGGTCATTGCGATGCTGCCTGGTAGTCGCCAGTCTGAGGTGACGTTTCATGCAGAACTTGTTCTGGAAACTGCGATTGTATTTGATCGCCTGATGCGTGAAAACGGCCAGCAAGCGCAGTTTCTGGTGCCATTGGTGACGCGAGAAACCCGTGATATTTTTACCAGTGCCTGGCACCAGTTATTAACGCAAAAACCTGAGACCAGCATAGATCTGCAAATCATGTTTGGTCACGCACATGATGCGATGACAGCCGCAGATGCGGTGCTGGTCGCCTCTGGCACGGCAACACTGGAAGCTGCGTTGCTCAAGAAGCCGATGGTCATTACCTACAAGATGTCTAATATGAGCTGGCAATTGCTTAAACGTATGCGTCTGCAGCCTTATGTTGGCTTGCCTAACATCCTGGCTGGTGAGTTTATTGTGCCTGAATTGCTGCAGGATGATGCGACTCCGGAGCGCATTGCGCAAACACTCTACAATCTGCTGGCTGATAAAGTTGGCTTGAGTGCGCTACAAGAAAAGTATCGCCATATTCACGCGCAGCTCAAGCAAAACAGCGCGCAAAAAGCAGCGGCTGTGATTAGACAATTTCTACAGGCTTAACTGCGATGCACATCCTGTGTGGTATTGATGAAGCAGGTAGGGGGCCTTTGGCTGGCGCAGTGTATGCCGCCGCAGTCATTCTGGATCCGTCCAGACCTATCGCAGGTCTGGCAGACTCGAAAAAGTTATCTGAGGCCAAGCGTGACGCACTGGCGATCACCATCAAACAACAGGCTTTGGCCTGGGGCATTGCCAGCGTCAGCGCGCAAGATATTGATCGGATCAATATCTTGCAGGCCAGTCTGCTCGCCATGCAACGCGCTTACCAGGCCATGTGCGACCAGTTTCATATACAGGCCACACTGATCCAGGTGGACGGTAATCGTAAACCTGTATTCCAGATCCCTTGTGAAGCCATTGTCAAAGGCGATAGCAAAGTGGCTGAAATTTCGGCAGCCTCTATTTTGGCCAAGACGGCCAGAGATGCTTCATTGCTGGAATTAGACGCGCAATATCCAGAGTATGGCTTTGCCCAGCATAAAGGCTATCCCACCGCGTTGCATCTTGAGCGCCTGGCCTTACATGGCGTCACGCCTGAGCACAGGCGTAGTTATGCACCGGTTAAAAAACTGCTCATAGCCATGGACATTTAAACACTTGGATGCCAGTCGCAATAAAAAAGCCGCTTTTTAAAAAGCGGCTTTTTTGTGACCTCAAGGCCAGAAAAGCTTATTCGACCAGCAGTTCAGTCTTGCCGGATTTGCCATTCATTTCATCGGCATTCGGCAAGGGTTCTTTGCGTGCGGTAATGGTCGGCCAGACTTTTGCCAGACGGGCATTGAGTTCGATAAAGTGCTGCTGGTTGGCTGGCACATCATCTTCAGAGAAAATCGCTTCTGCCGGGCATTCGGCCACACACAGCGTGCAGTCAATGCACTCATCCGGGTTGATTGCCAGAAAGTTAGGGCCTTCAACAAAACAGTCTACCGGGCACACATCTACGCAGTCGGTATATTTGCACTGAATACAATTTTCGGTTACTACATAAGTCATGTTTTAAATCCTTTGTGGGCTTTTAGGGCCAAAACGATATTTTATTGCAATTTAGCCAAATTGACGATGGATGGCTTTGTGGTACATCTGCTTGCGCTGGTTTAGACAATCATGCCTGCGCCAACCGTGTTGTTGGTGCTCTCGTCAATGACGATAAACGCGCCGGTGGCACGGTTTTTATCATAGCTGTCTACCATCAGCGGCTGCGCCAGCTTAAAGCTTACGCGGGCGATATCATTCATTTTGAGGTCAGTAGTCGCCTGTTGCTCCAGCGTGTTGACGTCCACCTTGTATTGAATGCTGCCGATTTTCGCTTTGGATTCGCGTGTGGTGTGACGCACTATGTAAGTCCGTGCCGGCGACAATGGGGTTTCTGACAGCCAGCAGACATGTGCTTCAATGTGTTTGACGGCTTCAGGCGCTTGACTGGTTTTCACGATCATATCGCCGCGTGAGGTATCAATCTCATCTTCAAGCAGCAGGGTTACGCTTTGCTCCGTTTGCGCACGTTGCAGTTGCTCGGCACCCAGTTGAATTGCCTTGACTTTAGACTGGTAACCGTTCGGCAATACTGTGACCGCATCACCGACGGCGATTTCACCGGACTCAACGCGCCCCATAAAGCCACGAAAATCATGCAGGTCGGGATTGGCTGAGTCATGTGGGCGGCAGACAAACTGTACCGGGAAGCGGAAGGCTTCTGATGCCTCACTATTTGAAGCCGGGGCCGCTTCCAGCAGCTCCAGCAAGGTTTCGCCCTGGTACCAGTTCAGATTCTCCAGACGGTCCACCAGCATGTCACCATTGAGTGCAGACATGGGGATGAATTTGATGTCACGCGCTTGCGCCAGACCGATCTCGGTGGCGAATGCCGTGTAATCCGCCTTGATCTTGTCAAAGATGGCTTGGTCATAATTGACCAGATCCATCTTGTTCACTGCCACGACAATATGGGGAATGCCGACCAGATGCGCCAGATAACTGTGGCGGCGGGTTTGGGTCAGTACGCCTTTACGCGCATCGATCAGGATAATGGCCAGGTTAGCCGTTGATGCGGCGGTTACCATGTTGCGGGTGTATTGTTCGTGACCAGGGGCATCGGCGATGATGTATTTGCGGGTACCGGTGCTGAAATAGCGGTAAGCCACATCAATGGTAATACCTTGTTCGCGCTCGGCTTGCAAACCATCGGTCAGCAAGGAGAGATCCACGGCTTCCATACCGCGTTTTTTCGAAGTACGTTCAATGTTGTTGAGCGTATCTGCCAGGATGGTTTTAGTGTCATACAGCAAGCGGCCAATCAGCGTGCTTTTGCCATCATCCACGCTGCCGCAGGTCATGAAGCGCAGCAAAGAGTCGTTGTGTTGTGTTGTCATATTAGAAATAACCTTCTTTCTTACGCTGCTCCATCGAAGCCTCGGAAGTTTGATCGTCCAGACGCGTTGCGCCACGCTCGGTAATGGTGGTGGTGGCGGTTTCTACCACGATTTTGCTCACATCATCGGCATCAGAAATGACGGGCGCTGTACAGGTGACGTCACCGACGGTACGGAAACGTACCTGCATGTTGATGACTTCTTCACCGGCCTTGGGCTGGTTGATCAATTCGCCAGAAGTCAGCGGCACGTTGACCGGGAAAATCGCACCATGACGCATCACCACATCGCGCTGGTGGGCAAAGTAGATGCTAGGCAGCTCCAGTTTTTCACGCTCGATATATTGCCAGACATCCATTTCCGTCCAGTTCGAGATCGGGAAGGCGCGGATGTTTTCCCCTTTGTGCACACGGGCGTTGTACAGGTTCCATAATTCCGGGCGCTGGTTTTTCGGATCCCATTGGCCAAACTCGTCACGGAAGCTCATGATCCGTTCCTTGGCGCGCGCTTTTTCTTCATCACGGCGGGCGCCGCCAATGCAGCAGTCAAAACCGAACTCTTCAATGGCTTCCAGCAGGGTCACCGACTGATGTTTGTTGCGTGGCTCATCCGGCGTTTTCAGCACCACAGTGCCACGCTTCATGGAGTCTTCCACTGAACGCACAATCAGGCGCTCGCCTAGCTCGGCAGCGCGCTGGTCACGGAAATTGACCACTTCCTGATAGTTGTGACCGGTGTCGATATGCATGAGCGGGAAAGGGAAGCGACCTGGGCGGAAGGCTTTTTCTGCCAGACGCAAAATGCACAACGAATCCTTGCCGCCGGAGAACAGCAACACAGGGTTGGCGCACTGACCAGCCACTTCACGCAGGATATGAATGGCTTCAGCTTCGAGCCAGTCGAGATGTGATAAAGGTTGTTTCGTTGTCATCTTAATTTATTACCAATCAAATTTTTACCGCCGATCAACGTAGATACACGCTCATTACTGCTTTAACGTTTACCGGCAGTTAACTATTTCTTTACGTGCAAACCGCACTCTTTGCTGGTCGGATCTTCCCACCACCAGCGACCGGCACGGATATCTTCACCCATGGCGACGGCACGCGTACAAGGTGCACAGCCAATGCTGGGGTAAAACTGGTCATGCAGGGCGTTGTAAGGCACTTCATGCAACCGGATATAGGCCCAGACTTCTTTTTCTGTCCAGTCACTAAGCGGGTTGAATTTTTCCAGTTTGTTGCCTGCGTCAAATTCACGGACAGGCAAATTGCTGCGGGTGGTGGCTTGTTCAGCACGCATGCCGGTGATCCAGGCTTGTTTGCCAGCCAGTGCACGTTGCAGCGGCTCCACTTTGCGCATATGGCAGCAGGCCTTACGCAGTTCTATGCTGTCATAGAAAGCATTGATGCCCTGGGTACGCACATACTGTTCTACGGCTTCATGCTTGGGGAAAAACACCACCGGTTTGGTGGCATAGGTGTGCTCAACTTCGCCCATCAGGGTGTAGGTTTCTGCGGGCAGTCGACCTGTGTCCAGTGAAAAAATCTCGATGGGCAGGGCCTCTTTGGCGATCAGGTCAGTCAACACCATGTCTTCAGCGCCATAGCTATTGGCAAAAGTGATGGCCGCAAACTCTGCCGCAGCAGACTGAAGCAGGGCTACTACTTGGGCGCGCTTGGCCTGGACAGAAGCAACCAGGGCTTCTGTCAGCTCAGGGCGTGTCGCAGGATTGCTGGCTGCCGGTTTGAGCATGCTGACGCCGAAACTCATGCGCGCTGTATCCTTCTCCACACTGGCACATCACCTACCGCACCCTGATAGGGCTGGCTGAAGTCATTCAGGCTGGCCAGTGCATCTTCGGCCGAGCGGTCAGCACGAATTAAAAAGCTGGTGAAGCCTGCGCGCTTGTGAAAGAACAATTGATCACGCAATACATCGCCAATCGCGCGCAATTCGTTTTTAAACCCATAACGCGTGCGTAGCCAGTTGCCCAAGGTGAAAATGCGGCCATCGGCAAAGCGTTCCACATAAATCGCAATGATTGGCAAGGTATTCAAATCTGCAAATTCGGCTTGCAGTGTCTCGGCGGTTTCGTTGGTGGCCAGCACAATGCCGAGCTCACCAGCTGCCAGGCGCGCTTGCAACTCTGTCTTGCGGGCCTGCCAGACAGCGAGCGGCACCAGAATTTTGCCGGTGGCTGGTATCTGCGTATTGGCAATTTGTTCAGGACTATAGGTTTGCTCGCCAGTCAGTTTGAACAGCACGACTTTACCGGCCTGCTTGCGGACAGACTCTTCAGCCGGGGCCGGTGGGACCACGCGGGTCCAGGTATCTGCCACAATGCTGGCCTGGCCGTTGCTGCCCAGTTGAATTAATTGACTCATTATGCAGACTCCTTCTCAGCGTAGACGTGGGCCTTGAACGGCGCTACGCCCAAACGACGTACCGTGTCGATAAAACGCTCTTCGTCGCTACGCTCACGCACATAGACCTCAATCAGGCGTTTGACTACGCCTGGCATTTCTTCTGCCGAGAATGAAGGGCCGATCACGGTACCGATGCTGGCATCATTACCTTGCTTGCCACCAATGGTGACCTGGTACCACTCCGAACCATCCTTATCCACACCCAGAATGCCGATATGGCCGACATGGTGATGGCCGCAGGCATTCATGCAACCAGAGATATTGAGCTCAAGGTCACCGATTTCATACAGGTAGTCCAGATTGTCGAACTGCATCTGAATGGCTTCGGCAATCGGAATCGATTTGGCATTGGCCAGGCTGCAGAAGTCACCGCCAGGGCAGCAGATAATGTCCGTCAGCAAGCCGATGTTAGGCGTGGCCAGACCGGCTGCGCGGGCTTTTTCCCACACGGCAAACAGGTCGGACAATTGCACGTCGGCCAGGATCAGGTTTTGCTCGTGGGAGGAGCGCAGCTCGCCAAAACTGTAGGCATCGGCCAAGTCAGCCACCACGTGCATTTGCTCGCTGGTAATGTCCCCAGGCGCTTTGCCGTGTGGTTTCAGTGACAAGGTCACGGCGCGATAGCCTGTGACACGGTGCGCATGAACACAACGTTTGACCCAGGCAGCAAATGCCGGATTGCTGGCTACGGCAGCATCAAAAGAGGCATCATGCGCTGGTAATGTTTTGTATGGCATGGGCTCAAAGTAATGCGCCACTCGGTCTAGTTCGGCTTGAGTGATGGTGAGTGGACCGTCTTTGAGGTGGGCCCATTCCTCATCTACCTGGCGTCTGAATTCATCAATGCCCAGCGCCTTCACCAGAATCTTGATGCGGGCTTTGTAGATGTTGTCACGACGGCCGTGAATGTTATACACACGGATCACTGCTTCGCAGTAAGACAACACATGTTGCCATTCCAGATGTTCGCGAATCACGGTGCCCAGGATCGGTGTACGGCCCAAGCCACCACCCACCCAGACTTTGATCGCCATCTGGCCTTGTGCGTCTTTGTAAAATTCGAGGCCAATGTCATGCGCCTGCACAATCGCACGGTCTTGTTCAGTGCCTGAGACGGCAATCTTGAATTTACGTGGCAACAGGGCGAATTCAGGGTGGAAGGTACTCCACTGGCGCATGATTTCAGCAATGGCGCGCGGATCAATGATCTCGTCGGGCGCAATGCCGGCAAACTGGTCGGTCGTGATATTACGGATGCAGTTGCCTGAGGTTTGAATGGCGTGCATTTCTACCGTCGCCAGCTCAGCCAGAATCTCCGGGGTGTCTTCCAGTTTGGGCCAATTGAGCTGCAAGTTCTGACGGGTACTAAAGTGACCATAGCCACGGTCATAGCGCTTGGCAATGTCTGCCAGTTTGCGTAATTGTTTGCTGGACATGAGTCCGTAAGGTACGGCAATCCGCAGCATCGGTGCATGGCGCTGAATATACAGGCCGTTTTGCAGACGCAGCGGGCGGAACTCTTCATCCGTGAGTTCGCCTGCCAAATAGCGGCGGGTCTGGTCGCGGTACTGGGCGACACGTTCATTGACAATTTGTTGGTCTATAGGATCGTATTTGTACATGCTTGAGTCACTTTGTTCGCAAAAAGCGAAGAGGCAGTATTTTAATGGAAAACTAGCTTAAAGCCTACATAAATCAATATCATAGCCAAGGCAATACGTACCCAGTGTTCTGCAACACGTGAGCTCATATGGCTACCCAGGTAAATGCCCGGTATGGAACCGATCAGCAAGGTGCCGAGTAACTGGTAGTCTATGGTGCCCAGGGAGGCATGGCCTAGACCAGCCACCAGCGTTAGCGGGACGGCATGCGCAATATCACTGCCGACAATCGTGGTGATTTTCTCCTTGGGATATAACAGAATCAGCGCTGTTACCCCAAGCGCGCCCGCACCGACCGAGGTCAGCGTGACAAGTGCGCCCAGTACCACCCCGAGTAATACGGTGGCCGGGGGCACGTAATGGGCTGGAATCCATTCGTCTTTGGAGACTAAAGCGATTAATTTGTTGCGTAACAGCACGGCCGCTGAGGTCACCATCAAGGCAATGCCTAACCAGAATTTGATTGTGGATACCACTTCGCCTGACTGTAAATCCATGCTGTGCAAGGCCCAAAGGGTTAATAGAGACGCTGGAACGCTACCCATGGCCAAGCGTTTGACGATACGCCAGTCAATATTCCCCAGTTTGCCATGCGCAAAAATCCCCACAGATTTTGTGATCGAGGCATAGAGCAGGTCTGTCCCTACGGCGACGGCGGGCTTGATGTTATAAATAAGCAACAGAATCGGCGTCATTAATGAGCCGCCGCCAACGCCCGTCAGACCAACCAAAAAGCCCACGACAAAGCCTGCCAATATGTATCCGAATTCCATGAGGAGTATCTTGAAAAGTTAAGCGCGGCATCATAACAAGTTTTTAAGTGTTGATTTAATAATAAATTCTTCTATGATATAGCTTTTGGTTATAAAGGGTGATCTATGAAGTTTCACCAGTTACGGTATGTGCATGAGGTGGTGCGGCAGCATTTGAATATTTCTGCTGCCTCTGAGGCATTGCATACCTCCCAACCTGGGGTCAGCAAGCAAATCCAGCTGTTAGAAGAAGAGTTGGGATTGCAGATTTTTCAGCGTAATGGCAAACGCCTCATCGGCGTGACTGAGCCTGGCCGTAAAATTGTCGAGCTGGCCGCGCGTGTCATGCTGGACATGCAGAATATCAAACGGGTGGGCGACGAATACAGCCGCGAAGACAGTGGTGAACTGACCATTGCCACTACCCATACGCAAGCGCGTTATCGCCTGCCTGCTGCGGTCAAGCAGTTCATGGCGCAGTATCCCAATGTGAAATTGACGATTCATCAGGGCAACCCGTCGCAAGTCACCGAACAGGTTGCTGCCGGAGAAGCCGATATCGGCATTGCGACCGAGAACATCAGCAAGGATGACCGTTTGTCGTGCTTGCCATGCTACAGCTGGAACCGGTGCCTGGTCGTGCCGCCGCAACATCCCTTGCTGGAAAAGAAAACCATCAGCCTGAAAGATCTGGTCAACTATCCGCTGATCACCTATGACTTTGCCTTTACTGGCGGCACACTGGTGTCTAAAGTCTTTCACGATGCCGGTCTGCAGCCCAATGTGGTGTTTACGGCGATTGATGCCGACGTGATCAAAACCTATGTCAATCTGGGGCTGGGTATTGGGTTGATTGCCAATATGGCTTATGAGGAAACCCGCGATGCACCGCTAAAAAGCCTGGACTGCAGCCATCTATTTCCTGACAGTACCACCTATCTGGGCGTGCGCAGGGATGCTTTTTTGCGTGATTACATGCTTAACTTTATTACCATGCTGTCACCGCAATATGACAAGCGCAGTGTGCAACGGGCCTTGCATCAGGACTTGTGATGCGCGTCACATTGGTCTGCGTAGCGGCATGCTGTAATGCTGCATAGTCTTCACAGATAGAGAGGTCTTTCATGCGTTTTAGTCACCTCAAGGGGTGGTGTTGCCTCTGTTTTTTGATCCATTGCTCGGTTTGGGCCGCACCGGCGCATGTCCGTGTCATTGGTCATGGCATGCCAGATGTGGATCTCGATAACGCCATTTATGAAGTGCCGGTGCAGCCTGGCGTGAGTTATCAGGATCTGGTAGATAGCCTTAAATCGCTCTCTGAGGGCATGAATTTTGTAAACCCTGCCAACTTCCCGATTGGTGACCATATGAAACAGCGCGGCCAGGATCCGCAAGGCATCAAAGAAGTCCGCACCTTTTGTAACCTGAGCATGGGCACCGAAATTATCCTCGATCACCCCGAATTTCTGGTGTTTGCGCCTTGCCGCCTGGCCATTTATGAAAAGCCGGATGCGCACGGCAAGCGGCAACTTTATCTGGGGCTGGACAGACCCACGCATGACTTGAAAAATATCAAGCATCCCACTGCCAGGGCGCAAGCCTCGGCACAACAGCTTGAAAATGCCTTGATTGAGTTGATGGAAAAAGCCAGACGTGGGGATTTTTGATAGTTCTTACAAAAACATTTTTAAACACAGAGAACACAGAAGCCACAGAGGGAACAACATCAATCCGCTATGTTCTGATTTACTGTGGTGCACACTCATCGCTTTTCTCGGTGTTTTCTGTGGTTAAAAGTTTTTTAAACGATTTCTCATGTAAGGCAAAACAACAATCTTCCCCTTTTTAGAGCCATCCCCTATACTCAACTTAACTTTAATTGTTAAGAGTGCATTCCATGGTTCAACCTATGCTCATCGCAAAAAATAATGACATCGAAAGTGTGATGCTGCCCAAAATGGCCAACCGTCATGGCCTGATCGCCGGGGCTACCGGGACAGGTAAAACGGTCACTTTACAAAGCCTGGCGGAGCAGTTTTCGCGTATTGGTGTGCCGGTATTTATGGCTGATGTGAAGGGCGATTTGTCTGGCATGAGTCAGGTTGGCGGTGGCAACGCCAAGGTGGAGGCGCGTGTGCAGCAGCTGGCGCTGACTGGCTATGCGAATAAAGCATATCCAGTCATGTTCTGGGATATGTTTGGTGAAAAAGGCCATCCGGTGCGCACCACCTTGAGTGAGATGGGGCCGTTGCTGCTGGCACGCATGCTGAACCTTAATGAGGTGCAGGGCGGTGTCTTGAATGCGATTTTCAAAATCGCCGATGACAATGGCATGCTGCTACTGGATTTAAAGGATTTGCGCGCCATGGCGCAACATTGTGCCGAAAATGCCGCCACCTATCAGACCCAGTACGGCAATATTTCTACCGCCAGTGTTGGTGCCATTCAGCGTGCCTTGTTGCAACTGGAGACCGAAGGCGGCGATGTGCTGTTTGGTGAGCC
Source organism: Methylophilus sp. DMC16 (assembly GCF_056314045.1). Lineage (NCBI taxonomy): Bacteria > Pseudomonadati > Pseudomonadota > Betaproteobacteria > Nitrosomonadales > Methylophilaceae > Methylophilus > Methylophilus sp. DMC16. The sequence goes on from NZ_JBQUZC010000001.1 coordinate 499,314, forward strand.
GGCCTTGAATCTCGAAGACATGATGCAAACCGATGGCAAAGGATTGGGATTTATCAATATCCTCGCCGCTGACAAGCTGCTGAATTCGCCACGCGTGTATGCGACGCTTTTGCTGTGGTTGCTCTCCGAGTTGTTTGAAAAACTGCCTGAAGTCGGTGACCTGGAAAAGCCAAAACTGGTGTTTTTCTTTGATGAGGCGCATTTGCTGTTTAATGATGCGCCGACCATTCTGATGCAAAAAATCGAGCAGGTAGTGCGCCTGGTGCGCTCCAAAGGCGTGGGCGTCTACTTTGTGTCGCAAAACCCGCTGGATATTCCGGATGTGGTGTTGGGTCAATTGGGTAATCGGGTGCAGCATGCCTTGCGCGCGTTTACCCCGCGCGACCAGAAAGCGGTACAAGTGGCGGCTCAAACCTTTCGTGCCAATCCCAAGCTGGATGTTGCCACAGCGATTACCGAGTTAGGCGTGGGCGAGGCGCTGGTATCATTTTTGGATGAAAAAGGCGCGCCGACGCCGGTTGAGCGCGTGTTTGTCTGTCCACCCGAGAGCCGTGTGGGACCGGCGACCGATGTGGAGCGCAAGCAGGTGATGGCGCAGTCTCTGGTGGCGGGCGTATACGACAAGCTGGTGGATCGTGAATCTGCGTATGAGATTCTCAAACAGCGGGCAGAGCAGGCCAGTGCTGCGACGCAGGCACAACAACAGGAAGAAAGTTCAGGCTTTGATTTGGGCGGCATTCTGGGCGGTAAAACCAGCCGCTCAGACTCGGTGCTGGAGTCTGCGGCCAAATCAGCCGCGCGCGCCATCGGCTCACAACTGGGGCGGGCGATTATCCGTGGCGTGCTAGGCTCCATCATGGGGAATGGCAAAAGCAAGCGTTAACCGTGAAGTCAGTCAGGAAGAGACATGCTCAGTGATATCGCGATCGCCCAGGCCGCCACGCTAACGCCCATCGTTAACATAGCCAGCAAACTTGGGCTGGTGGCGGACGATGTGCATGCCTATGGTCAGCATATGGCCAAACTGACGCAGGCCACCGTCAACCGCTTGCAGGCGCAACCTGCCAAAGCCAAACTGATCCTGGTCACGGCGATCAATCCGACCCCGGCAGGCGAAGGCAAAACCACGACCACGATAGGATTGACCGATGCCTTGAATCAGGCCGGGTATCAGGCAATGGCCTGTTTGCGTGAACCCTCTTTGGGCCCGGTGTTTGGGATGAAAGGCGGGGCGACCGGCGGCGGCTACGCGCAGGTGGTGCCAATGGAAAATATTAACCTGCATTTTACCGGTGATTTTCATGCCATCAGTGCCGCCAATAATTTGCTGGCTGCCCTTGTAGATAACCATATATATCAGGGCAATGCGCTGCAGTTTGACACCGTCAGCTGGCGCCGCTGTATAGATATGAATGATCGCGCCTTAAGACGGCTCACGCTGGAAAATAATACCCATACCGGCTTTGATATCACCGTCGCCAGTGAGGTGATGGCCATTTTTTGCCTGGCGACCGATCTGGCCGATTTGACGTCTAGACTGGGAAGGATTCAGGTCGGCTTGAGTGCAGCAGGCAGCCCGATTCTGGCGAGTGACTTGCAGGCTGAGGGCGCCATGGCTGCCTTGCTTAAAGATGCTTTTCAACCCAATCTGGTACAGACCCTGGAAGGGTCGCCGGCGCTGGTACATGGGGGACCGTTTGCCAATATTGCCCATGGATGTAATTCTCTGGTGGCGACAAAGACCGCCTTGCGCCTGGCGGATTATGTGGTGACTGAAGCTGGCTTCGGTGCCGACCTCGGTGCAGAAAAATTCATGGATATCAAATGCCGCCAGTCTGGCCTGCGGCCGGATGTGGCGGTGATCGTTGCCACGGTGCGCGCCTTGAAATATCACGGGGGGGTGGATGTGGCGGACTTGAACCGCGAAAACCTTGCCGCTCTACAGGTAGGCGTGGCCAACCTTCGCAAGCATGTGACGAATTTACGCCAGCATTTCAATTTGCCGGTGGTGGTGGCGCTGAATCATTTTACCGCGGATACCGAGGCCGAAATCGCGTTAGTACAGGCAGCCGTGCAAGCCTTGGGCGCCAGTCTGCATGTCTGCCATCACTGGGCACAGGGCGGCGCCGGGGCGATTGCGCTGGCGCACGCGGTGGCTGACCAGGCCCAACAAGCATCGACGCCTTGGTTACTGTATGCAGACGATTTGTCCCTGACTGAAAAGCTAGACACCATTGCGCAAAAACTCTATGGCGCCAGCGGGGTGACCTTTAGTGCGCTGGCACAACAGCAACTTGCCCGTCTGGCAGAAGTCAGCCAGGGCTTGCAGGTGTGTGTCGCCAAAACGCAGTATTCGTTCTCGTGTGATCCCAAGTTGCGCAATGTGCCCGCGGATCATGCATTGCATGTGCGAGAGCTGCGTTTGTCGCGTGGTGCAGGCTTTGTCGTCGCTATCTGTGGAGACGTGATGACCATGCCCGGCTTGCCCAAACAGCCCGCCAGCAGCCGGATTAGCGTCGATGCAGATGGTAGAATACAGGGGTTATCCTGAAGTCTGTGTCATGCAAACGTTTAGCCAACTCGGTCAAGCCGATCAAACCATCAATAAATCCCGCTTTATCGCACGGGCCAAGCGCTGTGAAAACGAGCGCGAACTGGCCCTGTTTTTACGTCAGTTTGCCAGCGAACATCAAACTGCCGGCCACTTGGCGTATGCATTTCGCATGAAAACTCCTGAGGGCATGGTCGCGCGTTTTTCAGATGCCGGTGAGCCGGCAGGCACGGCGGGTAAACCCATCATGCAAATGCTGGATGGGCAGAATTATGTCAATTGCTGTGTGGCGGTGGTGCGCTATTATGGTGGCATCAATTTAGGCACTGGCGGTTTGGTGCGGGCCTATGGCGGCACGGCCAAACAGGCCATGGACCAAGCCGGAAGCATGCCTTTCGTCGAGATGGTGCAACTGAAGATCTCAACCAGTTATAAACGGGTAGATGAACTGACCCGCGAAGTACAAAAGTGCCAGGGCGAAATTCTGGACAAGCAGTTTGATGAGGCTGTGCATTTCCTGCTCAAGCTGCCCATGGATGCCGCCCAACAAATACGCGCCAAGTTTTAGTCGCGCAATAGACTGAACAACTGAGGAACCGGAGTTCGACGTGAACCAAACCCAACGACTGGATACTGCCACCTGTTTGCTCATGGTAGGGTTAATGTGGCTGGTATTGCAGGTGCAATTATTGCCCGCGTTACTGGTTGGCATGCTGGTGTTTGAGCTGATACATGTCATTTCGCCGCTCATTGCACGCAAATTGCCGGGTAAATATGCCAAATGGCTGGCAGTCATGCTGATTGCCACGCTAGTGATCGGCCTGCTGGTTGCCTTGGGCATGGGGATTGTAACGCTGATCCGCAGTGACAGCGGCGGTTTGGCCATGTTGTTTGATCAACTGGCTAAAATCATTGAAGACTCGCGCAAAGTGTTGCCGCCCTGGCTCAACGAGCGTTTGCCGGATGATGCGATTACCTTGCAGCAAACCGTGATTGAGTGGTTACGTTCACATTCGGCAGATTGGCAATTGCTGGGCAAGGAGGCCGGGCATCATCTGGCGCATATTCTGATCGGCATGGTGATCGGGGCCATGGTCGCCTTGCATGATGTGCAAACACACGGTAACCATAAACCGCTTGCGCAAAGCCTGCTCAATCGCATCACGCTGTTTGCGCTGGCGTTTAAAAATATCGTGTTTGCGCAGGTGAAAATTTCCGCGGTCAACGCCAGCCTCACCGCGATTTACCTGATCGTGATTTTGCCGTTGTGCGGTGTACATCTACCATTCACCAAGACCATGATTGCGATTACCTTTTTGGTTGGCTTGCTGCCAGTGGTGGGCAACCTGATGTCCAATACCGTGATTGTCATAGTCAGTACCAGTCATTCCTTTGTGATCGCCATGGGCTCGCTGGCTTTTCTCATCGTCATTCACAAGCTGGAATACTTTTTAAACGCGCGTATTGTTGGCGGGCAAATCCGCGCGCACGCCTGGGAGTTGCTGGTCGCCATGTTACTGATGGAGGCCACCTTTGGGCTGCCGGGCATCGTCGCTGCGCCGGTTTACTATGCCTACCTTAAAAGCGAGTGTCGGGCACGGGAGTGGGTTTAAGGACTGCAATGTCTGGATATTCGGTAAAAACATTAATCAGCCATGGCGGTCATGCTCACATTTGCCAGTCTGGCCTGGCGTGGTCGGAGGTTGAAACAGATGACCCGAACGGGCCATTGTGGCGGCTTAGTCAGGCAAGTATTCTACACACATCGCAAGGACACAAGAAATGACAGGGTTTAATCTAAAAGTATTATGGTTTGGATTGCTCATCCTGCTCATTGTCAGCATTTTGGATGCTTTTGTGTAATTGTGGCGTGTTTTTCAAGTTTAAAGTCTCTTTGGCCCCGACCCGTCGGGGCTTTTTCTTTTTGGGGATAGCGCGCTGCGATTATGGTGCTCTGGCCAGGCGGCTGCCAGTGCGCGCTTCATCGTTGAGCGTTTTTAAAAAGGCCACAATCGCGTCGATCTCCTTTGCATCCAGCGGGGCAGGGTCACCGGGCTGTTGGCCAAACGGGGCTTTCATCTCGATATTGTCTTGATACTTTTCTGGCAGGTCATTGAATTTGAGGCGCTTGCCGGTACGGTCATGCGGATACCATTTTTCTGGCGCGGTATCGCGTTCGGCATAAAAGCGCACGGCATCTCTGAGGGTGTGTACCACGCCATTATGAAAAAAGCTTTTTTTGCGCGCCACATTGCGCAGCGTCGGCACCTTAAACAAGCCACAGTACTCTGCATTCAAATCCTGTCTGGCCGGGCCGCACAAGCCGAGGTCGTAATAGTGCCGGTCATGATTTTGCGCGATGTGTGGATTGCGTGGCAGACCCAGCGCAGCATAGCCATGATCGGTAAATTGCGGCAGGGCACCATGGACGACTGCTGCCTGGTGGCAACTGGCACAGTTGCCTTTGTTGGGATCCATAAATAAACGCAGGCCTTTTTCTTCCAATGGGGTAAAGCGGGCCTGGCCTTGCATGACGTGATCAAACTTGCTGGAATAGGGCGCAAATTCTGTCGCGTCTTGCTGGTAGGTTTGCAGCGCCAATAAAACCGCATCCGTGATGGCGGCGTCGGATTGCAAGCTGGCCGTGCCAAACAACTGGCTGAACGTCTGGGGATAAGCCTTGCGTATTCTTTTGGCCAGCAGGGTCGGTGTCGAGGCCATTTCATTGCATGAAAACAAAGGGATTTTTGCTTGCTCGGCCAGTGTATTAACGCGGCCATCCCAGGTAAAACCGCCTGCCGGACCATTATCCAGGCCAGGCTGTAAGCCCTCATCTTCCGTGTAGTGTTCTGTGAAAGGCGGGGTGGATTGCAAGTACATTAGGGTAGGCACTGCCCGCGTCCCCATTAACTGCATATGGTCACCGCCCTTTTGAACCGGCTGCGGGTTGCCTGGCGTAAACGCGTGCTGGGCCTGATGGCAGCTGGCGCAGGATAATTTGTCCGAAGCCGATAGTTGCGCATCATGAAACAGACGTTTACCCAGCGCCGTCAATGCCTGTGTGCGTGAGGCGGGTGACAGCGTATTGGCCGTCTGGGGTTCTTGCGTTTGAGAAGGTACTAAGGCTTCATCTTCCTGAGCTGTCAATTGCAAAGAAGAGAAGCAAAGCACGGTCAGCAATAATGTTTTCAAGTTGAGCATGGCTGTGAATGAGGTGAGTAAAAAAGCGGATAAACAGGCTGCTCATCCGCTTTGTTGGGCACAAAAATGTGATTATTTGGACTGGCGTCTGCGCAGCATCAGGCCAGTCAAGCCCAGGCCGGCCAGCATCATCGCAGTGTTGCTGGCTTCTGGGACTGCAGCGGCGGTTACGCGTACAGCCGTGCCGGACAGCGCGCTGATGGTCACACCTGCATCGGTACTTTGGAACATATTGCTGGTACTGGCGGCATCTTGTGTGTCAACCAGTGCACTGTAGCCAGTCGCGCCAAATTGACCGGAACCAAAGATGATGTCATAGCTGCCTGCGGCCAGATGAACGGTGCTGCCCAGTGAAGCGAGTTGATCGCCACCGGTCGCTGCAAAGACGGTATGTGCCAGGCTGTTGGCGGCCAGGGTGCTGCTATTCCAGTCACCGGCTTTGACGATCGCCCCAAAGATATTGCCATCGGAGAATTGGCTGAAGTTACCGCCAATGTAGGAAATATCCATGCTGCTGCTCAAGGTGAGGCGTACACCCAGATAATCCGTGTTATCGATGATGTAATTACCGAAAGCGGCAGATTCGCTCACATAGTCAGCACTTGAAAACACGATGGTAGGGGTGGCCGCAACACTGTTGTTGGATGCGAAGGTGAAGGCCAGCAGGGTGGCAAAGCCCAAAGATTTGATCATGATTCTTCTCCAGAAGTTAAGATTCAGTCAGCGCAATTGGGATACCCAACTGCGCCGTATGTTGTAATGATTAGAATGCCAGGGCGTTGGTCAGGTCGCCCATGATGTTGGCACCATGGCTTTGCAAGCTTTCATCACGCTTTTTCAGGCCGTCCAATGGCGGCAGTGAGTAGCGGTGTGTGATAAAACGCAAGGCAGAACCGGTGTCATACTGGGTATGATCGACGGCGCCTTTTTTGGCAAAAGGTGAAATGATCAAGGCCGGAATACGTGTGCCTGGCCCGATCAAATCGCCTTTTGGGGGCACGGCATGGTCAAACTGGCCGCCAAATTCATCATAGGTAATCAATACCAGGGTGTTATTCCATTGCGGGCTGTTTTGCAACTGGGTGATGATGGTCATCACTTCATCATCCGCATTGCTGACGTTGGTATAGCCTGGGTGCTGGTTCAGGTTGCCAATCGGTTTATAGAACGACACGGCTGGCAAGGTGCCTTGTGTAATGTCATTCAACAAATCTGCACGGTCTTGCAAGTGGCTGTTACGGTAGGTGCCATGGACCACTGGGTCAAAATTTGCATAGTAGTTAAATGGCTGGTGATGAGCCTGGAAGTCGCCATGGGTCGCATCTGCCACGCCAAAGCTGTTTGACTTGTAGACATTGCTGCGATCATTGACCGCATCGCTCCAGCCGCCTGAGTACCATTTCCAGCTGATTTGTTTGCTATCCAGCAGGTCTGCAATGGTGGTGATGGTTTGTGCTGGCAAGGTGGTCGAAGCCGATGGGTTGGCGTACAGCAACTGGTTACCTGAGGCACTGGTCACCGGCGCATTGCCACTGGGTTGGAACGGTGGCTGCATGGTGTTCACGGCGCGATAGCCGTCACCCGCACCAAAGTAGTCCAATGGAGCAATATTGCCGCTCTTGAATGAGGTGTTGGTCGCGTTGGTGCCAATCGCAGAGGCGCTCATGGAGCTGTTGCGGGCCAATTGTGGCACGCCGTTGACTGGGGTAGTCAAGACGTTGAGAGAAGCTTTGTTATTGGCGACGGTATCAGCGGAAATTGCCGGTGCGCAAGCGCAGACCAGATACTGGTGGTTCAAGAATGAACCGCCGTATGCGGCCTGGTAAAAGTTATCTGCCAGGGTGTACTTTTTCGCCAGCCCCCACAGTTGCATTTTGCTACCATCAAAATAACCCATGGATAAACCACCGGCATCACTAAAGGCCGCATAAAGGTTATTCTGGCCGCCATTGATTTGCATGGCGTTCTCAAAAAAGCGGTGATACAGATCGCGGGTGATGTTGTTACCAGTCACCATGCCATAGCCAAACTGGTCACTCGTGGCATCGACCTGAAAGGGCGCATTGGGCCACACCCCAGTGGTTTGTGCCTGGGTGATGGTCTGGCCAGCGGTGTTTTTCTGGCCATTGGCCAGCATGCCACCCCAAGCCGGTGGCAAGGTGGTCAGCGTCGTGGTGTAGTCTCGGTCTACCTGTTTGATCGCTTTAGCTTGCGGTGTATTCAGGCCGTTGGCGCCTGGATATTTGCCAAACAGATTGTCAAAACTGCGGTTTTCGAGGTAGATCACGACAAAATGCTCGATTTTGTCCAGATTTAGACGGTTGCTCAGCGCTTTATTCAGATTGCCTTTGCTGCCAGCCTCACGCACCGCTTCGGCAAGGCGATTTTGCAGCTCATCGTTTTCGGTCATCAGGCTGTCAAGGTCGGCGCCAGTGCTCGTTTGTGTGAAGTCAGCTTCGAGCTGTGATCCGCTGACGTGTAGTCTGGCGGCCAGACGATCGCGTGCGGTCATGTAATCAAGATTGCTGCCTTCCATGAGCGCCAGGATTTCGGTGCTCAACGCACTGACAACGGTCGTGTTTTCGGCAGCTGCGCGGTACACAGACTTCCCTGCTTGCGCCACCAGAGCACCATGGCCTGCCAGGTTAAACTCGCCGTTGGCATTGGTCTGTGTGCTGACTTCACCGCTGTCACAGCGAGCATTCAGGTTGGCGTCAATGCAAACCAGGGTATTGGCAAGCTTGGCGCCATGCAAGCCGATCACAACACCAGAGGTGCTGGCCGCGGCGAAAGCTGGTCCGCTTAAGGCCATCCATACTGCAGCAGAAATTGGTAACAAACGAAAAAAATTCATAAATCATCCCCATATCAAGAGCACAAGAACAATTCTTGAGCCCGGAAATCGTAACCTGGCTGTGTAACAGGCATTCAGTGGTCCTGCGCCCGAAACGTAGCTCATCATGACTAGTGGGCGTGATGGTTTTATGAAGGTTGCGTGAACCCAACACTGGCTTACATTTTTTAATGTTTTAGGGGGTGTTGAACAGCTTAAAACTAGTCAGGCATGTCACATAAATTTCATGTTTCCGTAACCTGTCTGACACAGAGTTTTTCAAGAATGCATGGGCTAACACAAGCAAATGACTTGTGACATGACAAGCACTTAACCGTGTACAAAAACGTAATATAACCATCTGCGAGAGGATGAATGATGACATTGAAACCTTGGCTCATGGCTGGGTTGATGGGAGCGACTTTGCTCTCTCAAGCACACGCCGCTGAATTAATCCAAAATGGTGGCTTCGAGGTGCAGGGCGCAGACGCCTATGACATCGTCGGCTGGCAAGTGGCTGAAGCTGGCATCCTTGGTAGCGTACTGGCACAGCAAGGCACCACGACTGAAGTCACCGGAAACACCACCGTTGGCGCTTATCACGGCACACATTACGGTTTGCTTGATAATAACGGCCTGGCCAGCAACATCTTGTATCAAAACTTTACGACGTCGGCGGTCAGCCAGGCGACCTTGACCTTCCAAATGTTTGTCAACAATCAGTCAGCCAGCAGTGCTGTCGATGCAGGTGGCCTTGATTACACCGTTGACGCAACCGATCATCCAAACCAGCATGTCCGTGTGGATATCTTAAAGGCGGGCAGTGATCCTTTTTCTACCAGCCAGGGCGATGTCCTGCAGAGCCTGTATCTGGGCGGTGCCAATGGCACGCTGGCTGCCAACAACTACCTGAGCTACCAGTTTGACCTGACCTCCATCCTGTCTGGCGGTGGCCAATTCATGTTGCGCTTCGCCAGTGTCGCCAACCAGGGTTCTCTTCAACTGGGCGTAGACAATATTAGCTTGCAAACGGCTTCTGCAGTCCCTGAAGCGGATACCAATGCCTTGATGCTGGTGGGGCTTGGTTTGATTGCCGCCATTATGCGTAGACGCGCACAATAACTTATAACGAATATCTTTGAGGAAACAATCATGCAACTGTTTAACTTAAAACGTACTGCTCTGTTGGCCATGCTGCTGGGGACACAAGTCTCCCTGACACAACCTTTGATGGCTGAGGAAAACGCCCAGTTCTGGCTCAACGATGGCGCAGCAAGCCTGAGCGACAGTAAAAAACTGGTACCGAATGCACGCAAAGCCAAAAACGTGATTTTGTTTGTCGGCGACGGTATGGGGATTTCGACGGTCACTGGCGCGCGTATTTTTGAAGGTCAGCTCAAAGGCAAGGATGGTGAGCGCAACAAACTGTCTTTTGAAGAGTTCCCTTATGTGGCCCTGTCCAAAACTTATTCGACCAACCAGCAGACCTCTGACTCTGCACCGACCATGACCGCCATCATTTCTGGCGTGAAAACCAATGACGGCATCATTTCATTGAACCAGTCTGTTCCGCGCAATGAGGCTAACCCTGCCGTGATCAATGCGAATAAAGTAACCACCCTGCTGGAACAGGCCGAGCAAGCTGGCAAAGCCACCGGTGTGGTGTCGACTGCCCGTATCACGCATGCCACCCCGGCAGCCACCTATGCACATATTTCCAACCGTGACTGGGAAGCCAATGCTAACCTGTCAGCGGCGGCGGCTAGCAATGGCGTCAAGGATATTGCTGCACAACTGATTGATAACTTTGGTAATGGCAAGCTTGGCGATGGCGTTGATGTCGTCTTTGGCGGTGGCCGTAGCTACTTTTTGCCTAACAGTATTAAAGATATCGAAGGCGCCAAAGGCCGCCGTACCGATGGCCGTAACCTGACGCAAGAATATGTGAACAAGTTTGGTGGCGTCTATATCGAAAATCAATCGGCATTCAATGCCTTGAATCCAGCCACGACCAATAAAGTCTTGGGCTTGTTCAACCCCTCCCACATGGAATACGAGCAAGACCGTCCTAACGATATCGCTGGTGAGCCTTCTTTGGCAGAGATGACGGGCAAGGCCATCGACATTTTGAAGAAAAACCAGAATGGCTTTTTCCTGATGGTGGAAGGTGGCCGGATTGACCATGCTTCTCATGCAGGCAATGCTTACCGTACCTTTAAAGATGCGGTGGCGCTGTCAGATGCGGTGCGTGAAGCGGCTTCCAAAGTGAATCTGAACGACACCTTGATTATTGTCACAGCTGACCATAGCCACACCCTGACCATAGGCGGCTATCCAAAACGTGGTAACCCGATTTTGGGTAAAGTGGTTGAGCCAGGTAAAACCACGCCAACGCTGGCGGCTGATGGCAAGCCTTACACCACCGTGAGCTTTGCCAACGGCCCAGGCTATCACACTAACTCACCAGGTGATGCGGTTTACAATGAGGCGATTGCTGCAGGCCGCGTGGTCGACATGTCAGGCGTGGATACTGAGGACCCAGATTTCCACCAGGAGGCACTGGTGCCACTGAGCTCTGAAACGCATGCTGGTGAAGAGGTTGCGATTTATGCCGTCGGCCCTAAAGCCTATCTGGTCCATGGGGTACAAGAGCAAAGCTACATTTATCAAGTCATGAAAGATGCATTCGGTTTTTAATCGACTGTCTTTAGAATAGACCTGAACATCAATTGGTTTAACAGTGGGGCAGCGCAAGCTGCCCTCTGCCTTTAGTAAGAAATGGAATCATCATGAGATTGAAACAAACCGCTGGCTGTTTTGCGCTGGTGATGGCGATGATAAGCGCTGGTGCGCAGGCCGAAGAAATCGTCAATGCACGCTATGACACCGTGCAGTGCGCCTTGCCATGCCAGGCCGATGCCGCCAAGCACTTGCAATGGTGGCTGATGCGTGACCAGGATGAGGTGGAAATTCGTCAGTTGTATCAAAATGGCGAGCCAGCACACCACAGCAGCTTGTGGCAGAAAAAACCGGGTGGGCAATTCAGCTATATTTACCTGATGCATGACGAGCAGCGCACCATCGATTACAGCGATGTGGATTTGAAGCTGCTGGCGATCAAAATGGATGAAGCCACATGGCAACTGAAGACGCAATTGGTCACCGATAGCGAGTTGGCCAGCCTGCAAAAAGTGGCAGACGAAGCCAGCGAACAGTATGGCTATGCTATTGAGAAGTATAGTGGTACCTTGGGCAATGGTATTCGTAGTCAGGTCTGGTGGATTCCGGCCTTAAAATTGCCCTACAAGGTCGAATATACCTATCCACAACACACGGTCAGCATACAGTTGCAGGCGCTGCAACCGGCAGCCAAGCCTGGTCAGCCCGTCGAAGTCGCGCCCAAAACCTCTTTGACGGCGTTGAGCCAGTACCAGCATGTGGATTATGCCGATTTGGGCGATATGGAACACAACCCTTCCGAAATGCAATGGCTGGCCAAAGCGCACGATGCGCCTGGCTTGCAGTCGCATCATCATTAGTCGCGTCGGCCTGATCGCTAGCGATGTCTGGACTGCATGCCCAGGCATCGCAAAGAATACGTGTTGATTACTCTGATCGCATGGCGCATGCGATGGGCTTGCCGCCCGGCGGCCGAATTTGCAGCCGGACAGTGTGGCCCTCCCAGTCATCGGCTATAATGCCTGCATGACGTTTCAAATTATTCAGCTTCTTTTATTAGTGGTGATTATTGCCATGCTGGTGTGGCAATCTCGCAGGCAACAACAGGCTGCGCAGCAGGCGCTGGCACAGTTACTGGCGCAGCAGCTCGAAGAGAAACACCGCATGATGATGCAGGAGATGCACCAGTCACTCAATCATCTGGCTGATCGCTTGCAAAGCCTGAATACCGACCAGCAAGACCGTTTGCGGGCGCAATTGTCGCAAGAGCTGACCGCGACGCGTGAAGCGATGCAGGCGTTACAGGTTGCCCAGCGCGATCACTTGAGCCAGAGCAGTGAACAACTCAGCCTGAGCTTGCGTAATGGCTTGTCCGAGCAGGGCATTGCTCAGCAAAACTTGCTTAAAACCGCCTTGCAAACGACGACTCAAAGCCTGACGCAAAGCATTGAAGCACTGACCAAAGTCGTCGATGGCCGCCTGGAGGAGATGAGTGGCAAGGTGTCTATTCGCCTGGAAGAAGGGTTCAAAAAAACCAATGAGACCTTTGTGAGTGTGATGGAGCGACTGGCCACCATTGATGAGGCCCAAAAGAAAATTGATGGTCTCAGTGTGAATGTGGTCAGTTTGCAGGAACTGTTGGGGGATAAGCGCAGCCGCGGTGCTTATGGGGAAGTGCAACTGGAAGGGCTGATCCGCAATGTGTTGCCCAATAGCAGTTTTGCCATGCAACATACGCTGAGTAACGGTGCACGCGTGGATTGTGCTTTATTTTTGCCCGAGCCAACTGGCACAGTGGCCGTTGACAGTAAATTTCCGCTGGAAAACTACCATCGCATGATAGATAGCAGCCAGGGCGATCTGGTGCAGGCGCAAGCCGCCAAGCTATTCAAGGCTGACATCAGAAAACACATTGATGATATCAGCAGCAAATACATCATCGCCAACGAGACCTCCGATGGCGCGGTCATGTTTATCCCGGCTGAAGCGGTGTTTGCCGAGATTCATGCCTATCATAGGGATGTGGTCGATTACGCGATGCAGAAACGCGTGTGGCTGGTGTCGCCGACCACCCTGATGGCTGTGCTCAATACGGCACGCGCAGTGCTCAAAGATGTGGAGATGCGCAAACAGGTGCATATCATCAAAGACGAGCTGGGCAAATTAAGTAAAGATTTTGACCGCTTTGATACCCGCATGAAAAAACTGGCTGATAATATCCGGCAGGCGCATGAAAATGCGCAAGACGTGCATATCAGCAGCCAGAAGATTTCCAGACGCTTCGCCCAGATTGAAAAAGTCGAGCTGGCAGAGGCTGGTCTGGAAACGCTGGAGTTGCTGGATGAATTAGACGAGGTTGGAAAGAGCACCCCTACATGAAGATCACCATTTTATATTTTGCACGCATCAAAGAGGTGGTGAATTACTCCTCTGAAGACGTAGAGCTGCCGGATGAGATAGAAACCATCGTCGCACTCAAGTCCTGGTTGTCTGGCCGCGGCGAGACCTGGCAAAAACTGTTTAACGGCAGCGGGGTAGTGCGTGCGGCCATCAATCATGAACTGGTCGACGATATGGCAACCTTTGATGAAGGTGATGAGGTGGCGTTTTTTCCACCTGTGACCGGAGGCTGATTTGAGCAAGCCACCATTTCTGGATATTTCTGTTCAGCCTGAGGATTTTGACCTGGCCAGCGAGTTGCAGCGCTTGCGTCTAGCCTCGCCAGAGGCCGGTGCGCTGGTGAATTTTGTCGGCTGGGTAAGAGAGCACGCCAGTGAAGGTCAGTTAATAAGCCAGATGTTAATCGAACATTATCCTGGCATGACCGAAAAGGCCTTGCAGGGTATTGCGCAACAGGCGGCCAGTCGCTGGCCATTGCTTGGGGTGCGTATCATCCACCGTGTCGGCCTATTGGCTGCTCAGGCGCAGATTGTGCTGGTGGCTGCTACCAGCTTGCACCGCCAGGCAGCCTTTGAAGCCTGTGCTTTTATGATGGACTATTTAAAGACCGATGCGCCGTTCTGGAAAAAAGAAATCGGCGCGTTTGGCGAACACTGGGTAGAAGCCCGTGCCTCTGATGAACAAGCAAAACAACAATGGAAACAGCCCTAAATGATGCAAGTCCTCAGTCCTGAAGAAATGACCGTTTCCTACAAACTGTCACCCATGTCATTTGAGTCCACCGCAGACCTGCTGGATGCGAGTGAGCTTAGCCTGACCGACTACGGCTGGAAACTACAGCCAGAAGCACAGAAAACACTGATGATGGGCCTGTCGCTGCAACAGGATGGCTGTAATGTGCTGGTGCTGGGGACGCCTGGTTCTGGTCGAGCTGGACTCACACTGGCGGCGATGAAAGCCTCTGCCATGACCGGGATTGATACCACGCTGACCGACCTGGTGGCGCTGTATGATTTTAGCCAGCAATCCTGCGCCAACTACATCAAGCTGCCGGCCGGGCTGGGCGCCCAGTTGCGGACTGTGATGGAGTCGTTTATCAAGTCGCTGGTGGCAGAGATGCAGCAATGGGTGGATGCCAATGGCCAGGTCAATTTTTCGCAGGCCGAAACCTGGCTTGAGGAGCGCGTCGATGGTTTGCGCTCGCAATTAAGCAGCGCCAAGTTATCGCCATTTTTTAATCTGATCAAACCCGAGGTGCTGGGGTATCTGCAAGCCTGGCAGCAAGTCGGCAGTGAGGGCGACAGCGGCACTGACGGCTTGGTCAATGACGGCTTCTTATCGCGTTTTCGGGTAAATCTGCTGGTCGATCAGCGCGCTAACCTCACCTCCGGCATCAAGCAGCCTGTGGTGGAAGACAAAGATCCCGGCTTTGCCGCCTTGTTTGGCATGCTGGAAACCGCTGCAGGAGAGTCGGCGCAATGGCCGGAGTTCTTACGCTTGCGTGCCGGCAGTGTGCACCAGGCCGATGGAGGCATGTTGCTGCTGCATTTGCGTGATCTGATGCAAGACGAAGGCAACGGCAGTGCCTTGCTCGAAAAGCTTTACCGTCTCATGCGTAACCGCGAGGTGCAGATTGAAGACTGGGCCAACCATGCACAGCAAGGGGCTGGCGGCAATCGCCATGGCGCCTTGCCGGTCCATGTCAAAATTGTCATGATTGCCAGCCGCGAAGATTATTACGACTGCCTTGAAGCGCAGCCCGATTTCTTTGACTTCTTTCCGGTAAAAGTCGAGTTTGAAGACCGCGTTGCCGCCACACTAGACAATTATGCCTGGGTGGCCGGCTATATTGCGCGTAAATGCCAGCAACAGGTGATGCCACATTTTACGAGCGCGGCGGTGAATGTGCTGTTGCAGTTCATGCACAGGCTGGAAGAGGACCAAGGCCGTATCAGTACGCGCTTTGTGCATTTGGA
Organism: Methylophilus sp. DMC16; assembly: GCF_056314045.1. Lineage (NCBI taxonomy): Bacteria > Pseudomonadati > Pseudomonadota > Betaproteobacteria > Nitrosomonadales > Methylophilaceae > Methylophilus > Methylophilus sp. DMC16. The sequence continues at coordinate 514,954 of NZ_JBQUZC010000001.1, forward strand.
TCAGCTCATGCATGAGAGTGCTGCAGTGGCTGCTGAAGCACGTCTGGTGACCGATGCGCATGTCAAGCAGGCCCTGTCTGCGCGCTTGTTGCGTCAGCAGTTTTTTGAAACACAGATTCGTGACTCGATTATTGATAATGAGTTATTGATTCAGGTGCATGGCAGTGTGGTCGGGCAGGTCAATGGCCTCACGCATATCGAGTTGGGCGATGCCAGTTTTGGTTCGCCTATCCGGATTACCGCCCGTTGTTATCCAGGCCGCAGTGGCGTGATCAATATTGACCGCGAAGTGAATATGAGCGGCCCCACGCATGACAAAGGCATTTATATTCTGCAAAACTGGCTAAGTGCCAGTTTTTGGGCGTTGGCACCGTTGAGCCTGAACGCTTCGCTGGTGTTTGAGCAAGAATATAATGGCGTAGAAGGCGACTCTGCCTCCTGTGCCGAATTGTTTGCGCTGTTATCTGCGCTGACCGGCTTGCCGATCAAGCAAGGCATGGCCGTCACCGGCGCCCTCAATCAGTTTGGTGAAGTGATGCCGATTGGTGGCGTCAATGAAAAAATCGAGGGCTATTTCCGCGTCTGTCAGGCCTTGGGCTTGAACGGCGAGCAGGGTGTTATTATCCCCAAACGTAACCAGCGTCACCTGTTGCTGGATGAGACCGTCGTCACTGCCGTGAATAATGGCATGTTCAAAATTATTGCCATTGACCATGTGCTGGAAGGCATTGCCCATCTGACCGACTGCGAAGCCGGCGTGCAAGAGGCGGATGGCACCTATCAGGGTGATACGCTCATGGCACGCGCACAAGCTGCACTCGCCAGCTACCGGCAAACGCTGGAACGTAATCAGGCGCGTATGGCCTATATCCAGCAACAACAAGACCATCAACATTTCTGATTTATGCCACGCACGCATCACCGCAAGCAAGAAGCGCCGCCAGAAAAAGACGACGGTTGCCGTCTGGACAAATGGCTATGGGCCGCCCGTTTTTTTAAAACACGCAGTTTGGCAGCCGACGCCGTCGATGCCGGCAAGGTGCGCATTGATGGCGACCGCGCCAAAAATGCACGCGAAATGAAGCCTGGTATGCGCGTGAGTATTAAAAACAAGGATATGCAGATAGAAGTGGAAGTGCTGGCGCTCAGCAATGTGCGGCGCGGCGCGCCCGAAGCCGCCTTGCTATACCGCGAGACTGAAGAAAGCCAACGAATACGCCAGCAGATGAAAGAGAGCGGGGCGGAGCATTTTGCCGAGCGCGACCGTGGCATGGGGCGTCCGACCAAGCGTCAAATGCGCGAGATTCAGCGCTTTACTGGACGCGGTTAGTCTAGCTTGGCCTGCGGGCGCCATTGCTCAGCCCGGTTTTGGCTACCGCTTGTGCCCGGCAAGAAACATCCAGTTTCTGGAAAATGCGTTTGAGATGGTTTTTGACCGTATTGGCACTGATATTCAGAATCATGCCTATCTCCAGATTGGTTTTGCCACTGCGCACCCAATGCAGAATCTCCTGCTCTCGGTCTGATAACCCGCCTTGCGCCATGCTGTCCAGCAGGTCCTCGTCTTTAATCACCGGTTTCAGGTGTCCAATACGGCGGATCGCCGCATCCAGGTGCGGCATGATCATGCCCAGCATCTGGTCTGGGACATGAAATTCTTTGGTACGGTCAAAAAACACATAAATACAGTCTGACTTGCCACGGGTATCGCGTACGCCGTATACCATGAGCGAATGCATTTTTATCAACTGTTGCGTGAACGGGTTGGGTGACTGTGCATGAATGCCCGTGGCATCAAAACGGTTAATCACAAACCATTTTTCATCGTTTTCTACCCAGCGTTTGTACAGGTTGCACATCAGGTAGTTCACAATGGCAGAGTCTTCCAGCAAGCGTTGGGTGGACATTTCCGGGAGGGCAGAAGAGACATCAAAATGCAGTTCACCGGTGCTGAAGTCGCCCCACGCTGCCAATAGTGCATCATGTCGCATCAGCGGATGAATATCTTGTTTCAGCCATTGAAAGAATTCAATATGCCGTTTAATCGCATATGATTTCTGTATGGCTTGCAAAATGCCTTCCCAGTGGGTTTGTTTTTTTTGTACCAGCATGCAATGACCTCAAACGGTAATGAGCAGGGCAGCATTGCCCGATGTTTCATGGTTTAAGGGTTTTACGGCATAGGCTGGCAATTCTTTAACCATGCATGGGGGAATCCTTGCAAAATGGGCACTTGATATGGCGCAAGGGTTGAACGATTTGGCCACATCGTTTTCCTAATACTTGCGGCCTTAAGGTAAAATAAGGCTGGTGTGATGAGATGGCTTTAAGGTCCAGACATTCATGGGTATTTTGAAAAAACTTCCTGGTGGCGTGCGTTACCCTAGCTATAAAGAATGGCAGCTGCTCAAGAAACTGCCTAAATGGTGGCTATTGGGGAGTGTGGTGTTTGCTGCCCCCATTGTTTATGACTGGTGGCAGTCAGGCGATTTGCTGGCTCATGATCTGGAACGCAACTCGATGTTTTTGGGCTTGCTGTTTACCTTCTGGTTCTTTATCGGTGCCGCCATGATAGGCCTGATCGTGATCATTATCATGAAAGGGCCTGGCTACGTCGCTGACCCTTATTACCTGCCAAAAGAAGACAAATCCCTAGAGAATCCGCCTAAAACATAATCGGTTCTTGATCAATCCTTCAAAAAGGGTTTATAATCGCGTGCTTTGCAACCTTGCCACACTTTGATCAGGCATTCTTAAGTTTGATCCGAAGGTGGCTTTAACCATAAGGAAATCTCATGCGACACTATGAAATCGTGTTTATTGTTCACCCTGACCAGAGTGAACAAGTGCCTGCGATGATTGAGCGTTACCGCGCACAAATCACAGGTAATGGCGGCAACATCCACCGTCTGGAAGACTGGGGCCGTCGTCAACTTGCCTATCCAATCCAAAAAGTACACAAAGCACACTACGTGTTGATGAACATCGAGTGCAGCCAAGAAGTGCTGGAAGAGTTGGAGCATGGCTTCAAATTTAATGATGCTGTATTACGTCACCTGACCATCGCGACGAAAACAGCGGTCACCGCACCAAGCCCAATGATGAAAGAGGAAAAATCCAAAACCATCGTTGGTGACGCACCTGCTGCTAGCACAGAGGCGGCTGCTTAAGTGTTGTGAATACGCTGGTGATTGCAGCGACGGTTCAAGCAGTTGAAACGTTGCGATACACACCGGCAGGCTTGCCCTTGTTGCGATTGCAATTGCAACATGATTCAGAGCAGCTAGAGGCTGGGATGAATCGGAAGGTGCAGTGTCAGTTACCCGCAGTGATTATTGGTGAAAAAGCCAATCTGCCATTGCAAAGCGGCGATCAGATCAAAGTGAAGGGTTTTCTGGCACAGCGCAGTGCAAAAAGCACACAAGTGGTACTGCACATACAAGAGTTACAGCGAATACAGTATTAAAGAATTTAAGGAGTTTCACATGGCAAGAGATATGTACAAACGTCGCCGTTACTGCCGTTTTAGCGCAGAAGGCATCAAAGAAGTTGACTACAAAGACGTAGATCTGTTGAAAGATTTCGTTTCTGAAAACTTCAAAATCATCCCAGCCCGTATGACTGGTACCAAGGCTAAATACCAACGTCAATTGACAACCGCGGTAAAACGCGCACGTTTCCTGGCGCTGATGCCTTACACAGACAAACACCCAGGTTAATCGGCGGCTTAGGAGAACAACATGCAAGTAATCTTATTGGAAAAAGTAGCAAACCTGGGTTCCCTGGGTGACGTGGTTAAAGTGAAAGACGGTTACGGCCGTAACTTCCTGATCCCACAAGGTAAAGCAAAACGTGCCACTGAAGCAAACAAAGCAGTGTTTGCCGCACAACGTGCCGAGTTGGAAAAACAACAAGCTGACCTGTTGGCCGCTTCACAAGCGCGTGGCGAAAAACTGGCTGGTTTCGTACTGACAGTGTCACAAAAAGCAGGTGTAGACGGTCGTCTGTTCGGTTCTGTCACCAACATTGACATCGCTGAAGGCTTGCAAGCACAAGGCCACGAAGTGAAAAAAGCTGAAGTGCGCCTGCCTAACGGCCCACTGAAGACCATTGGTGATTTCGCTGTGAGCGTGGCATTGCACCACGACGTAGTGGTTGATATCACTGTGACTGTGACGCCAGAAGCCTAATCAGGCATCTGCATGCATGACAAGAAAAGGCTACTTCGGTAGCCTTTTTGCTTTTTTGCCACAAAGCGTTATTTGATAACGTACCAATAAAGTACATGAGGTTTTTCTCTGTCTCCTCTGCGATCTCTGTGGCTAAAGTATTTTTAATCTTTCATCTGTTCTGAAACCCAAAAATGCCAGTCAGCTTTTCGGTATAATCGCCAGATGGCTGATGAACAACTCGAATTCTTAAAACTCCCTCCACATTCCATTGAAGCTGAGCAGTCCGTGCTGGGCGGCCTGTTGCTGGATAACGAAGCGCTGGACAAGATTGCCGATATTCTGGCGCCGCAGGATTTCTACCAGCATGACCATAAACTGATTTATGAACATATCGCACGGCTGATTGAGCGCAACCAGCCAGCCGATATTGTGACGGTTGCTGAATCGCTTGAAAACAGTGGTGAGTTGACCACGGTTGGTGGTGTGGCTTATCTGGGTGCGCTGGCGCAAAATACGCCCACTGCTGCCAATATCCGCCGCTATGCCGAAATTGTGCATGAGCGCTTTGTCATGCGCCAACTGGTCGCAGTGGGCACTGATATTGCCGAAAGTGCTTACCAACCGAATGGTCGCGATGCACAGCAGTTACTGGATGAAGCCGAAGCCAAGATTTTCCAGATTGCCGAGGGTGGTAACCGCAAGAGCCAGGGCTTTTTGGGCATGCAAGTGCTTTTACCACAAGTGGCTGACCGCATTGACTACCTGTACTCACGCGAAAATCATTCTGATGTGACAGGGATCCCCACCGGCTTTACCGATCTTGACTCGATGACTTCAGGCCTGCAAGGCGGCGACATGGTGATTATTGCCGGTCGTCCATCCATGGGTAAAACCGCGTTTGCAATTAATATTGCTGAGAATGTCGCGCTTGAGACCAATAAAGCGGTCGCTATTTTCTCGATGGAGATGGGGGCAACACAGCTGACCACGCGTATGATCGGCTCAATTGGCCGCCTCGACCAGCACAAAATGCGTAACGGTAACCTTGAGGATGAGGACTGGGAAAAGCTCACCACTGCGCTGGGTAAATTGAACGAGGCGCCGATTTATATTGATGAAGGGGCCGGTTTAAGCAGCTTTGACGTGCGGGCCCGTGCCCGTCGCTTGCATCGGCAAACAGGCGAACTTGGTCTGATTGTGATCGACTATTTGCAATTGATGAGCTCGCCAGCCGGCCGTCAGGGCGAAAACCGTGCAACCGAGATTTCAGAAATTTCACGTTCGCTGAAGGCGCTGGCCAAAGAACTCAATGTGCCATTGATTGCAATTTCGCAGCTTAACCGTAGCGTGGACCAACGGCCAGACAAGCGCCCGGTGATGAGTGACTTGCGAGAATCCGGCGCGATTGAGCAGGATGCTGACTTGATCATGTTCGTGTATCGCGATGAGTATTACAACCCGGACAGTGCTGAAAAAGGTACGGCGGAGATTATTATTGCCAAACAGCGTAACGGCCCGATTGGCCGGGTGCGCCTGACCTTTATGGGTGCACATACGCGCTTTGCCGACTATGCCAATGCGGCTTACATGCCGGACGAGTATTAATGCGTCCGATTGTTGCTCATCTGTCTTTGGCTGCGCTGAGGCATAACCTGGCGCAGGTCAAACGTTACGCACCAGCTGCGAAGATCATCTCCGTTGTCAAAGCCAATGCTTATGGTCATGGTTTGCTCAATGCAGCACAAGGGCTCAGCGAAACAGATGCTTTCGCTGTGCTCAATCCTAGTGAAGCCATCGCTTTGCGTGAAGCGGGTTATACGCAGCCCATATTGTTACTTGAAGGGGTGTTTGCGCCCGAGCAATTGCTTGAAGTCGACAGATACCGGCTGGATATTGTCGTGCACCAGGTGCAGCAGATTGCCTGGTTGCAGCAGGCCGCGTTGAGTGCCCCCATTCGAGTGTTTCTCAAGCTGGATAGCGGCATGCACAGGCTTGGCTTGTCGCCAGTAGAGTATCCGCAGGCGTTAGCTGCTCTTGCTGCATGCGCCAATGTGCGCGAGATCGTCATGATGACGCATTTTGCCAATGCGGATATTGTAGATGGCGTTGAGCAGGCCATGACCACCGTGGAGGCGGTCATGGCCAATCAGCCTTATGCGCGCTCCCTGGCGAATTCGGCTGCCGTGATTCAGCAGCCGCAAACCCATGCCGAGTGGGTGCGCCCAGGGATCATGTTGTATGGTGCCTCGCCGATTGCCGACCAGCATGCTTCCATGCTGGGCCTGAAACCTGTCATGACCTTGCAGTCCGCTATTATCGCCTTGCAGTCAATTCAGGCCGGCGAGAGTGTCGGCTATGGCAGCTTGTTTACCGCAGATCAGCCGACCAAGGTCGGCATTGTCGCTTGTGGTTACGCCGACGGCTATCCCCGGCATGCGCCAACAGGGACGCCGATTGCCGTTAATGGTCAATTGACTCGTACGCTGGGGCGCGTGTCTATGGATATGCTGGCGGTAGATGTCACCGGTATCCCTGACGCAACCGTTGGCAGCATTGTGGAGTTATGGGGTGAGCAAGTCCCTGTAGATGAGGTTGCGCAAGCAGCGGGGACCATAGGCTACGAATTATTGTGTGCGGTCACCGCCAGGGTCCCGTTCAAGCACTATGGCTAAAGCAAAAACGCAATACAGCTGTACCGAGTGCGGTGCGGTAGAACCTAAATGGCAAGGCCAGTGCCCGAGCTGCCATGCCTGGAACACGCTGGTAGAGACGGTGCCAGAAGCGGCAACCACAAGCCGCTTTGCAAGCCTGGCACCCACTGCGCAGTTGCAAAAATTAGCAGATGTTGAAGCGCAGGATGTGTCCCGTCAGGCGACCGGCAGTACCGAGTTTGATCGGGTGCTGGGTGGCGGGCTGGTGGCGGGCGGTGTAGTGCTCATCGGTGGCGATCCTGGCATTGGTAAATCGACCTTGTTGCTGCAAACCGTGTGCAAGGTTTCGCAATCGCTCAAAGCGTTTTATATCAGCGGTGAGGAGTCTGCGCAGCAGATTGCCATGCGGGCACATCGCCTGGGGCTGGATGCGAGCCAGGTCGATGTGCTGGCGGAAATCAATCTCGAAAAAATCAGCCAGGTATTGCAGCAGCATCAGCCGGATGTGGTGGTGATAGACTCGATTCAGACCGTGTATTCCGAGGCTTTGCAGTCTGCACCAGGCTCGGTGGCGCAAGTGCGTGAATGTTCTGCGCAACTCACTCGGGTGGCCAAGCAACTTGGGATCAGCATGATTCTGGTCGGCCATGTGACCAAAGAAGGCTCGCTGGCGGGCCCACGTGTGCTGGAGCACATTGTCGACAGCGTGCTGTACTTCGAGGGCGACCAGAATTCGAGTTTCAGGCTGATTCGCGCGTTTAAAAACCGGTTTGGTGCGGTCAATGAACTCGGTGTGTTTGCCATGACCGAAAAGGGTCTGCGCGAAGTCAGCAATCCTTCCGCCTTGTTTTTATCGCACCATGAATCGCCGGTGCCTGGCTCCTGTATCACGGTCACGCAAGAAGGCACACGGCCTTTGCTGGTTGAAATCCAGGCGCTGGTGGATACGGCACATGCGCCCAATCCCAAGCGCTTGTGCGTGGGTCTGGAGCAGAACCGGCTGGCTATGTTGCTGGCAGTGTTACATCGGCATGCAGGCGTGGCCTGTTATGACCAGGATGTGTTTATCAATGCCGTCGGTGGTGTCAAAATCAGTGAGCCTGCGGTGGATCTGGCAGTGTTACTGGCGATTGTTTCATCGTTGAAAAACAAACCGTTGCCAAACAAGCTGATTGTCTTTGGTGAAGTGGGGTTGGCTGGCGAAGTGCGACCCGTGCAGCGGGGCCAGGAACGTCTTAAGGAAGCTGCCAAACTGGGCTTTACCCATGCCATTATCCCCAAAGCAAATGCGCCCAAAGGCGGCATTGCCGGTATGCAGGTTGAGGCTGTGGATAGGCTGGAACAGGCCATAGACGTCATGCGCGCATAAAAAAAATGGCAACGATAGATGGGAGTCCTATCGTTGCCTAAGGATGAGGTTGCCCAGAAGAGGGTAGGCAACCACAGGGAAGTCGGTTCACTCAAGCGGCTTGATGGCCGTGTCAAAAAAACTCGTTTTGATTCGGGTTATCTGTCTTTAATTTTTCTATATTTCTGGCTGTTCTTTGTTTTACAGACGGGTCACGCGCGAGTGGATCCTGGGTGAGTTGGTGTTGGCTCAGTTTCTCCTGGCAATCGCGCAAAGCCTGCTCGTTATCAGCCAAACGGATGCACTCTGCATGTTCGCCCAGTTGTTTGAGGATGCGTACTTTTTCCCCTGTCAGGTTTGCGTAATCTTCTGTCGGTAATATATCTGAAGCGAAGATTGACATGTGGACGAATAAGCCGGTGGCCATGACGGTCGCATATTTCATGCTTAACTCCTTTCAATCAATGACATTGAAAACAGTATAAAAAACCCACTGGGTTATGTCAGTTACAAAGGCCGCGTATTTTGTAGGCATTTGTAGCGAGTTCGATACAGAACAAGTATCGCGTGCATCACCAATAATTTTAATTTATATAAAAGTAATTGTCATAAAAATTTAATGCAACTATTCCTACAAAATGTAGGCCGAAATAAAGTCAGATTCACAAAAATATGACAATAAGATGACGATATGTATTAAAGGAGAAAAAATAATGAAAAAAATCATTTTTCTTTTGCCACTGTTAATGACGGCTTGTGCCAGTGTCAGCCCGCAGCAATATACAGGCAACAATGGTAAAACGGGCTATACCTTGACATGCAGTGAATTCAACACGACCTGGGAGCAATGCCAGCGCAAGGCGGGTGAACAGTGTGCCGGGGGGTATGAGCTAGACAAACGTTTGTCTTACACCGAAACCTTCCCTGATAGCGGTGATGGGATTTACAGACCAGCGAATAATCACCTGGCGGTGGTGTGTAAAGGCTAATCGCCTGTCTTGGCGCTGCTAGCCCAGTAATCGCGCAATTGCTTGCGCAGCGGCCTCGCCGCTACGGATCGCACTTTCTATGGTGGCCGGATAAGGGCTCGCGACATAGTCTCCGGCTAAAAAGATGCGGGCATGTGCGGTTTGAGGGCCAGGCCGCTTTAAAGCCGGGCTGCAACTGAAGGTGGCGCGTTTTTCTGTGATGATTTTTGTCCACAGAGGCGTTTGCTGCAATGCCATGTCGTAGTTGCCGAGCGCAGCATTAATCTCATTAAGGCAATGTGTGACCAGGACGGCCTTGTCCATCTCAAAGGGCGCATGCGCACTGATGACTACGGCGAGCAATCCGGCCTGGTCACAACACTGCCCGCGGTCAAACACCCATTGTGCCCAGCCGCCGCATAAGCCCATGATGGGGTGCGGCAAGCGCATCTGCTCGCTGAATTGCAGGTAAATGGTGGTAATGGGTTGATACTCGCGCCAGGGCAACGTAGGTGCGCCTGCGATGGTTTTCAGTTGGTGTGGTCCGACCGCAAGCACCACCGCATCAAACACTTCTTGTTGCTGATGTGTCAGTTTGCAACCATGTTCAAAAGCCTCGATGGCGGTGACAGTGGTCCCTAGCCTGACTGTAACCCCCCGTGTTTGTAGCTGCGTTAACAGCGGCTGAATGAGGGCGGTGGACAAATCAGATCTAGCCACTAGAAAGTCACTGTCCTGACGACGATGCTGAAAACTATCCCTGAGTACATTTAAAAATACCTGTGCACTGGCAAGCGCTAGCGGCGTGTTCAGTGCAGCCAGGCATAAGGGCTCCCACAAGTACTTGATCGCCAGTGGCGTTTGTTGTGCTTGAGCCAGTAAGCCGGATACCGGCATATCCTGCGCAAGCGTAAAAGCGGTTTTTTGTAACTGCCGCATCCAGCAGATGGCGCGCCATTTACTTTGCCAGTCCAGTCCCGTCGCGGTGATTAAGCCCCACAGCAGATGCAGCGGGGCGGGTAGCCATTCTGGGGTGACCAGCGAAATACGATGCTGGCCATCGTGCATGTGCAATGCCAGCGCCAAGCGCTTGAACACATGCCTGTGATCCAGGCCGGCATCGCGTAGCAAGGCCAGCGTGGCATGATAGGCGCCCAGGCAGAGATGTTGGCCGTTATCCAGCGTGGTTGAAGAGTGCAATACCCCACGTGCACGGCCACCTGCCTGCGGGGCGGCCTCAAAGACGCATACTTGATAGCCTTGCTGACCTAAGCGCAACGCCGTAGACAACCCGGCCAGACCGGCGCCAATCACCGCTACTCTGCGAAGCTTCGCGGTGGCGCTAACGGTTTGGGATGTTTTCTGATTAGCCCTGGATAACACTGCACTCATGAACGGCGGGATTTAAACCAGGCGCCCAGCGCCAAGGTGAGCTTTCTAAATGGCGGCAACGCAATTTTATGGTTAAGTACCAGGTTGGGATCTTGTTTGATTTCCTGCAGCAGTGTTCGGTAAATGGCCGCCATCATCAATCCTGGTAATTGGGCTTTCCGATCTTCTGGCGGGAGCTGCTGCAGGGCTTTGTCATAAAACAGTTCCGCGCGGGCAATCTGCTTGAGCAGCAAGGCCTGCGTTTGCGGCGTGGCTTCGCTATTAAGCAGTTGTTGCTCGGTGACACTGTCACGCTCCAGCTCATCCAGTGGAATATAAATGCGTCCGCGCCGCGCATCTTCGCCGACATCGCGGATGATATTGGTCAGTTGAAACGCCATGCCCAAGTCATGCGCGTATTGCAAGGTTGCCGGATTTTTATAGCCAAAAATTTGCGCTGACAGCAAGCCGACCACACTTGCCACACGGTAACAGTACAGGCCCAGCTGTTCAAAATCCGCATAGCGATTGTATTGCGTATCCATTTGCATGCCATCGATGATTTCAATGAAATGGCTTTCTTGCAAACCATAGGTTTTGATGACGGGCTCTAAGGCTTTCGTCACCGGATGTTGCGGCGTGGCATGAAACAGCCGCTCAACTTCCTGTTTCCACCAGCCAAGCTTGGTTTGGGCGATCTGGTAGTCGGTACACTCATCCACCACATCATCCACTTCGCGGCAAAAGGCATACAGCGCCGTCATCGCCTCGCGCTTGGCTTTGGGTAAAAAAGCAAAACTCAGCGTGAAGCTGGAACCGCTTTCACGGGTTTTTTGCAGGCAATATTGTTGCGGCGTCATCGTTTAAACAGGGCTTTCAGCAAAATCAGTGGCCAATCATAGGCTTTCAAGGTCGGGCGGTGATGGTAAATATCGCCACGACAGGATTTTAATTTATGCACGATACGTTCGCCACCGGCAATCATCATGCGCAACTCAAAACCGATCCGTCCAGGTAGGGCGCGACCTAACGGTTTGCCAGCCTTTAACATGGCCTCAGCACGCCCCACTTGTGACAAAAAGAACTGTTGCCAGTGTCTGTCCAGCCGTTGAGCTCGCAAATCCTGCTCACTGATGCCTGCCGCCAGCATGTCCTCCTGACTCAGGTAAATCCGTCCGACGGCCCCATGCTTTTGCAGGTCTAGCGCAATGTCCTGATAAAAGTTAATCAGTTGCAGCGCGCTGCATATTTGATCGGACCACAGCCGATGTTGCGTGCTGTCACTGCCATACAGTTGCAGCATCAGGCGGCCAACCGGATTTGCCGAGCGGCGGCAATAATCCAGTACTTCCTCAAAGTTAGCATAACGGGTTTTCACCACATCCTGTTTGAAAGCATCGATGAGGTCGATTAACAGTTGAACATCGAGAGTGTGAGTCCGGATCACCGCTTGCAACGATTGAAACAATGGCTGTGAGGGCTGTATATAGGCCTGGATCAATAATAACTCATCTTCATAAGCCTGCAGGGCTTGCAGGCGCTCGATTTCGCTCGCGTTGCCTTCGTCTGCAATATCGTCTGCCTCGCGCGCAAACTGGTAAATGACCGTCACTGCATGACGTAAATGGGCCGGTAACAGCAAGGATGCAACCGGAAAGTTTTCGTAATGCGTGTGCGCCAGTGTCAGGCTAGGTTGGGGCTGGGCGGGCTTGGAAAAGGCATGCATGGCTTAAGTATGCCATAAATCCATGATACGCTTACGCCTTGCAGATGAACAATCATAAAGAGAACTTATGTTAGGCATTATTGGGGGCACTGGGCTCACCGCACTGGATAATTTGAACATTTCTAAGCGCTTGATCGTGCGCACGCCATATGGGGAACCTTCGCAGCCCTTAGTCTTTGGCGAAATCAATGGCAAAGAGGTGGTGTTTTTAGCCCGTCATGGTGGTGGGCATACGATTCCGCCACATGCGATCAATTACCGGGCCAATGTCTGGGCCCTGCATTCGGTCGGCGTCTGTGATTTGCTGGCAGTGGCCACGGTGGGCGGCATTACGCGTAATCTGATCCCGGGAGATATCGTCTTGCCTAACCAGATACTCGATTACACTTATGGCCGCAATAACACCTATCACGATGGCATAGAGCTGCCTGTGCGGCATGTAGACTTCACACAACCTTATTCACAAGCCATGCGTGAACGCTGTCTCAAAGCCGCTGCCGATGTGGGCTGCAGCGTGGTGGATGGTGGTGTGTATGCTTGCGTGCAAGGGCCGCGGCTGGAGACCGCCGCAGAGATAGACCGCTATGAGCGGGATGGTGCCACCCTTGTCGGCATGACCGGCATGCCGGAAGCGGTATTGGCGCGTGAATTGGGCGTGTCTTATGCGGCCATCTGCCCGGTAGCCAATTTTGCGGCTGGTCGCGGCGATAGTACACAATCTATCCAGTTTGAGCAGGTCATGCCTTTGCTGCAGCAAACCATGGATAAAGTCCGTGCCGTCATTGCGCAATACCTGTCAGATAATGATTGTTCTGTGGCTTAAACGGCAGTCAGAGGAGCAGAAATGGCAGTCAAACCTGTGCTGAGAATGGGCGAGCCTTTACTTTATCGGGTAGCAGACAAGATCACCGAGTTTGATACGCCCGAGTTGCATGCCTTGATTCAGGATATGCACGACACGATGACGCATATGCAGGGCGCAGGCATTGCCGCGCCACAAATTGGTGTCAGTTTGCAGGTGGTGATGTTCGGCGTCGGTGCCAATCCGCGTTATCCGGATGCCGAAGCCGTGCCTTTTACGATTTTGATCAACCCCGAACTCACACCTGTGGATGAGGCAGAAGAAGAGGGTTGGGAAGGGTGTCTGTCTGTGCCTGGCATGCGCGGCCTGGTGCCACGTTATCAGCACCTGCATTACCGTGGCTTTGACCCGCAAGGCAACGTGATTGACCGCACGGTGAGCGGCTTTCATGCGCGGGTGGTCCAGCATGAATGTGACCACTTATTTGGCGTGCTTTACCCCATGCGTATCCGTGATCTGACAAAATTTGGCTTTAATGATGTACTTTTTCCTGGAATAACGCTTCCAGATGACTGATTGTTTGCTATAATGCGCGCTTTCGGGAAGAGTGGCAGAGCGGTTTAATGCAACAGTCTTGAAAACTGTCGAGGGTTCACGCCCTCCGTGAGTTCGAATCTCACCTCTTCCGCCAGACATGAAATGCCGCAGTTTTGCGGCATTTCTATTTGCAGTTTTTTATATTTACATGAAGGAACCGTCATGGCTCAAATCATTATCGATAGCAACCCATCCCAAGAGAAATTGAACGAGCTGGGCGTGTCCAGCTGGAACATTTGGGATTGCCCTCCATCAAAATTCCCACTCGACTTCACCATGACTGAAAAAGCCTATGTGTTGGAAGGTGAATTCAAAGTGACGCCAGCTGGTGGCGAAACTGTTACCATCAAAGCGGGTGACTACGTAGAGTTTCCAAAAGGCCTGAAATCCCAGTGGGAAGTGGTCAAGCAATTGAAAAAACACTACAAACACTTTTAATTGAAGTGGGCGTATGATGAAAACCCTGTCAATCCGGCAGGGTTTTTTGTTGATGGGCCTCCGTTATCCTAAGCAAGAAAGGAATACACATGAGTCATCATCCTGTGAATCAAATTAAGGTCGAGCGTCCCAGCGCCGAGACACTCGCCGCACTTGGTGTGGATCAGTGGCCAACCTGGTCAAAAGAAGTCTCTATTTTCCCATGGCAATATAGCAATAGCGAGATTGCTTACATCTTGCAAGGGGAGGTGACCGTGACACCTAAAGATGGCGAGCCGGTAAGTTTTGGGGCGGGTGACTTAGTCACCTTTGCCAGTGGGCTGGATTGTGTGTGGGAAGTCAAACAGCCGTTGAAAAAGCATTACCATTTTGAGTGAGCCGGCTATATTTGATGGAGTGCTTGCGTCAAGTTGGTGATGGATGTTGCATCAAGCAGGCCGTTATTACACGCAGAGATCAAGAAACTATCTTCTACCCGGTTGCCCAAGGTGTTGATCTTGGCATTATGTAATGCAATGCCATGTTGCTGAAAAATCAGCGCCATACTGGCCAATAATCCTGGGCGGTCATTGGCGATGATATCCAGCTGTTGAAAAGGCTGGTCTGCGTCCTGTGGATTGGGCACGGCTTTAAAACTCACTTGCGTGCTAATCGGCATATGTTTGACTTGCCTGCTGACCCGGCCGCGAATTGGCGCGGGAATCGCCTCATGGCTGATCAATTGCGTATTCAACCCTTGTTCAATATGCTTCAATAAGCCGTTATAGCTGATCTGCCGTGTTTCAGGTTCCAGCACAATAAAGTTATCCAGGGCATAGCCGTGAGCGGTGGTGTAAATCTTGGCCTGTACAATGTTGTATTGCATGCTGTCAAAAAAATGGCAGATACGGGCAAAAATCTCTTTTTGATCTCGGCTGTAGATCATCACCTGAATGCCGTCGCCTTTAGGGCTGAGCCGGGCACGCACAATGGCTTGTTCGGTATTGAGATGCGGAATCAGTAATCGGCTTTGCCAGGCGATTTCATCACTGTCAAAACGACTGAAATAGCCATTGCCAAAGGCTTGCCACAGGGCTGCCACGGAAGACTCTTTAAGGTTGAAACTGCTAAGTTTCTGCAACACTTCCTGCTTGCGTAAGCTGAGCTGGGCTTCGGTATTCAGTGATTGTTGCAGCACTCGCCGCGTTTGCAAAAACAGGCTCTCGAGCAGTTTGGCCTTCCACGCATTCCACACATTCGGGCTGGTGCCGCGAATGTCGGCCACCGTCAGTAAGTACAACGCTGTCAGGCGATATTCTGTCCCCACCAGATGCGCAAAGGCTTCAATCACATCGGGGTCGGATAAATCACTTTTTTGTGCCGTGCTGGATAGTTTTAGGTGTGCCTCAACCAGCCAAGCGACTAGCTCTGTATCCGTTTTGCTTAAGCCATGTTGTTTGCAGAATCGGCGCGCGTCCAGGGTGCCCAGCAGCGAATGATCGCCGCCACGGCCTTTGGCAATGTCGTGAAAAATGGCCGCCAGATAGAGCAAATGTGGCTGGCTGAATGCATTAAATAGTTGGCTGCACAGCGGAAATTCGTGTCTCAAATCGGGTTTGGCAAAGCGTCTGAGGTTGCGTAAGACATTCAGCGTGTGCTCATCTACCGTATAGACATGAAACAGATCATGCTGCATTTGTGCGATGACGCGGCCAAATACCGGGATATAGCGGCCGAGGATGCCATAACGGTTCATGCGCCGCAGGCTGCGGTGCACACCTTCGCGGCTGTGCAAAATTTGCAGGAACAAGGCTTTGTGATTGGCGCGTTGTCTGAATTGATGGTTGATCAGCGGCTGTGCCGCCTGCAATGCACGTACGAGCGGCGCACTAAAGCCGGTAATTTCCGGGTATTGCTGCAGGAGTTGAAAACATTGCAAGATGGTTTCGGGCTTGCGTTGAAACAGGTCTGGCGCATTTGCACTCAGCAAGCCCTGAGACAGGCTAAAGTCTTCTGTTAATGCTTGCGGCGGCTTGGTTTCTGGCTGAATGCGTGCATGCAGTAATTTCAGCAGGACTTCATTTTCTATGATGACCGCTTTGGCACTCCGGTAAAAGCCTTGCATTAACTGTTCGCTGGCACGTTTTTGCGGATTGGTCTCATAGCCCATCTGCTCCGCCAGCGTGTTTTGAAAGTCGAATACCAGGCGGTCTTCCCGGCGCTTGGCCATCAAGTGCAGGCGGATGCGCAGGTTTTGCAGCAAACGTTCGTGTTTTTTGAGTTGAATGGCTTCATGCCGACTTAATAACCCCGCCTGGGCAAGCGCGTTCCAATCACTGCCCAAGCCCTGGCTTTGCGCGACCCAAAGAACCATATGCAAATCCCTGAGGCCGCCTGGACTCTCTTTGACATTGGGTTCTAGGTTGTAAGCCGTGTCATGAAATTTGGCATGACGGATTTGTTGCTCACGCAGTTTTTCAGCAAAAAAACGGGCTTGGTCCAGCTGTGTATGCAGTAACTGCGTCAGGGACTGGAAAGTTTTTTTGTCTCCGCTCAGCCAGCGGGCTTCCAGCAGGTTGGTCATGATGGTCACATCCAGCTGCGCTTCGTCCAGGCACTCTTTGAGGCTGCGCACGCTATGACCGATATTGAGACCAATATCCCACAAGGTGCCAATCAGCGATTCAACCAGCGTCTGTAGCGCAGCATCGCTGTTTTCCGGCATCAGGATCAGCAAATCAATGTCCGAGTAGGGAAACATATCGCCACGGCCATAGCCGCCGACCGCAACCAGGCAAGCACTCTCTGGCAGGGCATAAGCCTGCCAAATCTGTTTAAGCAGTAGATCGAGTGAGCGCGTATGTTGTTGTAGCAGGCGTTTGGCTTGCGGCTTGGCCAGATAAGCATCGGCCAGTTGTTGACGTGTCAGTTGTACTGACGCTCGCCAATGCTTGAGATGTTCCTTGCCAATGACTGTCATGCGGGACTGACCATCGACATGCGTGCCTTAGAGCGTGGGCCGGGCTGGCGTACCCGCTGAGACGGTCATGATTTCAAAGCCCTCTTCAGTGACGAGTACGGTATGCTCCCATTGTGCCGACAGGCTACGGTCCTTGGTGACCACGGTCCAGCCATCCGGCATGAATTTGATGTCGCGGCGTCCAGCATTGATCATGGGTTCGATGGTAAAAATCATGCCAGGCTTGAGCGTCAAACCTGCCCCGGGTTTGCCATAATGCAACACTTGGGGCTCGCAATGAAATTTTTTGCCGATGCCATGTCCGCAAAATTCACGCACAATGCTGTAACCATTTTTTTCTGCAAATGACTGAATCGCATAGCCAATATCGCCCAAGGTGTTGCCAGGTTTGACCTTTTCTATGCCGCGCCACATGGCCTGGTAGGTGAGGTCGCACAGCCGCTTTGCCTGTGGTGAGACACTGCCGACCATAAACATGCGTGACGTATCGCCATGATAGCCGTCTTTGATGACTGTGATGTCCAGGTTGACGATATCACCATTTTTAAGCTCTTTTTCGCTAGGGACCCCATGACAGATTTGCTGGTTAATCGAGGTGCAAATAGACTTGGGGTAGGGTGCATGGCCATCTGGTGCATAGTTTAATGGGGCCGGGATCGCTTGTTGTTCATTGACGATGTAATCATGGCAAAGCTGGTCCAGTTTGTTGGTGGTCACCCCCGCCACGACAAACGGTGTGATGTAATCCAGCACTTCTGAGGCCAGACGACCTGCGATGCGCATTTTTTCAATTTCTTCGGGGGTATGCAGAACAATTGCCATAAACGAGTGACCGCTCTTACGTTAATCCGTTTCCCAGACAGGCTTTCGGAATCATTAACTAAAACAACATTCTAACATAGACACATAGCAGTCATGATGTTTGGCCTACTTCGCTCAAGGAATGCGCAAGAACGCCGTTAATAGAGTTGAGTCATAAAAGAAACTGACTGGCATTAGTGTAATTGATCCCGACATGGCACTTGATGGCAATGATTTATACTCGGGCATGATTTTAGCTGGAGCACACTTATGGTGACACTCACCGAAGCAAGAGCCAACCGCACCGTTAAAGATTGGGTGGCTTTTTTTAAGGCGGCAGAGATTCCGGTCTTGCGGCAGACGGCCAGAGAGATCGCTCAATTACAGGCGCGTGAAGATGAAACGGGCGCCCGTGACATTACCCGTGTGGTCATTAATGATCCGCTCATGATGTTCAAGGTGTTGGCGTACGCCAATAATCATCGCAGCCGTCATCAGTTACAGGACCTGGTACAGGTCGAGCAGGCAATTATCATGATGGGCACTGGCACGTTTTTCGCGCAGATTCCTACCGTTCCGCATGTGGAGGATGTGTTGCATGAGCATATGTCCGCCTTGATCGATTTGCTCAAGCTCATGATACGGGCTCACCGTGCCGGTTATTTTTCCGCAGAGTTTGCCTCGCATTTGATGGATTTGCACGCAGAAGAGGTGAGGGTGGCAGCCTCGCTGCATGATTTTGCCGAAATGCTCATGTGGTGCTTTAACCCGGATGCGATGGGCGAAATCAGCCAGCGCCAGGACGCAGATAAAACGTTGCGTAGCCGGGTCGTTCAACAAGAGGTGCTGGGTTTCAGATTGCTGGAGTTACAGGCCGAGCTGGTGCAGGTCTTTAACTTGCCGCCATTGCTCAGTGACCTGATGGACGAAGCGCGCGCAGACCTGCCCAGGGTGCGCAATGTGCAGTTAGCCGTGAATCTGGCCAGACATTCTGCCGACGGCTGGGATAATGCTGCCTTGCCCGATGACTACAAAGATATTGCCGAGTTGCTGCATGTTGATGTTGAGCGCGTCAAACATATCGTCGGCGTGCCACAACATTAGTCTTGTGCGGCTTGTTCGCTTGCGATCAGGCGCTCATGACGCTGGGCCAGCACATCGGTGACGGCCTGATGTATCCGGTCAATCACTTGCTCCCAAGCTTCGTCATCCCCCTGTCTGAACAGGCGCATGCCTGGATACCACGGACTGTCTTCGCGCTGTTGTAACCAGCGGAAATGCGCATGTTGCGGCAGTAATAACCAGACCTCTTTGCCTAAGGCCGCAGCCAAATGCGCGACGGCGGTGTCAACTGATATCACCAGATCCATTTGCATGATCAGCCCCGCAGTGGCGGTAAAGTTTATTAATTCCGGGTGATGACATTCCAGCATGGGAAACCGTTTGAGCATGATATGGTCTTCGCGCCTGAACTCTTTTTGCAAGCTGTGCCATTCGACTTCCATATTCAGCAGAGGCGCCATCAGAAAGAGCGGAATACTGCGCCACTGATCATATTTGTTCGTCGCCTCGCCACACCAGTTGAGCCCGATGCGCAACCGACGGCCAGGCCCCAGTAATTGTTGCCAGGGTTCACTGTGGCGTGCCTCTACCCCCAGATAAGGCAAGCCGGCCGGTATCGTATCCAGTTGCGTGTTAAACACCGCTGGCAAGCTCAGCATGGGGCAGAATACGTCAAAATGCGGCAGGCTACGTCCATCCTGGCAAACGACCAGAATCGTTGCATCATGCGCCCAATACTCATTAAACAGGTCAAATAAAGCCTCAGGGACGGCTAATACCAGATGGTTAGGTTTGCAGGCTTGAACCATAGGCAGATAACGGCAATATTGCAGGGTGTCGCTCAACGTCTGCTCGGCCCAGATCAGAATGGTTTTGCCGACCAGAGCGCCTGCTGATGACCATAACAAGTTTAAATCTGGCCGGTGTTTGTCCGCAAGCACTTGAAAACGCGCCGCATACAGCGGCCAGCCGGTTTCGAATTCTCCGCGTGCCAATCGCAGCATACTCATGGTATATCTGGCTTGTGCATGATTCGGCGCCAATTTAAGCGCCGTCTCCAGGCAGGCGTAAGCCTCATCGTGCTGCCTGTTTTCATACAGCGCCAAGCCCAGGTGGCATTGGGCAGCCGCATACCCAGGGTTCAACTGCAAGGCCAGGCGGAAATCGGCAATCGCTTCAGTGTACTTCCCCAGCTGGCATAACACTACGCCACGGTTGTTGTAGGGTAAATGCAAATTCGGTTGATAGCGGATGGCTTCATCAAAATTTAGCACGGCCTCTTGTGGCTTGCCCTGTGATTGCAGAATCAAGGCGCGCTGATGATAGGCATCGGCAAAGTCAGGCTGTATGCGGATCGCCTCATTCATACATAGCAGCGCATCGCCTGTCTGTTGCAGTTGCATGCATAACACCCCCAGACGATAGTGAAAATGGGCATGCTCCGGATGTGCCGCCACTGCCTGTCGTAAAACATTGGCTGCCTGGTCGACTTGCTGCAGTTGCAGCATCAGGTCAGTACATTCGGTAAAAGCGGGTAGTCGTTGCGGGTCAAGTTTGATGGCGGTACGCAAGCGCAAAATGGCTTCTTGTGTTCTGCCCAGGTTTTTCAGTGCACGTGCATCCAGGTAATAAAGCTGTGCCTGTTTGGCATCCAGGGCAATGGCTTGTTTGTAGCACTCATGCGCCGCCTTGAACTGTTGCGTGCGCATATGCAGGTTGCCTAGCTGCACCCGCAGTTCCAGCAGGTCAGGCCGCAGACTGATCGCTTGCAGTAAATATTGCTCAGCCGCATGAAACTCCTGGTTTTGCAGCATTAGGCCTGCCAGCTTCTGATAGGCATCCCACTTTTGCGGATCGGCAGCAATCAGTTTCAGCAGTTTTGCAATGGCTTCATTGTTCATGGGATAACTGGCAACACTTCAAGCGATTGCGGGCGACCTTAAATGGATGGATGGCGGATTAAGGTACAATAAGCAGCTGTCAGCGTCAACGACCTGAATGTCATTTACCCAAAGAAAGGAAACTCAATGCTGATCAAACTGATCATGTACGGCCTGTTGTTCTGGTTAGCCGTCTGGGGCTATCGCCAATATCAGCAGCCTTCTACACGTGTCAGCGTCGGCATGAAAGCACCCGCATTCAGTCTGCCCGATGCCCAAGGAAACCTGAGGCAACTCTCCGAATGGCAGGGTAAATGGCTGGTGCTTTATTTTTATCCCAAAGATGATACGCCTGGTTGTACACGCGAAGCCTGCCAGTTCAGGGATGATATCCAGCAGATCCATGCCCTGGGTGCCGAGGTGGTAGGGATCAGTGTCGATACCGTTGCCAGCCATGCCGCATTTGCGCAAAAACACCGCTTGTCTTTTCCGTTGCTGGCGGACAGCAATGGTCAGGTGGCTGATGCCTATGGCGCCTTGT
Source organism: Methylophilus sp. DMC16 (assembly GCF_056314045.1). Taxonomy (NCBI): domain Bacteria; kingdom Pseudomonadati; phylum Pseudomonadota; class Betaproteobacteria; order Nitrosomonadales; family Methylophilaceae; genus Methylophilus; species Methylophilus sp. DMC16. Next base: position 536,270 of record NZ_JBQUZC010000001.1, read on the forward strand.
TTAACCTTGTCGTCTTCCAGGCCGCCAAGCGCATGACCTTTATTGTTGACCCGCAAGGCGTCGTTGCCGAGTCCTACAGCAACGTCAACCCTGACGGGCATAGCGAGGCCATCATTCGTGACCTCAAGCGCCTGTCGGCTTTTTAGTGAGTATCACCATGCAAGCCCTTTCCCTGATCGTCGCCCATGCAGACAACCGTGTCATTGGTCACAATAATCAGTTGCCCTGGCACCTGCCCGAAGACCTCAAGCGCTTCAAACAACTGACCATGGGCCATCACATTATTATGGGCCGCAAAACCTATGAGTCGCTGGGTCGCTTGTTGCCCGGACGCACCACGGTAGTCGTCACTCGCGATACTGAATACGCGGTTGAAGGGGCCAAGGTTGTACATTCACTGCCACAAGCGCTTGCAGCCTGTGCCGGTGATGAAGAACCCTTTCTGATTGGCGGCGCGGAGTTGTATGCACAGGGCCTGCCTTATGTCACGCGGCTATACATTACGCGGGTATATGCTCATGTCGGCGGGGATGCATTTTTCCCGGAAATCGAGATGCATGAGTGGGAATTGGTGAGTGAGGAAGGGCATACCTCGGAGAATGGCTTGCATTATAGTGATATGGTTTATCAGCGGCGATGATAGAAGCCTTTGGCTTGATGCATCGAAAAAAGAATAAGGTTATTCTTTTTTCGATGCTTAATCTCAATCCAAGTTAGTCCAGTTTTTCGTCATTCCGGCTTAGGCCGAATTCATGCAAGGTTAATACTAATCTGATTAAAATTGAAGAGCGCGTATTGAATTTGCTGCAAGTCTTCTTAGATATTTACGGAATTCCACCTTTCTTTTTCGCCTGTAGGCGAGTTACTTTCTGTTGCTTGTCCCACAGAAAGTAACCACAACTAACGGAGTGTTGCGGCGTAGGCTAACCTTTAGGTTAAGCCACAAAGTGGCGGCCGTAGCCAAAGAAGAGGGCACCCAGCCATCACGGCCTACGGCTTCCTTGTGTTGTTGGCTACGGCCGCTACGCTTAACATTGCTGCGCAAGTTAGCCTACGCCGTAACAGACTGCGCTGCAGTCTTAGTTATCAACAAAGTGGGCGTCCATCGAAACTCGCCCTAGCAGCTTGCACACCCCGCAAGCTGCCACGGAGCTCGCACAGTCGCTCCCTTGTTTCTTACTTTGTTTCCGCTACTCAGCGTGATGGGATGGGATTTGTCGCGTCAAACTCACAGCCTAAAAATTTGGACCGTTCAAAAACTCAAATTCTTTTCTTTTTAGCCCACAAACGGTGGCGCTGATGGGTTTTCGGGCCCCTATCTGCCGCGCCGAGTAGCGCAGCCAAAACAAGGAAGAAGGGAGCGACTGTTCGAGTCCCGCAGCAGCTCACGTATTTTGTGAGCTGCCAGGTCGAGTTTCTTGACCGCTTGTTTTGGCGAGCAACGCAGGAAACAAGCGGAAGCTAGGGTGTCTTGTTCTTTGCCTTCTTTCTTATGGACAAGCACAAGAAAGAATGGTCGCCTAAAAGGCGAAATAAATCATTCACCCATCCTGTTAATGCCTAATACAACCTTGTTCAATGTACGCAAAGAAAGGTGACTAGCTCACAGGCGAAACAGAGGTCTCGGTAAAATAGCAAAGGCAACCATTAAGTTGCCTTTGCTGAAGCTCACAAAAAAGAAAGCTCAGTAAAAAACAGCTGAGTGAAGCTAAAGAGCTAATCTTCCTGCTGCACACAATCCACGTAATACACGGCTTTACCATCCACGACTTGCTTCACCAAACCATGGTTATCGGTCTCAAAGCCCGGGAATTTCTCGTTGAATTCGCGTGCAAATTTGAGGTAGTTCACAATGACCTTGTTAAAGCGTTCACCTGGAATCAGCAGTGGAATACCTGGCGGGTAGGGGGTTAAGAGCACAGCAGTCACGCGGCCTTCGAGTTCATCAATGGCCACGCGCTCAATTTTGCGGTGCGCCATTTTTGAGAAGGCGTCCGTCGGTTTCATGGCTGGCACCATGTCAGACAGATACATTTCTGTAGTCAGGCGGGCGACGTCATTGGCTTTGTAGACTTCGTGAATTTGTGTACACAAATCTTTGAGGCCGACGCGTTCATAGCGTGGATGCTTCTGCACAAATTCCGGCAGCACTTTCCATAATGGCTGGTTTTTGTCGTAGTCGTCTTTAAACTGTTGTAATGCGGCGACCATGGTGTTCCAGCGGCCTTTGGTAATGCCGATGGTAAACATGATAAAGAACGAGTAGAGACCGGTTTTTTCGACGATCACGCCGTGTTCAGCCAGGTACTTGGTCACAATCGCCGCCGGGATGCCAAATTCTTCTGAGAATTCACCATCTACATCCAGCCCGGGCGTGATGATGGTGGCTTTGATCGGGTCCAGCATGTTAAAGCCTTCGGCCAGGTTGCCAAAGCCGTGCCAGCGCTCGTTGGCTTTCAGCATCCAGGCGTCTCGTTCTTCCAGGCCGTCTTCTGACAAATCGGTCGGGCCCCAGACTTTAAACCACCAGTCGGTGCCCCATTCTTCGTCAACCTTACGCATGGCGCGGCGGAAGTCCAGGGCTTCTTTGAGGGATTCTTCTACCAGGGCGGTACCGCCTGGGGCTTCCATCATGGCGGCAGCCACGTCACAGCTGGCAATAATCGAGTATTGCGGACTGGTAGAGGTATGCATCAGATAGGCTTCGTTGAACACATCGCGGTCCAGGCGGTTCTGGTCAGCATCCTGTACCAGAATTTGCGAGGCCTGGCTTAGGCCAGCCAGCAGTTTGTGCGTAGACTGTGTGGAGAACACCATGGATTCTTTACAGCGTGGGCGGTCTGCGCCAATCGCGTGGTAGTCACCATAAAAGTCATGAAAGGTCGCGTGTGGCAGCCAGGCTTCATCGAAGTGCAGGGTGTCGATCTTGCCATCCAGCATTTCCTTGATTTCTTCGACGTTGTATAGCACGCCGTCATAGGTAGATTGCGTGATGGTTAGTACGCGTGGCTTGGCGTTCTTGTCGGTGGCAAACGGGTTGCGTTCGATTTTCTTCTGGATATTTTCCCAGGCAAACTCGCTTTTCGGAATCGGGCCGATAATGCCAAAGTGGTTACGCGTTGGCATCAGGAATACCGGCACCGCCCCGGTCATGATGATGGAGTGCAATACGGATTTATGGCAGTTACGGTCAACCACCACGATGTCACCAGGCGCGACGGTGGAGTTCCAGACGATCTTGTTCGAGGTCGAGGTGCCGTTAGTGACAAAATAGAGGTGATCGCAGTTGTAAATGCGCGCAGCGTTACGCTCAGAGGCGGCCACCGGGCCGGTATGATCTAGCAATTGGCCGAGCTCATCTACTGCGTTACAAACGTCTGCACGTAGCATGTTCTCGCCAAAAAACTGGTGGAACATCTGGCCGACCGGTGATTTCAGAAACGCGACGCCACCGGAGTGACCGGGGCAGTGCCAGGAGTAGGAACCATCAGCCGCGTAATGCGTCAGTGCCTTGAAGAAAGGCGGTGGCAGGCTGTCCAGGTAGGCCTTGGCTTCGCGGATAATCAGGCGTGCCACAAACTCTGGCGTATCCTCGTTCATATGGATAAAGCCATGCAACTCACGCAGCACATCGTTTGGAATGTGGCGGCTGGTGCGGGTCTCGCCATGCAAAAAGATCGGAATCTCTTCGTTACGGTAACGGATCTCCTGTACAAAATTACGCAGTTGCTCGATGGCTTCTGGTTTCTCTTCAACGATTTCCTCATCGTCAATTGACAGGATAAACGCCGAGGCACGGCTTTGCTGCTGCGCGAAAGAGGTGAGGTCGCCGTAGCTGGTCACACCAAGCACCTCCAGACCTTCATCTTCGATCGCTTTGGCCAACACCCGGATGCCCAGGCCAGACGAGTTTTCTGAGCGAAAATCTTCGTCAATAATCACAATGGGAAATCTAAATTTCATAAAGGAATCCTTTTACCGCTTAAGACACAGAGGCACAGGAAAAGTCAGCGCTTAACCCTGTGCCTCTGTGGTGAAATGTTCTGATTGTGTTCAAGAGTGTGATTATATCTTTGGTAATGTGACACCAATTTGACCTTGGTATTTGCCACCACGGTCTTTATAACTGGTTTCACAGACTTCATCAGACTCCAGGAACAGCACTTGTGCACAGCCTTCACCTGCATAAATCTTGGCTGGCAACGGCGTCGTGTTACTAAACTCCAGCGTCACATAGCCTTCCCACTCAGGTTCAAACGGTGTCACGTTGACAATAATGCCGCAGCGCGCATACGTGGACTTGCCCAGGCAAATCGTTAACACGGAACGCGGGATGCGGAAATATTCGACCGTACGTGCCAACGCAAATGAGTTGGGAGGAATGACGCAATAGCCTTTGCCTGAGACCTCGACAAAAGACTGTGGGTCAAATGCCTTGGGGTCGACTATGGTGCTATTGATGTTGGTGAACACGCGGAATTCGTCCGCACAACGGATATCGTAGCCGTAAGAGGAGGTGCCGTAAGACACGATTTTTTGACCATTCACCTCGCGGACCAGTGTGGGCTCGAACGGCTCGATCATGCCGTGTTGTTCAGCCATCCTGCGTATCCATTTATCAGACTTAATGCTCATTACGATATCCAGTCATTTGCGTCATCAACGCATGCAATAAAGAGAAAAAAGCGGAGTTTAAACTCCGCTTTTAGTGAGTGCAAATAATAACAACAATTACAGTTAAATTTGCAAATTTTTTTGGCTTTGAGGCGAATTAATCTACCGAGGAGGCATGAGCCCCCAAGGTTTACTTATCGCCACCTAATTCAATGCTGTAGCGCCAGAATTGATCTTCCGCTTCAAAAATCACTTTGGACTCGATTGGATCGCGGCTACCAGCAGGGTACTGATGGACCGGACGCTTGTCTTCTGCCCAGGCTTTCACCACTGGATCCACCAAGCGCCATTGTGCTTCGGCTTCAGAAATATGCAGGTAGTTGGAGTTGTCACCTTGCATCAGGTTCAGCAGCAAGGCCTCGTAAGCATCTACAGAGTCGTCTGCGTCCCAACGGTTGGCTGCATCCAGCTGGATGGTACGGGTTTGTACATCCAGGCCAGGAATCTTGGACTGGATTTCGAGCTTGATGCACTCACGTGGCTGGATGCCGATGATGAGCCAGTTTTGGTCCTGGTCATTGATTTGCAATGGCGCTTTTTTGAAACGGATAGCAATACGGGTATCGGCTTCGTGCAGGCGCTTGGCGGTGCGGATGTAGAAAGGCACCCCTTTCCAGCGTGGGTTGTCAATAAACAGTTTCAAGGCAGCATAGGTTTCTACCACGCTGTCATTGTTGCCCAGCTCTTCGAGGTAGCCAGGCACTTTTTCGCCATTGATTTCACCGGCACTGTATTGCGCGCGGAAAGCATGCTTTTCCAGTTCGTTGACTGGGATAGGACGAATCTGCTCCAGCAACTTGATTTTAGCGTCGCGTACGCCTTCCGGTGACAGGTCTTTTGGCAGCTCCATGGCGGTCAGTGCCAAGGTTTGCAGAATATGACTTTGCAACATGTCGCGCAGGGCACCTGTGCTGTCGTAGAACTGCGTACGGTCGCCTACACCCAGCATTTCGGTGTTGGTGATTTGCACGTGGTCAATGTACTGGTTATTCCAGATCGGTTCTAACACGGTATTGGTAAAGCGTTGCAGCAAGATGTTTTGCAGCGCGGATTTGCCCAGGTAGTGGTCGATACGGTAAATCTGGCTTTCTTTCAGGTGCTTGGTGATGGCAGCCTGCAGTTCTTTGGCAGATGGCAGATCGGTACCGAATGGTTTTTCGATCACTACGCGGCGCCAGTATTTGTCTTCCTGAGTCAGACCGACATTGGCCAGTGATTCAACGACTGGTGCAAAGTCTACCGGACGTACTGAGAGGAAGTAAGCCAGGTTCTGCGGAAATACTTTTTCGTCGCTCAGCGTGGCTTTCAGTTTGTTGAACGCGTCTGGGTCAGTCGGTGGGTTGGCATGGTAGAAGTTACGGGCGATAAAGCGCTCGAAGACTTTCTGGTCATACCCTTTTTTGAATTTGGTATCCAGCATGGATTTGATGTCTGCACGCCAGGCATCCAGATCAACCACTTGACGGCCAACGCCGATAATTTTCATGTCATCAGGCAGGCGGCCCAGCAGGTCTAGCCTGAACAAACCAGGATACAATTTTACGCGGGCAAGGTTGCCACTCGCGCCAAATAATACCAGGGTGCATGGATCAATTTTATTCGTCATTTCTAACCTTAAGATAAAAATGTAAACGGGAAAGGGCAGGCCTTTCCCATATGTTTATGACTAGCGCTAATAAGTTCTTAAACTTAGTCGTGTCAGCATGTGGCTATGAACAAATAAGCAAAAGCCTCTCATGATGAGAGGCTTATATCACTTACTTGGTTTTCACTGAGTGGCCACCGAATGCATTACGCATCAGTGACAGCAGCTTGTAGCTGTAGCCTTCTGAGTCTTGGCTTCTGAAACGTGCTTGCAATGCAGTGGTCAACACTGGCGCTGCCACACCTTGCTCAACCGCTTCAACCACGGTCCAGCGGCCTTCACCGGAGTCAGCAACGTATGGTGCAATCTCTTGCAGGCTTTGGTCTTGTTTGAGTGCTTCAGCCGTCAAGTCGAGCAACCAGCTGCGTACCACGGAACCATGACGCCACAGTTCAGTGATTTGTGCCAAGTCCAGGTTGAACTCCTCTTTACCTTTGATCAGGTCCAAACCTTCAGCAAAGGCTTGCATCATGCCGTATTCGATCCCGTTGTGGATCATTTTGGTGAAGTGACCAGAACCAACAGGACCAACGTGTGCCCAGCCGCGATCCGCGTGGGTCAATGCCTGTGCATATGGAGCCAATACATCAGCATATTGTTTTTCACCGCCGTACATCAGGCAGTAGCCGTTATCCAGGCCCCAAACACCGCCGGAAGTACCACAGTCGATAAAGCCGATACCATGTTCGGCCAACATTGCGCCACGGCGCTGACTATGTTTGTAGTTTGAGTTGCCGCCATCGACGATGATGTCGCCTTTGTTCAGCATTGGGATCAAATCTTTGATTTGATTTTCGGTGATTTCGCCAGCGGGCAACATCAACCAAACAATTTTTTGGCCTTCGAGTTTGCTAACTGCATCCGCAACGGAGGTCGCTGCTTCCAGGCCTTCTTCTTTAACCAGTCTGTTAACGAATTCGGTGTTAAAGTCAAAACCAACCACGTTAATTTTGTGACGCAGCAAGCGAGCAGCCATGTTACCGCCCATTTTGCCCAAGCCAATCATTGCTAATTTCATTCGGATTTTCCTATGGTGTGAGGATAGTTTAAGAGACACCCATCTTTTGGATGGCATGAACCCGATCAGTGCTTCGGATAATTTTGCAGAATTATCATGTCGAGTCAGCTATAATTATAACAAATGCAGTCACGGTCTAAAAGGCTGCGCAAGCTTTTTTGTATTGTTTTTTACAGGTTTTCTATGTCTTTGAATGCTCAAACCCGTTGGCACACGTTTCAATCCCAGGAAGAAATCAACCAGGCAGCACTTAACAGAATTCTGGCGGCTGCCGACGCCGCCATTGCCAAACATGGCAGTTTTCTGATTGTGCTGGCAGGCGGCAGTACGCCCAAAGCGGTGTATCAGTTATTGGCAAAAGCTGATGCCGACTGGTCCAAATGGCATGTCTATCATAATGATGACCGTTGTTTGCCAGTCGATCATGTGGAGCGCAACAGCAAAATGGCCCGCGATGCCTGGTTAAGCCATGTGGCGATTCCTGAAAGTCAGATTCATGATATTCCGGCCGAGCTTGGCAATGTGGCTGGCGCGCTGGCTTATAGCGAGATCCTTAAAGGCGTGCGCACCTTTGATCTGGTGATTTTGGGGCTGGGTGAAGATGGGCATACTGCTAGTTTATTCCCAGGCCAGGCGGTTGATAACAGTGCCGATGCCGTGCCAGTGTTTAACTCGCCCAAACCGCCCGCGGATCGTATTACGATTAGCCAAAAGCGGCTGAACGATACGCATGAGGTCATGTTTCTGGTGACGGGCGCGGGCAAGCAGGAGGCGGTGGATAACTGGCGTAAAGGTGTAGCGATTCCGGCGACATTAATCCAGTCACCGAATGGCGTGGATGTGTATTGCTTTGGTGTGGTTTTGAGCTAAATCGTTTTAAGCCACCGAGAACACAAAGGCCACGGAGAGAACGCTTTGTGGCTTTTTTCTCACCCTGTGCGTGCTGCCGCTAAGATGGTTTTTTATTTTGCTCGGCCAGTAACTGCTCGAGCAAGCCAATCTGCTGTTGCTGCAAGTCTATGAGTTCCTGCCACTGTTGCTCGCGCAAACCATCCATTTTTTCATGCAGCAGCAAAATCTCCAGTTCTGCTTTCAAGTTCACTTCATAGTCATGCTCTGCATGTTTGCGGTCTATTTCTGCTTGCCGGTTCTGTGACATCAGGATGATGGGGGCTTGTATCGAGGCCAGCATAGACAAAAACAGGTTGAGCAGAATATAAGGATAGGGGTCAAACGCACGGTCATATTTGAGCAAAATGACCGAGTTCAGCACGACCCAGGCGATCAGCACCAGGGCAAACACAAAAATAAACGTCCAGGAGCCGCCAAAACGAGCCACTGCATCGGCGGCCCGTTGAGCGGTGGTCATGCTACCGTCACTCTCATCTGCCGTATTGCGAGACACATGCCTGCGCTCGGTCAGGTGCCGGGCGACGCGCTGGGTGTGCGCGTCCATGGCGTCATAATCCTTGCCGATCAGCGTTTCTGCAATCTCATGTTCACTGGCGGTCATTGCAGTCTGTCGGCTTGATTGATTATGTATTTTGAATGACGATGTTGGGGAACTTGGCACTGTGGTCCAGGCTGGCAATGGCGATTTTGCTTGCTGCTTTGCGTGCAATTTCTTTATACGTTTTTGCAATGGCGCCATCCGGCATGGCGACTACGGTAGGCTGGCCACCGTCTGCTTGCATGCGGATATTGATATCCAGCGGCAAACTGCCGAGCAACTCCACGTTGTAGTCTTTAGCCATCAAGGCGCCGCCGCCTGCGCCAAAAATATGCTCTTCATGGCCGCAGTTGGAGCAGATATGCGTACTCATGTTCTCTACAATGCCTAAAATCGGGATGCCGACTTTTTCGAACATTTTCAGGCCCTTGCGCGCGTCGAGCAGGGCGATGTCTTGCGGGGTGGTGACGATAATCGCGCCGGTGACCGGAATTTTTTGTGCCAGAGTCAGCTGGATGTCGCCGGTGCCAGGAGGCAGGTCAATCACCAAATAATCCAGATCCTGCCAACGTGTATCGCGCAGCAATTGCTCCAGAGCGCCGGTCACCATCGGACCGCGCCACACCATGGGTGTGTCGGTATCGACCAGAAAGCCGATGCTCATCGCCTGGATGCCATGCGCACGCATCGGTTCTATGCTCTTGCCATCGGCGCTATCCGGGCGGCCGGAAATACCTAGCATCTGTGGCTGGCTAGGCCCGTAAATATCCGCATCGAGCAAGCCGACGGTGGCGCCTTCAGCAGCCAAGGCCAGCGCCAGGTTGACTGACGTGGTGGATTTGCCCACGCCGCCTTTACCAGACGCCACGGCAATCACGTTTTTCACGTTAGGCAGCAAGTTGACGCCACGTTGCACGCTATGCGCCACAATGCGGCTGCCAACATTGACGGTGATTTTGCCAATGTCGGCAATGCTTTTTAATGCCTCGGTAATTTGTGCGCGAATCAGGTCCAGTTGTGTCGCTGCAGGGTAGCCTAGCACCACATCCAGGCTGACATCGTTGCCATTGACTTGTATATTTTTGATTGATTTGCTGCTGACAAAATCCTTGCCAGTATTAGGGTCTATGCTCAACTTGAGCGTGCTTTGAATCACAATATCGCTGATGGCCATGCCTTGAATTCCCGCAGAAATGCCTGACTAATTAAATCAGGAATTCTACTCCATCCCCCCTGATTCGTCATGCAATCTCTGCGTTGGTCGTGGCGGGCTGTGAGCGCGCACAGGAGCTATGGTCAGGATAGTGTTTTTGAAACGTCTCAAAGCAATGCGCCCAGCTCCACTGGCTGCGGGCCTGCTCGCGTATCGCCGCCTTATCCAGCGATGAACACTGCACAATAGCTTGCGCAATATCTTGCGTAAAATCTTCGGCCAACATGCCTGAAAAACCATGCTTGATCACATCTCTGGGCCCCGTCACATCAAATGCTGCCACGGGCAGGCCGTTGCACATCGCCTCTATCATCACAATGCCAAACGTATCGGTACGGGAGGGGAAGGCAAACACATCATGCTGTGCATACAACGCCGCCAGCGCCTTGCCATATTGATAGCCGACAAAATTGACGCGCGGGTATTTTTGCTTAAGCTGGCTTAAATAAGGACCATCGCCAGCGATAGTAATATCAAACTGATCTTGATGCTCACATAGCGCATCCAGGTTTTTTTCACGGCTCACCCGGCCGACGTTCAACACGCGCAATTTTTGTCCGGCCACTGGCGGCTGCGCAACGCTCAATAACTGTTCTGAGACGCCCCGCGACCAAATCACCAGATGCTTGAATCCATGCGTCTGCAAGGTCTGGCGCATACTTTCGGTGGTGACAAAGGTGGCATGTGCGCCTTGGTGAAACCAGCGTAAATAAGCATAGGTCCAGCGTGCGGGGATCCGCCACATTAATTCGAGGTATTCAGGAAAGCGCGTGTGATAGGAGGTCGTAAACGCAATCCCGCGCGATTTGCACCAGTGGCGTGCCACCAGGCCCATGACGCCCTCGGTGGCAATATGCAATTGTTTAGGCTGGATGCGATTGAGTGTGCGCCACAGGCGCAAGGGTTGGATATTGAGCTGGATTTCAGGATAAAACGGCAACGGTATCCAGCGATACAGGCTAGGGTGCAAAACACGAAAACGCAAGTTGCGTGATTTGGCCACCCGCCGCAGGTTTTTATAGGTCGTAGAGACGCCATTGGTTTGCTGAAAAGTGTCCGTCACAATCAACATCGTCATCATGCAAGCTCCGCAACAAGGTGCCATGATCTTGCCAAGCCAGCATGACGAGTTTATGAACATCTCACTTTAAATCTGCGATAACCATTGCCCAACTGATCATCCCTGCGCACATGCTTCACGGGTGTTCAGCTCGCTGTAAGTTTTGACCATGCCCCGGTAAGTTAAGCGTAAGGCTGGCTTGCTAAGGTAAGCACATCGACGACAGCAGCACGCAAGCCGCTAAAAGTCTCGGTAATACACGCTTTAGTTTCAGTTAAACAATAATTCTGGAGAACACGCATGAACAAACTACTTGCACTCACCTTGTTAGCCATCAGCTATACCCATCACGCCAATGCAGATACATTGCTGCAAACTGCTGATCAGGAAGGCAACTTCAAAACCTTTTTACAAGCCGTCAAAACTGCCGGCCTGGAAAGTACGCTGAACGAAAAAGGCCCGATCACCCTGTTTGCCCCTAACGATGCCGCCTTTGCCAAGTTGCCTAAAGCAAAACTTAAAGCGTTAATGGCTAACCCCACTGAGCTCAAAAAAGTGCTCAGCTACCATATCTATCCAGGCAAAATTACCTCGGCAGACGTGAGCGCTGGCAAGGTTAAATCGCTAGAAGGCGCAGACTTGAAACTCACTGTGACTGATGGTGTAAAAGTGGACAATGTCAAAGTCATTGGTGATGAAATCAATGCTGATAACGGTGTGATCCATACCATGAGCGCGGTTCTGATTCCTAAGGGTTAGAGCATGTAGATTTTAAGCTTCATTTGCAGAATGCTTGTTGGATCAAGGACTCTGCAAATGCAATGCCTTTTTATTTAACCAAACTATCCAGCTTTTTAGGCTGAAACTCATAACTTAAGGTCACGAATGCTGACCTCGGTGCCCCAATACCTAAGAAACTAGTACCTTGCCAATCAGCACTGTTGTAGTTAAAGCCACTTTCACCAATCACCCCTCGAATAGAAGGCGAGAATGCGTTTAAACCCAATCGGCCTGCGCTTGCATACTGTTCGTTAAATAAATTATTGACACGCAAACCTAGCGTCCATTCAGGGCTGATTTTGTAGGTGGTGTTGAGATTAAATACCGCATAACCATCTGTCTTACCTTCACCAAAGTCAGCACGCTGGACCGTACAGACGGTATTACCGTTATTACAAAATGGCCCGGTGATGGGTGATGCAGGTCCGGCGCGGTGTTTATTATTTTCATTACCACGAATAAATGCCTCAGAATGCACAACCGCATTCAGGCCTACGCGCCAGTTACTGGTAATGTCGTAAGCGAAATTTGCGTTAAGGTTATGTAATGCAACACCTGGCATGCGATCGCCAGGACTCACAGTGATTTGTTGATAAGTCCCTACACCTGTCTGGCTATTAATATCGTAAACATTGCCAGCACTACTGTTATGCGCACTTGCAAGCTTAAATCTAGACTGAAAGGTTGCATCTGTCAGCGCATAGTTCACCCCCCAAGTGGCCTTACCCCATTTACCCTTGAGACCCATTTCAAGACCTTGTCGGCGGGTATCGCCAATATTCTGGAAATAACTGGCGGTCGCATTCACCGCAACAAAATAAATATCATCTGTGAGATCGGTACGATAAAGCGCAGCGTTCCATTCAATATTGTCAGTTAATTGACCACGGGCACCAATTTCGAAACTGGTTGATCGAACCTGCTTGAGATAAGGGTCGCCAGAGAGGGCTCCAGGTAGATTACATACCCGCTGTTCGGCCAAAGAACGTGGGCGACCATCTGAGAGAGGTGTGGGGTCATAAGCACAACCCAATTCGATAACGGTAGGTGTGCGGGCACCGCGCCCCATGTTGGCATAAACATTCAAATCATCGCGCGCTTGCCATGTCACACCGATTGAAGGGTTAAAAGAACGATATTTAAACTTCTCTACTTCTGGCGGACGCAATGCAGCTGTATTTTGTCCAAATTGATCTATATTTGCCAATGATTCATTGAATAAAACAATATAGTCATCCAACCCGTTGGGGCATTCATTTGCATCTACAATGCCATCATTGTCAGTATCTGGGCAAAGCGCTGGAAGATTTAGGATATTAAGAATACGGTTGATATCACCGAACGAACTTAATCGATTAACCGCTAAGGCATTATTCACATACGTACGGTTGTAACGTGCAGAGAAAGTAAAGTTAAGTTTTTCTGTGGGAGACCATGTTTCACTTAAATACAAACTTTTAGTAAGCGAGTCGCCCGTAAAATCATTGAGAGGAAAACCACGTTCTGGACTATTCGCAAAATACTCCCAACCCAATAAATTAGGTGCCACATAGCCACGCCGATTTGCGTCTAGCAGCCCCAGATACTGCTTGCTGTAGTAATCACTATCAGATTTATCTAGAGAAGCACCCACCATAAACTTATGCTTGTCTAGATTCCAGTTAAACTGTAATGAAGCCCCTTTACCCAGCTGCTCTACTTCTGTATCAGTAAAAATGGCGGTAGGGGTGCCCTCAATGTACCCGGTTTCGGTTCCGCCTCCAGCGCCGAATTTGCCATCACGAGTAATACCCTGCGCATTGGCACCTACTACAACAGGGGAGTATGTAGGAAATTGCCCCACTCCGATAATACCCGAAATAGGCGTCCCGGCTACATTGGCAGCATTAACTGGGGTTAGCTCCCAATAATCATGATAAAAGCCATCTGCATCCGTGTAGGCACCCAATATTATCCCGCCCACATCCCTGTTTACTCCAGTGTATTGGAATGAAGGGCTCCCGGTACCAGCATGCACACCGCTTGAGACTGTCCCCGTTGAGTTATTTGTAGCAACAATCACACCTCTATTTTCAAATTGCTCTCTAACTAGTGCGGCATACTCTGGTGTCACGGCAGCATTAAAAGCCCCTGGAACATTTGACTTTTCACCAAAGTTATCCGAGTCTTTTCGGGGGTCAACAATCCAGTTCCACACCTGATTGCCAGAACCATCTGATGCATTAACTTGCACTTGATCTGTCACTACTTGTGTATTGCCATTAGCATCCGTATACGTTGCTTGTTGTGCAAAGCTTGTTCCGCGAACAAGGTCATCAGCACATCCTGTAGATAAATCAGTACATTCTGCTGTACCAATAATATTGTTTGAACCATCCCTAACATAAGCCAATGCTATGTTATTAGCACTTGCTGCGATGTTATAGGCATAGTTATTGTAATCAGGCAGACCATCATTATTCACGTCAGGAAGACCCGGAAGTATTTGCCGGTTGTTGTCACGAACAGTTGCTTTTGCCGGCCCCTGAGATGCGCCGCCAAAGTTCTCGTTAATGTCCGACATGTGACTAATACGTTTACTTTTGCGGTTATAAATTTGGGCAGAAATATTGAATGTGTCGGTGACATCCCAAATACCACTTAACTGAAACTGGAACAGATCATTTTTACTTTCATCGGGCGAGGTATACACCTGCTTAGGATTTTGATCGACCATTTGTTGCGGCAAAAGACCATTACCGGTTAATTTATTACCCGCGTATAGCCCAGAAAAACTTATTTTTGCCCGCTCACTTTGCCATTCAGCCTTACCAAACACCTGATTAACCTTACTTGGTGAATTATCTCGCCAACCATCTTCGAGAAAGAAGTTACCAGAAACAAAGCCAGCGACTACGCCATTATTATTACCGGCTGAAATCTGTAATTGTTTGCGACCAAATGACCCTGTCAGCACTTCGGCGTCCAGCGTTTTGCCATCAAACCCGCTCTTTGTACGCATCGTTAATGCGCCACCTAGTGTCCCCAATCCATAAATTGGGTTTGAGCCTGGAATCATTTCCAAAGATGACAAAGCATTCATGGGAATCATGTCCCAGTTCACCACATCTCCAAACGGCTCGTTGACACGGATGCCATCCAAAAATACTGAAATCCCTTGAGCAGTGCCTATTTGCGGTGAGGCCGTAAAACCACGGTACTGCAAGTCCATCTGAAATGGATTGCTTTGATAGTCATTGACTGTGACGGATTGCAGCTTTTGGTTCATCAAGTCAGTGATTGTTAGGGTATGCGCCTCTTTAATATCTTTGGCTGTCAGAGATTGCACATTGCCAGGAATTTCCTCTTTCGTCAGTGCCAAACCAGGCATGGGGCCAATTTCGTAGAACTTCTTGGCGCGCACTTCAACTTTATCTAAATCAAGGCTGGTTTTTTCGTCTTTTAGCTCTTTGGCTGTTTTAGCTGCGGGTTGAATATAAAGGGTTGATTGGTTAAGTTTGGCTTCAAGATTGCTGTTCGCCAGCAATTTTTTAAATAGCTCTTTTGTCAACATGGTACCGCTGATGGCGGGCGCTTTTTTACCATTGACTAAGGCATCATTGAATGTGATGTTAATGCCAAGTTTTGTGCTGATGGCTTTTAAAGAGGTTGCTAGTGGCTGGCTAGGCAGGTCTATGGAGATTGTGCGCGTAAAAAGTATCTCTTCTTCCGGTTGCGGCAACTTGGTATTAAGCTCTGCCGCCCATAAAGGGTTGAGCCAGGTCGGCTGGCTGCTAAAGCAGGCGGCGATGGCTGCGCCCAGAATCAATTTTTTTGGTGTGTGCATCTGACTTCCCCGTTACTTTTTGGCTTGTTATTGCCTTAATGCACGGGGCGTCAAAACCCTGATATGTTGATTGAAAAAAATGTAATGATGTGCGATTGGCTTATTTGGCTGCGGGGTAAGTTTCTAGTTGAATACCTTCTGGGCTGCGGTGCACACTCACATTGGCGATGCGGGGCAGGGTGGCGATAAAGCTGTTGCTGTCTTTAATGGCGACCACGGCGCTGATTTTTTCGCTGGAACGCTCATCGCTGGTGACGGGTTGGGGCTGATAGCGGGAGAGGGTTTCGGCGATTTCTGACAGAGAGGCCTGATTAAATACCAAGGTGCCGCTAATAAAGCGGAAGTAGTCTTGGCCGCTCACTTGTGGGCGAGCTTGCAGGCCGTGCTGGTTGATTTCAGCGACCTGGTTATTTTGCAGGATGAGGCCTTGCTGATCTTGCTTGTTGAGCACTTGTACCTTGCCGTGATCGACGCTGACACGTTCAAGCTGTTTGAGTTTGTTGACGGCAAAGCGTGTGCCCAGTACGGTGACTTTCAGGCGCTGGGTTTCTACTACAAACGGGCGGTCACGGTCTGGTTGCACTTCAAACACGGCTTCACCTTGCAGCAGGTCAATGTGACGCTGGTTGCGGTAGTACTTGATCTCAATACGCGAGTTGGCATTGAGTGTGACACGGCTGCCGTCGTCCAGCGTTTGTGTGCTGAGTTGGGCGGTGGTGGTTTGCGCGGCGAGTTGTAGCGTGGGCGTGCTTTGCCAAACCTGATATTGGTGCAAGCCTGCCCAGCCTATGCACAGCGCCGCGACCACGCTGGCCACCGTGCCAGCCAGTTTTTGCCGCGATTTTTTGCGCTCGCTCTGTTTGAAGAAAGCATCAGCCTGTTTGGCCTGAGCCAGCGATTGCAGTTCGGTAACCGAGTCTATGCCTTGCCAGGCTTCGCTGATGCTACGGTATTCTTGTTGATGCAATGGGCTTTGCATGAGCCAGGCTTCAAACTGGCTGCGTTCCGGCGCGTCTGGTGCCGCTTCTTGCATGCGGATAAACCAGCGGGCAGCTGTCTCAGCGATTTTTTGATGGGCCGACATGCGCTTATTTGAGAAACTGCTCGCGCGCCGCACGCAGGTCTAGCAAGGCGCGGATCAGGTGGCGTTCGACCATGTTGAGGCTAATGTTGAGTTGCGTTGCAATGTCTTTTTGCGCATGGCCTTCAATGCGGTACATGACAAACACCTGGCGGCATTTGGGCGGTAGGTCCTGAATGATTTGGGTGACCAGTTCCAGCCGTTGTTTGATGTCTGCCAGATGTTCGACGGAAATCGTGACGGGTTCTTCCAAGTCTGCCTGTTGCTGATACTCGGCAAAATAACGTTCTTTACGGTAATGCTCAAGCAGCAGATTTTGTACGATGGTGCGCAAATAGGCATGCGGTTCTTGCCCGCGGTTGGGGCTGGTGGTCAGGGCAAAGCGCAGAAAGCCATCATGCAAAATATCCTTGGCATGATGCTGGCATTGCGTTTTACGGCGGATGCCGGGTAGCAACGTGCTATATGCCCAATGAAGATTAATGCCATGCCATAACATGCGAATTTGCCAGTAAGGTGAACTTGTTTGGCATCAGGCAAGGATTGTACCGTGTAGCCAGCATGGGCTAACTTGTTGTTTTTGATGAATTTTATAAATTCAAGCTGTGACTTTGGCTGTGAAGATATGGTTGATATCAACCATGTTGGTTTAAATGAGCCAGGGAGTGATGACCGGTTTGCTCACAAACATTATCTGCCGCTGGCATCGCTGAAATGCTGCATGGTTTGCTAAAATAGTCGTTTTATTTTGATCTGGCTGACATGACACGCAAACTTCTGGTGACCTCCGCCTTGCCTTATGCCAATGGCAGTATCCATCTGGGCCATTTGGTTGAATACATTCAAACCGATATCTGGGTGCGTTTTCACAAGATGCAGGGGCATACCGTGCATTATGTTTGCGCGGATGATACGCATGGCACGCCGATTATGTTGCGTGCTGAAAAAGAGGGCATTACCCCTGAGGCGTTGATTGAGAAAGTCCACGCTGAGCACAGCCAGGATTTTGCCGAATTTTTGGTGCAGTTTGATAACTACTATTCCACCAACTCGCAAGAAAACCGCGAACTGGCCTCTGGCATTTACAAGGCGCTCAAGGCCAACGGCAAAATCGCCAGCAAAACCATAGAGCAATATTTTGACCCGGTGAAAAGTATGTTTTTGCCGGATCGCTTTATCAAAGGCGAGTGCCCCAAGTGCCACGCCAAAGACCAGTATGGCGATAACTGTGAAGTGTGCGGTGCGACCTACAGCCCGACCGATTTGCTGAATCCCTATTCTGCCGTTTCTGGTGCGACGCCAGTACGCAAAGAGACCGAACACTACTTCTTCAAGCTTAGTGAATGTGCAGACTTTTTGCGTGACTGGACACGATCTGGCACTTTGCAGGCCGAAGCGGCTAACAAGATGAGCGAGTGGGTAGGCGAGGCGGGCGAGAATAAGCTCTCCGATTGGGATATTTCGCGCGATGCGCCTTATTTTGGCTTTGAAATCCCGGATGCGCCAGGCAAGTATTTTTATGTCTGGCTGGATGCGCCAATTGGCTACATGGCCAGCTTCAAAAATCTGTGTGCCAAAGCTGGTTTGGACTTTGATGAGTACTGGAAAAAGGATTCTTCGACCGAGCTGTATCACTTTATCGGCAAGGATATCCTGTATTTTCATGCCTTGTTCTGGCCAGCCACGCTGGAATATTCCGGTCACCGCACGCCTACGCAGGTGTTTGCGCATGGCTTTTTGACTGTGAACGGCGAAAAAATGTCCAAGTCGCGCGGCACGTTTATCACGGCTCGCAGCTACCTCGAACATGTCAAAAATCCTGAATACTTGCGCTACTACTATGCCGCTAAACTGAATGGCAGCATGGAAGATATCGATCTCAACCTGGAAGATTTTGTTGCCCGGGTGAATAGTGATCTGGTGGGTAAATATATCAATATCGCCAGCCGCACGGCCGGCTTTATTGCCAAAAAATTCGATCACCAAGTGATTGCAGCGCAGCATGCTGTGATTGATGAAATGCGCGCCGCCGCGCCTGTGATTGCCGAAGCCTATGCCGCGCGTGATTTTGCGCGTGCTTTGCGTGAAATCATGAAGCTGACCGATGCCGCGAATGGCTATGTCGCCGAAGCGGCGCCGTGGGTGGTGGCTAAAGACGAAAACAAGGCGGCTGAGCTGCATACCATTTGCAGTAATGCGCTGGAAATGTTCCGCCTGTTGACCATTTATCTGAAGCCGGTGTTACCAAATATCGCCAGTGCGGTGGAGGCTTTCTTGAACGTGCCAGCCTTGCAATGGTCACATGTGAACCAAGGCCTGGCTGCGCAAACAATCCAGGCATATAGTCATATGGTGACGCGTTTGGAGGCCAAGCAAATTGAAGCCATGGTGGAAGCCAATAAAGAAAGCCTGCAAGCGGCAGCGCCTGCCAAAGCTGAAGTAAAGGTAGAAGCGAAAGCCGAAGCCAAGGCGGCAGAAGAGGGTGCGTATATCTCGATTGATGACTTTGGCAAGGTGGATTTGCGGATTGCAAAAATTGTCAACGCCGAGCACGTAGAGGGTGCAGAGAAGTTACTCAAGCTGCAACTCGATATTGGCGAAGAGAAGCCGCGTCAGGTGTTTGCCGGTATCAAGTCTGCTTATGACCCGGCGACGCTGGTGGGGCGGTTGACTGTGATGGTGGCTAACCTGGCACCACGCAAAATGAAGTTTGGCATGAGTGAGGGCATGGTGCTGGCCGCCAGCGATGAGCGGGGTGGGCCTTATATCCTCTCACCTGACAGTGGTGCGCAAGCGGGGATGCGTGTGAAATAATGGTTGCATGCGCATCAGGCGGTTTTCTTGGGCTGTCATGGACGCGATGTTTGCGCCAAATCAACAAAGAGAAGATCGTTTGCTGCTTTAATGACGGCTTGAAAAGTTCGCTAACACATTGATTTATATTATATTCAATCATATAATATAAAGTTATAGATTGTTTCACGGATGCTCCATCACCCAATGGCAACCCCTTTAGCAGTGAGCAGTGCAAATCCCTGGCAGGGGCTGGATGTCCAGTCCGAGTGGGAGCGGTTTAGTCAGCGTGATGCTTCTGCCAACGAGGTGTGGACCTCGCATGTCTGGGTTGATAGCATGCATTGTGCCGCCTGCAGCGGCCGCATTGAGCAGACATTGAAACAAATGCGTGGTGTGCTGGCTGTGCATGCCAGTGCCGCTTCCAAGCGCGTCCGTGTGGTATGGGATGCGCATCAAACCTCCCCCTCGCAATGGTTTGCCGGTCTTAACGAGATTGGCTACCCAGCGCTTCCGCTTAACGAATACAACGCCATCAGCGACAGAACCGTGCAGCAGCGCAAGATGCTGTGGCGGCTGGTGGTCGCCGTCT
This sequence comes from Methylophilus sp. DMC16, assembly GCF_056314045.1. Classification (NCBI taxonomy): domain Bacteria; kingdom Pseudomonadati; phylum Pseudomonadota; class Betaproteobacteria; order Nitrosomonadales; family Methylophilaceae; genus Methylophilus; species Methylophilus sp. DMC16. The sequence continues at coordinate 556,402 of NZ_JBQUZC010000001.1, forward strand.
TCTGCATGATGCAGGTCATGATGTATGCCTATCCGACTTATTGGACCGGCAGTAATGACATGGCGCCTGACATGGTGCAGTTGATGAAGTGGGCGTCCTGGGTGCTGACACTGCCCGTGATGCTGTTTTCTGCGACGCCGTTTCTCTCCCAAGCCTGGAACAGTCTCAAGCAACGCCAGTTAGGTATGGATGTGCCGGTGTCACTGGGCATATTGGCTGCCTTTATCATGAGTACGCTGGCCACATTTGTGCCGGGTGGCTGGTGGGGCGATGTGGTCTATTACGATTCTCTGACCATGTTTGTCAGCTTTTTGCTGGTTGGCCGCTGGCTGGATGTGAAGCTGCGCAACCGCACGGCAGGCGCGCTGGAAAACATGATGCGTCGCTTGCCACATGCGGTTCTCAAGAAGAATGAAGCAGGCGAGTGGGTGCAAATCGCCGCCAGCAATATCAATGTGGGTGATGTGCTATATGTGCGCCCTGGTGAAGTGTTTGCCGCCGACGGCAAGGTGCTGGTAGGCAATACCAGTGCCGATGAATCCATGCTGACTGGCGAGTCAGATCCAGTATTGAAACCTGCCGGTGCGACTGTGATTGCCGGTTCGGGTAACCTGACTTCGGCGATTGAAATGCAGGTGGAGCAGGTGGGGGAGGGTACGCAGTATCATGCGCTGGTGAACCTGATGGCCTCTGCTTCAACCGAGAAACCTGGCATCGCCTTGCTGGCTGATAAAGTGGCGCAACCCTTCTTGTGGGGCGTGCTGCTGGCCGCGCTGTATGCCTTGGTTTTCTGGTGGACCACCGATCCGGCCAAAGCGATTATGTCAGCAGTGGCGGTGCTGGTAGTGACTTGCCCTTGTGCCTTGTCGCTGGCAACGCCTGCGGCCATGCTGGCCAGTGCGGGTACCTTTGCCAAAGGCGGGGTGCTGATCCGCCGTCTGCAGGCGATTCAGGCCCTCAGCGAAATTGACACCATTGTATTTGATAAAACCGGAACCCTGACCGAGAGCTTGCAAGAGGTCAGCGCGGTCGAAATGGCCGCCGGACAAGACCATCAGTGGTTGCTGGATGTGATTGCCAGCATGAGCCGTGATTCCCTGCATCCGGTGGCGCAGGCCTTGCATGTATTTGCCACCCGGCAAGACGCGAGTGACCAGCTGGAGATGCAGGACTGGCAAGAAATTGTGGGGGGTGGCATGTCTGCGACCTTGATCACACAGTCTGGTGATTCCATGCCATTAAAATTGGGCAATGCTGAATTTTGCGGGATCACGGTCAAGCCGGAACACGAGGCGTTGCGAGTGGTCTATCTGGCTAGCAATGGCCAAATGTTGGCGACATTAGCGTTGTCTGAGCAAGTGAAGCCACACGCCAAGGCGGCTGTTTCACAATTAATTGCATCCGGGCTTGATATTCAACTGTTATCTGGTGATAGAATAGCGGCCGTTAAAAACCTTGCATCACAACTGGGTATCCAGCGAGCCGCAGGGTTACAAAAAGCAGAAGATAAGCTGCAGCATGTCAAGCAGCTGCAACAACAGGGGCGGAAAGTGTTGATGGTAGGTGATGGTTTGAATGACGGCCCTGTCATTGCAGCAGCGCATACTTCTATTGCAATGGGTTCCGGCGTCCCTTTGACGCAGGCACAGGCCGATATGGTAGTGTTGGGCAATGATATCGGCGTGCTGGTTTCGCTCATTTCACACTGCAAAAAAACCATCCTCATCGTAAAACAGAATTTGTTGTGGGCGGCGTTGTATAACGCGGCCGGTGTGCCTTTGGCGATTATGGGGCTGTTGCCTGCCTGGTTAGCCGGGTTGGGGATGGCGGCCAGTTCGTTACTGGTACTGTTAAATGCATTGCGATTGACCGACTGGGATAAGTCGGCCTGGCAGAAAGGTTAGGCATCGCTCAATGGAAATTGCATACTTACTGATTCCACTGGCAGTGTTGCTGGTGTTTGTGATTTTGGGTGGCTTGTGGTGGGCCATTCAAACCGGGCAATTTGAAGACCTTGAGGAAGAGGGGTCCAGAATTCTCGAGCAGGATTAGGAATTCTCAAGCAAGAACGGGGATTCTTAAGCAGTATTGATGTGAGTCAAATCAAATTTGTGACATCTCTGAGAATATCAGGGTGAACAACTAGAAGTTTTTTTAGTGTTGGGTGTTTGTTTTAATCATTGGGAGAAATCCATGCAAAATGCAACCGTGAAGGCTGCGACCTACAACGATAGTGTAGTCCGCCAGTTCGCAATCATGGCAGTGGTTTGGGGTGTTGTGGGTACACTGATGGGCGTGATTATTGCGTCCCAGCTGGTGTGGCCAGAGCTGAACCTGGGCCTGCCGTTTACCTCTTTTGGCCGTTTGAGACCACTGCATACCAATGCAGTGATTTTCGCGTTTGGTGGCTGTGCTTTATTTGCTACCTCGTACTATGTTGTTCAGCGTACCTGTCAGACACGTTTGTTCAGCGACAAGTTGTCCAGCTTCACCTTCTGGGGCTGGCAGGCTGTTATCGTGGCTGCTGCCATTTCTCTGCCTTTGGGTTACACCCAAGGTAAGGAGTACGGCGAGCTGGAGTGGCCAATCGATATCCTGATTGCCTTGGTATGGATTGCTTATGCAGTCAACTTCTTCGGTACTATCGGTATCCGTAAAGTAAAGCATATCTATGTAGCTAACTGGTTCTACGGTGCATTTATTCTGGCAGTGGCTTTGTTGCACATCGTTGAAAGTGCTGCGATTCCTGCTGGTTTCATGAAGTCCTACTCTGCTTACGCCGGGGTACAGGATGCGATGGTGCAGTGGTGGTATGGTCACAACGCGGTAGGTTTCTTCCTGACTGCGGGCTTCCTGGGCATGATGTACTACTTTGTGCCTAAACAAGCCGAGCGTCCTGTCTACTCTTACAGCTTGTCTATCGTTCACTTCTGGGCACTGATCTTCACTTACATGTGGGCGGGTCCTCACCACCTGCATTACACTGCCTTGCCTGACTGGACACAGTCCTTGGGTATGGTGTTGTCTCTGATCCTGTTTGCACCAAGCTGGGGTGGCATGATCAACGGTATCATGACCTTGTCTGGCGCATGGCACAAACTGCGCACAGACCCAATCTTGCGTTTCCTGATCGTTTCCCTGTCTTTCTACGGTATGAGTACCTTTGAAGGTCCGATGATGGCGATCAAGACTGTGAACGCCTTGTCTCACTACACTGACTGGACCGTGGGTCACGTGCACTCTGGTGCGCTGGGCTGGGTTGGTTTCGTGTCTATCGGTTCCCTGTACTTCCTGATTCCACGTTTGTTTGGTCAAAAACAAATGTACAGCGTGAAAGCGATTGAAGTGCACTTCTGGATGGCAACCATCGGCGTGGTGTTGTACATCGCTGCATTGTGGATTTCCGGTGTGATGGAAGGTTTGATGTGGCGTGCCATGAACGCTGACGGTACATTGGCGTACACCTTCGTTGAAAGTGTGAAAGCCAAGTTCCCATACTACTTCACACGTGCATTGGGTGGTTTCCTGTACATGAGCGGTTTGATCATCATGTTGTGGAATACATATAAAACAGCAACTAACGGCAAAGCAGTCACTGTAGAAGTGCCAGCTGTGGTTGCTCACGCTTAAGGAATTCACTATGGCTACGCATCAAAACAATAGTGGCAATTTTCACGAAAAGATTGAAACCAGCAACTTCCTGCTGATCGTGCTGACCTTCATCACGATCTCGTTTGGTGGTCTGGTCGAAATCGTGCCTTTGTTCTTCCAGAAGTCAACCACAGAGCCTATCCGTGGTCTGGAGCCTTACAACGCGTTGCAACTGGCTGGCCGTGACATTTATCTGCGTGAAGGTTGCTACAACTGCCACTCACAGATGATTCGTCCTTTCCACGCTGAAACGCTGCGTTATGGTCATTACTCGGTTGCTGGTGAGTATGTTTATGATCACCCGTTCCAGTGGGGCAGTAAGCGTACGGGTCCTGACTTGCACCGTGTAGGGGGCAAGTATAGTGATGACTGGCACCGTGTGCACCTGCACAACCCACGTGATGTCGTTCCTGAGTCCATCATGCCAGCCTATCCATGGTTGGAAGAAAACCTGGTTGACGACAAAACCATTGGTGACCATATGGCTGCACTGCGTAAAGTTGGCGTGCCATACACCGACGCGCAGATCAAGGCTGCTGGGGATGAAATCAAAGGCAAAACCGAGCAGGACGCACTGGTGGCTTACCTGCAAGTGTTGGGTACACACCTGAAATAAGGAGACGCGCCATGGATATCAACATACTACGCATATTTTTTACAGTACTGAGTTTCGTCCTGTTTGTGGCAATTTTGATTTGGGCATGGCGCAATCGCAACTCCGCGCAATTCAAGGACGCGCAAAATCTGCCGTTCGACCAAGACTAAACACTGCGCGGAAAGGTTAAGGAAAACATCATGAATGATTTTGTAAATGGTTTTTGGCCGATCTGGATTTCGACCATTACCTTGGGCGGGATTGCTTTCTGTGTCGGTTTGCTGATTTTCGCAAGCCGTGTCAAAGTGCCTTTGGATAGCGATAACACCAATGGTCACGAATGGGATGGCATCAAGGAGATGAACAATCCGCTGCCAATGTGGTGGGTAGGGTTATTTATCATTACCGTAATTTTTGGCCTGACCTATCTGTACCTGTTCCCAGGCTTGGGGACTTACAATGGCAAGTTCGGCTGGTCGGAAGTCAAGCAGTACGAAGCTGAAGTGGCAAAGAACAATGCCAAGATCGCCCCGCTGTATGCCAAATATGCAGCCATGCCGGTAGAAGAAGTGGCCAAGATTCCTGAAGCCCGCGACATTGGTAAGCGTATTTTCTTGAACAACTGTGCTGCTTGTCATGGTTCTGACGCCAAAGGGAGCCGTGGCTTTCCTAACCTGACCGACAATGACTGGTTGTATGGTGGTTCACCTGATACGATCAAGTTGACTATCAACAATGGTCGTAATGGCATCATGCCTCCAATGGCTGCTGCTGTTGGTTCTGAAGAAGATGTGAAAAACGTCGCCAACTACGTATTGAGCTTGTCTGGCAGTATTCATGACTCTGGTCGTGCCAATGCCGGTAAAGAAAAATTTGTGGTGTGTGCTGCTTGCCATGGTCCAGAAGGTAAGGGCAACCAGGCGATTGGTGCACCTAACCTGACAGACAACATCTGGTTGCATGGTCAAGGTGAAGCCGCGATCATCAAGCGTATTCATGAAGGTAAAAACAACGTGATGCCAGCCTGGAAAGAAAAATTCAGCCCAGAGCAAATTCATCTGCTGACTGCTTATGTTTGGGGTCTTTCCAACAAATAGGCGAATGCAGATAACCCATGAGCGATATTAAACAAAACGCTGTGAACAAAACCACCATCCCTGAACAGGAGGTGGTTTTGTCACTTTATAAATCCGCAGATAAGATCTATGCCCGTAGCGTCTCCGGTATGTTCAATAACTGGCGCTGGGTCATGGTGTGGGCCACGCAACTGTTTTTTTATGGCGTACCCTGGTTACAATGGGATGGTCGTCAGGCCATGCTGTTTGACCTTGATGCCAAACGCTTTTATATCTTCGGCCTGATTTTTCATCCGCAGGACTTGATCTATCTGTCGTTTTTGCTGATTGTGTCTGCGCTGTCGCTGTTTCTGTTTACGGCCATTGCCGGTCGCTTGTGGTGTGGCTACACCTGTCCGCAAACGGTGTATACCGAGATTTACATGTGGATGGAAAATAAAATCGAAGGCGATCGTATCGCACGTATGCGCCTCGATGATAGCAAATGGAATCTGAACAAGCTCACGCGCAAATCGCTCAAGCAGTTTGCCTGGATCGCCTTTGGCTTGTGGACAGGCGTGACGTTTGTCGGTTATTTCTCCTCCATCCGCGAGCTGGTGCCCAACATTGTGAACTGGCAATTGGGTGGCTGGGAAACGTTCTGGATTTGCTTTTACGGCTTTGCCACCTATGGCAATGCAGGCTATATGCGTGAGCAAGTCTGTAAATATATGTGCCCCTATGCCCGCTTTCAGAGTGCCATGTTTGATGATGACACCATGATTGTGACCTATGACGAGGCACGCGGTGAACCGCGTGGTGCACGCTCTAAAAAAGCTGGCGAGAATGCCAATGGCCTGGGCAGTTGTATTGATTGCAGTATCTGTGTGCAAGTGTGTCCGACCGGAATTGATATCCGTAAAGGCTTGCAGTACGAGTGTATTGGTTGCGGTGCCTGTATTGATGCGTGCGACGATGTAATGGACAAAATGGGCTATGCCAAGGGCTTGATCAAATACTCCACGCAGAACGGCATCACCAACCGTTGGAGCCGTCAGCAAATGCTGCAACGTTTGCTACGCCCACGCGTGATTATTTATACAACGATTTTGTTGGCGCTCACCATCGGTATGGTGGTCAGTCTCTACTTCAAGCCTGATTTCAGGCTGGATGTGTTACGTGATCGTGCAGTCATGTCTCGCTACACTGATGAAGGCATGATTGAGAACGTGTATAACCTCAAGCTTGAAAATGATACCGAAGCCGTGCATGACTACGCATTGAAGGTCACGGGGCTCGAAGGCTTGGTGGTGCATTTTGCTGACGAGAATAGCCAGGACTTCAAAGGCTTGCGGCCGTTTGAGACACGCAATGTGGTGATTGAGCTAGAGTTGCCTGATGGGGTCACCAGAGCTGGTTCGCATAAAATCTTTTTCGAAATGACGGATTTACAAACCAGCGAAGCGGTCAAAGAAAAGTCGGTCTTTATTGTGCCGAGCAACTAATGGAGCAAAGATTGTCACAACACCAAGCACAGCAGAAACCGGCCGCTAAAGCGGTTGACCAGAAAAAATGGTATCACAACCCTTATGTCTGGATGATTATAGGCGGCCCTTCTGCCGTGATTGTGGCTTCATTCATCACCTTGTATCTGGCGATTACGCATCCTGATCCAGCGATTGATGATTACTACCGCAAGGGCATAGAAATCAACAAGACGCTGGATGCACAAGCGCAAGACGGCCAGACAGATGCCATGGCGCCCGCCATCCAGGCGCGTAACCATGCGCAGACCGGCCTGAAGCCTGCTGAACAGTAAACTGTCTGCCTGTCTCTCAGCGCTGACGCGCGTCTAAGACCTGATTCAGGCGCGAGCATTGCGGGTAGGAGATCAGCGTTTAGGCAAATAGGCGCACGTTGAAACCCTGCGTGCGCAAAGCCTCAGCATACTGCTGTAACAGCCGGATGTCTGGTGCTTGAATGCTGGCCAGCGTGTCTTGCTGGCTAGGTCTGGCGATGCCATACAACAAAATGCCTTCAATGTTCTCTTTAAGTGGTAGCAACGCCTGCACATAGCCGGCCAATGCGGGGGTGGTGACCAGTTGGTCCGCGATACGTCGCTGCATCACAGCGGTTTGCACCCAAGTCCGGCAAGCCATGCTGCAAGCCTGCAGCCGTTGCAGATGCAGGCTAAGTGGCAAACGCGCATCATTCACTGCCAGCATTTCTGCATCGTTGCCTGCGTCCAGCTTAAACCAGACTTCTCCCCCCATCTGTTGCAGTACCTTTAAGGCTTGCTGTGTCGTGGCCAGATGCATTTGGCTGCCATTGGTAATGAGCCTGACCCGTGCCGGACGGTCTGTTTGCGCTCTGTGGCTCAACAACCGCTCAACCAGTGCCAAGGCTTCAGGAAATTGCGGCGAGGTGGTCGGTTCGCCGTCTCCGGCAAAGGCAATATCCTGCACATCTTCCGTCAATATACGCTTTGCTGCGTGTAAGTGCTGGCTTAGCCAGTGCAGGCAGGCGCTTAATTCTTGTTGCAGTTGGTCCAAGTCAATGGCAGGGGAGGGGCCGCGATGCAGCCCCGGCACCTGGCAATAAATGCAATGCCAGTTGCAGCATTGATTCGGGTGCAGGTTGATGCCGATGGAAAGGCCCTGCGCACGGCGGGACCAGACAGGATAAATATATTGCCAGGCTTGTTGCGCGGCCATACGCTGTAAGGCCTCAAATAGAGACGAAGGCAGTGGCATCCCTCAGCGCTTACAGACGTCAGCAACCGCCTAGCAGGTGCTGGCGTTGAAGATGGTTTTAAGCTTTTCGTGGTCTAGAATACGGATATTCTTTTGCTTGACCTCGATAATGCCTTCATCACTAAATTTGGAGAAAGTGCGGCTCACTGTTTCCAGTTTCATGCCCAGGTAGCTGCCGATCTCTTCACGCGTCATGCGTAAAATCAATTCACTTTTGGAGTAGCCACGTGCATGCAGGCGCTGCAGCAAATTGAGCAGAAACGCCGCCAGGCGTTCTTCGGCGCGCATATTGGCCAACAACATCATGACGCCGTTTTCGCGCACGATCTCGCGGCTCATGATTTTGTGCACATGGCGTTGCAAGACAGGAATCTCACGCGACAGGTCTTCGACATGATTGAAGGGCATGACACAGACCTCAGCGTCCTCGAGGGCAATGGCGTTACAGTTGTGCTTGTCACTGACAATGCCATCCAAGCCCATGATTTCACCGGCCATCTGAAAGCCGGTGACTTGTTCACGGCCATCTTCCGAAACGACGCAAGTCTTGAAAAACCCAGTGCGGATCGCATAAAGCGTGGTGAAAGCATCGCCACTGCTATACAAGTGACCGCCTTGCTTGATCTTTTTACGGGTGGCAACCATGCCATCCAGTTTAGTCATTTCATCTGTGCTCAAGCCTACCGGCAGGCACAGTTCACGCAAGTTACAATTGGAGCAGGCAACCTTGAAACTGGATTCTGCTTGCATGGAGGGCGTCCTTGACTGACGTTGAACATGCGGCAAATTATACGCCTCTTCGGTTGCGATTTCATTGAACATGGTGTGACCTCTTCCTTTTGTATTTAGGCGCATTATGCAGCAGGCGACGCAAGCTGCATTTGACGTGTGTCAAAAAGCCCTGCATTGGTTTATGGCACAGTAGCGCCAGATGAACCCGTAAAGTCCAGTTTCGGGATACTGATAGGAAAGAATTTGCCAGAAACCATGAACTCCCCGTTGCTGATTACTCAAGAGCATATTGAGCGCTATGACGTCTCCGGGCCTCGTTATACCTCTTATCCGACAGCAGACCGCTTTGTTGAGGCGTTTGACGCCGCTGCTTATCTCAAGGCGGCCGAGCAGCGCAATATCAGCAACTGGACGCAGCCGCTCTCGTTGTATGTGCATATCCCGTTTTGTGCCTCGCTGTGTTTTTATTGTGCATGCAACAAGATAGTCACCAAGCGCTATGAGCAAGGCGCGGTTTACCTCAACTACCTGCAACGCGAGCTTGATTTGCACTTGGACAAGTTTGCCAAAAAGCAAACCGTCAACCAGTTGCATCTGGGCGGGGGCACGCCGACGTTTCTCAATGATGCCGAGTTGACCCAACTCATGCAGATGTTCAAGCAGGCGTTTGCCTTTGCCAAAGACGGTGAATACTCGATTGAAATTGATCCACGTACCGTCAATCAGCAACGCTTGCAACACTTGCGCGAGCTGGGCTTTAACCGCCTGAGTTTTGGCGTGCAAGACTTTGATGCCGAGGTACAGCAGGCCGTGCACCGGGTGCAGTCTTATGCGCAGGTTGAAAGCCTAATGCAACATGCGCGAGATCTGGGGTTTGCGTCTATTAATACCGACTTGATTTACGGCTTGCCCAAACAAACCCCGGCGACCTTCCGCCAGACCATCGCCCAGATCATTCAATTGCGGCCAGACCGTATCGCGTTATATGGCTACGCGCACTTGCCGTCACGTTTCAAGCCGCAACGCCGGATTTTGCAAGCAGACTTGCCGCATGCCGTAGATAAAATCCAAATGCTGTCAGAGGCGATTCAGCAGCTGATGCTGGCAGGCTATGTCTTTATCGGCATGGATCATTTTGCCTTGCCGGACGACCCGCTGGCGATTGCCAAGCAACAGGGCAGGTTGCACCGCAACTTTCAGGGTTACAGCACCATGGCTGATCAGGATATCCTGGCTTTGGGTGTCTCCGCGATTGGCAAGATCGGTGCTACCTACAGCCAGAATGCCAAAACCCTCGAAGAGTATTACGACTTTCTTGACCAAGGCCAGTTACCGATTGTGCGTGGGCTGGCATTAAGCCGCGATGACCTGATCCGCCGTGCCGTGATCATGGCGGTCATGTGCCATGGTGAACTGAGTTACGAATCCATTGAGTTGTCTTACATGGTCAATTTCAAGCAATATTTTCAGGCAGAAATTGCGCAATTGGCCGAGAAAGAGAAACAAGGCCTGGTCGTACTCGAAGACGATGGCCTGAAAGTCACCGAAATGGGCTGGTATTTTGTGCGCGCCATTGCCATGGTGTTTGACCGTTATTTGCAGCACGATGCCAACCGTGCAAGGTTTTCCAAAATCCTTTAAACTGCTGGCATGTTAGCCAGTTTACTCTTGACTGCTTTTGTCATGGGGCTGGCAGGCGGCCCGCACTGTGTGCTGATGTGTGGCGCTGCTTGCGGCGCCATGCAAACGCCGCCGAATCTTTCCAGTCCCCCGCGTTCCATCCCTCTGCGTGTCGTACAGACCATCCCCTGGAGTTTTTACCTGGGCCGTATGCTCGGCTATGGCTTGCTGGGCGCGATTGCTGCCGAAACCTTGCGCGGTTTGGCCTGGTTATCCAATCAGAGCCATCTGTTTCAACCATTGTGGACGTTCTCGCATACGCTGATCTTCGCCTGGGGCGTGTTGCTGCTTATCCTCGGCCGACAGCCACAATGGGCGGTGCAGCGGGCACAATTGGTCTGGGCATGGATCAAGCAACATACCAGGCATGCCAGGTCGGGCTATTTTGTGACCGGCATCGTCTGGGCCTTGCTACCTTGCGGCTTGCTGTACTCGGCGGTGATGCTGGCCTCCCTCCAGTCGCAATGGCTGCAAGGCGCACTGGTCATGATTGCCTTCGCGACCGGTTCCGCCACCATCCTCGCTTTGGCCCCCTTTTTCTGGCGCGCAGGCCAGCAAAGCCTGCCGCGCTGGTTCAGTGAAGCGGCAGGCATGCGCCTGAGTGGCGGCTTGCTGGTCGCCCTCAGCCTGGTGGCGCTGTGGATGGACGTCATGCATCACGACAAACTGTGGTGCCAGTTGTTATAGCCGTGTCTGATTGTTTGCACCAGCAGCCTCCAGAATGCTCGTTTTCGCCATCCGTGTATTGCCTACCTAGTTAAATTCCGCTAACTTACGATTGTTAAATTAAATTAACAATTGGGGCGGTGATGATGATATGGATGCGCATCTGTTTTTTACTGTGGCTGATCAGTCAGCCTAGCATGCCAGCCTATGCGCAGGTACCAGAAATCCTGCTGGCACAGGTTTACCACGAAGGCATCGCTGTCAACGACTACTTGGTCAGCGAAAAGCTGGACGGCATACGCGCCGTGTGGGATGGCAAAGAACTGATCAGTCGACAGGGCCATCCCATCCACGCGCCGGCCTGGTTTGTGCAAAAATTCCCCCAACAGCCCCTGGATGGTGAACTTTGGATCGCCCGTGCGCAATTTGAACGACTCTCTGCCACCGTGCGCCGCGCCCAGCCTGATGACGCGGAGTGGCGTCATGTGGCCTATTATGTGTTTGAACTGCCAATGGCCCCAGGCACTTTCACTCAACGTGCCCAGCACATCGAGCAACTGGTTACACGTCAGCAGAGCCCGTATCTCAAAGCCATCAAACAGTTTCGCGTGGCAGATGCCGCCGCCCTCAAACGCACGCTGGACTGGGTGGTGGCCCGCAAAGGCGAGGGCCTCATGTTGCATCAAGCCGATGCACCTTATCTGACCGGCCGCAGCCATGTGCTACTCAAACTCAAGCCACAGCTGGATGCCGAAGCCAAAGTCATCGCCTACGTGCCCGGCAAAGGTAAATACCAAGGTAAAATGGGCGCGTTACTGGTCGAAACCGCGCAAGGGATACGTTTTAAACTTGGCACCGGCTTTAAAGAGAGCGATCGCGCAAACCCGCCGCCGATCGGCAGCCAGGTGACCTATACCTACCGCGACCTCACCAAAAACGGCAAACCCAAATTTGCGCGCTTTGTGCGGGTACGGCCACCGGAATAATTGACACAGAAAGGATCACACAATGAAATGGATGCTTGGATTGGTCGGCGTTTTTGTTGCAATCAACGCCTATGCGCTGGATTTAAGTGGTGTTTACAGCTGCACTGGCGATGATGCGCATGAAGGCAAATACACTGGCACCGTCACCATGAAGTTACGCCCGGAACACAGCAAGGGTAAAGATGCCAGCTATGATTTTGAACTGGCTGTGCCGGACTATGGCACCTATAAAGGCCACGCTGCCGTGCACGGCATGCATGCGGCGATGCATTTTGCCTTGCCGATGGAAAATGGCGAATATGGCGGCAAGACGCATGATTATGGAACCGGGATTGCCGAGTTTAAGAAAAATGCCAAGGGGCAGTTGAGTTTTAGGAAGTTTTATTTTGAGCCTGGGTTTAAAGGTGGCAATACGGGAGTGGAGGAGTGTGTGAGGAAGTAATTTTTAGAATTTTAATTAGAGGTTTATGAATGTTGGATAGGTCATTTTCCTCTGTCGGCGAGTTAATTTCTTTGCCCTGCATCCCGTTCAATCTTAGGTGAAAAGTAGAAGTTGTAGGGTGGGCATGAATGCCCACGCGGATTGGTGTGTGTTGTATGTGATGTTCTGTTTCGCCTGTAGGCGAGTTACTTTTCTTTGCTTGCACAAAGATAAAGTAACCAAAAGAAAGTGCACCCCAACTTCCGCTTGTTTCCTGCGTTGCTCGGTTTAGGACTATCGTCCGTTGCTTTGCCGGACTTAGGCATAAGCGCTCGCAGAACTCATCCTAGCGGCCTGCACAAAACGCAGGCCACCGCGGGATTCGGACAGCCGCTCGCTCCATCTTATTTTGCCTGCGCTACTCGGCGCGGCAGATAGGGGCCCGAAAACCCATGAGCACCATCGATTGTGCATTGAATAAAAAGAATTTTGTTTTTGTACCCTCCAAATTTCTACTATGTGAGTTTGGCGAGTCAAATCCCATTCATCACGCTGAGTAGCGGAGACAAAGTAAGAAATAAGGGAGCGACTGTCTGAGCTCCGCGGCAGCTTGCGGTGTGTGCAAGCTGCTAGGGCGAGTTTCGTGACCGCTTACTTTGTTGATAACTAAGACTGCTAAGCAGTCTGTTACGGCGTAGGCTAACTCGCGTAGCGATGTTAAGCGTAGCGGCCGTAGCCAACAACGCAAGGCAGCCGAAGGCCGGGATGGCTGGGTGCCCTCTTTTTGGTTACTTTTTTGGGGCAAGCAAAAAAAGTAACTCGCCATTAAGGCGAAAAAACATACATTAAACTAGAGAAACTTAAGTTATATGTAAGCAGCTAGGCTGCATGCCAATTCGCATGCCATGATAAAATCACCTCCCTATGACTGCCGTCTCTCCCATCCAACTCATCAGCCAACTCGAAAAACAACTCCCCCAGTGCATGCTGGCTGATCGCTTTCCGCTCAAGCGTCGTTTGCAGCAGCTACGTGATGCTTTAAAACAAAATAAACCCGTGGATAAAGCGCTGGTGGAACTTGCACACAAGGTGCAGGCTTCCCAGCAGCGTTTGCAGGCACGTCAGGCGGCGTTACCCCGGCCTGATTACCCGCCAGAGTTGCCAGTGAGTGGCAAAAAGGATGAGATTGCGGCGGCGATTGCCAAGCATCAGGTGGTGATCGTTTGTGGTGAAACCGGTTCGGGTAAGACCACACAATTACCCAAAATCTGCCTCGAGCTCGGTCGCGGGGTGAGTGGCTTGATTGGCCATACCCAGCCACGCCGGATTGCTGCGCGCTCGGTGGCGTCGCGCATTGCGCAGGAGCTGCAAAGTCCGCTCGGTGAGGTGGTCGGTTACAAGGTGCGCTTTAACGACAAGTTGTCCGAGCGCAGTTACGTCAAGTTGATGACGGACGGGATTTTGCTGGCGGAGACGCAGAGCGATAAATTCCTTAACGGCTATGACACCATCATTATCGACGAGGCGCACGAGCGCAGCCTGAATATTGATTTTCTGTTGGGCTATCTCAAACAGTTACTCCCCAAGCGGCCAGATTTGAAAATCATCGTCACCTCGGCGACGATTGATGCAGACCGCTTCTCGAACCACTTTGATGGCGCGCCAGTGATTGAAGTGTCTGGCCGGACTTATCCGGTGGAAATCCGTTACCGGCCGCTGGGCAACAAAACCACCATGGTGGCCGTGGAAGTGCCGATTGATGACGGGCTGGATGACATAGACCGTTTTGCGCAGGACCTGATGGGCATCAAGCGCAAGCCGCCGCGTACCGAGACGCGCTGGCTGGAAGAGGATGACGAAGAGGAAGTCATGGAAGATGCCATCCTCGATACCGCCGAGGATTTGTTGCGTCTGGGGGATGGCGATATTCTGGTGTTTTTGCCGGGTGAGCGTGAAATCCGTGATACCGCCGAGCATCTGCGTAAATACCAGGGCCGCTCGCCCAAGCTGAAGTCGATTGAGATTTTGCCGCTATTCGCGCGCTTGAGCATAGAGGACCAGCAAAAGATTTTCCGGCCCAGCGGCCAGCGCCGCATTGTGCTGGCGACCAACGTGGCGGAAACCTCGCTAACCGTGCCTGGTATCAAGTATGTGATTGATACCGGACTGGCCCGAGTCAACCGCTATAGCCCACGCGCCAAGGTCGAGCAATTGCAGATTGAAAAAATTTCGCAAGCGGCGGCCAAGCAGCGGGCAGGGCGCTGCGGGCGTGTGTCTAACGGCATTTGCGTGCGCTTGTACGGCGAGGATGATTTTAACCAGCGTCCGGCGTTTACCGATCCCGAGATTCTGCGTAGCTCGCTGGCCAGTGTAATTTTGCGCATGGCGGATTTACGGCTGGGGGATGTCGGTGAATTCCCGTTTATTGAGGCGCCTTCTTCACGCCTGATCAGCGATGGCTATCAGTTGCTGCAGGAGCTGGGGGCGGTGACCGAGCGTCGGGAGATTACCGAGCTGGGTCGGCAGATGGCGCGCTTGCCGCTGGATCCGCGTGTGGCGCGCATGATTCTGACCGCAAAAAAAGAAGGCTGTGTGCGTGAGATTCTGATTATTGCCAGCGTACTCAGCATCCAGGATCCGCGTGAGCGGCCCATGGATAAACGCGAGGCCGCCGACAATGCGCATGCCAAATTCAAGGCGGATGATTCTGATTTTATGAGTTATCTCAAGCTATGGGACTGGTATGAGCAGGCGCTCAAAAGCAAAAAGTCCAACCGTGATTTGCTCAATCAGTGCCATCAGAACTTTCTCTCCTTTTTGCGCCTGAAGGAATGGCGTGAGCTGCATGCGCAGTTGCTGGAAATGGTGGATGAGCTTGATATCAAGCCCAATCAGCAAGAAGCGAATTATGCGCAAATCCATCGTGCGTTACTGTCCGGCTTGCTTGGCAATATCGGCTTTAAAGATGGCGATAGCGAGACCTATGCCGGCGCGCGCGGGATCCGCTTTACCGTTGCACCGGGCTCGGTGCTCAAGAAAAACCGCCCCAAGTGGGTGATGGCCGCCGAGTTAGTCGACACCACCAAGCTGTATGCCCGTTGCGTTGCAAAAATTGACCCGGACTGGATAGAACCAATTGCGCATGAAGGCGGCGGCCGTGGCATTACACAAAGCCATTACAGCGACCCGCGCTGGGACCGCAAAACCGCGCAAGTGGTGGCTTGGGAGCGCGTGAGCTTGTACGGGCTGACCATTGTGCCCAAACGCCGCGTACATTATGGGCCGATTGCGCCGACCGAAGCGCGTGAAATTTTTATCCGTGAAGCCCTGGCCAATATGGAGTTTGACACGCGGGCCCCGTTTTTTGAAGCTAACCGTCGCCTGATCGCCGAAGTGGAGGCGCTGGAACATAAAGCCAGACGTCAGGACGTGCTGGTCGACGAACACCAGTTGTTTGTATTTTATGACCAGGTGGTGCCGTCGATTGCAGACCCTTACCGTGTCTATAATGGCGCTGCGTTTGAAAAGTGGCGGCAGGACGCTGAAAAAGCCAATCCCAAGGTGTTGTACCTGACGCGCGAATCGCTGATGCGCCATGGCGCCAGTGCCATTACCGAGATACAGTTTCCCGAGACCATGGTGGTAGACGGCGAAGTCGTGCCACTTAAATACCGCTTTGAACCCGGGCATGTGCTGGATGGGGTGACGGCGACGATACCGCTGGCCTTGCTCAATCAGCTTGATGCTACCGTCACTGAATGGCTGGTGCCGGGCATGGTGCGTGACAAGGTGACGGCACTGATAAAAGCCTTGCCCAAAACCCTGCGCCGCGTCTGTGTCCCAGTGCCGGAGTTTGTGACCGGCTTCCTCGAAGCCAAACAGACTGCGCAGCCATTACTGCCCGCTCTGGCTGAGTTTATCCAGCAAAAAACCGGGCTTAAGCTCAAGCCGGAAGAGTTTGACCTGGCGGGCCTGGAACCGCATCACCGCATGAACTTTAGCGTGGTTGACGAAAAAGGCCGTGAGCTAGGCATGGGCCGCGACTGGAACCAGCTCAAAAAACAACTGGGCTCGGCCGCGCAACTGACGTTTAGAACCGGCTCGCCCGGCATTGAAAAATCCGGGCTCAAGCAGTGGGATTTTGGCGACTTGCCAGCCACCCTTACCTTTAGCAAAGATGGTCGCCAACTGACCGGCTATCCGGGCCTGGAAGACAATGGTGACAGCGTGGCCATCAAACTGTTTGATACGCCAGAAGCTGCCTTGGCCGCTCACCGTAAAGGCGTCTGCCGCCTGATGCGTTTTGAGCTCAAGGAGCAGGTCAAACAACTGGAAAAAGGCCTGCCAGGCTTTAACCAGTATGCCTTGCTGTTGCGCGCCATCATGAATCCTGACCAGTTGCGTGAAGACATGCTGCAATGTATTGCTGACCGCGCCTTTATTGCCGAGGACGACTTGCCGCGCAGCAATGCCGAGTTTATGCAACTGAAAACACGGGCGCGTACGCGTTTGCCAGCGGTGACCGAGGCGCTGACCCGGCAGGCGCAACTGATTGCCAATGAGTATCAGGTGCTGGTTGCCCAGTTACAGAAAATGACGCCGGTGACGCAGAAAATCAAACGCGAGTGCGAGCAACAATTACAGGGTTTGTTGTATCCCGGTTTTTTTAGCCAGACCCCGTGGGAGCAATTGCCGCACTTGCCGCGTTATCTCAAGGCGATCAAGCTGCGCATAGACAAATATCCGACCAGCATAGAGCGTGATGGCCGCCATGCGCAGGCGCTGGTACAACTGGAGCAGCGCTGGCAGCAAAAAATTGAGCAATTGCGCAAGGCGCATCTGCCTGTAACCAACCAGTTACAAGACTTTGCGTGGCAATTACAGGAGTTGCGTGTATCATTATTTGCGCAGGAATTAAGGACGCCTTATCCTGTCTCAATCAAACGTCTTGAAAAACTCTGGCAAGAAATGCAATAGTATCGCGTGACCACTGCTAACCTGTGACCAACCCTGTTCATGCAGCCTTCTCCCTTTGAACCATTTAGTACGCCTAACTGGCTAAAGCCCAAGCAACGCGAGCGCGTGTTGCGCATCCCGGCACGCCTGATGTGGGCGATTTTGGTGTCGCTGCTGATACACGCCATCCTGTTCTGGGGCTTTTTACTCGATTTGCTCAAGCCGCTTGAGGAGCCCGCGCAAGCGCCGCTGAATATTGTGCTCGACTTGGGTGTGCCGGCGCCGACCAAACCCAAAGTGGTCTCGCCGCCACCTGAGATTCCGCCCACTCCGCAACCGCGGCCCGAGCCTAAACCAAAGCCACCGCCCAAATCTGAGCTCAAGCTGCCTAAAAAGATTATTCAGTCACAGCGGCCGGATAGCGCCTTTAAATTGCCGGAGCCCAAGCCGCAACCCAGGCCAGAGCCTACGCCAAACTTGCCGCCACCGCCGGTGGAAGACTTTTCAAGTTTTATCAAGCGCAAGCAGACCGACCGTTATGCGGATGAAATCTCAGCCAAACAGGCCAATGATGCTGCTGCAGCGGCCGAGCGTGGTCCTTCCGAGGATGAGCGCCGCACCAAAAACATCATGAACAATCTCAAGTTCGGTACCAACGGCTTGTTCCAGATCCGCCGCATGGATCCCTTGAATGCAACCTTCAGCTTCAAGGGCTGGGTCAATGATTACACCTCGGCCAATACGCAGTACTACGAGGTGGAAGCGCGCAGTGGTGAAGATATCCGCCTGGTGATGGTCAGACGAATGATCAGTATCATCCGTGAGCACTATAACGGTGATTTTGACTGGATATCCAACCGCCTGGGCCGTACTGTCACGCTTTCAGCGCGGCCTGCTGACAGCGCGGGTCTCGAAGACTTTTTGATGAAAGAGTTCTTTGGGCCCAATTATAAAAATCAGGATATTTACGGCCGCTAGCGCCCGGAGCAGCAGATGGCAGACGGCTTTGTTAACCCCACAACGTCGCATCGGCCAGACTGGCAATATCAGCTGGTGTTGTGGTCGGGCATGGCCCTCACCACCTGGGTGGGTGTCTGGCATTTTGCCAGCCTGGGTGTCACGCTGCTCACCTTGCTGTATATGCTATGGGTGTTGTGGGCGGCCTATTTCCTGCACTTTGCCACCGCCATGCTGACGGCGATTGCCGCTGTCCTGCTGATCAATTACTGTTTTATTGAACCGCTGTACACCTTGCGCGTGGCTAGCCTGCAATCGTGGGTGATGCTCATGGTGTTTGCCGTGCTGGCATTGACGGTGAGCCGGGCCATGCAACAGCTCAAGCGGCAAAGGCAACAGGCACAATTGGCCGCACAACAATCCCGTTTTTTTCAATCACTGGCTGAAGTGTTATCCAGCCACTTGAGCGTTGCAGCGTTGTTGCAGGCCGCTTGCCAGCATGTGCAACAGGGATTTGGCTGGCAGGTTTGTGTGGTGCAATTGGCGCCCGACATGCAATTGCAGCGACTGGCCGGTGAGTCCACGCTGCTTGTACAGCCTTCCAGTGTGCAATGGGCACTCGATTACCAGCGTGCCATCGGCGCAGGCACTCAGGATTGGCCAGCGCTGGGTCAATGTTTATTACCGTTTGGTTTCCCGCAGCACGAAGTGCTGGTGGTGGCTGTGCCTGTCGGTCACGCGCCAGACCTGCATTTTTTACAGCGGTTGGTACAACAATGTGCTGACGCCACGCTCAAGCTCAGGCAGCAGATTGCCCTGGCAGACGCCGCCCGCGAGACCACTGAGGCCCAGTTCAAAAAATCGCTGCTGACCGCCTTGTCGCATGACATGCGTACGCCACTGACGGCGATTTTAGGCGCGGCCAATGTGCTGGCCGACCAGCAGATTACGCTGGCACCCGCACAGTCCACACAGTTACTGCAAAGCATCCTGGCAGAAGCCGGTTATTTAAGCCAGGCCACAGAAAATATCCTGACTCTGGTCAAGCTGGAAGCGGGCGAGCGCGCCTTGCATCGCGAATGGCAATCGTTGCAAGAGGTGGTACAACATGTGATGCACCGCTACTTGCAGCGCACGCCCCCCGTATCACTGGCGTTTGCCGCTGTTGCAGAGGGCGAAGAATGGCTGGTGCATATGGATGCGGTGCTGGTGGCGCATGCGCTCTCTAATCTGGTGGATAACGCCTTGCAATGGCGCAGCACTGAGACGCCCGTGGCATTGCAGCTGGCAAGGGAAGCGGATTGGCTGGTACTGTCGGTGATCAACGAAGGTCCCGGCTTTGCACCAGATTTTGAGATTGCCTCGTTTCACTCGCGCCGTCCTGCGGGCAGTGGTAGCCGTGGCTTTGGCCTTGGCCTGAGTATCGTCAATACCATCATGCAGTTGCATCAAGGGCAATTGCAACTGACGCAGCAGTCAGATCAGCCCCCATTAAATGCAGGCCCGTTAGATAAAACGGCAGTCGCCCGGCGCACCTGTGTGCGTATGTTGTTTCCATTTGTGCCCGCTACCAGCTTGAGTGCAGGGGAAGCCGGATGAGCCAACCAGTCGATCATTCTACGCACCCACATCTGTTGCTGGTCGAAGATGATCCGGGTGTTTACCAGTTTCTGCTGCCCGCGCTGTCTGCGCATGGCTATCACGTGCAGCATGCACGTGACCTGGCTCAGGCCAGGCAGGCCAGCGGCTTTGCCATGGTGATACTCGACCTTGGCTTGCCAGACGGGCAGGGCGAACAACTGATTCCGCATCTGCGCAGTTATTCCGATGTGCCGATACTGGTGCTGTCCGCACGGCAGGATGAGGCAGACAAAGTGCAATGTCTTAATCTGGGCGCAGATGACTATCTGATGAAGCCTTTTGGCTTGCAGGAGTTGCTGGCCAGATTACAGGCGGCCCTGAGGCGTTCTGCCATGATGCAAATGCGCGACCATGTGTATCAGCACGCCGGGGTCAGCGTCAACCGTGCCACCGGAATTGTGACCAAGGCTGGTGCGCCCTTGCACCTGACGCCCATCGAGCACGCCTTGCTCATGCAACTGGCCAGCAAACCTGGCAGCATTTTTACCCATGCGCAATTGCTGCAAGCGGTGTGGGGGCCAGAATATCTCAACGATACGCAATACCTGCGTATTCACATCGGCCGTTTACGCGCCAAGCTCGAAGATCAGCCCGCTGAGCCTAAAGTGGTGTTAACCGAGCTGGGGATCGGCTACCGGCTGGCTTAATCATTGTCGCCATGACCATAGGCGTTGTAAACATTGCATCATGTATATGCGATTGATATACGCCTGATTGCACACTTGCGCCATCAATCAACCATAAGGGGATGTGATGGAAACGTTTTCCACCAAAAAAAGCAGTCTGGCCGCCTTGGCCTTAGGGGCGATCGGTGTCGTCTATGGCGATATCGGAACCAGTCCGCTCTATACCGTACAGGTCATTTTTAGCGAGAGCACCGGTGTGCCGCTCAACCAGCCCAATATCCTTGGCGCGATTTCGTCTATTTTCTGGTTACTCATGTTTGTGGTGACGTTTAAATACGTCCTGCTCGTGCTGCGGGCTCATAACAAAGGCGAGGGCGGCGTCATGGCCTTGCTGTCGCTGGCGGTCTCCAGCTTGCGTCCACAAGACAAGCGTAGCACTGTGCTGTTATTACTCGGCGTCCTCGGGGCGGCGCTGTTTTATGGCGACAGTGTCCTGACGCCGGCCATTTCGGTGCTGTCTGCCGTAGAAGGCCTGCAAGTGGCGTCGCCCACCCTGGCTGCGCAGGTGCTGCCGATCTCAATCGGCATCCTGATCGGCTTGTTCTGGGTTCAGCGCCATGGCACGCATGCCGTCGGGCGTTTTTTTGGCCCGGTGGTCATTAGCTGGTTTCTGGCGCTGGCCTGTATCGGTGTCTGGCAAATTAGCCAGGCGCCAGAAGTATTGCAGGCCATTCATCCGCAGTATGCCTGGCAGTTTCTGCAATCACGCGGGGCTGGTGTGTTTATCGCCATTGGCGCCATCTTGCTGGCCGTGACCGGGGCCGAGGCCTTGTATGCAGACATGGGTCACTTTGGCCGTCCGGCCATTCAGTTGGCCTGGCTGGGCTTGGTATTTCCGTGCCTGATTTTAAATTATCTGGGCCAGGGCGCCTTGCTGCTGCATCATCCTGAAGCCGTCAACAATCCGTTTTACCTGTCGTTTCCCGAGCCCTTGCTGATTCCCGCCGTGATTTTGGCCACTCTGGCCACCATTATTGCCTCGCAAGCAGTGATTTCTGGCGCTTTCTCCATGACACGTCAGGCGATTCAATTAGGGTTTTTGCCTCGTATGCGCATTATTCACACTTCAGCCAGCGAGTCCGGCCAAATCTACATGCCCTCCGTCAACTGGGCGCTGCTGATCGCCGTCATCATTGTCTGTCTGGCTTTCCAAAGCTCATCGGCACTGGCCTCGGCCTATGGCATTGCCGTGACGGGCACCATGCTGATTACCACCATCCTGATGTTTATCGTTATGTGCAAGCGCTGGCAGTTTCCGCTGTGGCTGGCAGGCTTGTTGACGGCCGTATTGGCGAGCGTAGATGGTATTTTGCTCAGTTCTGCCTCCATGAAGTTTATGCAAGGTGGCTGGTTTCCGGTTGCGCTCAGTGTGGTGTTGATCCTGTTCATGACCACCTGGAAAAAAGGCCGTTTTAGCCTGCTCAACGGCATTGCGCAGTCTGACCCCAAATTGCTGCCTTTTATCGAGTCCCTGGCACACTGTACGCTGCCCCGCGTCCAGCGCACGGCCGTCTACATGGTCTCCAATCTTGAGACTGTGCCGCAAGCGCTGTTACACAACCTCAAGCATAACCAGGTGCTGCATCAGCATAACCTGTTTGTGAATGTCACGTTTGAGGAGGTGCCGTTTATGAGCGCAGAAGAGCGTGTAAGGGTGACGCGGCTGGCAGAAGGCTTCTGGCAAATCCAGTTACGGTATGGCTTTATGCAACATCCTGATATTCCGCAAGCCTTGCGCTCGGTGGCGCTGGATGGCAAGACGCTGGATCCGTTCACCAATTCTTATTTCTTGAGCCGCGAGATTATCGTGCCGGATGTAGGTGGTGCCATGCCACGCTGGCGTGACCAGTTATTCTCGGTGATGTCGCGCAATGCCAGCAGTGCGGTCGAGTTTTTCAATATCCCGGCCAATAGCGTGATTGAGCTGGGTAGCCGCGTGCAATTGTAGGGTGAGCCCCCTTGATCGCCAGCCAGAACAGGGCATCAAGGGGAAGCCAGCCGTTTATGCCTAAAAAGGATGCCCATACGCTCCGGGCATCCGTTTCATGACGGGTAGTGGCACTGATATGAGCCGCTACGCCCGTCTTTTTTGAGTGTTTTGTAGCGTGAACTGGTTTTGTTGTCCGGCAGTATTGCCACTGTGATTCAATTTGTAGTGACTGACTTTCTCGTTTAATTGCTCGGCCTGGTCTACCAGTGACATGGCCGCCGCGGCCGCTTCTTCGACCAGGGCGGCATTTTGTTGCGTGACTTCGTCCAGTTGCGTCACTGCAGTATTCACCTGTTCGATGCCTATGCTTTGCTCACGCGAAGCAGAAGTGATTTCAGTGATTAAGTCCGAAATTTGACGTATCGCGCCTATCATCTCGTCCATCGTACTGCCTGCCTGATTGACATACTGAGAGCCGCTCGAGACTTTTTCAGAAGAATCTACAATCAGTTGTTTAATCTCTTTGGCCGCACTGGCTGAGCGTTGGGCGAGGTTACGCACCTCACTGGCGACGACGGCAAAGCCACGGCCTTGCTCCCCCGCACGGGCGGCTTCCACGGCTGCATTCAAGGCCAGAATATTGGTCTGAAAAGCAATGCCATCAATCACTGAAATAATTTCCTCAATCCGTGACGAGCTCTCGGTAATTTCGGACATGGTGATGACCACCTTGCCAAATACCTCGCCACCGCGTGCAGCAATTTCGCTGGCTTGCGCGCTCATGCTGTTAGCCTGTTTGGCATTTTCAGCATTCTGTTTTACCGTAGAGGCAATCTGTTCCATACTGGCCGCGGTTTCTTCCAGCGAGCTGGCTTGCTCTTCTGTACGTTGAGACAAATCATTATTACCCACAGAAATCTCGCTGGCGGCGGTCTTGATGGTCTCTCCGGCAATTTTGATGGCAGCGAGGATCTCAGCCATGGTGTCGACAATACTGTTGACCCCCAGGCACAATTCCCTGATCTCTCCTTGTTTGTCATCTGTCTTGATGCGCTTGGTCAAGTCACCTGCTTTAGCTAACGCCACCACCTCTCCGGTTTCATCAACCGCCTGTTTCATGGCTTGTGCTTCTAGCATTTTGTCGGTGATGTCAGTCGCGTATTTCACCACCTTCAAGGGTTTGCCTTCCATATCCAATATCGGGTTATAACTCGCTTGTAGCCAGACCTGCTTGCCCCCTTTGCCTACACGCAGATATTGGCCGTTATCAGGTTCACCACGTGCCAGTTTTTGCCAGAACTGCTTATATTCCTGACTATTTTTATAAGCTGACTCCACAAACATACTGTGGTGGTTGCCGATGATTTCCTGCGGGCGGTAGCCAGTGACGGCTGCAAAGTTGTCATTGACATGGGTGATCGTGCCTTTTAAATCAAATTCAATCACCCCCATCACTTTGCTAATGGCCGCAATTTGTCCGTCAGAGTCTGCATTTTTAACGATTTCTGCCGTGATGTCGGTGGCGTATTTAATCACTTTCACCGGCTTGCCAGCGGCATCCAGAATCGGGTTGTAGTTGGCTTGCAACCAGATCTCTTTGCCGCCTTTGCCCAAGCGCTTGTATTGGCCGCTCAGGGCTTCGCCGCGCGCCAGTTTTTCCCAGAACTGTTTATATTCCTGACTATTTTTATAAGCCGGCTCGACAAACATACTGTGGTGATTGCCGATGATTTCCTGCGCGCTGTAACCGGTGACTGCGGCAAAAATGGGGTTTACATGTGTGATATTCCCTTTGAGGTCAAATTCAATCACGCCCATCACCTTGTTGATGGCCGAAATTTGGCCTTCAAACTGCGCATTTTTTCTTTTTTCAGCGGTGATGTCGGTGGCATATTTGACGACTTTGAACGGTTTGCCTGTCGCATCAAAAATGGGGTTGTAACTGGCTTGCAGCCAAACCTCTCGGCCGCCTTTGCCGATGCGTTTGTATTGCGCGTTATCGGCCTCACCCTTGGCCAGTTTGTCCCAAAACTGTTTATATTCCGCACTGTTTTTATAAGCGGTTTCAACAAACATGCTGTGGTGATTGCCAATGATTTCCTGCTTGCTATAGCCAGTGGCTGCGGCAAAGTTGTCATTCACGGCAATGATTCTCCCGTCCAGGTCAAACTCAATCACGCCCATCACCTTGTCGATTGCAGAAATCTGGCCTGCAAAGTCAGCGTTCTTGCGTTTTTCTGCCGAGATATCAGTGGCGTATTTGACTACCTTGAATGGTTTGCCCTGTTTATCGAGAATCGGGTTGTAGCTGGCTTGCAGCCAGATTTGTTTGCCGTCTTTGCCCTTGCGCAAATATAGGCCTTGATCTGGCTCGCCGCGCACAAGCTTTTGCCAGAGTGCCTGATATTCCGGGCTTGCCTGATCCGCGGCATCCACCAGCAGCCGATGGTGCTGGCCGACCAGCTCCTGCCTGCTATAACCCGTCAGCGCCGCAAAATTGTCGTTGACCGCAAGGATGTTTCCCTCCAGGTCAAACTCAATCACGCCCATGACTTTATCAATCGCGCGCAGTTGTCCTTCTTGATCCAGCTGCCGGAGCAGTGTTTCCTGAGAAGGTTGTTTGCCAAGCTTATTAAAAATATTCCAGTTCACTTTTACACCCTCATTGATATAAATTTATCTTGTAATTATTATCGCGATACCAATAGGATTAGAGACTAATCAGGTGTAAAGGCATGCTGGGATAAGAGACGGGTTAGTGTCTGTATTCAATAGATCAAACAAACACGCTATAGACGCTGATCCGCTGGCAGAAAGAATGCTTGAGATGGACTATCGTCGATGTATGAATCGCGACCAAGCCTGTGCTTAGTCTGATCAGGGGATTAGGCTTAAATGTTACTTTGAAGTATAATTGTTATCGTGGTAACTATATAAACAAATTGGGGATATAAATATGTTTTGGAAACTGACTTGTGCAGGGGTCATGTTTGCAGCTTTAAATGCAAATGCAGCTACGATTACAATCACAAATGGCTACGATGAGCCAGGAGCAGCTTCGGGTAAAACTGAAATCATTGACTTTGCTCCACAGAATACCGCTTTTAATCTGCTGGGCTCACTCGACCTAGACGGTGCCCTGCAGAAAAACGGTAACCAGGACTTTGTGTTTGGGCTTTACAAAAACGATACGCTGATTAAAGGCCTGGCAGATTTTACTGCTGCCAGCGGTGATGTCTATAGATTCAATTTTAGCAACCTGGCCTCAGGTACTTACAGCCTAAGATTCAACATCAATGGCGGTGGTAACTATAGCTTCAATGCGAACTTGACGCCATTTGCCTCAGTTGTCACCCCAGTGCCAGAGCCAGAAAGCATGGCTTTGATGCTCGTGG
Organism: Methylophilus sp. DMC16; assembly: GCF_056314045.1. Lineage (NCBI taxonomy): Bacteria > Pseudomonadati > Pseudomonadota > Betaproteobacteria > Nitrosomonadales > Methylophilaceae > Methylophilus > Methylophilus sp. DMC16. Next base: position 582,506 of record NZ_JBQUZC010000001.1, read on the forward strand.
GTTTGGGCGCGATTGTCGCCCGCCGTTTTAAAAAGGCTTAATCAGCCGCATATAAAAAAGCCCCAGTGATGGGGCTTTTTTATTGGCTCAGGTTTTGTGGCTTCCCGCTGCACGCTTTTCATGCATGAGTTGATACACCTGCTCGATTTCCTTTTGCTCCGCCACATCCAGCACACCATCATGATTGGCATCCATATGCTCAAACATCTTTTTCTGATGCGTCGGGTCGCCTTGCAAATACTCTTGTAACGAAATCACACCATCGGTGTTTTCATCCAGATAGCTCAAACTGTAATTAGGCGGCAGCTTGTTGCAATCCGGTGTTGTCGCATGTTCGTCTGCATGCGTGTTTTGATACAGTGATGGAATCAAAAAAACAATAAAAGTGAAGACAGGAATTTTCATATTTAGCCACCCCAATAAAGTTGCTAATATGATTAACGCGATAGCTAACAGGTTCCTTAAACGCTGTTATTTTTGCAAGATTTAATAGGTTTCTAAGGCAACAAAAAACCCGCCGCAGCGGGTTTTGTAGTTTAGCCTTTTAAAGACAAGCAACGCTGTTCAGTCAAGCCGGGCAGGGCTTAGTGGTCATCCCCATGCCCGGCAATTTTATCCATCCAGGCAAACAACACGCCAGTGATGATAAAAGTCAGGTGGATGCCCACCAGCCAGGCCATTTGCTCGGTGCTAAACGTAGCCGTGCCCGAGCTTTGGTGTACAAAGGCCTTGAGCAGGTCGATGGCAGAAATCGCTACAATCGAGCCAATCAGTTTGAGTTTCAGGCCGGAGTAATCGACTTTACCCATCCATTCAGGGCGGTCTTCACTGTCAGCCGTATCAATGCGTGAGACAAAGTTTTCATAGCCGCTAAAAATCACCATAATCAACAAGTTACCTACCAGCGTGATATCCACCAGCGCCAGCAGCGAGAGCACGGTTTCCTGCTCGGTGAGCGAACCCAGATGCCCGGCAATATGCATAAACTCCTGGCCAAATTTAACCAATAAAATGACCAGCCCGCCGACCAGGCCGAGGTACATCGGCGCCATCAGCCAGCGGCTCTTAAAAATCAAACTCTCTAAAATTTTTTCCAAAAACTTCGCCATGAAAACTCCAAATAGAAACTACTAATTTTTCTCAATGAATGATTTTGCAGGATGAAGCGCAAGGCGCACAGAACACAGAAAATGCAGTGTACATTTCGTACATGAGGATTTCCTGAATTAATAAATGAGCCCGCGCAACACAGCGATTCGCCTGTTAAATCACTTCATTCCTAAAACTGTGTGAGCATGTCGCGCACAGCGTTTTCATCAATCCCCTTGCCAATAATCACCACGCGGCTAATTGGCTCATCTTCATCCCAGCCCTCAAGTAAGGTGGGCGGGTAGGGCGTAAAGTGCACGGCGTGAATCGCCAGCGGGGCAGGCGCATCTTCCACATGCAAAATGCCTTTCATGCGCAACAGCTTTTCACCATGCGTCTGGCACAACTTTAAAATCACACTTTTAAAATCCGCATAAGCCATCGGCTTGGGTAAATACACGGTAAACGTGCTCACCCCATCATGTGCGGGCGCCTTGGGCAAGGTGCCTTTTTTCGCCGCACTAAACCCACTGGCCGGGGCACGCAACCAACGCTGCGGGCTCGCCTGCTTGCTGGCAAAGTCGAATAAGCCTACATCAATAATCTGCATCGGGTCTATCTCACCATGCGACACAAATTGCTGGGTCGCATTCGGATTGATCTCGCTCAGCTTGGCCTGCAAGGCTTCAATCTGTTCCGGCGTGGCAGTATCGCGCTTGGTAATCAGCAACACATCCGCTACCGCCGCTTGTTTAAGCGCTTCTTTCTGCTCTGCAATCTGCTGCAAGCCATAAGCCGCATCAATCGTCACCACTACTGCATCTAACCTATAAACCGATTCAATCACCGGTTCATTCATCAGGTTGGCCAAAATCGGGCCAGGGTCAGCCATGCCAGTGGTTTCAATCACCAAGCGGTTAAACTCCGGCACTGCCTGCAAACTCCGCTTGAAAAACAAATCGCGCATGGTGTCAGCCAGCTCGTTTTTGAGTGAACAGCACAAACAGCCAGAACTCAACAACACCGTGTTATCAGCAATATGCTCGCTCTCAATGGTTTGCGAAATCTGGCTATTGGCAAAAATCTGGTCCAAACCTGCTTCGCCGAGTTCATTAATGATCACGGCTGTGTCTTTCATCGCCGGGTTATGCAGCAGTTTGTTAAGCAGGGTGGTTTTACCGCTACCCAAAAAACCAGTGAGCAGCGTGACGGGGATACGTTTATCCATAACAATTCTAATAAAACGAGTGTGGCGGTATTTTAACGCGGATGATTGTTGGTGATACTAAGTGTTTCGACTTATATGGTGATGTAGCCATAAATCACAAGAGGTTTAAAAACTATTGTCTTCTATTGGATTGGTACTCGACGAATAGTGCGAGCTCTGGCTGTGACAGGTTGCAGCATTTTTAAACGCCATTCAGTATCTGAAATAAGTGAAGATACCTTCTCGTCCGTCAGTAATCTTCTATAGTTGTTTAATGTCGTTATCTTCGTCAGTTCTTTACGTATTGTTTTTAAATGTCCTATCCTAATGCCATGAGGGTCTTTTGCGAATGACTCCAATGCTTTTTCAATAAGATCGCCAGGAATTTCTCGACAAGCAAGAATTTCCAAAGCAACGTCAGCTAGTGGGTCAGGCGGAAATAATTTCTCACCTCCAGAAAACATCTCAAGAAAGTATTCGCCGATATGTTTTTCATGATTAAAGTTCATCATTCTCACATTAGGCCAATCATCAAAAGCGTGGCAAAACGGAAGCTCTGTAACCCAAGCACATTGTTCTGTTGGTCTTGGTAAAGCCTGAGGGCCTAAAGGAAAGTAATTGCTAATCTCTAAGGGGTTTACTCTATAGATGACTCCCATTCCTGAAGTGACTGGTTGCCAGCCACTTTTAGTTTCATAGCAAGTGGCGAAAAAAGCGCTGACATTGAAGTCATCTGTAAGATCAAGGTATCCAGTTGGAATCCCATAATGTTGTGCAAGTGCAATTCGATCAAGTTTTAGTTTTTGATTAGCCGCATGGGATGTAATTGGATGATGATTAAGCTCTCGGGAAAACCACCACGATTGAGCAAGTCTAAGTACAATTCTAGCTTGATCAGAAATAGCGTATTTCCATAATTCTCCAGTGTTTTGAGAGATCATTCCCCGGGCAATAGAAGGTAACATTGGCAAGTAACGTTTATTTTGCCCACGATACAAGCTTTGTACAGCAAATGGGATTGCTCCTCCGTGATCCTCTTCCGAGTACCAGTACCAGCTTTGTTCTCGTCTGGACCTATGATCAACAAAGTCTTTTGAGATTTCAAGGAGTGTTGTAGCAGGCACTATTTGCATGAATTATTCCGATTTTAAAAAATAAAAACATTACCTACTTACAGCCCTTTGAATAATTGTGGGCAGAGTGGCCGAGCACGTATTTAAATCAACTCAGAATACTGCTTAAGCAATGAAACGGTTTGCGGTAATTGTTGTTTTTGCAAGCAGGTTAAAAACTCTTCAACAGCCATCGGTGGCTTTTTCAACGCGTTTCGTTGGTCTCTAAATGCCTTGCAGCAAATGGCGGGTGCCATGTCTATCTGGTAGTAAATAAAATCATCCGGATGAATGATTTCTATCTGAAAAGCTTTTAAGTCTTCTGCAGGAAAGTCTTTTTGGTTAAAGGTTACGATCGCATCGGCTTTGCATTTGATGGCTGCGGCCAGCACGTGGCGGTCATCTGGATCAGGCAGCGTTAAGCCTTCAATCAAGCATTCATAGCCTTCTACTTTTGCATCTGGCACGTGGCCATCCATCAGGTCGCGCACGCGCTCAAGGGTTTCACGTGGGTACTTTCCATCGCGCACAAGCGCATTTATCCACTCTTCGTGGATTGCATCTGTCCAATAGGCTTTAAATAAATCACAGTTTGCCAGACGCATTAAACTATCGCGTAGTGGCGCTGGGTAGAGCACGCAAGCGTCAAACAAGACGGCAAAGCGTGCCATCTGTTTAGTATCCCATCCCTAATTCTTGAGAGAGCTCGGTAAGTCCATCTAATGCTGTATTCCGTTGGGCAAGTAATGCTTCTTTATAAGCCAACACATCACTGGCTAATACTCTTCTGTGTGCGCCGACTTTGCGATGCGGCAGGGCACCTTTTTCTAGCAGGGTGACTAAATGCGGGCGGCTGACATTGAGCAGATTGGCTGCTTCTTGTGTGCTGAGTTCATGATGAATTGGCACTAGGCTGATGGCGTTGCCTTTGGCCATTTCAGAGACGATATCCAGCAACATCTGCATGACCTGGCCAGGTAATACAATGTCCTCTGCCACACCATTGTTAGCGCGCAAAGTCAGTTGCACACGGTCAGCATCAGCGTATTTGCTGAGCATGCGGCTGGAGTGCTTGGCGGCTTCAATTTCTGGCTTAGAGGGTAAATGCACCACATTTTGTAGTGTGTTCATTTTGAATGTCTCTTAATCAAATTTGATATAGTATTAGATTAAACGAAATAAACGAAAAAGACAATCAACCTAATGTGGGCACTATCGATACCATTTAAAAAATAAACCCCATGTAAAAAACATGGGGCGAGTTGGCACGCTGAATACTCCTTTTAAGGGGGGTATTATCAGCACATGAGGGTTAACGCTGCGTCCGTTTGCGTCGACTGATCATTGCACAGACCAATAGGCCCAAGCCAAGCATGGCATAAGTTTCAGGCTCTGGCACAGGTGTTGCTGTGATGTTAGCCAGTTGAAAATTCACACGTTGCGAGCCAAAGCCACTGCCCCCTTCATTGTAAAACACCGAGAAATTGACGGTTGTATTGCCATCAAATGGGTCTATGACTTTTTGCCGTGCAAACACGAATAAATCTTGCCCGCTGGTATTAATAAAAAAGCTGAGGGTTCCATTCAGGCCGAGTGCAGCGGTGCTGTGCAGTTGGCTGCTGATGAGTTGTGTATCAAAGTTGGCGTTAAATCCGTCTTTGGTTGAGGTGACACGGCAGTCAATGTCAAGAGTAAGGCACGGGTTGTTGCTCAAGGCAAGGCTGGTGTTGCCGATGACTGCGGTGGAGGTCACTGCGTTGCGCAGTTCGATTTGATTTACGGCAGGGTTGGTGTCTGCCACTGTGGTATCAACATCGACGGTAAACCCGGCATACTGGTTGGTGAGTGCGTCGCGGATGGTTTGACCTGTCAGCAGGCTGACGTTTGATCCGTTTGCGACAAACTCAATATTGCCAAATACTGAGTATACGACTGCCTTGGCTGGCAAAGCGATAGTGAATAAAGATAACACTAAGCCCTGACAGAATAGTTTGAATATGCCTTTTTGATGCATGCCTGACTCCTCTCAAATGGTATTTAAATGATTTTTTTAATCTTTTGGAGACTATGCTGGTCAGTGAGGCTGGTCAATCCCGAGTTCGGGGGGGGCTTGCAACGGTTAGCATGCGTTAGAAATCTCTCTAAATAGTGGATAAATTGTTGGATTTACGTTGTCACACGATCATGCAAACAAAACCATTGCGGCTTAATCCTAAAAAGCTGTTACATTCTAAGTGGACAGCGGTAAAGCCCGTGAATAAAGAAAAACACTTTATGGTGACCAAGCTCATCGTAAGCGATGAGAAGATGGGTGACGAGGAGACGCAAGTGATTGAAACCGTTGAGTTAGAAGCGGTCATGACTGGGCGCGTGCAGGTGATTGACTGGCATGCGTTGCAAGACCGCGCAGTGTGGAAACAGGGGTGGGTGGCGTGAAAAATATTGCGGTGATTGGTGCGGGGATGGCGGGCTTGTCTTGCAGCCAGGCGTTGCAACAGGCCGGTTATCTGGTGACGGTGTTTGAAAAGAGCCGTGGGCCTTCGGGGCGCGTGTCTACGCGATTGGGCGAGGGCTGGCAGTGTGACCATGGCGCACAGTATTTTACGGTAAGCCAGCAGCCGTTTGTGACACAGGTGCAAAAGTGGTTGCAGGCGGGCGTGGTAGCTGAGTGGCAAGGGCGCTTTCATGAGGCGAATGAGGTGAGTTTACGCGCCAAACAGTCTGAAAAGCAGCGTTATGTTGGTGTGCCACGCAATACGCGACCGGCGCGGCAGATGGCGCAGTCTTTAACCGTGGAGCTGGAGCAGACGGTGCAGCAGATTACCTTTGCCGAGGGTAAATGGCGCGTGCACAGCAAAGAGCACGGCGCGTATCCGCAGGTGTTTGACAAGGTTGTGCTGGCGATTCCGGCACCGCAGGCACAGGCGCTGCTAGGCTTTAATCTGGAGATGCAGGCGCTGGCGGCCAGTGTAAAAATGCGCGGTTGCTGGGCCTTGATGGGGCGCTATGCGCATACGCTGGATTTGCCGTTTGATGGCTTGTTTGTGAATGCGGGACCGCTGAGTTGGGTGGCAAGAGACAGTAGCAAGCCGGGGCGTGTGCCTGAGGGCAGTGCGGTCAAAGAGGTCTGGGTGTTACATGCCAGCGCTGAATGGTCCGAGGCCAATATTGAGCGTGCACCAGAGGAGGTTGCGGTGGCGTTGCTGGCGGCATTCCAAGCCTTGGGTGGTGAAGCGCCCATGGAACACAGTGTGCACCGCTGGCGCTATGCAGATTGTGCCAATTATCTGCACCAGGGCTTTGCCTGGGATGCCGCCCAGCAACTGGGTATGTGTGGCGACTGGCTCAATGGCGGCAAGGTAGAAGGCGCATGGATGAGCGGCTACCAGCTCGCGCAGGCGATGATAAAGACTTGTGAACCTTGTTATTGATTAAGGATTACTTGTATTCGTTGTCTTGGGGAGTTTTGGCATCACCCATTTGCGGAACATGAGCGGCGTGATCAGTGTTGTTACCACGCCCATCAACACCAGCACTGAGAACAAGTCCTGCCCGATAAAGCCGCGTTCGTAGGCGATGCTGGCGATGACCAGTTCCATCACGCCGCGGCCATTGAGGATAAAGCCGATGCCCAGTGCATCGCTTTTGCTCAGGCCGATGAGGCGACCCCCCAGCCAACCGGCCAGAATTTTAGTCACAATCGACACCACTAGCACCACAGCGACAAACCAGACTGAATCTATGACCTGGATTTTGAATTCCAGCCCGAGATAGGCAAAAAATACCGGGGCCAGAAAGCCGCCCGTGATGGAGCTTAAGGTGAGCTCTAGTTCTTTGTAGCGTTCGGGTGAAAAGAAGGTGCGGTCTATGAGCAGGGCACCAAAGAAGGCGCCGATGATAAAGTGAAACCCGAGCGCGGCACTGACTGAACCAAATACGAGTACCAATAGGAGCAGCAAGCCGAACAGGGCCTCGTTGCCGATGATGGTGACCAGCTTTTCTGACAGTTGGTCGATAAGAATGCCTCTTTGAATGACCTGCTTGATCAGCACACTAATGCTGACAATCAGCGTCATGAGCAAAATCAGCTTCCAGCTCGCGTTAAACGTGGCAGCGGCCACGGCCTGATAGGATTTTTGTTCGGGCAAGTTGAGAATCACCCCTAACACCAGCAGCGCGGCGATATCATTAAAAATCGCCGTAGCGACTGAATAGCGTGCGATGGTGGAATCCAGCAGTTTGAAGCTTTGCAGAATGCTTACGGTGACCGGCAGCGCTGTAATCGAGACACACAGGCCCAGAAATACCGTACGGCTGACATCGAGACCAAAGCCGACCCCGACCAGAATGCCGCCCGTGAGTGGCAGCAAAAAGCCCAGCAGCGCAATGACTGCGCCTTTGCCGCGCATGGAGTCTATGACCTCCTTGAAGTTCATCTCTAGCCCGGCCGACAGCACGATTAAGAACACGGCAAACTCAGAGATGCCAGACAGCGCTGGGCTGGGCGTGATCAGATTGAGCAGGCTGGGTCCAAGCAACACCCCGGCCAACATTTCGCCAATAATGGCGGGTTGGCTAAAGCGACTGAACACTTGCCCGAGCAGGCGGGCGGTGACGATCAGAATCAGTAGCGATGTCAGTAATGGCATTAGTTTCTCTTATGGTGGGCAGCGCGCCATAAGGCAAGATCAATGGGGTCGTTGCGCGAGGACTTCTTTTGGTTTGAACCATCAAGATTAAAGTCACGGACGGTGCAGGCTTAGCATAGCGCGCGTGCAGAATAGAGTGTAACGGATTTAGGCGCGGATGGCATGTATCAGGGCGCGCATTGGCGTTCAAGGCTGCATCTGTGTCAATGACGTCGCAAAAAAAACAACGGCGCTTTGTTGCGCAGGCTTAGTGCGTAAAGACCTGGACCATTTCTTTGCGATTTTTGCGTGCGCGCTTATCGGCATACATGCGTTTGTCAGCGATGCGCATCAGCGATTCGGTGTCTGTGGCTTCGTGGGCAAACACGATGCCTACGCTGGTGCCCGCGCCAACGATGCCTTCTTTTTGCAGGTGCAAGTGCGTGTATTCCAACTGGTGCTGGCACCATTCCACATCATCCTCATGGCAGACGATTGCAAATTCATCGCCCCCCAGGCGGTAAAGCTTGCCATGCGTATCCAGCTTGTTCGTCAGGATGCGGCTAAAACTCTTGAGCAGCTGATCCCCGGCCTCGTGGCCATATTGGTCGTTGACATGCTTGAGGTTGTCGATATCGAGGAACATCAGGCAACCATGCTCGGGGAAATGCAGCATTTGATTCTCTAACGCATGTCGGTTGGGCACGCCAGTCAGGCGGTCTGTCATGGCCAGCGAGCGCGTGGATTCGAGCTCGGCCAGCATGTGTTCTTTTTCTTTGTGCAGACGGTTGATCTGGTATGCCACCAGCAGTGACAGCGCGACGGCTTCCACGGTCACTGCGATGAGGCCGAGTTGCTCTACGGTCCAGGCGTTTGAGGTGAGGCGATCTGCGGTAATCGTCAAACCACCTAGCACGCCAAAAATGGAAATGGCCAGCAGGTATAACTGGGCCACGCGCTGACCTTGCAAGCTCAAACGGATGCCACACACCAGTCCAAAGACCAGGAAAATGGCCACGCCCAGCCTGTCCATTTCCAGCATCCAGTTGGGGTAGATCATGGCGAACACCATGAGTGCCAGTAGCGTCAGCCTGGCCGCAATCGAAACCTGATAAAGCCGGCTATGGCGAAACGGGCTGATGCCGAGTAAATGACAGACAAAGCTGATATAAGCGAGATTGGAAAACAGGATAGGCAGGCTGGTCAGGTAGAACCAGTGCCAGTCAAACAATTGCTTGAACAGGCCGAGCACCGCGCTTTGAAAAATCAGGTTGCCCAGAATAAACAAGGCATACATGCGCTCGGTGACGTGGCCGGGCATGATGCCGATGGCCATGTAGTAACTGAAAATCCCCAGCAAAATGCCGAGCAGCAACAGGCTCACGGCAGTGCTGACATTGGTTTGTTGCTGGTGGCTGGCGAGGTCAGTCACAAACACTTCTGGTTGCGCCAGATAATAAGGTGATTGCAGCCAGGTAATGAGCCGGTAGGTCCCCGGCTGCAGTGCTACGAGGCGGCCATGCCTGAGCAGAAGCTGGTCGGTATGCTCGCTACTGAGTCCGCCTGACAGCACATGCATGGTGTGGTGACCATCAGAAATTTCGTGCTGGAACTGGGCCAGGGTAGAGGTGTTTTTAAAGTCAATCACATACTGACCGGCCTGCGTGATTTTGAGCACGCCCTGACACACAAAGCGGCCGCCTTGCAGCGGAATATTACCTACGATTTCGCCTTCGCTGCTCATGCAGGTTGTGCCCGACAATTGTGCGTCTGCCTGGGCTTGCGTGGGCAGCCAGGTCAAGAGCAGCATCAGGGCACAGAGGAGAAAGCGTTGCAAGACTGTTATCCATCAAGAGTAAATCTAACAAGCCAGTTTACCTGAAAAGTTCCTGTCTCTCTTGTGGGGAAATGGATTAAGAAACGCAAAGAATTACTAACGAAGGTGTGGTTGCGGGCGATGCGTTTGAGGCTAACAGCGCGCTTGTCTGGCGCGCTGTTTGAGTGTAAGGGCGTGGGGTACAAATCATGTTTCAGGGTTGGCTTGGCATTGCTTTGATCTGGCTGGCGATCTGGTCAGATAATTTGTCCAAGTCTTGCCCCAGTGCGCGGACCAGCGCAGGGTAACCGTTTTCTGTGAGCGGGGTGGTAAATTGAAACGGCTGGATTTTGAGCGGGCGTTGATCGGCGGACAGCCATTGCCATTGGCCGCTCATGATCGCTTCGCCACGCATATGTCCTTGAAACTGATCTATGCGCAATTGCAGGCGGCTGGCTTGCAGTTTGGTGCCGGGCAAGGCATCGGTGACCAGGGTGTCAGGCAGGCGTTGGGCGAGTCGGCTGCGCAGGCCTTGCCGTAGTTCTTCAGACAGCGAAGCGCTCCATAAATGGTCGCGCGTGGGCTGAATGGTGATGTCATCGAGCTGGATCAGAATACGGTCGCTGTCCAGCGCATCGGCCAGCACCAGATTGCCCAGAATAAGGATGCGCGTAGGGGGTGTGGTGGTATTTGGCAGACTGACTTCTGGCAGGCTGTAGCGCTGGGTATTGACTGGCGGGCGGTTGCCAAGGCAAGCGGTCAGCGACAGGCTGCAGAGCAGGCAAACTGTCGTACGCAAGAAAGAAAAAGGCATATGCATGAAAACTGTCCTTATGGAGTTGCCGGTGCCAGTGGCAGCGGGTCGTTACCGGGTTTGCGGTCAAACAGGATGGCATTGGGCTGCTCATTTAGCGTACGCACCAGCGGCTGGACTTCGCGCAAGACCTTTTCCAGCCGTTGCAGGGTGCTGCTCAGCTCCTGGTAAGCCGGTGAGTCGGGCGACAGGCCTTTGATGGTGGTGCGCAGTTCTTGCATGGTCTGGTTCAGGTTGGCCGGCATTTGCTGGAACTCTGGTTGTGCCACAAACTGGTTCACTTGCTGGCTCAGCGCACGAATCTCCCGCAAGGTTTGCTCGGATTGTTGCAGGTTTTTATCGAGGCCGCTTAATACTGGCTCCACATTGAGCTTATTCAGTTTATCCAGCAGATCAGACAGTTTCTGTTCGATCTGTGCCAGGCTGGTCGCGCTAGTCGGCAACACAGGCAAGCCTTCAAAGGTTTGCGCTTTGTAGTTGACTTTGCGTGCGTGCTTGTCCATGTTTAAGTCGACAAACAATGAGCCTGTCAGCAGGTTGCCAGATTTGAGCGTAGCATGCAGGCCGTTTTTGAGCATGATGCCGAGGCGCGATTTCCACTCGTTGAGGTCCGCCTTGCCACTGTCTGCCAGACGGCCAGGTTCGAGATGAATCAGCACCGGAATCGCATAGTTGAAGTCCTGTTTGCGCGCGGGCGAGTTGAATTTCCACGGTACTTGCATCACCGTGCCTACACGCAAGCCGCGGAACTCGACCGGCGCGCCACTGGAGAGTCCGCGCACCGTATCATCCACCAGCAGCACATATTCCAGATATTGGTCGTAGGTTTGCTGGCGGGCAGCTTCTTCATTGGCATACAGCTCAAAGGTGGTTTCGGACGGCACCGGTTTACCCATGGGCCGGTTGTCGGCATGGCCAAAGCTTACCCCGCCCGCAATCAACGACTCCACGGTGGGGATGCTGGCCTTGAAGCCTTCGGAGTCCAGCTTGAGGTCTATGCCAACTGCAGTCCAGAAGCGCGTGTTTTCAGTGATCAACACATCGTAGGGCTGTTCGATAAACAACTCATGCTGCATTTTGCGTTGCTTGGGGTCAAAGGTGGCGCTTGCCACCCGGCCCACGCGCAGGCCCTGATAGGTGACCGGGTCACCAATGCGCAAGGCGTTGCCGACGGTACCGATCAAATTAATATGCACGCCGCCGGCGCCGTTCAGTGAAATCGGTGGCTGGTCGAGCACGGTAAATTCGTCTGTTTCTTCATGGCCCTTGCCCGGTTGCAACTGGATATAGGCGCCCGAGATCACGGTATTGAGGCCGCTGATGCCTTCGAGGCCGATTCGGGGTTTGACTACCCATAATTGCGTATCTTTGACCAGCAGCGGTTGCGCATCTGGCGCAATACGGGCGATGACCTGAATATGCCCGAGGTCTTCGGACAGTTTGACTTGCTCGACCAGACCGATATCGACGCTATGCACCTTGATTTTGGTTTTGCCGGCTTCTATGCCTTCGGCGTTGGACATTGAGAGCGTGATTTGCTTGCCAGCACGCGTATAGTTGTCATAGATGAGCCAGCAGCCTATCAGCAACGCGACAATGGGCACGATCCAGATCGGTGAAACCCTGGCCTGCTTGCCTACCCGGGCCAATAAATTGTCATCAGACGTATCAGTCATGTTGTTTTCCTTGAGTATCCCATAACAGGCGCGGATCAAACGCCATTGCGGCCAGCATGGTGGTAATCACCACGGCGCAAAAGGCCAGCGCGGCGGGGCCGGGCAATACCGACATCAGGTTGCCGGACTGGATCAGTGCCACCATGATGGCGACCACAAACACATCCACCATGGACCAGCGGCCGACAAACTCGGTTAGATGATAGAGCCGGGTTTTTTGCAGGGCATTGAGTGGCCCTGGGTGTTTGACCAGCCACGATAGCAGGATTAACACCAGCATTTTGAGGATGGGCACCAGTACACTGGCGACAAAAATTACGACCGCAATCGGTTGCGAGCCATGCTGCCAGAGCTCCATCATGCCGCCGATAATGGTGGCTGCATGGCTTTGCCCCAGCGCGGTGGTAATCATCATCGGGTAGGCATTGGCCGGGATATATAAAATGATGGCGGTGAGCAACAGCGCCCAGGTGAACTGCAGGCTGTGCGGCTTGCGCGCATGCAAGAGCGTGCCGCAACGGATGCAGCTGGCATGATGGCCTTCGTTATCAGGATGACTAGCCAGGTGGTTGATCAGCCCACAAGTCCGGCAGCCAGTGACATGCTGCTCGGCGGCGGTGATGCCGCAACGGATATCTTCCGGGGTTTCCGGTTCGCCTGCCAGCCGGTACCACAGCCAGTCTATATCCACCGAGCGTGTCGTCATCAGCAAGAGTAGCGCAAACACGCAATACGCCCAGAACGAGGCGCCCAGATGCACATCGGCCATGCCGGTCAGCTTCACCAGGCTGATCAGCGCGGCGACGATAAAAACATCCGCCATCATCCATGGGTGCAGTTGTGAAAACAGGCGTGCAATCACATCGCTGTAGGCTTTGGGCACCGTGCGCAATACATTGGCCTGCATGGCAATCACCCCGGTCAGGTACAAGCCGGGCAGCACAATTGCCGTGCACGCTACAATAAAAGCCACAATGGGTTGATGCGATTGCAACAAGGTGGAGGCGGTTTGTGACAGGGCGATCTGGTTATCCAGCCCGCCGGCATCGACGCGGATAAACGGGAACGCGACCGCAATCAATAGCGTGATGAGCGCGCTTGCCGCCAGCGCAATGCTGCGTTGCACCGGATGCAGGTAGCGTCGTGCCAGCACGTGTCCACAGCGCGGGCAACTGGCGTGCTGACCCGGCCGCAGTACCGGAATGGCACTGACCATGTCACAGGCTGGGCAGGCACGCAAGCGTCGCCATTTTGTCGGTTGCTGGGTCGTCATACAGGGGGTTGCAGGCAGCGGATTGTCAGTTTTTCAACAGGCTGGATACAAGCATAGTAATGGGATTGGATTTGATCAGGCAAGAAAAATTCCGTGCCCTAGACACTCATAAGAGGGACTGATGACAGGAATTGTCTCTAAGGGCGGTTTGATGCACACAATTTGTCACCGCATACGCGCTTTGAAATCCCTGTTGTCTCATCCTTTTTGCCATGGTGAAAGGAGTAGGGACGGGGCAAGAAGGATTTTCTGAGCGATGCGCGGCCGGGTGTGCGCAAGCCGACGTATTCAGCAGAGGAGGCGCGCCTGTTTTGATGAGATTCTTAAGTATGCAGGCCTGCCAGGCGCATGCAAAAGCGCAGCAATAAACTGACTACGCCCAATGCCGCAATGCTGGCGAGCCAGATCAGGCATAGCCAGCCTACACGCTTGCGCCAGTTGGGGCGTGGGGTGTCTGCCTGAACAGACTTTGTCCCTGTTGTGTGCTTAATGGTAGTGCTCATCTCTATTCACCTTGCCCCTGAAAATATAGTAGCCCCAGGCGGTGTAAATTAAAATAATCGGGATGATCACCAGTGCGCCTATCAATGCAAACATCTGGCTGATATGCGGCGCTGCAGCAGCTTGTATCGGCAAGTCGGGCGGAATGATGTTAGGCCAGATGCTGATGCCCAGCCCGGCATAGCCCAGCAGAACCAGTGCCAGGGTGTAAAGGAATGGGCGGGTTTCAGCGTGCTGGCTCAGGGCTCGCTGCAAGCGGTAAAAACACAATCCCACCAGTAACGGCACGGGAGACAGCCATAACAGATTCGGCATGCTGAACCAGCGCTCAGCAATGCGGCTATCCATCCATGGCGTCCACACGCTGATGATGACAATGATGGCAAACAAGGCGGTGGCGATGTGTTTTGACAGGCGGTAACAGCTGGCCTGTAGCGCGCCATCGGTTTTCATGATCAGCCAGGTGCTGCCGAGCAGGGCATAGGTGACCAGCAGCCCAAGGCCGGTAAACAGCGAAAACGGTGAAATCCAGTCGAGTGAGCCACCCGCATAGGCCTGGTTTGCCATGGGGATTCCTTGCAGGTAAGCCCCTAGCGTCATGCCCTGAAAGAAGGTCGCCGCAACCGATCCGCCGGTAAATGCCTTGTCCCAGAAGTGCCTTTCGCTGTCCTTGGCGCGAAACCTGAATTCAAACGCCACCCCTCTAAAGATCAGTGCCATCAGCATCAGCAGCAAAGGTAGCGCAAACGCACTCAAAATTACCGAATAGGCTAAGGGGAAGGCGGCGAGCAAGCCGGCACCCCCCAACACCAGCCAGGTTTCATTGCCATCCCACACCGGGGCCACCGTGTTCATCATGAGGTCACGGTCGCTTTTGTCTTTAAAAAAGGGATAAAGAATGCCTATGCCAAGATCAAAGCCATCCATGATGATGTACATCATGATGCCAAACAGAATGATCGCAGCCCATATGAGAGACAAGTCCATTTATTGATCCTTTGATTGATCGTCAGCTTGATCGCCAGCCTGGTGCTTTGCTGACGGTGCCGAAGCGAGGTTGGGCGTCTTAGTCTCCGGGTGAAACTCAGGGGCCAGCGTAAACGCAGTGGCGTGGTCAAGCTGCGGTGAAATGGCGTCGCCGTGCAGGGCCTCCCCGGTACTGGGGCCTGCTTTGAGCA
The DNA here is from genome assembly GCF_056314045.1 of Methylophilus sp. DMC16. NCBI lineage: Bacteria > Pseudomonadati > Pseudomonadota > Betaproteobacteria > Nitrosomonadales > Methylophilaceae > Methylophilus > Methylophilus sp. DMC16. Next base: position 597,800 of record NZ_JBQUZC010000001.1, read on the forward strand.
GCCGGAGCATGAAGCGCGTGCCCATGCCAAACACTAACAGGTAAATGATGACAAACAGGCCCAAGGTCAGTGCCACCTCGCTGGCAGGGTGCGGCGTCACCGCCTCTGCAGTTCGCAACACGCCATACACTACCCAGGGCTGGCGGCCGATTTCGGTGGTGAACCAGCCTGCCAGGATGGCAATAATGCCTGCAGGCCCCATGGCCACTGCAAACTTGAGGAACAGCGGCTGTTGATACAGTTGTAGTTTCAAGCGTAGCCACACGGAGGAGAATGCCAGCAAGATCATGAGCAAGCCCAGTGCCACCATCACGCGGAAGGTCCAGAAAATAATGGTGGCATTGGGCCGATCCTGAGGGGCGAATTGCTTGAGTGCAGGAATCTGCTCGGTCAATGAGTGACGCAAAATCAGGCTGCCAAGCACCGGGATTTCAAGGACAAAATGATTCTTTTCCTGTTGCATGTCTGGCCAGGCAAACAGAATCAGCGGCGTCGGTTCATTGCCTTTGTTCTCCCAGTGCGCTTCAATCGCGGCGATTTTGGCGGGTTGGTATTTGAGGGTATTCAAGCCATGCATATCGCCAATAAACACTTGCAAGGGCGCAATCAGCAGAATCAGCCATAACCCCATGGACAACATTTTACGGATGCTGGCGTGATCCCGTTGCTTGAGCAAGTGCCAGGCCGCTGTCGCCACCACCAGCAAGGCTGTGGCCAGATAGGCACCGATGACCATGTGCATGAGCCGGTAAGGGAATGAGGGGTTGAATATGATCTGCCACCAGTCCACCGGCACTACTTTACCGGCGATTAACTCAAAGCCCTGTGGCGTTTGCATCCAGCTATTCGAAGCCAGAATCCAGGTGGCAGAGATCAAGGTGCCAACCGCGACCATCAAGGTTGACAGAAAGTGCAGGCCTGGCCCGACCTTGTTCCAGCCAAACAGCATCACGCCGAGAAAACCCGCCTCAAGGAAGAAGGCGGTAAGCACTTCATAAGCCAGTAAAGGACCGGTCACGCCGCCGGCGACATTGGAGAAGCCAGCCCAGTTGGTGCCAAACTGGTAGGCCATCACCAGGCCAGATACCACGCCCATGCCAAAACATAGCGAGAACACTTTAATCCAGAAGTGGTAGAGATCCAGATACACGCTTTGTTTGGTCATGAGCCAGCGTGCTTCGAGGACTGCCAGGTAACTGGCCAAACCTATGGTGATGGCCGGGAAGATGATGTGAAACGAAATCGTAAAACCAAACTGGATACGCGCCAGCGTCAGTGCCAAATCAGACATATTGATCTTTCTACCACCTTACCTTCCCGCCGCCGGAGAGGGATATCGCCTGCTGTTGCGGAAATCAACAATATAGACCTTGTCTACGCCCATTAAGTTTGCCACAGGGCCGTCTGCAAGTAAAAAAATCTATCCTCGGCGTTTGCCTGACAAAGAGACGCCGTTTGATGACTTGTTGGTAAGAGCGCAGGCCCGCATAAGTAAAAAGCCTTGCAACAATGCAAGGCTTTTAGCAGACATCACTCACAAGATTAGTGCTGATCCATGTCTTTTAATAGTTGCTGCTGCAGCGCGATCTCGCTAGGCAATGCGGTGGCAACCATCAACGCGACACTATCGTTAGGCGCTAAACTGGATGGACCATGTTCAGCGGCGGCTTGTTCAGGGATCAAGTCAGCGATATGCAAGGCATCCGCTTGTGGCGGATGATCCGCTGGGGCCGCAAAAGCGGCAAACTCCAGCGGTGATTGTAAGAGGGTAGAAATATCCAGTTCGGTATCGCCCGCCTGTAATGAGGAGAGGACATGTTGCAACAATTGTGCATCAATCGCATCATCACTGGCATGCGGCAGATAATCCGCCGTCAATTGCGCGCTCAGTGTCATGGTTTGCAGACCTTGCACCTGCAAGCGTTCACCAGTCGCAGTCTCCAGCGAAACCTGAGCGCCATCATGCGCCACAATACGCTCACCCTCGCGTAACCAGTCGCCGGCGATCAGTGGCCGGTGCTGGCCCATTGCGTTGACTGCCTCGACCTGACCATCCAGGTGTGAAATTTTTGCCACCATGCTATGCATCTTTATTCTCCTGGAAATATTATATCCTCATAACCTTACATGCCTAAGTCTGTCAAGCTTGGACAAGCTGAATATTACAAAAATTTGCCGAAAATTTGCAGCGTGAGTGGCATTTTGCAGGTGGCTGGCCTGTGGCCAAAAAAATATAAAATATTTCGCAAAAAGTGGTTGACCAAGGGGCGTGGTCTCAGTAATATAGCGCCTTCAAACGACGTACCGATTCCTCAATAGCTCAGTCGGTAGAGCGCCGGACTGTTAATCCGTAGGTCCCTGGTTCGAGCCCAGGTTGAGGAGCCAAATAGAAAAAGGCCTTGCAGAGATGCGAGGCCTTTTTGCTTTTCTGCAGCATTGCCTAGCGCTTCGCAATATCGGATCACCTTATCCTGATGCATTCTTTATCTCTCTCTTTGTTTATTTTGCAAACGCCTGATCATTGCTGTTTGCTTCCAAAGGCTTTCCTGCGCATGTCAAACAAGAATAACCTGTGTGAGGAGGAATCACTTGGAGCGTTGGTCGCTTGCTTGGTATGATGTGGTTTTTATATTTGCATAAATGTAATTGTGAATGTCTGTGCTGTTGTTTGTGCTTATGTGTGGCTGTTAACCAGCGCCTTTGTTTCGGAGGCTTCTGAAGAAGCGCTGTTTCTTGAGTCGGATGCTGCACATAGTGACCGTGTGTTGAGAGTGCCTGAGCCTATGGTCTATGATCTGGTGCGACCGTTGGGGGTGAAGCAGGGCGATCTGGAGGTAAATGCGCTGGTGGATGTGAGTGCGGCGACTGGGGATGTCAGCTGGGCGCCTGAGCTTGAATATGGCCTGGCGGACGACATTGGGGTGGAGTTGGAATTGCCTATCGAGAATACGCGGCACGAACGCTATAAATTGGCCATTCAGCAGACGCTGCAGGTTTCCTCTGCGCGAGGCATGGCCACCGGTTGGCAGGCTTTTGTTGATATGCATAAACATAGTAAAACTGTTTCTGTCGATGCAACCTATATTGTCGCCAAACGATGGACTGAGCCATGGTCGTCGCTGAGTATGCTGGGACTGCGTGTACAGGATGTCAATCGGCGTGCCAGGGCTGGCTATTTGCTTAATCACTCGGTGTTTTATGATGCATCGACGCGCGTGACCTTGGGCATGGAAATAAATCAGGAAATCAGCCGCGGCGGTACTTGGCGTTACCGATTGACGCCACAAGTACATTTCGATGCGAGCGAGCGTTATACCTTGCAGATGGGTATGGCAGTCTCGACCTTGAACCCTGCGCAAAGCGCAGAAAAACTATGGAGTTTTAGGCTGATACGCTTGTTTTGAGCGCTACACTGATTTTGTGACAGGTGTTGCGATGCAAAAGCAAAAAGCGCCCGCAGGCGCTTTTTGGTGAGTCTATTTGGGACGATCTTGTTAAACCTTAAGTGCGTGCTCGATGCGGTCTAATGCTTCGCGTAAGTTTTCCATGCTGGTGGCAAACGAGATGCGGAAGTAGCCTTCTGCGCCAAACGCAGAGCCTGGGACCACGGCGACATTGTGCTCTTCAAGCAGGTATTCTGCCAGCGCCATATCGGTGGTTTCCTTGATTTTGCCAGCCTGGTGCAGGTTGGCAATGGCTTGGCGTGCATCCGGGAAGGCGTAGAACGCACCGCCCGCCATCAGGCAGCTCAAGCCTGGCATTGCATTAAAACGGTTAACCACATATTTATGGCGTTCGCGGAAGGCCGCGACCATGGGCTTGATGCAGTCCTGAGAACCACTTAATGCTGCCTCGGCCGCATATTGCGAAATCGAGGTCGGGTTGCTGGTAGACTGGCTTTGCAGAATTTCCATCGCCTTGATGATGTAGGCCGGGCCTGCGGCATAACCGATACGCCAGCCGGTCATGGAGTAAGCTTTGGACACCCCATTGAGCACAATGCAGCGGTCTTTGAGGCCTGGCGCGGCATTGAGGATGTTGTGGAATTTTTCGCCGGTCAGGTTGACGTGTTCATACATGTCATCAGTTGCGACCAGCACATGTGGATGTTTGAGCAGCACCTCGCCCAGCGCCTTGAGCTCGTCCAGGCTATAGACTGCGCCGGTTGGGTTGGAAGGTGAGTTAAACATCACCAGTTTGGTTTTGCTGTTGATTGCTGCTTCGAGTTGCGCGGGCAGTAGTTTAAAGCCTTGCTCAATCCCGCATTCGATAATCACCGGTTTTGCCTCTGCGACCATGGCAATGTCGGCATAGCTGACCCAGTAGGGGGCAGGCACGATGACTTCGTCGCCTGGGTTTAAGACCGCCAGGCACAGGTTGAAAATGGTTTGCTTGCCACCGACGCCAACAATTACCTCATTGACTGCGTAATCAAAGCCATTTTCGTTTTTGAATTTGTTGACGATGGCTTTTTTGAGGGCGGGAATCCCGCTCACAGGGGTGTATTTGGTGTACCCGGCGTCAATCGCTGCCTTGGCTGCATCTTTAATATGTTGTGGCGTGTCAAAATCAGGTTCGCCTGCCGCCAGGCCTATGATAGGACGGCCCTCAGATTTGTATTTGGCCGCTTTGGCTGTAATGGCCAGGGTGGGCGATTCTTTAATGGATAACACGCGTGCGGACAGCACGTTGGCAGCAGCTTGGTTCAAGATCACTTCCTTGTTGGGTCGTATGCTTAATAAGCAGGCTGCATATGCAGCCTGCAAAAAAATGAAAAACGCAATATTTTACGCAAAAACAAGCTGATAGGGAAGTGAAAGGCGCGCGCGAGGCGCGCCAGTGGTTTTAAGCTGATCGTCCCGGGCGGGGCGGTGATGCGAAAATGATGACAGGAAGATTTAACATTGTTTGCCGCAGCCGAGATAAGCCTGGTAGACCGGCACCAGGGTGGGATCTATTTGTTGCAGCTGGCCCTCAATCTCATGCACGGTGTGCTGGTCGCCCAGTTTCTGGGCCATTTCACCGCGTCTAAACCAGGCCTCAACAAACTGTTTGTCCAGTTTGACGGCTTGGCTAAAGGCGGAGGCGGCGACATCAAAGTGCTTGAGTGACATTTCTGCCAGCCCCAGACTAAACCAGGCATCTGGACTACTTGTTTCTTGCTGGGTCCAAAGCTGGCTGACTTGCGCCAGTGCGGGCCAATCTTGACGGGATTCGGGCACGGCAGCACGCATATAGTAGGGTTTTTTGTCTTCGTCTTCCTCCCACAATGCTTTGCCTGAGACTGGAAAGACGTTACTGGCTGGCATTTTCTCCAGGGTCTCCAGCCACTCGACGGGTAATGCAAAGTGAATGCTGCCACCATTGCCTGCCGTTTTAAAGGTATTGATGCCCACCAGTTTGCCATCCATGTCAAACAAGCCGCTGCCGCTGGCTCCCATGAGGAACTTGGCGCTGCTGCGGATCATATTGCCGGCAGGCGTGGGATACAAGCCCTGAATTTCACCAATAGAGGTGATCGGTGCAGGCACACCATTTGAGTGTCCAATCGCGGTGATTTCCTGGCCGCGACTCAAGGCAAGGCTATTGCCACGCGGGACTGGCTTGAAGGGCATATTGCTAGTGGTCACCAGACACAAATCATGCCAGGCATCTGCGCGTACGCTGGTGATTGGGTAGCTGTCTTCGCCACGCGAGACCCAGGGCTGTTTGGTTGCGCGCAAGACATGGCAATTGGTGACCACTGAATTGTCGCTGACCACCACGCCGGAACCATAGGCCATGCCACCTTCCTGGTTATAGCCGCGGATCATGACCACGCCAAAGTAAGCTTCCATCAGGGCTTGCTGATTGTAGGCTTGCGCCGCTGGTGTACCGAGTGCCAGAATGGCTATTAAAAGGAATTTCACGCGACCCCCAAAAGAATATGATTCATTGTGGTTTAACTGACTGGTGCTTGCGATAAAAGTTCAGGCGCAAAGTAGTTGAGAAAATTGTAAATCATATGCCTGCCTGCGCAAAAGCAGTTAAAATAGAATCTATATTATTTATCCCATGCACAGACTGTTGTTGTGATCGTCACTTTCCCCGGTAGTAAATATGAATTACACCAGCCCTTTCCGCCGGCTGGGGATCAACCACAGGCAATTGAAAAATTGACGCAAGGGATTCATGACGGCCTCAAGTTTCAAACCTTGCTGGGGGTGACAGGCTCTGGCAAGACCTACACCATGGCGAACGTGATTGCGCGCACCGGCAAACCGGCGATTGTCATGGCACCGAATAAAACCTTGGCTGCACAGCTTTATAGCGAGTTCCGCGAGTTTTTCCCCAATAATGCCGTCGAGTATTTCGTCAGCTATTACGATTATTACCAGCCGGAAGCCTACGTGCCTTCGCGCGACTTGTTTATCGAAAAAGACTCCAGCATCAACGAACACATTGAGCAGATGCGTTTGTCAGCGACCAAAGCCTTGCTTGAGCGCGAAGATGCCGTGATTGTGGCCACTGTTTCGGCCATTTACGGTATTGGTGATCCCGGTGAGTACCATGGCATGGTGTTGCATATTCATCAGGGTAAAAAGATTGCACAAAAAGACATTGTTGCGCACCTGATTGCCATGCAGTATGACCGCAACGACTTTGACTTTAGCCGGGGCTGCTTCCGTGTCCGGGGCGACATTATTGACGTGTTCCCTTCAGAGAACAGTGAAACGGCGGTTAGAATCAGTCTGTTTGATGACGAGATTGATACCATTCAGTTGTTTGATCCGCTGACAGGCCAGATTTTTAACAAGATACACAATTTCCGTATTTTCCCGTCCAGCCATTATGTAACCGCGCGTGAGGCGACGGTACGCGCCATGGAAACCATCAAGGAAGAACTGCGTCAGCGCGTCAGTTTTTTCCTGAGTGAAAACAAACTGGTAGAAGCGCAGCGTATTGAGCAACGCACGCGTTTTGACCTCGAAATGCTTAACGAAATCGGCTTTTGCAAAGGCATTGAAAACTACAGCCGTCATTTGACGGGCCGTAACCCCGGCGACCCGCCGCCGACCTTGATTGATTACCTGCCCGCTGAAGCGCTGATGATCATAGATGAGAGTCATGTGACCGTGCCGCAAATTGGCGGTATGTATCTGGGCGATCGCTCACGCAAGGCTAACCTGGTGGATTATGGCTGGCGCCTGCCTTCGGCTATGGATAATCGTCCGCTCAAATTTGAAGAGTTTGAGCGTATTATGCGGCAATGCGTATTTGTCTCGGCCACGCCTGCCAATTACGAAAAAGAGCATCAGCAGCAAGTGGTGGAAATGATTGCTCGGCCAACCGGACTGGTAGACCCTGAAATTACTGTCAAACCTGCCGATACTCAGGTAGATGATCTGCTCGGCGAGATCAAACGCTGTGTCGCCGTGGGCGAACGCGTGCTAGCAACAACCCTGACCAAGCGCATGGCTGAAGACCTGACGGATTACCTGAGCGAACATGGCGTCAAGGTCCGCTATTTGCATAGCGATATTGATACGGTGGAACGCGTGGAGATCATCCGTGACTTGCGCCTGGGTGAGTTTGATGTGCTGGTCGGCATTAACCTGCTACGTGAGGGCTTGGACATCCCCGAGGTGTCGCTGGTGGCCGTGCTGGATGCCGATAAAGAGGGCTTTTTGCGCTCTGAGCGTTCATTGATTCAAACAGCGGGCCGTGCGGCGCGTAATTTGAATGGGCGCGTCATTTTTTATGCCAATAGCATCACACGCAGCATGAAGCTGGCGATGGATGAAGGGGACCGTCGCCGCAAGATTCAATTGGCGTTTAACGCGGAGCATGGCATTACGCCCAAAGGCGTCACCAAGCGCATTAAAGACATCATTGATGGCGTTTATGACAAGGATGAGGCTCAGCGTGAACGCAAGGCTGCGCAGGAACAGGCCAGCTATGAAAGCATGAGCGAAAAAATGCTGACCAAGGAAATCAAGCGCATTGAAAAAGCCATGCATGACGCGGCCAAAAACCTTGAGTTTGAAAAGGCGGCCCAATTCAGGGATCAACTCAAAAAACTCAAGTTACAGGCCTTTGGTGCCGAAGTAGAAGATTTGAAATGAGCATAGTAAACACCTGTATTGGATCAATCGCTGCCGTGTGCACCACGTTAGCCTTTATCCCACAAGTTTTGCAATCATGGCGTACCAGGGATTTAAGCGGCATCTCGTTGCCGATGTACACCATTTTCACTTCTGGCGTGGTGTTATGGCTGATTTATGGTCTCTTGATCGGAGATTGGCCGGTGATTATCGCCAATGCGGTGACGGCATTGCTGGCAGGGACTGTTCTTTGCTTAAAGTTGAAATCTATATTAAAAATTTGAGTCACACCTTTATTCTTTTGTTATAACTATTTTTATTTATTAGGATACGACCATGAAAAAAATTACAAAAGCAGTCTTCCCGGTGGCAGGGCTAGGGACCCGATTTTTGCCAGCGACCAAGGCTAGCCCTAAGGAAATGCTGCCTGTCGTCGATAAGCCGCTGATTCAATATGCAGCCGAAGAGGCGATTGCCGCTGGCGCAACCGAGTTAATTTTTATCACTGGTCGCAATAAACGTTCGATTGCGGATCATTTTGACAAGGCCTATGAACTGGAAGCCGAACTCGAGGCGGCTGGCAAGCAAAAACTGCTGGATATTGTGCACAGCATTCTGCCCAAAGGCGTCAGCTGCGTCTTTATCCGCCAGTCACAAGCATTGGGCCTGGGCCATGCCGTGCTTTGCGCCAAGCCTGTGGTCGGGGATGAGCCATTTTCAGTCTTACTTGCGGACGATTTGCTGGTTGGTGATGTATCCATCACCAAACAAATGGTAGACATGTATGAAGAGCAGCAATGCTCCATTTTGGGCATTGAAACGGTTGCACCGGAAGAAACCAGCAGCTATGGCGTGGTGGATGCCGTGGCAAAAACCGATGACTTGCTCGAAGTGAAAGGCATGGTAGAAAAACCAAAACCGGAAGAAGCGCCTTCCAACCTGGCCGTGGTCGGTCGTTATGTATTGAGCCCACGCATTTTTGAGTGCCTGGAGCACGTCAAGCCAGGCAAAGGCGGCGAAATTCAGCTGACAGACGGTATTTCTGCCTTGATGCAGTACGAGAAAGTCATGGCGTACCGCTACAAGGGCAAACGCTATGATTGCGGCAGCAAACTCGGCTTTATGCAGGCCAACGTTGAGTTGGGTCTCAAACATCCCGAAATCGCCGACAGCTTCAGAGCGTATCTGAAAACCCTGAGCCTCTAACGCGCATGGTTGCACCGCAGGATCAACCGCCGGCGCACTGGCTGGCGCAGTCGCAGGTGGTATTTACCGCAGAAGAGGTCAACGCCGCCATGGAGCGCGTTGCGTTACAGTTGCAGCAGCGCATGCAAGACCTTGCTAGCGAAAGCATCGTGTTGCTTTGCGTGATGCGTGGCGGCCTTTATCTGGCCGGTCAATTAATGGCGCGACTCAATCTGCCTGCACGAATAGACTACTTGCAAGCCAATCGCTATCACGGCACCGCTGGCCATGAAATTGTCTGGAGCAAGCAGCCCGAGTTAGACCTGCGTGACCAAACCGTGGTGATTGTGGACGATATTCTGGATGAGGGGATTACCTTGGCAGAAGTGGTGCGCTTTTGCCATGCGGCAGGTGCGCGCCACGTGCTCACCGCGGTGCTGACTGAAAAAGACAATGGCTTGCAAAAGCCATTGCAAGCCGATGTGGTCGGGTTGGTGGTGCCAAACCGCTACGTATTTGGCTGCGGCATGGACGTGTATGGCTGGTGGCGCAATTTGCCCGAGATTCGCGCTTTAATCTAGTCACTGCATGCCTTGCATGCGGCTTTGATCAATCCTGCTTTTCTCAAGAACGCTTCCATCTTCTTAAATAGATTTGCTAACGGAGAGGCGCGTTGCCTTTCCATTAGCAATTTATCAGGCTGATGCTCTGGCGCATGATCAATTTTTGCGCGGCGGGAAAATGCTTTTTTTCACCAACGCATGCACGCCCCAGTTGCCATCCACCACCTGCGTAATGCCAAAGTCAACCGCAATTGACATCAGTGAGATCGCCTCGTCTTCACTCAATCCTTGGGTAGTCATCAAGAAATCGCGCATTTTGCGGTAGGCATCGCGCAAGGCTAAATCGACCGAGGATTTGGCAAAAATACTATTCTGCGCATCTGGCCCCAAGTCCGCCAGGTAGTTTGGATAACTGAATCCATGAAGCAGCCATTCATCTTGCGTTTCCAGCAGTGGATATTTCAGGCTTTCCAGTGCCGTGCCGGGCAGGCTGGCTTTTTTATGCAAAATCAGCTGAAAAGTGCCGGTCAGAGAACACTCGATGGCCGTGCCACACAGCTCGGAATCGCCTTGTGACGCATGCGGATCGCCGACCGAAAATAAGCCGCCTGACACCGATACCGGGTAGTAGAGCGTGGCGCCTTTACCAATGCGCCAGTTATCTATGTTGCCGCCGGTGTAGTTGGGAGGAATCGAGTTGACCATGTCAGCTTCACTTGGCGCGACCCCCATAGTACCGAAGTGCGGACGGATAGGGATACGGACGTTTTTCAGTACATTATGATTTTCTTTGATGGTTTTATGGTCGACCGGGACGCCTGGGTAGTCAATGATGGGGTGCACAATTCCGAATGGATCGGTTTGTGGCGTCCAGCGGAAGTTATACACTGCGGACGCATAGTTTCTTTCGCCGGTCGCATCGACTTCATAAATGGTGATCACTTCACGTTTTTTCGGCTCCTCTATCGTGTCACCGTAATGAAATCCCCACCAGGCGGCAGCATTACTGCCAAAGGCCTTGCCCTTGTACAAGGGGTTAGCGCTAGGTCTGGGAGTGACATCCACAATGCGGACTTCCAGAATATCACCCGGCTCAGCGCCCTTAACTGCAATCGGCCCGGTACAAATATGGACACCTAAGCCACCCCCTGCGCCCACTTTGGCATTCATGGCGCCTATCCCGCGACGGTCTACTCCTTTGCGTTTGCTATCCCAGTAAAACACACTTTCTGCGCCCGCATCGCCTCTCACCATCCGTTCGGCATCATCATTGGCATGGTGGGTCAGGGTTTCCAGGGTCACATAGTCCCCAGACTCGACCTCAATTAACGGTTTGAGGGATTTACTGAAAAATCCCCAATGGACCGTTTTGTCATTGGCAGGGACATAAAAATGATTGGCGCGGCCCGTACCGACCTTGGGACTCTGGGCAAAGGCGTTTGACGACATGGTAATCCCCATCGCGCCAAGCGCGGCAGTGGTGCTGCCGACGGCAAAGGCATCTTTTAAAAAAGACCTCCTTGCCTCGTGAAACTCTTCTTTGATGTGTGCTTCATTACCTGGGGTAACGCCATGCTGACAACCGGGACTACAAGTATGCTCTGACATATTGAAAGACTCCACTGGGTTAAGAATGTGCAAGTGAGCCCGTTAACATGGCGCTGCTAGGCGTGATAGTCGTTGGCTCAAGGAACAAGGCTTGAGAGCGGCTGAATGACGGATAAGAGGTGTGCATGCCGCCTATTGGGGGCTGGCTGAATATGGGGAAGTGTGCTCTATGACCTGTTACTCTTACCACCGATCTCGCGGGCTTGAAGAAAAGAGAAACAGAAGCGCTGATCACCATTGCACGGTTTACTGCCAAGCTTGTTTGCTACTATGCTCGCACCGAAGTCATCGTTGATTAATACGTTAAACAACGTAGTCGAGCTTGATGCAGTACCAGGCAGTTATTGATGCCATGGGGCTGTAGGATCAGTCAGGACGGGTCTTGCGCGCTTGCTAGAACTGTTGCGACGATCAGACGAGATCAAACATGACGCTTTAAATATATATATTTATCAATTATTTATCGAATATCATTAAGTATCTCAAAACATGAGCACAGCCATGAAATTTGTTCTGTATACAAGCGTATTAAACCAAGAGCACTACGACGTATTGGTGGTGCCTGAGATCGTTAAAACTGCGCGTGCTGCAAACAGCCGTGATGGAATTACCGGTGTATTACTGTTTGATGGCTTAAATTTCACGCAATATTTTGAAGGAGAAGCGTCCAGTGTCGATGCGCTGCTAGCGAATATCCTGCGTGATCGGCGACACAAAAATATCGTGAAGATCCTAAGCGGTGATCTGCCAGGGAGGCTATATGGTGACTGGGGAATGGGCTATATTGATATCAGTGACAATCAATTTGATATGGCTGCATGTCTTGCTGCGGTTGATTTTTCTGTAGACAGCTTCAAGCAAAAAATGAGTCAACTGGATGTCGAGTAGTATGGTTGTTCTAAGCAAGTAGAATGAATGGGTGAACATTAAACAGGCGTGAATAAAATGTCATCGGAATCCAGCTACGGATTTCTCATGCCTGAGATGACTGGCGGAGAAGGGGGGATTCGAACCCCCGATACGCTTTCACGTATGCCTGATTTCGAGTCAGGTACATTCAACCAGCTCTGCCACTTCTCCGGGAGGTCTTGCGTAATCATTGCGACCAGCAAGCCTTGATAAGGGCGCTAGTCTACACTGTGGTGGCCTCGCGCTTCAACAAAAATATGCAAGCAGTGTTACGCAACGGCTGATTTAGTTCAGTGGTAGCACAATCTGCACGACCAGGCCGGTTTCAGGGGCTGTCTTGTTGTTCAATGCCATTTTTCCACCGTGTTTTTCAACAATCATTCGTGCAATGGCCAGGCCGAGGCCGGTGCCACCGGTCTGGCGGGAGCGGGAGTCCTCCAGGCGCCGGAACGGTTCCAGCACGCTGGTTAGGGCAGATTCAGGAATGCCTGGGCCATTGTCCGAGACGGTACAGATGACTTGTTTACCTTTGACTTGAATGGATAAGGCAGGCGTTTTTGCATAGGCAATGGTATTGTTGAGCAGGTTGGTGAGACAGCGTGTGAGCAAATGGGCTGAGCCCATGACGGTGATTGCCTGTTCGGGTAGTTTTTTTTGAATGGCTTGGCCTGCGTCTTCAAAGTCGTCGCAAACAGCCGTTGCCAGGGCGGTGAGATCCACTTTGTTTTTGTGGATGTTTTCACCGCAGAGGCGCGCAAAATCCAGTCCTTCCCGGACCATTTCCTGGGTGGCGGTCAGATCTTTGATCAGTCCCTGCTTGAGTTCTGGGTCTTTGACTTTTTCGAGGCGCAAGCGCAGACGGGTCAACGGTGTTTGCAGGTCATGCGCGATGGCCCCCAGAATAAAGCCACGCTCCTGAATATGCTTGAGGATGCTGCGTTGCATTTCATTAAAGGCTTTGGCGGCATGGCGGACCTCTGTCGAGCCTTTATTTTCTGGCAGCGGCGGGTGCTCGATATTATGGGCGAGCTGCAAGGCCGCATCGGCCAGTTTACGCAGTGGTCTGGTCGCCACGGAGGCTACGGTCCAAATGATCAGCAGTAAGCCGAGGAAGGCCAGTAAAATGGCTAACGGGTTGCGTTCGTGCGGTGGCGGTGGTCTATGGCCGCCATAGTGCAGAGTGATCAGTACCGGTGTCTGGTCTTCAAGGTGGGTATAAATGGCCAGGCATTGTCCATGGGGACGGGGAGGCGGTGAAAAACCCATCGTAGGCGGCGGGAGTGGCATGCGGCGTGGAGCACAATTACTGAGGGGCACCAGATCAATCATGTCTGCCACTTCTGGCACCAGCAAGGTATTCAAGTGCGCCAGTTCTGCGGGTAAGGCGGGCACCTGTGAAGGTTTGTTGGCGCCAATGGTGACGCGGCTGCCCATACGCTTAAACACATCTTGAATTTCGACGCGTTTTTCGGGGACGGTGGCTTCAAGTATGCGCACCATGCTCTCAATACGGTCAAAGGCAAATTGGTCGCGCATGCGAGATTCATTTTCTTTAAAGTCCCGCTGGCCCAGCATCCTGACCGTGGTGGCGGTCAATAGAATACCGATCACCGTGATCAGGAAAATACGAACCGACATGGTGCCTAGCCATTTTTTCATCATCTTGTGTATCCGGTCATTGAATGTCACACATCATTTAATGTAACGCACTTCGGCGGTGAGTAAATAGCCTTCGTTGCGTAGCGTTTTGATCATGGATGGATTCTTAGTATCCACTTCAAGTTTCTGTCTTAATCTACTGATTTGTAAGTCTATTGACCGGTCAAATGGACCCGCCTCTCGGCCATGCATTTCTTCCATGAGCTGATCACGGCTCAAGGTGCGGTTGGCATGCAGGAGCATGAAACGCAAGAACTTGAATTCGGCATTGGAGAGGGGAATCCGCGTATGCTGGCTGTCGACCAAGGTACGGTTTTGAATATCCAGAGTCCATTCGTTAAACTCAATGAAACGCAAAAGAGCGTGATCGGTCTGCCATTCGTGATCGGGTTTGCCTGCGCTCTCCAGCATCATGCGCGACCGTCTGACCACGCTACGGATACGCGACAGCAGTTCCAGCGGCTCAAACGGTTTGGCAACGTAGTCATCAGCCCCGGTTTCCAGGCCCATGATGGTATCCAGAGAGCTGGTTCTGGCTGTGAGCATGATGATGGGCAGGAGATGGTATTTGCCGGACTCGCGCAGTTCACGGCAGAGCTCAATACCACTCCGCTGCGGCATGTTGATGTCGAGGATAATGACATCAGGCATGCGCTGCTGCAACGCTTGCCACATTTGTGCATGATTGCTGGCTTGTTGTGTGCTGAGTTGATTATCCTGCAAAAAGTCGCACAATAAATCACGGATGGCATCGTCGTCATCTACGACAAGCACATGGGTATCAGGATGGCCGTCAGTCATAAAAGTGTCTCGGACTTGCAAGGGGAGTATTTGAGCACAAAAACCGGCCATTGGGGCCGGTGAGTCTGTGAAACGCGCTGAGATTATTCACGCACAGGTTTTTCGTGATGCGCATTGGCATGATGCGGATGTTGCGGTAAGGCATTTTCATCAAATGCTTTCTTCTGTGCATCATTCAGCTGGGCATAAAATGTACGGATGGCTTTGGCACGTTCAGCCTGACGTGCATCACGCGCTTTATCCCAGGCTTCCATTTTGTCCAGGCGTTGCAAGGTATTCAGTTTGCTTAACTCTGCAAAGTCCGGATGTTCCTTGTCTTGCGGTTTGATCTGTGCCTGATAGGTTTTCCAGGCATTTTCCTGTGCGCTTGTCAGTTGCAAAATGGTATGCAATTTTTCCTGATGCTGTTCAAAGTGCTCCAGGCGCTGTGCTTGCCAATTGGCAGGGTCAAATTTGCCTTTACCGCAATCATGGCCATGCTCGGCAAAGGCGGTTCCGCACACCAACACCAAAAGCCCCGCGAATACCAGTTTGTTCAGTTTCATGATGGATCCTTTCAATCACCATTGCGAATTTGCAATGATGATATTAAAACACCCGATTGTATCGGGTGTTTGTCAGGGGTGGTCAGCTGTGTAACGGAATGTATCGTCAGTTTTTAGGCAATCCCCTGGCTGGCTAAATAGTCTTCATAGTTGCCGGTAAAGTCGACAATGCCATCCGCCTTGATTTCGATAATACGGGTGGCAATCGAGCTGACAAACTCACGGTCATGGCTGACAAAAAACAAGGTGCCCTTGTATTTGTCCAGTGCCGTATTCAGCGCTTCAATCGACTCCATGTCCATATGGTTAGTCGGTTCGTCCATCAGCAAAACATTGGTTTTCGCCAGCATCAGTTTGCCGTAAAGCATGCGGCCTTTTTCACCCCCGGACAGCACTTTGACTGATTTTTTAGTGGCTTCGGTCGGGAACAGCAAACGGCCCAGCATGCTGCGCACGGTGTTGTCATCATCGCCTTGCTGGCGTTGCTTGGTCATCCATTCAAACAAGTCTTCACCTTCTGCAAACTCGTATTCATGGTCTTGCGCAAAATAGCCCAGCTTGGCTTTTTCTGCCCATTTGACTTCGCCATGCTTGGGCTGCAAATCCCCGGCCAGGCAACGCAAAAAGGTGGTTTTACCAATGCCGTTTTCACCAATGATGGCGACTTTTTCACCTGCTTCGAAGATCAATTCCACGTTGTTAAACAAGGGTTTGTCAAAGCCATGGCCGAGTTTCTTGAGCTCGACGGCATTGCGGTGCAGCTTCTCTTTGTCGTCAAATTCAAAGCGAATAAACGGATACTGGCGGCTAGAGGGTTTAAACTCTTCGACCTTGATTTTATCAATCTGTTTGGCGCGGCTGGTTGCCTGCTTGGCTTTAGACGCATTAGCAGAGAAGCGACGGACAAAGTCCTGCAAGTCTGCAATCTGCTGTTTGGCCTTGGCATTGTCCTTGGCTTGCTGATTACGTGCGGCAATGCTGGCTTCCATGTAATCATCATAGTTACCTGGATAAGAGGTAATCTTGCCGTAATCCATATCACAGGTATGGGTACAGACCTGGTTTAAAAAGTGGCGGTCGTGCGAAATAATGACCATGGTGCAGTCACGATTATTGACCACATCTTCCAGCCAGCGGATGGTGTTGATGTCCAGGTTGTTGGTCGGTTCGTCCAGCAATAACACATCCGGATTTGCAAACAGAGCTTGTACCAGCAGCACACGCAACTTCCAGCCTGGGGCTACGGCGCTCATCGGGCCATTATGTTGCTCCAGGGGAATGCCTACGCCTAACAGCAATTCGCCAGCACGTGCTTCGGCAGTATAGCCGTCATACTCTGCAAACACGCCTTCCAGTTCGGCGGCACGCATGTAGTCGTCCTCGGTGGCTTCGAGGTTGGCGTAAATCGCGTCACGCTCTTGCATGGCTTTCCACATTTGCTCGTGACCCATCATGACCACGTCCAGCACGCGCTGGTCTTCATAGGCAAATTGGTCCTGCTTCAAAAAGGCCATGCGTTCGTTCGGGTCCAGGCTGACGTTGCCACTGGTAGGCTCCAGCACCCCGGCCAGGATCTTCATAAACGTGGATTTACCACAGCCATTGGCGCCAATCAGACCATAACGGTTGCCATCACCAAATTTGACGGAAACATTTTCAAACAGTGGCTTGGAGCCAAACTGCATGGTGATATTGTTCGCAACTAACATGCAAGAACTCTCAATCAATAATTAAAAAGGTGCGCCTGCTTTCAGGCATCGTAATAGAGCTAAAAACGGTTATAAATGACGACTTCATCCATGGCCAATTGGCCGCCACGTGGCTTGGCTGCTTCGAGGGCTTTCCCTACCACGACAAACATCACGGGGACATGATCTTCAGGCAAGTTGATTAATTTGGACACAGCCTCAAAATCAAAACCATCCATCGGGCAGGTGTCATAGCCCATTTCTTTGGCGGCCAGCATCAAGGTCATGGCTGCCATGCCGCAAGAACGCATGCCTTCATCGCGTTGTGCCAGAGGTTGATCAGTGTAATAGCCGTGAATGGCCTTGACCAGATAGTCACTGACTGGCTGCGGCGCGTTCACCCAGTAGCGGGCAGGGTCTTTTTCCCAGGCCTTTAAATCCGCAGTCAGGATAATCAGCAATGAGGCATCGGTGACTTGTGCCTGGTTCCAGCTCACCGCGCGGATCTGATGACGTAACACCGGGTCAGTCACGACCACAAAACGCCAGTGCTGGATGTTAAAAGCGGTCGGGGAGAGCATGGCCAGCGACAAGAGTTGCTGGATTTCTGCCTCGGTCATGCGGTGTGCAGGGTCGTAGGCTTTAATAGAGCGGCGTTGTTCAATTGCTTGGGAAACGTTCATCGTGTTTTCAGTATTTAATGTCTAAAATATCCAGTGACAAGGGACCCGCAGGCCGTTGCCAGACCGTGGTGTCACCGACTTTACGGCCGAGCAGGGCTTTGGCCACGGGCGAAACATAGCTGACTTTGTGCTGCGCAATGTCTGCCTCGTCTTCTCCAACAATCTGGTAAGCCTGTTGCGCCCCCAGTTCGTCTTCTACGGTCACGGTCGCGCCGAAGAGCACCGTATGTTGCGGCTGTTGGACGGGATCCACCAGTTGTGCGGTTTCCAGCCGTGCGACAAAGTAGCGCAGGTCGCGGTCTATCTCGGCCAGCTTCTGTTGCGCGTTGGGATCTTCCTTGCGCGCACTAAAGTGCAAGCGGTCAGCTTCCAACGCTTTCACTGCCTGCTGCAATTGTTGCAAGCCTGCAGGCGTGACGTAATTGACATGCGCACTGATGGGGCGTTCCGGTAAATCGGTGCCCGCCAGTTCCAGATCGTCTTCTTTGACAAAGCCCCGGCTCATAGGTGAGGTGTGGATGCCTGCGCCATTTAAAAGTAATTCAGGCCTAGCGCCGCGCGCACTTCGCTCATGGTTTGAGCGGCGACTTCACGCGCTTGCTCGGTACCTTCGCGCAGCAACTGCAAAATGTAGCCTTTGTCATTGGCCAGTTCGGCCCGGCGGCTACGAATGGGTTCCAGCATTTCCTGCAATACGGCTTCCAGGCGTTTTTTTACAATGCTGTCTGCCAGTCCACCGCGTGTGTAGTGTGCTTTTAACTCGGCGACCGCCGCTTTATCCGGGTCAAACGCATCCAGATAGGTAAAGGCAATATTGCCCTCTACATGGCCAGGATCTTCAATCTTCAAATGCAAGGGATCGGTGTAGACGCGCTTGACGGCTTTGGTGACTTCGTCTGCGCTTGCACCCAGATTTATCACATTACCCAGGGATTTGCTCATCTTGGCTTTACCGTCAATGCCAGGCAAGCGGCCGAGTTCAGGCACCAGCGCCTTGGTTTCAACCAGAATCTCTTGCTTGGTTTGAATGTTTTTATAGGTGCGGTTAAAGCGGCGCACGATTTCATTGGTTTGCTCAATCATGGGAATCTGGTCTTCGCCCACTGGCACCAGCGTTGCTTTAAAGGCCGTAATATCGGCTGCCTGACTGACTGGGTAGGTGAGGAAACCGGCAGGAATGTCGCGCTCAAAATCACGCAGGCGTATCTCTTCTTTCACCGTCGGATTGCGCTCCAAACGCGCCACAGTGACCAGGTTGAGGTAGTAAAAGGCCAGCTCAGTCAGTTCAGGCACTTGCGACTGGATAAATATGGTCGACAGCTTGGGGTCTATACCGACTGCCAGATAATCCAGCGCGACTTCCACCACGTTGCGATGCACCTTGTCGATATCATCCATATTGTCGGTCAGCGCTTGCGCGTCGGCCAGCATGACATACTGTTTGTATTCATGTTGGTATTTGACACGGTTGCGCAAACTGCCGACAAAATGGCCCAAATGCAGCGGGCCAGTCGGGCGATCACCAGTAAGGATGATGGATTTAGTGCTCATTTTTTGTTCTCAGTGTAGGCCGTCAGAATAATGTTTAAAGCTTATTCCCACTCAATGGTTGCGGGAGGTTTGCCGGAAATATCATAAACCACGCGGTTAATGCCGCGCACTTCATTAATGATGCGGTTAGACACTTTGCCCAGCAGGCTATAGGGTAATTCCGCCCAATGTGCAGTCATGAAGTCGCTGGTGACCACGGCACGCAAGGCCACCACATAATCGTAAGTTCGGCCATCGCCCATCACGCCGACAGACTTGACCGGCAGAAACACGGTAAATGCCTGACTGGTGAGGTCGTACCAAGTCTTACCGCTGGCGGCATCTACGGTATTACGTAACTCTTCAATGAAGATGGCATCTGCACGTTGCAGTAACAAGGCATATTCCTGTTTGACCTCACCCAGAATGCGCACGCCCAAGCCCGGGCCAGGGAAGGGGTGGCGATAAACCATGTCGCGGGGTAAGCCGAGCGCGACGCCCAGTTCACGCACTTCATCCTTAAACAGGTCACGCAATGGCTCCAGCAGCTTGAGGCCTAATTGTTCTGGCAAGCCACCGACATTGTGGTGGCTCTTGATGGTGACCGCTTTTTTGGACTTGGCGCCGCCCGATTCAATCACATCCGGGTAAATGGTGCCCTGTGCCAGGAAGGTGGCGCCTTTGTGACCGGCACCGCTGGCCTTGAGCTTAGCGGCTTCGGCCTTAAACACTTCAAC
Source organism: Methylophilus sp. DMC16 (assembly GCF_056314045.1). Taxonomy (NCBI): domain Bacteria; kingdom Pseudomonadati; phylum Pseudomonadota; class Betaproteobacteria; order Nitrosomonadales; family Methylophilaceae; genus Methylophilus; species Methylophilus sp. DMC16. The sequence continues at coordinate 617,792 of NZ_JBQUZC010000001.1, forward strand.
GAATTCTGCGCCTATGATCTTGCGCTTGGCCTCCGGGTCACTGACGCCAGCCAGTTTACCCATGAATTGTGCAGAGGCATCCACGCGGATGACTTTGGCGTGCAGACGACCAGCAAACATGTCCATCACCATATCGCCTTCATTCAGACGCAGCAGGCCGTGATCGACAAAGACGCAGGTGAGTTGGTCACCAATGGCACGGTGTATCAGTGCGGCTGCCACGGAGGAGTCTACGCCTCCAGATAAGCCGAGAATGACTTCTTCATCGCCAACTTGTGCCTTGATTTTTGCAACGGCTTCGGCGATATAGTCACCCATGATCCAGTCTGCCTTGGCCGCGCAGATATCCAGTACAAAGCGCTCAAGCATGGCCTGGCCTTGCTTGGTGTGGGTGACTTCAGGGTGAAATTGCACCGCGTAAAACTTGCGGCTTTCGTCAGCCATGGCGGCGATGGGCGTGGTGTCGTTGCTGGCGATCACTTTGAAACCGTCAGGCAGTTCGGTGACCTTGTCGCCGTGGCTCATCCAGACGTCGATCAGGCCGTGGCCTTCAGCGTTGGTGGCATCCTGAATGTCGCGAAACAGGGCAGAGTGGCCACGTGCACGCACTTGGGCGTAGCCAAATTCGCGTTTTGCACCTGCCTCAACCTTGCCGCCTAACTGCTGCGCCATGGTTTGCATGCCGTAGCAAATGCCCAGCACAGGTACGCCTTGTTCAAACACGGCTTGTGGGGCCTTGTCAGTTTCTTCTTCGTAAACGCTGGCGTGGCTGCCAGACAAAATGATGCCGTCAGCACCGAAATTGCGGACAAATTCATCGGACACATCACAAGGATGAATTTCGCAGTAGACATGCGCTTCGCGTACACGGCGTGCAATCAGTTGGGTGACCTGGGAGCCGAAATCTAGAATCAGGATTTTTGAATGAGACATTTGTTTAGCCACAGAGTGCACAGAGGACACAGAGTCTTAGAGAAGTCATTTCTCTGTGATCTCTGTGTCCTCTGTGGCTTTGATTAAATGGATGAATTCGCGTTTATCAATAAGGGTTAATCAATACGGTAATTCGGTGCTTCTTTGGTAATCTGCACATCATGCACATGCGACTCGCGCATACCGGCACTGGTGATTTGCACAAACTCTGCCTTGTTACGCATTTCTTCAATAGAAGCGCAGCCCACATAACCCATGGAGGCACGCAAGCCGCCCATCAACTGATGGATCACGGCAACGACACTGCCTTTATAAGGGACGCGGCCTTCGATGCCTTCAGGCACCAGCTTGTCGGCGTTGGCCGTGCTGTCCTGGAAGTAGCGGTCAGAAGAGCCTTTTTGCATGGCGCCTATCGAGCCCATGCCGCGGTAGGATTTGTAAGAGCGACCTTGGTACAACTCTACTTCGCCAGGCGCTTCTTCAGTGCCTGCAAACATCCCGCCCAGCATGACGTTGTACGCGCCTGCAGCAATGGCTTTGGAAATATCGCCAGAGAAGCGAATGCCGCCGTCTGCAATAAATGGCACGCCTGATTTTTCGAGGGCTTTAGCCACATTGCTGATGGCTGTGATTTGCGGCACGCCGACGCCAGCTACGATACGAGTGGTGCAGATAGAGCCAGGACCGATGCCCACTTTGACACAGTCAGCGCCATGATCCACCAAGGCCAGCGCGGCTTCTGCCGTGGCAATATTGCCACCAATCACTTGCAGTTTTGGATAGTGGGTTTTAGCCCATTTGACGCGATCCAGTACGCCTTGTGAGTGACCATGCGCGGTATCTACCACAATGGCATCGACACCGGCTTCAACCAGTGCGGCAATGCGTTCTTCAGTGCCGTCACCCACGCCCACTGCCGCGCCGACGCGCAAGCGGCCTTTTTCATCTTTACAGGCCAGGGGGTGATCTGACGATTTTTGAATGTCTTTAACGGTAATCAAGCCTTTGAGCTCGTAGTTTTCACCAATAACCAGCAAGCGCTCAAGACGGTGTTTATGCAGCAAGCCCATGATTTCTTCGCGACTGGCGCCTTCACGCACGGTGACCAGACGGTCTTGCGGGGTCATCACATTGCTGACGGCTTGATCGAGATTGGTTTCAAAGCGCAGGTCACGGTTGGTAACAATGCCGACCACCTTGCCATCTTGCAACACAGGCAAGCCTGAAATTTTTTGCTGTTGGGTGATATTCATCACCTCGCGCACACTCATGGCCGGGTGGATGGTGACCGGGTCAATGACGACGCCGGACTCGAAGCGTTTTACGCGGGAGACGCGAGAAGCTTGCATCTCTACCGACATGTTTTTGTGTATGATGCCCATGCCGCCCAGTTGCGCCAATGCAATGGCCATGCGTGCTTCAGTGACCGTGTCCATCGCAGCAGATAGCAGGGGAATATTTAAGGTGATGCTCTTGGTAAGCTTGGTGCTGAGATTGACCTCGCGCGGCATCACATTCGAATGTGCGGGAACGAGTAAAACGTCATCAAAGGTAAGAGCTTGTTGCAACAAACGCATGTGAATTCCTTATCTCCAAAATATAATTATACCGATTTCACTTTGCCTTGACAAAGCGTTTTGCGTTTTTGCAGTTCTGTTTGCTGATGTCTGGCATGGTTTGTGCATGAGGCCTTTACTTAACCTTTTTCTAAGCAAGTGTGGGTTTATCAAATGAGAATGACGTTGAGATGGATGTTGATGCTGGGCTTGTGCTGGGCCATGCAGGCGGCTGCCGAGATTTATAAATGGCGCGATGAAAAAGGCATTATGAATTATTCGGATACGCCTCCTGTCGCCGGTCCATCCACGCAAAAAATCAAGGCGACGACGGTGCCAGCGGATACGCCACTGACGCGATCCGACGCCTATTCGCGCGAGCAAATGAATCCGGCCAAACAGAAAATGCCCGAGAACTCAGCCGGGCAGAATGCGTCCCCAGAAGCTGAAGCGCTCAAGGCGATGGAAGCGCGTCAAAAAGCCCAAAATTGTGCAGCAGCCAGAAGCAACTATCGCAACTATGCCGTGGGCGGCCGCATGCAGAATGTGAACGAGAATGGTCAGCGCGAATATCTGTCAGATGAGCAAATTCGTCAGGGGCTGGCAGCCGCGCAGCAAGAAATCGACGAAAATTGTCCACCCGAGTAATGCATCTTGATGGTGTTGATCAGAAAGCCTGCAGTTTTGTCAGTGCGCTGAATGGTGCAATACGTAACTAACGGGAATTGGCCCGCTTGGCCGTGGCTGTTTTCAGTTTAGTGGCACGCTGACGGCGCATTTCTTTGGCGTTCGCAATCAGCGGGCGATAAATTTCTACCCTGTCCATCGCTTTTAGTGGCCTGTCGTGGCTGACTTTTTTGCCAAAAATGCCTAAGGGTAATTCTTTGCTTGCGGTCATCTGGTGTTGTTCCAGAATGCCGGACTGTCGCACGGCCGCGATTGCAGTGGTGCCTGGCGGCACCACGAGTGTGATCAGCGTTTGCGACGTTGGCAGCGCATAGACCACTTCTATATTAAGCATCCCAGTGTGTTCTTCAGGCATGGCTGGCGTGACCGGTTTGCTCATTACTTGAGTTGGAGCTTGCCAGCCTGTTTGACGAAGCTGTCGACGAAGGTGTTGGCAATATGGCTGAACACTGGCGCAATCATGCGTTCAATCAGGCCGTTGGCAAAGACATATTCAAGCTTGAATTCAATTTTGCAGGCATCTTCACGCAGTCTTATAAAGTGCCAGTGTCCACTCAGTTGTTTGAACGGGCCATCCACCAGCGTGATTTCCATGCGGTGAGGGAACTGTTTGTGGTTGCGTGTTGTAAAGTGCTGCTGTATGCCGTGGTAACGGATGTGAATGGTGGCCTGGGTCACGGTATCCGTGCGCTCGATGACTTGGCTACCGCCACACCAGGGTAAAAAGTCAGCATAGGTTTCAACGGCATCAACCAATTGAAACATCGCTTCACACGAATGCATGACCAGCACGGTTTTTTCTACTTGAGCCATTGCGTCAGAACGAAAGTCGGTTTTGAGTTAAAATGCTATTTTAAGTGATTTAAGCCCGCACAGCAGCGTTATGACTATCGCGCAAAACAAAAAAGCGTTTTTTGACTATTTTATTGAAGAAAAGTACGAAGCCGGCCTCGTGCTCGAGGGCTGGGAAGTCAAGGCGATACGCGATAACCGTACCAACCTCAAGGAATCCTACGTGGTGGTCATGCGTGGCGAGTTGTACCTGATCGGTTGCCACATTACGCCGCTAGGCTCGGCATCCACCCATGTGCGTCCCGATGCGATCCGTACACGCAAATTGCTGCTGCACCGCGAAGAGATCGACAAATTGATCGGTAAGGTCGAGCGTGCAGGGTACACCTTGGTGCCGCTGGACATGCATTTCACCCGCGGACGGGTAAAAGTGCAAATTGGGTTGGCTAAAGGTAAAAAACAACACGATAAGCGTGATGCTGAAAAAGAGCGCGACTGGAAGCGCGAGCAAAATGCGCTGATGAAAAACAAGATGAAGCGTTAAAAGTGACGCGAAATCAAGTGCGCTTAGCAAAGGCGAATCTTTAGAAAAGGGTTAAGTTTTTAAAAGCGCCTGCAACACGGCCGGAATCATCCCGGGCAAATCTTCTGCAATCAATCCCACTCCAAATAAACGCGCGGCTTGCGCATGCATCCAGGTGGCCGCCGCACATGCTTCGAATGCGGGCATGCCTTGTGCCAACAGACTGGCAATCATGCCCGCCAGCACATCGCCAGCGCCTGCAGTCGCCAAGGTCGGTGGTGCTTGTTCGTTGATCAACACCCGGCCTTCCGGCGTGGCAATAATAGTGTCGGCGCCTTTGAGTAAAACAATCGCCTCGCAGGTTTGTGCCGCCGTCATTACTTGTGTGATACGAGTGGGTCTATCATGCGCCGCACTCATTCCAAAAACGCTTTTGAACTCGCCTTCATGCGGGGTGAGCACGCAGCTTGCACCTATCGCTTGCTTGAGGGTGTCTGCCTGACCGGCAAAGTTCGTCAGGGCGTCGGCATCGATCACCACCGGTTTGCCTGTGGCTAACATGGCAAGGGTGGTGAGTCTGGTGTCTTGTGAGATGCCTGCGCCGGGGCCAATTAAATAGCTACTCACGCGGGTGTCTTCAAGCAGTGTCTGTAATTCTGCGGCATGCGCATAGGGTTTCACCATCACGCTCAATAGCGTGCTGGCATAAATTGGTAGCGAAACTTCTGGGGCTGCAATCGCCGTCATGCCTGCCCCGCATCTGGCCGCCGCCATTGCTGCGAGGCGGGCTGCGCCAGTGACCGGGTAGCCACCCTGGATCAGCACATAGCCACGGCTATATTTATGGCTTTGCGCATGCGGTTGCGGCAATAATGGTTGCCACAGGGCTGGAGCGTTTGTTTGAGCGTCATACATGATGGAATTGTATGCGTAAGCGCAGGCCTTGGCGAGTCGCTGCCAGATTTAATGCCTGACTTTCATTGTGGGAGAGGGGGCTTTACGGTAAAATGTTCTCCCGTCTGTAACAATCTCAAAGTACCTGATCCATGACCAAATATGTATTCGTAACCGGCGGTGTTGTTTCTTCTCTTGGAAAAGGTATCGCGGCCGCCAGCCTCGGCGCCATTCTCGAATCGCGTGGCATTAAAGTGACCATGCTGAAACTTGATCCCTATATCAACGTTGACCCCGGCACCATGTCGCCATTTCAGCACGGCGAAGTGTTTGTGACCGACGACGGCGCGGAAACCGATCTCGATCTTGGTCATTACGAGCGCTTTATCAGCAGCAAGATGTCCAAGCGTAACAACTTCACTACTGGCCAGATTTACGAAACGGTGATCAAGAAAGAACGCCGTGGCGAATATCTGGGTAAAACCGTACAGGTCATTCCACATATTACCGATGAAATCAAGGCACACGTGAAACGTGGTGCTGAAGGCGCGGATGTGGCGATTGTCGAAGTGGGCGGTACGGTCGGCGATATTGAGTCCTTGCCGTTTCTGGAAGCGATTCGTCAGATGGGGATTGAAGAAGGCAGAAACAACGCCTGTTATATCCATCTGACCCTGTTGCCATGGATTCCAACCGCAGGTGAGCTGAAAACCAAACCCACCCAGCACTCGGTGAAAGAATTGCGCGAAATCGGTATTCAGCCGGATATTTTGATGTGCCGCGCCGAGCGTGAAATCCCTGAAGACGAAAAACGCAAGATTGCTTTGTTCACCAATGTGGCTTTTGAGGCGGTGATTAGTGCCATTGATAGCGATTCGATTTATAAAATCCCCGGCCTGTTGCACGCGCAAATGCTGGATGAGATTGTTTGCCACAAACTGAATATTCTTGCCAAAGCAGCGGATTTGTCTGCCTGGCAAAAAATTACTCACGCGCAAGCCAATCCCAAAGAGATTGTCGATATCGCATTTGTCGGTAAGTATGTCGATTTGACCGAGTCATACAAGTCGCTGACCGAAGCGCTAATACACGCCGGTATTCACACCGAGTCCAAGGTCAAGATTCACTACATCGATAGCGAAGACATTGAGAAAAGTGGCACCGATAGTCTCAAAGGCATGGATGCGATCCTGATTCCTGGCGGCTTTGGCGTACGTGGTACCGAAGGCAAGATTGCGGCTATTCGGTATGCGCGTGAAAACAAAGTGCCTTACCTGGGTATCTGCCTGGGCATGCAATTGGCCGTGATTGAGTATGCGCGTAATGTCGCAGGGCTTAAGGATGCGAACAGCACTGAATTTAACCCTGGCACCGAGCATAAATTGATTGGTCTGATTGACGAGTGGCAAGATGCTTCCGGCAAGATCGAGAAGCGTGATGAACACTCCGATCTCGGTGGCACCATGCGTCTGGGTGCGCAAAGCTGTCCGATTGTGCCGAACACGTTGGCCGCCAGCATTTACGGCAGCGAAGTTAATGAGCGTCACCGTCACCGCTATGAAGTCAACAACCACTATGTGGACCAGTTGAAAGACGCCGGTCTGGTCATTTCTGCACGCACGCCGCGTGAAGAATTGTGTGAAATGATTGAGTTGCCACAGTCTGTGCATCCGTGGTTTGTCGCGTGCCAGTTCCACCCCGAGTTTACGTCTAACCCGCGTGCGGGTCATCCATTGTTTAAAGCCTATGTGCAGGCTGCGCTGGCACAAAAAGCATCCAAAAAATAAGGAATGTTGAATGAAATTATGTGGTTTTGACGTTGGTCTCGAACATCCTCTGTTTCTGATCGCGGGCCCCTGCGTCATTGAATCCAAACAAATGGCAATTGATACGGCTGGCCAGTTAAAAGAGATGGCTGCCCGCGTGGGGGTGCCATTTATTTATAAATCTTCTTACGACAAAGCCAACCGTAGTTCGACCAAGACTTTTCGTGGTTTTGGCATGGAAGAGGGCCTGAAAATTCTGGACGAAGTGCGTGCCCAGATCGGTGTACCGATCTTGACCGACGTGCATACCGAAGAACAGGTGCCTCATGTGGCCGCGGTGGTGGATGTGTTGCAAACCCCGGCTTTTCTGTGCCGTCAGACCGACTTTATCGTCGCTTGTGCCCAGTCTGGCAAGCCGGTCAATATCAAAAAAGGCCAGTTTTTAGCCCCTGGTGACATGAAACAAGTGGTCAACAAGGCTAAAGAAGCCAACGGTGGTGCCGACAATATTATGGTTTGCGAACGCGGTGCTTCGTTTGGCTATAACACGCTGGTTTCTGACATGCGTGGTTTGGCGATTATGCGTGAAACACAGTGTCCAGTGGTATTTGATGCCACCCATTCTGTCCAGCAACCAGGCGGGCAGGGCGAGAAGAGTGGCGGTCAGCGTGAGTTTGTGCCGGTGTTGGCACGTGCAGCAGTGGCAAGTGGTATTGCCGGCGTCTTTATGGAAACGCATCCTGACCCGAGCCAAGCTTTGTCTGATGGCCCGAACGCCTGGCCCTTGGGCAAAATGGAGGACTTGCTGCACTTGCTGGTCGATCTCGACAAGCTGGTCAAAAAAGCCGGTTTCGCAGAACAAACCCTATAATTTTTTTCATCTTAGATAAGGATAAATCATGAGCGCTATTGTAGATATTATCGCCCGCGAGATTATGGATTCCCGTGGCAACCCGACGGTTGAAGTCGACGTTTTGCTGGAAAGCGGGGTGATTGGTCGTGCGGCAGTGCCTTCAGGCGCATCTACCGGTACCAAAGAAGCCGTGGAACTGCGGGATGGCGATAAAAGCCGTTACCTGGGCAAAGGCGTATTGAACGCGATTGAGAACGTCAACACGGAAATTACCGAAGCGATCATTGGCCTGGATGCTGAAGAGCAAAGTTTTATCGACAAGACGCTGATTGAGCTGGATGGTACCGAGAACAAAGACCGTCTGGGTGCAAATGCGATTTTGGGCGTGTCCATGGCCTGTGCACGTGCGGCGGCTGAAGAAAGCGGTTTGCCACTGTATCGTTACCTGGGTGGTTCTGCGTTCATGCAATTGCCAACGCCTATGATGAACATCATCAACGGTGGTGCACACGCAGACAACTCTGTGGATATTCAGGAATTCATGATTGTGCCAGCAGGCTTGCCAAGCTTCCGTGAAGCCTTGCGTGCGGGTGCAGAAGTGTTCCATGCACTGAAGAAAACCTTGCATGCCAAAGGCTTGGCGACAACCGTGGGCGATGAAGGTGGTTTTGCACCTAACTTGCCTTCCAACGAGTCTGCCTTGCAGCTGATCATGGAGTCCATCGAAGCAGCTGGCTATGAGCCAGGCAAAGATATTTACCTGGGCCTGGATTGCGCCAGTACCGAATTCTATCGTGATGGTAAATACCACCTCGAGTCAGAAGGCGCTGCACTGACCTCTGCCCAGTTCTGTGACTACCTGGCTACCTTGGCCGACAAGTATCCTATCATCACCATTGAAGATGGTATGAGCGAGTTTGACTGGGAGGGCTGGGACCTGTTGACACAACGCTTGGGTAAATCCACACAGTTGGTCGGCGATGACCTGTTTGTGACCAACCCAAAAATCCTGCGTGAAGGCATCCAGAAAGGCGTGGCCAACTCTGTGCTGATCAAAGTCAACCAGATTGGTACCTTGACTGAAACTTTCCAGACTATCGAGATGGCAAAACGTGCCAACTACACGGCCGTAGTGTCACACCGCTCTGGCGAAACCGAAGATACCACGATTGCCGACATCTCTGTGGCGACCAATGCCTTGCAAATCAAGACGGGTTCCCTGTGCCGTTCAGAGCGCGTTGCCAAGTACAACCAGTTGCTGCGTATTGAAGAAGAGTTGGGCGATGCTACCAGCTACGCTGGCTTGTCTGCTTTCTATCAGTTGTTCAAATAACTGATTTTGGGCCACGGTGCGTAAACTGACAGTTGTATTAGTGGTCCTGATTGCCCTGCTGCAATATCCGTTGTGGCTGGGCAAGGGCAGTTGGTTGCGCGTATGGCAATATTCACAGCAGATTGAGGCGCACCAAAAGCGTAACGATTATTATCGGCAACGCAATGAAACCCTGCGCGCTGAAGTGCGCGATCTCAAGCAGGGTCAATCTGCGATTGAAGAGCGGGCACGCAGTGAGCTGGGCCTGGTGAAGCAGGACGAAGTATTTTTTCAGGTGATTCAGAACAAATCTTCAGCCAGCAAGAGCCATACCGATGCTGCTGCCAAGCCAACAGATGCAGCGCCTGTGATCCCGGCGCAACCGTCCCAATAAAAAAGGCGCTTCACAAGCGCCTTTTTTATTTTTATTGACCCTGTACATTAGGGCAAGGGATACGGTAATTCTTTAAACAGCAAGGGCTGACCTTGCCAGAGAATCTCTCCGGCCTCTTTGGCTTCCAGTCGGCATTCTGCCAATACCCACCAGCCGCCACTCAAGGCATCGGGCGCAACGCGCACCAGTTGACCCGCGTCTTGTGTCTGGGCATCCTGCAAGGTGTCGCCTGCCAGTGGTACTTGGGCGGTTTTAGGCAGCTGTGCCAGCAATGTGCGGCGCTTGACCTTGCCCAGATAGTGCGTGCGGGCAACGATCTCCTGGCCGGTATAGCAGCCTTTCTTAAAGTTGATGCCATTTAATGCATCCAGATTGACCATTTGTGGGACAAACTGTTCTTTAGTGGCTGGGTAAACTTGCGGAATCCCCGCCTGAATTTCAAGCGCTTCCCAGTGAGCCGTGCTGCTTGGGGTGAAGGTCGCGCGCAGCGATTGCCAAACGGTTTCAGCCTTGTCGGCAGCGACAATCAGCTGGGCGCGTTGTTGTGTGCCAGCGTCAGCGAGGCGGATCAGCGTCCCCAGCTCGGTTTGGGCCAGTTGATGCGGATCCGCGGGCAGGCCAGTCAATGTGCTCGCAAGCGCATCACTCGCCAATCCCAGGCTGTACAGGCGCTCACTGGCATCCTCTACCACCACCTTGCTGCGGAGCACATACATGCGCAAGCGTTTCACCAGGTCTGGCACCAAGGCACGCGGACATTGCAAGTAAATGACATCCTCAACAGTAAAGGTGTAGAACAGCGCCAGCAAGCGGCCTTTGGGCGTGCAATAACCATTGAATTGCGCACCTTGGGCGAGCAGTTTAATATCATTGGTGACCTGGCCCTGCAAAAAGGTCTGGCTGTCTGCACCGCTGATGGCGATCAGGCCATTGCCCGACAGGTCAAATAGTTGCGCAGAGGCCTTTTCTATGGGAAAGCTGGCTTCACCTTGTGAATTGAAGTGCGCCCCTTGCGAGATTAAAAACGTTTGCCATGCGGTGGCTGGATTGGACATAACTCGGTTTTCCTTCTGGGCCAGAGTCGCTTGCGCGGCTTTGCCCTGGTTCATGCAATGAAAAAAGCTATTTTATCAACTGAAATTGATCTGCGCTTACGACCATCATATCTTTTATGGGGCTGGTGGTGCTTATTTTCAATGCTGGTGATGGCCTGCCTGTGGTGGAAATTAGCGTTTGTCTGGGCGTTGAGTGCAACGGCTGTCTATGGACTGGCAAGTGGCTGGCACTGGACGCAACTGGCGGCAACTTTTGGGAAACACAGTATCCAGAGACTGCGTGTGGATGTGTATGGGCAGATGACTGTCGTGAACCGCACGGGACAGGTCTATCAGGTCAGCGTGCTCCCTGATAGCGTTGTGCATCCGTGGTGCCTGGTCTTGCATATGCAGCTGCAACCGCTGCATGAGGCAGCAACTGAACCCATCTTGCGCACGCAGCGTATGCTAGTGCTCCCTGACCAGGCCGACAGGGCAAGCTTGACGGCTTTGCGCGTCTGGTTGCGTTGGGGACAGGCTTGAATGGCCCATGCTTAAAAGTGATTGTCGTGTGCGACATCGTGTCTAGCTTTAAACAAGCGCGTCTGCCTCAACTTGGTAAATCGTTTGCGTAGTGTATGCGTGAGCTGTCGTTTGGAGTCCTGGTTGAGATAGGCGCTGACGATGCATACCGCAGACAAGGTGGCGAGTATCCAGTCTATCGGGTATGCCACAATTTCATAACGTGGCGAGCTGTGTTTTTGGATATGTTGCAATACATGGTGGGGGTCATCGCCATCCAGGTATTGCGCGCCAATTTCTTCAGACAGTTTTTTCAAATAGGCCGACGCCCGTCTGGAAATATAGCGGTCATAGTCCGAGACAGCCACGCTGTCATCACGTCCACTGCTTTTACTGGCGGTGACCTGCGCGATATTAGGCTGGACGGCGAAGCTTTCATTCGACCAGTAGCCTATCATCTGATTGTTTTCTGTCAGCTTGGGAATGCCAGCCCCTTGGTCTGTCCCGACGCCGACAAAGTAAAAGTCGTCCGAGCCCTGAAAGTCTTTGAGGTTACGCGTGTTAAAGGCATGCAACAGGGGCGCTTCATCGCCATCAGTAAAAATGACGGCTTTGGTTGCCTCAGGCATTTGCCGCAATAGTTTTGCTGCCATCGGCACGCTTTGGCGTAACTGACTGTTGCCGGTCCAGGCCATGCGCCAATCGAGATGGTCTATGGTCTGCTGTATAGCTGAAAAGTGTTTGCAGACATGCAGGGGCGTATAAAGGGCGGCTACCGCATCGCCTGCAAACAGGCCGATACTGATGCGGGTCTGACAGGGCAGTTGGGCGATGATGTCATGCATCATGCGTTTGGTGTAATCGAGACGGCTGGCAGGGGCATGATCGAGCGACATATCGACCACATTCATACTTTGCGTGATATCTGCTATCAGCAGGTAAGTATGGATATTCCGCTTAATCGGTATTGAAGGCCGCAAGGCCGCCCCGAGTAAAAGCATCAGGGCAATGCCTAGCAGCAGGGTGTCGCGATGTTTCAGGCAAAAGGGTAGCCATTTTTTGTGCATGGTCAGGTCTTCTGTTTGCCTGCATCGCTGGCCTAGGATGTCAGAGGGGCGAGGCGTTAACGGTTATTGAAAATGGTTGTCGTGGGCGACGGCCTCGCTTTTTACAAAAAATCTGGATTGAATCTCACGACGGTAAAGATGCAGATTCTGCTTGATTTGCCGCCAAGGGTGATGGCTCGCATAGGTCGCGAGTATACATAAGCCTGCTAGGCTGGCCAGTAGCCAATCCAATGGTAAGGGAGCAATATCGCGGCGGGCCGGTTTTTGCTCCTTCATGGCTTTGAGGACGGTATAGGTGCTGTCACCTTTGATGAATTTTGCGCCAATTTCTTTGGTCAGGTTTTCCAGATATTCGCTGGCCAGTTTGGAGACATAGCGGTCATGGTCACCAAATGCGACGTTATCGTCGCGCACGCCCAAAGTGCTTTCGGAGATCTGTGCGATACCAGGCTGCATGGCAAAACTTTCATTAGACCAGTAGCCAATGACCTGATTATCCTGGCTCAGCTTGGGAATCGCCACGCCTTCATCGGTACCGATGCCAACAAACAGCCAGTCATCACCGCCTTGAAATTCATCGAGGTTTTTGGTGTTGAAGGCGTGCAGTTTAGGGGCTTCTTCGCCATCGGTAAAATACAGCACTTGCGCCGGCTCAGGCATGGCACGCACCACTTTCGCGGTCACAAACAGGCTTTCACGCACCCGGCTGTTACCTGACCACGCCATACGCCAGTCCAGATGGGCAATGGTGTCCTGGATTGCGGCAAAATTACGGCATACCTCAATCGGTGCATACATGGCGGCGACCGAGTTACCTGCAAACATGCCGATGCTGACTTTGGTGCCACATGGCAATGAAGCCACCACTTCATGCATCATGTTTTGCATATAGGCCATGCGCGTGACTTTTTTGCCATGCAGCATCATGTCCTCTGCATTCATGCTTTGCGAAATATCTGCAACCAGAAAATAGGCATAGATATTATGTTTAAACGGGATGCTGGGTCGTAAAATTGCTCCCAGCAGAAAGAGCAGTGCCAAGGCGAGCAGCGCCGTGTCGCGATGTTTGATAAAGTGTCTTAGCCAGATTTTCATGCCATGCCAGTCAATATGTTCAGATCCAGAGCCAGAGAAAATCGCCGCCTGTTATGGCAATCCGTTGGGAATGTTGCCCATGATCAACCCGGGATTGTCAGATTCGCCTACACCTGGCGTGGGTTTTTCTGGCAGCAAGCCAAGAACGCGGTCATAGTTGCGGCGTGTGCCCCAGTTGCTGTTATCTGCTTTGAGCGCTGATTTATAAGAGGTGGCCGCTTGCGACAACAGGTATTCAATCTCATCACGTGTGCTGTTGTCATTGCCGCCCGTCATTTGGATTGCACGCATGAAAAACATATTACCCACATTGTGCAGAATGGCCGCGCGCTGACTGGCATTGGCTTGTTCGATGAGCTTGGTAAACAAAAGTGTGGACTCCTTGTAACGCTCATTTTTGCCTAACCAGTAGGCGACTGCATACTTGGCTTCGAAACTTTGCTGGTCCGTTTGTGGACTTTTAGCTGTCGCCACGGCTTGATTAAAGGCTTCGACTTGCTTGATGCGTTGCCAGCTATAAGTAATGGTACCTGCGGCCACGGTAGCGACCACGACCAGTCCAATCACAAGTTTATTTACGCTGAGCGCCATGTATGAATCTCCAAATATTTAACCGCCAGCAAGAGTGCAATCATGACGAAAGCCACCCAGTAACACACATTGGTGTAATCATGGCCGGGGATTTTTTCCAGATATTGAATCGGTTTTTTTTCTTTGCTGTTGATATCGGCAATCGCCGCTTCCAGTGACTTGGGATCTGCGGCTTCATAGGCGCTAAACGGGGTACGCAGCGTCTGGAAGAACTGATACAGCAACACTTCGGTTGGCATGGGGCCGTCGTAGCCACTGGCCGTATATTTGGGATCGAAGATGGTAATGCCACCTGGCTGGCGCAATACAATCCAGTACAAGCCGATGTTGTAGCGTTGCAGCCAGTCACGCAGCTTCTGTTGCACCATGTCACTGACGCGTCCTGCACCATCAGAAATCAGGATAATCACGCGAGAGCCGGAGTCCGGCATATCCTTGAACAATTCAACCGCACTGGTCAAACCGCCGCCAATATTGGTTTGAAACAGCGAGTTGCCGGCAGTCGCCTGAATGGCAGACAAAATCGCTTCTTTATTTTCAGTCAGGGGTAACACATACATGGCTGAGTTACTAAAGGTAATCAGACCCATCATGTCGTTCTGGCGGCTTTGCACAAATTTGGTCATGATACGTGCGGCTGCGACCGATTTGGTTTCACCGACATTGCCATCTTTGTCTCCGGCAAACGGGTCGTCCATACTCGCGCTGCGGTCCAGCACCAGGCCGATCTGCGCACCTATGCCGGTCCGCTCCACCTGTTGCTCCAGACTATGTGGGCCGGCCAGGCCCAAAATAATGAAGACGATGCTAATGACGGCCAAGACCTTGAGTAAAAAACCGATGGTTCTGGACAGCGGGTCCGGTGGCAACAGGCTCACCCAGGAGTAATGTTTACTATGGGAACGATCTAGCAATAATGGTAACAGCGCCAAGGGGAGTGCCCACAACAGCCAGGGATGGGTAAAAGCCATTATGCATGTACCTCTGGCTTCAAGCCGCGTTCGCAGTCGCGCATGTGCCTACAGAATTTTTTCAGCCATTCACGTGGTGGGATGCCCAGTTCTAGCGGAGTGCTGGCGTCAAAAAATACTTGGCGAGACAAGGCAAAAAAACGTTCAATTTCTGGCCTGGCAGGGGTAAAACCAGGTTTTTGCTGCAAAAAATGCTCGATACCATTACCAAATACGCTGTGCCCCGCCACCTGATGCAATGCTTCATGTACCGTGGAAATGGCCTGTTGCAGACCTTGCGCGTCGTCCGGCAGTTTGCCAAGCTTGCGGTAGGCTTTGGCAAAAGCACCGCCCATGCGCGGTAACCAGGTATTGGCCGCCAAAATGTAGACTAAGCCCAGCAAACAGACGGCCAGCACACCAGTCGCCACCTTTAGCGCCAGCCATTCTTTGTCTGCATGCAGTTTTAAGGGGGCGACAAACGGGCTCATTTCATTCTTCAGGTTGACTTCGCCATACACAGAGAGGGGCGAGGTCCTGAAGTTAAACGAGGGCATGCGGAATTGCTTGATGTCCTGACTGCCTTGCTGGCGAAGCTTGACGATTTCGCCTCTGAGAATGGCGGGCTTGACCACGCGACCAGATTTGAAGACCTGATATTCGAGATGTATCGTATACACGGTCTGTTGTCGCTCATGGGCTTCCTTCATGTCAATTGCCGTCAATTCAATGCCAGAAACCTGGCCACGATAACGGTGCTCATAACCGACAATCGGTAGCGACTCCTTGATCAATTCGTAAGGTTGCTTGACGGTCAGGATCATGGTCCGTTGCAGCTTGTCACCGACGAAAAAGCCGGCATCGCGGGTCGGGTTGATTTCCTGGACACTGACAAATTTATTGTCAACGGATGGCAAAATTACATCGGCAACACTGTTGAGTGAGGCAGACAACAGGCTGGCCGCTAACACTAAAGATAAAAGATGGTGGCGCGCTTTCATGGGTCGCTTTCCTCAGGCAGGCACGTATTGATGGAAGTATTCGGTCAGTAAATCGGCATCGAATTGGTCTTCCACAAAAAAGGGCTGCATATCAAATCTCATAAAAATATCTTCAATGGCCTGGCGACGGGCCGCGAACGCTTCCAGGATGCGTTGACGGTAGGAGGCACGTAAAAACAGCGTGCGCCGCTCGCCGGTTTCAGGGTCATTGATACTGGTGATGCCAAATTCCGGCAACTGCTTGTATTCAGTGCTATTCCATAACACGACTGGCACAATATGATGACGAAGCATGAGCACCAGCGCGGCTTCCAGTTGTTCCAGCGGCATATGGAAATCGGACACCATGAAAATCAGGGATCGCTCGCGTGGTAACAACCTGACGCTTTCCAGCAGGGCGGCGGCACCGACCTCATTGGGTAAATGGTTTTCAAGGCGGTCAGCCAGGTCAAACATGCTGTGTGGCCGTGAAGACAACGTAGACAGCCACGCGTCATGCAAATCATCATCAAAGCCGATAAAGCCAACAGGATCCGTATTGCGGCAAGCCGATTGGGCGACCGAGCGGGTAATTTCAGCCGCAGTCACCAGTTTGGTATGCGGTGTGCCGTATTGCATTGAGCCCGACATATCACACAGGACAAACACAGGCGTGGCGCTTTTCTGGTTAAAAATACGCACATAAACCTGCTCCATGGGGTCACGTATGGTTTGGCGGATGTCAATCCGGCGCGGGTCAGGATAGGACAGCAGCGTGGTATGACCGCGAAACTCCATCCCCATGCCACGCTGATTGCTCTTGTGGCGGCCAGGGCGACGTGCGCGCGAACGCCAGCCGATGTGGTAGCTGAATTCCTTAATTGTCTGCATCACTTTTCAGTACTCGTTATTTGTGAATTCGTACACCATCCGTTAAGGGGCAGCGATTGCGTGAACGATACCAGACAGCAATTCGCGGGCGATTTCAGTCCGGCGCATTTCGTAGACCGGGCTAAAGACCAGGCGGTGGGCAATGGTTTCATGGAACACGGCATGGATATCTTCCGGTATCACTGCAGCGCGGTTATTGAGCCAGGCATTGACGCGGGCGGCACGCAGCAGCATACCCATCCCGCGCGGGCTTGCGCCACTCAGTACCAGGCGCTTCATGTCTACGTTGGAGACCTTGACGCCATAGGCAACCGGATCTTTGGTGGCCAGCCACAGGTCAAGTGCATATTTGCGCAGGGCAGGGCTGGCCTGAATGTTTTCCTGGATTACCTTGGCAAAACTGTTTAGCTGGTCAAACTGGAGGATGTCGGCTGGCACATTTGAAATCAGTTGGTCTACATCATGAAAGCGCGTATCAAAAATCAGGGATTCCATAATGTCGTGTGCAGGCGGCACCACGATTGGAATTTCCATCATGAAACGGTCGCGCGCTGCTGAAGGAATATCAAAGGTTTCTTCACGCTCTACCTGGTTGCGGTCAGCAAACACCAGCATGTGCGGGAAGTGATGTTCTTTGTTAAACGCGGTCAGTGTCCGTTCCGCCATCACGCGCAACATGAGGGAGTGCACTTGTGGTCGCGCGCGGTTGATCTCGTTAAAGAAGAAGATCGACAAGTCCTGGCCTGACATCAGCAGCGGACCGGGGCTGACATGAGGTTTGCCATCTTCGCCCAAATAAGTGTGATACACCAAATCATTCGGCATCAGGTCGATGGTGCCTTCAATTCGCTGGTAGCCACCGCCAATGCCACGGGTGAATGCGCGCAGCAAGGTGGTTTTGCCAACGCCCACATCACCTTCCAGCAGCACATGGCCACGCGCAAACACGGCCGTGGTAATCAGGCGTACCGGGGTTTCCTGACCGACGACCACTTTGTTGACTTCTGACTCGAGTGTGAGCGCATGGGTACGCCAATCGTTGAGTTGTTGTTCTTGCATGCCTGATTTCCTGATGATTTGAATGTATTAAGTGATTCTGATTGTAACTAAATTGTAACTTTAACGGGGTGAAAAAATCACGAATCCTTTTTTAAACCCCGTCAGACAGCCGGTTTTTAATATGTAAAATTCAGTAACAATTTTGGGAATGTTACCTGTGTTTTGAAGAAAAGTATACAGGTCTGTATAGTCTTTGCGTGACAAAAAGCTTTCACTAAACGCAATTTCCGGCGAAAATATTGTTTTATACTAAAAATCTAAAAATACATGACTAGAAAAAGTAGTTTCAGTAAAGAGGAGTTGCTGTCTTGCGGTCGCGGCGAAATGTTTGGTGAAGGCAACGCGCAATTGCCACTGCCTCCTATGCTGATGTTTGACCGGATCGTAAAGATTTCTGATGAAGGTGGAAAATATGGCCAGGGCGAAATTATTGCTGAGCTGGATATCCGTCCTGACCTGTGGTTTTTTGAATGCCACTTCACCGGAGACCCTGTGATGCCAGGCTGTTTGGGTCTGGATGCGATGTGGCAGCTGGTAGGCTTTTTTCTGGGTTGGAAAGGTGGGCCTGGACGTGGCCGCGCGCTGGGTTCAGGCGAGGTGAAGTTTACCGGTCAAGTCCTGCCCAAGGCCAAGTTGGTGCGTTATCACATTGATTTAAAACGCGTGATCATGCGCAAACTTGTGATGGGGATTGCAGATGCACGGATGGAGGTGGATGGTCGTGAGATTTATTCTGCCAGCGATTTGCGTGTTGGGCTGTTTACCACCACAGACAATTTTTAGTACGGATCATTTTTAGTATTCGTGACCGTTTTTTGAAGTTTAAGGGAGGCGCAATGCGTCGCGTAGTGATTACAGGATTTGGTATCGTATCAAGTCTCGGTAATAACAAACAAGAAGTGCTGGAGAGCCTGAAAGCCGGGCGCTCTGGCATAAGCTATCAGCCGGAGTATGCCGAGCGCGGTTTGCGCTCGCACGTGGCGGGTTCGATTAAAAATTTGGATATCGAAGCCCTGATTGACCGTAAGTTGTTGCGTTTTATGGCCAAAGGCCATGCTTATGCCTGGTTGGCCATGCAGGAAGCGATTGCTGATGCGCAACTGCCAGCGGAACTGGTGTCCAATGTGCGTACCGGCCTTATTGTCGGTGCCGGGGGGACCTCCACCGAGAGTATGCTGGAAGGCACCAATACACTGGCTGAAAAAGGGATTCGTCGTGTGGGACCTTACATGGTCACCAAAACCATGAGCAGTGGCATTGCTGCCTGCTTGGCGACCGGGGCGAAAATCAAGGGCGTCAATTACGGCATCAGTTCTGCCTGTTCAACCAGTGCCCACTGTATCGGCGCCGGTGTAGAGCAAATTCAATTGGGTAAACAGGATATCGTGTTTGCTGGCGGCGGCGAAGAAGAGCACTGGACCATGAGTTATCTGTTTGATGCCATGGGCGCCTTGTCGAGCAAGTATAACGAGACGCCTGAAAAAGCTTCCCGTACTTACGATGTGGATAGGGATGGCTTTGTCATCTCCGGTGGAGGCGGCATTGTCGTGCTTGAAGAGTACGAACATGCCAAAGCCCGCGGTGCGCAGATTTATGCTGAAGTGATCGGTTATGGAGCAACCTCTGACGGCTACGACATGGTCGCCCCTAGTGGCGAAGGGGCGGTGCGCTGTATGCAGCAAGCCCTGCAAGGGATTAGTCCGGACGATATTGATTACATCAATACGCATGGGACTAGCACCCCGGTTGGTGATACCAAAGAGCTTGAAGCCATTCGCGCTGTTTTTGGCACGCAAAGCCGGGCAGCGATTGCCTCCACCAAATCACTGTCTGGTCATGCGCTTGGGGCCGCCGGTGTGAATGAAGCCATTTATACCTTGCTGATGATGCAGCACGGATTTATTGCGGCCTCTGCCAATATTGATCATCTGGACCCGGCGGCTGAGGGCTTGAATATTGTGCGTCAGGCCATTCCATCTGCCAAGGTGCAAACCGCACTTTCTAACAGCTTTGGTTTTGGTGGCACCAACGCCACATTGACCTTGTCAACCAAACATCTTTAAGCTTGGGTTGAGCTGTATATAGCCGTGTGTGATTTCAACACACGGCTTTTTTATTTTTGGCGCTTGTTGGAGGTGTTATTAGCAACCGCTACTGTCTGTCTGGATCGTCAGAGGCTGAGTGCTGTTTGCACCGGAGGCCAGGATATATTCCAGCTTGCAGTGTGCGCTGTTTCTGGCCCCTTGCAAATAATAGGTGGCATGCTCACGATCTGACAGGGATGGCTGGATAGCAAATTTCCCAGTGTCTAGTAACTGGTTGAGGGTGCCTGCACCATCACTATTGCCCAGCCAGCCGACAGGATAGCTTTGGCTGAAGTAAATAACATTGCCCTCTATCGTGGTTGACGGTGCCACTTGCTGGCTGTCACATTGCGGATCGGACATGCATACGCCTTTGGCCATGATGGCAGTCGCTTGTACGTTAGCTTTGAAGGCTGACAAGCTGGCTTGTCTGGCCTGTGAGTCGACCTGAGAAATACGTGCATAGGCAGTCACAGCCAGCGCTGATAGAATCAGCATGACCACAATCATTTCTACCAATGTAAATCCAGGCTGGAGGCGATGTTTAATTCCCATAGCGCACGATCTTATCGTATCCTCTGTGAAGTGTTTTCGATTTTTGTTGAATGTTACAAGTGTTAAATAGGGCTTACAAATGCGTCAATTAATCGGGCTTTGCCTCAGTGTTTTGCTAGTGTTACTCCTCTCGCACTGTGTGAGTCTGGGCGAGCGCACCTTGCATATTAATACGGCACAATTACAGCAAAAGTTGAATCGAAAACTGGAAAAACCGATCACGCTTATGCGTATATTTCATCTTCAGCTTTCTAATGCACTCGTGTCGGTCGAGCCTGGCTCTGGCCGCATACATGCCTTGATGGATGCGAATGTCCGTAGCGATTTGCTGGCTAACTCTGCGACCGGCAAACTCGGTCTCTCCGGTTTGTTGCGGTTTGATCAGGCGCAACAGGCGGTGGTGCTGGATCAGCCTGAGGTGGATTCGTTACAGCTGGATGGTGCCGGCAGTGAGTGGAGCAACCTCGCCCAGCAGTTGGCTAAAGACATAGGTCGGCAATGGTTTAAGCAGGTCGTGCTATATGAAGTGAAGCCGGAAGATTTGAGTTATGCCGGTAGAAAGTATCAACCCGATCAACTCAAAGTCACCCCTGAGGGGCTAAGCGTGACGCTCAAGCCGCAGTAAGCGGCTAACTTGCGTCCGACAGATGTTTTTCAAGAAGTAGGGCAGCCACGACTTTTCTGTTTTCTGCGCTCAAAATGTTGAAGGTACGGCAAGCGGCTGCAGTGGTCATGCATTCCACAGCGATCAGTTCAGATAAAAAGGGCTGCAGATGTTTGGGGTGAATAAAGCGCTGTTTGTCTCCCGTCCCCAATAACACGACTTCTGGTTTGAACTCTAGAATGAGTGATAAAGCTTGAGCGTCCAGCTTTTCCCATGGGCCATGAAACCAGTCAGTGCGCAGTGCTTGATCGCTGACAATGACTGGTTGTGGATAGCGCTGCTGATTGATGGTCACCGCATCGCTATCGACGCCATGAATCTGGTATTGCTGTTCACCGGTATGCAGATGTAGTTTCATAAGTTTGAAGCTCAATTGTGAGGTGGCTGAATGTGCAAGGACTATCCAATCCAGACCCGATGCCGCGTACTAGGTTCATTGATGTAGCAAGGGTTTGCAGGTAGAATGAAAGTTTTACTTTAAGAGCTTAACACACGCCAGATGTGTTTGTTAATCCGCTATGCAGCCAGTCAATAAATCCAGCAAACTCAGTAATGTCTGTTACGACATCCGCGGCCCTGTATTACAGCGCGCACGCCAGATGGAGGAAGACGGGCAGCGCATTATCAAGCTGAATATCGGTAACCCGATGCCGTTCGGTTTCAATGCACCAGAAGAAATTGTTCAGGACGTGATTCATAATATGGATCAGGCCTCTGGCTATACCGATTCCAAAGGGTTGTTTGCCGCGCGTAAAGCCATCATGCATTACACCCAGCAAAAGAATATTACTGGCGTGACCATAGACGACATTATTATTGGCAACGGCGTGTCCGAGCTGATTGTCATGGCTATGCAAGGCTTGCTCAATAATGGTGACCAGATTCTGGTACCCATGCCCGATTATCCACTGTGGACGGCGGCCGTCAATCTGGCTGGCGGCACCGCACGGCATTATGTGTGTGATGAGCAGTCTGGCTGGTTGCCTGACCTTGAGGATATTGAGAACAAAATCAATGCTAATACCAAAGGTATTGTGATTATCAACCCCAATAACCCCACCGGTGCCTTGTACCCTAAAGAGACGCTAGAAGGCATTATTGAGATCGCCCGCCATCACGGTCTGGTGATTTTTGCCGATGAAATTTACGACAAGGTCTTGTACGACGGCAATACACATACTTCTATTGCCTCTCTGGCCGATGATGTATTGTTTGTGACCTTCAATGGCTTGTCCAAGAACTACCGGGCTTGTGGTTACCGGTCTGGCTGGATGGTTATTTCAGGCGACAAAAAAGACGCCAAAGACTACATCGAAGGCCTGAATATGCTGGCCTCTATGCGCTTATGCGCCAATGTGCCCGGCCAACTGGCGATCCAGACTGCACTGGGTGGGTATCAGAGTATCAACGACCTGGTGGCCCCCGGTGGCCGGCTGTGCAAACAGCGTGATCTGGCCTATGACATGTTGACCGCGATGCCGGGGGTGACCTGTGTCAAACCCCAGGCTGCCATGTATTTGTTCCCCAAGCTGGATGCCAATATGTATCCGATTGCGGATGACCAGCAATTTATTCTCGACTTGCTGCTCGAAGAAAAAGTGCTGCTGGTACAGGGGACCGGTTTTAACTGGAAGTCGCCAGACCACTTCCGTGTAGTCTTCCTGCCTAATGTGGACGACCTGACCGAGGCCATGACACGTATCGGGCGTTACCTTGATGGGTATCGAAAGAAACATTCAAAATAAAAGGTGTGCCAGTGGGCATGCCATCAATGGTGAGTATTAAGTATGAAAGAATTAAAAGTTGGATTGTTGGGCATAGGCACAGTAGGCGGTGGTACTTATACCGTGCTCACCCGTAACCAGGCGGAAATCGCGCGCCGGATTGGGGGCAATATCCGTATTGTGCAAGTGGCTGACCGCAACCTGGAGCTCGCCAAACAGGTCACGAATGGGCAGGTTGCCTTGACTGACGACGCCTTTGCCGTGGTCAATAACCCGGAGATTGATGTGGTTGTCGAGTTGATCGGCGGCTACACCATTGCCAAGGAGTTGGTGCTACAAGCCATTGCCAATGGCAAGCACGTGGTCACGGCCAACAAGGCCTTGCTGGCCGTGCATGGTAACGAAATTTTTAAAGCTGCGTCTGATAAAGGCGTGATCGTAGCATTTGAGGCGGCGGTCGCAGGTGGTATCCCCATCATCAAGGCTTTACGTGAAGGCTTGAGTGCCAACAAAATCGAATGGGTGGCTGGCATTATCAACGGCACCACCAACTTTATCCTGAGCGAAATGCGTGACAAAGGCCTCGCCTTCGCAGATGTGCTCAAAGAAGCGCAGCGTCTGGGATATGCCGAGGCTGATCCGACGTTTGACGTCGAAGGCATTGATGCCGCACACAAGCTGACCATCATGGCCAGTATTGCGTTTGGCATGCCCATGCAGTTTGAACAAGCTTACACTGAGGGCATCACTCAACTCAGCATTCACGATATTAGCTATGCGGCAGAGTTGGGCTACCGCGTTAAATTGCTGGGCATCAGCAAGAAAACCAGTGAGGGCGTCGAGTTGCGTGTGCATCCGACTTTGATCCCGGAAAAACGCCTGATTGCCAATGTCGATGGCGCCATGAATGCCGTTGTGGTGAAAGGCGATGCCGTTGGGCCTACCTTGTACTACGGCGCCGGTGCGGGCGCTGAGCCTACCGCGAGTGCTGTGGTGGCTGATTTAGTCGATATCGCTCGCTTGCAGGGCACGCAGGCCGAACAACGCGTGGCCTATTTGGGCTACCAGTTAGATCAGCAGCAAGCTTTGCCCGTGTTGCCGATTGCAGAAGTGTATTCTGATTACTACTTGCGTTTGCGTGCATCGGATAAACCCGGTGTCATGGCCGATTTGACCAAGATTCTGGCTGATCTGCAAATTTCGATTGATGCCATGCTGCAGAAAGAGCCGGCAGATGGGGAGTCAGAAGCGGATATCGTCATTCTGACCCATACCACCCAGGAAAAAACCATGGATACCGCGATCGCCCGTATCGAGGCCTTGCCCGCCTTGACTGGTAAAGTGACAAAAATCCGTGTCGAATCCTTGTCGCGCTAAGTCAGTCTAATGTTGACCCGGCCAAATTCAGTGAGTGTCATACAATGAAATATATCAGTACCCGCGGGCAATCGCCTGCTTTGAGTTTTAGTGAGATTTTGCTGGGTGGCCTGGCGCCAGACGGCGGCTTGTATCTGCCTGAGCAGTATCCGCAATTCAGCGATGCTGACCTCAATGCCATGCGTGGCATGAGTTACCGTGAGCTGGCGTTTGCGGTTTTGTCACGCTTGGTTGATGACAGTGATATTCCACACGCAGATCTCAAAGCCATTATTGATAAAACCTACCGGGCTGAAGTCTATCAATATGCGCGTGCTGGCCAAAATGCCGAGGACATTACACCTACACTCAAGCTCGAGGATAATCTCTACCTGCTGAGTCTCTCAAATGGGCCAACGCTGGCGTTTAAAGACATGGCGATGCAGCTGCTGGGCAACCTGTTTGAATACGTGCTGGAAAAAACTGGTCAGACCACCAATATTTTGGGCGCCACGTCCGGTGATACAGGCTCAGCGGCCGAATACGCCATGCGTGGCAAAAAAGGCGTGCGTGTCTTCATGCTATCGCCTTACCAGAAAATGAGCCGCTTCCAGACGGCGCAGATGTTCAGCCTGCAAGATAAAAACATCTTCAATATTGCGGTTAAAGGGGTATTTGATGATGCACAGGATATGGTCAAAGCCGTCTCAAATGATCATGCATTCAAGGCGCAATACAAAATCGGCGCAGTCAACTCCATTAACTGGGGGCGCATTGCAGCCCAAATTGTGTATTACTTCAAAGGCTATTTGGCTGTGACCACAAACAACAGCCAGAAGGTCAGCTTCACCGTGCCAAGTGGCAACTTTGGTAATGTCTGTGCAGGGCATATTGCGCGCATGATGGGCTTGCCCATTGATCAATTGATCGTTGCTACCAACGAAAATGATGTGCTGGACGAATTTTTCAATACCGGCGTTTATGCGCCGCGTGGTTCAGCCAATACTTATCATACCTCCAGCCCGTCCATGGATATCAGCAAAGCCTCCAACTTTGAGCGCTTTGTCTATGACTTGGTGGGGCAAGACAGCGCAAGGGTTCGCGAGCTGTGGACCGCGGTGGATCATGGGGGCAAGTTTGACCTGAATGCAGATGGTTATTTTGAGAAAGTGGCTGACTTTGGGTTTGTTTCCGGTCATAGTAACCATGCCAACCGGATGCAAATCATACGCACTACCAAAGAAAAATATGGCGTGACTATTGATACGCATACTGCCGATGGCTTGAAAGTCGCTCTGGAACACCGTAAGCCAAATGTGCCCATGCTAGTATTGGAAACGGCATTGCCGGCCAAGTTTGAAGACGCCATCGTGGAAGCTCTAGGAGAAAAACCTGAGCGGCCAGCCAGCCTGCAAGGCCTGGAAGACTTGCCGCAAACCTCGACCGTCATGGAAGTCAGTGTCGATGCGATTAAAGCATTTATCGTCGCCAATACCTAAATTAGCGGGAGCCTGTCTATGCAACAGTATCATGATTTACTGAACCACGTACTTGCGCATGGTCATGTCAAAACTGACCGCACCGGTACAGGAACGATCTCGGTGTTTGGCTATCAGATGCGCTTTAATCTGGCAGAAGGTTTTCCATTATTAACGACCAAAAAGGTACACCTGAAGTCGATTATTCATGAGCTCCTCTGGTTTTTGCAAGGCAGTACCAATATTGCCTATCTCAAGGAACAAGGCGTCACCATTTGGGATGAGTGGGCAGACGAACAAGGCAATCTCGGCCCGGTCTATGGTTATCAATGGCGCAATTGGCCCAAGCCGGATGGCAGTCATATTGACCAGATTTCGCAGGTTATAGAGCAGATCAAAAAGACCCCTGACTCTCGTCGCTTAATTGTGTCTGCCTGGAATGTGGCCGATGTTGAGCGGATGAAGTTGCCGCCATGCCATGCTTTTTTCCAGTTTTATGTGGCAGATGGCAAACTGTCCTGCCAGCTCTATCAGCGAAGTGCGGATATTTTTCTCGGCGTGCCGTTTAACATTGCCTCATATGCTTTGTTGACCATGATGGTCGCGCAGGTGTGTGATTTGCAGCTGGGGGATTTTGTGCATACGCTGGGCGATGCCCACATATACAGCAACCATATGGAGCAAGTCAAAGAGCAGCTTGCACGCACACCACGTGCCTTGCCTAACATGCGAATTAACCCGGCAGTTAACGATATTTTTGCCTTTAAGTTTGAAGATTTCACACTGGAAAACTACGATCCTTATCCTGCTATCAAGGCGCCAGTTGCGGTCTAAAGAGGCTGGTGAAGGGCGTGAAATGGTTGATTTAAACCATTTTGTTAATAAGGTGTAATATTTGCAAAACCCCTGTTTGTTTTTGATATCCTTTGCATCGTTGTGAATGTGTCAAGATGCGTCCCTAGCGCAGTCTTGCACGATGAGTTCATGACTTAATCTTAGGAGATCATTATGCAAATCAAAGCGTCATTCATCATTGCCGCTGTATGCGGTGTATTGTCAGCGCCAGCATTCGCTGACCATGAAACTATCAAACCAAAAGCCTACGACAGCCTGGGTAAGTGCGTAAAAGCGGCCTTGTCTGTGCATGATGGCAAAATTGTAAAAGTCGAAGCCAAATCTGAGCGCAAGCAATTGGTATACGAGTTTGATGTGCAGTCCAAAGACGGCACTGCTTGGGATATCGAGTGTAGCGCCAAAACAGGTAAAGTCACAGAAGTAGAGCAAGAAGTGACCGCGGATGACGAGAAATTCAAAGCCTTGGCTAAAGTTTCAGAAGCCGATGCCAAAGCCACAGCTCTGGCGGCGCATGCCGGTAAAGTGGTTGAAGTGGAATATGAGCTTGAACCAGATGGCAAAGCCTCTTACGAATTTGATATCCTCGAAGCAGACAACGAAGAAGTCAAAGTTGAAGTTGATGCGACAACCGGTAAGATTGTGGAAACCAGCTACGAAGTGTACCAAATCGGTCAAGAGTAATTGGGTTGTGTCTGTCTCTCCGTGAGGCAGATCCAGTCTCAAAGGCAGAATAAAAAAGGCAGCGCAATTGCGTTGCCTTTTTTATTCTGACTAAGATCAATATGCAAGTTTGGGAGTGTCTACCCCGATACCGGCGGATATGCAGTCTGCTGGTATCGGTCCTAGTGATAGCTCACTCCCGGCTTGAACTTAGCATTTCTCATGCCAACTCTATAAATTCAATTTAACTCAATGTTTTAAAAATCTATTTTTAAAGTAAATAGGATTTTTTCCCGAAAATTTGGTGGTTATTAATAGCCGATTTTCGCCTTTGTTTGGTTCCTTTCAACCAATTTGGTGCGTGGCTGATTGCTTAGTGTGCGTTTTTGTTTAAGCCATGGTGCGATGTATTGTGGTCACCAGTTTTTTATACTCACCGCGTTTAATCAGGTCACTTTGCGCCAGCATATTCAAGAGCAGCGGAGATTGTGAATGGGCATCCATTTCATTCAAGAACTTGTCTGTGAATCCTAGATTGCTCGCCACATAGCAAATGTTGAACATCTCGCAAAAGGTACCATACAGGCTGCCGAGTAGCAGGCTGCGTGCGTACTTTGCTGCTAGTGGCGGTTGATGCTCAAGGCCCAGGGGGAGGCGGCTACGCTGGTCATCAATGAGCAGCAGGCCATAATCGGACAATTTTTGTGCAATCAGGGTGTGTTCGGCTTCCAGGTGGTCTGGTGACACAATCTTGCTGCTATCACACCACACTGCGGATACCGGAAAATTGATGCAGTATTTTTCAACCTGATCAATAAACTGCTGAGTCTGGTTACATGCCATTTCAGGCAGTTTCATGACTGGAATACCGTGCTTTTTCAACGCGCGCTCCAACCCGGTCCCGACTTCGGCATCAATTAATACATAACCATGGGCTGCATCCAGATTGCAGAGGATCGCCTGTTGCAGGCCATGCCGCGCGCCACAGGCAATATGTTCCGGCGGCACCAGATAGCGCCGTTCATGTGCTAGCAAATTTGCCAGCAAATGCTTGAGATGATGCAAGCCCGTGACATCGTAATCTGCTTGCCGCAATTTGTGCAGATGCAATGCTGCCCGGCGCAGATGATGAATACTACTTTTTTGGATCAGGCTTTCTATGTTGCTGGTTTCGGTGAGTGGTGCGGGAGATGGCTGGCTCTGGCCCGCCATCACTTTGTCTGCTGAGCTGGCACGCTTGGTGGTCTCGGCCACAAAAGTGCCGCGCTTGGGTTGAGTGTAGATCAGTCCTTGTGCAGAAAGCTCTTCGTACACGCGTGAAACCGTTTTTCGGTTGATCCCAAGGCGTTGCGCAATATCGCGTGAGCTGGGCAAGGGACTACCGCCTAACCAGTCACCTGCTTCTATCATAGACCTGAAGTGATCTATGAGTTGCTGATGTATGGAGGAAGGGGAGTCTTTATCTAATACCAGTGAGTAATACCAGGGTCTCAGCACGTCTGCGTTTGCCTTATGTTCAAGAAAAGGGTGCCTGCACATCACATTGGGCACGCTTACCTGAAGGGCACACTAGGACATGGCCTTCCGTTACCAGATGATACAAAAAAAAAGCAATTCAATAAAGTTTTCGGAAAAATTCCCGCTCTGGCCCATGAATAAAACCTTAAACTGGCTGGCTGTCATGGGCGGTTATTTATATTACAGTTACAAGCGCTTAATAAAGTGACATATATCCGTTACAGGATGTTTCAGCTCTGGAAATCCTAGTGCCAGTGGCAACTTAAGCACCGCGCAATTGATGTTAACAATTGCTACCTTGTGATTATCTCGGAGATATAACTATCATGAAAATCAAAACTGCTTTTGGTATTGCTGCCAGCGTTGCGCTTGCCATGCCAATGCTCGCATTCGCTGCTGCTGATCAAGAAGCTGCGATGAAAGATCCCAACAACTGGGCACATCCACGTGGTCAACATAATAACCAAGGCTACAGCGCTTTGGCACAAATCAACAAGGGCAACGTTAAAAACCTGAAAATGGCGTGGACATTCGCGACTGGTGTAAACCGTGGTCACGAAGGCTCTCCAGTCGTTGTTGGCAACATGATGTATATCGTGACTGCTTTCCCAAACAATGTCTATGCATTGGATCTGAACGACAACCAGAAAATCGTTTGGACCTATTTTCCTAAACAAGACCCAAGCGTACAAGCAGTATTGTGCTGTGACAACGTGACCCGTGGTCTGGGTTTTGGTGACGGTAAAATCTTCTTGCAACAAAACGACGGCATGCTGGTTGCTTTGGATGCAAAAACCGGTGCTAAAGTTTGGGATGTTAAAAACACTGATCCAAAAGTCGGTGCAACTAACACCAACGCACCACACGTAATCAAAGACAAAGTACTGACCGGTTGCTCAGGTGCTGAGTTCGGCGTACGTTGCTTTATCGCTGCATACAACCTGAAAGACGGTTCTCTGGCATGGAAAGCCTACTCTACAGGACCTGATGCTGAAACACTGCACGACGCTAACACTAACAAAGACAATCCGCTTTACAACGCACTGTCTGTTTATCAAGACGTGAATGGTGGTAACAAAGAAGGTGGTTCTTTCAAGCGCTTGTCAGCTGACCAAATCAAAGGTGGCGAAAAAGAGTTGGGTACTCGTACCTGGTTGAAACCACAAGCGATTAAAGACGGCTGGCAACATGGTGGCGGTTCCGTATGGGGCTGGTGGCCATATGACGCACGTACAAACCTGGTTTACTACGGTGCGGGTAACCCATCCGTTTGGAACCCAGATGTACGTCCAGGCGACAACAAATGGTCTATGACTGTGACTGCACGTGATCTGGATACTGGTGTTGCTAAGTGGGCAATGCAAATGACACCACACGATGAGTGGGACTACGACGGTGTGAACGAAGTGATCCTGTTCGACAAAGGTGGCAAAACATACGCATGGCACCATGACCGTAACGGTTTTGCTTACACCTGGAACGCACTGACAGGTACTTTAATTGCCGCTGAAAAAGTACATCCATTCGTTAACTGGGCAAATGATGTAGACCTGAAAACAGGTGTGCCAAGCAAAGATGGCCGTTACTCAACACACCAGGACTACAATGCTAAGGGTATCTGCCCAGCAGCTTTGGGGACTAAAGACCAACAGCCAGCAGCCTACTCACCAAAAACAGGTTTGATGTACTCTCCACTGAACCACGTATGTATGACATACGAGCCAGTTGAGTCCAAATACGTTGCTGGTCAACCATGGGTTGGTGCGACACTGACCATGTTTGCTGGTCCAGACGGCGTAATGGGTGGTTTCGGTGCTTACGACCCAATGACCAACAAAAAAGTTTGGTACAACAAAGAGAAGTTCTCTGCGTGGAGTGGTGCACTGACAACGGCTTCAGACATCGTGTTCTACGGTACATTGGATCGTTGGTTCAAGGCGGTTGACGCGAAAACCGGTAAAGAACTGTGGAAATTCCAAGTGGGTTCCGGCGCGATTGGTAACGCATTCACCTACGGTAACAAAGGCAAGCAATACGTGGGTATCTTGTCTGGTATCGGCGGTTGGGCTGGTGTTGCGATGAACTTGGGCATGACGACTGACACAGACGCACTGGGTGCTGCTGGTGGTTACAAAGAGTTGACCAAGTACAACGCTGCGCCTGGCGGCGGTGCATTGAGCGTGTTCGCACTGTAATCAAGCACAGCTTATAACCGATCAAGTCATTGATCGGTTAAACAGACTAAACACCCTGCTTCGGCAGGGTGTTTTTTTGTCTCTAAATACTGAAAAATGAATAAAAAACGGGGGGAGTTAACCGTAGACTTGTACGCTATTTTCGCTACGGATTTGCTGGAATATTTGTAAGCGTTCGGGGGGGATGCTGCCTGCTTGGACAGCCTTCAGAATTGCGCAGTCTGGTTCGTGCGTATGCGTGCAATTATTGAATTTGCAGTGACCAATAAAAGGCCTGAACTCGACAAATGCATATTCAAGCTCGGTCTCATTAATATGATACAGCCCAAACTCCTGCAGGCCTGGCGAGTCAATAATGGCACTGTCCTGATCAAGATGGTAGAGATGGGTGGCTGTCGTGGTGTGTTTACCACTATCCAGTGTGGTACTGATTTCCTGTGTTTTGCTGCGTGCTTCAGGGAGTAGGCTATTGATAATCGTAGATTTTCCCATGCCGGACTGCCCCACTAAGACACTGGTGTGACCCGCAAGTAGCGGTTTGAGCGCCTCTACCGATTGCCGTGCATTGAGTTGCAAAGTGAGGTAGCCAAGCGCTGCATATTGCTCCAGCTTTTGTAGGGCTTGCGGATTAGGCAAGTCACATTTGTTGAGGAGAATGACAGCCCGAATGCCAGCGGCTTCTGCAGCGACAAGGCAACGGTTAAGCAGGTCTTCATAAAAGCTTGGCTGCGTTGCCAGCACAATCAATATCTGGGTGACATTGGCTGCCAGCACTTTGCTTTTATAAGCATTGCTGCGATAGAGCAGGGTGGTCCGTTCTGCGGTTTTCTCAATGACGCCTTCATTGTTGGCAGTGAGGGTCACTGTGACGCGGTCACCTGCCGCATTATCGACTTTTTTGCCACGCGTGACACAGCTAAGAATACGCCCATCGGGCAATTCTACGTTATAGCGCTTGCCATAGGCAGCGACAATCAGGCCTGGATGCGACATGCTAGAAATGATAGTAGGTGTGATTCAAGTACTGTACCACTTGCTGCTCTTCATCATCGAACCATTTAAGGTTGAGCATGGTATTACAGTTGGTGACTTGAGCTTTTAAACCATTGAAAGAGCGCACTTTGCGGTAGTCACGTGTATAAATGCCGCTACCATCGCCGCCATAGCTGCTGGCATGACAACTGATGCAATGTGTGTCGACCAGTTTTTTTCCTGCTTGCAGCTGGGCTTCAGTTGCGCTTGCATCATGGCTGGCGAGCAATAAAGACCAACTGATCAGCAGGAGCGCTTTCATGCGTACGTTTGTAACTTGGCAATCCGCAGGCTCGCCGGTGGATGCGAGTCATAGAATGCAGAGTGGAGTGGATCCGGCGTCAACGTAGACGCATTGTCACGATACAGCTTGACCAGTGCATCAATCAGAAACTGTGGTCTGGATTGTTGTGCCGCGTAGTGGTCGGCTTCAAACTCATTGGTTCGGGAGTAAGCCGCCATGACTGGACGCAGAATAAACATGAAGACGGGCGAGACCAGCACGAACAGCAGCAAAGCCATGTGGTTACTCGGTGCCGAAATCCCAAGCCCTGTAAAGAACCATTCCTGTTTGATCAGGTAACCCAATAACGCCAGTCCTAACAGGCTTAATCCAAACATCATGATAATGCGTTTAATGACATGCTGGTGTTTGAAGTGACCAAGCTCATGGGCCAACACCGCTTCAATTTCATCGGCACTGAGCTTTTCCAGCAAGGTGTCAAAGAACACGACACGTTTGTTTTTGCCAAAACCGGTGAAGTAGGCATTGCCATGACCAGAGCGGGTGGATCCATCCATCACAAACAAGCCTTGGCTGGCAAAGCCGCATTTTTGCAACAGGGCCTCAATACGTGCCTTAAGGGATTGATCCTGCATGGGCGTAAATTTGTTAAACAGTGGCGCAATCCAGATGGGATACACTGCCAGCATAAACAGGTTAAATGCACTCCAGATCAGCCACAGGTAGAGCCACCATAAGTCGCCAGCACCTTGCATAAGCCAGAGCGCGACAAACAAGATTGGTCCGCCCAGCATTAAGCCAACAACGATGTGTTTAACCAGGTCACTAAAAAACATGCTGCGTGACATCTTGTTAAAGCCAAATTTCTCATCGACTTTAAAAGTCTGAATGTAATCAAACGGCAGGGTGGCTGCACCCGAGATCAACATGGCCGAGCAAATGACCAGTGCACCACGAATGATTTCATGGTCAGGCAGCCATTGTTGCCAGGCCTGATCCAGCAGTTGTAAAACGCCGCCTAGCGTGAGTGCCAGCAAAATCAATGACTCCATGACGGTTTCATTCAGGCGCAGTTTTACCTTGGCGGTCGTATAGTCTGCAGCGCGTTGATGTGCCTCCAGGCTGATTGTTTGACTAAAGGCAGCAGGCACTTGTGCACGATGTTGCTGGATATGGCGAATATGGCGCAAGCCCAGCCAGACACGTACTGCCAAGCTGATTACAATCACAGCGACAAAAATTTGAGTAAATAATCCGGACATAACAGTAATGATGATGAATGATTTCAGTTAGCTATTTTGATGGATTTAACTCCACCTTGTTCACTGAACTGAATATAATGTTTCATTTTAATGGAAATCATGACGAGAGGCACACAATTGGCAACTAATCAGGACAATTTAATCTGGCTGGATATGGAGATGAGCGGTTTACTGCCTGACACGGACCGCATTCTGGAATTAGCTGCCGTCGTCACCGATGCACAATTAAATGTGATTGCAGAGTCCCCTGTGCTGGTCATTCATCAGTCTGATGCGGTACTCGATGGCATGGATGCCTGGAATAAAGGCACGCATGGCCGGAGTGGCTTGATCGATAAGGTCAAGGCATCGATCCTGGATGAAGAAGCGGCAACAGATGCCATGCTGGCATTCTTGAAAGAGCATGTGCCTGCAGGCAAGTCGCCGATGTGTGGCAATTCCATCTGCCAGGACAGACGCTTTATGGCGCGTTACATGCCGCGTCTGGAGTCATTTTTCCATTACCGCAATCTTGATGTAAGCGTGTTTAAAGAGTTATCACGTCGCTGGCGCCCGGATATTTATGCGGGATTTAAAAAAGCCAGCCGTCATGAAGCCCTGGCGGATATTTATGAGTCGATTGATGAGCTTAAGTATTACCGCGAACACTTTTTGAATATGACACCACCTGCGGCCGCTGAATAAGCGACTGAGTCTGAATTCAGGCAAAAAAAAGACGCCTATTCGGCGTCTTGAGGGAGGAGAAGTTAGCTTTGGAGAAGCTTGATTAGTAATAAGCAGCTTCCGTGCCAACTTCTCCTTTTTGTCTCTCTGGCTTTAAAAATCAGGCTTTTGGGCTTGAAAGCACGTTTTGGTACAGTGTTTGATAGTGTTGGGCGCTGGTTTCCCAGCTCACATCCTGTTGCATCGCTTGCCGTTGCAGCTGTTGCCACTGACCAGAATTGGCATAAACCTGCATCGCAGTTTGTAATGTGACCAAAAGTGTCGATGCGTCATTGTCAGCCATGACCCATCCAGTCATCGTGCCGGGAACCCCTTGGGCATTGATTTCGCCGCCATGCACTGAGTCTGCCAGTCCACCAGTATTGGCGACTACGGGAATCGTGCCATATCGCAAGCCATACATCTGGTTCAGCCCGCAGGGCTCAAACCGCGAGGGCATGACGAAAATATCGGTACCGGCCATGATACGGTGCGAGAGTGGCTCGTTATAGCCGATGGTCACGGCCACTTGTCCAGGATAGCGTTGCATTAAACTCAGATACTGCCGTTGCATGCTGGCCTCACCACTGCCAAGCACGGCTAATTGACAGCCGCTGCCAAGCAGTACGTCAGCAATCTCGATCAGCATATCCAGCCCTTTTTGATAGGTGAGGCGACTAACGACCCCCAACAGTGGCGTATCTGCTTGCTGACGCAGTCCTAATTCTGCCTGCAAGGCTTGCTTGATCGCTTGCTTGCCGGATAACGCACTGGCAGTGTAGTGTGCTGGCAAATAAGGGTCTTGTGCGGGATTCCAGATTTCGGTATCGATGCCATTCAAAATCCCGGTTAAATCTGCCGCACGATGCTGCAGCAAGCCTTGAAAACCAAAACCAAACTGATCGGTTTGAATTTCTCGGGCATAGGTTGGGCTGACGGTTGATAAAGCATCGGCGTAAAACAGACCGGATTTCATGAATGAGACCTGGCCATAAAACTCGTAGCCTTCTGCCTGATAGTCCTCAAGGTTGAGGGTTAATCGATAGCGCCAGTCAGCATGAAAGTTGCCTTGGAAGGCCAGGTTGTGGATGCTGAACACGGACTTGGCCTGGCTGCCCATTTGCTTGAGGTAGTAGGGCGTTAATCCAGTTTGCCAGTCATTGCAATGGACGATCTCTGGCTGCCAGGCCTGCAGCATGTTAGGCATCGCCAACATGGCTGCCACTTTTGACAACACCCCAAACCGCAACGGGTTATCTTCCCACTCCCCATGGAGCGGGTGATGGTAAGGGCCGCCATCCCGGTCATAGAGCGCAGGGCAGTCTATGAGCAGCAAGGGGATATTGGTACCTGGTAATAAAGTTTTGTAGAGCTCGCAGCGGATATCATGGAAGGGCTGTAAGCTGCCCAAGTGTTTGGGTGAACTACATTGCGCCAGCATGCCACGATAAGCCGGTAACAGAATTTGAATCTCTGTGTCACTGCTAGCGAGGGCGGTGGGGAGTGCACCACTGACATCTGCCAAACCACCTGTTTTGATTAACGGGAAAACTTCTGAAGTAACGAATAGTAAACGCAAGGCAATCTCTTTAAATCAACGGGCGGTTGAAGCTGAATGTTTTTAAACTTATGATACATTGCCTGTTCACGTTTTAGAAGGATATTCAAATGAAATCATGGCTAGCAGTCGCATTCGGTGCCAGTGTTGGTGCATGGATCAGATGGGGCCTGGCATTGAGCTTGAATCAAGGTGGACTGATCCCGTTCGGCACTTTTCTCGCCAATGCCATTGGGGGCCTGTTAATGGGCATTGCGTTGGGTATCTTGCAGGTGATTCCAACCCTGTCTATGGAGTGGCGCTTGTTGATGACAACCGGTTTTTTGGGCGGGTTAACCACTTTCTCTACCTTTTCGGCAGAAGCTTTCAGCTTGTTACAAAAGCAAAATTACGGTGGAATGTTGCTTTATGTCACCTCGCATGTTGTGGTCTCTATCTTGCTGACAATAGTCGGCTATTGGAGTATCGTGCGTTGGCACTCCAGTTGGTAATGCGGTTGATGCCATAAAAAAAGAGGGCCTGACAGGCCCTCTTTTTTTATCAGACTCAGTTTGATTACTTCTGCGTCTCTACCATGACCAGTCCATCTTCACCGGTGCTGGCTTCGTCTTTTTTCCATTTAGCCGCATTACGTGGCTTTTTGGTTTTCTGGGTGGCTTCAACACCTGTATTCACCACTTCTGCTTTGGTTTCAACCAGTTGAATACCACTGTCCGCCTGGGTTTCTGTAGTTTTTGCCGCGGACGGTTTGCGTTTACGGGCCGGTTTCTTTTTCGCTTCCGCTGGGGCTTCTGTAGCCTCAGTCACGACAGGGGAGGACGTTGCAGCGGTTTCCACCAATTCAATCCCGCTGGTGTCTACTGCCTGATCAGCCTGTTTCGCTTTGGCTTTTCCTGCTGGCTTGCCTGCTCTTGAACGATTGCGCGCAGGTTTTTGTGCCTTGGGCGCTTCAGTCTGATTGTCATCTGCGCTTTGGATGGCGGTGTCTTCAACGGGCGTTTCCACTGTGGCAGCAGGGTTCTCTACGATTGGTGCGGCAGCCACTACTTCTACTGGGCTAACTGCGGCAGTTGTTTCTGTCACCGCAAACGTAGGCACTGTGTCAGCAACAACTGGTGCAGCGGCAAGATTGACGGATGCAGCAGTTTCAGTCACCACACTGTTTTCAGACTCTACAACGTTCTGGTTGGGCGCTTCATCACGGTTACGGCGATCACGGCGGCCATGACGGTTACGGCGGTTGCCGCGCTCACCACGTTCCTGCTTATTGTCGCCTGATTGCGCGGTCAATGCGGGCTGATTGGTCTCTGCTTTGACTTCTTGATTGGCTTGGCGCTCTTGACGTTCTCTCTGCGCAGGTTTTTCCTGTGCCGGACGCTCCTGGCGAGGTTTGCTACCATGCTGCGTTTCCTGTTGCTCTTTGCCTGCACGTTCATTGGCTGGACGCTCATTACGCTCTTGGCCGCGGTCACGCTGACGGTCACGACGGTTACGGTTTTTGTTCCGGTCACGGCCATGCTCTTTGCTTTCGCGCGCTGGTTTTTCAGGTTCTGAGGGCACCACTTCTTTTTCGTCCAGACCAAGCCAGGACTTGATCACGCCAAAGAATGACTTTTTCTGCTCAGTCACTTGTACCGGCGCAGGCGCAGGTTTCTCTTCTACAATCGGGGCCGATGTCGCAGGCGTAATGCCTTTGACTAAAGCTTCTGCTTTGGCAGGGGCTGCAGCCTGTTCCAGGCGATGCTGGTAATCAGACTCGCTTGGCAAGTCCACCATCTTGTAGCTGGCTTGCGTGGTTTCTTCGTTCACATCATCATGGCGGATACGCAAGATGTTGTAATTTGGCGTTTCCATATGGATGTTAGGAATCAGGATCACTTCCACGCCGGTGCGTTGCTCAATCTTGTGGATGTCGGCACGTTTTTCATTGAGCAGGAAAGTGGCGGCTTCAACCGGCAACTGTACCTGAATGATGGCGCTGTTGTCCTTCATGGCCTCTTCCTGCGTGATGCGCAGGATATGCAAGGCCGTGGATTCGATACCGCGGATATGACCGGTACCGTTACAACGAGGACAGGTCATGTGGTTGGTTTCGCCCAGGCTAGGACGCAGGCGCTGGCGGGACATTTCCAACAGGCCAAAGCGTGAAATCTTGCCCATTTGCACGCGTGCGCGGTCGTGATGCAAGGCGTCGCGCAGGGCGTTCTCGACATCACGCTGGTTGCGCTGGTTTTCCATGTCAATAAAGTCAATGACCACCAGGCCACCCAGGTCACGCAGACGCATCTGACGTGCCACTTCTTCGGCCGCTTCAAGGTTGGTATTAAACGCGGTTTGTTCAATATCTGCGCCTTTGATGGAGCGGCCAGAGTTGACGTCGATGGACACCAGTGCTTCGGTGTGGTCGATCACGATGGCGCCACCGGAAGGCAGACGTACTTCACGCGCAAACGCAGATTCGATCTGATGTTCGATCTGGAAGCGGGAGAACAGCGGAATTTCGTCCTGATACAGTTTGACGCGGGTCACATTGCCTGGCATCACGTGGTTCATGAACTGCAAGGCTTGCTCGTGTACGTCAGCGGTATCAATCAGGATCTCGCCGATATCAGCACTGAAGTAGTCACGGATGGCGCGGATCACCAGGCTGCTTTCCTGGTAAATCAGGTAAGCGCCAGGCTGGAAATTGGAGGCATCTTCAATCGCTTGCCACAATTGGGTCAGGTAATTCAAATCCCATTGCAGCTCTTCTGCATTGCGGCCAATGCCAGCGGTGCGGGCAATGATGCTCATGCCGTTAGGCACTTCCAGTTGCGCCATGGTGTCGCGCAACTCATTGCGATCTTCACCCTCCACGCGACGCGAGACACCGCCTCCGCGTGGATTGTTGGGCATCAAGACCAGGTAACGGCCAGCCAGCGAGATAAAGGTAGTCAGCGCAGCGCCTTTGCTGCCGCGCTCGTCTTTGTCTACCTGCACAATGACTTCCTGACCTTCTTTGATCACGTCCTGAATACGGGCGCGTCCTTGATCCGGTTTTTCCTGGAAGTAACTGCGGGCAATTTCCTTGAACGGCAAAAAGCCGTGTCTGTCAGTGCCGTAGTCGACAAATGCGGCTTCGAGAGACGGTTCAATACGGGTGATCACCCCTTTGTAGATATTACTTTTGCGCTGTTCTTTACCAGCGTGTTCAATATCCAGATCGATGAGTTTTTGTCCATCGACGATCGCAACGCGCAATTCTTCTGATTGCGTTGCGTTAAACAACATTCTTTTCATGCAGGGCTCCTAGACGAAGCCACAGAATAGAGATGTGCGCAGGGCGGGCCGTGGTCGTAAACAACCACCAGAACTTAACGAAGTGACCAAGATGTCACCGGGGATGTGCAATGGCTTTTGCGAGGTGCGCTACAAGATTGTCAGCGCAGCAGGCAGGCATCAATATGCACTTGAGTGCAGCCAACACTGAATGTGGCTGAAGACTCGGTTTCTGCAAGGGGCAGTGTGTGCGTGGCAGGAGTGTGTGACCTGTATTGTCCAGCGCGATAGACTGCAAAAATAAAACCCTAAACAGAG
Source organism: Methylophilus sp. DMC16 (assembly GCF_056314045.1). Taxonomy (NCBI): domain Bacteria; kingdom Pseudomonadati; phylum Pseudomonadota; class Betaproteobacteria; order Nitrosomonadales; family Methylophilaceae; genus Methylophilus; species Methylophilus sp. DMC16. The sequence continues at coordinate 657,154 of NZ_JBQUZC010000001.1, forward strand.
GGCAATTTCGTTAAAATTCGGGTTGGCTAACGCCGAGCTCATTTCTTTGGTTATTCTGCGTGAGCTTCGCGTTAAAACATTTCTAATTAATTATCGCTACTTGATGGCGAGCGGTATTCACCAAAATTTTTTTGATTCTGAATGCATTGACGAGACCCAAAATCTGGCGAGTCCGGATATCAGGGCTCTCAGGTCAGAGATGAAAACAGTTTGTCATCTCGAAATCGGCATGGCAATGTTGTCGCTTTTGCCGGTAAACCATTGATTCAGAATCTCGACAGTATATCCATAAGTCCTGATAAAGCAAAGCACGACCTGCAACTATGAGCTCACAATTACGATCATCCACATCCGCGACGGCCGCAATGGCTTCCAGCCTCGATTCCGAGCTCAGGCCCGCCAGTGATCGCGTCACATTCTTGATGGTGGACGAGGCGTCTGAAACACAGCGGGTAGATAACTTTCTGACCAAGGTGCTCAAAGGCGTGCCTAAAAGCCATATTTACCGGATTTTGCGCAGTGGCGAAGTCCGCGTCAATAAGAAGCGCGTTGATGCGGAATACCGATTGCAACTGGGCGATGAAGTGCGCGTGCCGCCCATTCGCCTTGCGGAAGCCGCAGCCAAGCCTGCCGCTCCAACGGTCAAGGCAAAGTTGGCCGAGCAAGTGATTTATGAGGATGATGCCATGCTGGCACTGAATAAACCGGCCGGGATGGCGGTCCATGGTGGCAGTGGTATCAGTCTGGGCGTGATTGAGCAATTGCGCCTGGAGCGGCCGCAAGCCAAATTTCTCGAGCTGGTGCACCGTCTGGACCGTGAAACCTCTGGCGTATTGATGATTGCCAAAAAACGCTCGGCTTTGACTGCCTTGCACGAAGCCATGCGCCATCATCATATGGATAAACGCTATTTAATCCTGGTGCAGGGGCAGTGGACAGAGGCGAAAAAGAAAGTCACCCTGGATTTGCAGAAATACGTGACAGAAAGTGGTGAGCGCAGGGTGCAAGTCGTGGATGAACCTTTGCTCAATCACGAAGCGGGCGGCAGAAAGTCACTCAAGGCAAGCGGCTTGACCGCCAAGCGACACGCGGCCAAAGGCAAGTTTGAGGTGGAAACGCAAATCTCTGAAACCTGGTTTTACCTGCAATCCGTGTTGGGACAGTACAGTTTTTTACAAGCCAAATTAATCACCGGACGTACGCACCAGTTGCGGGTGCAGTTGTCTCATTTGGGCTTCCCGATTCTGGGTGACGATAAATATGGTGACTTTGCCTTGAACAAGCAATTAAGCAAGCAGGGCTTGAAACGCATGTTTTTGCATTCCAGCGAGACGCGGATTGCCCATCCGCTGACGGGAGAGCCCTTGCATTTGGTGGCACCGTTGCCGGCAGAATTAGAAAGCTTTTTGCAACAACAACGTCAACTTCAGGCCGTAAAATAAAGTTGGTCGTGTGTTCTGGCCGCATCAATGTTGAGTTTTAAAGAAAGTTTGCTGAGTGAAGAAGTCTGATTTAGTGAAACAGTTTGATTTAATTGTCTGGGATTGGGATGGCACCATTGCAGATTCTACCGGTTTGATTTCTCAGGCGCTGATTAAGGCCGCAGAACAGGCAGGCCTACCCGGCCTGACCGAAGCACGTGCGCGTAGCATTATCGGCCTGGGACTGCGCGAATCCATAGAAGTACTGTTTGGTGATATTCCAGAGTTTCAGGCACAGGCCCTGGTCTCCAATTACAACCGTAACTATTACAACAATGAAAACAATATTGTATTGTTTGAAGGCATTGCCGAAACGATTATTGCCATCGACCGCAAAGGCTGCAAGCAGGCGGTTGCGACAGGCAAAGGGCGGCGCGGCTTAAATACCGCTTTGCAACAATCGGGCCTGGCCAAGTGCTTTAATGCCACTAAAACCGTGGATGAGTGTTTTTCGAAACCGCATCCGCAAATGCTGGATGCGCTCATGGACGAACTGGTGGTGATGCCAGAGCGTACCTTGATGATAGGCGACTCACAATATGATATGCAAATGGGCAAAAATGCAGGGGTGATCACGGCTGCGGTCAGTTATGGGTCGCAAACAGCCGAGCATTTACTGCAGTATTCCCCGGATTACCTGTTTCATGATGTGGCAACATTAAGCGCCTGGTTATTGGAGCAGACATGAGCCTGAACGCCGTCACTTTTGACAGTGCCGCCTTGCCTGAAAAAGGCGATGGGTTACGTTTTGACATCCCGGCGCTCGGTCCGCATGCCACCGGCTTTGTCGTCCGCTTTGAGGGCAAGCCCTATGCGTATGTTAATCGCTGTGCGCATGTGCCGGTGGAGCTGGACTGGGAGCATGGTAAATTTTTTAACATGACACAAGAGTGGTTGATCTGTGCGACGCATGGAGCCATGTACGCGCCAGAAACCGGCTATTGTGTGGTGGGGCCATGCCAGGGCAAGCGCCTGTCATCCATCCCTGTTACTGAAGCCGATGGCATGATCACGGTCCATCTCGATCAGTTTTAGTGATGAGGATTCGTCCGTGTGACAGCCTCTTAAATAGCCAACGGCGAGCACACAAATATTGCTAGAATAGCTAAAAATTAATAGACGAAAGTTGAATGATGCAAGAAAACCATACGCCATCCTCAGACACACAACCCAGCCCTGCCTCGCAGGATTGGGCTTTGCGCACGGTAGAAAAAATTGCACTGGCCGGATTGCAGGAGCAAAAAACAGCCAGACGCTGGTCTGTGTTGTTCAAGTCGCTGACGTTTATCTATCTGTTCTTCCTGCTCATGATGTTGTTGGGCTGGGTTGGGCAAAGCAAAAGCACCTCTATTGCCCACACTGCGCTGATCGACATTTCCGGCGTGATTGAGGCCGGTGGCCAAGTCAATGCCGATGCGGTGATCAGCAGCCTCAATGATGCTTACGACAACAAGGGCACCAAGGGTATTATCTTGCGTATCAACAGTCCAGGTGGCAGTCCGGTACAAGCAGGCATCATCAATGATGAAATCCACCGTCAGCGCAAATTGCACCCGGAAATTCCTGTCTATGCCGTGGTTGAAGATATCTGCGCTTCGGGAGGCTATTACATTGCTGTCGCAGCGGACAAAATATTTGTCGATAAAGCCAGTATCGTTGGCTCTATCGGCGTGCTGATGGATGGCTACGGTTTTACTGAAGCCATGAAAAAAGTGGGGGTAGAGCGCCGTTTGATGACTGCCGGCGAAAACAAAGGCATGCTGGATCCATTCTCACCGGTCAATCCAAAGCAGCAGGCGTTTGCGCAAAGCATGCTCAATCAAATCCACCAGCAATTTATCACCGTGGTGCGTGAAGGCCGCGGTAGCCGCCTCAAGGAAGATGCAGACACCTTTAGTGGCCTGTTCTGGAACGGCGAAGAAAGTATCAAGCTGGGTCTGGCGGATGCGCAAGGCAGCGCAGAATACGTCGCCCGTGAAGTGATCAAGCAGGCTGAAATCGTTGATTTCACCTACCAGGAGACGGTTGTGGATCGCTTTGCCAAGAAGTTGGGGGCCAGCATGGCACAAGAGCTGGGCGTGAGCGCAAAAAATCTGTTGCCCACCTTGCGATAAACCTTTGAAAGGGATGCAAAGGGACCGCAAGGTCCCTTTTTTTGTTTGCCGTATGACTGAAGAACTCCCATGACACAACCATCCCGTTTCCATATTCGTCCAATCGCTGGTGAAGATCATGCCGAGTGGTCAGCCTTGTATGCTGACTACGCCAGGTTTTATGCTGTGAATCAGTCTGTCGCCAAGCGGGAACAGGTCTGGCAGTGCTTACACCAGCCGTCTCCCGCCATGTTTGCTTTGGTGGCAGTGGATGCGCAGGGGCGCCTGATTGGATTTGCACGTTATCGTGCTTTTGTCAGACCTTTGGTATCAGACCTGTGGCGGCGAGCATGGGCGGTTATCTCGATGATTTGTTTGTAGCATCCGCGGTCAGAGAGCAGGGTGTTGGCACCGCTTTGATCAAGGCACTGGTGCAGATTGGACAACTGCAGGGATGGTCGGTGATCCGTTGGGTGGCTGCTGAGGATAACCAGCTGGCATGTGCCTGCGATGATAAGCTGGCAAGGCATACAAGGCTGGCAAACCTATGAAATCAGCTTGAAATAAGTCTGATTTCAAGTTGAGCACTCAAGAGGCGTGCTGCCTGTGCGTGTAAGCTTGACCGCGCAGGATGGAATAAAGCAAAAGCCCATCCTGAGCGCCCAAGCAATTATTTTTTGGTTTTATTTTGCTCGTTGCGCGCTTTCAGCTTGGCGCGCATTTCATTTTTACGTCTACGCATGGTGACCAGGCCTTCGCCTTTTTTGCGCTCGTCTTCTCTATCAAACGGGTTTTCACCCTGATGGTATTGCACGCGTAGCGGCGTGCCTACCAATTGAAAGGCTTTACGGAACACCCCTTCGAGAAAACGCGTATAGCTCGCTTTGACGCCATCAATGTGGTTGCCGTGTACCACCACAATTGGCGGGTTGCTGCCGCCCTGGTGTGCATAGCGCAGTTTGGGTCGAATACCACGGCTGATGGGTGGTTGATGCTGGGTGGTGGCCTCGCCAAGCACACGCGTCAGTTGTGGTGTGGCTAACTTGGCCATGGCCGCCTTAAAGGCAACATCAACTGAGTCCAGTAACTCATTCAGGCCTTTTTTACGCAGCGCCGAGATATAGTGGAATTTGGCAAAGTCGAGGAATTGCAGTTTACGGTCGATTTCGCGTTTGATCCATTCGCGCTCATCATCTTGCAAGCCATCCCATTTGTTAATGGCGACGACCAGAGCACGTCCGGCATCGACAATATAGGCCGCAACGTGTGCATCCTGCTCGGTAATGCCCTCTTGGGCATCCACCACCAAAATAGCCACGTTGGCGTCTTCAATCGCTTGCATGGTTTTGATCACGGAGAATTTTTCAACCGCTTCAAAGACCTTGCCGCGCTTGCGTACGCCCGCAGTGTCAATAATCGTATAGTGCTTGCCGTTCTTTTCGAGCGCGATTTCAATCGAGTCGCGAGTCGTGCCTGGCTGGTCAAAGGCAATCACGCGGTCTTCTCCCAGCAGCGCATTCACCAGTGTCGATTTGCCAACGTTAGGGCGGCCAACAATTGCAATGCGGGGATTGTCTGGATTCACAGGCTCGGAAGCTTCGATTTCCTTATCGGCGATGGTTTCCAGCGCCAGTTCAATCAAGTCTCTGACCCCTTCGCCATGCGCGGAAGAGATGGACAGAGGTTCACCCATGCCCAGTTCATGAAAGTCAGCGCTGACGATGGCTTTGCGCATGCCTTCGGTTTTGTTCACTGCCAGCAGTACCGGCCGCTGGGCCTTGCGCAAGGTTTGCGCAATGGTAAATTCTTGCGGTGTCAGGCCAGCACGGGCGTCGACCAGGAAAATAATGACATCGGCTTCATCAATGGCAAGCAAGGTTTGCTTGGCCATTTCTTTCAAGATACCCGTATCTGCGGTGGGCTCAAAGCCGCCGGTATCAATGACCAGATAGGGCTGGCTGGCGCCCAGGCCTCGGCCGTAATGCCGGTCACGCGTGAGACCAGGCAAGTCGGCGACCAGCGCATCTCGCGATTTGGTCAAACGATTGAATAATGTAGATTTGCCGACATTGGGTCGGCCAACAAGCACGATGGTAGGTAGCATTATTTATATGTCACTGCGTAAAGGTGACCGTCACGCGATTGTGCAAGAAACTGGTTGGCATTGGTGCCTGCGATCAATGCCATAAGGGGTTTGGAACCTAATTGCAGACGACCAACAAAACTGCCGTCATCCTGGCTCAGTAAATGGACATAGCCTTCCAGGTCACCAACAGCCACAATATTGCTGAGTGGTAGAGGCACAGTCAGGTTGCGGTAGCCCAGGTTGCCCTGGCGCCAAAAAGTTTTGCCATTGCTGGCATCCAGTGAGTAGACTGAGCCGATGGTGTGGCTCAGGTACACTTTGTTATTTTCTGCGGTCAGGCCGACATAGCTTGAAATATCGCGGCTCCACACCACTTGTCCACGCTGACGGTCAACGGCGGCGACTTTGCCCTGATAAGCTACCACATACACCAGCGGGCCATCGACAAACGGCAAGCTGGTGATGTCTGCAATGCGTTCGATTTCGGTCACGCCTTTGGGTTGGGCAACCGTTGCTTCCCAAATTAGTTTGCCATTGTCGGCACGAATCGCCACCAGTTTTCCACCTGGAAAGCCTGCATAAATCGCGCCGCCATCTACGACGATGCCGGCATGCGTTTTGAGCGAGAGGGAAGGGGTGGCACGTTCATAAGACCATTTGCGTCGGCCATCCGCCGCATCAATACCGTAAATGTGGTGATCGGTGGTACGCACAATTACCGTACCATCATAATAGCGCGGGGAGCCTTGTATTTCACTGGAGAGCACGGCGCTCCAGAGCTTTCTGCCATTCAGGTTGAGTGCATAGACGTGGCCTTTGCTGGTCCCGACCAACACCAGGCCACCGCCCAGTCCTGCACCACTGCTGATGGGCTCGCCTAATTCTGTTTGCCACAGCGTTTTGCCATTTTCTGCAGAAAGCTGCATCACGCTGCCTTCAGCATTGACGGCATATACCATGTTGTCAGCCAGGACAGGCACGTAGCTGAAACGGCCTGCCTCGCCCACATCGGTGGACCACTGTACGCGTGTCTCGTAAGAGGATTTGATATCCTCAAGCTCTACAGGCGGGTTGGCAGGCTCGGCACCAAAAATACTTTCACTTAAATTTGTTTTAACGTCGTTGAATGCCGTACACGCAGTCAAACTGCTCCCGATGACACACAGGGCAACCAGTGTCCATTGTTTGAGACGGTGAGACGGGACAGGCATGGCGGCAACATTCAACTTCATTAGCAATTATCCTAAAGCATCCAGCTTCTGCTGGGTCAGGTAAAACAATTTTCCTTCAGGATCAAGCGCTTGCAATGCTTTGGTATAGGCTTGTTTCGCTTCTTTTTCCTGTTTTTTCGCCATCAGGATATCGCCAAGCAAACTGTTTTTAATGCCATCAAAGCCTGGGTCATTGATGCCTTCCAGGGTTTTCTTGGCATCGTCGAGTGCATTGCGCTCAATTTGCAAGCCGGCAATTTCAATGGCGGCCATCTGTTTAATGGCGGGTTCTTTTGCTTCAGCCATCGCCCAGCGCAATTGCTTTTCAGCGGCTTCTGACTGCTTGGCTTCATGCAATGCGCGCGCTGCAAACAGGGCGGCACGGCCTGCATAAGGGGTCATGCTGTAGTCTTGCTCAATGGCTTGCGCTTCTTTGCTAATTTGCTCGGCTTTTTTGCTATCAACATCCAGCAATGAGCTGCTGATCAAGGTCTGATAGGCGGTAGAGGCGGCAGTGGCCTTGCTATTCATGTAAGACTGGTATCCTTGCCAGCCGCCATAGACGACGACCGCTGCAATCACCAGGCGGGTGACCAGTTTACCGTTTTTGTTCCACCAGGCTTTAAACTCGTCTAGTTGTTCCTGTTCTTCCAAATCGTATGCCATTGAATTTCCTGCGTATTCTTGTATTAGGATCTTAATTATGCGGCAGCCCCGCGCAGGCCTTGACCAGGAATTGCGCTGAGCAGCTGTTGGGTATATTTTTGTTGGGGAGCATTATAAATGGTTTCTACGCTTCCTTGCTCAATTACTTTGCCTTTTTGCATGACCAGAACCTCATCGGCAATATGCCTGACCACGCGTAAATCATGCGTGATAAACAGATAACTGAGCCCCATTTCTTGTTGCAGTTGCTTGAGTAATAACAGGATTTGCGCCTGCACTGATACATCTAGCGCCGACACCGGCTCATCGCAGATGACCAGCTTGGGCTGCAGAATCAGGGCACGCGCGATGCCGATACGCTGGCGTTGGCCGCCTGAAAACTGGTGCGGATATTTGCTGGCATCTTCAGCTTTTAGCCCGACTTTTTCCAGCATCTCAAAGACGCTGTTTTGTTGTTGTTTTTTATCGCCGATGCCATGGATCACCAGGCCCTCGGCAATGATTTCACCCACACGCATTCTAGGGTTGAGTGAAGCAAATGGGTCTTGAAACACCATTTGCATATGGCGCCGTGCATGACGCAGGCTGCTTTGGTCTAGCGCGAGAAAGTCCTGACCATCGAACAGCACCTGGCCTTGGTCTAGCGGCAACAGGCGTAAAATGCCGCGAGCCAGTGTGGATTTTCCGCTGCCAGATTCGCCGACCACAGCCAGCGTACTGCCGCGTTTGAGTTGCAGGCTGACATCGTCGAGGGCATGTATGGTCTGGGTATTCAGCCCGAGCGTGCCGGTCCGCTGACGATAACTTTTGCTTAGATGATGGGCTTGTAACAGGAAATCCGTCATATCGACCTCACGCAGGCGTCAGCCAGTCATAGCGCATGGGCTGCAACACTTTTTTGCCCTCAGCATCGGGCACGCAAGCGAGCAAGGCACGGGTATATGGATGCTGTGGCGCATCCAATACCTGGCTGACCGGGCCAGCTTCTACGATTTCACCTCTGAACATGACGATGACATCGTCGGCAATATCCGCAACCACACCGAAGTCATGGGTAATAAACAGCATCGCCATATTCAGCCGTTGCTTGAGTTCATCGAGCAATCGCAGCACCTGTGCTTGCACGGTGACATCAAGCGCAGTTGTCGGCTCATCGGCAATCAGCAGGGCAGGTTCACAGGCAATGCTCATGGCTATCATGACACGCTGACGTTGCCCGCCTGAAAGTTCGTCGGGATAACTGTTGGCGCGCGTGGGATCAATGCCCACTTGCGTTAGTAATTCAGCGACTTTTTGTTTAAGTGCGGCACCTTTAAGCGCTAAATGCGTTTGCAGTGGCTCACCGATCTGAAAGCCGATGGTGAGTACCGGGTTTAACGAGGTCATGGGCTCCTGAAAAATCATGCCGATTTTTCGACCACGGATGGCTTGCATTTCGCGCTCGCTTAATTGGCTGAGATCCTGGCCCTGAAATACCACGCGGCCTTGCATGCGCAATTGCGGGGAAAGTAGCTTCATGATACTGAGCGCAGTGAGGCTTTTGCCACTCCCAGACTCACCCACGATACAGGTTGTCTTGCCACGGGCGAGGCTGAGCGAGGCCTGTTTGACCAAGTAGCGCCCTGGCGCATTGGCCGGGTAAATATTGAGGTCCTGGATATTTAAGATTTCGCTCATGTTGATAGATCAATCACCAGATTCACAAAATTACGGATTTATCGCCATGCCAGCGACCGTTGTTGATATTTACCAGCCTTGCTATTCAGACCAGTCATTATTTAAACAGAACACTGCCGCCAATCAGCCCGCATTAACGATGGAGGCGACTTGATCAAAGCTGACACGTGCTTGTTCGCCTTGACCCAGCATGGGTTTTAAGGTGAGTTCGTCAACGGCTGCTTCATCATCCCCAAAAATGCCGGCAAAGCGCGCACCACTGCGGTCGGCCTTTTTCATTTGTGATTTGAAGCTACCGCCACCGGCGTGCAAGACCACCTTGAGTCCCATGCTACGCAGTCTTTCGGCCAGCGTAAAGGCTTTTTGTGTCGCCAACTCGCCCACATTGACCAGGTAAATATCGGGTTGGTTCTGGGCGGTGACGCCATATTCCTGCATCAACAGGAATACGCGTTCCAGACCAATGCCAAAGCCGCAAGCTGGCGTTTCGCTACCACCAATGCGTTCTACCAGCGTGTCGTAGCGTCCGCCGCCGGCAATGGTGCCTTGCGCGCCAAGTTTGGTGGTCACCCATTCAAAGACCGTGCGGTTGTAATAGTCCAGACCACGCACCAGTCTGTGGTTAATGGTATAAGCAATGCCAGCCTGATCAAGCAGGGTGCACAATTGGGCAAAATGCTGCTTGGATGTTTCACCCAGGCAATCCATCAGCTTGGGGGCCGCCTCACACATGGTCTGCATGCGTGGGTTTTTCGTATCCAGAATGCGCAGGGGATTGCTATGCAGACGACGTTTTGCGTCTTCATCCAGCAAGTCCATGTGTTGCTCAAAATAGGCAATCAAGGTTTGGCGATATTGCGCGCGCTCCTCGGCATCACCAATGCTATTTAACTGTAATTCAACGTCGGCAATGCCCAGCGCTTGCCACAGTCGGGCCAGCAAGACGATTTGCTCGGCATCCACATCGGGCCCTTCAAAGCCAAAGGCTTCCACGCCGATTTGGTGAAACTGGCGCTGACGGCCTTTTTGTACGTTTTCATGACGGAACATGGGGCCCATGTACCACAGGCGTTGCGGGCCATTGTAAGTGAGATTGTGTTCCACCACGGCACGTACGCAACCTGCCGTGCCTTCCGGGCGCAACGTCAGTTTGTCGCCATTGAGCTTGTCTTCCCAGGCGTACATTTCTTTTTCTACGATATCTGTATGCTCGCCTACGCTGCGCACAAACAACTCGGTCGGCTCGACCAGTGGCATGCGGATATTGTTGTAACCATACTGGCTCAAGATCCGGCGTGCCGTATCTTCAAGCTTGAACCACAAGGGCGTGGCTTCTGGCAGGATGTCGTAAAAACCTTTAATGGATTGAAATGTTTGACTCATCTTGTACGAATGGGGGAGGTGGATGGCTTATACGGCCACAATCGGGATCACGGGCGCTTTGTTTGTGCGCAATTTGCCACCTTCGGCATAATGTGTGCGCACATACTCATCCACGATCTGTTGAAACTCTTCAGCAATATGGTCGCCTTTAAGGGTGACGGTTTTTTCACCATCAACAAACACTGGCGCCACCGGCGTTTCGCCTGTGCCCGGCAGGCTAATGCCGATATTGGCTAATTTGGATTCGCCAGGGCCATTAACCACGCAGCCCATGACTGCCACATTGAGGGTTTCCACGCCGGGGTATTGGCTACGCCAGATTGGCATCTGATTGCGTAACCAGCTCTGGATTTGCATCGCCAGCTCCTGAAAATAGGTGCTGGTGGTCCGGCCGCAGCCAGGGCAGGCGGTCACCAAGGGGGTAAACGAGCGGATCCCCATGGTCTGCAGAATTTCTTGGGCGACCACGACTTCTTTGGTGCGGGACTCATTCGGCTCGGGGGTCAGTGAGACGCGGATGGTGTCGCCTATGCCTTGCTGTAACAGAATCGCCAGTGCGGCAGTGGAGGCAACAATGCCTTTGGAGCCCATGCCCGCTTCAGTCAGTCCCAAATGCAGGGGATAATCACAGCGTTGCGCCAGCGCCTGATAGACCAGTACCAGATCCTGCACGTTGCTGACTTTGCAAGAAATGATGATTTGATCGGGGTTTAAGCCTAAATCGACGGCTTGCTGGGCACTTTCGAGCGCGGATTGAATCAGGGCTTCGCGCATCAAGGCATCGGCCGAGAGCGGGTTGGCAGACTTGCCATTCTCATCCATCATTTGTGCCATTTTGGCTTGATCCAGGCTGCCCCAGTTCACGCCGATGCGGACGGGTTTTTTGTACTGGATGGCGGCTTCTATCATCGCCGCAAACTGTTCGTCACGCTTGCTGCCTTTGCCGACATTACCGGGGTTGATCCGATACTTGGCCAGTGCTTCGGCGCAATCGGGGTAAGCTTGCAACAGCTTGTGGCCGTTAAAGTGAAAGTCGCCCACCAGTGGCACAGAGCATCCCATGGCATCCAGGCCTTTGCGGATGGTAGCAACTTGCGCGGCAGCTTCGGCGCTGTTGACCGTGATCCTGACCACTTCAGAGCCGGCCTGCCATAAGGCATAGACCTGCGCGATGGTGGCAGCCGCATCGGCGGTATCGGTATTGGTCATGCTTTGCACGACCACAGGCGACACCTGTGTACCATATAAGCCACCGCCGACCGCAACGTGTCCGACCATGACCTGACGGGTATGTCTACGGGATATCATGATTATTTCAATTGAATACGCGCAACACGACCACGTGTGGCTTGGGTTAAATCGTAAGGCTGGTTATCAATTGTGAGCTGAGTACCGGCGGCATGCCCGACCGTGATATTGACCGGTTTGTCTGTCACTACCTGACGTTCTGAACCGGCCGGCAGTACCTCACTAAATAATTTTTTGCCTTGCATATCTTCAATGCGCACCCAGGAGTCTTCAGTCACTTTAAAGCTCAAGTTTGCCTTCTGCGGATCCACGGCTTTGAGCATGGTCGTTTCAAGCGACTGACCAGCCGCCGGTGTCGGTGTGCTAACGATGGTAGGCGTGCTGGCAACCGTATCAGCCGGGCTCGCTGGCGGCATGCCTGCGGCCGGTTGCATGGCTAGATTGGCTTCGGCGGGCGCCTCTACCGAGGCTGTACTCGCAGTATTGCCGGATTCTACGGGCGCACTGTTGCTTGCTTCGGGGGCGGTCGCAGTTGCCGGAGGCACTGGAATTTCGATTTGCTGACCCGTTGTTTCACTGATTTCTTCCACATCCAGCGCCAGTGAAGCATCTTTGAGTGTGTGCGGCTTGATATGGTTGATATAAAAATAGGCGGCAATCGCGGCTAATATCAAAAAGATCAGCAAGGTGAGCAAGCGTTGCGGACGCAAGACGCGCACCGGTTTATCAATCACCGAACGGCTGGCATTCGAGCGGACACTCAAGGGCAGCGGGGTCTTGTTAGGCACGATGCGTTGATAGGCCTCGATGATGGGTGCCACATCAATATTGAGCAAACGTGCGTAGTTACGGATAAAGCCGCGCACAATGCTTGGTTGTGGCAACTTATCAAAGTCATCCTGCTCAATGGCCTGGATTTGCTTGACGCCCAGGCGCAATTGGCCAGACACTTCGTGGATACTCAAGCCCTGCGCTTCTCGTGCCGCTTTGAGGACATTGCCGCAGCCAGAACCATAAGCGATCGACGGGTTCACTGCTTGCTGCGGGATGCTTTCCAAGCCCATGGCGGCACCGTACTCTTCAGGCGCATCGGTAGGCACTGGATTGAGACTGCTAGTATCGTCAGGTGTGGTATCCATGCGAGAAGCTTCTGCGGCCGCTGCTTGCGCAACCGAGACTGCTGCAGGCGTTTGCTCCAGGCTCACCGCAGTGTCTGTTGTGGGCGCCTGGCTGGCTGCCGTCTGTGTGGTGGCAGCATTCTTGGGCCGACGGCCACGTCTGGGTTTTTCTGCCGGTGCAGGATTGACGTTGGTGGTATCTTCTGACGTCACGTGCATTTACTCCGTTTTCAGCAATTGTTTGGTTTCATTGGCATTCGGGAACAGTTTGTGCAGTTGCACACTGTAATAATTTGCATCATCGGCCAATTGTAAGGACCGGCAAATTCGGACTGCCAAAAAGAGGGACTCTGGTGTCGGGGCAACGTTCACACTATTTTGCACGGTGTTGAGTGCCAGTTGTGCCTCGCCACGTGCAAATTGCAGGTTGGCCAATTGATAAGCACTGGCGTGGGCCAATGGGTCCACTTGCAGTGCCTGATAAAAATACTGCTCAGCCTGTGGTTTTTGCTGGGCACGCAAGGCACAGACGCCGGCGTTATACAGCGCAATTTGCGGTGTTTTATACAACGGATTCTTCACCGCCAGCAAAAATTCTTTTTGTGAGGCATCGTATTGGCCTTGGTCGCACAAAAAACGGCCATAGTTGTTGTGTGACTCCGAGTTAGCTGGTTGCAGTTGAATCGCCCGCTTGAATGCGGCTTCTGCCCGTGCTTTTTCACCGAGGGCCGCATAGACCAGGCCTAAACCGTTGTAGGCAAGGGCATAGGTCGCGCTGCGTTCAAGCGCGGTATTAAACTCCTCAAGCGCAACATCGTAGCGTTTGAGACGGAAATACTCCGCGCCAAGTTCGGTATGCACGCGGGCAGATTCCATATCGCCGCTTTCGCGTCCGATAGGCTGCTGGTCATAAGGTTGAGCTTGAGCGTTGGAAGAAGGGTTTTGCGCACACCCTGACAGCCACAGTAACAAGGTCACTGCAGAGATGACCACGAAAGGCTTGTAAAAGGGGGCTGTCATCACTTACTGTTCCGGATGTATCGCTATGGTTTTCTCAGTGCGGCGGGTTTTATCGAGCACTTTACCCGCCAGTTGCCCGCAGGCCGCATCAATGTCGTCTCCGCGGGTTTTACGCACGGTGACCACAAAGCCTGCCTGCATTAACATATCACGAAACGCACGCACCTGCATGGGCTTGGACGTCCCGTAACCACTGTTAGGGAACGGGTTGAATGGGATCAGGTTAAATTTGCAAGGGACATCGCGCACAATATTCATCAGTTGTTTGGCGTGTTCCAGGGTGTCATTGACGCCGTCCAGCATGACATATTCAAACGTCACAAAATCACGTGGCGCCTTGACCAGATAGCGCTCACATGCCGCCATCAGTTCCTTGATCGGGTATTTTTTATTGATGGGGACAATCTCGTCACGCAACGCATCATTCGGGGCATGCAATGACACCGCCAAGGCGACGGGACAATCTTCCTTGAGTCTGTCCATCGCAGGCACCATGCCGCTGGTTGACAAGGTGACGCGGCGGCGACTCAAGCCATAAGCGCTGTCATCCAGCATGATTTGCATCGCCGTGACGACATTGTCATAGTTGGCCAGTGGCTCACCCATGCCCATCATCACCACGTTGGAGATAATGCGCTCACCGGGTGGCAGCAAGTCATAGCCAGGCGCCTGGCGCAGGGCGTGATTGGCAATCCATAGTTGGCCGATAATTTCGGAGACGTTGAGATTGCGGTTGAAGCCCTGACGACCGGTGCTGCAGAATGTGCATTCGAGTGCACAGCCTACCTGGCTGGAGATACACAGCGTACCGCGGTCATCTTCAGGGATAAAGACGGTTTCCACACTGTTAGACGTGCCGTCTCTTAAGTTATTAGTGCCGATCAGCCATTTGCGGGTGCCATCATCTGACACTTGTTCCAACTGCACGTCTGGCAGCGCAAATTCGGTTTCCTGACGCAGTTTTTCGCGCAGGGTTTTGGCAATATCGGTCATCTGGTCGAGGTCAAGCACCCCGAAATGATGCATCCAGCGCATCAATTGTTTGGCGCGGAAAGGCTTCTCGCCGAGACTGGTGAAGTACTCGGCGAGTTGCGATTGGTTAAAATTCAGTAAGTTAACCAAGTTTATTCCTAGTTCGGTATCAATGTGATCGTCGTTAAGTGACGAAGGGTGAGATTAACCGAAGAAGTATTTGATTTCGATGGCCGCATTTTCCAAAGAGTCGGAACCGTGTACAGCGTTAGCATCAATGCTTTCAGCGAAGTCAGCACGAATGGTGCCAGGGGCTGCGTCTTTAGGGTTAGTTGCACCCATCAGTTCACGGTTTTTCAAAACCGCGTTTTCGCCTTCCAATGCCTGGATCATCACTGGACCAGAGATCATGAACTTAACCAGGTCATTGAAGAAAGGACGCTCTTTGTGCACAGCGTAGAAGCCTTCAGCTTCAGCTTGAGTCAGGTGGGTCATTTTAGCTGCAACAATTTTCAAACCGGCGTTTTCAAAACGGGTGTAGATTTGACCAATCACGTTTTTTGCAACGGCGTCTGGTTTGATGATGCTGAGTGTACGCTCTAAAGCCATGAGAACTCCAAATAAAGTAATGAACAAGAAAAACAAACGACTATTCTACTATTTTTACTGTGATTGATAAACCTTAGATACGGATGACAGGCTTTTATTGCGTTAAATAGCAGGCATTCATTGCTTTATTTTTTTTATCTATTGTCAGCAGATGTTTTATGATGTGATGGTTTCCCACGGTCAGGTGGATATTCAGGATTGAATACATAAAGATCAAAACGAGAGACTATAAAGCCATGACAAATCAACAAAACAGTATGCATGCATGCCCGGCTTGCGGCTTGCTATGTGACGACATTTCGGGGGAGGCCATTGCCAAACAGCAGTTTTCGTGTGGCAAAGCCGCAAAGTTCTATGCGCGAACGAGTAATGGTGCGCAACCTCGGGTGGCGGGGCAACCCGTGTCGCTGACCCAGGCCGTACATACCGCCGTCGAACTGCTCAAGCAAGCCAAAACACCATTGATCGCCGGCAGCAGTACCGATGTTCACGGTGCGCGTGCCCTGGTCAGTCTTTCGCATCATACGCATGCGGCGATGACGCATCTCAATGCCAGCAGCACGCTGCGCAACATGCAGGTATTACAGCATCGCGGCTGGCAGACCACCACCTTGACCGAAGTACGCAACCGCGCAGATGTCATCCTGATGATAGGCACTGATGTGGTGAGCCACAATACCCGTTTTTTTGAGCGCGTGGTGTGGGTGCCTGAGGCCATGTTTACCGCGCCTGCCGCCCGCAAGATCATCTACCTGGGCGGCGATGACCTGAATACCAAGCCTGGCGTCTCTCCCGATGGACGCGCACCTGAAGTGATTCCTTGTGCGAGCGAACAATTGCCGGAAGTGGTTGCCACGCTGCGTGCGTTGGTTATGGACAAGCCTGTGAAGGTGGACAAGGTGGCCGGCGTCGATGTGAGCCGTTTGAGAACCGTGGCTGAGACGCTGAAGGCAGCCAAGTACGCCACTTTGGTGTGGGTGTCCAAAGACCTGCATTATGCGCATGCCGAATTAACCATTGAAAATATCACTGAAACCGTGGTCGCCTTGAACCAGAAGAGCCGTGCCATGGGTTTGTCGCTTGGCGGCAGTGATGGCGATACCAGCGTCAACTACGCACATACCTGGCTCAATGGCGTGATTATTGATACACCAGACTGGGAAAGCCATGACGCGGTGGTATGGGTCAATAGTTACAGCCCGGATGCGATGCCGCCTGCAGGCACTCGCCCCGTGATTGTGCTGGGGGCTGCTGACAGCCAATTTGAAGAGTCGCCCGCGGTGTTTATCCCCGTTGCAACACCTGGGCTGGACTGCAACGGCCAGCAATTCCGTGTCGATGGCTCGGTTACCTTGCCGCTCAGCGCAGCCAAGCCTTCTGACCTGCCCACCTTGTCACAAGTGATCGCCATGATAGATAAAGAACTTAAAGGAGTGGCGGCATGATTACCGTACTCAAGAACGCTAAAGTGATTGACCCTGCGCACGGCAAGAATGGCGTGGTGCAGGATATTTATATCCGTGATGGCCGCATTATTGCCAAACCGGCCGACAGTGAAAAAGTTGCGCAGGTGTACGACCTGAATGGCAAGATCGTCATGGCAGGTGCGATTGATATGCATAGCCATATCGGTGGCGGCAAGGTCAATATTGCGCGCATGCTGTTGCCTGAATACCAAGCCATGCGCAAGCTGGAGGAGCCTGAAGCTCACATCTGCGGCGCCAACTGCAGCCACCATGCGACACCGAATACCACCGATACCGGCATGCGCTATATCGAGATGGGCTATACCGCTGCCTTTGAGCCGGCCGTGCTCGCCGTCAATGCGCGTCAGGCGCATATGGAAATGGGTGACACGCCGATGATTGATAAAGGCGGCTACGCCATGCTGGGTAACGATGATTACCTGCTGCGTTTGCTGAGCCAGAATGCTGACCAGAAAACCATTAATGACTATGTGGCGTGGACTCTGCATGCGACGCAAACCATAGGCATCAAAGTGGTCAATCCGGGCGGCATTTCCGCGTTTAAATTCAATGAGCGCCGCCAGGATCTGGATCAACTGCACAGTTATTACAACATCACGCCGCGCCGCATTTTGCAGGCCTTAAGCCGTGCCGTAAATGAGATAGGTATTGCCAAACCTTTGCATGTGCACTGTAATAACCTGGGCGTGGCTGGTAACTTTCAGACCACGCTGGATACCATGGGCGCCAGCGATGGCATCCCCATGCATTTGACCCATATCCAGTTTCACAGTTATGGCACTGAGGGCGACAAGAAATTTTCTTCTGCCGCCGCCAATATCGCCGAAGCGATCAACAACAACAAACATATCACTGCCGATGTTGGCCAGATCCTGTTTGGCCAGACCGTGACCGCGTCTGGCGACAACATGATGCAGCACTTAAACGCCAAAGTGGCCAACCCGAAAAAATCGGTGATCATGGACATTGAATGCGACGCAGGTTGTGGCGTGGTGCCGTTCAAATACCGCGACCAGAATTATGTCAACGCCTTGCAATGGGCGATTGGCCTCGAGGTATTCCTCAGTGTGGATGACCCCTGGCGCATTTTCCTGACTACAGATCACCCGAACGGTGCGCCGTTTACCAGCTATCCGCATTTGATCCGTTTGCTCATGGATAAAACCTTCCGTAATGATGCGTTTGACAAGCTCAACCTCGATGCGCAAGCCATGAGCAACCTCAAGTCATTGGAACGCGAATACAGCCTTTATGAAATCGCCACCATGACCCGTTCAGCGCCAGCGAAATTGATTGGCTTGCAAGACCGTGGCCATTTGGGTGTGGGCGCTGCGGCTGATATTACCGTCTATACCGATCAGGCTGACAAGGAGGCCATGTTCGCCAAGCCAGACCTGGTGTTTAAAGACGGTGAGCTGGTGGTGAAAGAGGGCAAAGTGGTCAAGGTGGTGTGGGGCGCAACACATACCGCCAAACCAGCCTTTGATCTGGGTGTGGAAAAAGACATCAAGCAGTATTTTGACCGCTACCACACCATGCAAATGCATAACTTTAAAATTTCGGATGACCAGATTGCGGAAGATGGCCGCAACCATGTCATTAACCATAGCCAGGGGTGAATATGCAGTTAAATGGCGTAGACATAGACGATACCTTTGCTGAAGCATTTAATATGCGCGGCACGCGTATCCTGATTACCGCGCAAAACTTGCGCTGGGCATATAACGCCGCCAATGCCATGACTGGTTTTGCCACCAGTGTGATTGGCTGTGGCGTCGAGGCGGGCATAGAGCGGGAGTTGTCCGAGGATGAAACCCCGGACGGTCGTCCGGGCGTTAGTGTGCTCATGTTTGCCATGGGCAGCAAAGTGCTTATGCAACAACTCGAAACGCGCATGGGCCAATGTATTCTCACTTGCCCAACCGCGGCCGCCTTTGCCGGGATTGAGTCAGAAGACATGATCAGCCTCGGTAAACATTTGCGCTTTTTTGGCGATGGTTATCAGGTTTCCAAACAAATCCCAGATGCCACGGGCAAGCTTAAGCGCTACTGGCGTATTCCGGTCATGGATGGCGAGTTTTTAACCGAAGAAACCACCGGTATGGTACGTGCCATTGGCGGCGGTAACTTTCTGGTCTTGGGAGCCAGTCAGGCACAAGTGCTGACGGCCTGTGAAGCCGCCATTGATGCCATGCGCAAACTGCCCAATGTGATTATGCCTTTCCCGGGCGGGGTGGTGCGCTCTGGTTCCAAGGTGGGCAGCAAGTACCCCAAAATGTTTGCCAGTACCAACGACGCATTCTGCCCAACCCTTAAAGGCGTGGTTAAGAGCGAGCTCGATCCACGGGTGGAAAGCGTGATGGAAATTGTGGTCAATGGCCTGACTTTTGAAGATATTGCTGTTTCGATGAAAGCTGGGATTGAAGCGGCCTGTAGCCTGGGTAAAGACAATGGCATCTTGCGTATTTCTGCCGGTAACTACGGCGGCAAGCTGGGCCAGCATCACTTTAAACTGCGTCCAATTTTAAGCGGGGAGGTGACCGCATGAGCCATATCGTATTAACCGCCAAGCCACTCTCGCGCAAGGTCGATTGCCGTGCCTTATTGCCGCTGGCTTTGCAAGGCAAAACCGAGACCGAGATCGGCGCCATCAAACTGGCCGCCAATTTATCTGTTGCCGACGCGTTTGAGGTGAGTGTGGACGCAGCCACAGAGGCAACTAAGCTGACTTTTAAAAACACAACTTTTTCGCACCAATACATCGGCTTCGGCATGACGGCTGGCCAGCTATTGGTTGAGGGGGATGCGGGTGACTTTTTAGGGGCGCAACTGCAAAACGGTATTCTGATTTGCAAAGGCAACGCTGGCGCACGTGCCGGCGACCGTATGCGTCGCGGCATGCTGTTGATTGAAGGTAATGCCGGTGACTATTGCGGCTCGGACATGATGGCGGGGACGCTGGGCGTACTGGGCAGCACAGGTGTCTATCTGGGTTACGGTATGAAACGCGGGACTTTATTATTGGCACAATCGCCAGCGCCGCAAGCCACTTGGATAGACTGCGGTTTTCACAAGCTACCTTTCCTCAATATTCTGTATAAATCATTTAAGTTGCTGGATAGCCGCTTTGCGCAAATCAGCAGTCAGCGCGTACAACGCTGGATGGGGGATATGGGTGGCCTCGGTAAAGCTGAGATACTGGTGATTCAGCCTTAAAGCCAATCAGTGTGCGTATGAAAACGGGCCGCGTGCCCGTTTTTCTTTTTGCATCAGTGGGTTAGAGTGGTAAAATCGCGCTTTTGCAATCAAGCCAGATTTCTCATGAGCCAATATCTCACCGCTGCCCTCTATAAATTTGTCACGCTGGATAATTACAAAGACCTGCAACAACCGATTTTAGAGACTTGCCAGCAACACCAGATTAAAGGCACCTTGCTGTTGGCCCATGAGGGGATTAATGGCACCATTGCTGGCAAGCCGGAAGATATCCGCGCCGTGCTCACCTACTTGCGCCAGGATCCGCGACTGGCCGATCTCGAGCACAAAGAATCCTGGGCAGATAGTCATCCGTTTTACCGCATGAAGGTCAAGCTCAAAAAAGAGATCGTCACCATGGGCGTGCCAGAGGTAGATCCGAATTTAGTGGTAGGCACCTATGTAAAACCGGAAGACTGGAACGCCATTATTTCTGATCCTGACGTGATCGTGCTCGATACCCGCAACGATTACGAAGTACACATTGGGACTTTTAAGGGCGCGGTTGATCCTAAAACCACCACCTTCCGCGAGTTTCCCAAATATGTTGCCGAAAACCTGGATAAAACCAAGCACAAAAAAGTCGCCATGTTCTGTACCGGTGGCATTCGCTGCGAAAAAGCGTCTTCTTTCATGAAGCAGCAAGGCTTTGAAGAGGTCTATCACTTACAAGGCGGCATTCTCAAATATCTCGAAACCGTCCCCAAGGAGCAAAGCCTGTGGGAAGGTGAGTGCTTTGTGTTTGACCAGCGTGTCGCTGTCAAGCATGGCCTGGAGGTCGGCGATCATGACCAATGCTATGCCTGCCGCATGCCACTGACCAAAGAGGAAATGCAAAGCGAACAATACGAAGCGGGGATTTCCTGCCCGTATTGCTTTGACAAATTGTCAGCCGAGAAAAAAGAATCGCTGCGTGAGCGGCAAAAACAGGTCAAATTAGCCAGGATGAGGGGTAAGCAGCATATTGGTGAACGAAATTAAACATGAATCAAAAGTAACTAAGAGCAAAAAGCCAATCCAAGAGATTGGCTTTTTGCTTTACATCACATCCAGCGGGCTCGAAACGCCGCGCCCACCCTTGTTGAGCACATGTGTGTAAATCATGGTCGTAGACACATCACTATGCCCCAACAACTCCTGCACCGTACGAATATCGTAACCCCCCTCAAGCAGGTGCGTGGCAAAACTGTGACGTAATGTGTGAGGCGTGGCTAGTTTAGTAATATTGCCGCCTTTGGCCGCTTTTTTAACCGCGCGCTGAATGGTTTTCTCATCTGCATGATGGCGCCTAATTTTGTTTGTTAGCGGGTCTATAGAGCGCTTAATAGAAGGGAACACATATTGCCAAGCCCACTCACGGCCGCCATTAGGATATTTTTTATCCAACGCCATTGGCATATACACCTCGCCAAATCCCGCCGCCAAATCTTCATCATGCAAGGCCTGCACTTTGATTAAATGTTGCTTTAGTGGCTCTACCAAGGCTCCAGGCAACATTGTCACCCGGTCTTTAAACCCTTTACCCTCACGCACCAAAATCTCGCGTTTCACAAAGTCAATGTCTTTTACCCGCAAGCGCAAACACTCCATCACCCTTAAGCCACTACCGTAAAGCAAGCTGCCTATTAACCACAGCGTCCCATCCAGACGGTTCAGCAAGGCTTGCACCTCATGTTTGTTAAGTACCACCGGCAAGCGTTTGGGAGCTTTAGCCTGTGTCACATTATCCAGCCAAGGCAACTCCATTTCGAGCACCTCTTTATACAAAAAGAGCAGGGCACTTTTGGCTTGATTTTGCGTACTAGCGGAGACATTTCGTTCAACCGCAAGGTGGGTTAAAAAACTCTCCACTTCAGCCACACCCATTTCGCGCGGGTGCCGCTTGCCATGATGCAAAATATAGCGTTTAATCCACTGAATATAAGCTTCTTCAGTGCGTTTGCTGTAATGCTTCACGCGTAACCGCTCGACGATTAAAGGGAACAACTTTGGCGGCGGTTTTACATCAGGTGTGTTTTCCATAACGGGATCCCTATTTAAGGTGTAATATAAAAACACTAAGCATTGATTTTATTATGATAAATCATTTTATTAAATTTATAGCCCCTCGACCAAATAAAAAATTAGGTTCGTTTTTGGGGTCTACTTTACGTTAGGCCTCATTCAACTATGCGCCTTTCCCTCAGCGTGGCAGCAAAGAGCAATAGTTTTTCGAAAGCTATTCGCCGCATTCGACCAAAATTCGAATCTCTGTTTTCGGAGTTCGAAGCAATGAAATTGGTGAACCCAATCCACGAAGCCATATTGCTTGGTATCACTGACTCGATGGGAAGCGACGAGCTTGAGGTTGTTCCCAACAAAGATGGATTCTTTCAAGTCATCTGCGGCTTTGATGTGCAAACCGAGCTCTCCCTTGCAGATGATGGTGAGCTTGAAGCAAGGCTATTCAAGAAGATCCAAAATACCGTTGAGCTGTGTCCATTTAGTCAGCCGGATAAGGTGGTGATACTAGACCTATTACATAGTTGGTCATCCAGAGAGCTGCGAGGCTCCTGTGAGGCCTAACCCGTCGTTGCAGCGGATCGCCTACGGCGCCCGCTGAACTCACACGTTAGGACGAAACGAATGGGATTCAACAAGAAGGTCGGACTGTTGCTTGGCACCCACGAGGCGCACGCTAAGCTGGCTGAAGCATGGTTCACGTTTCTTGGCTTTGTAGCAGTCACGGCTGTTTTTCATGCCGCTGCAATGAAAACTGGCGCTATTCCTTTGGTGGCGCTGAAATGGGTATGCTACTTCCTGCTATTCAATTGGGTTTACTATAAAATCTGCAAACTTATCTGGTTTGTCTACCCACCTGCTGACATCGTGAATGGCAAGCCAACCAATCTCGTTATTGGGTTGTCTGTTTGGCTCTCCTCAACAGTTATGCTTGGAGTCTATAAACTTTGCTTCTTATTGTTTGAGGTGTTCATCAATGCAGCGTCCTAACCCATCATTCAAGCGGGACGCCTAACGGCGCCCCTTAATTCAAACGTTAGAAATCAGGAGAAAGCAGCTTGGACTACGTTACTTTTTACAACCAATCTGGTCAACCTACAGCTTGGCTGGCCGATGACAACCAGTCAATTTACTTATTTGACGGAACGCCAGCCGCATGGATATCTGAGGATTCTGTTTACTCCTACTCAGGTCGCTATCTTGGCTGGTTACAAAATGGCTGGGTTTGGGATCGTGACGGTAAGGCTGCATTTTTTACTAACGATGCATCAGGCGGTCCCTCTCGTCCATCAAGGGCATCTAGACCATCAAGGTCTTCGAGACAATCTAGGCCTTCACGTGCCAGTCGTGAGTCACGTCCCTCTAGGCCATCTCGCTCTAGCTCATGGTCTGAACTTAGTAGTGAAGCATTTTTTAATCAATAAATTGCTTTCTAACCCATCATTCAAGCGGGACGCCTTGCGGCGCCCCTTAACTCAAACGTTAGGCATAATCTAAATTTTCTAAAACAAGGGGCAATTTGAATGCAAGTTACAACAACATTTACTATCGATGGTTATAAGATTTCAGAATATAAGGGCATGGTTCGTGGAATTATCGTAAGGTCACCGACTATCTCTCAAGGTATTTTGGGTGGGTTAAAAGGTTTTATTGGTGGAAAGATCGGCTCATACACGAAAATGTGTGAGCAAACCCGCGCACAAGCATACAACTCTATGCTAGAAAATGCTAAAGAACTGGGAGCTAATGCCATTGTTGGTGTGAGATATGATGCATCATCAGTTGAACCTCGTGGCGCAGCGGTAGAAGTTTTATGCTACGGTACAGCTGTAATAATCGCTAAAGAAAATGCCTAACCCCTCCATCAAGAGGGACTGGCGAAAGCGTTCTTCGATGAACCAATTTTCAATAACGAGGGTTGAGCCACCGATGTCGCCAGCCCCTTATGTCAAACGTTAGGCCCACACAAACAACCGCTTAGCTATTCGAATACAAGCGAGTACCAGCCACACATCATGGCCCGAAACATTGAAATCAAAGCGCATATCGAAAGCGTTGAGTCGTTGTTGCCTAAGGTTGCAGCGATTGCAAACGAAGGCCCAATCGAGATAATTCAAGACGACACGTTCTTCACTTGCGAGAACGGAAGAATGAAGTTGCGCGCCTTCTCAGAAGAGAAAGGTGAGCTCATTTTCTATCGGCGAGCGAACCAACAAGGACCCAAAGAGTCGTTCTATGTTCTTTCGCCAACATCTTCTCCCGGAACACTTCGCGAAGCTCTATCGCATGCCTATGGGCAAGTGGGGCGAGTAGGGAAGGTCCGTACATTATTCATAATCGGTCGCACACGAGTGCACCTCGATCAAGTAAAGCATTTGGGCCACTTTCTTGAGCTGGAAGTTATTCTCCAAGATGATGAGTCGCCAGAAATTGGCATTCAAGAGGCTCACGATCTTATGGCCAAGCTAGGTGTCAAGCCATCCCAGCTCATCGAGGGCGCCTATGTTGATTTGCTATCGCAACGAGGTTTATAGGTTCAAAATACCGGTGAAATACATGCAAAACCCCATTCGCACACACCGCTGGCCTAACTGGTTGTTCAAGCTGACGCCAACCTTGCGGTTGGTTCCCTCCAGTCGCTGCGCTCCTTACGGCGCAGCTTAACGAGGGCGTTAGGCCTCTGGCTGGCGCATCTATCTAGGCCCATTGCGCGTAGCTCCAGGTCGGGTGTAGTGGCTCAAGCCGCAGCACAAGCAGCCCGCAGTCATGGCGTTGCCATCACTGCTTGGCTTCTGGCAAACTCTCTGGCAA
Source organism: Methylophilus sp. DMC16 (assembly GCF_056314045.1). Classification (NCBI taxonomy): domain Bacteria; kingdom Pseudomonadati; phylum Pseudomonadota; class Betaproteobacteria; order Nitrosomonadales; family Methylophilaceae; genus Methylophilus; species Methylophilus sp. DMC16. Next base: position 682,272 of record NZ_JBQUZC010000001.1, read on the forward strand.
TGCAATAACAAGGGTGGGGTGCTTCAATGCCAAGCATCTGTCTAGCAAACATGGTTTGTGGCGGCTCCACGCTCTTCCACTGCGCGCCGCAGCCTAACTGTGCGGTCAAGCGGACGCCAACACTGGCCATGGCCAGTGTTGGTGCCCTACGCACCTTCGGTGCTCCGGCGCCGCTTACCTTGAGCGTTAGCCTATTGTCATGCTTAACAACAATCCCCGCAAATTTGAGCGTGTATGGTATTTGTTAAACATGCTGGCTTTTATTGCATATTTTATTTTTGCTTTATCTTTAGAACCTGCGGATAGAGCCACGCCTGTATCCGGTGCAAATGCGGTTTATCTCGCCACATTGGTTTTTTCTTTTTTAGGGTTATTTATTTACTCTGAGCGAATCCCAAGAAGATACAAGTCTGGATATATTACGAGAGAGGAATATCCCTACGGGTATTGGTTTTTATTAATAGTACTATTTTCGGTAGGCTTTAGTTTGCTATTACGCTATTAGTAATAGTGGGCTAACCCAGCAGTCAAGCGGGACTGGCGATAAGATTCTTTTATGAGAAAATTATTAATAACGAGGGTTGAGCCACCATTGTCGCCAGCCCCTTACTTCAAACGTTAGGCTATAAATGACAGTCGCGCATCTCGGCTCGGATTCTGAATACGTGAAAATCAACTTTAAACCACCATTTTCATCAGAGGGTTGGTGTCAAGCTGAAGTAGAGATTGCTGTATCTGGCTTCCACGGTAAAATTCAACCGTGGCTCGATGGCACTGAAGTAGAACGTTTTGTAGAACAACTTGCATTGATGTATAAACTCCTAAAAGGGGGCGCTGAGCTTAAGCCCCTGGAAGAGCAAATTGTTCTTCGTCTAGAAGCTATATCAAACGGTCACATTCGAGCTAAGGGTGTTGCTTGGTCCGACGCGACTTACGGTAACAAGCTAGAATTTGAACTTGATCTTGACCAATCGTACCTACCAAGCTTTATTGACCAGCTTCAAACGGTTCTTAAAACAACTTGATGTCATATACTAGGCCTAACCCATCAGTCAAGTGGGACTGGCAAAAAGGTGCTTCTATGATATGTTTATTAATAACGAGAGGTGAGCAACCATTGTCGCCAGCCCCTTACTTCAAACGTTAGAGCTTATGAGAAAAATAATTACGCTAACCTTGCTATTAAGTTTTTCGCTATCAGCATTTGCAGATGATCCTAATTTTGCATCTGATAAGGGCACAATTACTGCATCCGATATTCCAAAAGATGCTCCAAAATTTGAAGATTATTTAGTTAAAGAAATCTTTCAAGGCAAACCTGCTTTACCAAAAGTGAATACAAGCCCTGAATTTAGAAATATGAGAACCAAAATCAGGGAAGGAGCAAAAGCAGGAGTAAATTTTGCGGGGCACTACAACCTGATCTTTGTTGGCTGCGGTGCTGGTGCCGTTTGTTTGTCTGCGATTGCCGACGTAAAAACAGGTGATTTATATAGCTCTGATCTATTAGGGTCTATTGAGAATTTCAATATCGCACCAGATGTTGAAGAGCATTTAATTGAATATCGAAAAGATAGTCGGTTAATAAGAGTAATTGGTTTAATTAACGAAGACCAAAACTTAAGAGGTGTGTCATATTTTGTTTGGGAAAATAACAAATTTAAGAGGGTTAAGTTTGTTCACCATCCAAGTGAACATGCTAAGCTCTAACCCATCATTCAAGCGGGACACGCTAAAGCGTGCCCCTTAATTCAAACTACAAAGGCTTCCCCATTTTAAGCAATAGCTATCTGCAATGTTTTTGTGTGTTTTAAGTTTTTCAACGCATAAGTACCTTTTGCTGTAGCCAGTGTTAAGCGAGAAGGTGAAGGACTGCGGTACTACAACCGGTCATATTGGGCATGATTGGCCCGGACCCTGGTGAAAGACGCGCGTCGGGGCCTCATTCGTTAGTCGGGTATATCAGCTCCCCTAGAATTAATCAGGCTCCCCGGCGCGGGCTCAACCCGCTACACATCAAGGCCTGGCAGTTCAGCTGCGATTCTGAACAGCTTCCCGTTTGCTCTATTAATTAAAAATTAGTAAAGTCCCTTACAATCACTTGTGAAACCAACACAACAATTATTGAGCACCTAAATATGAATCTGCCCGTAAAAACAAAACAATATATCGCCTTCGTCTCATTTTCTTTTTTAGTCATGGCAATTTCAGGTTGCACTTCCCAGTCTTGGTATGAAGGGGTAAAGCGCGGCGCTGAAAATAATTGCCGCAATCAGCCGCCGAGTGAGGTTGACCGTTGTTTAGAGAATTTGAACAAGAAAACCTATGAAGAGTATGAAAAAGAGCGCTCTAATCAAAAGTAGCTGCCTTGTCGCAGCTCTCCGTTTAGGTCCTGTCTAACTAACGGCACACTGGGTACACGTTAGAGTCCAGATTTTTTTCCAAGACGTTGTGAAGCTGTTCGTTAATTTGATGCGCCGGTTGGTAATGTGGCCGTTTCGTAGGAGAGGTTTATTAGCCATTGCCAATATCGGGCCTCAAGCGTTTGACTGTGTTTTGCCCCAGCTTGAGCAGATGGGGTGGAAAGTTTATGCGCGTTACGGTGGCTTTGATGCGGGGATTGATTACGACTGCATTCGCTTAAAGCGTGCTGGCATAAAGCTTAAATGTGAGTGGGATCCCTGTGATGAGTGGCGCATTGAGGGGCCGGTAGAGGTCATTGAAGCAATCGCAAGTCAGTTTGATCTCGCAATATCTCAGTGAGCCTGGGTAATATGCAATCAGGTTTCGGCAAAAGTCATCAACTAGTGGCTGCTGATCGCGCCAGAGTATGAGGGGGGAGTATGACGGTTTCAACTTTTCAAGCCGTGAAATTGGCGATTGTGAGTGTCACGGGCCTTTCAAAAGATGCATTGCATATTTATGTTGGGTTGATGGTGTTTTTTGCTTCGATGTGCATTTTTCGTAGGCAGGGGCATCGTTTTATGCCCTTGCTCACTGTGTTTATCATGGCCTGCTGCGGTGAAGTGCTAGATATGCGGGATGACCTGCATAGCTTGGGATATTGGCGCTGGAATGCCAGTTTGCATGATGTGATTAATACGCTCTTTTGGCCTTTTGTGATTGCTGTGTTAATGCGCAAAAGTTGGTTATTTAAACCGTAACCTTAGCCTGAAACTTACGTGGGTGTGGTCGTGAGTTCGGGAAATCCATGCTGGACGCGTGCAAGTATAGCCTTTACCATGAGCATCAATGTATTGCGTTAAGGCAGAAAGGATACACGTGGCCATTCAGTTTTTACCCATTCTTAAAGCCGTTGCGCCTTATCTGGCGCAGGTGGCAACGGCGGCCATTCCGGCGTTTACCGCCAAGCCTGAGGCGGAAAAGGTTGATCCTGTATTGACCAAGCAGATTGAGGAGTTACAGACAGCAACGGTTCAGAATGCCGAGTCTATTCACTTGCTGGCAGAAAAAATGCAGCAGGCGATCCTCGCTCTGGAAGACGCCGCTGAGGAGGCCAGAACACAGGTGGCAACATACAAGACCATGTTGTTTTTGTCGTTGGGGTTATCTGCGACAACAACCATCGCGATGATCTATTTACTAGTTAGATAGCGAAAGGAGCTGAGATGTCAACTCTCCAGGTCACTGAAATCAAGGCGTTTGTGCCTAGCAAAGACTTTGCGTTATCCAAGCAGTTTTATCTTGATTTAGGCTTCAAGATGGCTTCTGAGGGCGGCGGGGTAGCTTATTTCCACTTTGAGCATGTGAGTTTTTTGTTGCAGGATTTTTGTGCAGAAAATCTGGCAGAAAACTTTATGATGCATTTGCTGGTCCCGGATGTGGATGCCTGGTGGCAGCAGATTGAGCAAACGGGCATTGTGCAAAAATATGGCATCAAGCTCTGGCCGATACAGTTGCAGTCATGGGGGATGCGCGATTTTTGTCTGACAGATCCTTCTGGCGTGCTGTGGCGCATTGGCCAGAATGTGGATTAGGACATTTCTTTGATAAGCCGGGGAGGGCGTCAATGACGGGGGATTGGTTTTTCTGGGCGGCGCTGTCGGCCTGTTTTGCCGCCTTAACGGCAATTTTTGCCAAGGTCGGTATTCAGGGCATAGACTCAGACTTTGCAACGTTGATTCGTACCGTGCTGATTACGCTGGTGCTGGCGCCCTTTGTCTGGCTAGCAGGTAAGTGGAGTAATCCCTTGAGCTTGCCGGGACGTGCCTGGCTGTTTTTGAGCTTGTCAGCGCTGGCGACGGGCGCTTCCTGGCTGTGTTACTTCCGTGCCCTGCAATTGGGTGATGCGTCGAAAGTGGCCCCGGTGGATAAATTCAGTCTGGTGCTGGTTGCACTATTTGCCTGTCTGTTTTTGGGTGAGCGCTTGTCTTTGCGCGAGTGGTTGGGCTTGGCACTGGTTGCCGCAGGCGTGTTGCTGCTAGCCCTGAAGCGTTAGTTGTACCCAGGGTTGATAGCCCCAAATGGCTATTGCTTACGCTGTGAATTTATTGATAAATGCATGCGGTGATCACGGCGAATGAAGCTTTTTTATGCTTGATGACGTGATGCCTAGCCAACAAACCAGCGTTGAAAGTATTCAGCATGCCATCTTCACTGTCCTTTTACCGTGCTTTTGCCGTCACCCTGGCCTTAGGGTTGGCTGGATGTTGTACGCCCAAGTCGACCAGCATTACCCAGCCGATCCCCCTCAAATCTGCCGCGGAATCCAGCGTGGCTTTACATGTGGTTGGTGTTTACCAAGGCACATTGCCACCAGAGGCAGACCAGCGGCCCTGGTGGGCGCAATGTCAGGCAGCGAGGGCGGCAGCGGGCAAGCTGGGGCCGCTTGTGCCAGGCGAATGCGATGCGTTTTTACTGGCGGGTCGTGATCAGCGCATAGTCACTGTAAATATCACTGACGATAGCAAACCCATGATTCTCGGCCTGATGGCTTATGAGCCTGTCACCTGGCATATTCAGCTGGCGCCGGGCGTGGTGATTCAGAAAGTCATCATGGGGGCTTATCACACGCAACGTATCGTCGGGCTGGATGAGGTGCAGGTGGACGTATACAGCTATGACAATATTGCTTGCCCGCGCTGCATTCAAAAAGGGCACGCACTTTATTCCTACGAACATGTCCCGCTGGAAATGGAGTTAGTGGCAGGCATGCGGGCGACTTCGTTTCAGGGCAATTATACGGGCGGCACTTACCAGATTTTTAAAGGCATCCAGTAGTCTATCCGTGCAGCCCATTTTACAATGCTGGCTTTAAGTATTTGGGATTGGGTGACGCTGTGTTGCGAGGTTTAATTTACGGGTTAACCATTTTGCATTTAGGTCCAGGCTTTGCCTTTGCCGTGGTTGCATTTGGGTGCGATGCGTCTTTTGCCGCCTTGCAAGGGGTTTGCCAGCAGGACGCATTTGCCGCCTTTATTCAGCTCACCTTGATCGCTTGGGGCGTACTGATCGCCGGACTCTTGCTTAAAATTTATATCATAAATTACTTTAATAAAAATAAATAATATATTGTTTAAAAATAACTTTTAATTTTATTTTTAAACTTTTTTAGCAAAGGCTACTCGAAAAAATAAACTAATAGGGAGCCTTCATTGCATTATTCACTCACAAGCGCGAGCCGTGCCTCGCGCGTATCTTTGATTCATGTTGTCTTTGTTTTGTTGTTGTCCGGGTGGTTGGGCCAGGTGCAGGCAGAGGATGCGACAGTGCCCAAGTTATTGCTCTCCGGCAGTGATGCTGCCCAAGCCGACAAAGAGGCAAAGCAGGAGCCGGAGACACCAAAGATTGTGTCCGTGTTTGGGACGCAAGCCCTCAAAGAGTATAAATTACCATTTGAGGATCAATACCCGACTGGCCCGTTTGAGCGCCTGGATAAAAAACTATTCCTGTTTATCAGCAAGTGTGGCGAGGTTTATTTTGTTCGCCAGAATGAAACCATGGAGCTTGTGAAGCCGGGCAAGCCGCTGGCGAAGTTTATTCCGGGTGAAGAAACTTCTGCCGATGAAAGTAGCAGTAAATCGCTGGTGTATTGCCGTGAACTGTCGGGTGTCAAGGATTCATTACTGGTGGGTAAGACACTGTATGTGGCTTATACCGCCTGGGATCAGGCCAATAACGGCGTACGACTGGCTGTCAGCGAATTTGAGGTCGACGTAGAGAACAGCGAAGTCAGTTTTAACCGCGAAATTTATATTAGCCGGCCGGCGATGAAAGAGCCGATACTCGGACATCAGGTGGGTGGCAAACTGGCGCTGGGCGAAAACGAGCGCACCTTGTACCTGAGCATAGGCGATTTTTCCAAACCGGACCGTGTGCAGGACAAGACCACCTCGGTTGGCAAAGTGATTCGTATAGACTTGCAGCGCTTGAATGCAGAGGTGTATGCCAGTGGTTTCCGCTCCCCCTCTGGCGGCTTGTATTTTGACCGCGACAGTAACGAGTTATGGTTGACGGATCATGGCCCCAGGGGCGGCGACGAGATCAACCTGATCAAGCGCGGCAAAAATTATGGCTGGCCGATTGTCAGTTATGGCACTATTTACGAGCGCGACGGTATGAGTGGCTATTATGGCAACAAGTTTAATAGCCACGAAGGCTACGAAAAACCGGCCATGACGTTTGTGCCTTCCATAGGCATCGGCCCGCTAGTGAAGTATCCGGCCACTGGCCGCAATGATTTTTGGGACCATGATTTGTTTGTGGCTGGCATGGGTAATACTACGCTGTATCGCGTGCGCAAAGAGGGCACGACTCTGGTGTATGCCGAACCTGTGTTAAGTGGTTACCGGATTCGTGCCATCCAAATTGACCAGAATGGGACGTTTTATCTTAAAACCGACCACAATCAATTACTGATTTCCGAGCAGGAGCCGCCTGAGTCCAAATAGCACGGACCAGGGAAACCAGGAGGGGCGAAAATGATAGCGGTGACGAGCTATAAACATCGTGGGTGCTATGCAGTGGATGGTGAGGTGAGCGCATGTTCAAATCAGCGCTCATGATTACGGCCATGATAGGTGCCCTGTTGGCAGTTGGCTTTGAGCTATATGCTGCGCGCGGATTTGCTTTTTTGGAAAGCGCGAGCGGTTTGCTGATCACTTTATGGACGATAATCCCTTATCTGACGCTGCATGCAGGCTATTATTTTTTTGAGCATCCGCGCATACAAAAACAATGGTTGAGCTTTAGCGTGATTGAAGTGGCTGTCGTCGCCTGGCTATATTTCCAGACTGTGGTCATGTATCCCGATGCGCAGGGCGGCCTGATTTTCCTGTTTTTGCCCGTCTGGCAGGGGACACTAAATATGCTGGTTGGCATGCTGCTGTACTGGCGTCAATCGCGCTTAAATCGGCTCCCTTAACCCGGTATCTTTTCATTCTTTGCGCAATTTCCTGCCCTATGCCTAAATTTATCGTGGATTGTTTGCGCTATCTGTGGGCCGCACCTAATACCGTACTTGGATTGCTCTTTGCCAGCCTGCTCATGCTGACGGGCGCGCGAATGCAACAAGTGGAGGGCGTGCTGGAAGTCTCTGGCGGTTGGCTGGCCAGCCGCTTGGCCCGGTATAGCGGCTTTGCTGCGATAACATTCGGTCACGTGGTGCTTGGCTATTCCGCGCATGCTTTGCAGCAGTTGCGCGTACATGAGCATACGCATGTGCGGCAAGCTGAATGCTGGGGCCTGTTTTTTATTCCGGCCTATTTGCTGGCTGGACTGTGGCAGCTGTTACGCGGACGCCATGTCTATCACGATCATCCGTTTGAAAAGGCAGCCGTGGCCGCTGAATGCCGTCACTTTAAGCGCTTGCCGCAGGCGGTGATCACGAATGGGCAATAAAAAACGCCAGCAGACTGGCGTTTTTTTAGGGGATGGAAGGCGCTTAATACAAGCTTTCCCAGAATTTCCACCAGACTTTTTCTTCTTCCTGAACCTTACCGGCAATCATAGGATTATCAGGATAGTTGGTTTTTAAAACACGCAGCGCTTCATTTTTCAGATCTGTCATGTCCATGGCATCGTAAGCACTGATCTCCATGACCAGCGCATCTTCGATGGCGCTGGAATTGGGATAGGTCTCAAGCACATAGCGAGCACGGTTGAGTGCGGCCACATAGGCTTTGCGTTGCATGTAATAACGCGCGACATGCATTTCGTGCAGTGCCAGTGTGTTGACCAGGTAAATCATGCGCTGGGTGGCGTCGTTTTTATAGCGGCTGGTAGGGAACCGTTCAACCAGTTCTTTAAAGGCGTTAAACGAAATACGCAGAGTTTTAGGGTCGCGGTCGTTAATTTCTTGCTTGGTATATTTTTCAATGACGCCGCGCTCGTTAAAGGTGGCCAGGCCCTTGAGGTAGTAGGCGTAATCGAGGTTGGGGTGATTAGGGTGCAGCTTGATAAAGCGGTCTATCGCAGACAGGCAAAGAATCGGCTCTGATTTTTTGTAGTAGGCATAAGCAACTTCGAGTTGGGACTGCGTCGCATACGCACCATGCGGATAACGTGCCTCCAGCTTCTGGAAGTACTCAATCGCCTTGTCATAGTTACGGTCAACCATTTTTTCCTGGCCCGTGGCATAAAGGCGTTGTTCGCTCCAGCCTTTGGTTTCGTCAGGAGGATTCGGATTGCCGAAAATGGCACAGGCACTCAAGGCCAGCGCGCCAATCAAAATAAAAGCACGCGTGAACAGGGTGTTAAGCGGTAAAATGCGAAGCATGTTGATTTATGTTGTTTTATCAAGGGAACTCAAAGCATTATAACTGATGCTGTTTGAAAATATGAAAGAAAGCACCTCCTTACAGCTGGTCGTCCCCAGCAACCTTGGCGGGCAGCGCCTGGACCTGGCCTTGCAGCAGATGTTGCCAGACCATTCTCGCAGCCGCCTGCAGGCCTGGATAAAAGAAGGTCTGGTCTTGCTCGATGGTAAGGCGCCCACGGCCAAAACCAAGGTGTGGGGGGGCGAGCGACTGGTGGTGACTCCCCCTAAAAATGCGCAGGACAATGCGTTTGAGCCAGAAGACATTGCACTGGATGTTGTATACGAAGACGATGCACTGATCATTATTAACAAGCCTGCTGGTCTGGTAGTGCATCCGGCGGCCGGCAACTGGAGCGGCACCTTGCTCAATGCCTTGCTGTTTCACTGGCCAGCGCTCAAAGAGGTGCCACGTGCCGGTATTGTGCACCGGCTGGACAAGGATACCAGCGGTTTGCTGGTGGTTGCCAAAACGCTGGAAGCACAGACCAGCCTGGTGCGTCAGTTGCAGGCGCGCACGGTTAAACGTGAGTACCGGGCCATCGTCTGGGGCCAGTTGTGGCGTAATGGTAAGGTGGATCAGCCGATAGGCCGCCATCCGCACCACAGAACCAAAATGGCGGTGGTGCGACGAGGTAAACCCGCCATCACGCATTACGAGATCCTTGAGCGGTTTGGCACCAATACCTATTTGCGCTGCAACCTGGAAACCGGTCGTACCCACCAGATCCGCGTGCATTTGCAGCATCTGAAAGCGCCTATGGTCGGTGATCCGCTGTATGGCATAGGCAATATTATTCCGCACAAGATGATGACGCCGGAATTGCGTGAGGTCATCGGCAATTTCAAGCGTCAGGCCTTGCATGCGATCAAGCTCGGCTTGATTCATCCGGTGACGAATGCGCCCATGGAATGGCAGATTGAGCTTGCTGATGACATGCGTGAACTATTAGACGCTATGCGCACGACCGACTTGCCCGATGAGCCGCTGGCGCCTGTCGATTTCAATGTGGATGAAAACGGCTTGTTCATTGGTGAAGATGACGAAGATTGGGGCGATGAAGATTTTGACGAAGATCTCGATGCTGAGCTGGATGAGGATGCCTGGGATGAAGAAGGCGAAGAGGATGAGGCATAATGGCTGATTTGCCTGTTATTTTGCCTGATTGGCCCGCGCCTGCTTGCGTGAAGGCCTTGCAAACCACACGTCTTGGCGGTGTTAGTCAGGGCAGCTATGCCAGTCTGAACTTGGGGGATCATGTGAAGGATTTGCCTCAGCATGTGGCGGCCAACAGACAATTACTGAGTCCTTATTTGCCGAGTGAGCCGGTGTGGCTTAACCAGGTGCATGGGGTGCGCGTAATTGATGCTGCGTTATCTTCATGTCTGGAAAGCGCAGATGCCAGTTTTAGCACCCGCAAACAGGTGGTCTGCGTCACCATGACCGCCGATTGCCTGCCTGTATTACTCTGTGATCAGGCGGGGAGTGTGGTGGCGGCTGTGCATGCTGGCTGGCGCAGTTTGTGTGACGGGGTGATAGAGGCGACGGTAAAAACCATGCCGGTTGAGCCCGCCAGGCTCATGGCCTGGTTAGGTCCGGCCATTGGCCCGCAAGCGTTTGAAGTGGGGAGTGAAGTGCGCGCGCAATTTATGGCGCAAGATGAACAGGCAGAAGATGCATTTCAGGCGCATGGCGAAAAATGGCTGGGAGACTTGTATGCGATTGCGCGACAACGGCTTTCCAGGCTGGGAGTGACGCAGGTCTATGGCGGTGGACGCTGTACTTATCGTGAACCAGAGACGTTTTTCAGCTTTAGGCGTGATGGCGATACTGGGCGTATGGCCAGCTTGATTTGGCTGGAGTAGTGTATTTCGCCATAGTGGATGCAGCGTCAGGCACGAACGTATTGGATCTTCACGAGGATTCTACGCTTGAGTATGTCAATATTGCGCTATTGCAAGCTGGTTGATAGAGATTGATCTCTGAGTGCTCTGTGGCTCAACCCAATATATTATTTAAATAATGAAAAAACATCTGATTTTTGACCTCGATGGCACGCTCATCGATTCCGCACCCAGTATTCTGAATTGTTTTGAGTTGGCTTTCCGTTCGACCAATACGCCACTCAGGATTGCGTTGGGCAATGAGGTGATTGGCCCGCCGCTCATGGAAACGCTTAAACGGCTGTCTGGCAGCGAAGATGCGGCTGTGTTGAACGCCTTGGCCGCAGCTTTCAAGCAGCATTATGACAGCACGGGTTATCAGCAGTCGGTGGTGTTTGATGGTGTTACTGCCATGCTGCAGCAACTCAAGGCAGAGGGCTATACGCTGTATATTGCGACCAATAAACGCTTTGATCCGACTGAAAAAATTATGGCCTATCTGGGCTGGCAGGACTTTTTTGCGGGCGTCTATGCACTGGATTATTTCAGCCCGGCATTGAAGTCTAAAGCGCAGATGATAGGGCGCGTGGTCGCCGAGCATGATTTAAAAATCCAGGATTGCCTGTATATCGGTGACCGTCTTGAAGATGGCCAGTCGGCCGAGGCCAACCTGATGGACTTCGTGCTGGTGACCTGGGGCTATGCCGGCGATGTGGCCTTGCGTCAACCGCATTGGCAGTGCTGCGACGCTGTGCCTGACTTGCCTGCCTTGGTGGCCGGGCTATGTGCGGACAGTGTCTTATGATGAAAAGATTGCGCGCCAGACGGCACCCGGCAAATACACCAGGGGAGGTGAGCGCTACGCGTAGTACATTGCGCGCCTGGCCACAAATGGTGTTGTTCGCGGTGGCTTTGCTTTGCTTGTTTTTACTGGGGCAGCATTTCCATTGGGATACGCGGGTACTGGCGGCGGTCACGCTGTTGTTCGGCCTGTTGTCAGGGTTGCTGGTGTGGCTGATCGGCGTGATCGGCCTGGTGCCATTGATTGGCCCAATCATTGTCAAGGTGCTCAGCTTTGGCTTTATCTGGCTGCTCAATGCCGTAGGTTACCTGATGTCTTACATTGCCATTCGACGTGGTTACTCACGGGATGTGTTGACCTACCGCGGATTGACCATGGCCTTGCTGATCGGCATTGTGATTGGCTACATTATTGCGCAGTTTATTTGAGCCAGGTGACCTGGCATCTGCACGCGTTAACTAATTGTTTATGCTTTGTTTTTTTGATAACTCACGTATAATGCGCGGCTTCCTTTAATCACTCGGCATGCTTGCTTTGACCCCTTTGTTGACTGATATTTCGCCTTTTACCGGCATGATGCTGGCCTGTTTGCTAGGGGGCGTGCTCAGTGTGTGTGTCGCAGCCCTGTTTGCGCTCAATGCTCAAAAGCATTGGGTGCCTTTGCTGGTGAGTTATGCGATTGGCGCCTTGCTGGCCGCGGTGTTTCTTGAGATTTTGCCGCACGCGATTGAAAGCAGCCCCAATATCGAGGCGATGACCGGTACCATGCTGTTTGGTGTGCTACTGTTTTTTACGCTGGAAAAACTGGTGCTGTGGCGGCATTGTCATGGCGAGCACTGTGAAATACATGCCATGCATGACGAGGCCCATTGCCCCGAGTTGCATCCAGGCCAGCCTGTTACCAAAAAGCCGCAAGGCGCAATCAAGTTCAGATTGCCAGCGGCGCAGCCTAGCCAGATGATAGGGCATCCTCATTTACATGGTCACGCGCACGGCCATGATGGTGGCCGCAGTGGTTTGATGATCATGGTAGGCGATACCTTTCACAATTTTGTTGATGGCATCCTGATCTGCGCGGCATTTATGGTGGATATGCAGGTGGGCGTGGTGACTGCACTGGCGATTATCGCCCATGAGATTCCGCAGGAAGTCGGCGACTTTCTGATTTTGTTACATTCCGGCTACAGTAAACAAAAAGCCTTTTTGTTCAATATTGGCTCCAGCCTGGCCACCGTGCTTGGCGGTATCATTGCGTATTTTGCGCTGCATGCGGTGCAGCACTGGGTGCCCTATATCTTGAGTCTTGCCGCAGCCAGCATGCTCTATGTGGCGGTGGCGGATCTGATTCCAGGCTTGCACAAGCGTACTGCATTGCGCGATACCATGAATCAGTTATTGTTAATTGTGTTGGGGGTGGCTTCAGTTGCCCTGACCAAATGGTTGGTAGAAGGTTAAGAGGGAAGCATCATGCAAAGTTCACCTAAAGTTGGTTTCGTCTCATTGGGTTGCCCCAAAGCAGGCTCCGATTCCGAGCGTATCCTGACCCAATTGCGGGCCGAAGGCTATGAAATCAGCAACAGTTACGAGCAGTCTGACCTGGTGGTGGTGAATACCTGTGGTTTTATTGACTCTGCGGTGCAAGAGTCACTGGATGCGATTGGCGAGGCGCTCAACAAAAATGGCAAGGTGATTGTGACCGGTTGCCTGGGCGCGAAAAAAGACGTGGTCACGGACGCACATCCCAACGTGTTGGCCGTGACTGGCCCGCATGCCCTGGAAGAGGTGATGGGGCATGTACATACACACCTGCCCAAACCGCACGATCCCTACACCGACCTGGTGCCGCCGCAAGGCATCCGTCTCACGCCCAAGCACTATGCTTACCTTAAAATTTCAGAAGGTTGTAACCACCGTTGCAGCTTCTGCATTATCCCCAGCATGCGCGGCGATTTGGTCAGCCGTCCGATTGGTGACGTGCTCAATGAGGCTGAGAGCTTGGTGAATGCTGGTGTCTCCGAAATTTTGGTCATTTCGCAGGATACCTCTGCCTATGGCGTGGACATGAAATTCCGCAAAGGCTTCTGGAACGGCAGGCCAGTTAGAACGCACATGACCGAACTCAGTAAAGCCTTGGGCGAGCTGGGCGTTTGGGTGCGCTTGCACTATGTGTATCCCTATCCACATGTTGATGACGTGATCCCATTGATGGCCGAAGGGGCGATTTTGCCGTACCTGGATGTGCCGTTCCAACATGCCAGCCCGGCGGTGCTCAAAGCCATGAAGCGTCCGGCCAGCAGTGAAAACAACCTGGCCCGGATCAAGGCCTGGCGTGAGATTTGCCCGGAAATCGCTATCCGAAGCACCTTTATTGTCGGCTTCCCCGGCGAGACTGAAGATGACTTTAAAATGCTGCTCGACTTTATGGAAGAAGCGCAGCTGGACCGCGTCGGCTGCTTTGCCTATTCGGCCGTGGATGGGGCTACGGCCAACCATTTGCCTAATCCGGTGGCTGAAGAAATCAAACAAGAGCGCCTTAGCCGCTTTATGGAAGTGCAGGAACGCATTAGTGCCGCCAAGGTGGCGGCTAAAATCGGCAGCCTGCAAACCGTGCTAGTGGATGAACTCACTGAAGATGACGATGGAAACATCATCGGTATTGCCCGTACCAAGGCAGATGCGCCCGAAATTGATGGCATTGTTTATCTACAAGATGCAGATGGCTTGAACCCGGGTGATTTTGTGGATGTACAGATTATCGATGCGCAAGGCCATGATTTGATCGGGGCGCCACCGGAGTTTTAGGGCTGCTAGGCCAAGGCGTTAATTCAGGCCACTTTAAATCAGACAGGTTTTTAAGTGCATCGCTTTAATGGTGGTCAATCAGCGTTGAGAGAAAAAGGTTGACGCGTTTCAGCTTGGGCAGGCAACGGCCTAGCCTATCGTCTTTTTAAATGGCGAGCTGTGGCCGTTCGCTATCCGCGCGTTCAGCAAAAATATCCGTGGTAAACGGACAGCGTGTGAGCTTGGTGGCCGCATTTTTTTTGCGTTTGTTGGCCTGTTGCAAGTTGACGTAAGGTGTTTGACTCAGGCGGATGTAGCCGGATTGCAGCAGCTTGCCGGCTGTGGTCTCAAACTGACTGAGTGGATTGTCCATATTTTGCAAGGTGATGCCCTGTTGGTGAACAGCCAGCACGTGATACAAGACGGCAATGTGGCCATCGGCGTCTGGCTTGCCATAGAGCTCGCCTACATGAATTTCCAAGTTTGTATCTAATGGCGCAGTTTGCATACGCGCATCTTAGCGTGATTTTAAACCAGCTTCAATGCGTCCTCTGCGCCCACGGCTTCAATCTTAACCAGACTAAACACGGTGTTGACAGGCGGCATGTTAAAATGCACGCCTGTTTTAATTTCAAGAGTCATCATGCAAGCTGTTAAAACCCGTTTTGCCCCCAGTCCTACCGGTTATCTGCATATTGGCGGTGCGCGTACCGCCTTGTTCTCATGGGCGTATGCCAAGCGCCATGGCGGCAAGTTTATTTTGCGTATTGAAGATACGGATGTTGCACGCTCCACGCCGGAAGCCGTGCAGGCCATTCTGGATGGCATGGCCTGGTTGCAGCTGGATCATGACGAAGGCCCGTTTTACCAAATGCAGCGCATGGAGACTTACAAAAAAATGATCCAGCAGATGCTGGATGCTGGCCATGCTTATTATTGCTATTGCAGCAAAGAAGAGCTGGATGCCTTGCGTGAAAGCCAGATGCAGCAGGGTTTGAAGCCGCGTTACGATGGCCGCTGGCGGCCTGAGCCCGGTAAAGTGTTGCCTGAGCCGCCTAAGGATGTGCCACCGGTCGTGCGTTTCAAAAACCCGACCGAAGGCGTGGTGGCCTGGGAGGATATGGTCAAGGGTCGCATTGAGATTGCCAATGCCGAGCTGGATGACCTGATTATTGCGCGGGCTGACGGTACGCCAACCTATAACTTCTGTGTGGTGGTGGATGACTGGGAAATGGGCGTTACGCAAGTAATTCGCGGCGATGATCATGTCAACAACACTCCGCGCCAGATCAATATGCTCAAGGCACTGGGTGCACAGGTGCCGCAGTATGCGCACTTGTCCATGATTTTGGGCGATGATGGTCAGAAGCTGTCCAAGCGCCATGGTGCCGTGAGCGTCATGCAATACCATGAAGACGGTTATTTGCGTGAGGCGGTACTCAACTACCTGGCGCGCCTGGGCTGGTCGCATGGCGATGATGAAGTGTTCAGCATGGCGCAGTTCTGTGAGTGGTTTGATCTGGACCATATCACGCCGTCCGCCGCACAGTTCAATACTGAAAAACTCAACTGGCTCAATGCGCATTACATTAAAACCTTGCCCTTGGAGCGGATTGCCGATGAAGTCAAACCCCGTTTGACTGCATTAGGCGTCACAGAAACACAGTCGCCAGATTTGCTGGCAGTATTGAATTTATACCGTGAGCGTGCCAATAACCTCAATCAACTGGCTAGGGAAATTGCCTTCTTCTACCAGATGCCTGAAATCAACGAGGCGGATAAAACCAAACATGTGTTGCCGGAAACCGCCGGCTATATCGAACTTTTTTTAGAAAAAACTCAAGATTCTGACTGGACTGCCGATATGCTTCACGATGCGCTAAATCAGGTGGTCACTGAGCAGCAGATCAAGTTCCCCAAGCTGGCGATGCCTTTGCGGGTAGCTTTGATCGGCATAGCACAGTCGCCTAGTATTGATCAGGTGATGTCAATTCTGGGTAAAGAGGCTTGTCTGCAGCGCATCCGCGCTTTATTTCCAAAAAAGTAAAGCGCGGGGATTGAAAAAGGAACAAATTAGTACAATCATAGTCACTATGAGGGATTGGTGTTCAAGATAATAAAACTCCAATACGATTAAAACAAACAAGGAGCAATTCCATGAATAATAAAGGCCAAATGCTGCAAGATCCGTTTTTGAATGCACTCAGAAAAGAGCACGTTCAAGTGTCCATTTACCTGGTAAACGGCATTAAATTGCAAGGGCAGGTCGATTCTTTTGATCAATATGTCATTTTGTTAAAAAACACCGTGACACAAATGGTGTACAAGCACGCCATTTCCACCATCGTTCCTGCACGTCCAGTCAGCCTCGGATCGCACGACGCCGCTCAAGAATCTTAATGCATGTTTGATAGACCAAGCGGCGGAGATGCCGTCGTTCTGGTCAGCGTCAACTTTGGTGATGCTGACTACGCAGAAAGTTTGCAAGAACTCCGCCACCTGGCCGGGACTGCTGGCCTCAATATCTCAGCGACGCTGGAAGGCAAGCGTCATGCGCCTGACCCCAAATACTTTATCGGCTCTGGCAAGGCGGATGAGTTAAAGGCCTTGATGGCCGCCTATGACAGCAAAGTCGCTGCTTTCAATCACGACTTGAGCCCCTCGCAACAGCGCAACCTTGAAAAGTTGCTTGAAGCACGTGTGGTAGACCGCACCGGCCTGATTCTGGATATCTTTGCCCAACGTGCGCAATCGCACGAAGGTAAGCTGCAAGTCGAGCTTGCCCAACTGGAGCATTTGTCTACGCGGTTGGTGCGTGGCTGGACCCACCTTGAACGACAAAAGGGCGGGATTGGCGTGCGAGGCGGCCCTGGTGAAACCCAGCTCGAGCTGGACCGACGCATGCTGCGCGTGCGCGTCAAGCAGTTGCGTGAAAAACTGGATAAACTCAAGCAGCAACGTGGCATGCAACGCCGTGCGCGCAAACGCTCCAACCTGATGACCGTTTCTCTGGTCGGCTATACCAACGCGGGTAAATCCACCTTGTTTAATCGCCTGACACACTCGGGTGTCTATGCGGCGGATCAGCTGTTTGCCACACTGGATACCACCTCTCGTAAAATGCACCTGCCGGAAGGTTATCCGGTGGTGTTGTCAGATACGGTCGGCTTTATCAAGCATTTGCCTACGACTTTGATTGAAGCCTTTGGTGCGACGCTTGAAGAGGCCGCGCAGGCCGATTTATTACTGCATGTGGTTGATGTGGCCAGTCCGAACCGCGATGCGCAAATCGAACAAGTCAATATCGTATTGAACGAGATTGGTGCTGCCAGGGTCCCACAGATTCTGGTGCTCAACCAGATTGACCGCATGGGCATGCCGCCCGGAATCGACCGCGACGAGTATGGTAATATCCGAACTGTTCGTGTGTCAGCCAGGGATGGCATAGGCATAGAGGATTTACGCCAGGCGCTGTTAGAGCATCAGCAATACCTGAAAAAACTCAGCACCGAAGAAAGTGCTTACGTTTAAAAAGATCAAAACATACGGAGTACACGCATGAAAAAATTTCCAGGCTTTTGGAATAAAAACAATGAAGGCCCGCCCGATCTGGACGAGGTGTTCAAGGATTTGAATCAAAAGCTGAACCGGTTATTTGGCAACAATAAAGGCGGGCAGGGTGGTCCGCGTGGATCAGCACCTGCTCCACAATCCTTGCCAGTGGCCCCGATTTTAGGGTTGGTGGCGCTGATCTGGCTGGGCTCTGGCTTTTATATTGTTGACCAGGGCTCTCGCGGTGTGGTGTTACGTTTTGGCAAACATGTGGAAACCACCATGCCTGGCCCGCGTTGGCATTTGCCATTTCCGATTGAGACCGTGGAAAATGTGAACCTCGAGCAGGTGCGTACCATTGAAATGGGCTACCGTTCTTATGAGGGCGAATCTGGCCGTAGCAAAGAGCTGAAAGAGTCTTTAATGTTGACCGATGATGAAAACATTATTGATTTGCAGGTGGCTGTGCAATACAACCTTAAGTCGGTGGAAGATTATCAGTTTAGCAACCGCTCCACCGAAGAAAGCGTGCGTGGTGTGGCAGAAACAGCCATCCGCGAAGTGGTAGGCAAGAGCAAGATGGACTTCGTGCTGTATGAAGGCCGGGATGATGTGGCTGCCAAAGCGAAAAAACTCATGCAGGACATGCTGGACAGATATCAATCCGGCGTCAATATTGTTAACGTCACCATGCAGAATGCACAGCCCCCAGAACAGGTACAGGCGGCATTTGATGATGCAGTCAAGGCCAAGCAGGATCTGGAACGCCAGAAAAATGAAGGTCAGGCCTATGCCAATGATGTGATTCCTAAAGCACGCGGTACGGCGTCGCGGTTGGCAGAAGAGGCTGCGGGTTACAAGCTGCGGGTGGAGAACGAAGCCAAGGGTAATGCAGACCGTTTCGAGCAGATTCTGGCGCAGTACAACAAGGCGCCTGAAGTGACCCGCCAGCGTTTGTATCTCGATACGCAGGAACATATTTTGGCCAATACCAGCAAAGTGCTGGTTGATCAGAAAAATGGCAACAGCATGCTGTATTTGCCACTGGATAAACTCATGAGCATGAGTGGTGCAGGCAGTAATGCCGCAGCTGGGTCTGCCGTCTCGGCGGATAAGCCAGCCATAGAGCCACCGACTGACGCGAGTGTGCTAGACCGCTCCAGGGATGCCATGCGTAGTCGTGATCGCGAATATCGCTAGTCTGCCCCTCAAGGAAAATACATGATGAGAAATATTGGAAGTTTGTTAATTGGGGTGTTTGTCTTGCTGGTCTTGGTGACATCATCAGCATATACGGTCGATCAGCGTGAATATGCGCTGGTCTTCCGTCTGGGCGAAATTGTCTCGGTGAAAAAAGACCCTGGTCTTTATTTCAAGATGCCTATGGTGGAGAACATCCGCTATTACGACAAGCGTATTCTGACGCTGAACTGGGAAGAGCCAGACCGCTTTATCACCAGTGAAAAGAAAAACGTACTGGTGGATTCGTTTGTGAAATGGCGCATTATCGACCCGGCCAAATACTACGTTTCTGTGCGTGGCGATGAAGTGCAGGCCGAGCGTCGTTTGTCGCAGATGGTCAATGACGGCTTGCGCGCGGAATTTGGTAAACACACCATCCACGATGTCGTCTCTGGCGAGCGTTCGCAGATCATGGAAATCCTGCGTCAGCGTGCAGACAAGGAAAGCCGTCAAATGGGCATCCAGATTATGGACGTGCGCTTGCGCCGCGTAGACTTGCCGAAAGAAGTCAGCGAATCCGTGTATCAACGCATGGAGGCCGAGCGTAAATCGGTGGCCAATGAGTTGCGCTCACAAGGTGCAGCGGCGGCAGAAAAAATTCGTGCCGATGCTGACAAGCAGCGTGAAGTGATTATTGCTGAAGCCTATCGCGATGCGCAGAAAATTAAAGGCGAGGGCGATGCCAAGGCCTCAGAAGTCTATGCCCAGGCGTTTGGTAAAAATCCTGAGTTTTATGCCTTCTACCGCAGCCAGGAAGCTTACAAAAACAGCTTCAAGAGCAAGTCTGACGTGATGGTGATTGACCAAAGTTCAGACTTCTTTAAATACATGCGTAGCAGCGGTAAAAAGTAATACTTGCGCCATGAACTGGTGGTGGAGTGTGCTGGGCGGCGTGTTGCTGATTGAAGGCTTGATGCCGCTGTTATTAACCAAAGCCTGGCGCAATACTTTTGAGCGAATGCTACAACTGCGGGATGGTCAAATCCGTTTCATTGGTTTTATTTCCATGCTGTTTGGTTTGTTCATTCTCTGGTTAAATCGTTAACGGGTGAATGCCACCAAGCTGATATGGTTAAGCGTTTTAAAAAAAGCACACCTTGCGTGTGCTTTTTTGTTTGGATTTTAACGGAGTGCAAGGCTGACGCGACTTGCTGGCAGGTTGCTAAAGCCGTGCTTTCGGCAGGGGTTTGCAGGTATAATGGCGGGATGCATAATTGGTTACTCCCTGAATATATTGAAGATGTGCTGCCTGCTGAAGCAGCACGGCTTGAGTCCTACCGTCGGCAACTGCTGGATTTGTTCCGTGTCCATGGCTACCAGTATGTCATGCCGCCGATGATGGAATATGTTGAATCCCTGCTCACCGGGACCGGTCACGATCTGGATATCGCCACCTTTAAAGTGGTGGATCAGCTGACCGGGCGCTTGATGGGCTTGCGCGCTGATACGACGCCACAGGCTGCGCGCATTGATGCGCATATGCTCAATCATGCCGGTGTCTCGCGCTTGTGTTATGCCGGGACCGTTTTGAGAACCAAGCCGGATGGCCTGGCGCGCACCCGTGAGCCTTTGCAACTCGGTGCAGAATTGTATGGTCATGCCGGCATTGCCAGCGATATTGAAGTGCAGCGGCTGATGGTCAAAGCCTTGCAGTTGTTAGGCATGCAAACCTTGTTTGTGGACCTGAGTCATGCAGCGATTTTCGCCAGCCTGTCGCATACCGCGCAATTAGGCCTGCCGCAAGAACAAGCCCTGCAAGCGGCTTTGCAAGCCAAAGACATTTCATTGGTAGAGCAACTGGTGGTGAATTTGCCCGAAAAATCCAGGCAAGCTTTTATTGCCCTGGCCCAACTCAATGGTGGCATTGAGGTGTTGGATCAGGCGCGTGAAGTATTGCCTGACTCAGAAGAGATTGAACAGGCTTTGCTTGAGTTGGAGGCAGTCGCGAAAGCGCTGGGTGATCGTAATGTGACGGTGACCATTGATTTAAGTGAGTTGCGTGGATATCACTACCATAGCGGCATCGTCTTCGCTGCCTATGCCAAAGGCTATGCTGGCCCCATTGCCCTGGGTGGCCGCTATGATGAGGTGGGGGCTGCCTTTGGCCGGGCACGTCCGGCGACAGGCTTTAGCCTGGATCTGCGTGGTGCTTTACTCGCCTTGGGCCCTGCGACCATGGACAAAGGGATTTTGGCGCCTGCAACGCAGGATGCTGACTTGGTAGCCCTGATAGAGACCTTACGCGCGCAAGGTCAGGTGGTGGTTGAAGCCTTGCCTGATGCGCAGGTGGATTATTCTGAATTGGCCTGTGACCGTCTGCTGCAAAAGGTGGATGGTCGCTGGCAAGTGGTGGCTGTGTAATACGCCGCCTCTTTAATTTGTATAGACAAGATATTGATTGAACATGACACAATTTAAGCAAGCAAAGAACGTCGTTGTGATTGGCACCCAATGGGGCGACGAAGGTAAAGGTAAAATTGTTGACTGGCTGACCGACCATGCGCAAGGCGTGGTGCGTTTTCAGGGTGGTCACAATGCGGGTCACACCCTGGTCGTCGGCCAAGGGGATGCGCAAAAAGTCTACAAGTTAAACCTGGTGCCTTCTGGTATTGTGCGCGATGGCGTCAATTGCTATATCGGTAATGGCGTGGTGCTGGATACCACCCATTTGCTGCATGAGATTTCCACGCTGGAACAAGGCGGGCTGGATGTTAAAAACCGTCTCAAAGTCAGTCCTGGCTGTCCATTGATTTTGTCTCATCACGTTGCGGTTGATTTGGCACGTGAAGCCAAGCGCAGCGCCGAGAAAAAAATTGGTACTACAGGCAAGGGCATTGGCCCTGCCTATGAAGACAAGGTCGCACGCCGCGCCTTGCGTGTCTATGATTTGTTCCACCCTGAGCGCTTCGCCGAAAAGCTGCGCGAAGTCATGGATTATCACAATTTTGTATTGACCAATTATCTGGGTGCTGCTGCGGTAGATTTCCAGCAGCAATACGATGCCAGCATGCAGCACGCCGTGGCGTTGAAGCCGATGGTGGCTGATATTTCTGCGGCGTTATATGAAGCCAATGCCCGTGGCGAACACTTGCTGTTTGAAGGCGCACAAGGCACCTTGCTGGATGTGGACCATGGTACTTACCCCTATGTGACTTCCAGCAACTGTATCGCTGGTCAAGCCTCAGCAGGGACAGGTGTTGGTGCCAACATGCTGCACTATGTGCTTGGTATTACCAAAGCCTACACGACGCGTGTGGGTGGCGGCCCTTTCCCAAGCGAGCTGGATATTGAAACAGAAGGCGCACCAGGTTACCAGATGTCTCACAAGGGACAGGAAATCGGGACTGTGACCAAACGTAAACGCCGCTGTGGCTGGTTTGATGCTGCCGCCTTGCGTCGCTCTGCGCGAATCAATGGCTTGACGGGCTTGTGTATCACCAAGCTGGATGTGCTGGATGGCATTGAGTCACTGGATATTTGCACGGGTTACAAGCTGGATGGCAAAGTGGTTGATATGCTGCCGGTCGGTGCAGATGACGTCGCCCGTTGTGAGCCGATTTATGAAACCGTGCCAGGCTGGAGCGAAACCACCTTCGGTGTCAAAACCTGGGATGCATTACCCAAAAATGCGCAGCATTACCTCAAGCGACTGGAAGCGGTCTGTGGCGTGCCGATTGCCATTGTCTCGACTGGCCCGGAGCGGGATGAAACCATCGTGCTGCAACATCCTTTCGCCTGAGTAAGGTGACTTGATATGCGTGCACAACGATTGGCATGGGCAATTACCGGTTCCGGCCATTATCTGCGAGAGTCATTGGCCATTCTGCAAACCTTGCAGGAGGTCGATATTTACCTGAGCCGTGCGGCGGCAGAAATTATTCAGCAATACGGTTTTCAGGCTGCATTAGAGGCGACAGGGCATAAAGTCTATCAGGACAAGACTGCCAGCAGCGTGCCGGTGGAGCGATTTTACGAGGGCGTGTATCACACCTTGGTGATCTCGCCGGCGACTTCCAATACCATAGCCAAAATGGCGTATGGTTTTTCTGATAGCCTGGTGACCAATCTGTTCGCGCAAGCAGGTAAAACGCGGATCCAAAGCATTGTGTTTGCATGTGATACGGCGCCAGAGTTGGAGTCGGAAGCACCCAGAGACAATGTGGTTAAAGTCTATCCACGCCAGATCGACCTGGATAATGTGGCCCAGTTAAAACGCTTTGCGGACACCACGGTCGTTGAAGACATGGCTGGTTTGCAGCATGCGATCATGGCGCGTCTGGCAGCCGTGCATGATTTGCATTTGCACCAGGGCGTACAGGTAGAGCACACTCACGACTAACACCATGAATCGACTGCTGTTCCTTACCGGAAAACTGGCAGAACACAGTCTGCATCAGGTATTACAAGCGATACAGGCCGACAGTAAACAGTCTCCGTTTGAATATGAAGTGAAACAGATCGGGGTGTCTGTCGCGGCATTGATGACGCCACCCCTGATCGCCCGCCGCTTACCCAAAGTCGAGAATATTGATAAAGTCATTTTACCTGGTCTCTGTCAGGGCGATCTCGGCCTGCTGGAGTCGCAGTGGGGTGTGCCGGTAGAGCGAGGACCTAAAGACTTGAAGGATTTGCCACAATATTTTGGACAGCAAGGAAAAGTGCCCGATTTAAGCCAGCATAGTGTGCGGATTTTTGCTGAAATCGTCGATGCACCAGATCTGACGGTTGAGCAAATCATCGCCAAAGCGCAGCATTTCAAACAGCAGGGGGCCGATGTCATCGACCTCGGCTGCCTGCCGGGAAAAGCATTTGCGCACATGACAGAGAGCGTACGTGCGCTCAAGTCAGCAGGTTTTCAGGTAAGTGTAGATTCCATGCGTGAAGACGATCTGCTGGCAGCGGGTAAAGCCGGTGCCGATTACCTCTTAAGCCTGCATGAAAACAGTCTCTGGATTGCAGAAGAAGTCGCTTCTACCCCCGTGTTGATTCCAGCCAAGCCTGGCAGCATGCCCAGCTTGCAACGGGCCATCGAGTACTGCCTTAAACGGGAGCTTGCGTTTATTGCCGATCCTATTTTGGATCCCATCCATTTTGGTTTCACCGAATCGATTGTACGTTATCACAAGCTACGCAAAAAATATCCGGATATCGCGATCATGATGGGCGTGGGCAATCTGACCGAATTGACAGATGCCGACACCACCGGGATTAACGCTATGCTGTTCGGGATGATCAGTGAACTGAATATCAACGCTGTCTTGGCGACCTCGGTCAGCGCACATGCCTGCGAGGCTGTGGCTGAGGCTGATATCGCCCGCCGTGTCATGTACCGTGCCAAGCAGGACAAACGGTTGCCCCGTGGCTATGATGCGGGCTTGCTTGGCCTGCATGATCGCAAGCCGTTCCCTTACAGTGCGGCGGAAATTGGCGAGATGGCCAGGCAAATCAAGGATCCCAGTTTTCGCATCATGGTGAGCGAAGCGGGTGTACATGTCTATAATCGGGATGGTCTGCAGCAAGCGACGGATCCCTATGTATTTTATCCAGAACTGCAGGTACAAGACGATGCTTCGCATGCGTTTTATTTGGGGGTAGAGCTGGCCCGCGCGCAAATTGCCTGGCAACTTAAAAAGCGCTATGTGCAGGATGAAATGCTGGAGTGGGGCGTTGCCTCGGTCACCCAAAACAAGCAAGCTAAAGTCGCGCATCGTGAGGCGTCTATCAAAGAGCGTCAGGAAACGGCCAAACCTGATCAAGCCAGTGGTGCCAGGGTTCACGCATCAGCAAAAGAGGCCGACGGTAAATTAAACAGCCCGGAAAACAAAGAATGATTTACGAAACCATCATCACCACGTGCTCTCCTCAAGGTGAGGTGCACATTGCGCCGTTTGGGATCCAATGGCAGGCAGGGCGCGTGCTCATCATGCCTTACCAGCCCTCTACTACCTTACAGAATATTTTACAGACCCGGTCGGCCGTCTTAAATCTGACTGATGATGTTCGTGTTTTTGCTGCCGCTATTGCCAGAAAAAAAATGTTTTCCACCTTGCCAGTCGGGCATGGCCACAGCGTGCGGCTCAGTGACTGTCTGGCGCATCATGTATTAAGCCTCGATACAGTCGAACCGGATGAAAATCGACCAAAATTATGGATGCAAGTGGTCGAAAGTCAGACACATGCGCCATTTATGGGCTTTAACCGTGCCCAGGCGGCAGTGGTTGAATTGGCCGTACTTGTCAGCAGGCTGCATCTGTTGCCTGCTGAGAAAATTACACAAGAAATGCAGTATTTACAAATTGCGATTGATAAAACTGCTGGCCCCAACGAGCTTGAAGCCTGGCAATGGCTGGTGGATTGCGTTAACAACCACCAGGCACAGCAAACAGGCATGCAGCAGGCATAAGGATATCTATGCGCATATTAGTCAGTGTAAATTCGGTTGTCGAGGCGCAGTTGGTACTGGCCGCTGGAGTCAGCTTGATTGATTTGAAAGACACCAGTCATGGTGCGCTCTCTGCATTAAGTATGTCGCAGTCAGTTGCCATCATGCAGGCAGTGAATGGTTACAAAAAGCAGCATGCTCATGCGGACATTCTGGTCAGTGCCACCGTGGGCGATACTGCTGAATCCGTGGCTGCATTGCTGGAGTTGATCCAATCCCGTCTTGAGATTGGCGTGGACATTATTAAGCTGCCGGAAGCCATTTGGGATCATCCTTTGTTTACAGCGGCGATTAGCCAAGTGCTTGCGGCAGGCACGCGGATGGTTGCGGTGTTTAGCCCCGATAGTTTATTGCAAACATCTACGATTGAGTTGCGCTTGAACAAGCTCGCCACACAAGGGTATGTTGGGGTTATGGTCGACACGATAGACAAGTCTAGCTCAGTCTTGGACTGCGTTTCTATATTGCATATTCAGAAATTTACCGAGATGGCCAGACGCTTGCAGTTAATGGTCGGGGTGGCCGGCGGACTCAGACCGGCGTATTTGGCGCAATTGTGTTCGTTAGAGGCGGACTTTTTGGGTTTTCGTAGTGGTTTATGTGAAAAAGGGTTAAGGCAATCAAACCTGTTGGCTGAATCGATTGTGAGCGTTGTCAGGCAGCTGTCAGGAAACTGTTGCAAAATGAGCGCCTAAACCAATAAATACTTGGGCTTGTAGCTCTCTAGGCTTGCGCCTCTTGCACTGTTTGCGTATAGTTGGGTTTGTAAGTATTTTCAAAGATGTGGCGAAAATGCCCAATAACAAAGGAGTCAATGAATGAAAAAAAGTTTTTTAGGCTTGGCAATTGCTTCTGCATTTGTTTTTGCATCGCAAGCTGCGCAAGCTGAAGACATGTACCGCGGTGCTTGGTATGTTGTTCCAGGTGCCAGCTACATGCACACTGACAGTGATCTCGAAGCTGACAATGCCCGTGGTGGTTTCTTGTCCATTGGTAAAGAGCTGAGCGAGCACTGGGACATTCAAGGTCGTCTGGGTTATAACCGTGCTGATGAAGATACAGGCATTGCTGGCGCAGGTGGCAAGTACAAACAAACCACTTTGGGTTTGGACGCATTGTACATGTTTAGCCGCGAAAAATTCCGCCCATTCCTGCTGGCTGGGATTGGCGCAGCACGCAACAACGTTGACTACAGCAATGTTGGTCTGACTGACAAATCAAACACTTCTTGGATGGCAAACGTTGGTTTGGGTGCTCAATATTTGTTTAACGACAAATTTGGTGTTCAGGCAGATGTACGTCACCAGTGGAGCCGTGCTGATGCGCGTAACGCTGCTGGCACAGTGGATGCCGATGGTACAATCAACAACACCTTGGTTAATTTGGGTGGTATCTTCCGCTTTGGTGCACCAGCACCAGTGGTTGAAGAGCCAACACCAGAGCCAGCACCAGCACCTGTTGCTGCGGCTGAACCAGCTCCGGCACCAGCACCAGCTCCGGCACCAGCACCTGTTTGCAAGCCAGTGAATGAGACTGTGACTGTATCTGCTGAAGAGTTGTTTGGTTTTGACAAGGCAAACCTGAAAGAAAAAGGCCGCGTTACATTGGATGCGGTTGCCGCGAAGATTAAAGAAAACCC
This sequence comes from Methylophilus sp. DMC16, assembly GCF_056314045.1. NCBI lineage: Bacteria > Pseudomonadati > Pseudomonadota > Betaproteobacteria > Nitrosomonadales > Methylophilaceae > Methylophilus > Methylophilus sp. DMC16. Next base: position 709,390 of record NZ_JBQUZC010000001.1, read on the forward strand.
TGAAATCAAAGCTGTGATCGTCACTGGTCACACAGACCGTATCGGTTCAGATGCTTACAACCAGAAGTTGTCTGAGCGCCGTGCAAAACAAGTGGCGGACTACTTGGTTGCTCAAGGTGTAGACAGCAGCTTGATCACTGCTGAAGGTAAAGGTAAATCTGAGCCAGTGGTTCAGTGCGAAGGTAAAAAAGTAAGCAAGAAATTGATCTCTTGCCTGCAACCTAACCGCCGCGTTGAAATCCGTGCAGAAGGTACGAAACAAGAAGGTTGCCAATAAGCACTGACTTGTGAGTTTAAAAAAGCCACGCAATTGCGTGGCTTTTTTGTTGCTGCACGCAGGCGGACTTTCAATTTGCCAGCCTGCCTCAGTTATAATCCAAGCATGAGTGAATCCCAATTTATCATCAAACCACGCTGGCTCGTTACTATGGATGAAGGGCCACAAGTGCGGGAGCAGCATGCAATTCTTGTGGATGCTGGAAAAATCAAGGCGATTGTACCCAAATCCGATATCCCGGATTGGGCGGTTGACTGGCCCGCCGTGGATTGTTCACATCATGTCGTGATGCCCGGGCTGATCAATTTGCATGCTCATAGCAGTATGAACCTGTTAAAGGGATATGCAGATAATTATGCGTTGATGCCGTGGTTGAATGAGCATATCTGGCCTGCAGAAAAGAGATGGGTCTCACCCGCTTTCGTACAAGATGGTAGCCTGCTGGCTTGTGCAGAAATGCTGGCAGGCGGGATCACCACATTTAACGATATGTATTTTTTTCCGCAAGCAACCATAGAGGCTGCCAAACGCACAGGGATGCGTGCACATATTGGCTTAACTATCATGGAGTTTCCCACTAATTATGCGGCAACTGCCAGTGAATATATCCGCTTGGGCACAGAAGTACGCGATCAGTATAAATCCGAGTCCTCTATCAGTTTTTCTTTTGCGCCGCATGCCCCCTATACGGTGAGTGATCAAACCTTTACCGACGTTGTCACACTTGCCGAACAGTTGAATCTGGGGATTCATACGCATTTGCATGAAACCCAGGCGGAAATTGCGCAAAGTCAGGAGCAATTTGGTGTACGGCCGTTGCAGCGTTTGCAAGCGCTTGGGGTAATTGGTCCCAGCACCGTGTTGGCGCATGGAGTACACCTTGAAAAGTATGAACAGGAGACCCTAGCAACGCTAGGCGCGCATATCGCGCATTGTCCAAGTTCTAATCTGAAATTGGCGAGTGGGATTGCGCCGGTGGCATCTGCGCTGCGTTCGGGGATCAATATCGGTTTAGGCACTGATGGTGCCGCCAGCAATAACCGGCTCGATTTGTGGCAGGAAATGCGCACGGCAGCCTTGCTTGCCAAGGTAGCAGCGCAACAGGCAGAGGCTGTGCCAGCTTATCAGGCGCTACAGATGGCAACCATTAATGGAGCCACGGCACTGGGGTTGCAAGCACAGATTGGCAGCATTAGCGTCGGTAAGCAGGCTGATCTGATTGCGGTTCGTCTGGATGAGCTGAATAGCTTGCCTTGTTTTGACCCGATTTCTCATCTGGTGTATGTGGCTAGCCGCGAGCAGGTTACCCATACCTGGGTCAATGGACAATTACGTTATCAGCGCTTACCAGATGGCCAGCCAGAATTTGCAGGCATTGAGACCGAGGCATTACGGTCTATCGCTTTGCAGTGGCAGCTCAAGATGCAACAGCCCGCAGATTAATTTTGTTTAGGAAAACATCATGGCCAATGTCGAAATTGCAGAAGTAAACAAATTTGCTGAACTGGCACACCAGTGGTGGGACCAGCAAGGTGTCTTCAAACCTTTGCATCAGTTGAACCCAATACGTTTAAATTATATTGACAGTCGCGCATTGCTTAAGGGCAAACAGGTCCTCGATGTCGGCTGTGGTGGCGGTATTCTGAGCGAGTCCATGGCACAACGTGGTGCCCACGTGATGGGGATTGATATGGCAGAAAAGTCGCTGCAGGTGGCGCAATTACATGCGCTTGAAGCAGGGGCCCAGATTTCGTATCGCTGTATTGCCGTGGAAGCGCTCGCTGCAGAAATGCCGGAGCAGTTTGATGTGGTGACCTGCATGGAAATGCTGGAGCATGTTCCCGACCCATCCAGCGTGGTGCGTGCTTGCGCTGCACTGGTCAAGCCGGGGGGGCAATTGTTTTTTTCCACGCTTAATCGCAATGCCAAGGCATACCTGATGGCGGTGGTCGGGGCTGAGTATGTCCTTAATCTGCTTCCCAAAGGCACACATGATTACAGCAAGTTTATCAAGCCGTCTGAATTAGCGAGCTGGTTACGTCAATCTGGACTGGAGTTACAGCATCAGACAGGCGTCACTTATGACCCTTTCAGTAAACAATATAAATTGACAACAGATACCAGCGTCAACTACATGCTGCATGCGGTAAAAGAGGGTTGAGCACATGCAAGCCGTATTATTTGATCTGGATGGGACGTTGGTAGATACCGCTCCAGATTTGGCATATGCACTTAATTTGCAGCGTGAACGGCATGGATTGCCCTTTTTACCAGAAGCGACGATTCGCCCCTATGCCTCGCATGGGTCTCGAGGGCTGCTGGAAATTGGATTTGGTCTGTTACCGGATCATGCTGAGTTTGAACAGATGCGCACTGAATATCTGGAGTTATACACGCAAGTCATGACCCGTCAGCCACAATTGTTTGACGGCATGGCAGAGGTGTTACAGGAGATTGAGCAGCGGGGGCTGCGCTGGGGCATCGTCACCAATAAGCCACGCCGGTTTACCTTGCCTATGATTACACACATGGCGCTGGATAGCCGCGCGGGTGCGGTCATCAGCGGGGATGATGCGCCCCAGCCCAAGCCGGCGCCCCAAACACTGTTATTGGCCTGTGAACATATGCAGCTTGATCCTGAACAGGTGGTGTATGTTGGCGATGCCGAGCGAGATGTGCAGGCCGGTAATGCAGCGGGCATGACAACGCTGGTGGCTTTGTTTGGCTACCTGTCAGACATGGATCGGCCTGAGGCATGGGGTGCGGATGGCTGTATACAGCAGCCCCAGGACTTGCTGGCGTATTTATAACTGAGCAGATTCCGCGCCAATTTATCATTGCGCTTGCCGCTCAGCTAATTGCGCTTGCTGCTGAGTACCGCCATCGCCGCAATATTAATATCTGCGACTAAAATACTAGCCAGCTGGCCGTCCTCACCCAAAATTGGCAAAGAGACCGTGAGGCAGAAGTCTTCGGTTGCGGTAGACAGATAAATGCTTGAAATATAAGGCGCCTGAGTTTCTGCCACGCGACGATAATAGGCTTGTTGGCTCCGGTCTATGCCTGCACCGCCAGCCTTGATTTTTCCATACATGTTGGGATTTATCCAGTTGGCATAGCGCTGTACACCGTTTGGCTCTAACTCAAAGATCACCTCAAAGAAGGGGAATTCGGCAAAGCAGCTATCCAAATCATGGGCGCCTGTCGAGCGTTGCGTGTGTAGCAGCGACTGTAAGGCGGACAGTGCTTTTTGCTGCCAGTCTGAATAAAATTCTTTTTTCGGCAGGATGGTTTGTGGCGGCGTATCTTCTACAACCACAATGCTGCCGATATTGGCTTTGCCTATCTTTTTAAGCAGCGCTGCGCGTTCCGCGGCAATGACGCTGTTTTCGAGCTTGCCTTGTTTGCCATTCACCACCGCAATCGAGACACTGGCGACCGGGTGATCCTTACCGTCTTCAGTAGTAAAAAATCCTCGTTCCAGATCTGTCGCGTCATACAGATGCACGGCCAGGGCCTGAAACTGGCTAATGATATGCAATAAGGTGTCATTAAGGGTAGGCGCCTTATGATCATAGATCAGCACAAAGTCATCGCCACCAATATGGCCCACCATCACGCCCGCTTTATCCTGAAACTCCTGTCGGATGATTTCGGAGAGGAGTCGTATCATGGCATCGCCACGGATAAAACCGTAGCGGTCGTTATAGGCCTTGAAATGATCCAGATCTATGTAGATCAGTTGCGTATTGGGATTGTTACGCAAGCTGTTATCCAGGGTTTGCCGGAGTGTCGGGCCCGTGGTCAGATGGCTTAAGGGATGCAGATTGCCGGTAGCAGTTTTGCGGCTGATCAACTGAGCCATGATTTCCATCGGCTGCAAGATACCGACATAGCCGCCTTCGTCATTGACGGTGATCCAGATGTCGATATTGCCACGCTCCAGATAAAAAATGCGCGCCAACACCGAAGAGGGCAGTTTATGGTTGATGACCTTGGGCAAGGGGTCGCAACAAGCGCCCAGGCCTGTGGGTTTCTTGGAGAATACTTTGCCCCGCCGCAATACCCCCAGCGGTTTTTGTCCGTCCAGCACCACCGCCGTTGCAATATCGGCATGCGCGTTAAACAAGCGTCTGGCTTCAGCCAGCGTGCTGCTGACATCAATTGTCAAGCCGTGACTAATATATTCACCAATATGAAAATCATCAGGAATATGCGAACGGTGGGCTTCATCCCGTACGGGCAGTGCCGCCACCTTGTCGCTCGGCGTGCTTTGTGGCTGGGCAAAATAGTGGCCCTGGGCATAATGCAGGCCTAAATCCTGGCAATAGGTAATATCCTCTACGCGCTCCAGCCCTTCAGCGATAATGGTGCATCCCAGTCGTTGCGCCATCGAAATAATCGCCTCAAGTAACACTGTCCGCACACGGCTGCCTTGTGCTTCATGCACAATGGCACGGTCTATCTTGATAAAGTCAGCCCGTACCTCAGCCAGGATGCGCAAACCGTTAAAACCGGAACCCATGTCATCCAGTGCGATGCGCAGACCATGCATACGGATTTCATCGCAGTAACGCGCCAGTACTTCGGGATTGGTTTTTTCACTCTCAACAATTTCGATGACGATATCTCGTCGATCAATCTGCTGCTGGTTCAATAGGTTTAAAATAAAATTGAGCCAGCCTGGACTCATGATTGTTTGTGGCAGCACATTAATAAAGAGGGGCTTGTCCACAGAAATTGATTGTGACTTGCCCATCAGCGCCAACTGTTGGCAGGCCAGGTCTAACTCGTGGCTGCGTTTAACCTCAGCGGCAAGGGCGAAAGCCTCCATGCCGTTGAGCCACTTGCCTTCTGGTGTTTTCAGTCTGCACAAGGCTTCAAAGCCAAACACTTTGCCACTCTGGCCAAAGTCGACAATCGGTTGATAATGCATTTGCACATGTGGCGTCAGCTCAGACAGCAGCCACGGGTATTTATGCCGAGCATAAAAGGTATTGAATGGCATGGTGGCCTGCAAGGCTTCCATTGGATGCATGGCCTGCTTGTCCTGTGACACCAGCACCCAGGTATCTCTGAGCGTATGTGCAGGCTCTTCGGCAATGACACGGTCTAAAATCTGCAGTAGTTCTGCTTCAGTCTCATAACTGAAAGATGCGGTGTTAATGCCTGAAAAATGCGGACTTTCAGAGTTGGTATGACTATTGGCGTCAAAAGTATGCAGAAATAATTCCATGGAATACGACCTTGCTTTTATTTTTATTAGCTCACGATAATGACGTCTAACCTGATTAACAACCGGGAGGGCGTCATTTGTATAACGACAGGACAGAGTGTTTATGAAGAGAAAAAATGAAGATAAAAGACAAGTGTGCTTAAAAACTTGTTAAGGTCTTTGCACAAGGTCATCAAATCGGGCAGTTATCTTGACTGCTTGACGATTGCTTTGCAGTTAAGTGACGGCTTTTCTTTCCAGCAACGCGGTAGACAGCGTGCCACTGTCCACATACTCAATCTCACCACCCATCGGCAACCCACGCGCAATCCGGCTGACGCGAATGCCACGCGATTTGAGCATCTGCCCAATATAGTGTGCAGTGGCTTCACCCTCGGAGGTAAAGTTGGTGGCAATAATCACTTCGTGGATCGCGCTGTCCTGTGCACGTTTGAGCAGTTTATCCAGGTGAATGTCCTTGGGCCCAATGCCATCCATGGGCGAGAGTTTTCCCATTAATACAAAATATTGGCCCTGATAGCTACGCGTATTCTCCAGCATCATGAGGTCGGTCGGCATCTCCACAACACATAGCGTGGATTTGTCTCTGTGGGTATCCTGGCACACGCTGCATACGCGATGCTCGCTGAAGTTGTTGCAATAATCGCAATGCGCCAGCTTATCCAGCGCCTGTTGCAGACTGGCTGCCAGCTTTTGTGCACCTTCACGGTCACGTTGCAGCAAGTGATAGGCCATGCGCGTGGAGGATTTTGGCCCCACGCCCGGCAGACAGCGCAGGGCACTGATCAGCTGATCCAGAACTGCCGGGTGATTCACGCCTGGTCTCCGCGTCGACGATAATATGGGCGGGCGTCAGGCACTAGAACGGCAACTTGAAGCCTGGTGGCATCAGACCACTCATTTTCGCTGAACTGGTCGCTTCGGCTTTCGCTTTCGCATCTTTCAACGCAATCATAAGCAAGTCTTCCAGTGTTTCTTTGTCATCCATGGCCGCGTCATCAATCTGTACGCGTTTCACATCATTGCTACAGGTCATGGTCACTTTGACCATGCCATTGCTGGCAATACCTTCCACCTCAGTGTTTGCCAGTTCTGCCTGGGCTTTTTGCATATTGGCTTGCATCATTTGGGCCTGTTTCATCATATTGCCCATGCCACCTTTCATCATTGTCTGCTCCTGAAGTTACGTGTGGTTAATGTAAGGGTTTAATGGAATTGGGCACTATTGTTGCGCCCATTTCCTGCATCAGGCCTTGCACAAAGCGGTCACTCATAATCGCTTGTGTAGCCTGATCCTGTAATTCTGCTTTTTCGACGGCCAGCTGTCTGGCGGGCGTATTAGCTTCCTGGCTGGTGGTGATGATCAGTTGCAAGCGGCGGCCAAAGTGGCTGTTTAAAGCAGCATTGAGTTTTTCGAGATAATTGGCACTGGCCAGGTGTTTATGGGACTCGCTAATCCGCAATGTCATGGCATCGTCCTCAAACTGGACCAGCTCGCAATTTTGTGCCAGTGCGCGTACCAGGCCCAATTTGCTCAAATGGTTCTCTACCAGCGCGCGCCAGTTGCCATCCCAGTCCAATGCAGCGCTTGTTTCTTGCGTCTCAGGCATTGCAACATGCACTGCCTCACTGGCAACGGCTGTCGGTGCTGGGGCCGAAAGCGCTGGCTGCGACATTTCTGCCAGGGGGGCAGTGGTGAAAGATGCGCCTGGTTCAGTAGCACTTTCGGGAGCCTGTTCCACCGCCCGCTTGGGCATCGCATGATCCGCTGTTGCAGGGTTGGTTGTGCTGCTTGCTTGATAACTTTTCGCCAAGGCGGCGCGCGCGCTGCCAACACTCGGAGCGCTGCCACGGCCATGACCTTCTGTGCTTGACGGGGGCGCGGGTGTGGTGGCCGTTGCATCGGCTTTAAATGCCAGCATACGCAACAGCGTCATGGTAAAGCCTGCATAAGCATCCGGGGCCAGGCCAATATCGCGGTGACCTAAAATAGCAATCTGATAATACAGCTGCAGGGTTTCTGCGGGCAAGGCTGCGGCAAGTTCCAGCAAGTTCTGCCGCTCGGGGTGATCGTCTGCAATTGATTGGGGCGCGTATTGCGCGACAGCTAGCACATGCAACAAAGCTGCAAGATCGTTCAGGGCACTTTCAAAGCCGATGCTGCGCGACTCCATTTGCTGTGCGATATTGAGCAGGCTGGCTGCATCTTGTGCGATCAACGCCCGCAACAAATCATACAGGTAGCTTTGGTCAATCGCCCCCAGCATGCTACGCACATCGCTTTCACGGACGGATTGGTTGCCATAAGCAATTGCCTGGTCGGTCAGTGAGAGCGCGTCACGCATACTGCCATTGGCTGCACGCGCTATCAGCTGTAATGCGGGCGCCTCAAATGGAATTTGCTCCTGGCCCAGAATGTCTTGCAAGTGGGCGGTAATGGTACTGCTGGCCATTTGGCGCAGGTTGAATTGCAGGCAGCGCGACAAAATGGTGACCGGGACTTTTTGTGGATCTGTGGTCGCCAGAATGAATTTGACGTGGGCAGGCGGCTCCTCCAGCGTTTTCAGCATGGCATTAAACGCCTCTTTGGTCAGCATATGCACTTCGTCTATCATGTAGACCTTGAAGCGGCCGGAAGACGGCGCGTAGATCGCCTGCTCAAGCAAGCTCACCATGTCTGCAATACCGCGGTTAGAGGCCGCATCCATTTCCACGTAATCTACATACCGGCCGATATCAATGGCACGGCATGCTTCGCACTCGCCGCAAGGCGTTGCGTTGATCCCGGTCGCACAGTTCAGCGATTTTGCCAGAATACGGGAGAGGGTGGTCTTGCCAACGCCACGGGTGCCGGTAAACAGGTAAGCATGATGCAGGCGCTGTTGGCTCAGAGCATTGCTCAGGGCCTGGACCACATGGTCCTGGCCCACCAGACTGGCAAAAGATTTGGGGCGCCATTTACGCGCCAACACTTGGTAAGACATCGCGCACTCTACTGATTAAAAGCAATAAGGCAAACCTGTACTTTAGCCTATTTTGCCGACTCATGCTTGCCACAAACCATAACATTAAGATCAACGCTGGCATGACAAACAGAAGGGCTGGATAGAAGGGGCGAGCCCAACCCCCGGCACTTGCTTGATAGTTGTGGCTGCTTGCTTCCGCACCTGACCAGGTTGGCTACCTTACAATGCGGGGAGGCCCGCGGACGCTATTGTAACGCAAAAACGTTTTTTTACCGCCTTATTTTCGCCGTGACCCATTTCACCTGCAGAGGTAAAGCTTCTGAAATAAACAATTATTTACCTTCTTATACACCAATAAATTCCAATCATCGCCCTGCATAATAGTTGCATCTTATTCATTTTAGTGTGATTTGGCAGAAAACGATGGCAGCAAACGGATCATCCATGACAGCTTCAGAAGTTGCACGTGAAACCATCAAGCAAATGGCTGTCAGGCGTGTCGAACCAACACCGGACAATTACATGCAGATTTACTATGAGATTGCAGGTAAACCGGTGAAGGAGGATGCTGCCAGTGCGTTGCGCAAGGCACTGAAGCAGTTGCCCCACGACACGCTGGAGCAAACCAACTGGATTAACCGCTGGGAAAAAGTACTTAAACAGGATAACTGGCAAGGGCTGGGAGAATTGCTGACTGAGGCCATGCAACAGCAGCTTAGTCATTCCACCAAATGGCCCAAGGCGATTCGTGTCTTATTGCAAGCCTGGGACGACAAGCGCAGTGGCATAGATACTGCCAGAAAGCGTGAGACGCTGGAACGCGTGCTCATTAATTTTGGTGATGACGAGAGCCTGTCCGACAAGTTGATCGGCATGGCGAATATGTGGTTGCCTTCTGAAGCCCGGGTTGAGGGGATTGCCTTGACTGATGCGGCTGACGCGTCCACAGCTTCGACGTCGCAACCTGTCTTGGATATATCCAGTGAACAAGGTTTGCCCTCTGAAGTACAGCAGTTCCATGGCGCTTTTACCATTTTGCAGACCTTGTTGAAGCAAACACTTTACCTGGGCTTGATTCCCCGTTTGCAAGGGTATCCAGACTTGCAGGCGGAGGCGGTGGCCCTGCAGGAATCTGCCGAGCGCGCTAAAAAGCTTAAAGAGTGGGAGGCTTTGGCCAAGTCACTTAAAGCGTTATTGATGCGGGTCGAGGTGATGGGCGCGCAAGAGGATGACGTGCGTGGCGACATTATCGACTTGTTGCATTTGCTACTGGAAAATATCGGTGAACTGGTGGCTGAAGATAGCTGGCTGAGTGGTCAGGTCTATGCTGTACAGTCGATTATTACCGGTCCGCTGGATAGAACCAAGCTTAAACAAGCCGAAAAAAGCCTCAAAGAGGTTATTTACAAGCAAGGACTGGTCAAGCACAGTCTGATTGAGGCGAGGAACTCATTTAAAACCTTAATCAGTACTTTTATTGATAAGCTCAAATATATGGGTGAAGCCAGCGAACTCTACAGTGGCAAAATCGAGACCTATGCCAAAGAGCTCTCTCAAACTGATGATTTGATTAAAATTAATGAGCTGGTCAACCAGTTGATGCGCGATACTTCTGTCATGCAGACCGACATCCTGCGTTCGCGCGATGACTTGCTTATCCAACAGCGCAAGGCAACGGATACGCAAGACCGTATTGATCAATTGCAACTGGAGTTGCAGCAGTTGAGTGAGGTCGTCAGAATTGACCAACTCACCGGCGTGCTCAATCGCCGCGGTATGGACGATGCCTTCCAGGCCGAGATTGCGCGTTTTCAGCGTAGCGGTGAGTCATTTAGTGTGGCTTTGCTCGACATCGATAATTTTAAATCGCTCAATGACCAGCATGGGCATGCCGCCGGGGATGCTGCGCTCAAACATCTGGCTTCAGTGGTAAAACGTGCGGTGAGGCCGACGGATATTGTGACCAGAATGGGGGGCGAAGAGTTTGTTGTCATTCTGCCCAAGACCGACTTGCAAGAGGCGGTGATCATTATGTCGCGCTTGCAGCGATCACTGACCAAAGAGTACTTCATGGGTAATAACCAAAAGCTGCTGATCACCTTTAGTGCAGGTGTCGCCTTGTTCCAGAAAGAGGACGATGTCAGTGCCATCTTGTTGCGCGCAGATCAGGCCATGTACCTGGCCAAAAAACGCGGCAAAAACCGGGTGATGACTGAAACTGATCTAGTTGGCACCGTCAATCCCTAGCTTGTGCGCTTGGTCAGCACTTTGTTGATCGACAGCGGTTTTATCCGGGATCACTGACTGTCATATCCAGCCGTGGTTTGGCATGATATGCTAACTGGCATCTTGATTGAGGTGCCATGTGTCTACGCCAGCCAGCCATTTTCCTATTGATAGTGTCCAACATGCCTTGCATGAAAGCGAGCGCAGATTCTCCGCCATTGTTTCCAGCATTCCTGGGCTCGTGTTCCAGATGCATATGACCGCAGATGCTCAAGTGGTTTTTACTTATGTGAGTGAGGGCTGCGAAGCCTTGCTGGGTATCCCGGCCGCAGCATTGCTCAAGGATGCCAACACCCTGTTTGATGCCATGGATCAACCTTCCGCCCATCTGTTCAAGCAAAACTTGCAAAAATCCGCCCGGCAACACAAACGCCTGGATTGGGAAGGACAAATCTGGATTGCCGACTGGCAAGACATGAAGTGGGTCAATATCCGGGCTACCGTGCAAGACTTGGGGCAGGGCGCGGTGCAATGGGATGGCATTATGCTCAATATTAGCCAAAGCAAGCATGAAAAACAGGAGATCGAGCAAGCCAGGCAAGATCTGCAGGCACTGACGGCACACTTGAACCAGGTCAAAGAGCAGGAGCGCGTGTCGATTGCGCGTGAAATTCATGATGACCTCGGCGGCAACCTGACTGCGATGAAGCTGGGCTTGTCGACCATCATCCAGCAAATTGAGGCCGGTGAGCCGGTCAACCTCGAGCAAGCGCATTTGTTGCAAGGGATCATCAACCAGACGTTTGATTCCGTACATCGTATTTCTGGCAATTTGCGGCCCAACATTCTCGATCTGGGGCTGGTGGATGCGCTGGAGTGGCAGGTGAGCCAGTTCAAAAAGCAATTAGGCATCTCGGCAAAATTTATCACCAATTGTCATGATTTGGAGTGTGATCCCGATCAATCCATGGCGTTGTTCCGGATTTGTCAGGAGGCGCTCTCGAACATCGCCAAATATGCGCAGGCCAATGCGGTCGAAGTGGAGCTCAGCCTCAAGGATCAGCTGTTATTCATGAACATCACGGATAATGGCATCGGCATTGCCCCTGCCGACAAGATCAAATCGAACGCATTTGGCCTGAGAGGTATGCAGGAAAGAGCGGCGGCACTGGGGGGCGAGTGCCAGATTGAATCTTCCAGCGCCGCATCTGGCACTTGTATCCGGGTGCAAGCGCCGTTCAAGCCCGCAGAGTCGTGACAGAATGGCTGATCCGATTTACAATCAACAGCGCAGTTTCTGGATTAGCCATGGTGCAACCAGCAAAACAGAGGGATCAGGTTGGATATACAAAAAATAAAAGTCATTATCGTAGATGACCATGCCATCTTACGTTCTGGCATCAAGCAAATATTGCTTGCGAGTGGGGATATTGATGTCGTCGGTGAGGCGGAGAATGTTGCGCAGGCGATTAAATGTGTACGTGAAGTGGCTGCCGATGTCATGCTACTGGACATTTCGTTGCCGGATAAAACCGGCATAGAAGCCTTAAAGCTCATCAAGCGAGAAAATGCTGCGCTCAACATCTTGATGCTTTCCATGTACATGGAAGAGCAGTATGCCGTGCGCTCCATTCGTTCTGGCGCTTCTGGCTACCTGTGCAAGCATACGGCGTCAGAAGAGTTGCTCACCGCCATACACACGCTGGCCAAAGGCAAAAAATACATTACCCCCAACGTGGCAGAGATTCTGGCCGAGCAGGTGGGGAATGATTATGCGGTGGCCTTGCACGAAACCCTTTCAGATCGCGAGTTTCAGGTCATGCGCATGATTGCTTCCGGGCAGTCAGTGAGTGAGATTGCAGATAAACTCGCATTGTCGGTGAAAACGGTCAGCATGTACCGGACGCGGCTGCTCGAAAAAATGCATCTTAAACATAATGCCGATATCACCCATTACGCCATTAAAAACCAATTGGTTTAAGGGCGCTTGACGTAGCACCGCAGAATAAAAAAAGGCCTCAATCGAGGCCTTTTTTAATATTAATCAATATGCTATGAAATTTTCTTCGCGTAATTGATTAATCCGTTGGTTGAGCTATCAAAGCTGTTTACCGGCTCGTTGGTATTCAGCTGTGGCAGAATTTGGCTCGCAATCTGCTTACCATATTCCACACCCCACTGGTCATAGCTGTTAATGTCCCAGATCATGCCTTGCACAAAAATCTTGTGCTCATAAAGCGCAATCAGTTTACCCAAGGTAAAGGGTGTGAGCTGTTTAAACAGGATAGACGTGGTTGGGCGGTTGCCTTCAAACACTTTATGCGGCAGCAGATCTTCCAGTGCCTGGCCGCTCATGCCTTGTGCTTCCAGTTCGGCGCGTGCTTCTTCACGGGTTTTGCCCAACATCAAGGCTTGGGTTTGTGCCAGGAAGTTAGCCAGCAGGATTTTATGGTGCTGATCGTCTGGGCTACCCACTTTGTAATGGCTGTTGGCTGGCATCAAAAAGTCTGCCGGAACCATTTGTGTGCCCTGGTGAATCAACTGGTAAAACGCATGCTGGCCGTTGGTGCCAGCTTCGCCCCAGATGACCGGGCCCGTTTTGTAGCTGACGCGGCTACCGTCACGGCAAATAAATTTGCCATTACTTTCCATGTCTGCTTGTTGCAGATAGGCCGCAAAGCGAGACATGCCCTGGTCATAAGGCAAAATCGCGTGCGTATCAACATGGAAGAAATTGTTGTACCAGACACCCAGCAAGGCCATGATGACAGGCATGTTCTGTTCCAGTGGCGCCGACAAGAAGTGCTGATCCATGGCGTGACCGCCTGCCAGCAACTGTTCAAAGTTGTCCATGCCGACATAGAGCGCAATGGACAGACCGATGGCTGACCACAGGGAGTAACGACCACCTACCCAGTCCCAGAAAGCAAACATGTTGTTGGTGTCTATGCCAAATGCCTGCACGGCCTTGGCGTTGGTAGACAGCGCGACAAAATGCTTGGCCACATGTTGGTCTTGTTTAGCTGCTTGCAGGAACCAGCGGCGCGCTGAGTGCGCGTTGGTCATGGTTTCCTGGGTGGTAAAGGTTTTGGAGGCGACGATGAACAGAGTAGTTTCAGGGTCGCAGACTTCCAATACACGCATCAAGTGCGCGCCATCAATGTTGGAAACAAAGTGGGCTTTCAAGTTGGGGCTGGCGTAGGGTTTTAACGCATCACATGCCATGACTGGACCGAGGTCTGAGCCACCAATACCGATATTTACGATATCGGTAATCCGTTTGCCGGTAAATCCTGTCCATTGGCCGTTGCGTACTTGCTCGGTAAAGGCCCGCATTTGCGCCAGCACAGCATTCACTTCTGGCATCACATCCTTGCCATCCACATACACCGGTGTATTACTGCGGTTACGCAGGGCGGTGTGCAGCACTGCACGCTTTTCGGTAATGTTGATTTTTTCGCCGCTGAACATGCGGCTGCGCCATTGCTCAATATTTGAGTCGCGCGCTAACTGGAATAACTGGGACAGGGTTTCTTTAGTGATGCGGTGCTTGGAGTAGTCCAGCAGGATGTCGTCCACCGTTAAACTGAATTCTTCGAAGCGTTTGGGGTTTTGGTTAAACAGATCGCGCATTTGAACATCGCGCATTTCAATTTGATGCTGGTTCAGCGCATGCCAGCTCGGATGTGTGGTTAGTTTTGCCATGTCGTGTTGTTACTATCGTTTTTCAAGTCAATTAAATTTACGGGGCCAGACAAGGCAATCTCTGAATTTTCTTGTCTGGCCAAAAATCTTTACTGCCAGGCTACATCATATAGTCAGTGTAACCAGTTATTGTAACTGAAGTATGACACCCCCAAGTGGCGGCAAGTTTAGGCTGATGGAGGCTGGCTGGTTCATCCATGGCACGGGGTCACTAGGACAGCCGGAACCATTACCAACATTGCTGCCACCATAACAAGCGGCGTCACTGTTAAACAATTCCTGATAGTAACCCGATTGTGGTACGCCCAAACGGTATTGATGGCGCGGTACCGGTGTGAAATTAAGTAGGATTATAACAAAACTATGGTCTTTGCCGCGTCTGACGTAGCTTAATATTGATTGCGCGGCATCTTCGCAGTCTATCCATTGAAAGCCCTGTGCATCAAAGTCATGGGCATGGAGTGCGCTTTGTTGGCGATAGAGCCAGTTGAGGTCCTTGCAAACGCGCTGTATGCCGCGATGCATGTCATGTTCAGCGGCGGTGTCTTCAAGCAAATGCCAGTCCAGGCTTTGGTTGACGCGCCACTCACGGCGCTGGGCAATTTCATTGCCCATAAAGTTGAGTTTTTTGCCTGGCATGGTCATTTGCAAGGTCATCAATAGACGCAAGTTGGCGAATTTTTGCCAATCATCCCCAGGCATTTTTTCGAGCAAGGACTTTTTGCCGTGGACCACTTCGTCGTGCGAGAAAGGCAGGACAAAGTTCTCGGAATAAGCGTACATCTGACCAAAGGTCAGGCGATTATGGTGGTATTGGCGGTATACCGGATCCAGTTGCATGTAGGTCAGGACATCATTCATCCAGCCCATATTCCATTTCATGCTGAACCCCAGGCCCCCGGCATAGACCGGTCGCGAAACGGCGGGCCAGGCTGTTGATTCCTCGGCTATCGTCAATGCGCCGGGGAAGCGTTCGCCCACCATCATGTTCAATTGCTTGAGAAACTCGATCACGTCCAGGTTTTCACGTCCGCCATAGACATTAGGCAACCATTCTCCATCTTTGCGCGAGTAATCCAGGTAGAGCATGGACGCCACGGCATCCACACGCAAGCCGTCAATGTGAAACTCTTGCAACCAGTAATAAGCATTGCTGAGTAAAAAGCTGCGCACTTCATTGCGGCCATAATTGAAAATATAGGTGCCCCAGTCCATATGTTCACCCAGGCGGGGGTCGGCATGTTCATACAGCGCCGTGCCGTCAAAACGCGCCAGCGCCCAGTCATCTTTGGGGAAGTGACCAGGGACCCAGTCCAGAATGACGCCGATATTGGCGGCATGACAGCGGTCAATAAAATACTTAAGATCATCCGGACTGCCATAGCGCTGGGTGGGGGCAAAGTAGCCCGTCACCTGATAACCCCAGGATTCATTCAGCGGATGTTCGGCAATTGGTAACAGCTCGATATGGGTATAGCCCATCTCTAGCAAATGTGGAATCAGCGCCTCTGCCATGGCGCGATAGCCCATAAAGTGGCCGTTTGGGTCTCGTTGCCAACTGCCTAAATGCACTTCATAACAGTTAAAGGGGGCATGCAGCCAGTCATGCTGCTGGCGTTGCTGCAACCAGCCATCATCTTGCCAGGTATACTTGCTGTGGCAGATACGATTGGCCGTGCCGGGCCTAGGCTCAAAGGCTCTGCCATAGGGATCGGCCTTGAGCATGACATAGCCATGCTCGCGGTTGCGGATTTCGAATTTATATAGATCATGTTCGCTCAGGTGGGGAATAAATAACTCCCAAACGCCGGTGCTGCCAATGACACGCATGGCATGGATACGGCCATCCCACTGGTTAAAGTTGCCGACCACACTGACCCTTGACGCATTGGGCGCCCAGACAGCAAACCGGACGCCCGCCACCCCATTCACCTGCATGGGGACCGCGCCCAGGGTATTGTAGGCCTGGTAAAAACGACCTTCAGCAAACAGATACAGGTCATCGGCAGACACGGTGCTGTCAAAACCATAGACATCCAGGGTTTCGTAACGACTAGTTTGCCCCTTGGGCTGAACTTGCAGTGGGGCAGGGGTTGAAATCGGATTATCTGACTCGTAAATAAACAAGCCCTCGGCATGCGCCTGCTGCATGGGCTGCCAATTTTTGCCATTGTTGAGCCATACTTGTTCTGCCGTTGGTATGAACACACGCAACTGCCAGCGTTTGGTTTTCGCATCCTGATGCGACCCCAAATATTCAAAGGGATTATGATGGGTGGCGTCTAAAATCCGTTGCAAATGATGATTGTCGGTGGCAATTTGATGAGAAGCTTTGGCAGTCATGCTGTCGGTATCCGGTTAAGCAGATTCCATGCTATCAAAAAAAGTTAAGATTTACGTCATTCGCCCCCGGAATTTCGTTGTCTTTACCCCAATTATCATGCAGACTGTGGATGTCAGACCTGCAGATGCAAAGCCTTGTGTCGTCTCTGCTGAAACGCGCAACGCTGACAATAATGACTGTAGGCTGGTTCCCAGGATCAGGAAAAACAGGAATAGCATCATGTCTCAAGTAGCAGAGTTTGTTGAACGTCGTAAAGCCAACCGGCGGCAAGAACGTCCCTCCGACCGGTTTATCAGTAACCTGACGAAAAATACCGTTGCCATTATCCTGGCGGGTGGTCGTGGCAGCCGGTTAAAAAACCTCACCGACTGGCGGGCCAAACCTGCTGTACAGTTTGGTGGCAAATTCCGCATTATCGACTTCCCCTTGTCCAATTGCATTAACTCTGGCATCCGCCGCATTAATGTGGCGACCCAATACAAAGCGCAAAGCCTGATTCAGCATGTTCAGCGCGGCTGGGGCTTTTTGCGTGGGGAGTTTAACGAATACGTCAACATTATTCCTGCCCAGCAGCGTCTGGGCGAGGAGTGGTACAAAGGCACGGCTGATGCGGTCTATCAGAATATTGATTTGCTGCGAGAGAATGGCGGCGAATATATATTGGTCCTGGCCGGCGATCATATCTATAAAATGGACTACGGCAAAATGCTGGCGACGCATGCGCGCAGCAATGCCGATATGACCATTGCCTGCATCAATGTGCCGCTCGAAGACGCCAAAGGGTTTGGGGTATTGGAGGTGGACGCCACCGACCGCGTGATCGCCTTTGATGAAAAGCCAGCGCATCCCAAGCCTAGCCCGAACAATCCCGAGGTGGCTTTTGCCAGCATGGGTATTTATATCTTCAATGCCAAGTTTTTGTACGAACAATTGATCCGGGATGCTTATGACCGCAAGTCACACCACGACTTTGGGCAGGACATTATTCCTTACATCATCAAAAAATACCGGGTACAGGCGCACCGATTTACCGATAGTTGCGTCGGTGCACAAGGCAACAACTTTTACTGGCGGGATGTGGGAACCATAGATGCCTACTGGGAAGCCAATATGGAGCTTACCAAGGTGATTCCAGAGCTCAATCTGTATGACAGTGAATGGCCGATCTGGACGTATCAGGAACAACTGCCGCCGGCCAAATTTGTATTCAAGGATGAAGGCCGTACGGGCAAGGCGACAGACTCGCTGGTGTCAGGGGGCTGCCTGATCAGTGGTTCTTGCGTGTCTAACTCAGTGCTTTTTTCCGGCGTGCATGTAGCGGATTATTCCGATCTGGATGGCGCTGTAGTGCTGCCCAAGGTCAAAATTAACGAGGGGGTCATCATGCGCAACGCAGTGATAGACCGCGGCTGCGAGATTCCTGCTGGCATGCAGATCGGTGTCGATCTGGAGCGCGATAGAAAGCGCTTTCATGTCTCTGAAAAAGGCATCGTACTGGTCACACCCGACATGCTGGGCCAAGATTTATACCGTGTGAAGTAGTTTAAAAGTCTTTGAGTGAGTGAAAGAGGTTGAAGGATGTCCGATAAAAAGTTGCTCTTAAATTTATATTGGCACATGCACCAACCGGATTACCGTGATCTGGTGACAGGCGAGTTTGTGCTGCCATGGACGTATTTGCATGCGCTCAAGGATTACAGTGATATGGCCTTTCACCTGGAGCAAAATCCAAACGCCAGGGTAACCTTCAATTTTGTACCTATTCTGGTGGAGCAGCTCGAAGATTATGCTGAGCAGTCACGGTCCGGACAGTGGCGCGACCCATTACTGCGTTTGCTGGCAAATCCCAATCTGGAAAACATCACTGATGAAGAGTGTCGCCTGATTGTGGACAGCTGTTTTAAGGCACACCATGAAAAAATGTTGAGTCCTTTTCCGCATTATCAGCGCTTGCTTAAGCTGTATGAACTGGTGGCGCCTATTATGCAAAACGGCCAGTTTCATTATCTCTCGGCGCAATATAAAGCGGACTTGCTGGTCTGGTACCACCTGGCATGGACGGGGGAGAGCTTGCGCCGCAAAAACAAAACCGTGCAAACCCTGATGCAAAAAGGCGTGCTGTTTACCCTGGAAGACAGGCAAGCGCTGTTAGCCGTGATCAGCGAGACCTTGCAAGGCATTTTGCCGCGCTATCAGGCCTTGCTGAAAAAAGGCCGCATTGAAATGACCACCACGCCTTACTACCATCCCATCTTGCCATTGCTCATTGATTTGGAAAGTGCGCGTGACGCCATGCCCGATGCGCCGTTGCCGCAGTCAGCCACCTATCCAGACGGTTATCCGCGTGCGATCGCTCATGTGCAGGCGGCACAGCGCTATCATGAAAAAATATTTGGTCAGCCCGCCAATGGTATGTGGCCTGCTGAAGGCGCGGTCTCGCATCCTGCACTGTCGTTGCTGGCAGAGCAGGGCGTGGCCTGGGCAGCCACTGGCCAGGGTGTGCTTGCCAACAGCTTGCGTAAACTTGGGCTGCCGCACGACACGCCAGCGCAATACCTGTATCAGCCTTATAAGATCACCAATGGTCAGCAGGATATTGTGTGCTTTTTCCGTGACGACCATCTGTCTGACAAAATTGGTTTTGAGTATTCCAAGCAATACGCAAGCGAAGCGGTGCATGACTTTATTCAGTCGCTGGAGCATATCCTGGCCAACAGTGAAGAGACGCCGGTGGTTAGCGTGATTCTGGATGGCGAGAATGCCTGGGAATACTATCCATACAACGGTTATTATTTCTTGCACGAGCTCTATCAGGCGCTGGCGCAGCATCCGGATATCCAGATGACGACTTTTAGCGATATTCTCGCCTTGCAGCAGAAACAAGCATTGCCAGCGCCACGCTTGCTGGATGATATTTGCGCCGGGAGTTGGGTCTATGGCACCTTTAGTACCTGGATTGGGGAGCCGGCCAAAAACCGTGCCTGGGATCTGTTATGCGAAGCCAAGCGGCATTATGATCAACAGATACACCAACTTTCAGCCGAACAGAAACAAAAATGCCAGCAGCAATTGGCCCTGTGCGAAGGCTCGGACTGGTTCTGGTGGTTTGGCGATTACAACAGCGCCCAAAGCGTACAAAGTTTTGACCAACTCTATCGCCGTAATTTGAGCAACCTGTACAAATTACTTGGCCTGACAGCCCCTGCACATTTGTTACAACCCATCAGTCTGGGCGGTGGCGATGCCGAAAATGCAGGCACCATGCGCCGGGGCAACGCCTGATTCTTTCAACTGATTTGAATGCCAATCCATGACGCAACATAGACAAGCGGGTGTGCTGATGCACATCACTTCATTGCCTGAGGGCAATCTCGGCCCAGAGGCCTATCGTTTTGTAGACACCCTGGTCAAAATGGGCGTATCGGTGTGGCAGACCTTGCCGGTCAACCAGCCACATGGAGACCAGTCGCCCTATCAAAGTGTCTCCGCGCATGCAGGACATAGCGGCATGATCAGCGCGCAGCAATTACAGCTTGATGGCTGGTGTCTGCCCAATGAGCTCACGCTGAGTTTGCCTGCATTGATGGCTAAAGTCATGGCGCGCGTGCAGTCCGGCAGCGCCCCCACACATGGCGAAGGCCATGGCCTGTCCTGGTCCGGGTTTGCGAGATTCTGTCAGACGCAGCAATACTGGCTGGAAGATTTTGCCTTGTTTGGCTGCTTGCGTGAGCAGCACCATAATCAAAGCTGGCAGCAATGGCCACAAGCTTACCGCAAGCATGATCCACAAGCCTTGCAAGCTTATCGGGTCACGCACCAGGAGCCGTTGACGCTGATTAAATTTACGCAGTATGTGTTTTTTCAGCAATGGGCGCAGCTCAAGCGTTACGCCAATCAGCGCGGCATTCGCTTGTTTGGCGATATCCCGATTTTTGTCGCTTACGACAGTGCCGATGTCTGGGCGCATCCCGCATGGTTCAAGCTGGATGACACCCTGAACATGACCGTCGTAGCGGGTGTGCCGCCAGACTATTTCTCTGAAACCGGACAACGCTGGGGGAATCCGCATTACGACTGGCTGGCCATGCAAAAAGATGGGTTTTCATGGTGGCTGGGGCGTATCGATACGCAGGCACAGCTGTTTGATGTGCTACGGATTGATCACTTCAGGGGCTTGCAGGCCGCTTGGGAAATCCCCGCAGAAGAGCCCACTGCCATTAACGGGACTTGGCAAGAGGCGCCAGGTGAAGCGCTGTTAAACGCCATCACCGAGACCTTCCCGGAGCTGAGTCTGGTGGCTGAGGACTTGGGCATTATCACCGCAGAGGTGGATGCCTTGCGCCATGGATTCGACTTGCCTGGCATGAAAATTTTACAGTTTGCGTTTGGTGGCGGTGAAGACAATCCTTACTTGCCAGAAAACATAGAACAAAACAGCGTCGCTTATACCGGCACGCATGATAACGATACCACCCTGGGCTGGTACCTCACCGCGCCAGAGCATGTGCGTAATCATTTACATGATTACCTGAATCAACATCCTCCGCAAATGCCCGCCGCCCTGATTAAACTGACCCTGGAGAGCCAGGCCAAGCTGGCAATTATCCCCATGCAAGACATTCTCGCGCTGGATAGCCAGGCGCGCATGAACACGCCAGGCACCATAGAAGGCAACTGGTGCTGGCGCATGCAATGGTCGCAACTGAGTGAAGAGAAGTTATTGTCTTTTAGACACAGTGTTGAAGAAAGTGGCCGCTTCCATGCGTGATGTGACTCCGGTTTATCGTTTGGGTCTGGATGTGGGCGGGACCAATCTGCGTTTAGGTGTGTTTTCTGATCTGCGCCTGATTGAAGAAACGCGTTTTGAGGCAAACTATTCTGCCATTTGCAAGCAGCACTCGCCAGCACAGGCCTGGCAAAAGATTATTGCGGTTACGGCAGAAGCCATCCAGCCCTTGCTTGAAAAATATCCGACGATTCAGAGTATAGGCATTGGTTTTCCCGGCTTTATTGATCCGCACACGGGCATCCTGGCGCAATCGCCCAATTTACCGGGCTTGTTGAACGTGAATCTTGGCCACGATCTGGGTGCCCGGCTTGGTTTCAATATCCGGGTCGAGAACGATGCCAATGCTGCAGCCTTTGGGGAATTTAGCCTGCTTGGTCAGCCTGCTGGTGGCTTGCTGTATCTGGGCCTGGGCACCGGAGTGGGTGCCGGCTTGGTCGTGAATGGTCATGTTTGGGCCGGGCAGCATGGTTATGCGCTCGAGGCCGGGCATATTATTGTGGAGCATCAAGGCCGCTTGTGTGGCTGTGGTAACCGAGGTTGCGTCGAGCAATATGCTTCTGCCACCGGCATCAGCAAAGGCTATGCCGAGTTGACTGGCCAGACAAGGAGTGCTTTGGAGATTGCGCTGGCTGCGGAGCAGGGTGATGAACATGCGCGCGCAGTCTACGCGGATGCCGGACGCAAACTGGCGCAAATGCTGGCGAGTGTACTCAAGGTGGTTGATGTTGGCACCGTTTTGGTTGGCGGTGGCGTGGTTGCCGCATGGTCGCTGATGTCTGAGGCGTTTTATCAACGGCTAGAAGCTGACTTGATCCCGGTACTCAGAGGCAAGATCGTGGTTCATCTATCTCGTTCTGGCGATATTGCGGGCATGTTGGGTGCCGCCTTGCTGGCCGAGTCCACCACCCGCTCAGCATAACCCTTCATGCGCGTGCGCCTGGTGTTGCGCCAGTGCCCAGGCCACATGCTCCCGCACCAAGGCATTTTCATCCTGTGCCCGTGACTTCAGTGCTGCAATCACCGCCATCGACGTCGGCGCATTACCCAAGCCGACGGCAATATTGCGCAGCCACTGCGTGTAGCCTATGCGGTAGATCGCGCTCCCCGCCATTTTTTGCTGAAATTCAGCTTCGGTCCAGCCAAAACAGGTCACCAGGCTCAAGCTGTCGAGTCCATGCCGTACCGCAAAGTCGGGCTCTGAGGTCTTGACGGCAAATTTGTTCCACGGGCAGGTTAGCTGGCAATCGTCACAGCCATACACCCGGTTGCCCATCAGTGGCCTTAACTCCTCGGGAATGCTGCCTTGATGTTCTATGGTGAGGTAAGAGATACAGCGGCGGGCGTCTAGTTCGTAAGGTGCAACGATGGCAGCGGTCGGGCAGACATCAATACACGCAGTGCAACTGCCACAATGTGCTGAGATGGGCGGGTCCACGGGTAGCGGCAGGTTGGTATAAATTTCCCCCAGAAAAAACCATGATCCCTGCTGGCGATTGAGTAGCAGCGTATGTTTGCCGCGCCAGCCCACACCCGCTTTGGTCGCCAGTGCTACCTCCATCACCGGCGCACTGTCCGCAAATACACGGTATTCAAAACTGCCAAAGGTCTCGGTGATGCGGGTACACAATTGCTGCAATTTTTGCCGCATCACTTTATGGTAATCGCGCCCCATGGCATAGCGGGCGACATAAGCCTGCTCAGGGCTCTCCAGCACCTGCCAGCCGTCGGCTGCATCTGCGGGCAAATAATTGAGGTTGACCGAGATCACGCGCAAGGTGCCAGGCACCAATTCTGCCGGACGGGTTCGCTTGGTCCCATGTTTTGCCATATAATCCATGTCGCCGTGGTATTGTTTGTCCAGCCACTTTAAAAATTCAGGCTCCGCGGCAGACAAGTCGGTATCGGTAATGCCGATATTGCCAAACCCCAGTTCTCGCGCCCAGCCCTTGATGGTCGCTGCCATTTGCGCAGCGACATGAACATCAGGCAGTTGAAGCGGGACGGGATGTGATTGATGTGACATGACAGAAACGTATTCTACACAGATTTTAAAAGACGAAGCAGCGACCGTGCATGCCGCAAGCGTGCTGGCAAAGCAATTGCAGCCTGGGCAGGTCATTTACCTGCACGGTGATCTGGGGGCCGGTAAAACCACGCTGGTGCGCGGCATGCTGCATGCCTTGGGGCATGTCGGCAAAGTGAAAAGCCCCACCTATACGCTGGTTGAACCCTATATGCTGCCATTCGCCACGTGCTATCACTTTGATCTTTACCGCTTTCAGGATGCAGAAGAGTGGGAAGCTGCCGGCTTCCGCGATTATTTCAACCCTGCCAGTGTTTGTCTGGTCGAGTGGCCTGAGCGTGCAGCCGAGCTATTGCCTGTCGCAGACATCGAGATTCGCTTTGATATCCTGCCGCACGGCCGCGTGCTGCACATCACTAGTCAGCAGGCGCTGGCCTTGGAAACACTATGCCAGTAAAGCGTAAGCATTGCCTGGGCTGGCTATTGCCAGTCCTGTTATTCATTCTGAGTCAGGCCGCACATGCCGCTGAAGTCATCCTGGCCAATTTGCAGCAGCAAGGCGGTCAGGCGCATGTCGAGCTTTTGCTCGACCAGCAAGTCAAATACCGTGTCTTTACGCTGGATAATCCATTCCGCGTGGTGATTGATATGGACGGTGTTGCCATCAGTCCAACCCTGAAAGCGCTCGCGCTGCAGTTGGATGCCCAACATCCTTACCTGTCTAAAATCCGCATTGCGCCGTTTACCGAGAAAACGGCGCGTATCGTTTTTGACATCAAATCTGATATCAAACCGCAGGTCACCGATATGAATGCGGGCAGCTCGCAACAACGCTTGGCCATCAGCATAGGCCCTGCGAGTGGTCCTGTCGAGTCAGCCATGGCGAGCCCGGTACTGACACCTTCCCGGCAATTGCAAGAAGTGCCACGTCAAGACGACAAACCCGCTGAAAAAGCAGCCGAGCCCACACCAGACAATGCCAATGCAACGGTGGAAAAGTCTGCCGAAAAACCGGCGGACAAAGTGACTGACAAGCCGGTTGAAAAACCACTCAAACAGGCAAAACCTGGCCAAAAACTCATTACCATTGCCGTCGATGCCGGTCACGGCGGTGAAGATCCTGGTGCACGCGGTTCCAATGGCAGCCACGAAAAGAACATTACTCTGGCCATTGCGCGCAAGCTCAAGCAACAGATCGATGCCGAAGAAAACATGCAAGCGATCCTGATCCGCGATGGCGATTATTTCGTGCCACTGGGAGACCGTGTCAAAAAAGCACGCGCGGCCAAGGCCGACTTGTTTATTTCCATCCATGCCGACTCGTTTGTGAACAGCACCGCCAAAGGGTCTTCTGTGTTTGCCCTGT
This sequence comes from Methylophilus sp. DMC16, assembly GCF_056314045.1. NCBI lineage: Bacteria > Pseudomonadati > Pseudomonadota > Betaproteobacteria > Nitrosomonadales > Methylophilaceae > Methylophilus > Methylophilus sp. DMC16. Next base: position 734,322 of record NZ_JBQUZC010000001.1, read on the forward strand.
CTGAGCGTGGCGCCACCAGTGCCGGCGCCCGCTACCTGGCGAAAAAGGAAAACGCGGTAGACTTGATTGGTGGTGTGGCGATTGATACCCGCGATATGGACCTGGCAAGAACCTTACTCGATTTGTCGCAAACCGCCACTATTCACGACAGTATCCGCATGGGTAAAGCCGTGCTGGGCCGCATCGCTAAAATCAATACGCTCCATTCCAAGTATGTTGAACAAGCGGCGTTTGCAGTGCTTAAATCACCGGATATCCCTTCGATTCTGGTCGAGACGGCGTTTATCAGCAATCCTGAAGAAGAAGCCAGGTTGAATGATGATGCTTATCAGGATAAGTTGGTGAATGCGATTTTGTCTGGCGTGAAGTCATATATTGCGACCAATCCTTCCTTCGCTAAAAAATAAGTGTTATTTACTTGGTTCAAAAGTCATTCGATGATCGGACTTATTTTTGCCTACAGGCGAAAAGGACGCCGGAAGTGCGCTTGGTAAAAAATTTGTTAAAAGTATTGCCCTAATTCCGCCTCTCGCTGCGTCTTGCCATAGCCCGCCTGAACTCTCAACGCCCGACCAATAAAACCATTGAGCTTTTTCCTGGCGTCATCAATCAATGCGCTATCCGCAAAGATGCGTGGATATTGATACGATAACCAGCTATACAAGCTCAAATGCTGGCATATGAGTTCGGCCTGCTCCAGATATTGCGCCTGTTGGCCATTCAGCCATTCTGGCATTTGCGGCAATGACCTGGCTTGTTGCGTAGCGACGGCTTGTACGCATTGCAAAAAATAGTCCCGTGCAATCGGCACCTGGATCGCGAGCGGGGCGCACATCAAGCGGTATTTGTCCCGCATGCAGAGTTGCGGTGCGGTTTGGTCTATCAGCATGGCTTGCTGGTGTTGCAGGCTTGTCACTTGCCACTGCAAGACATGCTGGCCGGGTGACCTGGCATATTGCTTGTGCAGGTACTCCATGCATTCGGCCAGTCGCCAGGTAGGGATGCGTAAACTCAGCGCTTCAATATCCCCGCCACCAACCGCAATCGGCAGGGCAAACGGTGGCACCGTGTCATCGGCGTCTAACATGGCCTGTAAATGCCATTGCTCGTCGTCTTCCAGGACGGTGACATAGCCCGTGTCATACAAGCCATGGCGTCCGGCCCGACCGGCGATCTGGCGCATTTCGGTGGCGTTGAGCGGCCGCGAGGCGATGCCGTCAAATTTATGGATATTGGCAAAAATCACGCGGCGAATCGGCAGGTTGAGCCCCATGCCTATGGCATCTGTGGCGACCAGGATGTGCGCCTCGCCGCTGGCAAAACGTGCAGACTCGACGCGGCGGACTTCAGGTGAAAGACCGCCATAGATGGTGGCGACGGACAGCCCCCATTGGCGGATACGCGCAGCCAGTGTCAGCACATCTTTGCGGCTAAAGGCGATGATGGCATCACCGGTTTGCAGGGCTTTGCGTAGTTTGGCGGCGTGGTAGCGTGCACCGCAAATACTATGTTCTTCGATCAGCAACGGTGTCATGCGCTGTAAATGAGTGAGAGTGTAGGGCTCGTTGAGCGCATCTAGCACCCGGGTACAGCTGCTGGTGACGCTGTTGGCCCCGCAGATAAATACTTGTTTTGCCGGGACCCCGACCAGTGCCGCCGTCCATGCACTGCCACGGTCAGGGTCCATCAGCATCTGGATTTCATCAATCACTGCGACGTCTACGGCGCGGTCTGGCCGCAGCATTTCGATGGTGGAGGCGGTGTGTCTGGCACCGGGCACCATGACACGTTCTTCGCCAGTCACCAGATTGCAAGGGACGCCCGCCTGCATCAGCCGGTCGCGGACCTCCATTGCCAGCAGACGTAACGGCGCGAGATAAACGCCAGACTCAGCCTGGCGCAGGGTTTCGAGTGCCTGATAGGTTTTGCCTGAGTTGGTGGGCCCGACATAAAAATGATGTTGGCGACCCAGCTGGCGGGCGAGGGTAAAGCGAGATAAATACGCCTGAAATTCTTGTGAGAACATACAGTCATTCTACCAAACGGTTTAAAATGCCAAGATGCAAATTAAACTTCTCCCCGATCAACTGATTTCTCAAATTGCCGCCGGTGAGGTGGTTGAGCGCCCAGCCTCCGCCCTGAAAGAGCTGCTTGAAAACAGTGTGGATGCAGGCAGCACGCAGATTCAGGTAGCCTTGCAACAAGGCGGTATCAAGCTGTTGAAAGTCACCGACAATGGTCACGGGATTGCCAAGGATGAATTGGCCCTGGCGCTGACACGGCATGCCACTAGCAAGATTGAGAGCCTTGAAGATCTCGAACAAGTTGGCAGCCTGGGTTTCAGGGGCGAGGCATTGGCCAGTATCGCCTCTATCTCGCGTACTGTGCTCACCAGCCGTCAGCAAAGCGCCAGCCATGCCTGGCAAATCGCCACAGAAGGCACGCAAGCGCCGCAGCTGAGCCCGGCTGCGCTGGATGCAGGCACCATTGTTGAGGTGCATGATTTGTACTTTAATACCCCGGCGCGGCGCAAGTTTCTCAAAACCGAAAATACCGAGTTTGGCCATTGTGAAGATGCCTTTACCCGCGTCGCCCTGTCGCGTCCGAATATCGGGTTTTTGTTGCAACACAATGGCAAAGCCATTAGCCGCTTGGCGGCCAATACCCCGCAGCAACGCATCACAGATGTGTTAGGGAGCGAATTTGCTGCACAAAGTCTCTGGATAGAAGAGAATAGCGGTGGCTTGCGCCTGTGGGGGATGACCGCTTCGCCCACTTACCAGCGCCACAGCCGCGATAGCCAATATGTGTTTGTGAATGGCCGGTTTGTGCGCGACAAGCTGATTGCGCACGCCATCAAGCAAGCCTATCAGGATGTGTTGCACGGCGATAAACATCCGGCCTTTGTGCTGTTTCTTGAGCTGGATCCCTCCCTGGTCGATGTCAACGTGCATCCCGCCAAAACCGAAGTCCGCTTCCGCGAATCGCAAGCGGTACACCGCTTTATTTTTCATAGCCTGCACAAGGCCCTGGGTAAAACCTCCGCCGAGATACAAGCCAGCCAGCCCGTGCAAGCGCCTTTTAATCCCTTCCGCCCAGGCACGGATGCCTCTGTGTTTAGCATGCCACGCGAACAGGTGGAAATGCCACTGCACAATCGCCCGGTCTTTGGCGGCAGCTACCCCCCCAATATCAGCAACGGGGGTGACATGGCGCAGCAGTTTTATGGTCAACTTTACGGCGACTTAAAACCGGCCGCGATGGATCAAGCGACCATCCTTGAAAGTAATTCTTTAGAGGTGTTTGCTACGGTGGCGGCCTTGGATCAGCCGATACAACCCACGCCAGATCTGCCGCAACAATACCCGTTGGGGTTTGCGCTGGGGCAGTTGCATGGGATTTATATCCTTGCCCAAAACGCCCAAGGCATGGTGGTGGTCGATATGCACGCCGCGCATGAGCGCATCATGTACGAGCGCCTGAAAAATGCCCTGAGCGAGCAGGCCATCGCAACTCAGCCGTTGCTGATCCCCATCAGTTTTTATGCCGAAAAAGTTGAAGTTGCCACGCTGCAATCCTTGCAAGGCAGCGACACATTACAGCAACTGGGCTTTGAGTTGGCTACCTTGTCACCCACCACGATTGCCATTCGTGCCATCCCCACCATGCTGCAAGATGCCGATGCCGTCGCGTTGGCCCGTGCTGTATTACGCGACTTACACGAATATGGCGCCAGCCGCGTGCTGCTAGAACGCCAAAACGAAGTACTGGGTACCATGGCCTGCCACGCTGCCGTTCGTGCTAACCGGCAACTGACCATTACTGAAATGAACGCCTTGTTGCGTGATATGGAAGCGACTGAAAGAAGCGGGCAGTGCAATCACGGCAGACCCACCTGGTTTCAGGTGAGTTTGGCCGATTTGGACAAGATGTTTATGCGGGGGCAGTAGCCGTCTAGCCCCGAGTTTAAACGCGTGTGCGTCTTACTCGTCAAAGTCTAGGGTAAATTGCGCTGAATCTGTTTGGTCTATACGATCAGCACGCAGCAGACCGCTGACTTTAACGCCTAACAATCTTATCCTCTTGTCTAAATCTATCCTTTTCAGGCATTTTCCAGCAAAAAGCCGTAACGATTTCGCATCGCTGATCGCCGTGGACAATGTCAGGTCGCGCGTGACCGTTTTAAAGTCCTCAAAACGCAGCTTGATCCCGACCTTGCAGCAGGTATAGCCTTTCTTTTGCAGATCGTTGGCGACACGTTCACATAAGCGGGTAAATGCCTCGCTCAGTGCTGGTTTGTCTCTCACCGGATGCAAGTTGCGTTCGAAAGTGGTCTCCCTGCTCATGGAGACCGGGACGCTTTCTGTCACGACCGGTCTGTCGTCCTGCCCGCGAGAAACACGGTATAACCACCGGCCATAGCGATTGCCAAAATGTTGAACAAGCCAGGCTTCGCTCATAGCTGCGATTTGGCCTATGGTCTTAATCTGCAACGATTCGAGTTTTGCACTGGCTTTGGGACCAATGCCATTGATCTTTTTTGCCGCCATCGGCCAGATGCGGCTGGGGACATCTGACATCGTGATGACCGTGATGCCATCTGGCTTTTGCATTTCAGAGCATAACTTTGCCAATAGTTTATTGGGGGCGATCCCGACAGAACAGGTCAGGCCGGTGGCCGCAAATACGGCCGATTTCAGCTGTTGTGCAATCTCGGTGGCGTCTCCTGGCAGCGTTGAAACATCGGCGTAGACTTCATCGATCCCAATATTCTCCACCTGCGGGCTGATGCTACGAATCGCTGCTTTGAACAACTGCGAGTAATGGCGATAGAGTTCGAAGTTGACCGGTAGCAAGACCGCATCGGGCGCGAGTTTGGCTGCCTGCATGGTGGGCATGGCCGAGTTCAAGCCTAGCGCCCGCGCTTCGTAGGTGGCTGTGGTCAACACGCCGCGCCCTGCGTAATCACGCAAGCGCGAGAATTCGCGTGTACCATCTTCTCTGATCCTCGGCACATGTGAGGAGCCACCGGCCACCACCATGGGCAAGCCTTTCAACTCCGGGTAGCGTGACAATTCGCAAGATGCAAAAAAAGCATCCATATCAATATGTGCGATGCGTCTGTGCTCTTGATCTGACATGTCCGGCACTCACTAATTGATCAGCAGATTAACAATCAGAGATTTACGCATAAAATGAAGTATCAAGGATGGCAGCCAAAGAGATAGAGGAGATTGCAAAGCCGGATTATCCCACGAGAGTACTTAAAAACAATTCTTGTCCAAGAGTGCTTTTTTAAACGGCTTCTACAATCACCATCGCTTTATCCGCTATGAAAACCCCCATAAAAAATAGCCCACTTGTGCGGCCTATTCATTCCGTTTCTCGGTAATGATTGTGTTGCATGCGTTTTTTCAACAGCGATGTACTGATTGATTAATACCGCGGTTGGATCATATAGTTTAAATCGCTTTAAGCAGTGCGGTAGCGGATATTGCTGTAGGCGCAAAAAAGGCCTATCTTGGATAGGCCTTTTTAATCGGTGAAAGTTACTGAATAACGCCTAGTTGTTTGAACAAGCCATAAGCATCCAGCACATCCCAGTGCTCGGCCAGTTTACCGTTCTCGATCCTGAAAATATCCACGGCGTAAATACTGTAGTGCTTGCCTGTAGCCGGGATGCCTAACCAGTCGCCTTTTTGTGTCCCTGAATACACGCCATACGCCCAAACGGTATCCCCTTCGGCGACCAGCTTTTCCAGTTGATAGTGCCAGTCTGGTACAGCTTTAAACCAGGCACTAAAAAACTGCTCGAAGCCAGTCAGGCCTTGTGGCACGAGCGGGTTGTGTTGAATATAGCCTGGCTGCATGAAGTTGGGCAGTTGGCTAAGGTCTTTTTTCACAAAGACGGCAGTGGCAAAGTCTGCCAGCAGTTGTTTGTTTTGTTGCGTTTGGTCTTGTGCCATGGTGAGGGTTCCTTTGGTTAACAGGGTGGTGAATAGCAAGGTGGTGAGCAGCGATTTGAATAGATGCATATGGCTTCCTTAAGTGAGTTGAAAATGCTTGCGTGCTATAGGTGTTGCGCATCATAATTTCAATAGTTACTTTTAGTAAGTAGGCACCTTAAAGTAACTTATGCACTTGTCACTCACTTGAACGTCTTAGATACCGAGGGAAAGCCATGCTGGAAGAGATAGAACAACCGTTGCAGATTGTCAGTAGCTGGAATGCGTATCAGGCAGCGTGCCCGACACGTTTGATGTTGAACCGGATAGCAGATAAGTGGACGGTGCTGGTATTGGGGTTGCTGGAGAATGAAACCAAGCGGTTTAGCACCTTGCAGCGCGAGATTGGTGGAATTTCACAAAAGATGCTGACACAAACATTGCGTGGGTTGGAGCGGGACGGGCTGATTGCGCGTACGGTGTATCCTGAGGTGCCGCCAAGAGTGGAGTACAAGATGACCCCGCTGGGGAACACGCTGGTGGGCCTGCTAGCCGCATTGCGGGACTGGTCTGAGACGCATATGAATGAGGTGTTGCAAGCGCAACATGATTATGATCAGGCGCAGCAGGCAGCCTCCAATCCCGAGGGTGCCTCTGGTGTGAGGGTGGTACGTTTTTGATCCCTTAGGCTAGCAGCAAAAAAACGGTCGGTTTTTTATGCAAATCAGGCAGGGGTGCTTTCTTCCAGTCAGCCACTGTTTTTGTCACAATCAATTCTTCTTTGCCTGACACATTGCAGGCTACACATAATTTTGTTTGTGCTTGCAGGTTAGCAATCAGGTCTTCTAATACATGCTGATTGCGGTAGGGTGTTTCAATAAACAGCTGGGTAGCTTGCTGTTTTTTTGAGTCAAACTCAATGCCTTTGATGGTTCTGATACGTTCATTTTTATCGCTGGAAAGATAGCCTAAAAACGTAAATCTCTGGCCGTTCAAGCCGCTGGCCATCAGTGCCAGCAGCAAGCTGCTGGGGCCGATGAGCGGGGAGACGCGTATGCCTTTGTGATGAGCGACGGCGGCGAGCGCGGCCCCTGGATCGGCGATACCCGGACAACCGGCTTCACTCATCAAGCCAACATCCATGCCCTGTTGCACAGGTTGCAGTAACTTTTGCAGGTCTTTATTCGGTGTATCTTTAGTCAGCACCGTGAGCGTGATTTCACGCATAGGCACTGGGTGCCCGCTGGCGCCTAGAAAGTGACGGGCCGTTTTTTCGTTCTCGACGATAAAGTGACGCAAGCTGTGCATACGTTGTATGACTTCAGGCGGTACGACTTGTTGGGGCGTGGTGTCTTCCGTGAGGGGGACGGGAATAAAGTAGAGGGTTCCAGCAGTCATGGCAATCTTAATGAGTTAAACAGCGTGATTATCCCACGGCCAGACAGCAAAAAAGCATTCTTTTGCAAGAATGCTTTTGTTGACGCCCTTGAAGCATGTTGAGCGGGAGTGTGGCAGGCTAATATTTCACCTGCACACGATATTTCAGCGTGGTATCGCCATCGGCAGGCACATTGATTTTCCAGCTGGCCTGGTGGGCACTGGTTTTCTGGTGTGGCTGTGATTCGCTTAGTATTTTCCAGCTACCTGCAATCGGCTCTTGCACGGTGACGGTGACCGCTTCTTTTTTCGCGTTGTGCAAAGTGATGGTATAAGCGCTTTCATACACGGGTGGCTGGTTTTGCTTGCTCAGGTTTTTAAAATCGGTTTGCACACGGTCAGCCGTCACATCAAAGGCATTGCCAAGTTTGAGGCGCACCGTGTCGTTCTTTGGTGTATGGTCGATCTGGTCTTCGCCCACAAACTGTGCCGTGCCGTCGTGATCTTTTTTGTAAACGCGCATGGTGCCTTTAGGCAGAGGAATGCCCAACTGGCTACTTTCTTTGTTATCAAATTCTACAAAGACCTGTACTTTGAGTTTTTTGTCGATATCAGGATACTGACCCTGGAAATAATACTCCGAGCCATTCAGTACCAGTTCTTTATGCGCCGGGATATGTTGCGCAGAAAGCAAGGCCACTTGTTTGGTTTGGTTTTCTGCAATGGTCGTGGGGCGTGGCAGGGTGTATAAATGATATTCGAGTAATGCTTGCTCGGTGGGCATGGCGGCTTCGGCGACCATGGCATCCGCGCGCATCATCATGGTTTTGGGGTGGATCACTTCACGCACACGGTTGACATCCCCTGCCACCAGTTGCACTTTTGCGTTGGGATAGCTGGTGCCGCTGGTATTGGTGAGCGTGACCCAGCCAGACAGATCTATCGCATCCTCTTTGCTGCTGAGCTCAGCGACATAGTCGGTTTTCCACTGCAAGCCGCCTGTGAGGTAACTGAGCTCCAGAGTGGACTGTTCACCGCCTTTATATTGCAACTGCGTCGTCAGGGTTGGACGGTCTTTGAGCATGCCGGGGACGTTAGGATAGGCGATACGGCCCGGGATCACGGTTTCGATACGGTTACCTATTTTGAGCACCGGGCCATCCTGGGCAGAGAGTACGGTGGCTGTTTCTTCAGTTTCGGCACCTGTGGTCGGGTTGGTACGAATCACGGTGACTTGTTGTCCGACATATTTTTCCAGCAGTTTGTGCGGGGTGAGCAAGTCAAAGTCAAAGTTCTGCTCCAGCACCTGCAAGCTGGTGTTAGGGAGCAAGCTACGCAATAAGGCAGTTTCAGGCTTGATCTGCGCACTGACATCGCGGAAAGAAACGGCAGAAAGCCCGTTGCTTAACTTTAACTTGCGACTGTCTTTGACCAACGCAAGGTCTTCATTATAAATCGTCACCGCCACACTGGTCTGGTCAGATTGTGGGCTGGTGAGGGTGGTTTCCGCTTGTGCAGCGGCTGCGTACGTCAATGCAGCCGTCCCCATGGAGAAAAATAGCAGGGTGCTGAGTCGCATGTGTATCCTTTCGTTATAGGTTATTTGCGTTTTAAGCATGAGACTGCCTAAACGCATTGGCCGTTCAAAAGTTAACACACGACTTTGTTTTATGCTATCGAGTTGAAGCCGATAATACGTCTACACCCGCTTGTCGCAGCATCTCGACCAAGGCAATCAAGGGCAGTCCTATCAGCGCATTCGGGTCATCGCCCCGCATATAGTCCAGCAGCGCGATGCCCATGCCTTCAGATTTGGCACTGCCTGCACAATCATAAGGTTGTTCAAGGTGCAGGTAGGTCTCGATCTGGCTGGCACTTAAGGATTTGAATTTAACGAAATAGGGCACGATGGTGGCTTGAAGGTGCTGCCGTTGGCTGTCATACAGGCACAAGGCACTATGAAAAACCACCTCTTTGCCGCTGAGCATGGTGAGTTGCGTGACAGCATTGGCATGATTACCAGGTTTACCTATCTGCATACCATCCACGGTCGCGACCTGGTCGCAGCCAATAATCAGCGCATCAGGCTGGGTTTCTGCCACTTTGCGGGCTTTGGCCTCTGCCAAGCGCAAAGCAGTCTGTTCGGGGCTTTCATTTGGCCACGGGGTTTCATCAATCTCTGGTGACAAGCAGGTAAACGGTAAATGCAGCTTTTGCAGTACTTCACGACGGTAACGTGAAGAGGAGGCAAGAATCAGTGATTGTTTCATGGATCAGGCAGCTTAAAAGCAAAAATCCCTGAATTGCTTCAGGGATTTTTGTTGATTGTCATTATTCAGGTTGAATTTCAATCAGTGTTTCATCTGGCGTGACACTGTCGCCCTTGGTCACATGAATGGCAACCACGGTGCCCGATTTGCTGGCCTGGATCTCGTTTTCCATTTTCATGGCTTCGATCACCAACACGCCATCACCGGCATTGACTTTGTCACCCACATTCACTTTTACCGTCACTATCGTGCCTGGCATTGCCGTGGTGACGCAGCCTGGATGGTGAGGGCGTGGACGCCCACTCGCGGCGACTGCAGCGGCTTTTTTCTTGCTGCCGTTACTGCCGCCACCGCTGACTTCCATTTCGCTCAAGGTCTCAACAAACACTTCTTCAGAAATGCCGTCTACCTTGACATAGTAAGGTCTGCGTTCTTCACCCGCGTGACCGCTGCCGGTCAGCTTGATATGGTAGGTTTCACCATGCAGGGTAATGTTGAATTCATTCGGTGCATAACGGGCGGCTGCTGTTTGCTGGGTGACCGCATCTTTGCTCAACAAGGGCTCTGGATTCAATGAGCCTGCATTGCGTTCTTGCAAGAAGGTTTTACCGATGTCCGGGAACATGGCATAGGTCAATACATCTTGCTCGTTATTGGCAAAGCGCTCGGCCTCGGACTGCAGCTTGACCATTTCCGGTTGCAGCAAGTCTGCTGGACGGCAGGTAATGACTTCAGCATCGCCGACCGCTTGTTTACGCACCTCAGCATTCACTGCCGCAGGGGCTTTGCCATATTGGCCTAACAAGTAATTTTTGACTTCGTTGGTAATGGACTTGTAGCGGCCACCGGTCAATACGTTCAGTACAGCTTGTGTCCCGACGATTTGTGAGGTGGGCGTCACCAACGGAGGATAACCAAGATCTTGACGCACACGTGGAATCTCGGCAAGCACCTCGTCCATACGGTTAAGCGCACCTTGTTCCTTCAGCTGGTTGGACAGGTTGGAAATCATGCCTCCTGGTACCTGGTTGACCAGAACGCGGGTATCCACGCCGGTAAACTCGCTTTCAAATTGCCAGTATTTCTTGCGCACTTCTTTGAAGTAGGCGGTGATTTCCTGCAACTTGCCCAAATCGAGGCCTGTGTCGTATTCCGTGCCTTTCAATGCGGCCACTAGGCTTTCTGTGGTCGGATGGCTGGCACCTTCGGAGAATGAAGAGTTGCAGGTATCAATAATATCCACGCCGCTTTCCACGCTCTTGAGCAAGACCATACTGGCCAGACCGGAGGTGGCATGGCTGTGCATGTGTACGGGCACGCTGACCGCAGCCTTCAGACCTTTGACCAGTTCGGCAGCCATGGTGGGTGTCAGCAGGCCGGCCATGTCCTTGACGCCAATGCTGTCACAGCCCAGCGCCTCAAGCTCTTTGGCCATGCTCACAAAGTAGGCCACATCATGCACCGGGCTGGTCGTAAAGGACAGGGTACCGATGGCATGTTTCTTGACAGATTTAACGGCTTCAATCGCGGTTTTCAGGTTGCGGATGTCGTTCATCGCATCAAAGATACGGAACACATCGACACCGGCATCGGCTGCCTGTTTGACAAAGGCATGCACGACGTCATCAGAGTAATGGCGGTAGCCCAGCAAGTTCTGGCCACGCAACAGCATATTGATAGGCGTATTGGGCAAGGCTTTACGCAAGCTGCGCAGGCGTTCCCACGGATCTTCCTTCAAAAATCGGACGCAAGCGTCAAAGGTTGCACCGCCCCAGGCTTCGAGAGACCAGAACCCAATCTCATCCAGCTTGCTGCAGATCGGCAGCATGTCTTCGGTGCGCATGCGCGTTGCAATCAGGGATTGGTGACCATCTCTTAAAACGAGTTCGGTGACATGTATTTTGCTCATAGTCTTGTCGATCTAAATAAATATCTTGCAATGCGGGTTAATCAAATGCCTTCGTGGGCGGCAATCGCAGCCGCAATGGCGGCTGCCATCAACTCTTTGGGTAATCCTACGTCGTACTCAGTCAGCTCGGGGTGTTGCTCCACAAAGCTGGTGTTGAAATCAGCGGCGCGGAAGTCCGGATGCTGCATGATCTGCTGGTAGTATGGAATGGTCGTTTTGACGCCATAGACAATCATGTCATTCAAGGCACGGCGACCGCGTTCAATCACGCTTTCCCAATCCAGGGCCCAAACTGTCAGTTTGGCACACATGGAGTCGTAGTAAGGCGGGATGACATATCCGCTGTAAATCGCCGCATCCATACGCACACCCGGACCGCCGGGCGCATAGTAGCGGGTGATTTTACCAAAGCTGGGCAAAAAGTCTTTTTTCGGGTCTTCTGCGTTAATCCGGTACTCCATGGCAAAGCCACGGAAAGCAATTTCACTTTGCTTGTATTGCAGCGGTAAGCCGGCCGCAACACGAATCTGCTGTTGAACAATGTCAACGCCAGTAATGGTCTCGGTCACAGTATGCTCTACCTGTAAGCGAGTGTTCATTTCCATGAAGTAAAAGTTATTGTCTGAATCCAGCAAGAACTCAACCGTGCCTGCGTTCTCATAGCCAACAGCTTTAGCGGCTTTCACGCCCAGACCACCAATATATTCACGTTGAGCTTGAGTCAGTTGTGGAGAGGGGGCGATCTCGATCAGCTTCTGGTTACGACGCTGGATGGAACAATCGCGTTCAAACAAATGAATGACATTGCCATGTGAGTCGGCCAGCACTTGCACTTCGATATGGCGCGGATGCACCACGCACTTTTCGAGAAAGACTTCTGGCTTGCCAAAGGCTTTGCTGGCTTCTGAAATGACACGGTCATAGTTACTGAGCAGCTCTTTCTCGTTGTCGCAACGACGAATTCCGCGGCCACCGCCACCATTCGTCGCCTTGAGCATCACGGGATAGCCAATTTTATTGGCCAAAGTCACCGCGGCCTCTACCGATTCCAGATTGCCTTCACTGCCTGGCACGCAAGGAATACCTGCGTTAATCATGGCATTACGTGCCTGGATCTTGTCACCCATTTGACGGATGACGTCGGCATCAGGACCAATGAACTTGATGCCGCGACGTGCGCAGACTTCAGCAAGTTCCGGATTCTCTGACAGGAAGCCATAACCAGGATGCAAGGCGTCACAGCCTGCAGCCACAGCAATGTTGACTATATTGTGTGCGTTCAGATAGCCTGCGACAGGGTCTGAGCCAATGTTATAGGCTTCGTCTGCCTTTTTAACATGCAACGCATGGCGGTCAGCATCGGAGTAAATAGCTACCGATTTAATGCCCATTTCAGAGCAGGCACGCACGATGCGCACCGCAATTTCACCGCGATTCGCGACTAAAATTTTCTTAAACACACATTACCCTTAAAGCAAGAAAAAAGGACTAGAGTCTTTTAGTAACTCAACCGAGTTTTTCAATCTCCAGGAGACTGAATATAAAACGATTTGAGTTGATTTGGTTGTGGTTTGGAGTCGTCTTTGCTACAGCAACAAATGGCCGATCAGGCAAACCGGCACCATGGGTGCGCCCTTGAACAGAGCGCCGCGTGATGCGGTGTCATTATAACAACAAACCTTGCGCTTAAACAGAGGCCTGTCATTTTAGTGCTGGCCTTGTCCGTGTTTTAGTCGTCAATGATCATTGAGTTTGTTATAGTGCCGGCTTAATAGTTGATTGAATTGTTTGGTAAAGATCATGGCGCATTTTCAGGAGCTGGCAAAGCAGCAAAAAACCGTTGAGGGGGCGTTAGCGCTGAGCGCTATGCCCAGGTTACATGAGGCGTTGCAAGCGCTAGGAGTGACGGATGCGGCCGCCCTCGACGGCATACAGGTGCATTATCGGTTGCAAGGCTTGCCATCCCGCTATTTTGGTGAGGTGTCGCTGCCTATGCTGGCGCTGAGTTTGCAGACGACTTTGCCGCTGGTGTGCCAGCGCTGCTTTGAGCCCATGCCAGAGTCGCTAGAGATGACCTTTGAATTTGCGCTTTGTGATGAGCCGCCGGAAGCATTGCTAGAAGATGAAACGGTGGATTGGCTGGAATCTACGGATGAGTCGTCACTGGAAGTGTTGGTCGAGGATGAGTTGTTGATGGCGCTGCCTATCTCTGTCATGCATGAAGAGGCGTGTACACAATTAGAACAGTCTGCGGGTGAAAAGCCGAATCCATTTGCTGTGCTCAAGCAGTTGAAGCTGGACAAATAACCCCGTAAGCTGGGTGTTCATGCCGCGAATCATGGCAAATAAACCAATGAAAAGCGATATTTGCATGATTTATTTGCAGTTGTCCCTGAGTTATTTTATAATGCTGGATTAGGTAGCATTTTTAATTTATTAATAACCGAGTTTGTTTTATAAACTGTCATTGAGCTTCGATACATGAGGTGTGGCGGTTTGATATTGGAGTAACTTAAATGGCCGTTCAGCAAAACAAAAAGACACCTTCCAAGCGTGGTATGCACCGTTCCCACGACTTTTTGACTAACCCACCTTTGGCAATTGAGCCAACCACAGGTGAAGTGCATTTGCGTCATCACGTGAGTCCTAACGGTTTTTACCGTGGCCGCAAAGTGATGCCTGCAAAAGGCGAATAATCGCCACATTAAAGCCAACCGCTTTAAAACGCGCCGCGCAGTAAAATGCGCGGCGTTTGCGTATCTGACGTAAGCCGCTGTGATGGCTGCGCTTAAACGCGCAAAGTTAACAAACTTGGAAAATCACATGACAACTGGTCAACACGTGCATTCACATGAAGTAGTGATTGCCATTGATGCCATGGGAGGAGATCACGGTCCGCATGTGACTGTGCCCGCGGCAGTTCGAATTCTGAACGAAAATCCTGAATTAAACATTATCCTGGTCGGCCTGCAAGAGGCAATCGAATCCGAGCTTAAGGTCTTGAATGTCCAGCCGGGGCCGCGATTGCGTATCCGCCATGCCAGTGAAGTGGTGTTGATGGATGAGTCGCCACAAAGTGCGATGAAGAACAAAAAAGATTCTTCTATGCGGGTGGCCATTAATATGGTTAAAACGGGTGAAGCGCAGGCTTGCGTCAGTGCCGGTAACACTGGTGCGTTGATGGCGACTGCGCGCTTTGTCCTCAAAACCTTGCCCGGGATTGACCGGCCAGCGATTGCCTCGACTTTACCCTCTGAAAAAGGCAGTACGTTTATGCTGGATCTGGGGGCGAATGCCGACTGTACACCTGAGCATTTGTACCAGTTTGCCATTATGGGCGCGATGGTGGTGAGCTGCCTGACCAATAAGCCGAATCCAACCGTCGGTTTGCTCAATATCGGTTCTGAAGATATCAAGGGCAATGAGGTAGTCAAGCAGGCGGCGGAGTTGTTACGCGGCAGTCATTTGAATTTTTACGGCAATGTAGAAGGCGACGATATCTTCAAGGGCACGACAGACGTGGTCGTTTGTGACGGTTTCGTGGGCAACGTATCGTTGAAAACCACCGAAGGCCTTGCGCATATGATGGGTAAATTCCTCACCCAGGAATTTAAACGTAACTGGTTGACCAAGTTAATGGCGCTGGGCGCTTTTCCGGTGCTAAAAGCCTTTAAAAAGCGGGTAGATCCAAGACTTTATAATGGGGCAAGCTTTTTGGGCTTGCGTGGCATTGTGGTCAAGAGTCATGGTGGCGCAGACAGCGTGGGCTTTTACCATGCGATTCATGTCGCGATGGAAGAGGCGCAGAGCGGTGTCCTCAAGCGTATTCAGTCGCAGTTGGAGATTGAGCATCTGACGACCTCCGAGCAACCCTGAACCCCTTTTTGTTAGGTGTTTCAAACCAATTAAGGCATAATCGCACGAATGATTTACGCTCGCATTGCAGGTACTGGAAGCTACCTGCCACCCCATATTTTGACCAATGCCGATCTGGAAAAAATGGTGGATACCACCGATGAGTGGATTTACGCCCGAACTGGCATCAAGCAACGCCACCGCGTCACGGATGAACGTACTAGCGATCTGGCGACCCACGCGGCGCGTCAAGCGATTGACGCGGCCGGCATCGCGGCTGAACAGATCGACCTGATTATTGTGGCAACAACCACGCCTGACAAGATTTTCCCAAGTGTGGCGACCATGGTGCAACGCAAATTGGGCATCAGCGGCTGTCCCGCTTTTGATGTACAGGCGGTATGCAGTGGCTTTGTCTATGCGCTGACCACCGCCAACCAGTTCATCAAGTCTGGCCAGTCCCGCAATGTCCTGGTGATTGGGGCGGATACATTCACCCGTATTACTGATTACAGCGACCGCAGCAACTGCATTTTATGGGGCGACGGTGCCGGTGCGGTGATCCTGCAAGCCAGTGAGCAACCCGGTATTCTTTCTACCCACATCCACGCCGATGGCAACTACGAAACCTATTTACATGTGCCGCGCAATCCTGATGGGCCTGACACGGTGGTGATGGAAGGGAATCCGGTGTTCAAAATGGCGGTCAATACACTGGATCAGATCGTCGATGAGACGCTGGAAGCGAACCAGATGCAAAAGTCAGATATTGACTGGCTGGTGCCGCATCAGGCTAATATCCGTATTTTGCAGGCAACGGCCAAAAAACTGGAAATGCCGATGGATAAAGTCGTCGTGACGGTGGATCGCCATGGCAATACCTCCGCAGCCTCAATTCCGCTCGCACTGGATGTGGCTGTACGTGACGGGCGCATCCAGCGTGGACATACCTTGCTCATGGAGGCCTTTGGTGGTGGATTTACCTGGGGCTCAGTCCTGGTAAAGTACTAACCAGTACTAACAGTACCAAGGTTCAACAATGAAGCATGCCGTGCTTGCATGACCGTTTTAATTGAATAAATAACTGAATCAATATGTCTAAATTTGCTTTTTTCTTTCCTGGTCAAGGTTCACAGTCTGTGGGCATGATGCAAGGACTTGCAGCCCATGCCATCGTTAAACAAACCTTTGACGAAGCCTCGGCTGTGTTGGGGGTAGATTTCTGGAAAATGGCCACCGAGCCAAATGAAGAAATTAATCTGACGGAACACACACAACCCATCATGCTGACCGCGGGTATTGCTACCTGGCGTGTTTATCAGGCGCTGGGTGGCCAGTTGCCAACCGCGATGGCGGGGCATAGTCTCGGTGAGTACACTGCACTGGTTGCAGCCAATGCCATTTCGTTTGCGGATGCCTTGCCACTGGTAAAATTTCGCGCCCAGGTAATGCAGCAAGCCGTGCCGGAAGGCCAGGGGGCCATGGCAGCGATCTTGGGGCTGGATGATGATACCGTGCGTGCTGTTTGTACCGAGGCGGCACAAGGTCAAGTCTTGCAGCCCGTTAACTTCAACTCACCAGGCCAGGTTGTCATTGCCGGTGACAAAGCGGCGGTTGAGCGTGGCATGGAGTTAGCCAAGGCGAAAGGGGCCAAGCGTGCGCTAGCATTGCCTGTCAGCGTGCCTTCGCACTGCGACCTCATGCAGCCGGCGGCTGAAAAGCTGCGCGAATATCTCAATGGCGTGAATGTACAGGCGCCGGTTGTGCCTGTCTTGCATAACGCCGATGTCGCAGCCTACGCGGATGTCGTGCAGATTAAAGACGCGCTGGTTCGCCAGCTCTATAGCCCGGTCCGCTGGGTGGAGACCGTGCAACAGCTGGCTGCACAAGAGGTGCTGAGTGCCGCTGAATGTGGCCCCGGCAAGGTGCTGGCTGGTTTAGCAAAGCGCATTGTGGCCGAGGTGAGCTGTGTTGCGCTCGTCAATGACGAAGCCATGCAAACATTGATTACGCAATAAGGGAGAGACCATGTCTGACCAACAAATCGCATTAGTGACGGGCGCCAGCCGCGGCATAGGCGCAGCGATTGCACAAGCCCTGGGCAAGCAGGGAGCCACCGTGATTGGTACGGCGACCTCTGCCAGTGGCGCAGAAGCAATCACCGCCCATTTGAAAGCAGCTGGGGTCAACGGCGTCGGGATGTCGCTGGATGTGACACAGCCTGAACAAATTGAGGCGGTATTAAAGCAGATTGCCGAGCAGTATGGGGATGTCAGCATCCTGGTGAATAATGCCGGCATCACCAAAGATACCTTGCTCATGCGCATGAAAGACGAAGACTGGGATGCGGTCTTGACGACCAACCTGAAGTCCGTATTCCGCATGAGTCAGGCGGTATTGCGTCCAATGATGAAAGCGCGTCAGGGACGTATTATCAACATTTCCAGCGTGGTGGGTCATATGGGCAATGCCGGGCAGACCAACTACGCAGCGGCCAAGGCTGGGATGACTGGTTTTACCAAGTCTATGGCGCAAGAAGTCGGCAGTCGCGGTATTACCGTGAACTGTGTGGCGCCTGGCTTTATTGCCACGGATATGAGCGCTGAACTGCCTGACGATATCAAGACCAAAATGCTGGAGCGTATTGCGCTTGGGCGTTTGGGGGCTGTGGATGAAATCGCGGCGACAGTGGCTTTCCTGGCTTCGCCAGCGGCCGCTTATATCACGGGTGAAACCATCCATGTCAATGGCGGCATGTACTGCGCTTAATATTTAGTTTCTTTGGTATTCTGGGCAAGTTTTGCTAGAATACTGGTTTACTGTACACGACACTTATCAACAAAGGGGTATTTTAGATGTCCGACATCGAACAACGCGTAAAGAAAATCGTTTGTGAACAATTGGGTGCAAACGAAGCTGACGTAAAAAACACATCATCTTTCGTAGATGATCTGGGTGCAGATTCTCTGGACACCGTAGAATTAGTAATGGCTTTGGAAGAAGAGTTCGATTGCGAAATCCCTGACGAAGAAGCTGAAAAAATCACTACAGTGCAGCAAGCGATTGACTACGTCAACGCAAACCTCAAGTAATTCATTGACTTCATTCTTCAATCAGCCCTCGCAAGAGGGCTGATTTTCTATTATGACGAAACGCAGAGTAGTAGTAACTGGCTTGGGCGTGGTGTCTCCAGTAGGGATTGGTACCCAAACCGCTTGGAACAATCTGGTCGCTGGTCAATCAGGCATTACCCGTATCACTAAATTTGATCCTACCCCATTTGCCTCGCAAATCGCAGGTGAGGTTAAGGGATTCAACGCTGAAGACTTTATTCCAGCCAAGGATGCACGCCGCATGGATACTTTTATCCAGTACGGTCTGGCTGCTGGCTTGGAGGCTTTCCGTGATTCTGGCCTGGAAGTGACCGACGCAAATGCAGAACGCATTGGCGTGACCATTGGTTCCGGGATTGGTGGTTTGGGCTTGATTGAGTCCACTAACGACAGTTATGACGAAGGTGGCCCACGCAAGATCTCGCCATTCTTTATCCCTGGCACCATCATCAACATGATCTCGGGCAATTTGTCCATCATGTTGGGTCTCAAGGGGCCGAATATTGCGGTGGTGACTGCCTGTACCACAGGCACCCATAGCATTGGTGAAGCCGCACGTATGATTGAGTATGGTGACGCCGATGTCATGGTGGCAGGTGGGGCAGAAGCCGCCATTACCGAGCTCAGTGTCGGTGGCTTTGCCTCTGCGCGAGCCTTGTCTACACGCAATGACGATCCCGCGACGGCCAGCCGTCCCTGGGATAAAGACCGTGATGGGTTTGTCATCGGTGAAGGTGCAGGGGTGATGGTACTCGAAGAGTATGAGCATGCTAAAGCACGCGGTGCCAAAATTTATGCAGAGGTGGCAGGTTACGGCTTGAGTGCCGATGCCTATCACATGACCGCACCGAATATGGACGGTCCACGCCGCTCCATGGTGAACGCGCTCAAAAACGCAGGGGTGAACCCGGACCAAGTCCAGTTCATGAATGCGCACGGGACCTCGACGCCCCTGGGCGATACCAACGAAACCAATGCCATCAAGGCAACGTTTGGCGATCATGCCTACAAGCTGGTAGTCAATTCGACCAAATCGATGACTGGTCACTTGCTCGGTGGCGCAGGCGGTCTGGAGTCGGTCTTTACGGTGTTATCGATTTACCATCAGGTTTCACCACCGACCATCAATCTGTTGAATCCTGATCCGGATTGCGATCTGGATTACTGTGCTAACACGGCACGTGACTTGCAGATTGAATATGCCCTCAAAAACAATTTTGGTTTTGGTGGGACTAACGGCAGCTTGTTGTTCAAGCGCGTTTAAAAGTATTTAAGACGGGTCTTTAGCAATATAAAAGCAGTAATAAAAAAGCCAGCTTAATGCTGGCTTTTTTATTACTCAAATCTGCTGACTTATTTGAGGACTGCCAAGGCAGCAGCATAGTTTGGTTCGTCAGCAATTTCGCCAACTAGTTCGCTATGCAATACCTGATTGTTCTCATCTAGTACAACCACTGCACGTGCAGTCAGGCCTGCCAGGCTGCTATCGGTGATCAGGACGCCATAATCATTGCCAAATTTGGCTGTATCGCGGAAGGTAGACAGGGTTACAACATTCTCCAGACCTTCTGCACCGCAGAAACGGCTTTGTGCGAAAGGCAGGTCTGCAGACACGCACAGCACGACGGTGTTGCTGACGCTACTGGCTTCCTTGTTGAAGGTGCGCACTGAGGTGGCGCAGGTGGGCGTATCAATGCTAGGGAAAATGTTCAAGACTTTACGCTTGCCTGAAAACGCATCCAGACCAAGCAGGTTGCGTTTGGCATCTGCCAATTGAAAATCAGGAGCCTTGTCGCCTTTGGTTAAAAATTTACCGCCAACCGCGACCGGATTTCCTTTGAGCGTAACGCTAGACATAGTGTTCTCCAAAATGTGATGAATAAAACTTAAACAAGCACTTTAACGTGTCAGCGCAACGCAATCAACCACATAAAAAGTAAGGGAATCAGGCGGGCAGCACCGCAAGCACGGCTTCGTAGTCTGGTTCCATGACCAGGTCCTTGACCAATTCAACGTGGAGGACGCGGTCATTTTCGTCCGCGACGATGATGGCGCGTGCAGGTAGGCCTGCCAGTTTGCTGGTCATCATGAGCACGCCATAATTCTTGAGCATGTCGCGGCCACGCAAGGTGGATAAAGTCATGCATTGCGGCAGGCTTTCCATGGCGCAGAAGCGGGCCATGGTGAATGGTAAATCCGGTGAAATATGCAGGATGGCTGTGTTAGTCAGATCTAGCGCCATGCGCTCAAGAATACGCACGCTGTTAGCACTGGTGGGCGTATCAATGCCCGGGAAGAAATGCAGTATCTTGCGCTGACCTGCAAAGGCATCCAGCGCAACGTCCTCAAGCTCGCGGTTAACTAGCTGGAAATACGGCAGGGGCTGCCCCACGGCAGGCAGCTCGTCCTCCACCAGTATCGGGTCATCGAGCAGGGCAGTGGCATTGGGCATGTGATCTATCGCTTATGACAAAAACGCCTGCCATCATAGAACATAATCCCGGTTCGTTTCAATTTTTTACAACTATCAACAATCCATTTTTTACGAGGTTTGCATGGCTTTTTTGAGGCTGTCAATGACATTATTTGTCGTCGGCATGGGTACAAAAAAGCAGGTTGGCGGTTAAAATAAAGTGATGGAAGCGCCTGAAACACCCTCTCTCCAACCTGCATTTATTCACCTGCGTTGCCACAGTGAGTATTCCATTGTGGATGGCACGGTGCGCATTGATGATTACGTCAAGGCTGCAAAAAGTGATGCCATGCCAGCGATTGCGCTGACCGATCTGGCTAACCTGTTTGGGGCGATCAAGTTTTACAAGGCTGCCCGTGGCAAGGGGCTCAAACCGATTCTGGGCTGTGATGTCTGGATCGAGAATCCGCTCCAGCGCGACCAGCCTCACCGCTTGCTGTTACTGGTACAAACGCAGCAGGGCTATCGCAATCTGTGTGAATTACTCAGTCGCGCCTATCTGGAGAACCAGTACCGTGAACGGGCAGAAATCAAACCCGAGTGGTTACAGCAAAAAAACGGAGGGCTATTGCTGCTGTCGGGCTTTACTGCCGGTGACATTGGACTGGCACTGCAGGCTGGCAACCAGGCTCAAGCCTTGCAAGCGGCAGCACACTGGGCCGGGGTATTTGAAGGCCGCTACTACCTGGAAGTTCAGCGCGTACATGTGCCCGGCAATACCGAAGCCTATGCCCAAGAGCAATTGATCAGACAAACCATCGCCATTGCACAGCAGCTCGATTTACCTGTGGTGGCAACGCATCCGATCCAGTTCCAGACGCCGGATGACTTTATGGCGCACGAGGCGCGCACCTGTATCGCGGAAGGCTATGTGCTGGCCGATACCCGTAGACCCAAGCGTTTTGTCGCCACCCAGTATGTGAAAACCCAGGCAGAAATGCAGGCTTTGTTCGCCGATATGCCCATCGCCTTGCAAAACTCGGTGGAGATTGCCAAGCGCTGCAACCTGACGCTGACTTTGGGGAAAAATTATCTGCCAGATTTTCCGACGCCTAATGGTGAGAGTCTGGATCAATATCTGGTGGACCAGTCTAAAGCAGGCTTGGAGCACCGCCTGGCCTATTTGTACCCGGATGAACAGCTGCGGGAAGCCAAACGAGCTGAATACGAAGCGCGCTTGCAGTTTGAGTGCGGCATCATCATTCAGATGGGGTTTCCTGGCTACTTTTTGATCGTGGCCGATTTTATTAACTGGGCAAAAAACAACGGCGTGCCAGTCGGACCAGGCCGGGGCTCCGGTGCGGGGTCTTTGGTCGCTTACAGTTTGGGGATTACCGACCTCGACCCGCTCAAATACAACCTGCTGTTCGAGCGTTTCTTAAACCCGGAGCGGGTCTCCATGCCCGACTTTGATATTGACTTCTGTCAGGAAGGGCGAGATCGCGTCATCGATTACGTCAAGCACAAATATGGCTTGGCTTCGGTGTCTCAGATCGCCACCTTCGGGACCATGGCGGCCAAAGCGGTGATCCGCGATGTGGGCCGCGTGCTGGATTTGCCGTTCAACTTTGTCGATGGCATCGCCAAACTCATTCCGATGGAACTCGGCATCACGCTCGAATCCGCGCTGGAAAAAGAGCCGCAACTGCAAGAGCGCCGCGAAAAAGAAGAAGAGGTTGCAGAATTACTGTCTTTGGCACTGCGGCTGGAAGGCCTAGTGCGTAATATCGGTATGCATGCCGGGGGGGTGTTGATTGCGCCTGGCAAGATTTCAGATTTCTCGCCCGTCTATTGCCAGCCCAATGGCGATAGCCTGGTCAGTCAGTACGACAAAGATGATGTGGAGGCGGTCGGCCTAGTTAAGTTCGACTTTTTGGGCCTGCGCACGCTGACTATCCTGAATATGGCGCTTGAAAACGCCAATGCGCAGCGCGCGCAAGAAACGTTGCCACCACTGAGTTTTGAGACGATTCCGCTCGATGACAAGCGTAGCTACCATCTGCTGAAAACAGCCAATACGACAGCGGTGTTCCAGTTGGAATCGCGCGGCATGAAAGACATGCTTAAGCAAGCCAAGCCAGACTTGTTTGAAGACATTATTGCGCTGGTTGCCTTGTACCGTCCTGGCCCAATGGATCTGATTCCAGACTTCTGCCGCCGTAAACATGGCACGCAGCGCGTGGAATACCCGCACCCGTCGACCGAATCTATTCTCAAGGAAACCTACGGCATTGCCGTGTATCAGGAACAGGTGATGCAGATCGCCCAGGTGGTCGCCGGGTATAGTCTCGGCGGCGCCGACTTGCTGCGCCGCGCCATGGGTAAGAAAAAGCCGGAAGAGATGGTCAAACAGCGCGAAATCTTTAATGAAGGTGCGCTCAAAAATGGCCTGACCTTGCAGCAGTCCAACGATTTGTTTGACTTGCTGGAAAAGTTCGCGGGGTACGGCTTTAACAAGTCGCATGCGGCAGCGTATGCCTTGGTGGCTTATCATACCGCTTACCTCAAAGCGCATTACCCGGCGGCTTTTCTGGCGGCGACCATGTCTGCCGATATGAACAATACCGATAACGTGCATACGTTTTTTGATGACTGCGGCGCCAATCATATCGAAGTGTTGCCGCCAGACATCAATGCCAGTGTCTATCAGTTCAAGCCGCTCAATGCGCAGCAGGTGCTTTACGGCCTGGGCGCTATTAAAGGCACCGGCCTGGCGGCGATTGAGTTGATTATGGCGTCCCGTCAGTCTCAAGGCCCTTTCAAAGACTTATTCGATTTTTGTCAGCGCCTGGATTTGCGCAAGGTCAACCGTCGGGTGATTGAATCCCTGATCCGCGCCGGCGCTTTTGACAAGCTGGAACCTAACCGGGCTGCGTTGCTGGCGGGCCTGGATAGGGCGATCAGTGTCGCAGAGCAGGGCGCGGCACACGCCGGGCAAGATTGCCTGTTTGGCGGGGTGATCGAAACGCAGCATGCTTTACCGGATATTGCCGCCTGGAGCCCTGAGCAGGCCTTGCAAGAAGAAAAAACGGCGCTGGGTTTTTACTTGAGTGGTCACCCTTATTTAAGCTACAAAGCGCAGCTTGGCCCCTTTATCAAAGGCAATCTGGGTGAGCTTGCGCCACAAGAGCAGCCGAAACTGCTGGCCGGGGTGGTCATGGGTGTACGTGTCCGCATGACGCAGCGTGGGAAAATGGCGATTGTGACGCTGGATGATGCCGTCGGTCGCGTGGATGTGGTCGTCGGTAGCGAACTGTTGAATCAGCACGCACAGTGGATCAAGGAAGACCAGCTGCTGGTGGTAGAAGGGCGCATCAGTAATGATGAGTTCTCCGGTGGCATCCGCGTCAGCGCCCGTAAACTCTATGATCTGGCCGCCGTGCGTAACCGTTTTGCGCAAATGCTGACCTTGAGCTGCAATGGCACTTCGGATGTGCAGCGTCTCATGACAGTATTGACGCCTTATCGCTACGCCGGTGAGGAACAGAAGCGTTGTCCGATCAAAGTCGACTACCATAACCAGTCTGCTCAGGTGAGTTTGATGCTAGGCGATGACTGGCAAGTCGTGCTGCATGACGACCTGCTACACAATTTACAGGGCTGGTTGTCTAAAGAAAACGTCAAAATCCTTTATAATGCCTGAACTTTTTTCTAAAGAATTCATATTGGAATTCCAATGAGTGTAAAACGTTTAACGCCTAGTAAACTGACTTATCTTGATTTTGAACAACCGATTGCCGAACTGGAAAAGCGGATTGACGCGCTGCAAGTTTCGCATGACGAGCATGACTCTCTGGATATTTCCAAAGAGCTGGATTTGTTACAAAAGAAGAATACCAAGTTATTGCAGGATACCTTCCAGGCCTTGACTGCCTGGCAGATTTCCCAGGTGGCCCGCCATCCGCAGCGCCCCTATACTGCAGACTATATCAATGCCTTGTTTACTGATTTCCAGGAGTTGCATGGCGACCGTGCCTATGCAGATGACCCGGCCATTGTCGGCGGCATTGCGCGCTTTAAAGGCATTCCGGTCATGGTCATGGGCCATCAAAAAGGCCGCGATATCAAAGAACGCCAATACCGCAATTTCGGTATGCCGCGTCCTGAAGGCTACCGCAAGGCGCTGCGCCTGTTCCGTCTGGCCGAAAAGTTCAAGATGCCGATTATCACCTTTATTGATACGCCAGGCGCCTATCCCGGCATTGGGGCTGAAGAGCGCGGCCAGTCAGAAGCGATTGCACGCAATTTGTATGTCATGGCCGAACTGAAAACGCCGATTATTGGCGTGGTGATCGGTGAGGGCGGTTCTGGTGGTGCGCTGGCCTTGGGCGTGGTGGATCATTTGAATATGTTGCAATATTCCACTTACTCGGTGATTTCGCCTGAAGGGTGTGCGTCCATTTTGTGGAAGAGCGCCAGCAAGGCCCCGGAAGCCGCCGAAACCTTGGGCATTACCGCAGACAGGCTCAAGTCTTTGGGCTTGATTGATACCATTATCAACGAGCCGCTGGGTGGCGCACATCGTAATTATGAAGATGTGATGGAGAAGGTCTCGCAAGCGATCGGCCAACAGTTGAAAGCATTGCAAGCCAAAAAAATACCGCAGTTGCTGGAGACACGTTACCAGCGTCTGATGAGTTACGGTAAATTTAAAGCGGCCAGTGAAAAGTAATGCTTCTCTTATGACCAGCCTGGAAAGCCAGTTATCTGGTTTTCTGGCTGGGCTGTCAAATCCGGATGCCAACACACCACATCTGCTACTCGCACTGAGCGGTGGCGTAGATTCTATGGTGTTGTTACATCTGCTCGCAGAGCTCTGCCAGCGATTGCCATTTCGGCTGTCAGCCATGCATGTGCATCATGGCTTGAGTCCTAATGCCGATGCGTGGTTGCAACAATGCGAACACCGTTGCCAGACCTACAATGTCCCTTTTTTTACTGACAAGGTGCGCGTAGATTTGCAAAGCGGACAAGGCCTGGAGGCCACCGCCCGAGAAGCACGCTATCATGCCCTTGAGCAACAGCGTCAGCAGATCGGTGCAGATACGATTGTGACGGCTCATCATCTGCAAGACCAGTCAGAGACGTTGATGCTGCAACTGGTAAGAGGCGCTGGCGTCAAGGGCTTGAGTGCCATGGCCGCATGGGATGGGGCACGCCGCTTGTATCGGCCACTGTTAAGCGTGCCAAAAGCTGCACTTTTACAGTTTGCTACCGCACACCACTTGCAATGGGTAGAAGACGAAAGCAACGCAGATACGGTTTACGACCGCAATTTTATGCGTCATGCAGTGATGCCAGTGTTGCGCGAACGTTATCCGCAAGTGGATCAGTCGTTGTTGAGAACGGCGGGGCACATGGCAGACGCGCAGAGTTTGCTGGATGTACTGGCCAGCCAGGACTTGGCGCAATGTGATTTGCAAGCCGAATGGCTGGGGCAATCGATTGCGATGTCAAAGCTGTATGCATTGGGTGATGTCCGCGCCAAAAACTTGCTCCGCCATTGGTTTCAACAGTTGCAGTTACGGATGCCCAATCAGGATCAATTGCAAGAATATTGGCAGCAGCTTTCATCGGTCAAACCTAACCGTTATCTGCATTTGCCGTTACAAGGCCAAGCCTCGCATCAGTCAGCTTATTTGCACCATTACCAGCAACGCCTGTATTGCGTTACCAAACCAAGCGCATTGCCGCAAACACCGCTGGTGTGGCAAGGGCAAGCCTCGCAGCAATGGGGTGAATGGCAAGTGCAGTTTAAAGTCGTGAAAGCGCGCGGGATTGCTTTGGCCAGACTGGGGGTTTCCCCGGCAGCGATTACCCTTAACCGGCGGTATGGGCAGCCTTTGGTGCTTGCTGAAGGCACTTCGCTCAAGTTGATGCCTAGGGCAGGGGGTGAGAGTTTGCAGCCTGATGCCAAGCGTCCACGACGTGAATTGAAAGTCCTCTTTCAAATGCTGGGCATTCCGCCATGGCAACGTGCTTTTTATCCTTTGGTCCAAGTGGCCACCACCCATCCAGGTGCTTCTGAAACGCTGGTCTCACTGGCAGGGCTGGCGGTGGATGCCGCCTGGCAGCCTGGCCGCAATGCTTACGGTCTGGAAATCAGCCTGACGCCGTCTCCCTCTCTTCTGTAATTGGTTGTATATATCCAATGGTGGTTGTTAAATTGGTTGTAATAAACCAATTTTAAGATAAAATCTGGTTGTAATAAACCAGATTTATTTTTATCTCATTGATTAAAAAAAGATATTTTTTTAGCCTCCCAATGGAATGATTTTTGCTCAATACCTTGAGTGTTTTTTGCAGCCAAAAGACATTCATTTAAGTATTCTCGGGAAAAGGATCATTCGTTATGAATAAACAAGCAGTCAAACCATTGTTGATGGCCATTCTCTCTGCTTATGCGGCGCATGCGGTTGCTGTGCAAGCTGAAGAGGTGCAATTGGATAAAGTCGAGGTCATCAGCACCACGCCGCTGAATGGGGTTGGTGTGCCACTTGAGCACATTCCTGCCGGCGTGCAGCAAGTGAAACAAAAAGAGCTGGTCAAGCAAAAGAGCCTGACATTAGGCGACTACATGAACCAGAATATGCTTGGGGTGAATGTGAATGAAACACAGAACAACCCATTCCAGCCCGATGTGAACTATCACGGTTTTACCGCTTCCCCTTTGCTTGGCACGCCACAAGGATTGTCCGTGTATGTCGATGGCGTACGTGTGAACGAAGCCTTTGGTGACGTGGTGAACTGGGACCTGATTCCGATGAACGCCATTAATCAGATGACTTTGATTCCAGGCTCTAACCCATTGTTTGGTTTGAACACTTTAGGCGGGGCGATTTCAGTGCAGACCAAGAGTGGCCGTACCAACCAGGGCGGCGCTGTTGAGGCCTACACTGGTTCCTGGGGCCGTCATGTGTTGAGTGCAGAATATGGTGGCGTGTCCGAAGACGGTTCTAAAGATTTCTTTATCTCTGGCAATAGTTTTGAAGAGGATGGCTGGCGTAGTTTTTCAGCCTCCCGCGTCAAGCAGCTGTTTACCAAGGCCGGTTGGCAGAATGATAAAACGGCTGTCAATGTCAGCTTGTCGCTCGCAGATAACAAAATGCGTGGCAATGGTTTGCAAGCAGGCAGTTTGCTGGATTCTTTGGGCTACAAAAGCAATTTTACCGTGCCTGACCAAACCAAGAATAACATGGCTTTTGTAAACCTTAATTTGAGCCATTACTTTGCTGACGATATTCAGTTAAGTGGGAATGTTTATTACCGTGATGTGCGTACCAAAACCTTCAATGGTGACTTAAATGATGGTTTTGAGTTATCTGCTGCTGGTTTAGACGACAACAATGCTAATTGTAGTGGTCCAGATGCCGACGAGAACTGCTCAGGTGCGATTAACCGCAGCAGATTAACGCAGAAGAGTTATGGCTTTACCTCACAGTTAACCTTTTCTCAAGATTTGCTTGGCCTGAAAAACCAGTTTATCAGCGGCTTGGGCTACAACCGCGGTAAGACCAAGTTCTCGCAGAATACCGAGTTTGGCTTGTTAAACAGCTATCGTGGCGTGGATGGTAATGGCGAGTTTAATGCCTTGACCGACCAGGTGAATTTGAGCGGTGTGAACCGCACATGGAGCGTCTTTGCGACGGATACCTTGTCTTTGAATCCCTACTGGCATGTGACAGCCTCTGCCCGTTACAACACCACCAAAATTGATAATGATGACAAGATCACGCCCAGTGGTTCTGGCTCGCTGACTGGCACACACACTTTTAACCGTCTGAACCCATCATTAGGGATTAATTTTACGCCCAGCAATCAATTGACGGCATATGCGTCTTATAGTGAAAGCAGCCGCGCACCTACCTCTATCGAGCTGGGATGTGCGGATGAAAACAATCCTTGTAAATTGCCTAACGCAATGGCCGGTGACCCACCACTCAAACAAGTGGTTAGCAAAACCTATGATGCCGGGCTGCGTGGCTTCCTGACACCGACAATCACCTGGAGTCTGGGTGCCTATCATACGATCAACACCAATGACATTCAGTTTCTGACCTCTGCGACCGCCCTCAATAACGGCGCTGGTTTTTTCTCGAATATCAGTAAAACCAAGCGTCAGGGGCTCGATGCGAGTCTTGCAGGGCGTATGGATGCATTTTCATGGAATCTGGGCTATAGCTTTGTGCAGGCTACCTACGAGTCTTCCTTCCAGATTGCGAATCAGGTGAATACCAGCGCTACTGTAGATCCTGCGTCAGGCAACAGCTTTATTCAGGTGAACAAGGGAGATTACCTGGCAGGTATCCCAAAACATCAGTTTAAACTGGGCTTGGGCTATGACGTGACTTCTGCCTGGAATGTGGGCAGCAATATTGTGGCCTTCTCCAGCCAGTATTCACGTGGCAACGAAAACAACAAGGATACAAGTTCTGGCGCAAAAGTCCGTGGTTATACAGTAGTGAATCTGTTCACAAACTACCGGTTTGACAATGGCTGGAACATCTTCGCCCGTGTGAATAATGTGTTTGACCGCGAGTATTACAGCTTGGGCATGTTGGGTCAGAATCCGATTGACCCGACTACCGGCCAGTTTAGTGGCAATGAAACCAACGATACGTTTTATGCGCCTGGTGCGCCAAGAGCAGGCTGGATCGGTGCGCGTTACGATTTTGGCGTCAAAAAGTCCGTCGCTTCTTACGATAAAGACTAAATAAACGAGGAGGATGCGTGCTTTCACAACTTTCATCATCAGTGGATAAATCCAGCTTAATGCCTCTCAAGAAAAAAATCTTGCTGGTAGAGGATGAGGCGCTTTTTGCGCGCGCGGTGGTTAAGCGTTTGCAAAAAGCAGGATTTGAGTGCGAGCACGCAGAATCTTTAAGCGATGCAAGACTGCTAATCAAGCAGTTTGAACCGGATATGGCGCTGTTGGATATGCGCCTGCCCGATGGCAATGGTCTAGACCTGTTATCAGAGTTTATTGCCAGAAATATCAATACGATTGTCATGACTGCGTTTGGTGACGTGAGTGATGCGGTCAATGCCATCAAGCTGGGGGCCATTGATTACTTAAAAAAGCCCATTGATCTTGAAGAGTTATTGCTCATTATTCAGAAAAACGAGAAGACGACAGAATTGCAAACCAGCCTGGATTACTCGCGCCAGCGCAATGCCGTTGCTAATGACTCCGTTCAACTGATAGGCGAAAGTACGCCTATGCAAAGTGTGCGCCAACAGATCACGCGTATTGCCCAGTTAAGTGCGCTCAGTGATGCCGTGCAACCGACGGTGTTGATTACAGGAGAAACCGGCACGGGCAAAGACGTTGTTGCACGTTTTTTGCATGGCAGTTGTGCCAATCATGACAAACCTTTTGTGCATGTGGATTGTGCCTCTTTACCGGCTGAGTTGATTGAGAGCGAGCTGTTTGGGCATGAGAAAGGTGCATTTACCAATGCAGTTTCCTCGCGGCCAGGCCTGATCGAATCTGCAGAAGATGGTACCTTGTTCCTCGATGAAATTGGCGAGTTGCCGTTGGGTTTACAGGCAAAATTACTCAATGTACTTGAGCGCAGAATGGTGCGTCGCTTGGGTTCTACCAAGGAACGTCCCGTGAACGCGCGTATTATTGCCGCCACCAATCGTGATTTATACCAGATGTCGAATGAGGGGCGCTTCCGTTCGGATCTATATTATCGACTGAACGTGATCACCATGAAAATGCCTCCCTTGCGTGATCGTGGGGCAGATGTCTTGTTGCTGGCCAATTATTTCCGGCAACTGACTGAGAAGCGCTACGCCTTGCCGCATCACGAGTTTAGCGCCGCGGCATTGATGGCAATGCAAACCTATCACTGGCCGGGCAATGTCCGTGAGTTGCGTCATCAAATCAGCCGTGCGGTTTTGATGTGCACACAGACCATGATTTCCGAGCTTGACTTGGGCTTGCCTCAGGTTGGCATGAACCAGGTGGCGAGTGTCTTGCAAGGCGACAGCCAGGTGACGCTGGATGATGCAGAAAAAGCCATGCTGCTAAATGCCTTGGAGCAGTCGCGTAACAATGTCTCTAAGGCCGCAAGATTGCTGGGCATCACGAGAATGACCATGCGCTATCGTATGGATAAACATGGCATCTCTGTATAACGCGCTGAATCTCTGTCATCCTGAATAAAACGCCTCGCAACTGCGGGGCGTTTTGTTATGCCCGTGCGTGGTTGTTGCATGATGTAAATCAAGCGTACGGCCACTTGCACATAAATCGCGCATGGTATCATTACGTTTTTACAGTGGAGCTAAAAATGATTGGTACCCCGTTAAGCGCAAATGCGACCAAAGTCATGTTGTTGGGCAGTGGCGAACTTGGTAAAGAGGTGATTATTGCCTTGCAGCGTTTGGGGGTGGAAGTGATTGCGGTAGACCGTTATGAGCATGCGCCTGGTCACCAAGTTGCCCATCATGCTTATGCCATTGATATGACTGACGCAGATGCGCTTAAAGCTTTGGTGAGTCAGGTCAAACCCCATTACATCGTCCCTGAAATCGAGGCGTTGAATACGCAGGCACTGGCCGAGATTGAAGCCACAGGCGTCACGGTGGTCCCCACCGTCAAAGCCGTCCAATTGACCATGAATCGCGAAGGCATACGCCGGTTAGCGGCCGAAGCGCTCGGTTTGCCGACTTCCCCTTATGCGTTTGCGCGTTCAGAGGCAGAGTTACAGGCGGCCATTGATGCGGGCATCGGCTATCCCTGTTTTATCAAGCCCACCATGTCTTCGTCTGGTAAAGGTCAATCCCGCATTACACAAGCCTCAGAAGTGAAGGCCGCCTGGGAGTATGCCGCCAGTGCGGGGCGTGTCAATCAAGGGGTGGTGATTGTCGAAGGTCAGATTGATTTTGATTATGAAATCACCTTGTTAACCGTGCGTGCCAAAAATGCCGCTGGCGAGATTGAAACGCATTTTTGCGCGCCGATTGGCCATGTGCAAAAGCAGGGCGATTACGTTGAGAGCTGGCAGCCACAAGCGATGGATGCACAAGCCTTGAAAAATGCTCAGGACATTGCCAAAAAAGTGACGGATGCCTTGGGGGGGCAGGGCTTGTTTGGCGTCGAGCTGTTTGTCAAAGGTGAGCAGGTCTGGTTCTCTGAAGTCAGCCCTCGTCCGCACGACACTGGGATGGTCACCATGTGCACGCAGCGCCTGAATGAGTTTGAACTGCATGCGCGTGCGATTTTAGGCTTGCCTGTGGATGTGACCCAGCGTGAGACTGGCGCAAGCGCCGTTATTTATGGCGGTGCAGATACCAAAACACTGGCCTATCACGGTCTGGAAGCGGCCATGTCAGTACCTAACAGCGAGATTCGCTTGTTTGGCAAGCCGGAGTCTTTTGTGCGGCGTCGCATGGGCGTCGCCTTGGCGACCGCTGACAATACTGACCTCGCGCGTGCGCGTGCCAAAGAGGCGGCGGGTCTGGTCACGCCTAAAGTCGCAGGATAACTGGTGTGGCAATGACTGAAATTCAAGAGCCAAATGCCGCCAAACAATCGTTGTTTGACTGGCTGGGCGGCACAGAAAAAGGGACTGAGACCATCCGACAGCTGGTGGAAACCTTTTATGACATCATGGATAGCGACCCAAAAGCGGCGGGTTTACGCGCCATTCACCAGCCAGATCTCACCGAGGCACGCGAAAAGCTGTTTATGTTTTTAACTGGCTGGACGGGCGGGCCGCAGTTGTATATCGAACGCTATGGACATCCCAGATTACGGGCACGGCATTTGCCGTTTTCCATTGGTGAGTCCGAGCGCGATCAATGGATGTATTGCATGATTAAAGCCATGCATACCTTACAGTTTGACGAGTCGCTGATGAAGCATATTGCCAATCAATTGTATGGCGTGGCGGATTTTATGCGCAATCGCGAGGGTTAATCCCCTTAATATTCGCAAGCTCAAACTCTCATCCGCAGAAAGAAAAAGCCCCGAATCTCGGGGCTTTGTCATCATCGCGATCCCAGTTCTAGGACTTCAGTGTCGTCTCTGGGATTGCAGGCTTAGGACTCAATATTCGCGGTCTCCGCTGTATTTTCAGCAGGTTGCTGAGCAGGGAGATCTGATTTCTGCTTAGACCTGCCTGTTGTGCGCTTGGCTTGCGTGCGGTTTTGCGGCGTCGCTTTAAAGCCAAATCCGCCCAGCAGCGCGGCAACCACTTTGCGTTTTACGTTTGCTGCAGATTTTGCCGTGACCGCTTTGGGCGCGGCCGTGGCGGCGGCTGGCTGGTAAGGCTGCTCAAACCAGGCATCTTTGCCGCTGGAGGCTTTAGAGGGGCGTGAACGCGCAGGGGTCGTACTGCTGCTGACATTCGCTTTTTCTTTTGGAATCTGTTTTTTGATGAGCTTTTCAATCTCGTCAAAATACTTGGTTTCATCCTCGTCGATCAGCGAAATGGCAATGCCTTTAGCGCCTGCACGGCCTGTACGGCCAATACGGTGCACGTAATCTTCTGGCGCAGTAGAGATTTCGTAGTTAACCACCAATGGCAAGTCCGTGATGTCCAGACCGCGTGCGGCAACATCGGTTGCAACCAAGGCGTGAATAGTGCCCGCCTTAAACGCATCAAGCGCTTCGATCCGTTCTTTTTGTGACTTGTCACCATGAATCGCGCTACAAGGCACCTGATCACGTTCCAGTGCTCTGGCCAGTTTGCTGGCCGAAAGCTTGGTTTTGGTAAAAACAATCACTTGCTGATTGGGGTATTGCTTGAGCAGTTGTACCAAAAAACGTTGTTTCTGGTCAGTGTTCACCAAAAACGCTTTTTGTTCCACATTGTCGTTGGTGGCGTTGCTGCGTGCCACTTCAATCAATGTCGGATTATTTAAAAACGCATCTGCCAGTTTTTTGATTTCATCAGAAAACGTCGCCGAGAACATCAGATTTTGCCGCTGTTTTGGCAACAAGGCCAGAATGCGCTTCAAGTCAGGCATAAAGCCCATATCCAGCATGCGGTCGGCTTCGTCCAATACCAGAAACTGTACCTGGTTTAACGACAAGGTTTTTTGCTCGACATGGTCCAGCAGGCGGCCGGGTGTCGCGACCAGGATTTCAACGCCTGTCTTGAGGATAGGCGTTTGCGTCTTGATATCTACACCGCCATACACCACAGTACTACGCAAAGCCGTGTGTTTGGCATAGGTTTTGATGTTGTCGTATACCTGAATCGCCAGCTCACGTGTCGGCGCCAGCACCAAGGCCCGGATGGGATGCTTGGCTGGCGAGGTGCTGGTGCTGGCCAATGGCAGCAAGGTATGCAAAATTGGCAGCGAAAACGCCGCCGTTTTGCCCGTCCCTGTTTGCGCACCGGCCATCAAATCCATGTGCTGCAAGGCAAGAGGAATCGCCTGCGCCTGAATCGGCGTCGGCGTGGTATACCCGGATTCCTCAATCGCTTTCAACAGCGGCTCGGCCAGGCCGAGCGCACGAAAATCTACAATGGTTTGCTCAGTCATAGGCTAGGCTTAGGCAAATGAACGAGGACGTTTGGCGGCGCCACCACCATTGTCACCAAAGGATTTTCCCGCTGGACGTGGTTTTTGATTGCTACGGCTGGCGTTAGGGTTGCCAAAGCGTTCCTGGCTATTGGTTGGACGTGGGCGGCGCTGGCCAAACTCGTCCGCCAATGCGCGGGCAAACTGGAAGTCGGTATCCTTGTTGTAGCTCTTGCTGTTACCGTTGACTTCTTTGCTTTGTCCAGCTTCTGGGGTACGCGGTGCACGTGGCTTATTGTTTTGCGCATCGCGCTGGCCTTCACGTGCAACACGTTCACCAAATGATTTTGGCTGTGCTGAACGCTCGTCGCGACGGAAGCCACCTTTACCTTGTGGTTTGCCAGGGCGCTTGCCACGACGGCTATCGCCATCATCCATGCGTACCGCACGTTTTGGCTCAAAACCGGCAATCACTTCAGCCTGTAATTTCTGGCCAGTATATTGCTCGATTTTGCGCAGCAAATGACGATCGGCGTTTGAAGCAAACGAAATCGCAACGCCGGTATTGTTGGCGCGGCCAGTACGGCCAATGCGGTGTACATAGTCTTCAGCAAATTTAGGCAGGTCGTAGTTAATGACGTGTGAAATACCTTGTACATCAATGCCGCGCGCTGCAACATCCGTCGCTACCAGCACTTTTACATCGCCGTGGCGCAATTTTGTCAGCGTGCGGTTACGCGCACCTTGAGTCATGTCGCCGTGCAATGCGGCAGTGCTATGGCCGGCAGCATACAAGTCTTCAGCCAACAAATCGGCATGGCGCTTGGTGCTGGTGAAAATAATGGTTTGATTGACATCTGGTGCAATCAGCAAGTGCTCCAGCAGTTTGTTCTTGTGGTTCATGTCATCCACAAAGTGCAAACGTTGTTCAATGTTGGCATGTTTTTCTTTTTGACCAGCCACCTGAATAGTGAGTGGATTATTAAGGAAACGTTTGCCGATATCCATAATCCCGTCAAGAGTGGCAGAGAACAGTAAAGTTTGGCGCTCAGCAGGCAAGGCTTCGCAAATACGCTCTACATCCGGCATAAAGCCCATATCCAGCATGCGGTCAGCTTCATCCAGCACCAGCATCTGCAGGCGGCTCAGGTCAATGCGGCCACGCTCAAGGTGATCAATAAAACGGCCTGGCGTTGCTACCAGAATATCCAGTGGTTGCGACAGCAGCTTGTTTTGCAATGGGTAAGGCATGCCACCCACAATGCTGATGCAGCGTGCACGCAAGAATTTACCGTATTTACGTGCGGCTTCATTCACTTGTGCAGCCAGTTCACGGGTTGGTGTCAGTACCAGGATACGTGGGCCACGGCTGCGCACCGGGTGTGGTGTTGCCAGCAAGTTTAAAGCGGGCAGGGTAAATGCAGCGGTCTTGCCGGTGCCGGTTTGTGCAGAAGCCATAATGTCACGGCCTTGCAATGCTTCAGGAATAGATTGTGCCTGAATCGGTGTTGGGTTTTCATAGCCTGCGTCGGTCAATGCGCGCAAAATGGAGGGGTCGAGATTTAAATCTGCAAAAGACAAGGAATGTCCCTTTCATCAACAATTAAAAAGGGCGCTAGTAAAGCAAATGCAAAGCCAGTCAATTACATTGCACAAAGTGCGCATGTAGTACTTGCTGAGCGAAAGCAACATCAGGAATGGATTGCTTTTACCGGCGCTTGGGCATGGCCACTAACCGATAAAAGAAGATGGTGTCATCAAGACTTCATCTAAAGATGATAACCTCAAAAATTCGCGAGTTATCGACAGGTCAGGGCAATGAATTTAAAACGTATTGGGCTAGTAGAGCACCAGCAACGCTTTAAAGTTGCTCGCAGTATATCCATTTTATTTTAAAAGTCAATTATTTAGTTGATTTGTGATAAAATCGCGCCCTTTCCAAACAGATGGCAGTTCACATGGCACGCAATTTAAGAAATATCGCAATTATCGCCCACGTTGACCACGGTAAAACCACCATGGTCGATAAGCTACTTCAACAGTCAGGTACTTTTGCCTCACACCAAGCGGTGACTGAGCGTGTGATGGATAGCAATGATCTCGAAAAAGAGCGTGGCATTACCATTTTGGCCAAAAACACCGCCTTAACGTATGAAGGCACGCATATCAATATCGTTGATACCCCGGGCCACGCCGACTTTGGTGGTGAGGTAGAGCGTGTATTGGGTATGGTGGATGGCGTATTGCTGTTGGTGGATGCCGTTGACGGCCCCATGCCACAAACCCGTTTCGTGACGAAGAAAGCACTGGCACTAGGTTTGAAGCCTATTGTCGTGATTAACAAGGTAGACCGTCCAAGTGCCCGTCCGGATTGGGTGATCAACCACACTTTTGATTTGTTTGCCAATTTGGGTGCAACGGATGAGCAATTAGACTTCCCTGTGGTCTATGCCTCTGCCTTGAATGGTTTTGCAACGCTGGACCTGAAAAATCCTTCAGACAATATGCGTGCCTTGTTTGAAACGATTTTGAGTCACGTTGAGCCGCCAAAAGGCAACAGCGATGCTCCATTGCAATTGCAAATTTCAGCCTTGGACTATTCGACATATACAGGTCGTTTGGGCGTTGGTCGTATCACTAATGGTCGTATCAAGCCAGGCCAAGTCGTAGCAGTGATGCGCGAAGATGAACAGGTCGCACAAGGCCGTATTAACCAAGTGCTCGGTTTTAGAGGTTTGGAGCGTGTGCCGGTTGAAGAAGCCGAAGCAGGCGACATTGTGATCATTTCAGGGATCGAAGAAATCGGTATTGGTTTCACTATCTGTGATCGCGAAAAACCTGTTGGTTTGCCACATCTGGGCGTAGATGAGCCAACTTTGACCATGGACTTTATGGTCAACACCTCACCATTAGCTGGGACTGAAGGTAAATTCATCACCTCACGTCAAATTCGTGATCGTTTAACCAAAGAATTGTTGGTTAACGTGGCTTTGCGCGTTGAAGATACTGAAGACACCGATGTTTTCCGTGTGTCTGGTCGTGGCGAATTGCACCTGACCATTTTGCTGGAAAACATGCGTCGTGAAGGCTTTGAAATCGCCGTAGGTAAACCACGCGTCGTGTTCAGAGAAATCAATGGCGAAAAATGCGAGCCTTATGAAATCCTGACTGTAGACGTTGAAGATGAAAATCAGGGCGCGGTCATGGAGGAGTTAGGTCGTCGTCGCGGTGAAATGACTAACATGGAATCTGATGGTAACGGTCGCACACGTTTGGAATACCGCATTCCAGCACGTGGCCTGATTGGTTTCCAGGGTGAGTTCTTAACCTTAACCCGTGGTACAGGGTTGATGGCGCATATTTTTGACGAATATGCCCCGGTAAAAGCAGACATGCCAGGCCGTCGTAATGGCGTGCTTATTTCAGCTGAACAAGGTGAGGCCGTTGCCTATGCCTTATGGAAGCTGCAAGATCGCGGCAAAATGTTCTCTAGCCCAGGCGACCGACTGTATGAAGGCATGATCATCGGTATTCATAGCCGCGACAATGACCTAGTCGTTAACCCGATCAAGGGCAAACAACTCACAAACGTACGTGCTTCTGGTACAGACGAAGCGGTGCGTTTGATCCCGCCAGTCTCGCTAAGCCTGGAAAGTGCCGTAGAGTTTATTGACGATGACGAATTGGTCGAAATCACACCAAAAACCATCCGTCTGCGTAAACGCTACCTGTTAGAGCACGAGCGTAAACGTGCTTCTAAAGACTAAGCTCTGCTCAGTATAAAAAACGCCAGTGTTATGCTGGCGTTTTTTATTAGGAAGCACGCACAGCTTAAGCTTTAGAAGTGCTTTCGGATAACTAATCTACCTTTTGTATAAAAAGTTAAATTTTTTGTGAGTGCTAATAGATTTAACTATAAGTGTTTATACAAGCATATATAAATAAAATGTAATATTTGCTTTAAAGTATGCAAAAAATAGAAGCGTTATAGTTTTCATGGAGCACCGATTGTCTAAGACTATTACCACTCAAGAGCTTGCGAAACTAACAGCTGGTGGAGACGATTACATTCGAACTAAGCTGAATGTAGTGAAGGGTTTGGCACTTCGTATGGATTTGAATCCCGATGCTCCTGATGCAGTCGTATTTGGAAAAGGTCCTAGGGTTGAGGGAAGGGCGCGACTCTTTTTAGAGTCAGGAGCCGTTGTGCCCGCTTATGTTAAACGTGGTGTCAATAAGTGGGA
Source organism: Methylophilus sp. DMC16 (assembly GCF_056314045.1). Taxonomy (NCBI): domain Bacteria; kingdom Pseudomonadati; phylum Pseudomonadota; class Betaproteobacteria; order Nitrosomonadales; family Methylophilaceae; genus Methylophilus; species Methylophilus sp. DMC16. The sequence continues at coordinate 772,993 of NZ_JBQUZC010000001.1, forward strand.
GTATCTTGGTCTGTTTCGCGCCACCGAAATCAGATATGACAAAGAAACGATTGAATATCATCTTGGCAATCGAAAGCCTGAGGAGGTCGCAGGCGTTTTGTTCTTAGCGTCCGTTGAGGAGCCCAAAATTGCTATGATCGGCGGAGGTTTTCCTGATGCTGCAACTCGAAAAGAGATCGAGGATGCTGCCATTAAGCATGTAACTAACTCTCTCAAGAAAGATGGTTTTCAAGTAGATGACCGTCAAAACGAGAATCTAGGGTACGATCTTTTGGCAATAAAAGATACAGTTACTAGATTCATTGAAGTAAAGGGAACTGACAACCCAGAGCCCAGGTTTTTTATCACTAGAAATGAGTCAAAATTTGCTGATGAAAACTCCGAATGGTTTATTTACATTGTCTGTATGGCAAGACGCTCTCCCCAGCTTCACGTATTTACGGGACGTGAAATGCGTCAGAAATTTAGCTTTTCTCCGTTGGCATGGGAGTGTAATTTAGCCGAGTAGGGAGCAATGCGTTGTGATCCTAAGTTGTCTCTACCTTTTGCAACCCTCTCAGCTTGAGATACACTGCTTGTGATTTTGTCATCTTGGCAGGCCTCATGGAAAAGCTGGAAAAATACCGCGTCAACCCTAAAAAATTCTCCCTCAAGCAATATTCTCCCGATGACCGCTCAGCGCGGAGTGAAGATAAAGCGCAGGATTTGGCCGAGTTGGCAAAACTGACTGAGGCAATTAATGCGCGGCAGGATATTTTGCATGCTGAGGGCAAGCATAAGGTGATTTTGCTGTTGCAGGGCATGGATACCAGCGGCAAGGATGGCACAGTGAAGCATGTGTTCAGTGCTTGTGACCCGTTAGGCATTCGTCTGGCGAGTTTTAAAGCGCCTAGCGCTGATGAGCTGGCGCATGATTATTTATGGCGGGTGCATGCGCAGGTGCCGGCAAACGGTGAGTTGGTGATTTTTAACCGTAGTCATTATGAAGATGTGCTGATTGTGAAGGTGCATGGCTGGATTGATGAGGTGGAATGCAAGCGCCGTTATCAGCAAATCAACGATTTTGAGCGTATGTTGACCGAGACGGGCACGACACTGATCAAGTGTTTTTTACATATCTCGAAAGAAGAGCAAAAGGAGCGCCTGCAAGAGCGTCTGTATGAACCGACTAAGCATTGGAAATTTAATCCAAAAGACCTGGAGGAGCGCGCGCTTTGGGAGGATTATATGCAAGCGTATGAGTCTGCCTTGCAAGCCACTTCTACCGAACATGCGCCTTGGTACGTGATCCCGGCCAATTCTAAAACCAACCGCAATCTGCTGATTTCACGTTTGTTGCTGGAGACGCTGAATCAACTGCCATTGGCTTACCCGCCTAAACCCAAGGAATGGGATGCTTTGAAGATTAAAGACTAAGCGCCGGATTGGTTGAATTTAATGATTTTACGCTGTGAGAATGCGCGGTAGTTAAAGTCTAATAGGGCAATTGCGATTATCATCACTCTCCATGAGTTTACGTTTCAGGTTAAATCTTTTAGTCACCATGCTGTCGCTGGCTTTTTTGGTCGCGGCAGGCGTGGTGTTGGTGCGCGACACCAAAGACAGTATTCGTGAGCGGGTGGAGGCGGCTACGCGGGTAACGGTGCAATTGCTGGATACGGTGATTGTCAGTTCTGCTATGAATCCCAGCCTGGGGCCGACGCATTATGTGTTGCAGGACTTTTTGCGCTCTTTGGGCTATGTGCGCAGCAGCCGGATTGAGCTGTATGACTATGCCAATAACCCGTTGTATCTTTCTCCTGGCTCCACTTTTAAATCTGAGGTCATCCCGCCACAATGGTTTGTACGTCTGGTGGCCCCCAAGGTCGAAACCGTGACGCGCCGCGTGCGGTATGGGGTGCTGATTGTTCACTCCAGTGCAGAAGGCTCGATTCGGGAGGCTTGGTCCGGGTTTCGCCAATTGATGATTATGGGCATTGGTTTTTTTGTGCTGCTCAACTTGTTGGTGTATGGCTTGCTGAGTCATGCGTTGCGCCCGGTCAGGCATATTTTGCATGCGATTAACCGCATAGAGCAGGGTGATTTGACAACGCGCCTGGAGCGCTTCTCTTTGCCCGAGTTTGACCGTATTGGTCAAAGCTTGAATCAGATGGCTGTCTCGCTGGATGCCGAACGCCAGTTGGAGCAAAACCGCCAGCTTACGCAACTGATACAGCAGCATATTGAAGACGAGCGGCGCAGCCTGGCGCGTGAGCTGCATGATGAGCTCGGCCAGTATGTGACCGCGATCAAAACCTTTGCCGTGGCTATTGTGAACAAAACCAAGGCGACCACGCCTGATATCTCTGCCAATGCGCAGACCATCGTGGCGGCGGCCAACCATATTTACGACGGCATGCACAATATCATCCGCCAGTTACGTCCGGCCGCCATGGATAATATGGGCCTGGTGGAAACCTTGCGCGATATGATATCTGGTTACCAGGCGCAGCATCCAGAATTAAGCATACAGCTGCATGTCTCTGGCGAGTTTCAGCCCATGGGCGAGAATGTGAACATCAATCTTTACCGCATTGTGCAAGAGGCGGTGAATAACGCCATCAAGCACGCGCATGCACAATGTATCAATGTGCATTTGCTGCTGGATAAGGATGGCTTGCGCCTGATGATCTGTGATGATGGCGTGGGGATGCATATCGACAACGTGGACCAGACCAAGCATTTTGGCTTGCTGGGCATGCGTGAACGTGTACAAGCATTGCATGGGCAATTTAAAGTAGTTTCGCAGCCAGATGCTGGCCGTGGAACCACCCTGGAAGTTCGGTTGCCTATACAATCAGCATAAATAAAGGGGAGACAAGTGTGATTAGTGTAATGCTGGTGGATGACCATGCCGTGGTCAGGATGGGTTTTAAAATGTTGCTGGAGTCCGACCAGGATATCAAGGTGATTGCTGAGGCTGAAAGCGGCGAGGCAGCCATCAAGGCCTATCAGGAGCATCATCCGCAAGTGGTGGTGATGGATATCACCATGCCTGGTATCGGCGGCATGGAGGCGATTGAGCGGATTCTCGCCAAAGACAGCCACGCGCGTATCCTTGTACTGTCTGCACATGAAGACTCCGTGCATCCCAAGCGCGTGCTAAATGCCGGTGCGATGGGCTATGTCACCAAACGCAGTGCGGCGGAAGAGTTGATCAAAGCCATCCGCAGTGTGGCACAAGGCAAAAAGTATCTTGAAGCCAGCGTGGCCCAGCAAATGGCGATTCAGCAATTATCAGGTGAGCAAAATCCAGTCGATGTGCTCAGCGAACGTGAGTTTGAAGTGTTTATGTCGCTGGCGCGAGGCAAATCCACCAACGAGATTGCTGAAACCTTGTTTTTGAGTCCGCGTACCGTGGGCACGCACCTGTATAACATCAAACAAAAACTCAACGCACAAAACTCTGCCGAGATTGCGCTGATTGCCATGCGTTGTGGCTTGCTAGAGCCATAGGCGTTCAATTAAAACCAGCTTAGGTCTTTAATAAAAAGTCATTCTTAGCAATAAGAATGACTTTTTTATTGCACTTTGGGGGGGTAAGGCCTTGGGATTGCTTTAAGCGCGGCTGCGGGTACTTAAAACACCAAAGGCGATAATCAGCAGCATGCCAGCTATTTCAAGCAGACTCAGGGCCTCTCCCCAGACTATGATCCCAATCAGGGTGGCAAAGACGATGGTGCTATAAGCCAGGCTTGCCACCGTCAAGGTGTTGCCTGTGCGGTAAGCGCGGGTGAGCGCCAGTTGGCTCAGGGTTGCCGACAGGCCGAGACCGCACAGTAATGGCAGGTCTTGCCAGCGTAGGGGGGTGACATGGTCGATCAACATCCAGCCGCCACTTGCAATCGTGCACACCAGTGTGAAGTAAAAGACGGTACGCCAGTCGGGTTCGCCTTGTATCCCCAGTTGTTTGACGTGGACATAGGCGAGCGCTGCCCCAATGCCTGAGAGCAGACCCACGCCTCCGGCCAGCCATTGCTCGCGATGGAACGTGGGTTGCAAGAGCAGGCAAATGCCAATAAAGCCTCCCACGACGCATAGATTAAGCCTCAACCGCTGTTGGCGTGTCAGTGGCTGGTCGCCTGTGAGTAGCCAGGGAGAGAGCAGGGCGAGGAACATGGGCGAGGTGTAGTTGAGTGTGATGGCAGTGGCCAGCGGTAAATGCGCGATGGCATAGAAAAATAGCAGCAAGGCCGTGAACCCCACGCCAGCCCTGCGTAACTGCATATTGAGTCGTGGTGTTTTTATCTGCTTGCCTTGACCATAAACGATGGCGGCAATCATCACAAAGCCAAAGGCTGAGCGGTAAAACACCAGTTCACTGGTGGTGAAGCGTGCTGCGCCTGCTTTGACAAATGCGCCCATGATGGCAAACCCCAAGCCTGCCAGCAACATCCAGTAGCTACCCAGCTGCCAATGTTTGGGGTGCCAGGAGTATGGGGAAGGTGGTTTTTTCAAGCGGAAACAGTAAGGTGGGTGTTCGGTTAGCGTGGCAAGTGGTCAGGTAGATGCGTTTCCATCTGGCGGCGATACCATTGATGGAAGTGTTCCAGTCCTGTTTCCATCGGGTGCTGATAGGGGCCACGCTCATCTTTACCTAGCAGATACAAGCCTTTGCGGCCATCCTGCATACGCTGGCAGATTTCTTTGTCTTCTACTGCGGTCTCAAAATAAGCCGCTTGCTGCGCTTTGATGTATTCATGCTCAAACAGTGCAATATCTTCTGGATAGTAAAATTCGACCACGTTTTTGCAGGACTCGACGCCGGTCGGGATGATGTGGGAGACCACCAACACATTGGGGTACCACTCGATCATGAGGAAAGGATACATGACGAACCAGATGGCGCCGTATTTAGGCGCGGTGCCTTGCTGGTAATCGGTGACCGTTTGTTGCCAGTGCTTGTAGACTGGCGACAGGCTGTAATCTGGCAGTGGTTTGTAGCCCACGGTTTGTACGCTGTAGTGTTCGCCAAATTCCCAGTGCAGTTCACCACAATCAACAAACTGGTTCAGGCCAGGGTGGAAAGGGCCTACATGGTAGTCTTCCAGGTAGACTTCGATAAAAGTCTTCCAGTTGAAATCATAGTGATCCACAATCGCCGAATCAAAATAATAGCCGGTGAAGTCAAAGTCTTGCTTGCAACCAAGCGTTTTTAACACCTGGCTAATCTCCAGACCTTTTTGTTTGGCGGTGGTCTCGTTCGCTTTAAAAAGCAGGCCTTGCCATTCTGTCAGGGATTGTTTTTCAAGGTGCAGGCAAGGGGTTTGCTCAAAATGCGGGGCGCCGAGCAATTGTCCGCTCAGGTCGTATGTCCAGCGATGAAGCGGACAGACGATATGTTGCGTATTGCCTTGTCCATTGAGCATGACTGCTTGCCGGTGACGGCAAATATTGCTGATCAGTTGAGGCGTGCCTTGCTGGTTGACCAAGGCCACGGCGTCGTGCATCCAATCCAGCGCCCGGTAGTCTCCGGCGTTAGGCACCATTCGCGTATGCCCCATGTATTGTGGCAGCAAGGAAAACAAATGCGCCTGCTCCAGCGCATAGATTTCCGGGTTGAGATACCAGTCTACGGGTAATTGTGCGAAGCGAGTCTGATGGTGTTCTTTATTTAAAGAGGTGACAGAGCCCATATGCCCAACGGATAGATTACTTGCAAAAAAGGTGAATTGTGCCCGAAAAGGGGGTAAATGAAAAGTCAAAGCGCCTTTATTCACTGTAAAAATCCGGCTCAATCATTTGATTTTAATCAAAAAAATACGCGTTGTGTGTGAGGTAGACCTGGCCCCGGGGCTTATCCAAGGCCAAAACGAGGCTTAACCAACTCAAATAAATTCAGTTATAATGTTCGAGGTTTTTGTGTATAACAATACGTAAACGATAATTGCAATTTTTAGGAGCAATCGAATGGCAAATTTATTAGATCAGTTGAAAGCAATGACAACCATCGTGGCTGACACTGGTGATGTTGAGGCAATCAAAAGTGTTAAACCTGTGGATGCAACCACAAACCCATCTCTGGTGTTGAAGGCTAGCCAAATCCCTGAATACGCACCATTGATTGACACTGCCATTGCTTATGCTAAAGCACAAGGCGGCTCTAAAGAGCAACAAATTGAAAACGCAGCGGATAAATTGGCTGTGTTGATTGGCGCTGAAATCACGAAAGTGGTTCCAGGCCGTATTTCTACAGAAGTGGATGCACGTCTGTCTTTCAATATCGACGCGATGGTTGCTAAAGGTCGCAAATTGATCAGCCTGTACCAAGAGTCTGGCATCAGCAAAGATCGCGTATTGATCAAACTGGCTTCTACCTGGGAAGGTATTAAGGCCGGTGAGATTCTGGAAAAAGAAGGCATCCAATGTAACCTGACTTTGCTGTTTGGTTTTGGTCAAGCCCGTGCGTGTGCTGAAGCTGGCGTATTCCTGATCTCCCCATTCGTTGGCCGTATCCTCGACTGGTACAAAGCGAAAAACCCAGGCACTGAGTACACACAAGAAACTGACCCAGGTGTAGTTTCTGTGCGCGCAATCTACCAGTACTATAAAGAGCACGGTTACAAAACCGTGGTAATGGGTGCTTCTTTCCGTAACACTGGCGAGCTGATTGCCTTGGCTGGTTGTGACCGTTTGACCGTGTCTCCAAACCTGCTGCAAGAGTTGGCTGCAACTGAAGGTACATTGACTCAAGTGTTGAAAGATGGCGGAAAAACCAAAGAAGTGCCTGCCAAATTGACAGAAGAGCAGTTCCGCTTTGAATTGAATCAGGATCCAATGGCGACAGAAAAATTGGCTGAAGGTATCCGTGGTTTCGTGGCTGACCAGAACAAACTGGAAGCTGCATTAGCCGCAAAACTGTAATATCGCCATGCGATAATGCACACGGGCAGTGATCTGCCCGTGTGGCTTTTAAGTCAGGCATAAATTGGCCTGCAACATTGACTTATTTTGGCTGCGAGCTTACTATGGGCGACCAGCTTGAATTGGTAGTACGCTAGCAATAGCATTTAAATTTTAACTTTTGGAGAAAAACATGGCATTAACACAAATGGCATTAGACTCATTGGATTTCGACGCAACTATCGCTTTGGCAGAAAAAGTTGCTCCACACGTTGACATTCTGGAAATCGGTACACCATGCATCAAGCACAACGGTATCAAATTGCTGGAAACTCTGCGCGCTAAGTTCCCAAACAACAAGATCCTGGTTGACCTGAAAACTATGGACGCTGGTGAGTACGAGTCTGAGCCATTCTACAAAGCTGGTGCTGACATCTGCGTAGTTTTGGGCGTATCCGACATCGGTACAATCAAAGGCGTAATCAAAGCTGCTAACAAATACGGCAAAAAAGCTCAAGTTGACCTGATCAGCGTTGAAGACAAAGTTGCTAAAACTAAAGAAGTTGCTGCTGCTGGTGCACACATCATCGGTATCCACACTGGTTTGGACCAACAAGCTGCTGGTCAAACTCCATTTGCTGACCTGGCTGCTGTTGCCGGTTTGAACCTGGGTGTTGACATCTCTGTTGCTGGTGGCGTTAAAGCTGCTACAGCTGCTCAAGTACGTGACGCTGGCGCGACTATCATCGTTGCTGGTGCTGCTATCTACGGCGCTGCTGACCCAGCTGCTGCTGCTGCAGAAATCACTGCTATCGCTCACGCTTAATTCATTTAAGCATCAATAAGCAATTATTGATTAGCGATCATAAAAACCCGACCCAGTAATGTGTCGGGTTTTTTATTCAATTTTATGTTTACACAGGATTTAAAAATGGATCATCAACAATTTATTCTGGACAACCTGAAACGCATTCTTGACGTGACCGACAAATCAAAAGCAGCTGAGCTGCTCAAGTTGGTTGATGAGGCAGGTTCTACGTTCATTGGTGGCGCAGGTCGCTCACTGCTGGTCTCACGTTTCTTTGCCATGCGCCTGGTACACTCCGGTTACAGCGTTTACATGATCGGTGAAGTGGTGACTCCAGCCATCAAAAAAGGTGACTTGCTGGTATTGGTTTCTGGTTCCGGTGGTACAGCGACGTTGCTGCCATTTGTGAAAAAAGCCAAAGAAGTGGGCGCAAAACTGGTGGTTATCTCCATGAAGAAAACTTCTGCCATGGCAGATGTGGCTGACCTGGTGATTCAAATTGGTCAGGATGACAGCTTCCCACTGGTCAAAGGCATGCCTATGGGTGGTCAGTTCGAGCTGTCGACCTTGGTATTCCTTGAAGGCGCGATTTCTGAATTGATTCATGCTAAAGGCCTGACAGAAGAAGGCATGCGCGCATTGCATGCAAACCTTGAGTAAGTGTTTAGGCTTGGCCTATAAAAAACCGGTCGTATGACCGGTTTTTTTATGCGCCCCATTTGGATAAATCATGTGCTGTGAGTTGCTTTTGATGCAGCGCACTGGCGATCAATACGCCGCTGGCGCCTGCCTGCGATAAGGTTTCAATATCTTGCGCATCACGTACGCCACCAGCGGCATATAAAGCTTGTTGCGGATGCTGCGCTTTGAGCGTGGCCAGTTGTGTATGGTCTGGGCCGCGATTTGCCCCGACCTTGGGCAAGCTCATGACGATGGTGGGGTGTGTCCATTGCTGTGGCGCTGAGAGCAGTTGGGTGGGCCCATGAAAGCCATCTTGGAAAAAGTCCAGCGAGAGTAGGCTGTTTGGGCACGTTTGCCGCATTTGTGCATAGGTTTGATCATCTTGCATAGACTCACTGGCCAGAATAGGGGTGATGCGGGCAGATTGCCAAGGAATCAGCTGGTCGGCGGTTTGAAAACCTGCGTCTATCCACCAGGCTAATTGCGGGAACTCGACCATCGCCTGCTGGATCAAGGACAGGTGGTTCGGCAACGTGCCTTGGCCAGTGATGGCATTTAAATCTGCAATATACAGGCAGTCAAACGGATAAACTTGTAAAATAGCTGCCACGATATCGATCAGGGCATGGCTATCCGTCAGTTGCGATTGAATAGGACGGTAGTGCTGGCGCTGGCCTTGTATGGCCTGGACCACCTGGCCATGCATCAAATCGATGACGGGAATAATATGCAAAATACAACTCGTTTCAAAATCTGGGTTTGTGAATACATCAGCGCCGGCGGCTTGGTTGCAGAAGCCTTGCCTGCCAGTTTGCTGCAGGAAGGGCTGTTGATGCGAGACGCCCTATTGGCAGACCTGGCTGCGCTGGGCATGGATTGTATCACTAGCCATGACTACCGCGTGATGCCGCCTGCAATGGCGCAGAGTGTTGCCATACAGGCGCATGAAAATGCGCATTCGGTATGGCAACAGCAACTCGCTGAGCAGGACATTGATGCCTGTTGGGTGATCGCACCCGAAACGCAGGGGATTCTGCAAGCGTTGTGTCATCTGGTGCAAGACATGGGTATTCCATGGGTCGGATGCACGGCACAGGCTATTGCCGACACCACCAGCAAGGCATGCATGGCTGAGCTTTGTCACCAGGCCGGTGTGCCAGTGGTGCCACACGTGATGTTGGCTGAACTGACCACATTTGAATCGCTGTCCTGGTATGCTCAGGGGCAGTTGCATGGCTGGGTAGTGAAACCTGATGATGGCGCGGGTTGCACTGCAACATATTACTTTAAAAAAGATTCTGAACTGATTGAATTTAAAAATAATTTAATCAATAATTCCTTGCTGAGTCAGACGCAGTTTTTGCTACAGCCCTATGTGCCAGGCATCGCCTTGAGCATGTCAGTGGTGGCTACCGCTAACGAGGTAAAAGTGATCGCTGCGCATCGTCAGCAGGTGGAAATCGTCAACGGTGAATTTACTTTTAACGGGGCTGGCGTAAATGAAGCGACGGATCAGATCCTCGCCATGCAGCGACTGGCCGAGCAAGTCCATCGCGCGATCCCGGGCCTGATCGGTTATTGGGGGGCGGATATGATTTTGAATGCTGCGGGCGCCTTGGTGCTGGTTGAAATCAATCCACGATTAACCACTCCGTATATTGGATTGTCGAGGATAATGAACAGCAATCCGGCAGGTGTCATACTGCAGGCAGTATTAAACAATCAGTTACAAGCAGACGTGGCTAGCAGCTCGCTAAGACTCACGCTGAACACATTGCAAGAGGGGGGATATGACCAGGTCTAAACCTGTCATTGGATGGGATATTGGCGGTGCGCATGTCAAAGCGGTGATGCTGGATACACAATCGCAGGTACTCAACGTTTCACAGCAGGCATGCGCTTTATGGAAAGGCCTGCCGCGATTGGAGGAGGCCATCAAGCAGCTGTTGCATGACTGGCAATTGTCGGCGGACGAATGCGATCATGTCATTACCATGACCGGCGAGTTGGTGGATTTATTTGAAAATCGGGCACAAGGCGTACAAGCAATTGCGGAAACGGTCCATCGCTATTTGCCAGCCGCCAGATTTTATCAGGCCACAAAGCGTTCAGGCGTGACCTTTACCGACAATGTGACAGGCCAGGCGGAAACGATTGCATCGATGAATTGGCATGCCTCAGCACAATGTCTGGCCATGGCCTTGCCTGATGCCGCGATGGTTGTGGTTGATATCGGCAGTACGACTTGCGATCTGACACGATGTCAGCAGCAACAGGTCTTGCCCTCAGGCTGGACAGATGCCGAACGTATGCGGCAATCTGGGCTCTGTTATACCGGTGTCGTCCGCACGCCGCTGATGGCGCTTGGGCCATTTATTGAATGGCAAGGTGCACAGCGCCATATCGCTGCCGAGTATTTTGCCACCACGGCGGATGTCTACCGTATTTTGGGCGAGCTGCCGGCCAGCGATGACCTGGCAGACACGGCGGATGGTCAAGGCAAATCGCTGTTAGAAAGCATGCGGCGCATCGCTCGTATGGTTGGGCATGATGTCGAATCAGCCGAGGACAACCTCTGGCAGTCTCTGGCACAGGCGTTTAAAGCAGCGCAGCTCACCTTAATCAAGCACAGTATTCAGGCAGTGATCGCGCAGGGACAAGACCGACCGCAGACCTTGGTGGGTCTTGGTGCGGGCAGTTTTCTGGTCAGCCAATTGGCTGACGAATTGGGGATGAAGTACTACGCTGCTTCTACTGTGGTAGAGGCCGCTGAGGCAAGTTTAAAAAAGGATGCAGAGGTATGTTTTCCGGCCTATGCAGTGGCGAGGTTATGGCAGCAACGACATTGAATACGCTGACGCTCCCGTATGCTGAAGGCATGCATTGGTTCAAGCAGGTGAGAGACCTCACTTGGCCCATGTTGCTTGAAAGTGGGCAGATTGAGAAAACAGATGCAGTCGCGACCGTGGATGAAGAGATCAGCCTGGGGGCGCGCTTTGATATTGTGGTGGCTGCCCCTGTGGCGAGAATAATTCATCGGCATCCGCACACAGACGTGCTGGTTGATGAGCAGCGCACCCGCACGGAAGAAGATCCTTTCAAAGCCATTCAGCAATGGTTGCTCTCCCATCCTGTTGAACGTACCCCTGAGGTTCCGTTTGCAGGGGGCGCCCTCGGCTATTTTGCCTATGACTTGGGTCGCAGTATTGAAAACATTCCAGTGATGGCACAACAGGACGTGCCGTTGCCAGAGATGATGGTGGGCATTTATGACTGGGCGATCATCGTGGATCACCATGCACGGCAGTGCAAGCTGGTTTCGCATTTACGCTATCTGGATCAAGCAGGCCTTGAGCAACTGCATGCCAGGTTGCTATCCGTGGCGCCAGAATGCAATAGCGTACCATTTGAAGTCGTCGGCAACGTAGAGGCCAATCTGGATCAAGCCGCTTATGCTCAGGCCTTTACACGCGTCAAAGATTACATCCGTGCCGGGGATTGCTATCAGATTAACCTTGCGCAGCGTTTTGCCGTGGAGGTGCGCGGTGACGCCTGTCAGGCGTATGATCATTTCCGGCAATTGAGCCGTGCGCCTTTTATGGCGTTGATGCAAGTGGAGGACGGAGAGGGCTTGCCTGTTTCGGTTCTTTCCATGTCGCCTGAGCGTTTTTTGCAGGTGGTGGATCAACAGGTGGAAACGCGTCCGATCAAAGGCACTCGTCCGCGTCACCAAGATGCTGAGCAAGATGCGGCGATTGCTCAGGAGTTATCCGGCTGTATCAAGGACCGCGCCGAGAACCTCATGATTGTTGATCTGCTGCGCAACGACATTGGCAAAGTGTGTGCCGTCGGCTCGGTGAAGGTCGAAGCGTTATTCAAATTGCAGCGATTTACCAATGTGCATCATCTGGTCAGCATCGTTCGTGGTCAGCTGGCCAATGGGTTTCATGCGCTGGATTTGCTGCGCGGTTGCTTCCCTGGCGGCTCCATTACCGGTGCGCCCAAGTTGCGTGCGATGGAGATTATTGAGGAGTTGGAGCCGCATCGGCGTGGGATTTATTGCGGCAGTATCGGCTACATTGGCTTTGATGGTTGTATGGATACGAATATTGCGATTAGAACGGCGGTCATTGCCCAAGACCGCATGACGTTTTTTGCCGGCGGTGGCATTGTCGCTGATTCGGATTGCGCCAAAGAGTATCAGGAAACCTTTGACAAGGCGTCGCAGTTCTTCAAGCTGGTTGCGGCATTTAAAACAAAAAACGAATGGTCAGCAAAAAACTAATGTTCAGGAAGATGCGATGTGGGTGATCAAGCTAGGGGGTAGCGTGACCCACTATGATAGCCTGATGCAATGGCTAAAGCTGGTGGTGCGCTGGGGGGATGGTAAGGTGATCATCGTCCCCGGGGGCGGTGTGTATGCTGATGCGGTACGTGAGTTCCAGCGTTTGCGGGCGACGATGCCTGAGGGACATATCGATGACAGTCAGGCGCATGCGCTGGCAATTTACGCCATGGATCAAATGGCACGTAGCCTGGTAGCGATGATGCCCGCGCTAACTCTGGTGCGTAATCCCTTTGAAATTGCAGAGCGTGGCTGGCAACACCGTGGCCTGGTCTGGTTGCCGAGTGAAATGGCATTAAACCAGGCATTTGCCACGGAATATCCGCTGCCGCACAGCTGGGACGTGACCTCGGATAGCCTGGCCGCGTGGTTGGCTTTGCAACTGGATGCTTGCCAGTTGTTGCTGGTGAAGTCTGATGAACGCTTGCTGAGCCTAGACCAGGCGCTGACATTGCCGCAATTGCAGGAGATGGGCATGATAGACACTGGAGTTACTGCGCTCCTCAAGCTGGCGCGGTTTAAAACCCGGGTGGTGCATCAGAGTCAATACATGCTGTGCGAGCACGGCTTTGATGCCAGCCATTTTGATCGTTGTGGCGTGACGAGTATTTCAACTGCGTAATGCAGGTTTAGCCAGGCGCATTATTGAGGGGCTGTCTGCTCAAACTTGCCAAAATGCAGCATGATCGTGGGCAGAATCAGCAAATTAAGAATTGTTGAAGACACCAGCCCGCCGACAATAATGGTCGCCATCGGGCCCTCAATCTCCCGCCCGGGTTCGCCGCTGCCAATGGCGAGCGGGAGTAAGCCTAACGCTGTCACCAATGCGGTCATGAGTACCGAAGGCAGCCGTTCTGAGGCGCCACGAATGCAGGTTTCCAGATTCCATTCACAGCCTTCATGATCCACCAGATGCTGGAAGTGCGATACCATCATGATGGAGTTGCGCAACGTGATGCCAAACAAGGTGACGAACCCCACCAATGTGCCTACCGAGATCCAGCCGCCACTAAAAAAGGTCACCACTACGCCGCCAATCAAGGCAAAAGGCAGATTGGCAAAGGCTAGCAGCAGGTTACGCAGCCGGCCAAACGCCATGTATAGCATGAGAAAAATGGCGATGCCAGCGACCAGCGAATGAACAATTAGGTCCTGACGCGATTGCGCGTTAGCTTCAGCCTCACCCGAAAATTCAAGATAGTTGCCGGGATTGAGTGTCATCTTTTCATGTAAAGCGCTTTGTATCTGTTTAAGCAATAATGTCTGGTCACGCCCGGCCATATTGGCGGTGACAGTTTGGATGCGTTTGGCACCTGAATGCAGGATTTTTGACCGTCCACCTTCCTGCGCAACATAAGCGACATCAGACAGCTTGAGCATCTGGCCTTCGGGGTTGAAAATGGGCAGGTTGCGCATATCGGCAATATCGTCGCGTGCAGCATCATTGAGCAGCACGCTGACACCGACCGCGCGATTGCCAATGTAAACCTGGTTGACCGGCACCCCTTCATAGCAGGCTTTAACCGTCTCCAGGACGTCCATAGGCTGCAACCCCCACAATGCCAGTTTTTCCTGCTTGAGCCGAATCACAATCTCTGGCGTTTCAGGCGGGGATTGCACCATGACATCACGAATGCCGCGTATCCCGGCCAATACACTGGCGACTTTTTGCGCATCTCTGTCCAGGGCATCCAGGTCCTGGCCGTAAATATTAATCACCAGGCCGGCGGCGTAGCCCGAGATGGTTTCTTCAATCCGCTCGGTTAAAAACGTATTCATGGCAAAATTGGCGCCGACAAATCCCACTTCCACTTTACCGTCATCCTCTTCGTCCGTGGATTCGCCAGCCAGCTCCTCTCGGATGGCATGAAAAATACGCTCCTGCTCAGCGCCGGGCAAGGTGCCAGTCTCGACCTCAAACTCGCTGTAGTGTGTGCCAAACGTATCTGCTGCATTCGGGGCCCGGCCTACCCATTGGGCGACCGTTTTCACTCCGGGGATTTCCAGCAGCGTTTTAGTGACCTGATTGCCCAGCTTGAGTGACTGCAGCTCTGAGGTCCCTGGCACGGTAGTCATGTGCAATACGTAGTGCCCTTCGTGCAGGGAGGGAATAAATTGGCTCCTGAATAAAGGCAGCAGCGCCAGACCGAGAGCAATACACACAAAGCTGCTCAGCAGAATGAGCTGATAATGCTGTTCAATGCGGTGGAGCAGGGCGACATAACGGTGCTTGAGCCAGTGTAATAAAGGTGATTCTTCCGCATCTAAAGGCGCTTTCGCCAGCAACAGATAACAGAGTGCGGGGGTAAGGGTGAGCGCGACGAATAATGAGGCTAAGATGGCAGAAATATAAGCGTAGCCCAATGGCGCGAACAATTTGCCTGCCACCCCTGTCAAGGTCAGCAACGGTAAAAATACCAGCGCGACAATCATGGTGGCGTAGACCACCGAACTGCGCACCTCCATCGAAGCTTGAAAAACCACGGTTGTCACCGGTTGTGGCTGTGCAAGCTGGCGGTTTTCGCGCAGGCGGCGGAAAATATTTTCCGTATCAATAATGGCGTCATCCACCACTTCGCCCAGTGCAATCGCCAGCCCCCCCAGCACCATGATATTCAGACCTGCACCACACTGGTAGAGCACCACAATGGCGGTTAGCAGTGACAAGGGAATGGCGGTGGCAGAAATGACGGCCGTACGCACGTTGAACAAAAATACAAACAAGACGGCGATGACCAGTATGGAACCAATCAATATATCGGAGCGCAGGCTGTGAATCGCCGTTTCAATAAAGTTGGCCGGGCGGAACAGGCCGGTGTGCAAGGTTGCTTGCGCGCGTTGCAAGCTGGGCTGTATCTCTGCCAGTTTTTGCTCCAGCTGTTTGGTGAGGGCGTATACGTTGGCCCCTAATTGCCCTTGCACCGACAGATAGACGCCCACCTTGCCATTGATAGCCGCACTGCTAATGGAGGGTGCCGCACCTTCTGCGACTTCGGCCACATCGCTGATGCGAATGGTCCGGCCAAGTTTGCGGAGCAGGGTGATGTGTGCGAGTTGCTGTGGTGTCGTGGTTTGCCCTTGCGTATTCAGAATGAGGCGCTGATTGTCATTTTGGATAAACCCGGCCCCTCTGACTCCAGTTGCGCGGGAGGCAGCATTGACGACATCTTGCACATTCAGCTGGTATAGCATCAATTTGCGCGGATCAATCTTGATTTGAAACTGACGCACTTGTCCGCCATAGACATTGACGTCAGCCACACCAGGTATGCTCATCAAATGCGGAGTCAGTTGCCAATCGACCAGGGTCCGTAGCGCCATCAGCGACAGCGTCTCCGAGGTAATACCCAGCCCGAGAACGGTACTGGCGGACGAGGTCAGTGGGGTCATTTTGGGAATAATGCCTGCAGGTAGCAGATTGCCCAGCATATTCAGGTGTTCCGCAACCATTTGCCGATTGCGGTATATGTCTGACTTGTCCTGGAAAACGACGGTGACGATGGACAAGCCTGGAATCGACTGCGAACGTAAGCTTTTGATGCCTATCGATCCGGAGAGCACGTTTTCAATCGGTTGTGTCACCATTTTTTCTACCAGGCTGGCGGACAAGCCCGGCGATTCGGTTTGAATCACCACTTGTGTTGGCGCAAACTCTGGAAAAACATTCAGGTCGCTCTGTTGCAGGCTATAAACACCATACAGTACTACCAGCAGGGCCAGGCCGATGATGACACCGTAAAAGCGGATGGAAAATCTGACCAAGGCTGCCATCATGGTTTGAAATCTCTATTTTTTTCAAACAGTTGCAGATTAATCTTCATTTTCATTCTTGATCTGAAATTTGAACTCTTCCGACAGCAGCAACTGTGCACCATGGGTGACGACTTCTGTGCCGGGCGTTAAATGGGTATCGAACCAGCCGTGCTCAAGTTCAATGTCAGAAGCCACCGGTTTGCGCAAAAAGGTATCTGGCTGGGTCTTGATGTAAATCCAGGCGATGCCCCCGTGCCAGGCAATCGCCTGGTTAGGCACCAGTACGCCCTTGAGTGATTTTGACGAGGCCTCGGCCGGAACCACATTGACCCGCATGCCTACCCGCAAATAATCGGCGGGCGCACTGTAAAAATAGGTTTTTCCGATATTGCTGATATCAGTTTGGATCGATTGCGAAACAAACTCTGCCCGAATGGGGGTGACTTCATCTTGAATTGGGGTCAGATAAACAACGGAATCGGTGGCTGGTGCCTCATAATTCAACGGAAAACTGACTTGTACCAGTACTTTTTTTTGCTTGATCAAGTCATTGAGCGGGCCTTGCGAAGGTTGCTGGGTGATGAGGGTGGCCAGTGGTTTGCCCCATTGTGCCACGATGGTGTCTGTGAGCGCCCTGAGTTGCTCTTGTGTCGTTTTGATATGCGTCTGGTCGCTAATCATCACTGACTGTGCCTCTTGTAGTGCCTTGTCAGAGATATTTTTGTCATCTTCGTTCAGTTGCTTGTAACGCTGGTATTGCAGTTGATGGTTAGGCAACATGTTTTCAGCCAGTGCCAATTGTGACTTGAGTAGCTGATACTGGCTGTTGTAGTCCACCAGTGTCTGGATTGAGATCACTGAACCCAGCACCTTGATATTGCCATGATATTGATAGGCTTGAAGAGGCTGCACCTGGATGCCACTGTTTTTTTGCGTGGCTGCATTCAATTTGACCACTTGTAACCCATTTTGCTCGCTTACTCTTGAGGGGCCTTCAATGGTTTCATCACCGTCATTCTGGACGGATTCATACTCGTCGCGACCGACAATGGCAACGCACCATATCAGAACCACAATGAGTAAAACCTGAACCACAATAATCCACAGCGCTTTTTTATTCATTTGGCTGTTGCCTCTTGCTGTTGTTTTAGGGTGACCACCGGGCGCTGTGACAGCGCGATGGGTGTTTGCATTACGTTTTCAATCTCTTGCAACGCCCGCATGACATTGGCTTGCTGCAAAATGAGCCGTTGCTGCGCATTGTAAAATTGAATTTCGGCTTGCAAGTATTCCACTTTGTCGATCAGTCCTTGCCGCCACTGCTTTTCAAGCTGGGCCTTTCTCTGCATTTGCTGTTCATAGGTTTGTGTCAATGTGACCAGCAAATGCGCGCTATCGCGGTATTTGACATGCACCTGCTCTGAAGATTGAATCACCTGATGCTGTAAGGCATAAAATCGCGCAGCTTCATTCAGTCTCACTTGCTCGGCTTGTGCCCACAAATCCGAATTGCGGTTGAGCAGGTTCAGCATGGTGCTCAATCCCAATGACCAGATTTTATCGCCATATTCATACATGATGCCGGGGCTGAGCGAGAGGTTGGGGTAGCGCTTGGCCATCTCCAGTTTCAGTTGCGACTCAGCCTTGGCATATTGTGCTAAGCCGCGTTGAATGTCCATGCGGTTGGTCAGCGCATAATGTTGTATGGTGGTCGCATCGGCATATACCGCTGCATGCGCAAAGCGCTCCTTGAGAATTTGGGAAAGCTGGACTGGCGCCAGTTTAAACAGCGGGTTGTTTTGTGTGGTCAGTCCGGCATCATGCAAGATTTTCTGCTCGGTCTGTTTGATTTGAACACTGGTTTGCTGCAACTGCCAGGCTGACTGGTCACGCTGCAAACGAATCGGCAGCACGTCAGATTGCCCTGCGACTCCCACATCCAGCCGTTTCTGGTAAGCATCCAGCAATTGATCCTGTGCTGTTTGCAATTTGCTCAAGTTTGCCAGCATGGCTTGCTGCTCTGCCAGCAAAATCAAGTCTACGCTCAATTGCTGCCTGAGCATCCACGCCGTTTCCGCGATCTGTATTTTGGCGATGTCAGCCTGATATTGCGCGATTTCAATGCTGATTTGTCGCTTGTTAGCAGTAATCAGCGGGATACTCACTTGCAGGCTATAAGCCCAGGGGCTGATGTCACCATTGGCCTGGTTGCTATGCGCTAACTGGCTGTTCAAGCCGACTTGCGGCCGGAGTCCGGCACTGGTGATGCTGGCGAGCGCAACTGCGTAATCGGATTTTGCAACTTTAAGGGCTGGATGAAAATAAAGCGCAGATAAGGTCAGGCTATCCAAATCCCAGGTCTGGATAGGCCAGGCGGTCTGGGGTGCATTGCTTAGAACAAACGTCTTGAAGCCATCTTCATCCGGCACCGCTTCATGGATGGTGGTAATGTTTTCTTGTTGAGGAATCGGGTGTGGCTGAAAAGCAGTGCCGCAAGCAGTCAGTAACCATGGAAAAGCAAAAGCTAGCAGACGCATCACATCTCAAGCCCGCATGTCAGACATGCACTTCACCAGAACTTAGTTGACGATGGTCGCGTGAACAGCGTCCAGCGCGTCTTGTAACAGGTCTTCTGGCAGCTGATTAATGGTCGTGGCCAATAAATCAGCAGCTTCCACCGTGCGAATTGGCAAATCCGGTGTGTTGAGTTCTGCAATGAGTCCGGCAGCCACCCCGGTGATTTTGAGCAAAATTTCACGCTCTCGCATCAAGAGCTCAAGTTCCGCTCTAAGCATGTTTTCTTCGGCTGAATGCATATCCTGTCCTATAACAACGTTTTTATGATGATTAATCTGGCATCTTGCAGTTGAACGGCTGGCTTGTCAATCTGAACTCGGCAAGTTTGTGAAAGCTGATGCAATTAGGGTATACTATCGAATTGTCAGCGAACGATGGCAGTATGCGAAAGTGGCGAAATTGGTAGACGCACTGGATTTAGGTTCCAGCGCCTCGCGGCGTGAGAGTTCGAGTCTCTCCTTTCGCACCACCTCACCCGATGGGGGAGGATACAAATTAAAGGCTTCCTTTGCGGAGGCCTTTGTTGTTTTTGGTGGCCGTTCAATGGTCATGATAGAGCGGCCTAAGCAAATGATCTGGATTGATTTGAGCGAGTCATCTTTGAATGACGCTCTGAAAGGAACGAAAAATGAATATTGTACAAACAGCGAATGCACCAGCCGCGATCGGGCCTTACGCACAAGGTGTTGTCGTCGGGAATATGCTTTATACCTCAGGCCAAATCGCCTTGCGCCCGGATGGCACGCTCAATGATGGCGATATTGAGACCCAGACGCGTCAAGTACTATCCAATTTGCAGGCTATTATCGAGGCTGCAGGGGGCAGTTTGCAGCAAGTTGTGAAAACAACCGTGTTTCTCAAGAATCTGGATGATTTTGTGGCGATGAATCAGGTGTATGCCGAAGTGTTCGGCACGCATACCCCGGCACGCTCCACGGTACAAGTAGCCAAATTGCCGCGCGATGTGCTGGTTGAGATTGAGACGATTGTTGCGCTTGCTTAATATGGCGAGTAAACATTGCTAAGCTAGGTGGCTTGCAATTAAAGTGCTTAGCCCCATCTTCGATTCATGTAGTGAGTATTTCGCATTTTGATGGGGTTGTCGTTTAAAAGTACAGTGTCTTTAGCCATGTGTTGTGCGCAGTTGCGCTAAACTGGCTTTAAGTTTATTTCAATTCAGACTTGTGTTATATTTTTACGCTCTTTTTTCATCATTTGATCGCCGGCCTCTGCCTTTAGAGTGTGGTCAGGTTGTGTGAAAACATTATTAAATGCGCATTCAATGGCGCTCACTTACATAACCCATCGTTAAATAACGATTTTTACAGGAAGTTCAGCATGGCAGCAGTATCTGTTGAAACAGTCAGCAACTTGGAACGTCGCATGACAATCAAAGTCCCTTTGGCACCGCTGGAAGGGCAAATCAGACAACGTTTACAGCAAATTTCACGTACCGCCAAGTTTGCTGGTTTCCGTCCGGGCAAAGCGCCCATGGGTTTGGTCAACCAGCACTACGGCAATCAGGTCCGCGATGAAGTGTACTCCAAAGCGGTAGAAACCAGCTTTGGTGAAGCGGTAGAGCAGAATCAGCTGCGTGTGGCAGGCTTCCCGAATATCGAGCATATTCCGTTTAAGGATGCTGCAGAGGAATTTGAATACATTGCTACTTTCGAAATTTTCCCGGAAGTGAAACTGGGCGATCTGAGCAAAGTCAAAATTGAGCGTCCAGCCTTAGAGTTGACCGATGCCGATGTGGAAAAAACATTGGATGTGTTGGTGAAGCAGCGCGTGAGCTATGAGCCGGTCAAACGCATGTCGAAAAAGGGTGACCGCATTAACATTACTTTGACCGCTTCTATTGATGGTGAGCAGGTTGAAAGTACTGGCGACCGTGGTATTGATCTTGTGATCGGTGAACCAGGCCGTGTGAAAGAATTTGACGATGCGTTGATCGGTGGCAAAGCTGGTACCGAAAAAACATTTGAGATCACTTATCCGGAAGATCACAATCCGGCGCAGTTGGCAGGTAAAGCTGTGTCTTATGCGGTGAAGTTTGTTTCTGTGTCGCAGCCAGTCTACCCTGAAGTGGATGCTGAGTTTGCGAAAAGCCTCGGGGTGGAAGATGGCAACATCGACACCATGAAAGCTGAAATCAAGCAAAGCCTTGAGCAAGAAGTAGATAAACGTATCAAGGCACGGGTTAAAGAGTCTGTCTTCCAGGCCTTGGTCGATGAGAGCAGCTTTGAATTGCCTAAAGCAGTGATTGCGGCCGAGACTAATCGTTTGATGCAGGTTGCTGCACAAAACCTGCGTCAGCGCGGCGTGGATCCGGCACAAGTGCCTATGGAGCCTTCTGTGTTTGAAACGCAGGCACAGCGCAATGCCAAGTTGCGTTTGGTTTTAACTGAGTTGGTCAACACCAACAACTTGCAGGCCAATGCCGATCAGGTACGTGCGATGGTAGATACTTTCGCTCAAAGCTTTGAGAAACCTGAAGAGCTGGTCAACTGGTATTATGCAGATGTGAAACGTCTGGATGAGCCAGCGGCCTTGGCAACCGAAGAAAATGTTGTTGCCTGGGTGTTGGAAAAAGCCAAAGTAACAAACAAAAAAATTAAATTTGATGAATTGATGATGGCAGGTGCTTAAACCATGAATTATATGAACGCGAACGAAGGCATGATGCAACAACGTATGGAGCCACAAGGCCTGGGATATATCCCTATGGTTATTGAGCAGAGTGGCCGAGGAGAGCGTTCATATGACATCTATTCCAGGCTGCTCAAAGAACGCGTCATTTTTCTGGTGGGGCCGGTCAATGACATGACCGCCAATCTGGTGGTGGCGCAGTTGCTGTTCCTTGAGGCCGAGAATCCTGACAAGGACATTTCTCTCTACATTAACTCTCCCGGTGGCTCGGTCACTGCGGGGATGTCTATCTATGACACCATGCAGTTCATCAAGCCCGATGTCAGCACGCTGTGTATCGGTCAAGCGGCCAGCATGGGCGCGTTCCTGCTGACCGCTGGTGCGAAAGGCAAGCGTTTCTGCCTGCCTAACTCACGCGTGATGATTCACCAGCCGCTGGGTGGCTTCCAGGGCCAGGCGTCTGATATCGAGATCCATGCCAAAGAGATTTTGTACCTCAAGGACAAACTCAATGGCATCATGGCCCATCACACTGGCCAAAGTATTGAAACCATTGCCAACGATACCGATCGTGACAATTTTATGAGTGCTGACGCTGCCAAAGCTTATGGTTTGGTAGATCAGGTGATTGCCGCACGTAGCGCTGCTTAATCAGCGCGTAACTAGCAGGGGAATAGCATGGCAAACAAATCTGACAGCGAGAAGCTGTTATATTGCTCGTTTTGTGGCAAAAGTCAGCATGAAGTGAAAAAACTGATTGCAGGCCCCTCTGTGTTTATTTGTGATGAATGCGTTGATTTATGCAATGACATTATTCGTGAAGAAATCCAGAGCCTTAACGAAATCAAGTCCGCAGACAAAAAATTGCCGACGCCACAAGAAATCTGCTCTATTTTGGATCAGTATGTGATTGGCCAAATACAGGCGAAAAAAAATCTGTCTGTTGCGGTGTATAACCACTACAAACGTCTGGGGTATAACCCTTTGTCTGACGGCAACCAGTCTGGCAAAGATGATGTTGAGGTACAAAAAAGCAACATTTTGCTGATTGGACCAACCGGCTCTGGCAAAACATTGCTGGCGCAGACCTTGGCACGTTTGCTGGATGTGCCTTTTGTGATGGCGGATGCGACCACACTGACCGAAGCCGGTTATGTGGGTGAGGATGTTGAAAACATCATGCAGAAACTGCTGCAAAAGTGTGATTACGATGTAGAAAAAGCACAGCGCGGCATTGTTTATATTGATGAAGTCGACAAGATTTCCCGTAAGTCTGATAACCCGTCAATCACCCGTGACGTGTCTGGTGAAGGCGTGCAACAGGCCTTGTTGAAACTGATCGAAGGCACGATTGCCTCGGTGCCACCACAAGGTGGACGCAAGCATCCTAATCAGGAGTTTGTGCAGTTGGATACCACCAACATTCTGTTTATCTGCGGCGGCGCTTTTGACGGGCTGGAAAAAGTCATTCGTCACCGTTCAGAAAAAGGCGGTATTGGTTTTGGTGCCGAAGTGAAGAGCAAAGAAGATGTACGCGCGGTTGGCGAAGTTTTGCGTGAAGTGGAGCCGGAAGATCTGATCAAGTTTGGTTTGATTCCTGAGTTCATTGGACGTCTGCCAGTCGTGGCGACACTTGAGTCTCTTGATGAGGCTGCACTGATGACGATTCTGGTAGAACCCAAAAACGCGCTGACCAAGCAATACATGAAGCTGTTCAAAATGGAAGGCGTTGAGCTGGAGTTTGAAGAGTCTGCCTTGCGTCTAATTGCTAAAAAAGCGCTGGAACGTAAAACCGGTGCACGTGGCCTGCGTTCGATTCTCGAGCACGCTTTGCTAGACCTGATGTATGAGCTGCCATCTCTCAAAAACTTGTCTAAAGTGATTGTAGATGCTGGCGTGATTGAACACACCTCCGAACCAATTCTGATTTATCAGGATGCACAAAAACGCGTTGAAAACGCACATTAAATCCCGCTTGCAATAGCCGTCCGGCTATTGCAAGATAGCATCTAATAGCATGAGATGCTTGCTCTCTTGAATTCTCAAAGAATGTTCCCATCTATATGCAAAGGACTTGTTCCTTTGACACTTATTGAAAGACGCTATGACAGAACACACTTTGCTTGACTCCGAGACACCGGAAAACGCTTTAATCCCTTTATTGCCTTTGCGCGATGTCGTCGTCTATCCCCACCTGGTGATTCCATTGTTTGTTGGCCGGACTAAATCGGTCAAAGCGTTGGAGCGCGCTTCAGAGGGTGACAAAAAGATTTTGCTGGTTGCTCAAAAGTCAGCCAACAAAGACGATCCTGTGGCTGAAGATTTGTATGAAATCGGTACCCTGGCGACCGTGCTGCAAATGCTCAAGCTCCCGGATGGTACAGTGAAAGTCCTGGTAGAAGGCTTGCATCGCGTACGCGTTTCCGATTTTGTGGAGACTGACGAGTGCTTCATGGCCTTGGGTGAAGAAGTTGAGCAAACAGATCAGGATGACAAAGAGGCCGAAGCCTTGATGCGTACGGTCATGACCCAGTTTGATCAATACGTCAAACTGAATAAAAAGATTCCCCCCGAAATTCTGACTTCGCTGGCAACAATTAACGAGCCTGGTCGTTTGGCTGATACCATTTCAGCCCACTTGACGCTCAAGCTGGAAGAAAAGCAGAAAGTGCTTGAGATGCTCAGCGTGATTGAGCGTCTGGAGCATTTGCTCTACCTGATGGAGTCTGAAATCGACATCCTGCAGGTTGAAAAACGCATCCGTGGCCGTGTTAAACGGCAGATGGAAAAAAGTCAGCGCGAGTACTACCTCAATGAGCAGGTGAAAGCCATCCAGAAAGAACTCGGTGAGCAGGATGAAAATGCCGAGATGGAAGAGCTGGACCAGCGCATTAAAAACGCAGCCATGCCTAAAGAAGCATTAGCCAAAGTCACCGCCGAGTTCAAGAAGCTGAAACTGATGTCACCGATGTCAGCTGAAGCTTCTGTGGTACGTAACTACATTGATACTCTGTTAAATCTGCCATGGAAAAAGAAAACCAAAATCAGCAAAGACTTGCAGGCAGCAGAAGCGATTCTGGATGCGGATCACTATGGTCTTGATAAAGTCAAAGAGCGTATTGTGGAATATCTGGCAGTACAGCAGCGTGTTGGCAAGCTCAAAGCCCCAATTTTGTGCTTGGTGGGCCCTCCAGGGGTCGGTAAAACCTCGCTGGGACAGAGTATCGCCAAAGCGGTCAACCGTAAGTTTGTGCGCATGGCTTTAGGCGGTGTGCGTGATGAGGCGGAGATTCGCGGCCATCGCCGTACCTATATTGGCTCCATGCCAGGCAAAGTGCTGCAAAGCATGACTAAAGTTGGGGTGAAAAACCCGTTGTTCCTGCTTGATGAAGTCGACAAAATGGGCCAGGACATGCGCGGTGATCCGTCTTCAGCTTTGCTGGAGGTGTTGGATCCAGAACAAAACCATACCTTTGCTGACCACTATGTCGAGGTTGATTATGACCTGAGCGACGTCATGTTTGTCGCGACGGCTAACAGTATGAATATCCCCGAGCCGTTATTGGACCGGATGGAGATTATTCGTCTGTCAGGGTATACCGAAGATGAGAAGATCAATATTGCGCAACGCTACTTGTTACCCAAGCAGCTTAAAGCCCATGGCTTGAAGTCTACCGATATTTCGGTGGCGGAAAGTGTGCTGCGCGATATCGTGCGTTACTACACCCGTGAAGCGGGGGTGCGTCGCCTGGAGCAGGAAATTGCCAAGGTCTGCCGTAAAGCAGTCAAAGAGCAATTGCTGGCAAAAGGCAAAACCAAAACCGTTAAAAAGATTAACATCACCAGCAAGAATATTGAGCAATACCTGGGCGTCAAGCGCTATGACTTTGGTGTTGCCGCTAAAGATAACCAGGTAGGGCAGGTGACAGGCTTGGCATGGACCTCGGTAGGCGGTGAATTGTTGACCATTGAGGCGGTGACTTTGCCTGGTAAGGGTAAAACGATCACCACAGGTAAGTTAGGCGATGTGATGCAAGAGTCTGTCACTGCGGCCATGAGTGTGGTACGTAGCCGTTCAGAAGGATTGGGTATTCCGACCGACTTTTACGAGAAGAAGGATATTCATATCCACTTGCCAGAAGGTGCGACGCCTAAAGATGGTCCAAGTGCGGGTATTGCCTTAACCACTGCCTTTGTGTCTGTGCTGACGGGCATTCCAGCCCGAGCAGACGTGGCGATGACAGGCGAGATCACCTTGCGTGGGGAAGTGCTGGCGATTGGCGGCTTGAAAGAGAAATTGCTTGCCGCTCACCGTGGAGGGATTAAAACGGTATTGATTCCTTCAGCTAATGAAAAGGACCTGGTTGAAATCCCTGCCAACATCAAAAAGGATCTCGACATTCATTGCGTGAAGTGGATAGATCAGGTCCTGGATCTTGCGCTGGAAAGAGCACCGCAACCGTTGGCTGTGGAAGCGCCTGCAGTCGAGATTGTTGCCGCTGGCGAAGGGAATGCCGAGCAAGCTGTCACGCATTAGTAAAATTGATGCGAATTATTGTCAAAAGGCCGGAATACCGCTTGACAGCTCGTTTTGCGGCTTGATATAAAGACGGTACAGGATGTACCTGTCTTTTTAACTAGTTATTAGGGGAAACACGTGAATAAATCAGAATTGATAGATCATATTGCAAGTGCTGCTGGTATTTCTAAAGCCGCTGCGGCTCGTGCTCTGGATGCAACAACTGAGGCTATTTCCGGTGCATTGAAAAAAGGTGATATGGTGACCTTGATTGGTTTTGGTACATTCTATGTAGGTGAGCGTTCTGCCCGTTCTGGCCGTAATCCTCGTACCGGCGCAACAATTAACATCAAAGCTGCTAAATCTCCTAAATTTAGGGCTGGTAAAGGCCTTAAAGATGCTGTAAACTAGCATTCTTTGGTTGAGCAGCGTTTGTTGCTTAACTGCAGTAGCAACACCAGTGGTTGTTACGGGTGCTTAGCTCAGTTGGTAGAGCGTCGCCCTTACAAGGCGAATGTCAGCGGTTCGACCCCGTTAGCACCCACCAAACAATTTAAATTAAGAGTGCGAAGTTTGCGCTCTTAATTTTTTGAGTGACACGGTACTTAAGAAGTTACTTTAATTAGCAATGCTAAGTACCGAATAAGTAATTAAAAAAATTAGTTGATTTTATAAAAAACAATGTTATAATTTCAGCTTAACGATTACCGGGAGCGGTAGTTCAGTTGGTTAGAATACCGGCCTGTCACGCCGGGGGTCGCGGGTTCGAGCCCCGTCCGCTCCGCCAAATAAAAGCCCTGATTATTCAGGGCTTTTTTCTTTTTATTCGATTAAAACACTTCTCATTTGTTCACTTGATATTCCAAATTTGGAATCAGGTTTATCTTGTATGTTTGTCAGTATCGACTGCTGTTCTTTCCCATTCGTTTTAATCTCTCAGACCTCCAGCGCTTATTTGATCGAGTGCATTGGCTAACGTACGGTTTATTTTTGGATCAAATCTTTGGGTGTAATGCCTGAAGGGTGTTGCACTCAGGCGGTTTTAATCGCTTTATGGTATAGTTTGCTGTTGCAAAAAATCAGGTAATGGAAACGATAAAATGTTGGAAGCACTTAGAAAACATACACAAGGATGGATGGCAAAAATCATTCTGGCACTGATTGTGGTGCCGTTTGCATTGTTTGGCATCGACTCCTATTTGAATCAGGCGGGTGGGCAGGTTGCAGTGGCCAAAGTTGATGGCCAGAAGATATCCCTGCAGGAATATTCTAACGCCGTGGAAAATGCGCGTAACTATATGCAGTCCCAGGGACAAAAAGTCGATACGGCTTTGCTCGAAAGCCCGGCTTTCAAGCAATCTGTGCTGGAAGGCATCATTACACGTCGGCTGATTGAGGGTGCGATTCATGATTACCGCTTTAAAATCAGTGACGAGCAACTCAGCCAGCATATTCTTGGCATGCCCGAGTTTCAAAGCAACGGTAAGTTTTCTGAGGAAACCTACAACCAGTTGCTGACACAAAACAAGCTGACACCAGCCAAATTTGAGCAGAGCATACGCAAAGACCTCGCGGTCCAGCAGGTAAGAGAAGGCCTGAGCAATCTGGTCTTTATGCCAAAAAAAGTCGCTGAGAAATCGCTGATGTCCGAGTTTGAACAGCGTGAAGTCAGCGTGACCGATATTAAAGTAGCTGACTTTATGAATCAGGTGACGGTGACGCCTGAGCAGGTACAAGCGTATTACAACCAGCATAAAACTAAATTCATTGCACCAGCCAAGGTGAAGTTACAGTTTGCTTTGCTCTCTGCTGCAGGCCTGATGGGTCAAGTCAGCGTGACTGACCAAGAAGTTAAGCAATACTATGATGAAAATGCGGCTAAATTTCAGGGCAATGAACAACGTCAGGCCAGCCATATTTTGATCGGCTTTAATAGCACTGCCACGTCTGCTGAAAAAGCCGCTGCCAAAGAAAAGGCAGAGTCCATTCTCAAGCAGGTCAAGGCCAATCCTAAGAGTTTTGAAAAGCTGGCAATTGAGTTTTCACAAGACACAGGCTCAGCAGGCAAGGGCGGCGATTTAGGCAGTTTTGGCCGTGGTGCGATGGTCAAGTCTTTTGAGGATGCAGCTTTCTCGATGAAAGTTGGCGATATCAGCGATTTGGTGGAATCTGAGTTCGGCTACCATATCATCAAGCTGACAGGCATTACAGGCGAATCTTCTGATTTTGATTCGATGAAGCTCAAAATCAAAGCCGAATTGTTGTTCCAGAAAGCACAAGCTAAATATGCAGAATTGGCCGATGATTTTGGCAATACTGTGTATGAGCAATCTGGCAGCCTGGAGCCAGCGGTCAAGAAATTTAACCTGCAATTGCAGTCTTCTCCAGCCATGAGCAAAGATGAAGTCGCCAAGTTCTTCAAAAGCGATCGTTTTGCTTCCTTGGTGTTCTCCGATGACGTGCTTAAAGATAAACGCAATACCGAAGCCGTTGAGGTATCACCGAATAACCTGGTATCTGCACGAGTGGTTGAGTACAGCCCAGAAGCGCCTCGTAGCTTTGATGAAGTAAAAGCCGGTATTGAAGGCTTGCTCAAAGCTGAAGCCGCAGATAAATTGGTGCAGCAAAAAGGCGAGGCCTTGTTGGCTGAGCTGAAAGCCGGTAAAGCAAGCAATGCAGACTGGATTACGCCCGTGACGGTTGATCGCAGAAATGCGCAGGGCTTGAGCGATGGTGTGATGAGAAATGTGTTCAAGGTCAACACACATACACTGCCAGCATACTATGGCTTTAACGAGGCCAACAAAGGCTATACCGTGATTAAAGTGATTGCGGTGAACCAGAAGCTCAAAGACCAGCCAGATGTGGCTGACAGAGCCTTTAAAGTGTATCAGATTGCACTGGGGGCAGAGATGTCACATGCTTATGTGGCTTCACTCAAAGCCAAGAAAGATATTCAGTTCAATGCCAAAGTATTGTTATCCAAAGGTAACGAATAATTAGCTGAGTGAAGTGAAAAAAGGAGGGCATAGCCCTCCTTTTTTATTTCATGTCACTATGTTAATTAATACACCTGGCTAATTTAAAAATGTGCCAATCACGCGCTCTATAAAAGCAAATCCATCCATGGAAAGCAGCCACGCTAATGCCGCGCAGTTCAGAATAATAGTTACCCAAAAAATCACTTGAAAAGAAAGCTTCTTTGATTTGTGGCGAAACAGTTTCTGGCCAATAATGGCCCCAGGCCAGCCACCGATTAATGCCAATAGATGCAAGGTTTTTTCAGGGGTACGTCTATTGTTCTGCCTTGCAGCACTTTTATCCAGCTTGTAAGCAATGAGTGTGCAACTGCTCATCAGCAAATAGATCCCTAACACCCATAATGGCAGTTTTCCGGCGAAAACGGATATTGCCATGCAAACAAGAAAAATGATGGCAAATAGCAATAGAAACTGCCCATCCTTTGATCGCGATGGTGCATCAATGTATTGAACACACTCGGCTTTTAATTTCCCACTCGCATCTTTACTGACTTCATAACTCACAATCTCGTTGCCAATCGGCCGTCGCTGATGGTTTGAAAATGCAGTGATATGTACAAACACTTGCTTTCCGCTACTATTGGGCGTGATAAAGCCAAACCCTTGTTCGTCTTTCCAGGTGGTAACTCTGCCTTGATAACGAGTGCATTTCATAATTCATTTCTGTTAGATATCCGTTTGATCTGACTCGCTAGGTTTCGCCTTCATAGCGCATGAACTCTGCAACTCTTTGATAAGCTACCAAAGATAAGGAGACGAGAATGGCAGCAGCTTTTGCGAGCGTTCTCATAAACCCGCTAACGTTTGACCTAATCGGCGCCAGAGCGCAGCATTTTGGCATCCGGTTGACGGACTTGTTAGCAGTATTTCGCGTCATGAGTGTTCGATACCTCTCGACTGTATGCAGCTTTAAACTCAGTGAGTGTTCTGGCCTTGCCCCAAAGATCTGCGATATACTCGAACTCTTGTTCGAAGGGCTCGCGGAATGCATCGACGTCGGTAGCGTATTCACAGTTTCTGCTGAGCATAACTAGCCAATTTGGATACCCAAGACTGACAAAGAGTATGGTGAACTTGCCATTGAGCGACTCAATGGACTCTGCGCCAGACAAATACAAAGGCCGTAAACTCGCCACGTACTTTCCTGCAGCAAGTTGCTTGTCCAATGCCTCAGGGCCTTTGTAGCGCTCCAAAATCGTATGAGTCAACGGAGAAGCTTCTTCTAGTACTGTTGCTGCTGCAAGCAAGATAACGTCTAGATCATCACCTTCTTGATTGAGCTCCAATCGTTCAATTGCCCAGTCGATGCACGGTTGTATCTCACCTACACCAAGCGTAAGCATCATGTAGTGGCGCTGAAGTTGGTCGATGGCTTCCATGAGACTGCTAACGTTTGACATAAGGAGCTGGCGACATTGGTGGCTCCACCCTCGTTATTGAAAATTCCATCATCGAAGATTGCTTTCGCCAGTTCCTCTTGATGGGTTAGCGCTTGATTTAACGACCATCACACCCTCCTTTAGCTGTAGGTACATTTTGAAAATGTTGGTATTTAATACCATTCCAGCGCCATATAGCAGAACAGAAACTGATGCCACCAATAAGCATATCTGGAAAGCCTTTTGAACTATGTTTCATAACCTCATAGCCTGCAGCAGGAAAGACAAGATTGGGCTGATAGACACCTTTAACATCTTTGATGAATAGCCAAATTGAGCTGCCAGTAGCTCCTGAACTACATGTGTTACCACCCAAGATAACCACTTCAAAGGTTTTGTCTTTATTTAGATCAGTAATATCAATATCGAATTGAGCTTTTTCTTCACAGGTTGAGTCAACCAGTCTCTTTTTATCTGGAGCCACCTTGAAACCGAGACGTTGGAAAATTTGTTGTTTTTCGGAATTTGTTAAATCGCTCCCTTTTCCCTTGAAGAGTAGTGCCGTGTCATCAATTGCCGCCCCAGAAAGAGCGGGAATAAGAATACAGAGAAAAAGAAAAATGGCGGAGATGTATTTCATAAGCGCTAACGTTAATTAGACCCCAAAAACGAACCTAAGCTTTTATATAGGATGGGATATATAAATATTAAAAAATAAATTTATAGCTAAAACACAATTTTTTATAAATTTTTAGTACACCATAATTAAATGGTTGAATAAATTTTTAGTGCACCTTAAATTTTTTTATTTTTTAGATTGTTTTGAAGATACTGTGTAATTTAGTGCATTGTTATTAAGCAGTGCAAGTATTCGGCATTTGGCCATAAAAAAACGCCTGGCTTTTATCAGCGCAGGCGTTTTGTTTGACGAGTGGTCAGCCTTAGTCGATTTGACCAGCAGCAGTGATGTTCATGCCACCATCAACATAAGTGATTTCACCAGTCACTCCTGAGGCGAGGTCGCTGGTCAGAAAGGCGGCGACATTGCCAACTTCGTCGATGGTTACGTTACGGCGCAAGGCGGCGTGTTTTTCGTTAAAGCCGATCATTTTGTCAAAGTCAGCGATGCCTGAGGCAGCCAGCGTTTTGATTGGGCCGGCTGAGACAGCGTTAACACGGATTCCGCGTGGGCCAAGGCTTTGTGCCAGGTAGCGTACGTTGGCTTCCAGACTGGCTTTGGCGACCCCCATGACGTTGTAGTTAGGCATGGTGCGTTCTGCGCCCAGGTAGCTGATGGTCAACAGGCTGCCATTGCGGCCTTGCATCATCGGGTAGGCTGCTTTGGCCATCGCAGAGAAGCTGTAGGAGCTGATATCGTGTGCAATGCGGAAATATTCGCGGTCGATTCTTTCGAGGTAGTCACCATCAAGGGCGACTTTAGGGACGAAAGCAATCGAGTGCACCAGGCTATCCAGGCCATCCCAGACTTTAGCCAGCTCTACAAACAGGTTGTCGATTTGTGCATCTTCAGCAACGTCACAGGGGAGAACGATCTCGGATTCAAAGTCTGCGGCCAGGTCACGTACACGCTTTTCGTGCTTGTCGACTTGATAGGTAAATGCCAGTTCGGCACCTTCACGTTTCATTGCGGCTGCGATGCCATAAGCGATTGAACGGTTGCTCAGCAAACCGGCAATCAGGATTTTTTTTCCAGCAAGAAATGCCATGCTTGTTCCTGTGTGGTTGTTAGTTCGTTTGGTCAGTTGATTGAAGGGTTAGCGTACTGTGTTGGAACGTGGGTCGAACACATCCCGCAGGCCTTCGCCGAGCAGATTATACCCTAACACCGTGATTAAAATGGCAAGTCCGGGAAACACGGATAACCACCAGGCAAACTGGATATACTCTTTACCATCGGTGAGGATGTTGCCCCAGGAGGCTTGCGGCGGTTGCACGCCCAGGCCTAAAAAGCTGAGGCCAGACTCAAGGAGCACGGCGCTGGCGATGCCCAGCACGACACTGACCAGAATAGGGGTGAGGCTGTTAGGCAGGCAATGCTTGAAAATAATGCGACTGTCCAGAGCACCGAGTGCCGTGGAAGCTGTGACAAATTCACGTTGTGTTAGACTCAGGAATTCAGCGCGCACCAGCCGCGTGACGCCCATCCAGGAGGTGAGGCCGATGACCACCATGACGTTGGTGATCGAAGGACTTAAAAAGGCAATCACGGCTAAAATCAAGAAAAAACTGGGAATAGACAACATCAAATCAACCAGCCGCATGATCAGCGTATCTACCCAACCACGATAGTAGCCAGCTAAAGCACCGAGCACGACCCCGATGGCAGTCGAAATCCCCACTGCGACCAGGCCTACCAATAGCGAGACGCGGCCGCCAAACAGCATCCTGCTCCAGACATCCCGCCCCAGACCATCGGTGCCCATCCAGTGCTGGCCCGAAGGCCCCACCAGAATCTGCTTGACCTGGATTGCATCCGGGTCATAAGGGGCAATCCAGGGCGCGAGTAGCGCCAGCAGCAAGATGATGCTGATAATGATCAACCCGGTTAGGGCTAAGGGATTTTGCAGGACTTTTTTCATGTCTGGATAGCCTAGCGTTGTGGCATGACCCCTTTGCGTAAACGCGGATCCGCCCACGCGTAGGCAAGATCAGCCAATAAGTTGCCCACCAGCGTCAAGGCTGAGCCTATGGTGAGTATGCCCATGACGACCGGAAAATCACGCATCATCACCGCTTCATAAAACAGTTTACCCATGCCTGGAATGGCAAAAATGGTTTCAGCAATCACCGAGCCGCCAATCAAGCCGGGCAGTGACAGGCCGACCAAAGTAATCAGTGGTAGCAGGGCATTGCGCAGAGCATGTCTATAAGTCACGACCCGGTCACTCAAGCCCTTGGCGCGAGCGGTGATCACAAAGTCTTGACTCAATACGTCCAGCATGCCGTTTTTCACAAACATGGTGACACCTGCGAGGCCCGTCAATGCTGGAATGATCACAGGCAAACACAAATGCATGAACAGATCCTGTGCTTGCTGCCAGGCGTTGAGTTGGTCGTAGTTGAGGCTATGCAGGCCAGAAATCGGAAACCAGGGGTGAATTACGCCCAGCCAGTACATCAGCAACAGGGATAACCAGAAGCCGGGGATAGAAAAACCAATAAAATTAAATAAGGTAATGCTGCGATCTTGCCAATGACCATGTTTTTTGGCCGCCATGACGCCCAGCGGAATCGCAAGGCTCAGCGTCAACAATAAACCAACTAAATTCATGAGCAAGGTCACTGGCAAGGCTTCTTCAATCATGCCCTTGGTGGTATTGCCGTCTTTGTCGGTTTCTGACCAAAACACCGGTTTTTGATGGCTGGCAAACGAATGGCCGAAATCAAGGTGCACCATGCGCTCCAGCCATAAGCCATACTGCACAATAATGGGTTTATCCAGATGATAAAGCTCACGCAGTTTTTGCCGTGACTCTTCTGAGGATTTGGGGTCGAACGCAGATTCCGTACTGGTGATATCGCCAGGCGCCAGATGCATGATAAAAAACGAAATCAGACTGATGCCGATCAACATCGGGATCATCCATAACACACGTCTGATTAAATAACGTAGCATGTTTTATTCAGCCTGTATTTGCGCGCGGCGCAGCGGCGCCGGAATATACCATTTTTGTGAGTCGTAGCCGACACCTGCCGGAGGTATAGGATTCATAATCCCTTGCACACGTTTGTGGATGGCGGTCAGCCCGTAGCCGGCAGACAGGTAAACCAGAGGACTATCGTCATAGAGGGCCTTGGCGAATGCATGATAAATCTGCATGCGTTTTTCCGGGTCAAACTCAAGTCGCCCTTGCTCCAGCAGATGGTCTACTTGAGGATTGTGGTAGCCGATAAAGTTGAATTGTCCGGGATTCTGCTGACTGGAATGCCAGATATTGTACTGGTCAGGGTCCAGACCCAGTCCCCAGCCCATTACCACGGCATCAAAATTACCCGGTTTGATAAAATTGGTCAGTAAACTGGCCCATTCCAGCGTACGCAAGCGGGTATCAATCCCGACTTCCTTGAGTCTGCGCTGAATAATGACCGAGGTTTTCTCGCGCTGCTTGTTACCGAGGTTGGTCAGGATTTCAAATGACAATTTTTGACCATTTTTGTCTAGATAACCGTCGCCATCGCTGTCTGTGTAACCTGCCTCGGCTAGCAATTGTCTGGCTTTGGCCGGATCGAAGGCATAGGGGTGAAGATCAGGATTGCTCCAGCGCGTGCCCGGCTTGTACGGGGAGGCAATCGCAATGCCGAGGCCAAGATAGACGCCATCAATAATTTCCTGTTTATCAATGGCATAGTTGATCGCTTTACGCACACGCACATCATCAAATGGTTTGCGTTTGAGGTTAAAGCCCAGGTAGGTATAGCTGTTGCCTAGCTCTTTGTATTGGTTGAGCCTGGCTGCGAGTGCCGGACGCGAAGGAATAATGCGTGCATAGGTAATCGGATCCATGTTCATGCTATCAATATGGTCCGCCATGAGCTCGAGAAATTGGGCGGCTGGATCAGGGATCACGCGTTCGACCAGCGTTTCGATATTGGCGGGACCCATCACAGACTTGGGGTTGCGACTTAATTTGATGTATTCGCCGTGTCGCCATTCCTGAAGCTGGTAATAATGACTGCCTAACGGTTTTTGCGCAAAACTGGTGGTATGTATATCCTGTCCTGCCAGTTTGTGTTTAGGCAGCACTTGCAAACTGGCCCAGCTTTCGAGCGCGGGTGCAAAGGGCTGCGAATAGTGCACGATAAACGTTTGTGGATCTGGCGCTTCTGCCTGGGTAACGAGTTGATAATCAGAGGCATAAGGGCTATGCGTTTTTTCGTCTGTGATCAGCTGCCAGGTGAAAAGCACATCCGCACTGGTAAGCGGCTTGCCATCGGCCCATTGCAGATTGGGTTTGAGCTTGAAAGTGATGGTCTTATTGTCGTCTGCGACTTGCCAGGAAGCGGCTAATTCGCCGGCCAAATCCAGATTCTGGTCGTATTTGAGCAGTGAATTAAACAGGTAACTGCCAATTGCCAGCGAGGCGGATTCGCCAGCCACCATACCGATCATGCTGCTCGGATCTGAGGGCATGGCGCTCATCAGCGTGCCCCCGGCCTGTGGTGGGTAGGCCTGATCAAACGCCAGTGTCTCCTGGTTGGCCTGCTCTGGACTACAGGCTGACAGCATGGCCGCCAGAGCCATGGTCATCATGGCATGGCGCACATATCCTCGGCGCTTGCCTTGCGCATTCTGCGGATGAGACACAACGTGCAAATTGAGCGGTGAGTGTGCAGTGCGCATAATGAGCCGATTTAATGTTTGCTGGACTGACTTTTCTTATGATGCGATGTTGTGCTCTTTTTAGCTGAATCTGATGAAGAGGCACTATGTTTACTGTGGCTGCCTGCTTTCTTAGCACCAGATTTTACGCTTGTTTTCGAGTCATGCGATTTTCCAGAGTTCCCTTTACTTGATTTGCTGGCATGGCTTTCTTGTTTTTGCAGTTGCAATACCTGGCCAGCCGCCAGTTTTTTAGACTTGAGATGGTTTTGTTGCATGATTTGCTGGCTGCTGATGCCATAGCGCTTGGCCAGAGTGGACAAGGTCTCGCCAGCTTTCACTTTATGGGAAATAGTCGTTGGTTCGCTGGATGACTCTTTTTCAACCGGCACTTCTACGGAAAGTTTAGCCATCGCTGCAACATCAATCGGTTTGGTCAGACCGGCTGACTCCACGCTGGCGGGCACTAACAATGGTCGACGGACAATCAGATTGCGATTCGGCTTCAGGTTATTGGTTGCGCTCAATTCGTAAATACTGATATCAAACTTGCTGGCAATCACACCCAGGCGCTCACCACGCTTGGGCTGGTAGCTGTGCCAGTTGGAGAGGGGACGGTTGTACGCATTCAGATTTTGTGTAAAGTTGCTGGCCGCCCAGGTTGGTAACAGAAGTTTTTGATAACTGTTTTCCGTAATGAGGACCGGCCGCGTAAAACTTGGGTTGAGTGCGCTAAACTCCTCCAGCGTAATCCCTGCCAACTCTGCAGCCAGTTTTGCATCAATCTTGTTGGGGGCCTGGACGGTGGTAAAGTAAGGCCGGTTTGGAATTTCGTTTAGCGTCAATCCATATTGTTCAGGCCGGAAAATAATGTTTTTGATGGCCTGCAGCTTGGGCACGTAATTGCGAGTTTCATCCGGTAAGGACAAGTGCTGGTAATCGGTCGGCAAGCCCAGGCGCTCATTGCGCTCAATGGCGCGTGCAACCGTGCCTTCGCCCGCGTTGTAAGCGGCCAGTGCCAAGTCCCAGGCGCCAAACATGGTATAAAGCTTTTGCAGATAATTGAGCGCAGCCTGGGTGGCGGCAGTCACGTCTTTGCGTGAGTCTTTCCAGTAGTTCTGCTTGAGGCCAAAGTCTTTGCCGGTAGAGGGGATGAATTGCCAGATGCCTGACGCCTTGCTGGTAGACAGCGCTTTAGGATTAAAGCCGCTTTCTATCATGGGCAGTAGCGCAATCTCGGTGGGCATGCCTCTTTTTTCAACTTCAACAACG
Organism: Methylophilus sp. DMC16; assembly: GCF_056314045.1. Lineage (NCBI taxonomy): Bacteria > Pseudomonadati > Pseudomonadota > Betaproteobacteria > Nitrosomonadales > Methylophilaceae > Methylophilus > Methylophilus sp. DMC16. The sequence goes on from NZ_JBQUZC010000001.1 coordinate 810,240, forward strand.
ATGTGGTAAAGATACTTTTTACTCCGCTCCAGCATGCGTGAAACGTAGTCGGGGCGAGAGGCGTACCATTGTTCGTGTTTGTTGGTGTAGCTTGAGTCGATGTCCGGCATGTTAAAGCCATCGCGCACGCGGTCCCACAAGCTGTTTTGCAAGGTCAGGCTATCTTCAAACTGATAACTGGAGGTGTAGCCTTCTACGCCAGTCTCTCCATAGCTTTCGTCATAACTGCCATTGTCATCGGACAAGGTGGCTGGTTCCACGTATTCAGCCGATCCGCACCATGGCGAGGCTGACAGTGCAATGCAGACGATGAATCTTTTAAAACGCATGACGGTAATACTTTATCCTGAGAGTGTTGTGCATCCGGCAGGGCGGATACACATGGATTGCTAAATCCGGATGGCCGTAGCGGCCGCGCCGATCTGTTTGAGATAGGCCTAACGCACACAAGCGCTTTAAGGAGGACATCATTCTACGTTAAATTCGGGGGGAGACAAGCCCTTGCCAGCGAGCCCAGACTGTGCTTAAAGGTTGCGCGATCAGAAGTCATTGCGGCGGGTGCGGATCTCGGTAAACACTTCCAGCGCCGAGCGCGATTGAAATTCAGGGCGCAGACGCAACTGTTCACAGCGCAAAAACGGATTGGTGGCCAACTCTTGTGCCAAGGACGTTGGCAGACTGGGGCGTTGCTGATGGCGTAACTCGCGGGTGGTTGCGATACGTTGGAGTAATGCGCGGTTATCCGGCTCTATGGTCTGCGCAAAAGCAAGATTGTGCGCGGTATATTCATGCGCCGGGTAAACGAGTGTTTCTGGGGGAAGCGCGGCAATCTGTTGTAGCGAGGCGTACATTTGTGCAGGCGTGCCTTCAAACAGGCGGCCGCAGCCCGCACCAAACAGAACGTCGCCGCTAAACAAATGCTGCTGATTGACATAATAAGCCACATGATCAAGTGTATGGCCCGGCAGCGAAAGCACTTCGCAGCTTATTATGTCTTCTGGCAGCAGACTGATAGTGTCCCCGGCGTGGACGGGGGTAGTCTGCATGGCCTGATAAGACGGCTGTGAACTGTCCGGGCCATAGACAGGACAGCGCCAATGCTTTTGCAAGCTGGCAGCGCCGCCCACATGGTCTGCATGATGATGTGTGAGTAAAATCCCTTTTAAGCTCAGTTTTCTCTTGCTCAAAGCCTCTTCAACCACGTCCGCATCGCCCGGATCAACCAACCAGGCCAGTGAGCCAGACTGAATTAACCACAGATAATTGTCGCTAAAAGCGGGCAGGGGGATGATTTCTATACTTGCAGAACTTTTGTCCATCACGCATCATTGAAAAAATCATGATGCTTGTCAAGGGAGATGCCCTGGACGGTATTCAAGAGGTGTTTTAAGTGCGTGAGGGAATCTATCTTGCAATCAAGCCAGTCAGTGTTCTTTGAACAAATGCCTCTGGGTCAATATATTGTCGCGCGTGAAACGCCTTTGTACGCGCAAGCCGTGGCTGATGTGTTCGGCTTTCATGCTCTGCAGATCGGATGGTCTGCGCATGACCTGCTCGAGCAGTGCCGGATTCCTTACAAACACTCCCTACAGCTAACCGCCTCGGCCAATGCCTCGTTGTTATGCGAAAGCGAGTTTTTGCCATTTGCCGAAAATTCAGTTGACTTGGTCTGCATGCCCCATGTGCTGGAGCAGTGTGCGGATCCACAGCAGACGTTACGCGAAGTGTTTCGGGTACTGGTGCCTGAAGGTACTTTGGTGCTGACCGGGGTTAGCCCTGCCAGTTGTTTGGGCATGCGCGCCAGAGTCGGGCAATTCAGGCAGGCAGGCAGTTTCAGCAGATTGTTTACAGCCTGGCGCATTCGTGACTGGTTGAGTGTATTGGGATTTGAGGTCGTGCGTAGTGGTTATTTGATGCACGCTTTTCCATTCAATGATCCTGACTGGCTGGCGCGCCAGTCTTGCCTGGAACGGTGGGGGCCACGCTTGTGTGGCATGAGTGGTGGCATTTATTTCCTGATCGCCAAAAAAAGAGTGCTCAATATCCGTTTGTTAAAACCAGACTGGAAAATGTTGCCGCTGAATCCGGCGTTGCAGGTAAGAAAAGGCCGTTCCAGCATACAAAAAAACGGCCAAAAGCAGTTAGAATGCGCGGATGTCGAATCAACAATGGATAGAAATGTACGCTGATGGTGCTTGCAAGGGCAACCCTGGCGTCGGTGGCTGGGGGGTCTGGCTTAAAGCGGGCTCGCACGAAAAATCCCTCTACGGTGGCGAAGCGCTGACCACCAATAATCGTATGGAACTGACGGCGGTGATTCAAGGCTTGCAGGCGCTCAAGAAACCCTCGCATGTCAGGGTGTATACCGATTCCAGCTATGTGCAAAAAGGTATGACCGAGTGGTTGGCAGGCTGGAAGCTCAAGCAATGGCGTACGGCGGATAAAAAGCCGGTTAAAAATGCGGACTTATGGCAACAGTTGGACGTCATCGCCAAGCCTCACCAGATTGAATGGATTTGGGTGAAAGGGCATGCTGGCAACGAGGGCAACGAGCGTGCGGATGCCTTGGCAAATCAAGGTGTATTAACCGTGGCGATAGGATAGGAGCGTAGCTTAAATGAGACAGATTTTCCTCGATACCGAGACCACTGGCCTCTATCCCGATCAGGGACATCGAATTATTGAAATTGCGGCGGTCGAGATGTTAAACCGTCGACCAACCCAGCGTCACTTTCACTTGTATATCAATCCCGAGCGTGAGATTGATGCCGGTGCGCAGGAAGTACATGGAATTTCGCTGGAGTTCTTGCAGGATAAGCCGCTTTTTGCGCAAATTGCACAGGATTTCATTGCGTTTATTCGTGGTGCAGAGCTCATTATTCATAACGCTCCGTTTGATGTCGGCTTCCTCAATATGGAGTTGTCCAGGCTTAGCATGGACCCGCTGCCGTCATTCGTCAGTGGTATCGTTGATACCTTGAAAATGGCCAAGGAAATGCGTCCCGGCCAGCGTAACAATCTGGATGCCTTGTGCCGCCACTACGGTATCGATAACTCACAGCGGACCTTGCACGGCGCCTTGCTCGATGCGGAATTGCTCGCCGATGTCTACATTGCCATGACGCGCGGACAAGAGAGCCTGTTGATGGAACTCTCAACCTCCGAGCAACAAACCATGCAAAGCCATATTGAGGTCGACTTTTCTGCAATGAAGCGATTGCCGCCTAGCGAAGAGGAGTTGGCCAGCCATCAGCAATATATAGAAAGTCTTAGCAAGTCTGGCGCTTCACCCTGGTGACGACCGTCTTTTGTTGTGATTTGATGCGGCTCTGCTGCGCTTATTCACTCTTTACATGCCGGGTGCTTGCGGTAGTATCAAAAGATATTTCCAAGTTGTAATCACTATTAAGCAGAGATTTTATGCACACAGACACCATTGTAGTGACCGGGGGTGCCGGTTTTATCGGCAGCAATTTCGTCAATGCCTGGGTAAAGCTGAAGCTGGGTAAACTGGTCAATCTGGACAAGCTCACTTATGCCGGCAACATGGAGAATCTGGCGGAGATTAGCCATGACCCGGACCATGTCTTCATTCATGCGGATATCGGTGACCGTGTTGCGGTGAAGTCACTGCTAGAAACCCATAAACCCAGGGCAGTGCTTAATTTTGCTGCAGAAAGTCATGTAGACCGCTCTATCCACGGGCCGGATGCGTTTATCCAGACCAATGTGGTCGGTACGTTTAACCTGCTTGAAGAGGTCAGGGCCTATTGGCAAGCATTGCCGGTAGAGTCGCAGCAGTCGTTCCGTTTCCTGCATGTGTCTACCGATGAAGTCTATGGCTCACTGGAACCCAATGATCCTGCATTCAAGGAAACCAACCCTTATCAGCCCAACAGTCCATATTCAGCCTCAAAAGCGGCCTCAGATCATCTGGTGCGTGCCTATCATCACACCTATGGCCTGCCGACCCTCACCACCAATTGCTCCAACAATTATGGCCCTTACCACTTCCCGGAAAAACTGATTCCGTTAGTGATTCATAACGCCTTGTCTGGCAAACCCTTACCGATCTATGGTAACGGCAGCAATATCCGTGACTGGCTGTATGTCGAAGACCACTGCAATGCCATCCGTGAAGTGCTGGCCAAGGGCCTGCCTGGCGAGACATACAATATTGGTGGCTGGAATGAGAAAACCAATCTGGACGTTGTACATACGCTGTGCGACATCCTCGATCAGGAGCAGCCCAAAGCGCAAGGCAGCTACCGCGACCAGATTACGTTTGTCAAAGACCGTCCCGGTCATGACCTGCGTTACGCCATTGACGCCAGCAAGATCGAGCAGACCTTAGGCTGGAAACCTCAGGAAACCTTTGAAACCGGGATCCGTAAAACGGTGCGCTGGTATCTGGAGCATACCCAATGGGTGGCACGCGTCACCAGCGGTGAATACCAGCACTGGCTCAGTACAAACTACCATGAACGTGGCGAGGAGTTGGCATAATGGCAAGAAAAGGCATCGTATTGGCCGGTGGCTCCGGCACCCGCTTATATCCAGTGACGCAAGTCGTCTCCAAACAACTGTTGCCGGTGTATGACAAACCCATGATCTACTACCCCCTGTCGGCACTCATGCTGGCAGGCATCCGGGAAGTGTTGATTATTTCTACCCCGATGGACACGCCACGCTTTAAAGAACTGCTGGGCGATGGTAGCCAGTGGGGCATGCGCATTGAGTACCAGGTACAACCTTCACCCGATGGGCTGGCACAGGCCTTTATCCTCGGCGAGTCGTTCATTGGTAACGACAGCAGCGCCTTGGTGCTCGGTGACAATATTTTTTACGGGCATGAGCTCGGTGACATGGCCATGACTGCCGGTAAACGCGAGCAGGGCGCCACCGTGTTTGCCTACCCGGTCAACGACCCCGAGCGCTATGGCGTGGTCGAGTTTGATGCGCACGGCACGGCCATCAGCCTGGAAGAAAAGCCTACACAACCCAAATCGCGCTATGCGGTGACGGGGCTGTATTTTTACGATCAGCGCGTGGTTGAGATTGCCAAGAACCTCAAGCCCTCGGCCCGTGGCGAACTCGAGATCACTGACGTCAACAAGCATTATTTGGCCTCTGGGGACCTCAATGTCGAAGTCATGGGGCGTGGCATGGCCTGGCTGGATACTGGTACCCACGAATCACTGCTGGAAGCCAGTGGCTTTATTCAAACGATTGAAAAGCGCCAGGGCCTGAAGATTGCCTGTCTGGAAGAAATCGCCTATCGCCAGGGCTTTATCAATGCAGAGCAACTGGACAAACTGGCGGATAAATATGCCAAGAATGGGTACGGACAGTATTTGAAGATGATTTTAAAAGAGCGGGTATTTTAATGCTGGTGACTGCGACCAAAATTCCAGAGGTGTTGATTTTAGAACCCAAGGTATTCGGCGATGCACGAGGCTTCTTCATAGAGAGCTTCAATGCGCAAGCCTTTAAACAAGCCACGGGGCTCGATGTGACATTCGTGCAAGATAACCATTCCCGTTCGGCCAAAGGCGTATTACGCGGTCTGCATTATCAAGTCCAGCAAGCGCAGGGCAAGCTGGTGAGAGTGGTTGCCGGAGAAGTGTTTGATGTCGCGGTCGATCTGCGTCAGAGTTCTGCGACCTTTGGATTATGGGAAGGCGTGCATTTAAGCGCTGACAATCACCGTCAGCTATGGATTCCGCCTGGCTTCGCGCATGGCTTTGTCGTGCTCTCTGACACGGCTGACTTTCTGTATAAAACAACGGATTACTATGCGCCACAATATGAGGCCTGCCTTAAATGGGATGACCCGACGATTGGCATAGACTGGCCGTTGGACATGCCCCCCAGCCTGTCTGCCAAAGATCAGCAAGGGCTCCCCTGGGCACAGGCGCCCAAATTTGACTAATTATTAGCATATTCTTTGATTCGGACCTTGCTCACGCATATGAAAAAAATCCTGTTAACAGGCGTCAATGGTCAAGTGGGGCATGCACTTGCCGCACAGCTGCAACAACAGCCCATTGCTCAAGTACAGCTAATCAGCTGTACTCGCCAACAACTGGACCTCAGTCAGCCAGCGCACATCCGGCAAGTCATCCGCCAGGTCAAACCAGACCTGATTATTAACCCTGCCGCCTATACTGCGGTAGACCAGGCCGAAACCGAGCAAGAACTTGCCTTTGCCATCAACGCCACGGCCCCACAAATCATTGCAGAAGAAGCCGCACGACTGAATGCGGCGCTGATCCATTTCTCGACTGACTATGTATATGACGGCAGCAAAGCCACAGCTTACCTTGAAACTGACGCAGTTAATCCAGTCAGTGTTTATGGCGCCAGCAAACTTGCAGGCGAGCAGGTAATTGCTGCGGTTGGCCTCCCGCATCTCATCCTGCGTACCAGCTGGGTCTATGGCAGCTACGGCAAGAACTTCCTCAAAACCATCATTCGGTTAGCACAGAGTAGGGAACAACTACGCATTGTGGCAGACCAGCATGGTGCCCCCACGGCCGATATCGCGATTGCTGAAGCAGTCGCGCAATTAATTGAACGCTGGCATCCGCACAACGCTGAACAAACCGGGATTTATCATTTGGTGAATCGAGGTGAAACCACCTGGTATGGTTTTGCGAGTGAGATTGTGGCGCAGTATCAAGCGCTGGCGCTACAACAAGGCTGGCCCGCCTTGCTACTTAAAGAGCTGCAAGCCATATCATCCGCAGAATACCCAACGCCTGCCAGACGCCCCCAAAACTCAAGGCTGGTTAGTGATAAGCTGGAGCAGGTGTTTGGTGTGCGTTTGCCGGGATGGGACACATCACTTGCGCAAGTCATGCCAGCGTTGAGTGCGCTGGAAAATTAATTCTGATCGCAGACTATTTCTGATCGAATGCGTCCGTCCAGCTATTGGGCGTTTCGTAAAGGCGAACCCTCACCAGCTTGAGCTGATTGCCGAAGGTATCACGATATTGCGCCTTGAGCAGCGTAAAGGCTTCCGCAGCCATGTTTTCTGCCGTCGGGATGGTTGGAAACACCACAGTCTTGTGATTGGGCAGGCTGTTTAGAAAATCCAGCACCGCCGTATCGCCATGGTAGACCAGAAAAGCATGGTCCCAGCGATCGACAATGGTTTCACGGGCAATTCTTTTTACATCGGCAAAATCCATTACCATGCCATTTTCAGAGGCATGCTCTGCCTGAATCACCTCTCCAGACAGTGTAATTTCAATTGCGTAGCGATGACCGTGCAGATTACGGCATTGACTCTTGTGATCAGGAATGCGATGGCCTGCATCGAATTCCAAGCGTGTAGTAATTTCCATCACGCCATTATATCAGCAACCACGGCTCACGCTGATGCGCGATCACGGATTGCAAATGCAAGTGCATGCATCAATACAAATCATCAATATTCATCAATGCATCTTCATCGGCAGAGTAGTGCTTATGACTTTTTTCATAGCTGCCATAGCCACTGTCATAATCATCGACTTCATCGCCGGCAAAGTCTTCGAGCATTTGATCGATTTTCTTGAATTTATCGTTAGGTGCTGCTTTTTGTAACATGATGATCTCCCATGACGTTATTCTGTTAACAAAACCTGTCAGTATCAAATTGCTTTAGAACATCTTTAGCATAGACTGTGCCAAGCATGGCAAAGGTTCCTTACAAGAAGGTTAACGGCACCTATTAAAAAAAGTAAAATATGAAAACTTAATTGAGAACAATCAAGCTAACACATTGTCTACAAAGGCATAACACAATCATAACTATTTGGAGAGATGCAATGCGCAGTTTTATATTGATGTTTTTAACCCTGGGGGGGGTATCCATGGCTGAGGCAGAATGCCTACCGTTATACCAGCACCAGTTTAAGACACTGCAAGGTCAAACTGTCGATTTTTGTCAATTTCAGGACAAGCCAGTGCTCATTGTGAACACTGCCAGCAAATGCGGATTCACGCCACAGTTTGAAGCGCTGGAAGCCATGTATGAGCAATATAAGGATAAAGGGCTGGTGGTGATTGGCTTCCCCTCCAATGATTTCCGTCAGGAGCCTGGCAACAACAAGCAGATTGGCGACTTTTGCAAGCTGACTTATTCGGTCAAATTTCCTATGGTTGAAAAGTCCAGCGTGACCGGAAGTGGCGCCAATCCGCTTTATCAGCAACTGATCAAACAAACAGGGCAGGCACCACAATGGAATTTTTACAAATATCTGATTTTGCCAGGCGGGCAGAAGGTTTATTCTTTTAACAGTATGACACGTCCGGAAAGTGAAGAAATTCTCGGCAAGATCAAACCCCATCTCAAGTAAGTTTCTCAAGGTTTTTACGGCAGGCTCTGTAGCAAAACAAGGCAGGGCCTCATAAAACAAAACGATATAAAGTTTTTTTCATGTTTTCTTATCAAAGTCGTTGACAAGATATCTGGGCATCATTAATATGGCGCCTTCTTTGAATTGCACTGCAAAACAAAGAACTGCAATACCAGAGATTTGGGGGTATAGCTCAGCTGGGAGAGCGCTTGCATGGCATGCAAGAGGTCAGCGGTTCGATCCCGCTTATCTCCACCAAGTGATTGAAAATATTGAATTTTTTTAAAAATAAATATTTTAATTATTTGAAAAACTGGTATAATGCACGAGTTGTTAAATTTCTTAGGTCCCCATCGTCTAGAGGCCTAGGACACCTCCCTTTCACGGAGGCGACCGGGGTTCGAATCCCCGTGGGGACGCCAAAAATCACTCAGTGATTTCTAGCTTTAAATTTCATATTTATTTAAATCACCTGCTTATTAAAGCTTAAGTTTCTTTAAGGCTATGGTGTCAAGCTGCGTACAGGTTACGCAGTAAAAAACCCGGCATTGCCGGGCTTTTGTTTTTTTGCATGGTCAAATGGCTTATCCGCGTATATTACTTTGCGCAGAAAACTGAGAGAGCTCGACAAAAGGTTGTGGCTGCCAGCCTGGGGCACGATGTTCGGCCACCACATTGGTGAAAATGCCACCACGGACATAAAACTTGGCGGTTACGCGCATAAATTTCGGGTCTATGGCAGAGACTAGATCATCCAGAATCTGATTGGTGACCGCTTCATGGAAGCAGCCCTCATCACGGAATGACCACATGTAAAGTTTAAGACTCTTGAGCTCAACACATAATTTGTTGGGAATATAGTCCAGATATATGACCGCAAAGTCAGGTTGACCGGTTTTTGGACACAGGCAGGTAAACTCTGGAATTTCCATATGGATATGGAAGTCTCTCTGCGAATTGGGATTTTCAAAGGTTTCCAGTGTTTTAGTCGGTTGTGCAGTGGGTTTCCCACCAAGTAAATGTTCGTTCATTGTGCGCATGTTTCGTCTTAAAAATGGGTATTATAACGCTTAAGCGACCACTCAAATTCTTATAAGCAGTTTACTTACTTTGCGTCTGACACATTTAAAACTTGCGGGGTTCAAGTCTTTTGTTGATCCAACGACCATCCACCTGCATGGGCAGCGTGTGGGCGTGGTAGGGCCAAATGGCTGTGGCAAGTCTAACGTCATGGAGTCGGTCCGCTGGGTGCTGGGCGAATCCTCCGCCAAGGAAATGCGCGCCGATGCCATGGACGCAGTGATTTTTAACGGATCTTCGCATCGCAAACCTATTTCGCGGGCCAGTGTCGAGCTCATTTTTGATAACAGCCTGGGTGGTGCCAGTGGCGAGTGGAATCAATATGCCGAAATCTCGGTCAAGCGCGTAATCGAGCGCGATAAGGGCTCAAGCTACTATATTAATAACACTGCGGTACGCCGTCGGGATGTGGCAGATTTGTTTTTGGGCACCGGTCTTGGGGGGCGTGCTTACGCCATCATCGGTCAAAACACGATTTCACGTATTGTTGAAGCCCGGCCAGAAGAGCTGCGCGTATTTCTCGAAGAAGCGGCAGGGATCAGCAAATATAAAGAGCGCAGGCGTGAAACAGAGCTACGACTGCGTGATACACGTGAGAATCTTGCGCGCGTGGAAGATATTTCACGCGAGATGAACAAGCAGATTCTCAAGCTGGAGGCGCAAGCCGTGGTGACGCAGAAATATCAGTCACTGCAAGCGGCGTACCAACTGGCTGAGGCGCAATGGTGGTGGTTGCGCAAGCGAGATGCTGTGCTGGCTTACGAGGCCGCTTCACAAGCGGTAGCGCACGCAGTGAATGCGCTGGAGGAGAAAGTTGCGACGTTACGGCGTTGCGAGCTGGCTTTGGAGCAGGCTCGACAGCAGCATCAGGCCGCATCAGGCGAATTGCATACGGCACAGGCGGCCTTTTACGAGGCCAACGCGCAAGTTTCCAATCTGGATTTACAAGTCAAGCAATCGGAAGAGGCCCGCTTAAGACTGCTGCAACAGCAGCAACAGCTGCAGGGGCAGATTGAGCGTGGTAGCCAGCAGCAAGCGCAGTTACAACAGCAACTGGACGAAAAAACCACGGCACTCGCCTCCGCACAACAAGCGCTGACCGCACAAGCGCAGCAGTTGCAAGCCTTGCAACAGGCTTTGCCTGCACAGTCATTACAGTTGCAAGGCATACAGCAAGCCGCCAGTCAAGCACAGCAAGCCGTGCAGCAATGCCGCCAGCAGATGCAACTGGAGCAGAATAACGTACAGTTTTTGCAACGCAATCTTTCTGAATCCAGCCAGCGCTTGCAACAGTTACAAGATGAGCTATCAGCCTGGGCCTTGCCAGATATGCAGGCCTTGGAGGGGTATAAGCAGAAGCAAGCGCAACAGCAAGCCCAGTTGCAGCAAGAAGAACAGCAGCTACAACAATGGCGGGTAGATGAGCAGCAGCAACAGCAATGGTTGCTGCAAGCCAGGCAAGACTGGCAGCAGGCTCAACGCCAGCTGAACCAGCTTGAAGCCGAAATCCAGTCTTTGCAAAAGTTGCAGCAAAGCCTCAAGCAAGACCAGCAACTAGGGCCCTGGTTGCAACAAAGCGGTTTGCAATCAGCGGCGCGTTTGTGGCAGGCGGTACAGGTGGATGCCGCATGGCAGCCCGCGCTCGAAGCGGTCCTGGGCTATAAACTGAATGCCTTGCTCACTGATTCTTTGCCGACCTTGGCTAAATTACCGCATCCGCAAGCCGCTTTAGCCATAGCCATGCCTGGAACGGCACGCGATAGCTTGCCAGACCATTGGCAGGGATTACCCAGCTTATATAGTTTGCTCACGCTCAAGCAGCCGGAAATGGCTGGTGCCTTGCAGCACTGGCTCATGGGTATTTACGTGATTGAGGATGTTGCCGAAGTGGGCCAGTTTCAATCGCAACTCCCGGCAGGCGTGAGTCTGCTTAGCAAGCAAGGGGATCTCTATCAACGCTATAGCGTGGTTTATCATGGCCGCCAGAATGCCATGCAAGGCGTGTTGGAACGGCAGCAGCAACTGGACAAGTTACAGGCCGGTTTGGAAGCCGCGCAAGCTGCGGTTAATCACACCCAGCAGCAGGTGCAACTGATTGAACAGGCGCTGCAACAGTTGCGCTTGCAACAGCAGCAGGCACATCCACGGATCAAACAATATACCGCAGCCATGCATGAGGCGCAGATGCAACAGTCAAGCTTGCAGCAGGCCTATGACAACGCGTCGCGCAGGCAAACCGCCTTGCAACAGGACCTGTCTGCGCTGCAAGTACGGCAGCAGAGTCTCAATGACGAGATTTTGCAAGCGCAAGCCAGGATCGCGCAGTATCAGGCGCAGTTTGCCAGCCTGGAACAGGCGGCGCGCGAAGCGCAGGCCCTCAAGCATCATGTAGAGCAAGCCTATTTTGATGCGCGTGACAGCGTACAGCAGGCTGAAAAAGCGCATCAGTCACAAGTATTCGAGCAAACCCTGTTGCAAAATGCTGTCAATGATTTGCAGCACCGCTTGAGTCAGCTCAGCCAAGAGCGTGAGCATTTGCAATTACGCCTGCAAGAAACCGAGCAAACGCTGGCCGTCAGTGCCATGGAAACCTTGAAGGCACATTTGGCACAGGCCTTGGACAAGCAGCACACTTGTGAGCATGCGCTGGCGCATGTGCGTAACGATCTGGCGCAGAAAGAAGCCGTTTTGCAGTCAGAAGAGCGTCAGCGCATGCAAATCGAGCAGCAATTGCATCCCTTGCGCGACACCGTTGAGCAACAAAGACTTAAACAGCAGGCCTGTCAGCTGCAAGTCGAGCAATGCCAGCAGTCTTTGTCTGAAACGGGGCTGGATGAAGCCTTGCTTCAGCAAGGGCTAAATCATGACAGCAAAGCCGAAACACTGGCACAAACGACCCAAAGGTTACAACAGCAGATCCAGCAACTCGGCGCAGTCAACCTGGCTGCGATTGAAGAATTAGCCAGCGAGCAGGCGCGTAAAGGGTATCTGGACAGTCAACTGCAAGACCTGCTCACCGCCAGCGAAACGCTGGAAGAGGCGATCCAGAAAATAGACCGCGAAACCCGCGGAAAACTGCGCGCAACCTTTGATGAAGCCAACCGTCACTTTGGCGAATTATTTAATACCTTGTTTAATGGCGGCAATGCCAAGCTGGTGCTGTTGGGTGATGAAATTCTGGATACCGGCGTACAAGTCTTTGCGCAACCGCCAGGCAAAAAAAACACGACCATCCAGTTATTATCCGGGGGCGAAAAAGCGCTGACGGCCATGGCGCTGGTGTTTGCGCTGTTCAGGTTAAATCCGGCTCCGTTTTGCCTGATGGATGAGGTGGATGCACCATTAGATGACAGCAACACCGAGCGTTTCTGCCAACTGGTGCGCGTGATGTCAGAAAAAACCCAATTCTTGTTTGTTTCTCACAACAAAATCACCATGGAGATGTCTGAACAGCTAATTGGGGTCACCATGCAAGAGTCGGGCGTGTCACGGATTGTCGATGTGGATATCGAAGAGGCCATCCGCATGCATGCGGCTTAGCGCCAGTTTTGTTGTATCATAATGCAAGCGTTATAAAGGATTGTTAAGTCACATGTCTGATTTGTGGATGATATTGGTGTTGCTCGGGGTCAGCATCGTTCTGGCAGTGGTTGTATTTAACTGGTGGCAGGAAAAAAAATATCGTAGAGACGTTGAATACCGTTTTAGTCATACCCGTAGCGATTTGCTGGATGGCGAGCCTGCCGCCAAGGTCAAAGAGGCTGCCAAGAAAGCTGCCGTGGATACCGCGCCTGTGTCCGAGGAGGTAGAGGGCTGGATGTCTGAGCCCCGTGTCCGCCAAACTGGCGTGCGGCCTTCAGCTCAACCTTCTGTTAAAGTTGAGCCTGAATTTTCCAATCCGCCCCCGGAAAAAGCCGCAGAGCCTGCCAAGCTTAAACCAAAACCAGCGCCTGCCACTTCTCCGGTCAAAACAGCGCCTGTTCAACCTGCTCATGAGCCAATTGTCAATGTGACCAAGCCAGAACCGCTCACCCCACAGGTGTCGGCTTATCAACCGCCAGTCGCAGTGCCAGAGCCGGCTGTGGTAGCAGAACAACCGACTTTTACTTTTGAAGCACCGCCAGTCCAGGCCTTGGAAGAGATGCCATCGGCAGAATCGGCTTCCTTGTCCCCGACACTGCCGGACTTGCCTGCTGAAGTGCACCCCTCTATGGATTGGATCGGCTTGATTGATGCGCCGTTAGGCGTCATGTTGGTTGAGCTGGAAGATATGCAAGCTGAGGTACGTACGTTCCCACAACATGCCACCCTCTGGGCGCAGAGCGCAACAACGGGCGAGTGGCAGGATGTATTGGCTCTGGATGCTGCCGCCATGCAAACACAAACGCCCGCCAGTCAGGTTGCTTGCAGTTTGCAATTGGCAGACCGTGGCGGTCCGGTTGATCAGGAAACGCTCAAGCGCTTTCAGAAGTCCATGGAAACATTGGCCAGGGCCTTGGGCCTGACTGTGGTATGGCAGGGCGGATATGAGCCTGCATTACAAGCACAAGCGATAGATGCTTTCTGTATCGACGTTGATAAAGCCGTTGAATTTCATGTGTTAGCCAACCAGGGCATGTTTCATGCGACCAAGCTGCGTGGCTTGGCTGAAGCTTGCGGCATGCAGCTGAGTGCCGAAGGCCGCTTCGAGTTATTGAATGCTGACGGTCAATTAGTGTTTTCAGTACGTAATTACGAGGGCAAGCCATTTTCTGCAGATATGTTGAAATCCGCAGTGATGACTGGGGTGACTTTCCAGCTGGATATTCCTACTACGCCTGACAGTTTGCAGGTGTTTGACCAGATGGTCGAAATTGCACGTCATCTGGCGACTAGCCTCAATGCCGCCCTGATTGACGTCAACCGCAAAGCGATTGGTGATCCACAGCTGGATAAAATCCGCCAGCAACTCAAAAATATCTCTAATGCAATGGCGACGCAGGGGATTTTCCCCGGTAGTAGCCATGCCAAGCGCCTGTTCTCCTGATGATGTCCATGCAAGAGGCTGCGCTGGCGTTGCAGCAGCTTAAGCAACGTATTGCCGAGTATGACTATCACTATTATGTGCTGGACGCGCCCTTGGTCAGCGATAGTGAATATGATGGCCTCTACCGCCAGCTGGTCGGCATTGAGCAGCAATATCCAGAGCTGATTACTGCGGACTCCCCCAGCCAGCGGGTGGGGGGACAGGCATTGTCTGCTTTTGAAAGTGTGCAACACCGGCAAGCCATGCTTTCCCTGAATAATGCCTTTGCAGACGACGAGCTAGAAGCGTTTGATCGCCGAGTGCGTGAAGGTACCGGGGAGGCCGTTGTGGCCTATGCCGTCGAGCCAAAATTTGATGGCTTGGCGATTACCCTGACCTATGAGCACGGGCTATTTGTGCAGGGCGCGACCCGTGGTGATGGGTATACGGGGGAGAATGTCACCCACAACCTCAAAACCATACGCGCCATTCCCAGCCGCTTGAATATTGCGCAGCCACCAGCCTTACTTGAGGTGCGCGGCGAGGTCTTGATGTTGAAAAGAGACTTCGAGAAGCTCAATCAGCAACAGGCCGCTGCTAATGGCAAACTGTTTGCCAACCCGCGCAATGCCGCAGCAGGTAGCTTGCGCCAGCTGGATCCTCACATTACCGCCAAACGCCCTCTACATTTCTTTGCCTATGGTCTGGGCGCCAGCATAGGCGTGCCGGAATTACATACCCATTCTGAAGCCATGCAATACCTGGCTGACTTGCGTTTTCCTGTCAGTGATTTGCGCGCGGTGAAAATAGGCGCTCAGGGGTTGCGTGAATACTATGCCGAGATTGGCGAAAAACGGCACCAGTTACCGTTTGACATTGATGGCGTGGTCTACAAAGTGAATGACTTTGCCTTGCAGGCCAGCCTAGGCTTTGTTTCGCGTGCGCCGCGCTGGGCGGTGGCACACAAGTTTCCGGCCGAAGAGGCGACAACCATTGTTGAAGATATTTCTGTGCAGGTGGGTCGTACTGGTGCAATCACACCTGTTGCCAGATTGAAACCCGTATTTGTAGGCGGCGTGACGGTCACGAATGCCACCTTGCATAACGAGGATGAATTAAGGCGCAAGGATATCCAGATCGGCGACACCGTGATTGTCAGGCGGGCAGGGGATGTGATCCCAGAGGTTGTTTCGGTAAAAACAGAATTACGCCCGGCAGATGCGCGCCGCTTTGAAATGCCTGCCGTCTGCCCGGAATGTGGCTCGCATGTGGTCCGTCCGCAGGATGAAGCAGTGGCACGTTGCACTGGCGGATTGATCTGCCCGGCACAGCGTAAACAGGCCATTACACACTTTGCTTCTCGCCGTGCCATGGATATTGAGGGCCTGGGTGAGAAGCTGGTTGACCAGCTGGTTGCACGCGAACTCGTTCATCATCTGGATGATATTTACCGTTTGACCCTGCCCATGCTAAGCGACCTTGAACGCATGGCAGAAAAATCTGCACAAAATGTGCTGGTAGCCATTGAAAAAAGCAAGCAAACGACTTTGCCCAGATTTATTTATGCATTAGGGATTCGCAATGTGGGTGAGGCCACTGCAAAAGACCTGGCACAACATTTTGGTAATCTTGATGCCTTGATGCAGGCCGATGTAGCCGCACTCACGCAAGTCAAGGATGTCGGGCCGATTGTGGCGGAAGCTGTATATCAGTTCTTTCAGGAACCGCATAACCGCGAAGTGATCGCCTCCATGCGCAATTTAGGCGTGCATTGGGCCGACATTGAAAAAAAGGCTGCTTTGACCCAGTTTGCTGGCAAAACCTTTGTGCTGACTGGCACATTACCTACGCTCAAGCGTGACCAAGCCCAAGCGATGATTGAAGCCGCGGGCGGTAAGGTCAGCGGCAGTGTCTCGGCCAAAACCAGTTATGTGGTGGCCGGAGAAGAGGCGGGCAGCAAACTTGAAAAAGCGCAGCAACTGAATATCGCCATTCTGGATGAAGCTGCATTGCTCGCCATGTTACAGGCCGCTTCTGAAGATGACACGACAACGGAAACGCCCTCTGATTCAATCGAACCTCTCTCAAAACAATCGAGTTTATTCTGAATATGAACTTAAAATTAACTTTAATTTTGGCTGTTAATCTATTGATTATCAATGAATCAATGGCTAAGGATGCTGCATTGGATGCCTGCGATACTGCCGTCCAAAAACATCAATATGCTGAAGCTGTCAAACTTGCGGAGCAGCATGCAAAACAGGCTGAATTTTGGCTTTGCAAAGGCCGCGCGCAATCGGGTTTAGGGGATAACACCGCCGCCCAGCAGAGCTTTAAACAGGCACTCAGCCTCAAGCCGGAAGGGCTGGATCTGATTGCGGCGCATATGCTGTTGGGCAATGCGCAGCTGGAAGCCAAAGTGCATGCCGCAGCGCTGGAGAGTTATCAGCAAGCATTGAAATTTAGCGAGCAGCAAAACATGCGCCGCTATGCCCGCGTTGCCCACAACCTGATCGGCGAAGCATATTTTGAAATGGAGCAGTATGCTGACGCGCTCAAATCATTTGAAGCCGGCGAAAAGCTCTCCTTGAACGACGACGAGCGCGCGGATAGCTATATCCACGAAGCCATGACTTATCAGCAGTTAAAACAGGCTGAAAAAGCGATTGAATATCAGCTCAAAGGTGTCCTGATGCTGCGCAAATCAGGCACCCCTGACCAATATGCTGAAGCCAGCCTGACTTTGGGGCAATTGTTTACCGATAAAAAAGACTTTGTCGGGGCAGACAAAACCTACCAGCGCTTGATGGACTATGCGCATGATAATGGCGGCGAATTTTATGAAGCCAAGACCGCCATTAAATGGGCCGCTTCAAAAAAGGCACAAGGAGATCACGCGGCTGCGCAACAGTTACTACAGCAAGCCCGTACCATTGCCGCCAAATTAAAAGATGCTGAACTGGATGCCTTGTTGACACAGGCAAAGTAAAGCATCCCAATCAAACTGGATGATTTGCGCTTGAGGCCTATGCATAGCCTCAAGTGACGCATTTAGCCCTGTCAAACGTCCCTGGCAGTTAAAGATTTATTTTTATTTGGAATCCCCTGTAAGGTTTTCCTGTCATACGCGACAAACTTACAATTGTCACCACACAGGAAACAACATGCAATTTGACCCTCACCGCAGCAACCCCAGCGGAATCTTACCCTCAGAAATCACGCCGCAAGCGCTGTTTGAACAACGCCGGACCTTGATCAAGGCTGCTGGTATCGCCGCTGCCAGTTTGTGGTTGCCAACCACGGCACAGGCAGCGCAAACGCTGGAGTTTCAAAAAACCGCCTATGGCAAGGAGGAGACGCTGACCGCTTTGCAGGACGTGACCAATTACAATAATTATTATGAGTTTGGCACCGGCAAAGAAGACCCGGCGCGCGAGGCGGTGCTGTTCAAGCCGACGCCATGGACCATCAAGATAGAAGGTGCGGTCAAGCAAGCGAAAACCATAGGCATTGAGCAACTGATGAAGCTGGCACCGCTGGAAGAGCGGATTTATCGTATGCGCTGTGTCGAGGGGTGGTCTATGGTCATCCCATGGATAGGGTTGCCACTCAAGGCGCTGATTGACTGGGCGCAACCGACCGGCAATGCAAAGTATATTGAATTTGTGTCGTATAACGACCCCCGGCATATGCCTGGCGCGCGCATGCCGATACTGGACTGGCCCTATGTGGAGGGGTTGCGTATGGATGAGGCCATGCAACCACTGACGATTCTGGCGGTGGGACTGTATGGCAAGGTCTTGCCAAATCAGAACGGTGCACCAGTGCGTCTGGTGGTGCCATGGAAGTATGGGTTTAAAGGGGCCAAAGCCATTTCTACCATTCGCTTTGTAGAGCAGATGCCAACGACAACCTGGATGCGGGCGAGTCCGCGTGAATACGGGTTTTACGCCAACGTAAACCCGCAAGTCGATCATCCACGCTGGACGCAGTCCTCAGAGAAGCGTATCGGCGCAGGACTGTTTGCCGGGCGCGTGAAAACCAAGCTGTTTAATGGTTATGAAGAAGTCGCCAGCTTGTATGCAGGCATGGACTTGAAGAAAAATTTCTAATATGAGTCCTTTATTCACATGGCCTTCTCTTTCAGTGAAAGACCGCATCAAGGCGGTGAAGATGCTGGTTTGGCTAGGCGCATTACTGCCGATACTGCGCCTGGTCTATCTGGGGGTTACCAATGACCTGGGGGCGAATCCGGTTGAATTTATTGAGCGTTCGACCGGCACGTGGGCACTGGTATTTTTGTTACTGTCACTGAGTGTGACACCGCTTAAATCTCTCACCCGTCTAGGCTGGTTGATCGCCGTGCGGCGCCTGTTAGGGTTATGGATGTTTGCCTATGCCAGTTTGCATGTGACCAGTTATGTCTGGCTGGATTATCAGTTCGACTGGTCGGACATGGTCAAAGATATCGTCAAGCATCCCTATGTGCTGGTTGGGGCATTGGCTTTATTATTGACTGTGCCGTTGGCGGCTACTTCTAACCAGGCAGCCATGCATGCCCTTAAACAGCGCTGGAAAACATTGCATCAACTGGTGTATGTGATTGCGGTCTTGGCCTTGCTGCATTTCTGGTGGCTGGTCAAAAAAGACCTGACCGAACCGATCATTTACAGCGGGGTGTTTGGCTTGATCATGCTCTTGCGTTTGCCTGTCTTTAGTAGAAAGTAGATTTGGGCGATTTTTCTTTGATTTTTTATGATGCAAAGCCATCTTACGTGGGACGAACTCCAATCGCCGGATTTACCCCAAAGTGAGGCCGGGGAGGGGGATGGTCGCGCACTGTTTCTACCCGCGAACTTGCTTGCAGCCAGACAAGTGTTAAGGTATCTGTGCTTGACATCGCACTGCTTTTTGGACACATTATTGTAAATATAATGCGCAGCCATCCATTGGTAGTGCTATTCTAAAAATATTCTTCGGGGGTGTGCCATCTCATGACCAGCGTATTTACCTGCGTTGGAGGGACAGAGATTGTGCACTGCAGTTGTGAAAGTTTGCGATGTCTTCAGTAATCTCTGAGCCAAGTGCTTCAATATTGGCCAATCCTGCACTGTGTGTGCTTCTTGAACAGTGGTCTGATTTGCTTGATCCGGCCCAGTATTACCTGGCGGTTGAGACCAATGCCGCCGGTGATTGTTTGTCTGTGTTAGCGCAAGGGCCAGCTGCGACTACACCAGCGCATCAAGTCTTGAATAGCAACGGCCTTTGGCAAGCCTTACCCGCCGAAAGTCATGCGTTGATAAAAGCCCTGTTAACGCCCGCCACTGATCAGACCACCCAACAATGCATACAGATTGCCTGCGACCAGCTGGGAGTGCAGTGGCTAGAGTGTCGAGTGCATTATTTTTTGCATGGGCAAAACGAGCCACGTTGTTTGCTGCTGGTGCGGGATGTGAGTCAGACGCATCAAGCTGCCTTGCTTTACCAGCAAGAAAAACAACGAGTGCGAGACTATGATCGCTTCAAGTTTTCTATGCTGGAGCTGATTCTTAAAGAACAGGACACCGAACACATCCTGGCCTGGATTGTTGGCGAGATCGAAGCGCTGCATCCCGAGACCTTTTGTGCCATCGTGCTGACGCAGGATCTGGGGCAACGTGTACAAACCGTGATCGCGCCCAGTTTGCCATCTCCGCTACTGCAAACCTTGCAACAGCTCAAGCTGGAGGCCGGTAACGGCTCTCTAGCCACCGCGATCGCCACGCGCCAGCGCGTGATGGTTGAAAATGTCATGATCCATCCTTACTGGCAGTACCACCGAACGGCAGCACAGGCTTCGGGAGTGCAGGGCGGATGGGCAGAGCCTATTCTCAATGCTGCGGGGGAAGTGCTCGGGGCGTTTGCCTTGTATTCGCGTCAGGTACAACTGCCTACAGCCGCTGAGCAATCCCTGATCGGGCAGGCGGCAAGACTGGTCAGCATCGTCGTGGATCGCCATTTGTCACAGCAGTCGATGCAAACCCTGGCCTATCTTGAGCCGGTGAGCGGCTTGCCTAACCGCAAAAAAATGTATGAAGTATTGCATGCCTTGCGTCATCAATCCGCCGCAGAGCAACATGGCGGTCTCATTTATATAGACCTCGACCATTTCAAATGGGTGAATGAAGCCCATGGCCACAATGCAGGCAATACGCTGTTGCAGCAAGTGGCGCAGCGCCTGCAAAAGGCGGCACAACCGCATTTTATTGCCTGTATGGGCGGCGATGAGTTTCTGATTCTGCTTTCAGGACTGTCGACTCAAAAAGACAAGGCGGTACAACAGGTCTGGGCTTTGCAGCGCAAATTGCACAAGACCCTGCAACGGCCGTTTAACGTGGCAGGACTCAAGCTGCCGGTGACCGCCAGCATGGGTTTGTGCAGTTTTAGCGGGACAGACATGGATGAAACGGACTATGTGAAAGCCGCGGACATCGCTTTGCACAAAGCGAAGCAGTCTGGCCGCAACCATGCCTGTCTGTATGAGCCTGGCATGCAGACCGAGATTGCGACGCAAGCGCGCCTGGAAGCCGAGCTGCGCGAAGCCATCGTCCAGCAACAGTTGCGGGTTTATTATCAGGTGCAAGTGGACCACACCGGCCGGCCGTTTGGCGCAGAGGTCTTGCTGCGTTGGCAACACCCCACGCAAGGCCTCACTTCACCGCTGCAATTTATCGCGGTGGCCGAGAGCAGTGGCCTGATTGTTGAAATCGGCATGTGGGTACTCGACCAGGCATGTGCACAAATTGCCGTTTGGCAACGGGCACAAAAAACACGTGAACTCAGTTTGTCGGTGAATATCAGCGCGCGTCAGTTCCGACAGGCCAATTTCACCGCCATGGTCAAAGCCTGTTTACAGCGGCATCAAATCAACCCCAATGCCTTGCGTCTGGAGTTAACCGAAAGCCTGCTTTTGGAAAATGTGGACGATGCGGTACGCATCATGACAGAGCTCAGCCAGTCAGGCATCCAGTTCTCCCTAGACGACTTTGGCACCGGCTATTCTTCGTTGCAATATCTTAAAAAATTGCCACTGTATCAACTCAAGATAGACCGCTCATTTGTAAATGATATTGTGACCGATAGTCATGACCGCACCATTGTGCGTACCATTATTGCCATGGCGCAGAGCATGTACCTCGGCGTGATTGCCGAAGGGGTTGAAACCCCAGAACAACTGGAACTGTTGCTAAACAATGGTTGCCGCCGCTACCAGGGTTACCTGTTTGGTAAACCCATGCCAATAGACGCATTTAATGATTGGTTGCAACAAGCGTTGGTTTAGAAATGATGCCCTAAAAGGCGATGGTTTAAAAAATAACTTTTACGGCCGCACAGCCAAGGTCAAGGCTGACTGTTGCGCTTGTTTGTCATTGCTGATGGCAAGGTAGCTGGCGTTGCCATCGGTGGAATCTCTGCGGTTGCTTCTGGCTCGGCTGGCGAGACTTCCTGGCGGTTCGCCAGATTGGTGGTGAGTTGCTCACCTGCCTCTGCGGTGAGGATGCGCAGGGTGATACGGCTGTTGAGCGATTGCGCCAGATTGTTGTCACTGCTGGAGACCGGCCTTGTTTCTGCCAGGCCAAGGGCTGAAAGCCGTTTGGCTGCGATGCCATCGGCGGCCAGTGTTGCCGCGACGCGTGCTGCCTGCGTCGCCGTCAATGTCCAACGCTTGCTTTCTGCGTCAACCATGCCACTGAAGGTGTGCTTGTCACTATGCCCTTCAACCTGGAGGGTGCGGTATTCATTTTTTAGTTGTGCGCTGATGATGTGCAGTACCTGGTTGGCCTGTGGTGTATATGCCGCCTGATTGTTCTGGAACAGCAGATGGGTAGAAATATCCATTTCCACCCCCAAGTCTGACTGGTAAACCATGATCTGTTTTTGCTCTATCCATTGCGCCAGCGTGTTGGCCAGTTGTTGAGCCATGGCGCGTATTTTCTCCTGATCACGCTGTTTTTTTTCCTGATATAGATAGCTGAGCGGCAAAGGCTTCATCACCGCACTTGGGACTTGCCCGTTTTGATTCTGCGCGCCAGGAACTGGCAATCCAGGCGTTTGTAAGCCCTGTGGCATATTCTGCTGCTGGCCGACAGCCCCCGGTTGCCCCTGAAACGCATTGACGACCGAGCTGGAGAGGGCGCGGTATTTATTCAGGTTAATGTTGGAGGTGGCATACATGACGACGAAAAAAGCAAACAGCAGGGTAATGAAGTCTGCATAAGAAATGAGCCACCGTTCGTGGCTTTCCTCTTCATCTTCGAGCTTGTGGCGTCTGTACATCACGATTGTCTCAAATGCAGATAAGATTCCAGCCGCTCACTGACCAATTTTGGATTGTCGCCCCGTGCGATGGAGACCCAGGCATTGAGCAGCATTTCACGCCTGGACATTTCATGCTGGACATGGCCTTTGAGTTTGTTGGAGATGGGTAAAAACACCAGGTTGGCGAGCGCCACACCATAAATGGTGGCAACAAAGGCCACTGCGATGCCGCTACCGATCTTGCTTGGATCAGACAGATTCTCCATGACATGAATCAGGCCGAGCACCGCGCCCAGAATGCCTACGGTGGGCGCATAGCCGCCTGCCGCTGACCAGATTTTGACAGCGTCGCGCTGTTGCATTTCGTAGTAATACATATCAATGGCACAGACTTCGCGGATGCGATCAGGCGGGGTGCCGTCCACCAGCAATTGCAAGCCCTTGCGTACGAAAGGATCCTGCTCACGCTTGATGTAACTTTCCAGCGACAATACGCTTTCTTTGCGCGCCTGCTGGCTCCATTGATTGATTTTGACGGCGAGTTTTTTGCGGTCATCTTGTGGGTGGACAAAGGCCAGCTTCAACATGCGCAGGCCTTTGATAAACACTTTGAGTTCGGTTTGCAGCAAGACGGCGCCAGTCGTGCCGAGAATAACCACGGCAAAGGCAGCAGGTTGCATCAGGGAGTTGAGGTGGCCCCCTTCTATGACTTGGCCCAGGACCAGGCCGCCGAGTGCAATCAGCAGTCCGGCCAGGCTACCCCAATCCATCAGGCAACTCCGGTCCAGGCTTTTTCACGCATGGCGGCACGCAAGCGGGCGACCGCCTGGCTATGCAGCTGGCAAACGCGTGATTCGGACACATTCATGATGGCGCCAATCTCCTTGAGGTTAAGCTCCTGCTCGTAATACAAGCCCATCAATATCTTTTCGCGCTCTGGCAAGTTGTCGATAGAGGCAATCAAGGCTTCACGGAAGTCGCTTTCGAGCAGGGCTTTCACCGGGTCGCTGCTATCATCGTCCACATAACGATCCAGAAAGTGCTCGCCACCGTCATCGTCCTGAAAATCTTCGTAATAAATCAGCTGGTGACCCTGGCAGTCGCTCAAGACCTCGTAGTAATCTTCCAGGCTAAAATTCATGTGCTTGGCGATTTCGGATTCAGTTGGCGGGCGACCCAGTTTTTGTTCCAGTTGCTGCACAGCCAACTCGATATCGCGCATGTTTTTGCGGATACCGCGCGGCAGCCAGTCGGCACCGCGCAATTCATCCAGCATGGCGCCGCGTACGCGCTGAGAGGCGTAAGTTTCAAATTGTGCCCCATGCGTATCTTCGTAACGCTGTATCGCGTCCATCAGCCCGATCATGCCCGCTTGCACCAGGTCATCCAGCTCGACGCAGGAGGGCAGCTTGGCCTTCATTTGATACGCCATTTTCTTGACCAGGCCGCTATGCATTTTGAGCATCTGATCGGTATTTTGAGTCGTGCCTTTAGCGGTATACATGTTTTTCCTTTTTGACTTTAGGCAACAGCCATGGATGGCATGGAAATCCGTTGTTGTTCTAGACGATGGGCGACGGTTTTAAACGCCAGTGTGCTGGAAAGCTGTTTGCTCACTTCTGCAGTCGCGCGCCCAGGGTTGGCAGTGACTGCCTTGGCGGTTTCAGCAGGCATGGCCCCAATGAACTCCAGCGTGATGCCCAAAAATTGTTTGCACACCTGGTTCAGGCGCATAAAGTACTGATTGCCTTGATCATGGTTAGCGTCTGTCACGACGACACCCAACGGAATCTGCCCATGCTGCTGGCTGATGTGCTTGATGGTCGCATATGCCGACTTAATGGCGGCTTCGCTTCTATCCATTTGGATCACCAGCTCATGCGCGGCAATTACCGGCAGCAGCAGGCTGTAGTCTTGGCTATCCAGTTGTGCTTCAATCATCACAGTGTCGTAATCGTACGCAAGTTGCTCCACTATACCGTTGAGTTGCGTTTTTAAATCGTGAGATAAAGGCGAGGTTAACAGGTCATTTTCGCCCAAACAGGTCAGGTCATAGCCTTGCGGGTGTTTGAAAATGCCCCGCTGGATGGCCTGACGTTGCACGGCGATGCCTTGCAGGGAATGTGTCATCGCGGGTTGGCGGTGCGCGTGCACCAGCAACAAACGCTGTTCTGGCGTCAGCATGCTGGTCGCCAGTTGACGCATCCACTGGCTGGCTGGCTGGCCATTGGCCCCAATCACACTGATAATGCGGGCAGAGGTTTTGGCCATGATACGGCGCAAGCCGTCCGCCTGGTCACGGTAATTAAACATGTGGCTGCTCCTGGCTGGCGGTTTGCATCATGCTGGAGATCACCAGCGGTAACTCTTCATCCAGATACTGGTAGGGCAGGCTGGCCTGGTGTGGTGTCAACACGCGCTCGACCAGGGCTTGCTTGTCTGCAACCTCGATATCCTCTGGCACACGCTGACCGCTGGTGGTGTAAAACAGGCGCATGCGTTCGCGAATCAACACGTCCAGTACATTGCCAATCGCAGCCGCTTCGTCGAGTTTGGTGACGATACAGCCAGCGATATCATGCTTTTTGTAGCTACGCATCACATCAGTCAAGGTATCGCCGGTTGAGGTCGCATTCAGGCACAACAGTTTCTGTATCGGGCTGTCGGCACGGCTCAGCATGGAAAGTTGCTCAGTCACCGCCTGGTCACGCTGGCTGACGCCGACGGTATCCACCAGGATCATATGTTTGTTCTTGAGTTCGTTTAAGGCTATTTTTAAGTCTTCTTCATCTTTGACCGCATGCACCATCACGCCCAGAATCTTGCCGTAAATGCGTAATTGCTCGTAGCCGCCAATCCGGTAGCTGTCAGTGGTGATCAAGCCCAGGTTCTGGGTGCCATGTTTCATTACATAGCGGGCCGCCAATTTGGCCGTAGTGGTGGTTTTGCCTACCCCGGTCGGGCCGACCAAGGCATAGATGCCGCCACGATCCAGCAAAGCATCTTCGTCGTCCAGCGTGTGCAAATTGCGGCTGATCACTTCTTTGGCCCACATTGGCGCCTTGTTCACATCAATGTGTTGCGGCATTTTTTCGGCAATCTGGCGCGAAAGCGACGCACTGAAGTTGGCAGCGAGCAGGGTGCCCAGCACTTTTGATTTGGCCGGGCTATGTTGTAAATGATGCTGCCAGGTCATGGCACTCATCTGGGTTTCAAAGTGGCTGCGCATCTGGCGCATTTCCACCATCATGCCTTGCATTTTTTCTTCCAGCGTTTGTGTTGCCAGCTGATACGCATGCTCTTGTTGTTCACTGTGCTGCTTGAGCATGTCCATGATGGCCGATTCGTTGACATTGGCCTCTTCAGATACCGTTGCTGCCGGCGGCTGAACGGCGCGCGGTGCCGGTACTGGGGTTGCTTGCCGGGGTTGCTCTTTGGCATTCACAAAATCAAGCAGGCTGCGGGTTTGCTCGCTGCCTTGCTCAGCAGTTGCCTGGCTCGCACTGGCATCGACATCCGACTCCAGCATGGCCATGATCTCGGTCCCACCGTTGACACTGCGATTCGCAACAATAATGGCATCTTCCCCCAGGGCCTGCTTGACCTGGGCCAGGGCTTCACGTGCGTTTTTGCCAAAAAATCTTCTGATGTTCATATTACTGCGCTCCGATTAAACTGGTGACACGAATCGATTTGTTGTCTGGCAACTCATCGTGGGATAACACTCTGAGGTGCGGGACGGTCCTTCTTAAAAATCTGGATAAAGCCTGGCGGAGGGGGCCAGCCACCAGCAGGACTGGTGTCAAGCCCATCTGCTCTTGCTGTCTGGCGGCCATTTCGGTCTCTTGTGACAGTCTTTCGGCAATGCCAGGCTCGATCACGCCCTGGCTGGACTGGTTGTTTTGTAATGCTTGCAACAGCAGTTTTTCCAATTGACCATCTAAGGTCATGGCGGTGATTTCGTTGCTGTAGGGGAACAGGTCCTGAACAATTGCACGCCCCAGCTTGATACGGACCATGGCGGTCAAGTCATTGGCATCTTGCGAATACTGGGCATGGTCTGCCAGCGTTTCCAGAATTGTGCGCATGTCACGGATATGCACGCCCTCATTGAGCAGGTTTTGCAAGACCTTTTGCAAGGTGGACAAGCTGATGATCTTGGGCACAATTTCCTCAATCAGCTTACTGGATTCTTTGCTCATGTGATCCAGCAACTGTTGGACTTCCTGGCGGCCCAACAGCTCACCGGCATTGAGTGAAATGATGTGGTTTAAATGAGTGGCAATCACGGTGCCTGGATCTACCACGGTATAGCCCAGACTTTGTGCGAATTCTTTCTGCTCGGGATCAATCCACACTGCGGGCAAGCCAAAGGCTGGATCTGTAGTGCGGGTGCCTTCAAGATCACCGGTCACCGCACCTGGATCAATCGCCAGCATTTGATGATAGTTAGATTCCCCGGTCGCCATTTCCACGCCTTTCATGGTGATGCGGTAGGCGTTCGGTTTAAGCGTCAGGTTGTCGCGGATATGGACCGTCGGTGCCAGGAAACCAATCTCCTGAGCAAATTTCTTGCGAATGCCCTTGATACGCTTGAGCAATTCACCGCCTTGACCTTTATCCACCAGCGGGATCAAACGGTAGCCAACTTCGAGGCCGATGGTATCTACTGGCAGCACATCGTTCCAGGTAGCTTCTTCCGCCTCGCTGGCCGGGGCCAATTTATCATCTGGTTGTGGTTCAATCACCGTTTGCTGTTTGGCTTTTTCCTGTTTTTGTTTGACTGAATAGGCCATCCCACCCAACAAGCCCCCCAACCCGATAAAGGCCAGGTGAGGCATGCCTGGAATCAGGCCGATACCGCCAATAATGCCGGCGGTGATGGTCAGCACACGTGGATTTTCAAACAGTTGGGTAATCAGCTGGCCGCCGATGTCTTCATTGTTGGCCACACGTGAAACCACCACACCGGCCGCAATGGAAATCACCAGCGAAGGGATTTGTGCCACCAGGCCATCACCAATGGCGAGCAAGGTGTAGTTTTTCACTGCATCGCCAAAGCTCAGGTCATGTTGCACCATGCCGACAATCAACCCGCCGACAATATTGATAATAATGATCAGGATCCCGGCGATCGCATCCCCGCGCACATACTTACTGGCACCGTCCATCGCGCCATAGAATTCGGATTCCTGGCCGACTTCTTTGCGGCGGCGGCGGGCTTCATCTTCGCCAATCAGGCCCGCGTTCAGGTCCGCGTCAATCGCCATCTGCTTGCCTGGCATCGCATCCAGGGTAAACCGTGCACCCACTTCTGCAATCCGGCCCGCACCTTTGGTGATCACGGTAAAGTTGATAATGGTGAGGATGACGAACACCACGATACCGACCGCATAGTTCCCGCCAATGAGAAAGTGACCAAAGGCCTCGATCACTTTACCGGCGGCATCAGGGCCGGCATGGCCCTCGGTCAGCACGATACGGGTCGAAGCCACGTTGAGCGACAAGCGCAACATGGTGGTCATCAGCAGTACGGTCGGGAAGGCGATAAAGTCCAGCGGCTTGGTGGTTTGCAGACCGATCATCAAGACCAGGATGGACAAGGCAATATTAAAAGTGAAAAACACATCGAGCATGATGGCCGGTAACGGCAAGATCATCATGGCCAGCAGCAAAACAATAATGAGCGGGGCGGCGATGCTGCGGCCGTCCAATTTCCCCATTATTTGTTGCCAGTTATTCATCTAAATACTCCTCAGTCTTGCTTATTCAATATCTGTTGCCGTGGCAGGCGCTGCGACCAGTGCATGTGGATCCAGTGCGTCCGGGACCGGTACATCAGTAGGGATGACCGGACGGACGCCGCCATGCTGCTTGAACACGCGCAGTTGAAACACATAAGCCAAAATTTGCGCTACCGCGGCATACAAGGTTTGAGGAATCTCGCGCTCCAGCTCGGCATGGGCATACAAGGCCCGTGCCAGTTTGGGGGATTCCAGCGTCATCACATTATGTTCTGCAGCAATTTCCTTGATTTTTTGCGCAAGTACATCGACGCCCTTGGCAACGACGACAGGCGCTGCATTTTCACCTTCTTTATAGCTGATCGCCACGGCATAGTGGGTCGGGTTAGTAATCACCACGTCTGCCTTGGGCACATTACTCATCATTCTTCTGCGCGCCATTTCACGCTGCTGCTGACGGATACGGCCTTTAATTTCAGGGCTGCCTTCGGACTCCTTGGATTCGTCCTTGAGTTCCTGTTTGGTCATTTTGTGTTTTTGCGCGTATTGATAGAGCTGGTAGGGCACATCAATCACGGCGATCAGGACCAGCGCAGAAGCCAATGTTAAAAAGCCGGTCACCATAAGTTCGCTGACAGTGCTAATTCCGGATTCCAGCGGCATGTTGGACAAGCCCAACATCGGTTGCAAATCCTTTTTCACCAGCGTGTAGCCGACAGAACCAACCAGGATGGTTTTTGCAATCGACTTCACCAACTCCACCAGCGAGTTCTTGGAGAACAGATTGGACAAGCCTTTCATCGGGTTGAGTTTGCCAAAGTTGGGCACCAGCGATTTCTGCGACATCACCCAGCCACCGACCAAGATCGGTGAAGCAATCGCTACGGCAACCACAATGACTGCCAGTGGCAAAAAGGCCCACATCGCCTGTTCCACCACTTTGATCATATGCACAATCAACAGCTGCGGCTCAAACGCCATGGCCCTGTCCAGACTCAGGCCCTGACGCAATACATCCTTCATGGCCTCACCCATCGGCTTGCTCATCATCATGATGGCAATGCCGCTGGTAAACAAAACCGCACAAGAGGCCAATTCGCGCGACCTGGGAACATCGCCGTCTTCGCGTGCCTTCTCCAATCGCTTGGGGGACGCGTCTTCGGTCTTTTCCATATCGCTGTCTTCAGCTGCCATGTCTTTCACTCGTTCCGGGTTTGCACACCACGCCATGTCGTGTGTCTTGTGAGTGATTATTGGCTAGATAAATGTATTTCTAAGTTGGGAATAAAAGGGCGAATTGACCGCTTTCTCACAGTTGCTGCCTGCCTGTTGTTAAGGGGTGTAAAAGCTAAAAATATTTTTTATTAATAAACAGTGACTTATCAAATTTTTGTATTTTTTTTGATTGCGTACCCTAAAGTTTTATCAAGTAGGGACGTTAACCGGAATATCTGAAAAAGTATCTGGCCACCATGAAGGCGGCTTAAAAACGAATAAAAGTCATTGTTTACGGAATACAACAAGAAAACTTGAATTAATTTTTGAATTGGAAATCAAAAAATGCTGACAGACTGCACATAACGAACTTGTAGCTCAACTTTAGGTTTGAGCGATAAGTGATTGATATTATTGTTAGTGAATAATGCCGTGTAGGGGTTTGTAAGACAAACTCCTACACGGCTGTTTTCGTCTGTCTTACAAAATAAACCGACAAACCCTGATTGTTGCAGTTCATGATTGCGCGCAAAGTACGCCTAACGCTCAGGCGGACTTAAATTTACGCAAAAAAACGGAGAAAAGATCATGAACATGCAAAACGATTTACTCGCTGAAATCAAGGATGCCAATCTGAACTACCTGATGTTGGCGCAACAACTGATCCGTGCTGACAAAGCCACCGCCATCTTCCGCCTTGGCATTAACAAGGAAATTGCAGATCTGCTCGAAAACTTGACCAATCTGCAGTTACTCAAACTCTGTAACACCAACATGCTGCTGACCCGCTTCCGCTTTGATGATAGCGAAATCCTGGGAATGCTGACCAGCTATGCCAAAGACCCTGCCCAAGCCCATCTGCATACCGCGGTATTGATGTCAGCCCAGGCCGCAGATTCCACAGTATAAGCAGCGTAGTTGTCACCACACGGCGATTAGAAAGAGAAAAGAGGATATCATGCAAAAGAAGAGTGTAGTAAACGAAGCAGAACAAATTCAACTGGCCATGCAAATGATCGAACTGGGCGCCCGCCTGCAGTTGCTCGAATCACAAACCACATTGTCACGTGAGCGTCTGATCAAGTTGTACAAAGAGATGAAAGGCGTTTCTCCTCCAAAAGGCATGTTGCCATTCTCTACCGACTGGTTCTTGACTTGGCAGCCAAACATTCACTCCTCTATTTTCTACAACATTTATCGCTTTATGGTTGATTACGCAGGGGTAGACGGCATCCAAGCCATCATTAAAGCCTATACCTTGTATATGCAACAAGTACAGCATCCTGATGCCGAGACTAAAGATGAGCCTGTGCTGTCGCTGACACGCGCCTGGACCTTGGTACGCTTTATTGAAAGCAAAATGCTGACAACTAAAGTCTGTCATTGCTGCGGTGGCCAATACATCGTCAATAGCTATGATTTGAACCAGAACTATGTCTGCAACTTGTGCCATGTGCCTTCACGTGCCGGCAAAACCAAAAAGGCAAAAGAGTTGAGCTACAAACTGGTTTCCATGACAGCCTGATCACCCGGATCAGTGTCACGGCACTATGTGAGTGAAAGGAATCAGCATGCCATCGGCCAAACTTTCGGTAGAGACGCTGTTGCCCAAACCCTGGCTACAGCGCCTGCTACCAAAACGGTTGTGGTGCCAGGCATTACTGATCCAGACGCTGAGTATACTGTTGATTGCGGGCCTCGCGCCAGGCGTGATCAACAGTGTATTCGCATTTGAATTAAGCCATCTTGGCATTTCGCTAGCGCATGTCTGGATTTGGCTGCTCCTGCATATTTGTATGGTCAGCCTGCTGGCCAAAGCCGCGCAGATGCCTGTCTGGTGGCGCTGGATTCATGTGATTTTCCCAGTGGCTGTCCTGGGCATGCAGCATATTGACTTGCCTGCCACCGTTTATCTGGCTGGATTTATCATTACCTTGACCCTGTACTGGTCTGTACACAACACCCGGGTCCCATTTTATCCTTCTTTCCCTGCCACCTGGCGCGCCCTGCATCACGTGTTGGAGCATCATGGCGATGACGCGCCGCTCAAAGTACTGGATATCGGCAGCGGGATTGGGGATCTCGCCCTGTTTTTGGCGAGCCAGCGTGTGCATGACGAGGTTTCAGGTATCGAAATTGCGCCGCTACCATGGGCGGTCAGTGCGGTCAGAGCCTTGTTTTCTGGCACCAGTGCCAGATTTACGCTCGGTGACTACCGCGAACTGGACTTTGCAAAATTTGATGTCATCTTTGCTTATTTGTCGCCTGCTGTGATGCCCGATGTTTGGCAAAAGGTGAGGGCAGAGATGCCGGCTGGCACACTGTTTGTGAGCTCCGAGTTTCCGGTGCCCGACATGACGGCGCAACGAATTATCTATCCGCAAAAAAACGCCCCTGCCTTGTACGTCTACAGCCTGTAGACGGACTTTATTCAGCTCTTGTATCCGCCATCGCAGGTGATTAAGCCTGTGATCACTGGCATGAAATCTAACCAGAATTAACCATATTTAATAAGGGGCTAAAGCCCTTTTATTTGGATGATTGAATTCGTTGGCCTGTTGCTATGCTTTTAACATTGGTAAAACCATTGTGGAGTGTAGGCATGTTAGTCATTGTCGGGTATGTCGTTATTTTAGGGGCGATTTTTGGCGGGTACGCAGCGGCCGGGGGGCACTTGGGTGGCCTATGGCAGCCATTGGAAGTCGTGATGATTTTCGGTGGGGCTGTAGGTGCATTTGTTGTCGGCAATGATGCCAAATCATTGAAAGCCACACTTAAAGACTTACCAAATGCCTTCAAAGGCTCCCATGTCAACAAAGCCATGTATATGGATTTGCTGGCTTTGCTGTTCGAGATTCTGACCAAAATTCGTAAAGAAGGGCTGATGTCGATCGAGAAGGATGTTGAAGATCCTGAATCCAGTGCCTTGTTTGGCAAATATCCCAAAATTCAGCATGACCATCATGTGGTCGAGTTTATTTGTGATTACTTGCGTTTGATGGTGTCCGGCAACATGGATGCCTTCCAGGTTGAAAACCTGATGGATAACGAAATTGAAACCCACCATCAGGAGGGCCATGTGGCAGCGCATTGTATTGCAAAACTCGGTGACGCCTTGCCAGCTTTTGGTATTGTAGCTGCGGTG
The DNA here is from genome assembly GCF_056314045.1 of Methylophilus sp. DMC16. Lineage (NCBI taxonomy): Bacteria > Pseudomonadati > Pseudomonadota > Betaproteobacteria > Nitrosomonadales > Methylophilaceae > Methylophilus > Methylophilus sp. DMC16. The sequence goes on from NZ_JBQUZC010000001.1 coordinate 843,072, forward strand.
ATGGGGGTGGTACACACCATGGAAAGTTTGCATTTGCCGCCCACCGAACTGGGTGTGCTGATTGGCCACGCCCTGGTGGGTACCTTCCTCGGTATTTTGCTGGCGTATGGCTTTGTTGGACCGCTGGCTGGGGTGCTGGAAGCCAAGCTGGAAGAAAGCTCCAAGGTCTTTCAAACCATCAAGGTGACGCTTCTTGCCAGCCTGAATGGGTATGCACCTGCAATTGCTGTTGAGTTCGGCCGCAAAGTCTTGTACTCCACTGAGCGTCCAAGTTTCTCTGAGCTTGAAGATTACGTCAAGCAAGCTAAAAAATAAGCCTGGCAAACAAGATCAATCCAAATAAAGCACAGGACCAACCCTAGAGGACCACGAAAATGGCAGAAGAACATATTGCCCCCATTATCGTTAAAAAAATCAAGAAAGGCGGCGGCGGTCATCACGGGGGTGCCTGGAAAATCGCTTACGCCGACTTTGTGACGGCGATGATGGCGTTCTTTTTGCTGATGTGGCTGCTCGGCTCCACCTCTAAAGCACAACGTGAAGGCATTTCTGAATACTTTAAAACCCCGCTCAAAGTCGTGCTCATGGGCCCGGGCGTGGGTGCCAGTGATTCCGCCTTGAAAAATACCGGCGGCAAGGATGTGACACTTAAGCAAGGTCAGGTGAAGCCGGTCGATGGCGACCCTGGTCGTAACAAAACGATTAAGGAAGAAGAGTTAAAAGAAGTCCTCAAGAAGGCAGAAAAAGCCAAGCTGGAAGAAATCAAGGCCAAGATTGAACAGGCGATTGATGAAAATCCTGAGCTCAAGCAATTCAAATCCCAATTAAAACTGGACATGACAGCGGAAGGCCTGCGCGTACAAATTATCGACGAACAGAATCGCCCGATGTTTGAAAACGCACGCGCAGATTTGCAACCTTACGCCAAGAAAATTTTGCGAGAGATTGGTAAAACACTCAATGGGGTGGATAACAAAATCAGCCTGTCTGGGCATACCGATGCCACGCCTTATGCCAGCGGTGATCAGGGCTACAGTAACTGGGAGCTCTCGGCCGACCGTGCCAATGCTTCAAGGCGAGAGCTGATTGCCGGCGGCATGGATGAGACCAAGTTATTGCGTGTGGTTGGCATGGGCTCGGCCATCATGATGGACAAGGAAAATCCGTTCAATCCGATTAACCGCCGGATCAGTCTGATCGTGATGAACAAGGAAACCGAAGAGGATTTACTCAAGGATAACGAAAAAATTTCTGTCAGTGAGAAAGACCATTCGCAAGTCGATGCATTACAGAAAACCGCCGCTACACCTGCGGAGTAAAAAAACAGGGAACGGTAAAAGCGCAAGAAATAAGTCATTTTTATGATGCTTATTTCTTGATTGAAAATCAGGGGAATCAGGCAAGATAGGACCACTATGAAAACATTGCCCATAGAAGAACTAAGAGAGTTACTGGCTGCAGTTTCGCACCATGGTGATTGGCATTTGCTCGAAATCGAAACCGATTTACAGCAAACCAGCTTTTTGCTCAATGAGGCGATTGAAAAGCTCAGTGCCAGCTTTATGAATGTGTATGCCCAGTTAATGGAGCAACAGTCTGCCCTCCAGTTATTGGTAGAGGCCGGCAAGTTGCAGCCTGAAGAAATGCAGCAGTTGCAGGTGTTTCAGGACAATATTGGTCAGGAAGTGAATAAAGTGGTGACTGGCATGCAGTTTCAGGACATGACCAATCAATTGCTGCAACGGACGATTAATCGGGTGAACGGCTTAAAAGTGCTGTTACATGAGTTATCCAGCCATCAGTTTCCGATGGCAGCGGATGACGAGCATGAGGAAATCAGAAGCTTCATTCAGCAATTGAACCAGAATTTTGATCAGGGTAGCCAGCATTTGACCGGCAATTTACGCAAGTCAGTGAACCAGCAGGACTTGGCAACCGGTGATATCGATTTATTTTAGTCACAGCGGCGTTTTACAAAATTAGTGAAAAAGGCGAATCAAACATGGCGAAAACAATTTTAACAGTAGACGACTCCGGATCATTGCGTCAAATGGTGGCTTTTAGCCTGAAAGCGGCTGGCTATGATGTGGTACAGGCGGTCGATGGTCAGGATGGCTTGAACAAAGCAAAAGAGAAAACCGTTGACCTGGTTTTGACGGATCAGAACATGCCCGTGATGGATGGGCTGACGCTGATCACCAACCTGCGTACATTGGCTTCTTACCAGAAGGTGCCTATTTTGATGCTGACCACTGAGTCATCAGACGAAATGAAGGCAAAAGGCAAAGCGGCTGGTGCAAATGGCTGGTTGGTCAAACCATTTGATCCAAAACGTCTGATTGAAGTTGTACAAAAAGTAATTGGTGCCTAAGGGCACAAGGTTAAGGGACTGGAGTAAACAATGACAGTGGATATGAGCCAGTTTTATGAGGTGTTCTTTGACGAGGCTGAAGAGTTATTGGCCGAAGCAGAGCGCCTGTTGCTTGATATTGACGTAGAGTCACCTGATATCGAGCAGTTAAACGCGATTTTCCGTGCTGCGCACTCAATCAAAGGGGGCGCGGCAACGTTTGGCTTTATGGACATGGCAGAGATTACCCATGTTCTGGAAAACCTGCTTGATAAGATTCGCAAGCAGGAAATGGCATTGACCACAGAGCATGTGGACGCCTTTTTGGCCGCCAAAGACGTAATCAAGATGCAACTGGACGGGCATAGACATGGTTCAGCAGTAGATGCTGAGCAAGTCGGCGATGTCTCCATGATGCTGAAGTCCTTGTCTGAAGGCAAAAGCGCCATTCCCGAAGACCCTGTCATTGCTGCTGCGACACCGGAGCCGGAAGTGTTGGTCGTCGGTGCTGAAAAGCCAGCCTTGTCTGTCAGTGAAGATGAAAAAGCCAAAGGCATCACCTTATATGACGTCGGCTTGCCGGTAGTTACCGAGCGCGACTTGGCAAACTTGAAAGACGAGTTAGCCTTGTTAGGTGAGGTGGCCGTGTATCAGCGTGCGCCAGGCTCACATGCACTGTTGGTTAAAACCGATTCGAGCGCAGACGACATTGTTTCGATTTGCTCCTTTATTGTAGACCCTGACGCACTGGTGATTCAGGTAGCGAGCGAGACCGCCAAAGCGCCAGAAGCCGCCGCCGCACCAGAGCCTGCGCCTGCCGTCGCGGTTGCCGCACCCGTTGAGGAAGATCTGGGCTATGGCTTCTTCGATGATGATCCGATTATCAAGCCTGAAGCAACAGCGGAGGCCGCCCCGGTTCAGCCGGTCGCTGCAGAAGTGACTGGTAATGGCAAAGTTCAGGTGGCTGAAGAAATGGGCTATGGCCTGTTTGGCACTAATAATGAGGAGCGTCAGGAGGATGGTTACGGCTTCTTTGCCCCATTCAAGCCACATCCAGATGCCCCCAAAGCACAATTGATCGGTGACGATACTGCCGTCGCAGCGCAAGCTGCGGCAACATCGGCGCCTGCACAAGTGGCTGAAGCGGCGCCTAAAGAAGTGAAAGAGGACCGCAGGTCGCAACAACGCCGTGAGTCCGATAAACCGGCGGCAGCGCAAAATGCAGAAAGCAGCTCCATCCGTGTCGGGATTGAAAAAGTTGACCAGTTAATTAACCTGGTTGGCGAGCTGGTGATTACCCAGGCCATGATTGAACAGCGTGTCAATGCACTGGATCCTGTAGATAACGAAGCACTGATTAATAGTGTCAGCCAACTGACCCGTAACACGCGTGACCTGCAAGAGTCCGTGATGTCTATCCGCATGATGCCGATGGACTTTGTATTCTCACGCTTCCCTCGTATGGTGCGTGACCTAGCAGGCAAGTTGGGCAAAAAAGTGGACTTTGTCACTAGCGGTGCCACGACAGAGCTCGACAAGAGCCTGATTGAGCGGATTGTGGATCCACTGACCCATTTGGTGCGTAACAGTGTAGACCATGGTATTGAAAAACCGGAAGTGCGTAAACAGCTAGGCAAAGCCGAGAATGGCACGTTGACCCTGTCTGCGGCACACAAAGGCGGCAGCATCGTGATTGAAGTCACCGATGATGGTGGCGGCCTCAACCGCGACAAGATTCTGGCTAAAGCCATGTCTAACGGCTTGCCAGTCAGTGAAAGCATGTCTGACGCCGACGTTTATAGTTTGATTTTTGCCCCGGGCTTTTCTACCGCTGAGGTGGTGACCGATGTGTCTGGCCGCGGGGTTGGCATGGATGTGGTGAAACGGAATATCACCGCCATGGGCGGCAATATTGAAATCCGCTCAGCGCTGGGCTATGGCACGACCATCTCGATTTCCTTGCCACTGACGCTGGCCATCCTCGATGGCATGTCGGTGTCGCTGGACAAGAGTGTGTATGTGGTGCCACTGAACCTGATTGTTGAAACCTTGCAACCGCGTGCAGAAGACCTGAAAACGGTCACAGGCGAGGGACTGATGGTGCATGTCCGTGGAGAGTATCTGCCGATTATCGCCTTGCATGCCTTGTTTAACCATCCTACCCAGATCACCAATCCGACTGATGGTGTCTTGCTGATTCTGGAAGCCGATGGCAAGAAATCTGCCCTGTTTGTAGACCGTCTGGTTGGTCAGCAGCAAGTGGTGATCAAGAGCCTGGAAACCAACTTCAAGCGGATTCCCGGTGTTTCTGGCGCCACCATTATGGGCGATGGCTCGGTGGCATTGATTCTGGATGTGCCAGCCATTATTCAGATGGGTCAGACAACCAATTATGTGACTGGTGGATTGGCATTTTCCAACCAGAACTATTCGACTTCACAAACACATATCAATGCATAAGGAGTATATGCAATGAGTACAACAACAGAATTAGCAAATACATCGGCCAATAACACTGGCGGCAGCCTGAAAACGGCGGCCGGCGAGTACCTGACCTTTGTGCTTGGCAGCGAGCAATATGGGATTGAAATCCTCAAGGTGCAAGAAATTCGTGGCTACGATGCCGTGACGCAAATTGCCAATCTGCCATCGTTTATCAAGGGCGTGATCAATCTGCGCGGCAAAATTGTGCCGATTGTCGATTTACGTATCAAGTTCAATCTGGGCAAAGTGGAGTATGACGAGTTTACTGTCGTCATCATTCTGAATCTGAATGGCCGCATCGTTGGCATCGTGGTGGATGGTGTGTCTGATGTCCGCGAATTGCGCGATGAACATTTGCGCGAGGTCCCCACGCTGGTCACCCGTATCGACACCAAATACATTGTGGGCCTGGCTACTATTGAGCAGGAAATGCTGATCCTGGTGGATATTGAGAAACTCATGACCAGTGACGAAATGCAACTGATGGATGCTGCCGTACATTAAATAGAGAGAATGCAATTAAAGCATTGACACAATAATTATTATAAAAATTGCAACTCGTTTCATAGAGATCTTTTGCAAGGGGTAACAACCATGTTTTCTACAATCATCAACAAATTGGCAGCAAACACAAGGGGCTATCAGAATGTGTTGAATCAGGTGGCTGAATTTAGTGCCCTGAAGTCGGAAATCAACAAGGCGCGTGCTGTTGTTGAACTCACTGACAAGGGTGAAATCAGCCATGTGAACGAGAATCTGTGCCACTCTTTAAAATACGCAGCCAATGAGCTGGTCGGCAAGCATCATCGCGTCCTGTTGGCTGGTGTTGATACAGAAAAACCAGAATATGAACAATTCTGGAGTGCCTTAGGCAGTGGCAAGTCGCAAGTGGGTAGCTTTAAACTGATCAACAAAGAGGGCAAGGATGTCTGGTTTCAAGGCTATTACGCCCCAGTGATGCAAGGCAACCAGCTGCGCAAAGTGGTTGCTTACCTGACAGACATTACAGCAGACAAGCTGCGCAACATCATCCTGCAAGAGGAAGAGCACGCACTCAACCAGTGTTTTGGTGTCATGGAGTGTGACTTGCAAGGGCATATTCTCGAATGTAATGATGTTTTTCTGACCCCGCTTGAGTTTCGCCGTGAAGAGGTGATCGGCAAGCATGTGTCCATGTTGCTCAAGGCTTCTACCGCGCAAAGCGATCAGTACAAGCAAATGTGGGAAAAATTGAACAAGGGGCAGAATGCAAAACTGGAAATCTGCCGTGTGGCAAAGTCTGGCAAAGAGTACTGGTTTAGTTCCAGCTATGTGCCTATCCCAGATGCGAGCGGCCAATTAGCCAAGGTCAAAGTCTATTCGTACTGTATTACTGAAGAAAAGCAGCGAGAAATTGACTTTCAGGGTAAGGTGGCTGCGATTAACAAGGTACAGGGAGTCATTGAATTTGACCTCCAAGGCAATATTTTGCATGCCAATGACAACTTCCTAAAACTTACAGAGTACTCACTGGCTGAGGTGGTAGGTAAGAACCATAGCATTTTTGTTAGTGAGCGTTACAAGAATAGCCCTGAGTATAAAGTTTTCTGGGAAAAGTTAAGTAGCGGTCAGTACGATGAAGGGGTTTATCATCGCTACACTAAAAATGGTAAGGATATATGGGTGCAGGCATCTTATAACCCTATTTTAGGGTTAGATGGTAAGCCGATGAAAGTAGTTAAATATGCTACTGACATCACCAAGGCAGTGCTGGCAGACAAACAGCAAAAAGAAAAGTCCAGAGAAGCTTCAATGATCAAGCAAGCGTTGGAGTCTTCCTCTAACAACCTGATGGTTGCGGATAACGATGGTGTCATTACCTATATGAATCCAACAACCTTGAGCTTAATGCGCGAGGCTGCTGATACGTTCAGAGCCATCTTTCCTTCTTTTGACCCAGACAAGCTGATCGGGCAGAACTTTGATCTGTTCCACAAAAGTCCTGCGCATCAACGCAATTTACTGGCAAGCCTGAAGGGCAAGCATGTTGCTGAGTTACCGATTGGCCAGATGTTTTTCAGACTGACTGCAAATCCTCTCATTGATGAGCAAGGCGAACGTATTGGGAGCGTGGTGGAGTGGGTCAATTTGACCGAGGAAAAACGTCTTGAAAACGAAATGAAATCTGTGGTTGAAAATGCCGTGGATGGTGATTTGTCTACCAGACTGGATGCAAATCGTGCAAAAGGTTCTGCCGTTAAAACGATGGAAGCCATTAACCAGCTTCTGGACACGTTTAGCGATATTTTGTTGCGTGTGCGTGAAGCGGGCGAAACGATTAATACGGCAGCCCATGAAATTTCCAGTGGCAATAATGATTTGTCCAGCCGCACTGAACAGCAAGCTTCTAACCTTGAAGAGACAGCTTCCAGCATGGAAGAACTGGCATCAACCGTTAGACAGAACGCCGAAAATGCCCGCCAGGCCAACCAAATGGCTGAAGCAGCTTCACAAGTGGCGCTTCGTGGTGGCGATGTCGTTGGCAATGTAGTGACTACCATGAGCGCGATCAACGAAAGTGCGCGCAAAATTGAGGACATTATTTCTGTCATTGATGGCATTGCCTTCCAGACCAACATTTTGGCATTGAACGCCGCAGTTGAGGCTGCCCGTGCAGGTGAGCAGGGTAGAGGCTTTGCCGTGGTCGCTGGTGAGGTACGTAACCTGGCTCAACGCTCCGCCAGTGCTGCCAAAGAGATCAAGGAACTGATTACTGACTCTGTCAGCAAAACCACTGAAGGCACCAAACTGGTGGAAAGTGCTGGTGTAACCATGCATGAGGTGGTCACTTCCGTACAACGTGTGACCGACATCATGAGTGAAATCACCGCGGCGTCTGCAGAGCAAAGCTCAGGCATTAACCAGGTGAATGACGCGGTCAATCACATGGATGAAGTCACACAGCAGAATGCTGCCTTGGTTGAAGAAGCCGCTGCGGCAGCAGAATCGCTGGTAGAGCAGGCTGCGACGCTGATGGATACCGTGAATCGATTTAAATTACGTGGCGTGAGCCAGAGCAGTGCTGTCAGCCGCCCGACGATGACAAGCAAAGTGGCGGCCGCACCTGCGGTAAGCAAAGCCAAACCGACGGTAGCTGCGGTCAATCATGCGCCAGTCAAAGCCGCAAAAACCGGCACGGATGACCAGGAGTGGGAAGAGTTTTAATGTGAGCGCTCAATACAAGGAGGTGCAACATGATCAGATGTCCTGCAATGATAGAAAAAATAATTGAAGGCCTGAAATTGTGGGCCTCCTTATTGAGCGGTTATCCTCTGTGGTAAAAAGTTGTGATTTCAAAGTCCTGTTGCAGGGCTTTGCCATTTTGAAGGTGGAAATACAATGAGAACCTGGCTAGGCATACTCAAGCAATGGATGACTGGATCTCATCATTCTCAACTCAGTGAGGTGGATCTAGAACGCTTGAACAGGATGGAGGCCCTCCATCGCGTCGTGGCGATGATCGAGTACGATCTAGATGGGAACGTGCTTGATGCCAATCAAACATTTTTTGACTTAACCGGTTATAAGCGTGACGAAGTGCTCGGTCAGCATCATCGCATGTTCCTGCCATTGGGAAACCTTGATGCGCCAGAGCATAAGCAGTTTTGGCAAAAGCTTTGCAAAGGAGAGGCGCTGACGGGCCAATTTAAACGCTTAAGCAAAGGAAACCGCGAAGATTGGATTGAAGGCAGCTTTATCCCGTTAAAAAACCAAGACGGGCAAGTGGTTAAAATCGTCAACTACTTTAGTCTCATCACCGCGCTTAAGGCACGTGAGCTTGAGAGCCAAGGCCAAATTGATGCCTTAAACCGGGTGCTTGGAGTCATTGAATTTTCGCTGGATGGCACGATTCTGGCATTGAATCAGAACTTTGCGCGGGTGACCGGTTACGATGCTGCTGAAGTGGTTGGTAAACATCATCGCATTTTCATGCCACACTCAGAAGCCAGCTCCTCGGACTACATCAGATTTTGGCAAGATCTTGCCAGAGGTGAGTTTAAATCCGGGATCTACAAACGCATTGCGAAAAATGGACAAGAGGTCTGGTTACAGGCGACCTATAATCCTATTTTAGACAGTGACGGCAAGCCGTTGAAGATCATTAAATTTGCTACTGATATCACACAGCAAAAGGCGCGAGACTTAGACTTGGCCAGCCAGTTGTCCGCCATTCGGCAAATCATGGCTGTGATTGAGTTTGACCTGCAAGGCAATATTCTGGATGCCAATGATAACTTCTTAAATACTGTTGGTTATCAGAAAAGCGCTGTTGTGGGCAAGCATCATAAAATGTTTGTTCCAAGCGACGTTCAACAATCCGCTGAGTATGCGCAATTTTGGCAAAAGCTGGCTCAAGGAAACACACAAGCGGGTGTTTATCAACGTGTCGCGGCGAATGGCAACCCACTATGGTTGCAAGCCAGCTACAATCCGATTTTAGACTTGAATGGCAAGCCCTACAAAATTGTCAAGTATGCGATTGATGTGACTGAGCAGCGCCTGCGTGATATCGATAACCAAGGGCAAATGACCGCTATCCAACGCTCATTAGGAACGATAGAGTTTTCGCTGGATGGTCATATTACTAAAGTGAACGCAAATTTCATGCAAGTCGTGGGTTATCAAGCGGCGGAACTGATTGGCAAACATCACAGTATGTTTATGCCACTGGAAGAGCGTCATTCAATGGAGTATAAAAACTTTTGGCATCGCCTTGGTCGCGGCGAATTCATGCAGGGTGTGTTTAAACGCATAGATAAACACGGCCAGGAAATTTGGCTCCAAGCGAGTTATAACCCTGTGCTGGATGAGCATGGGAAACCCATCAAGGTAGTGAAGTATGCAACAGATATTACTCAGCAGAAACGTGCTGAAACAGGCTTGATGGAGGCCGTGCTATCTACTGAGCAATTACTGGAAGCGGCTCAGCACGGAGACATGACCGCACGCATAGACTTGCATGGTAAAACGGATCAGATACTTAGTTTGTCCAACGGTATCAATCGCTTGATGGACCGTGTGTCTGAAATTCTGTTGCAAGTCAAAGAGGCCACCACCACGATCAATAGCGCAGCCAATGAAATTTCAACGGGCAATATTGATTTATCTACGCGCACAGAAAGACAAGCGCACAGCTTGCAGGAAACCTCCTCCAGTATGAGCCAACTGGCCGCAACGGTGAAGCAAAATGCTGAGAATGCATTGCAGGCCAACCGAATGGCAGAGGCGGCTTCCAAAGTGGCTGAGCGTGGTGGGGAAGTCGTGAATCAGGTCGTGGATACCATGACTGCGATCAGTCAAAGCGCGCGTAAGATTGAAGATATCATTTCAGTGATTGATGGGATTGCCTTCCAAACAAATATTCTGGCATTGAATGCGGCGGTTGAGGCTGCGCGTGCTGGCGAACAAGGTAAAGGGTTTGCTGTTGTGGCTGGAGAGGTGCGTAATCTGGCACAACGCTCTGCAAGTGCTGCCAGAGAAATCAAGGATCTGATTGCTGACTCTGTCAATAAAACCACGGAAGGTACACAACTGGTCGAAGGTGCCGGTCAAACCATGGTGGAGATTGTGCAGTCAGTCAAGCGCGTCAGCGATATTATCAGTGAAATTTCTGAAGCCTCGATTGAACAGACCTCAGGGATTGATAGTGTTAACCAAGCCATCACTAGTATGGACGATGTGACGCAGCAAAATGCAGCGTTAGTTGAAGAGGCGGCTGCCGCAGCCGAGTCTTTAGTTGAACAAGCCAGCCAATTGTCTGATCTGGTGGCTGATTTCAATCTGAATGAAGCAACTCAAAACAAAGCCAAACCGCCTCTATCCCGAACAGGTACTTACAATTGATCCATTGAATGGTGGAAGTGTTGTTAGGAGCTAGCAAACTCTGATTGAAGCCGACTGCAAAGTCGGCTTTTTCTTTTTTCAAATCTGCTATTTAACACGCGATCACATGCTTTTTCGGTATCTATGTTGCAGTTGTAATCTAATAAACTCACAGGCAGAAGTAAAAATTGTAATTTCGTCCTAGTGAAAATACAAAATATCGAAAGAGATCAGATTATGAAAATCAACTTGCCCGTGACACAAAAAGAGATCGAACTCAAAGAGGATGCCTCTATTGTGTCCAAGACGGATTTAAAAGGGGCCATCACCTATATCAATCGTGAGTTTATTGAAATCAGCGGCTTCAGTGAGGCGGAGCTGATAGGTAAAAATCACAATATTATCCGTCACCCGGACATGCCAGCAGCGGCGTTTGAGGACTTGTGGCGGACGGTGAAAGCAGGAAAGCCCTGGAACGGTATGGTGAAAAATCGTTGTAAAAATGGTGACCACTACTGGGTAGAAGCAAATGTGGCCCCCATCCGTGAAGGCGCTAAGGTGATAGGGTATATGTCTGTTCGCAATAAAGTGAGCCGCGCACAGATTGAGCAGGCTGAAAAACTGTATCAACAGATGCGTGACGGCAACCTCCCGCAACCTGGCTGGGGTGAAAAACTGGCCGCAAAAGTACATGACCTGCCGATTTTCTACAAGCTGTCAGCAGCTATGCTGACCCCGGTGGCTGTTGTTTCTTCAGTGGGCTTTTATCGTCATGATCCTGGCGCATGGGTAGGTATGGGGATGGGGATCGCGGCTGCATTGGTGGCTGGCGGCATTTTCTCGCTAAAACTGAAAAAGTCGATGGCTGTGATGGCACATGCGATTGAAGGCTTGGCTGGTGGCGAGTTGAATCTCAAGATTGATACGCGTGGCAACGACGAATTTGGCAGTTTGATGAAGACACTGAAGTCCATGCAAATCAAGGTGGGGTTTGATGTCAACGATTCTAGGAAAATGGCTGAAGAGGCGGGTCGTCTGCAAACCGCGCTGGATCAAAGTGCCACCGCCTTTTCCTACAGCGACAGTCAACATCAATTGCAATATATGAATGCTGCGGCCCGTAGCCTTTGGCAACAGCTGGTAGAAGAGATTGCCAAAGAACAGCCAGGATTTACCTTGGAAAAGATGTTTGGGAATGCGATTTCCAGTTATTTACCTGAGGCTTACCGCGCGGCATTTGCCGAAGTTTCCAAGATACCTCGGGTGATTGAATTTGCTGCTTATGGCAAAAAAATTCAAGCGACCATTGTTTCAGTGTATACCGCCAAGGGCGAATATCTGGGCCGTATGACGCAGTGGGATGATAAAACGGCTGAAGACATTGGTCAGCAAGAAGTCTTCCGCTTGGTGCGTGAAGCTTCTGCGGGCAACCTGAGACAACGTGTAGATCTGGGAAAACTGCCTGAAGGCTTTGTGCTTGAAATCGGTAAAGGCATTAACCAGATTCTGGATGCCTTGATTAATCCGCTCAATGTCGCCGCCAAATATGTTGAAGACATTTCCAAAGGCCATATCCCGGCAAAAATCACGGATACTTATCAGGGTGACTTTAATACCTTAAAAAACAACCTGAACCAGTGTATCGATGCCTTGAATACCCTCATTGCTGAAATGAACCACATGAGTGCCGAGCACGATGCAGGTGACATTGATGTTGAGATCGATGTCACTAAATTTGATGGCGCTTATCGCACCATGGCTGGTGGCATCAACCAAATGGTGGGCGGCCACATTGCCGTCAAGAAAAAAGCCATGGCCTGCATGCAGGGACTGGGCGAAGGCAACTTTGATACTCCACTGGAAAGATTCCCAGGCAAAAAAGCCTTTATCAATGACACCATCGAACAGGTGCGTGCCAATTTGAAAGCCTTAAATGCGGATACCAGCATGTTAGCCGAGGCCGCCAGAGATGGTCGCATCAGTGTCCGAGCGGATGCAGCGCGGCACCCTGGCGATTACCGTAATATTATCGATGGTATCAACAATACGCTGGATCTGATTGTTGGGCCGATTAGTGCGGTGACTGAGGCGGTGGAAACCATCACTACCGCAGCCAATGAAATCTCCAGCGGTAACTCTGATCTGTCTGCCCGTACCGAACAGCAAGCCTCCAGCCTCGAAGAAACGGCGGCCAGTATGGAAGAACTTGCTTCTACGGTTAAACAAAATGCCGAGAATGCCAAACAGGCCAATCAGATGGCGCTGTCAGCCTCTAGTGTTGCAGCCAAAGGGGGCGAAGTGGTAGATGAAGTCGTCGCAACCATGAGCGCGATTAATGAAAGCGCCAAGAAGATTGAGGACATCATCTCAGTCATTGATGGGATTGCTTTCCAGACCAACATCCTGGCGTTAAATGCGGCGGTTGAGGCCGCCCGTGCAGGTGAGCAGGGCAGAGGGTTTGCCGTGGTGGCCGGTGAGGTGCGTAATTTGGCACAACGCTCTTCGACCGCGGCGCGTGAAATCAAGGAGCTGATTACGGACTCTGTTAATAAAACGGCAGAAGGCACTCGTCAAGTGGAGCATGCGGGGACCACCATGCAGGAGGTCGTCAGTTCTGTACAGCGGGTCGCAGATATTATCAGTGAAATTTCCGCAGCTTCTATTGAGCAGACCACGGGGATTGATCAGGTCAACGAAGCGGTGACCAGTATGGATGAAACCACACAGCAAAATGCAGCGCTTGTAGAACAAGCGGCGGCGGCGGCTGAATCCTTGGTGGATCAAGCCAATCATTTGGCTCAAGCGATCAGCCATTTTAAAGTGGACAGTGGCCGTTCTACAGCGGGGCATCAAGTCATGCGCAGAACCGGCACGCATGGCTAAAAATAAAGTTGTAATTGTTTTGTAACAACACTAAAGAAATCATAAGGTCTGTCGTTATTAACAATAAGTGGTAGTGAAAAGCCACCTAAACCATGGTTAATAATTTGATGGAGACTTTATGAAAAAACATTTGAAAACAACGTTAAGTATTATTGCATTATCAACATTGGCAACACCGCTGTTTGCGGCTGAAGTGTGCAAAGTGTCTATGATGGGCCGTGTCTGTTTTGAAGAGGGCAGCCCAGAATTGACTGCAGCGCACATGAAAGGTGACGCAGTGGCTGAATCTTCAGCAGCGAAGAAAAAGGTAGATGTTGCTGAAGCTGAAAAAACCAAGAAGTAATGCATTTCTTGCTTTGAAAATCCCCCTCTGCAAAGGGGGATTTTTTATGCGTATCGCCAAGCTGTAGCCCCGGCAAAATATATGAAAACTTGAGTAGGAAAAGACCTGTAAAAAGCTTGTTTATTAGCGCATGAAATATGTTTGGAGTATTACAAAATAAACGAGAGTCTGATAAAGGCGAATAAAAATCTGGATTTGGAGTTTTAATTATGACCATTGCGAAGAGAATGTATATTCTGATTGCAGTTGCAGCGCTGGGGCTATTTACGCTAGCGACGCTCAGCTACTTTCAGACTGATCGTGTATTTAAATACACCAACGTTGCCAATGAAAATGCGGCACCCAGCATTGAGGCATTGGATGACACGCTCGCTGAGTTTGAGCTATTAAATAGCTTGATCTGGCAGCATATGCTGAATACAGACAACGTCAAAATGCAGCAGATTGAAAAGCAGGTTGCTGAGGTGCATGGTGATCTGATGGCTGCACTTAAAAAATACGACAGTCTGATCAGCGATGATAGAGACAAGCAGTTACTGCAAAAAGACTATGAGGCGATCAAGTCTTATGATGAGCTAGGTAGCAGCGCGCTGACGCTTTCGCTCTCTAACAAGAAAACAGAGGCCAGGGATGTGTTGCTGGCTAATCAGGCGGTGATTGAGCATGTTCAGAAAGCGATTCGTGAACATCGGGCCTACAACAATGAGATTGCTAAACAAGGGGCTGCTGCAGCGGTGAAGGTTAAGCAAAATGCATTGTTGATGCTGATTGCGATTGCCGGCCTCTCCTTGGCTGTCGTGGTTTCGATTGGTTTCTATATCAAACGCAGCCTGTTTAAGCAATTGGGTATGGAGCCTGCCGATTTAACTGTCATTGCACGCAACTTTGTAGAGGGCAATCTGACCCAGAAGATTGTGTTGCCTGAAGATGACAAAACCAGTGTTGCTTATTCTATCCGTGTACTGCAACGTACCTTGGATGGCCTGGTACAATCATTGAACTATGTCAGCCAGCAGCATGATGAAGGCGATATTGATTGCACTGTTGATCAAAACCGCTTTAAAGGCGGCTACGCAGAAATGGCCGCCGGGATCAATAAAATGGTGGCTGGGCATATTGCCATGAACCGCAGTGCGATTGAAGTGGTGAAAGCGTTTGGCGATGGCAATCTGGATATGCCGCTGGAGCAATTCCCAGGCAAGAAAGCCTTTGTGAACGAAGCCATTGAGCAAGTGCGTACCAATATCAAGCGTCTGGTCAATGATACTGACGAGCTGGTGCACGCAGCGGTAGAAGGGCGTTTATCCACCCGTGCGGATGCCAGCCAGCACCAAGGTGACTTCCGCAAGATTGTCCAGGGCGTGAACGAGACGCTGGATGCGGTGATCGATCCTCTCAACGTGGCGGCCCAATATGTGTCCGATATCTCCAAGGGCAATATCCCGGCCAAGATTACCGACCACTACAATGGTGACTTCAACACCATTAAAGACAACCTCAACCAGTGTATAGACGCCGTCAATGCGCTGATTAGCGATGCCGACATGCTGTCACAAGCCGCGGTCGATGGCAGACTCACCACCCGTGCCGATGCCAGCAAACACAATGGCGACTTCCGCACGATCGTCGAAGGCGTCAACAACACCCTGGATTCCGTGATTGGACCATTGAATGTGGCTGCGAACTACGTAGACCGCATTTCCAAAGGCGATATTCCTGAGCGCATTACCGACCATTACAATGGCGACTTTAACGAGCTCAAGAACAACCTCAATACTTGTATTGAAGCGGTCAACCTGCTCGTCAACGACGCCAATCAACTGGCCGAAGCCGCAAAAGAAGGACGCATCACCGTGCGTGCTGATGTCGACAAACACAATGGCGACTTCCGCAAGATCATTGCAGGCGTGAACAACACGCTGGACATGATCGTAGAGCCGATCATTGCGGTGACCGAAGCCGTCGAAACCATCACCACGGCTGCCAATGAAATCTCCAGCGGTAACTCAGACCTGTCTGCGCGTACCGAGCAGCAAGCCTCCAGCCTGGAAGAAACTGCCGCCAGCATGGAACAACTGGCTTCGACCGTGAAACAGAACGCTGATAACGCCAAACAGGCCAACCAGCTGGCGCTGACCGCCTCAGGCGTTGCCGTCAAAGGTGGCCAGGTGGTGAACGAAGTGGTTGCCACCATGAGTGCGATCAACGAAAGTGCCAAGAAGATCGAAGACATTATTTCGGTGATCGACGGCATTGCCTTCCAGACCAACATCCTGGCCTTGAACGCAGCGGTAGAAGCGGCGCGTGCAGGGGAACAGGGCAGAGGCTTTGCGGTGGTCGCGGGTGAAGTACGTAACCTGGCGCAACGCTCAGCCAGTGCAGCAAAAGAGATCAAGGAATTGATCACTGACTCTGTGAACAAGACCACCGAAGGCACCAAACTGGTTGAGAATGCTGGTAACACCATGGAAGAAGTGGTTTCCTCAGTCCAGCGTGTGGCCGATATCATCAGTGAGATTTCAGCCGCGTCTACCGAGCAGACCACCGGCATTGACCAGGTCAACCAGGCAGTGACCAGCATGGATGAAACCACCCAGCAGAACGCAGCCTTGGTTGAAGAGGCTGCTGCTGCGGCTGAGTCCCTGGTCGATCAGGCCAACCAGCTGGCTGATGTGATTAGCCAGTTCAAGCTGGAAGGTAAAGTCAACACAGGGTTCACTGCAACGCTCAAATCCTCTTCTGGTAGTGGCGGATATTCAGCGCCAAGACCAAGTGCAGATTCGCGTTCGGGCAGAGCTGTGCCAGCCCCTTCAGGCTATGTCGATAAACCGCAGTTTTCAAAATCTCCACCGAGCGCGCCAAGGCCGCCCGCAAAGACAGGCACTGACGATTCGGATTGGGAAGAATTCTAGTCATTCGTCTAAATAAAAAACCGGCTGCTAAACAGCCGGTTTTTTTATGTGATCTGCTGGATCACATTTGTCTTTTATGGAGATGCATTCAAAGACATTAAAAGGATAGGTTTTAAGCCTTTCTTTAATCGATGCTTGATGGATGACTAATTGCAAGATAGCAAAGTATTAAGGAAAAAAGTGTTTGTGTTGGCAAGACACGTCAGAAGACAGCCATGTCTTTGACTTTTGTAATCTTAAACAAGCATTTTGCATAGGCGTAAGCAAATACTGAGGATGGATAAATGTTCGGAAACATGAGAGTAAAGAAAAGCCTGATGGTCGGGTTTGGTAGCATGATTCTGCTGATGGCAGGATTAACTGTTATTGGGATTGACCGTGTGCGTGAAATCGACGATACGCTGACCGAAATCAATGATGTGAATAGCGTTAAGCAGCGCTATGCCATCAATTTTCGCGGCAGCGTGCATGACCGGGCGATTAGTTTGCGTGATGTGACCCTAGAGGCATCCAGTGCTGAAGTGGACAAGTCCATCAGTGATATCCGCCGATTGGCGGTTGCTTATGAAGAGAGTTCGGCCAAGCTGGATGCTATTTTTAAAGAGGATGCGGCTGTTACGGCAGATGAAAAGGAAATTCTCACGCACATCAAGTCTATCGAAGCCAAAACATTACCGGTGATTGAACGTGTGATTGCATTACGCCATGCAGGTGATGAGGAGCAAGCGAAAAGTCTGTTAATGAGTGAAGCTAAGCCCTTGTTTGTAGAATGGCTCAAAACCATTAATCAGTTTATTGATTATCAGGAGGCATTAAACAAAACGGCTTCAGCGCAAGCCAAGTCTGTCGCTTCCGGGTTTTCCATACTCATGCAAATTGCATTAGGGATTGCCATTCTTATCGCTGGCTGGATGGCTATTTCAATCTCTAAATCCCTGCTTAACCGTTTAGGTGCAGATCCGTTGGAACTCACTGAGTTTGCCAAAAAAATTGGTGAAGGGGATTCTGACTTTGCCGTACCGCTGGCTGAACATGACCAAGGCAGTGTTGCCTACCAGCTACAACGCATGCGGCAACATGTGCTAAAAGTCATTAGCGAAATGAAGGATGTCGCGCATGCGCAAGCCAATGGTGAGATTGATCGCCGTATCCACAGTGCACAACACCAAGGAATGTTTAAAGACATGGCCGAAGGGGTCAATCAAATGCTGGATGACCAACATACGTCGACCCGCAAGGTGATGGCTGTAATCAACGGCTTTGGCAATGGCGACTTTGGCATTCCGCTTGAGACATTCAAAGGGAAAAAAGCCGAGATCAACCGCGATATTGAGCAAGTCAGAGCCAATTTGACCAATATCATTTCCGATTTAAACCAGATGTCTGCTGCCCATCGTCAGGGCAATATCAGCTATTTTATTGACCCTGCCAAATATAATGGCCACTTCAGCGCCTTGGCTGAAGGGGTGAACGGCATGGTGCAGGAATATATCGAAGAAAATAAAACGGTGACTGATTGTATTTTGCAGTTTGGTGAAGGTAATTTCTCCGCCACCATCAAGGAGTTCCCTGGAGAAAAAGCGTTTATCAACAAGAGCGTCAAGAAGATTGGCGGCAACCTCAAAGGCTTGATTGATTCGGTTAACTGGGTCAGTAATGCGCATGAGCAAGGTGAAATTGATGCCATGCTACGTGATGACATGTTTAAAGGCGATTTCAGTACGCTGGCCAAGTCTGTCAACAATATGGTGACGGGCTTGTTGGAAATGAACCAGCAATCCATGCAGGTCGTGAAGGGCTTTGGTGAAGGTAACTTCGACATTCCGCTTCAGCGCTGGCCAGGTAAAAAGGGCGAGATCAACGACACGGTTGAGCAAGTTCGCGCAAACCTGAAAGGGTTGATTGGTGACATCAACGGCTTAACAGAAGCTGCAGGCGAAGGCCGCATTTCAGTGCGGGCTGACGCTTCCCAGCATAAAGGCGATTTCCGCAAAATTGTTGAAGGCGTTAACCACACCCTGGACATGATTGTAGAGCCGATCATTGCGGTGACTGAAGCCGTCGAAACCATCACCACTGCGGCCAATGAAATTTCCAGCGGTAATGCTGATCTTTCAGCCCGTACCGAACAACAGGCTTCCAGCCTGGAGCAAACGGCGGCAAGTATGGAGGAGTTGGCATCCACGGTTAAACAGAATGCCGACAACGCCAAACAAGCTAACCAGCTGGCACTGACAGCCTCTGGTGTCGCGGTTAAAGGTGGCCAGGTGGTGAATGAAGTGGTTGCCACCATGAGTGCGATTAACGAAAGTGCCAAGAAGATCGAAGACATTATTTCGGTCATTGACGGCATTGCCTTCCAGACCAACATCCTGGCCTTGAACGCAGCGGTAGAAGCCGCGCGAGCAGGGGAACAGGGTAGAGGCTTCGCCGTGGTCGCAGGTGAGGTGCGTAACCTGGCCCAGCGTTCAGCCAGTGCTGCGAAAGAGATTAAAGAGCTGATTGCAGACTCTGTGAATAAAACCACTGAAGGCACCAAGCTGGTCGAAAATGCCGGTAGCACCATGGACGAGGTGGTCTCCTCTGTGCAACGCGTGGCTGACATTATCAGTGAAATCTCTGCTGCCTCTATTGAGCAAACCACCGGCATTGATCAGGTGAACCAGGCAGTGACCAGCATGGATGAAACCACGCAACAGAATGCAGCCTTGGTTGAAGAAGCGGCCGCTGCGGCTGAATCCCTGGTTGATCAGGCCAATCAGCTGGCGGATGTGGTCAGCCAGTTCAAGCTGGAGAGGGGCGCGGGATCAGGCTTTACCGCCTCACCTAAGTCTCAAGCCAAGGGAAGTGTTTCTTCAACACCGCGAACCATGCCTCAGCATGGCTCGGGACGACCGGTTCCAGCCCCCTCCGGCTATGTGGATAAACCCCAGCGTGCTCAAGCGACGGCCAGTCCACCTAGGGTCAGTGCCAAAACCGGCACGGATAATTCGGATTGGGAAGAGTTTTGACCTAAGTCATCTTCAGAAACGGCTGCTTCGGCAGCCGTTTTTTTGTGTCTGCACATCATTGGACAGGGTTTGTAAACCCTCATGCCTGAATGACTTTAAACAGAACCATAAAAATACGTTTTACATTCAATTTGTATCTTTATCTTTAGCGGGATAATGATTACATAAACAGTGAATAAAAAATCTTATAAACGGATTTTATTATTCATATAAAAATTGGCTTTACGGTCATTGATTGACTTCAAGCTAGAAATAACTCGGAAGAGCAGTGCGTCAGCAATGCACGCCCCCTATTTATTTTTATGCAAAGGAAGTCAATATGCAGTTGTCTCAGCGCTTTCAATCTATTCAGGGCAAAATCGTCCTGATGGCAGGGCTGTCCATTCTGGTCAGCGGCAGCATTCTCGTCGGATCCTCTTATCTCTCAGCTAAAAATAATCAGCAACTGGTGTCTGAAAACGTATCGTTGTTAGTCAACGAAGGCACCAAAAACAGCTTGAAGAATCTGGCTGGCTCTGAAGCAGGAAAAATCCAGGCCAAGTTTGATGTCGCACTGGATGCGGCACGCACGATGGCAAATACTTTTGTGTTGAGTAAAGAGGGTTCCGTGGCACTGGGGCGTGACCAGATTAATGCCATCTTGCTCAATGTGCTGAAACAAAACCCAGAGTTCAATGGCACTTATAGTTGTTGGGAGCCGGATGCGCTTGATGGTAAAGATGACGCCTTTAAAACCGGCAGGGATGGCAACAATAGCCTTACCGGCCGTTTTACGCCTTATTGGAACCGTGATGAAAGCGGACGGATTGCGGTGCAACCACTGGTGGAGTATGACACGCTGGACAAGCACCCCAATGGGGTCATGAAAGGCGGCTGGTATCTTGGCCCCAAAACAAACCATACCGAAAGTGTATTGGACCCATTTCCTTATATTGTGCAAGGCAAATCTGTATGGCTGACTACGCTGTCGGTGCCCATTATCAAGAACGGCAAGTTTTATGGGGTCGCCGGGACTGACTACAATCTGGACTTTGTGCAAAAAACCGCTGAAGGTGCCAGCAAGAATCTGTTTGACGGTAAAGGCGAAGTGGTTATCGTCAGTAATATGGGGCTTATCGTGGCCGATAGCCGTAATCCAGGCTTGATTGGCCAGCCCTTTGGCAAAATTGTGGGCGACAGTAGCGCAAAGTATCTCCAAGAGATCCAGTCTGGTCATGATTTAGCGGCGATTGATCAGCAAGCCGGTCAAATGATGGCGCTCGCCCCCATTATGTTGGGCCGCACCGGCAAACCTTGGTCTGTCCTGATTAAAGTACCAACCGCCGTCGTGCTGGCAGAAGCGCAAGCGCTTGATCAACGATTGTCTAGCGGTGCGAATCAAGCCGCTTTATGGCAGTTATTGTTAGGCTTGATGGTGACGGCAACCGGGATTGCGGTCATCTGGTTTTCAGCCGCAAAAATTGCAAAACCCATACGTGAAGCCGCCCAGGTTGCACAGGACTTATCACTGGGTAGAACAGATGTCGTGATTGAGGTGCATAGCCAGGATGAAACCGGCCAGTTAATGACGGCCATGCAAAGCATGGTCAAGTCGATTAAGTTACTCATTCATGATACCCATGGCTTGGCACAATCTGCGGTACAAGGCAATCTCTCTACACGGGCAGACATTCAGCCGCATCAAGGCGATTTCCGAAAAGTGGTTGAGGGGATTAACGAGACACTGGATGCGGTTGTAACGCCCTTGGGTGTGGCTGCTAGCTATGTGGAACAGATCGCCAAAGGTGAAATTCCAGAAAAGATTACGGCTGACTATAAAGGCGATTTTAACGCCATTAAAAACAACCTGAACCAGTGTATAGAGACCATTAATAGTATGGTGTATGACACTGAAGAATTGGTGCACGCAGCGGTAGAAGGGCGTTTATCCACCCGTGCGGATGCCAGCAAGCATCAAGGTGACTTCCGCAAGATTGTCCAGGGCGTGAACGAGACGCTGGATGCGGTGATCGATCCTCTCAACGTGGCGGCCCAATATGTGTCCGATATCTCCAAGGGCAATATCCCGGCCAAGATTACCGACCACTACAATGGTGACTTCAACACCATTAAAGACAACCTCAACCAGTGTATAGACGCCGTCAATGCGCTGATTAGCGATGCCGACATGCTGTCACAAGCCGCGGTCGATGGCAGACTCACCACCCGTGCCGATGCCAGCAAACATAATGGCGACTTCCGCAAGATTGTTGAAGGCGTCAACAACACCCTGGATTCCGTGATTGGACCATTGAATGTGGCTGCGAACTACGTAGACCGCATTTCCAAAGGCGACATCCCTGAGCGCATTACCGACCATTACAATGGCGACTTCAACGAGCTCAAGAACAACCTCAATACTTGTATTGAAGCGGTCAACCTGCTCGTCAACGACGCCAATCAACTGGCCGAAGCCGCAAAAGAAGGACGCATCACCGTGCGTGCTGATGTCGACAAACACAATGGCGACTTCCGCAAGATCATTGCAGGCGTGAACAACACGCTGGACATGATCGTAGAGCCGATCATTGCAGTGACCGAAGCAGTGGAAACCATCACGACTGCCGCCAATGAAATCTCCAGCGGTAACTCAGACCTGTCTGCGCGTACCGAGCAGCAAGCCTCCAGCCTGGAAGAAACTGCCGCCAGCATGGAACAACTGGCTTCGACCGTGAAACAGAACGCTGATAACGCCAAACAGGCCAACCAGCTGGCGCTGACCGCCTCAGGCGTTGCCGTCAAAGGTGGCCAGGTTGTTAACGAAGTGGTTGCCACCATGAGTGCGATCAACGAAAGTGCCAAGAAGATCGAAGACATTATTTCGGTGATCGACGGCATTGCCTTCCAGACCAACATTCTGGCCTTGAACGCAGCGGTAGAAGCGGCGCGTGCCGGTGAGCAGGGCAGAGGCTTTGCGGTGGTCGCGGGTGAAGTACGTAATCTGGCGCAACGCTCAGCCAGTGCGGCAAAAGAGATCAAGGAATTGATCACCGACTCTGTGAACAAGACCACCGAAGGCACCAAGCTGGTTGAGAATGCCGGTAACACCATGGAAGAAGTGGTTTCCTCAGTCCAGCGTGTGGCCGATATCATCAGTGAAATCTCAGCCGCATCTACCGAGCAGTCAACGGGCATTGACCAGGTGAACCAGGCAGTGACCAGTATGGATGAAACCACCCAGCAAAATGCAGCCTTGGTTGAAGAGGCCGCTGCTGCGGCTGAATCCCTGGTCGATCAGGCCAATCAATTAGCCGATGCCATTAGTCAGTTTAAACTTGAGGGCGTGGCCGCTGGCGGGTTTTCCAGTGCGCACGCAAACACGCACCGCGCGTCTGAGAAAAAACATGCAGTCAACCTGACTGCCATGCATAGACATAAAGTCAGCCCAAGCCGTGGCGCTGGTGATCCGGGCAAGTTGCTCAAAACGGGCACGCACGATCATAGCTGGGAAAGTTTTTAAGCGCCAAATTGCCTTCTGTAGCAGCTCATAGGGCTTAAATCCCCCTGTTTGCTGCTGTAAAGGCTAAATGGCTCGAATAATCCCCATGATCAAAACCACCCCTCCAGGTAAGTAATTGCGACGATAAGAATTTCTTTAGGGGGGCAATTACCGCAAAAGAACCAAATTTCCCCTTTTTACATGCAATTCAAAAGTGGCTTGCATGCTGAATAATCGCTGACATAGGTCGATAAATAGACCAAATAATAAATTATCTGGATCTGGAAAAAAGGAGTGAAACGCATGTTCGCTGATCAATGGGGTGCGCTTGCGGGAAGACTTTCTCGTACTAAGCTTTCATTACAACTGACGATGATACTGGGCGTGCTGGTATGCAGTCTGTTGGCACCACTGGTTTTAAATACCGGTTCAGGTATGGGTTTCATGCTTCATGCAGGATTAACGCTGTTGGCCATATTCATGGCATGCAGTCTGACCGCTTCAGTGAAGCACGTGGTAGGTGGCGAGCCCTTGCAAACACTGCAAGCCGCACAATCTCTAGCGCAGGGTGACTTTGCTGTGCAGACAAGCGCAGCCACAGCCTCGGTGGCAGATGCAATCAATCAGTCAAAAGCCGGTTTTGCAAACTTCAAACAGCAATTGGCGCTGATAGAAGCCGAACATGCCAAAGGCAACCTTAACGCGCAGCTGGATGTGACTGCGTTTGCAGGGGAGCTGAGCCAGTCTGCCGCAAGCGTGAACCATCTGTTAAACATGCATGTGGCCAGTATGGAAAAAGCCGGCCGCGCCGTTGAGGCGCTGGGTCGTGGTGAGCTGAATACGCAGCTTGAGCGCTTGCCAGAACATTTGCATGCCTTCAATCAAGGCTTCGATGGCCTCAAATCTAACGTACAGGCATTGATTCAGGATCTGACAGCAATGGCTAAAAACCATGCCGAAGGTGAAACGGATGCGCGTTTGAATAGCGGTCAATTGCAGGGTGATTTTAAAGTGGTGGCTGACGTTGTGAATCGCATGATTCATGGCTATGTGACCGAAACCGAGCGCTTTATTGCAGTCATGGACAGTATTGGCCGTGGTGACCTGACGGCGCAACTGGAAGCCATGCCAGGCAAGAAAGCCGCCATGAACAAGAGCGTAGATCGTATCCGCGGCAACCTGAAAGGGATTGTAGACTCTGTAAACTGGGTCAATGCCGAGCACGAAAAAGGCAATATTGATATGACCCTGCGTGCAGACATGTTCAAAGGCCAGTTCTCATTATTGGCTGAAAGTATCAACAATATCGTGGCTGGACATATCGAGTTGAATCAAAAAGCCATGGCCTGCGTACAAGCGTTTGGTGATGGTAATTTTGATGCACCGCTGGAGCAGTTCCCAGGCCTCAAGGCAAAAATCAATCAAACCATAGAGCAAGTGCGCAGCAACCTGAAAGCCTTGAATGCAGACGCCCAAATGCTTGCCGAAGCCGCCAAAGAGGGCCGTGTCACCGTCCGCGCCAATGCAGACAGACACCCAGGCGATTATCGCAAGATTGTGCAAGGCATGAACAATACGCTGGACATGATTGTAGAGCCAGTGTTGACGGTGAAAACCGCAGCGGAATCTATCAATATTGCTGCCAAGGAAATTGCCCAGGGCAATGCCGACTTGAGTCGCCGTACTGAGGATCAAGCAGCCAACCTGGAAAAAACAGCCTCCAGTATGGACGAGCTCGCATCGACCGTGAAACAGAATGCCGAAAACGCCAAGCAGGCGAATAATTTAGCTGCACAGGCCTCACAAGTTGCCGTCAAGGGTGGCGAGGTCGTCGGTGCGGTGGTGGCCACCATGAGTGATATCAATGAGAGTGCGCGCAAGATTGAAGACATTATTTCCGTGATCGACGGCATTGCCTTCCAGACCAATATTCTGGCGCTAAATGCAGCGGTAGAAGCAGCCCGGGCCGGTGAGCAGGGTCGTGGTTTTGCAGTGGTGGCGGCCGAGGTGGGTAGCCTGGCGCAACGCTCATCCGTAGCCGCACGTGAAATTAAAGAATTGATTACTGACTCCGTGAACAAAACAGCAGAGGGTAGCCGTCAGGTACAGGAAGCTGGAAACACGATGCATGAAATCGTGGATTCCGTGAAACGGGTCAGCGTGATTATTGGTGAAATTGCATCGGCATCGAATGAGCAAAGTGCCGGCATCGCCATGGTCAACGATGCGGTGATCCGCATGGATGATGTGACGCAGCAAAACACAGCTTTGGTTGAAGAGGCCGCTGCGGCTGCAGAATCCCTGATGGATCACGCCAATGAGTTGGCTAGCGCAGTAGGGGTATTTATTGTGGATGGACAGGCAAAAGCGTCCAGCCATCGCGCAGGAAATGCAGACTGGGACGATGATTATCGTCAGGTCAGCAACGGTTAGGGCAGGGTAGCGAACGCCCTTTAATAAAGTAGTACTTTTTATATCAGGAGTTAAAAATGGCAGTGATTGATCGAGTATTGATTGGCGAAGGTTTAGTCATCGAAGAGCGTCCAGAAGGTGGTTTGGATTTGAAAAATGTGGCCCACATTGACTTGATTATGGGTCCACGCGGTAGCGCTGCAGAAGACGCATTTTGTCGTACGCTCACCGACCAAAAACAAGGCGTAAACGGTTTGTTGGCGATTGCAGCGCCAAACATGATGGTAAAACCAAACACCGTAATGTTTAACAAGGTGACCATCAAAGATGGACGTCAGGCAACACAAATGTTTGGCCCGGCACAACGTGGTGTAGCGATGGCTGTAATGGATTGCGTCGCTGACGGTACGATCCCGCTGGAAGAAGCAGATGATGTATTTATCTGTGTTGGTGTATTCATCGACAGCAAAGCTGACATGGATGACCGTATCCAGGACTGGAACTACCGTGCAACAAAAATGGCGATTAAAGCCGCCGTTGCGCGTGAGCCTAAAGCTGCTGACGTTGTGAAGCAGTACAAGGAAGCGCTGCATCCATTTGCTGCACAAACTCCGGAAGCACAAAACCGTCGTGCTGAAGACAAAGCTGCTGCCTTAGCAATTTCTCAAATGCAAGAGCGCAGCAAGCATGCAAAAAACAGCTATGAAACCCAAGTTAAAGATGATCAGCAAGTTGATTTGGCCATTTCACAAATGAGAGAGCGTATCAACACGACACGCGCTTAATTCTGGCAGTGTATGCCCGCGGATTTGCATAGGATAACGAAGTGAGTGCATTAAAAAAACAAGAGCAAGAAGATCGCGAGTTTTTGTTTACGCGCGATGATTTCGTCAGAATTAAAAGTCTGATTTATCGCCATGCAGGCATTTCATTATCCGATGCAAAGACCGATATGGTCTACAGCCGAATCGGTAGGCGTTTGCGCGCGCTGGACATGAATAGTTTCAAACACTATCTGGACACGCTCGAGCAGCAGAACAATGCGGATGAGTGGCAGGCATTTACCAATGCGCTAACCACTAATTTGACCTCGTTTTTTCGGGAAGAACATCATTTTCCGATTTTGGCCGAACATCTGGTGAAGCTGTCAGCCAACCGGCGAGGAAAACCGCTACGCATCTGGTGTTCTGCGGCATCGACGGGCGAAGAGCCTTATTCGATTGCGATCACCGCTTGCGAAGCGTTTAATAGCTTGAAACCGCCTGTAGAAATTGTTGCCACAGACATTGATACCAATGTGCTGGCGACGGCGAGTGCAGGCGTGTACCCGCTAGACCGGGTCAAGAAAATGGATGACGGTCGTGTACGCAAATTTTTTGAACGTGGCACAGGCAAGCATGACGGCCTGGTCCGTGTCAAAAAAGCCGCCCGTGATCTGATTCATTTTCACCAATTGAATTTACTGGATGCACAATGGCCATTTCATGATGGCTTTGATGTGATTTTCTGCCGCAATGTCATGATCTATTTTGACAAGCCGACACAAGGCAAAATCATTGAAAAATTTGTCAACCTCATGCATGAAGACAGTTTGTTATTGGCAGGCCATTCAGAAAACTTTTTGTATGTGTCCGACCACTTGCAACTGTTGGGAAAAACCGTCTATAAATTAAAAACCAGTGGCGCGGCACGTTCCAGCCTCTTTACGCATCGGAAATCGCTATGAGTGTCATGCAAGAAGAAATTTCTAACACCCTGTATTTTGACAGAACATTTAATTGCAATGCTGCCAAAATTTCACCAGGGGAGTATTACTACACAGACAAGGACATGTTGATTGTCACCGTGCTTGGGTCCTGTGTTTCTGCCTGTATCCGTGACAGCCGTACCGGCATTGGTGGCATGAACCATTTCATGTTGCCCGAGGGGGGCAGTGCAGACAAGGACAGCCCGATCTCTGAGTCGATGCGCTATGGCACTTATGCCATGGAAGTCTTGATCAACCAGCTGTTGCGTAACGGCGCCAAGCGCGAAAACCTCGAAGCTAAAATTTTTGGGGGCGGCAACGTCTTGCGCAGCTTTACCACCAATAACGTGGGTGATCGTAATGCTGCGTTTGTCAAAAAGTATCTGAAAGAAGAAGGGATTAAAGTCACCGGCGAAGATTTGCTGGATATTTATCCCCGCAAGGTTTATTTCTTTCCCAAAACCGGTAAAGTACTGGTTAAAAAGCTGAAACAATTGAACAACTACACCTTGGTCAAGCGCGAGCAAGCTTACTCCAGCAAGCTGCAAACCAACGATGTGGGTGGAGATATCGATTTGTTCTAATAATAATTAAAACAAGGGGTTATGCCATGAAAACAAAAGTGCTGGTGATTGACGACTCGGCATTGATACGCAGTTTGTTGAGCGAAATCATTAACGACACCAAGGATCTGGAAGTGGTGGGAACCGCACCGGATCCGCTGGTCGCGCGCGAGATGATCAAGCAGTTGAATCCGGATGTACTCACGCTGGATGTAGAAATGCCACGCATGGACGGTCTGGATTTTTTAGAAAAACTCATGCGTTTGCGTCCGATGCCCGTGCTTATGGTATCCACGCTGACAGAAAAAGGCTCTGAAATCACTTTGCGTGCACTGGAGCTGGGTGCCACCGACTTTGTCACCAAACCCAAAATGGGCATTACCCAGGGCATGCAGCAGTATGCCGCCGAGATTACTGACAAGATCCGTGTTGCTGCCAGGGCGAAAATCAGCACCTTGCAAAGTATTGCCAAAGCGTCTAATACGCAGATACAACAAAGTCCCATCCGCAATCCGCTCATCAGTAGTGAAAAACTGCTGATTATTGGCGCCTCTACTGGCGGCACCGAAGCGATCAAGTCCTTTTTAATGCAGATGCCTTCTGATTGCCCCGGCATTTTAATTACCCAACACATGCCTGCAGGCTTCACCAAGTCCTTTGCTAGTCGTCTGGACAGTCTGTGCAAAATTGCCGTCAAGGAAGCCGAAGATGGTGAGCGCGTATTGCCTGGCCATGCCTATATCGCGCCAGGGGATCAGCATTTACTGCTCGCCAGAAGTGGCGCCAACTATGTCACACGTTTATCTGACGCCGAGCCGGTGAATAGACATAAGCCATCAGTCGATGTATTGTTTGATTCAGCGGCTACAAACGCCGGTAAAAACGCCGTCGGGATCATTTTAACGGGCATGGGCAAAGATGGCGCCGCGGGCATGTTGCGCATGAAGAATGCCGGCTCTTTCAATTTTGCCCAAAACGAAGAAAGCTGTGTGGTGTATGGTATGCCACGCGAAGCCGTTGCGCATGGTGGTGTTCACGAAGTCGGGCATTTAAAAGACTTGCCGCGTCTGGTGCTACAACATCTTGCAACTAACAGTGAACGCGCCATTCGCGTATAGTACTGTGAGGAATAAACCGGTAAATCCCAGCTTTATCCTGATTAGCATTGACCATGGTTCGTTCCATAATACAGGCTACGGGATTAGTAATTAAATGATAGCGGAGTAACAAATGGGCAACCCAAATACTAAATTTCTGGTAGTGGATGATTTTTCTACGATGCGTAGAATTGTGCGCAACCTGCTCAAAGAACTTGGTTATAACAATGTTGAAGAAGCAGAAGATGGTGCAGATGCCCTCAACAAGTTGCGCAATGGTGACTTTGAATTCGTGGTTTCCGACTGGAATATGCCCAACATGGACGGTTTGACCATGTTGCAGAATATCCGTGCAGACAGCAAATTATCCAAATTGCCTGTATTGATGGTCACTGCCGAGGCAAAAAAAGAAAACATTATTGCTGCGGCCCAGGCCAAAGCGAGTGGCTATGTGGTGAAGCCTTTCACTGCAGCCACACTTGAAGAGAAGTTATCCAAAATCTTTGAAAAATTGGAAAAAGGCGAGGTGTAACCATGACCGAAGCGATCAATCCGAATCAGGATCATGCGGCGATGGATCTTGCCTCTAACCTGATTTCCACGATGAGTCCCAATCAGCAAGAGGAAATGATCAGCCGGATTGGACACATGACCCGCTCCTTGCACGATAATCTGAGTGCGCTGGGCTATGACAAGGTGCTGGAACAAGTTGCGCAGGAAATTCCTGATGCCAGAGACCGTTTAAGTTATGTGGCAAAAATGACTGAACAGGCGGCTGAGCGTGTGCTGAACGCCACTGATCTGGCCACGCCTTTACAGTCAGAGTTATCTGATCGAGCTGCGGTGTTGAAGCAACGCTGGGAAGAGGTCATGCAGCGTGCTTCGCTCAAATCGGAATACGATGCTGTTGTCCATGAAACACTGGAATATATGTCACTGGTCAGTCAACACACATCGACGACCAAATCGTTACTGATGGATATCATGATGGCGCAGGACTTTCAGGATCTGACCGGCCAGGTGATCAAAAAAGTGACCTCACTGGCACAAGACCTGGAGAGACAATTGGTGCAAGTGTTGGTAGATTTTTCTCCTGCGGCCAAAAAAGACGAGGACTCCTTGATGAATGGTCCACAAATTGATCCACATAACACCGTGGATGTGGTCGCCAATCAGGAACAGGTGGATGATCTGCTCGAAAGCCTGGGCTTTTAATTCACAGCGTTTATCCAGTGTCATCCTGGCAAAGGCATCTTCGGATGCCTTTTTTATTGATCAGGCAGACTTCTACTTATTAAAGCCCGACGCGCTCTTCGGGTTTTAGCGCAGCGAGTTCCTCATCCGAATATAAACGGCCTCGCGTGATAAAGGCCATGCCACTGCCACAATCGAGTGAAAATGAGCCACTGGAGCCCGGCATCGCATCGAGGATGGTGTGCGTACTGTGCATAAAACTGAAATGACTGTCACTCATGTAAAAAATAGCACCACCGGGCAAGGTTCCCAGTTTGACATCCATCGGACTGGCGATGTATTCGGCGGCTGGTAGGCACATCGGGCCACTGCCTTCACAACATCCGCCTGATTGAAAAAATACAATCGGGCCATGCTGGGCGGTTAATTGCTCAATGAGCGCGATGGCCGCTGGCGTTGCAGAAACACGTTCAGTCATGCTCTTCCCCTGTTTATAGTGTGATAGATAGATAAAAAAAGGAGCGAAAAATTCGCTCCTTTAGATCAAACAAATGTCTGTTTTAGCATTCCCGCCAAGATTTAGAAGAATCCCAGTTTTTTCGGGCTGTAGCTGACCAGCAGGTTTTTGGTTTGCTGGTAGTGGTCCAGCATCATTTTATGCGTTTCACGGCCAATGCCGGACTCTTTATAGCCACCGAATGCGGCATGCGCAGGATAAGCGTGGTAGCAGTTAGTCCAAACGCGGCCAGCCTTGATGCCACGGCCCATACGGTAAGCGCGGCTGCCGTCACGCGACCAGACGCCTGAACCCAGGCCGAAAATGGTGTCGTTGGCAATGCTTAGTGCTTCAGCTTCATCTTTAAAGGTGGTCACTGCCAGCACAGGTCCAAAAATTTCTTCCTGGAAGATGCGCATTTTATTATGACCTTTGAACAAGGTCGGCTTGATGTAATAGCCTTCAGCCAGATCACCGCTCAGTACATTACGCTCACCTCCGCACAATAACTGCGCACCTTCCTGACGACCAATATCCATGTAGGAGAGGATCTTGTTCACTTGGTCTTGGGATGCCTGGGCACCAATCATGGTGTTGGGGTCAAGTGGGTTACCTTGCTTGATGGCGGCAACACGTGGCAATACACGCTCCATAAACTTGTCGTAAATGGATTCCTGGATTAACGCACGGGAAGGGCAGGTACAGACTTCACCCTGGTTAAATGCAAACAGCACCAAGCCTTCTACGGCTTTATCCAGGAAATCATCATCGGCAGACATGATATCTTCAAAGAAGATGTTAGGCGATTTGCCACCCAGTTCGAGGGTTGCTGGAATCAGGTTGCTGGCTGCAGCCTGGGCAATATAACGGCCGGTGGCTGTCGAACCAGTAAAGGCGATTTTCGCGATACGCTTGCTGGTAGAGAGTGGAGCACCTACCTCACGGCCAAAGCCGTTGACGATGTTGATGACGCCAGGCGGAATCAAATCAGCAATCACTTCCATCAGGATCAGCAGGCTAATCGGCGTGAACTCTGCAGGCTTCATTACCACCACGTTACCCGCGGCCACAGCTGGCGCCAGTTTCCAGGCGGCCATCAGAATAGGGAAGTTCCACGGAATAATCTGGCCGACCACGCCTAGTGGCTCGTGAAAGTGGTAGGCAACGGTATGTTCGTCCAGTTCACTAATGCTGCCTTCTTGCGCACGCAACGCCCCGGCAAAATAGCGGAAATGGTCTGCTGCCAATGGAATATCGGCATTCATGGTTTCGCGGATAGGCTTACCGTTATCGACGGTTTCCGCAGTCGCGATCAACTCAAGGTTTTGCTCGATGCGATCAGCAATTTTCAGCAACAAGTTGGAGCGATCAACGACAGAAGTCTTGCCCCATTTATCGGCTGCTGCATGCGCTGCATCCAATGCCAATTCAACATCCTCGGCGCTAGAACGTGCAGCTTGAGTGTAGGGCTTGCCAGTAATAGGCGAGATGACATCAAAATATTCACCTTTGACCGGTGCAACCCATTTTCCACCGATAAAGTTATCATACTTGGCTTTATAGGGCACTTTAACGCCCATCGCCTTGAGAAGATCCAAACTCATAGTAACTCCTGTGTTTTTTCTATTAATATCGTAGCAGAACTGCTCTCCAAACCGCCTACATCAAATCGCAACTAGATATCGCGATAAACATACGTTAACACCTTATTTTATAAGGCTTAGCCGTGTGTTTGTGTTCTAAACATTAAACCTTAAAAATAACAAAAGCAAGCTTTTTAGCCAACTTTATACTGTTTTATAAGATAGCAGACCTGACATCTTGCTAGCCCTAAAACAGGCCATATGCAGTGTGAAAGTCGCCAGTGGTTGCACCATAAAATGATTTGGCGTCTTTAACTTTTATGGGTATAATCCCGCCTTCTTTCGGAGAGATGGATGAGCGGTTTAAGTCACCACCCTGGAAAGGTGGCATAGGGGCAACTCTATCGAGGGTTCGAATCCCTCTCTCTCCGCCAAATAAAAAAAGCACCCAATAGGGTGCTTTTTGTTTAATGTAGACCGTTATTTCTTTTTCTCTGCTACTTTTTCGGATTTAATCTCAGCCGCAGTTGCTTTCTTGGCGCCGACGCTTACATCTTTCTTCAGGTTTGCCAAGGTTGCCTGGCCTATGCCTGGCACTTGATCCAGCTCTTCCACTGACTTAAAGCCACCACTCTTTTTTCGATATTCAATGATAGCTTGCGCCTTGGCCGGACCGATACCATTCAGGCTTTCAAGTTCAGCCTGGCTGGCCGTATTGATATCAACCACCGCATAAGCGGCTGGCAATAAAAGGAAATACATCAGGTAACCCATAAGCGTTTTCATCATATGACCTCCAGAATCGTTAAGTATAAAAAAACAGGCATTGCGCCTGTTTTTAATTCTACTGAGCCAGTCCAGGTTCGGACGGTTAACGCCCTTAAATTAATTTAAAAATGTTAAATATTTTTAATAATTGTATTTAATGCAACAATCGGGTCATCTGCTTGTGTAATTGGCCTGCCTATCACCAAGTAGCTGGCGCCTAATGCGATGGCATCTGCAGGCGTCACAATTCTGGTTTGATCGTCCTTTGCCGAGTCCTTTGGGCGAATACCCGGGGTGACCAGACAAAAGTCAGGCCCCAATGCTTTTCTTAGCATGCTGGCCTCTTGTGCTGAACAAACTACACCATCTAAGCCAGATTGTTGTGTCAGTGTGGCCAATGCGAGTACCTGTTCAGGCAGGGTGCGCTGAATCCCCAAGCTATGCAACGTTGGCGTGTCCATACTGGTTAATACCGTGACAGCGATTAGCAGCGGCGCTTGATCACCAAATGCTTTATCCAGGCCTTCACGTGCGGCCTGCATCATGGGTTGCCCACCACTGGCGTGAACATTGATCATCCATACGCCTAAATTTGCGGCGGCCTGACAGGCTTTTGCCACAGTATTCGGGATATCGTGAAATTTGAGATCGAGGAACACATCGTATTGCCGCGCAACCAGTTGTTCGACAAGCTGAGGCCCGGCGGCGGTAAACAGTTCCTTACCCACCTTGAGTTTACACAGGCTTGGGTCAAGCCGATCTACTAGCGCGATTGCCGATTTGGCATCTGCATAATCCAGGGCAACAACAATTTTACTGTCGGTCATAAAGGAATTGTCTTAGGAATGAAACGGGTTGGGGAAGGGCACCAAACGGGTTTATTTTCGTTTAAGTAACTTGATATCTCGAATGGTCGCTTCAGTGGGTTCGGGCGGCAGCGACTCCCAGGCATTACAGGCTGGGCATTGCCAATGATATTGTTTGGCCCGGAAACCACATTGGTCGCAATAGTAGGCGGCACGGTCACCTATGGCATTGCGAACAGTTTGCTGCATCAACTGCAAATCATGCTGTTCATCCTGGAGCATGGCACGCGCTTGGAGCAATTGATCCAGCGATTTGAGGCTGGGTTTGCGGATCAACTCATTGCGGGCGAGTTTTGCCGCTTTATCCGCACCTTCAGCCTGCAGGGTGGCCTCATACAACACCGACATAATGCTACTGAGTTGATACAGCTCCAGATAGTAATGGAGTTGGCTCAGGCCTTCTTTTAAGCCTCTGGACAGTTTGAGGTCGCCTTCGCTTTCCTCTTCACCATACAGCGCGGCATAGCTTTTAAGCATTTTTTGCGCGACCAGGCCCAGATGTTCTGGATGCTGCATTTCTATGCGTTTCCAGAGCGCAATTGCATCGGAATGGTGACCTTGATGTGCCGCAATATCGCCCAGTAAGACATTAGCGCGCACACAGTTCTTATTAGCGTCCAGCGCTTGTTCGAGTTGGAATTTTGCAGAGGACCAATCCTGTTTGATCATTGCATTGGCGGCCAATTCACAATAATACTGAGCGACCTCTTTGCGGTAAGACACGCCTGACGAACGCTCTAATTCGGTGGCAATGCCAATGGCAAGTGACCATTCGCGTTCCTTGACATAAATCTCAAGCAGGTGACGCAGAGCGGCTTGTTCATAGCGAGTATGGCGCAGTGTTTGAAAAATTTCTTCGGCACGATCATACAGGCCTGCCTTGAAGTAATCCTGCGCCAATTCCACTTTGATTGATGTCGATTGCTGCTCGGTGAGTTCGTAGTTTTCGAGCAAATTTAAGTGCAAGTGAATCGCGCGGTCTGTCTCACCTGTGCGGCGAAACAGGCTCCCCAGCACAAAGTGCAGTTCCAGGGAGTCTTTATTCATATAAAGCGCTTCACTGAATGCATCTACCGCTTTGTGGTACTGGTCAGCAATGAGCAGATTCAGACCTTTAAAATAGGTGGCTGGCAATGAGGTGGATTCAGCAATCAGTTGCTTGATGTCCACGCGGGCTGCAATCCAGCCCAATGTAAAAAACAGAGGCAGAATCAATAACCACCAATACTCGAATTCAACCAGCATAAAAGCTCTCTTGTTTGATCACATGACATTTTACCCAAGCGCTCCTCAATGCGCCATCAATAGCGGTCTGAGCGGCCAAAAAAAACGGTATCCGAAGATACCGTTTTTTACTGCTGAATCACAAAAATTAAGATTCGATCGCGTCTACGCGGTCACGCAACTCTTTACCAGCCTTAAAGTGCGGCACGTATTTCGCTGGCACCTGTACTTTGGTACCAGTTTTCGGGTTACGTCCCAAACGAGGCGGGCGGTAGTTCAAGCTAAAGCTGCCAAAACCGCGTATTTCGATACGCTCTCCTGTTGCCAGGTTTTCCGTCATTGCATCAAGGATGGTCTTGACGGATAACTCTGCGTCTTTCAGCACAAGTTGCGGAAAGCGCTGGGCAAGCAGGTCTATTAGTTCAGATCTTGTCATGATCTAAAGCCTTCTTATTTTTTGCTATCCAGTTTGGCTTTCAGCAAAGCACCCAGGTTAGTTGTCCCGGCAGAAGCTTCATCAATCATGACATCATCCGCTTTTGCTTTTTTGGCTTTTGGTTTACCACCTTTGTCTTCGCCAATTGGTGCGCTGTTGCCGCTTGGATCTTCAGTCAACTGTTTAACGCCCAGAGAGATACGCTCTTTCTCAACATCAATGCCCAAGATAACAGCTTGCAGCTCATCACCTTTCTTGAAGTTGCGGATCGCTTCTTCGCCAGACTGAGTCCAGGACAGGTCAGACAAGTGTACCAAGCCATCAATACCGCCTGGCAAGCCAATGAACACACCAAAGTCAGTGATAGACTTGATCTGGCCTGAAACTTTGTCGCCTTTAGCGTGGGTTGCAGCGAAATCATCCCATGGGTTTGGTTTGCACTGTTTCATGCCCAGTGACAGACGACGACGGTCTTCGTCGATTTCCAGAATCATCACTTCAACTTCGTCGCCCAGTTGAGCGATTTTGCCCGGGTGGATGTTCTTGTTGGTCCAGTCCATTTCAGACACGTGTACCAAACCTTCAATGCCTGGTTCTACTTCAACGAACGCACCGTAGTCAGTCAGGTTAGACACTTTACCGAACAGGCGTGTACCGACTGGGTAACGGCGGCTCAATGCCACCCATGGGTCGTCGCCCAATTGTTTGATCCCCAGAGAAACACGGTTTTTCTCTTGATCGAATTTCAGGATCTTGGCTTCAACTTCTTCACCAACGGTCAGCACTTCAGATGGGTGCTTCACACGGCGCCATGCCAAATCAGTGATGTGCAACAGGCCATCGATACCACCCAGATCCACGAACGCGCCGTAGTCAGTGATGTTTTTAACGATACCCTTGATCACAGCACCTTCAGTCAAGCTGCCCAACAATGCTTCACGGTCAGCACCCAAGGTGTCTTCCATCACAGCACGGCGGGAAACCACGATATTGTTACGCTTGCGATCCAGCTTAATGACTTTGAAGTCCCACTCTTTGTTTTCGTAAGGAGTGGTGTCTTTAACTGGACGAATGTCTACCAGTGAGCCTGGCAAGAAAGCCATGATGCCGCTGACAGAAACGCGCAGACCGCCTTTAACACGGCTGCTGACAAAACCTTTAACTACACGGCCTTCGTTCATGGCTTCTTCCAGATCCAGCCATGCTTGCATTTTCTTCGCTTTTTCGCGAGAAAGTTGTGTAGAACCAAAACCATCTTCCAGTTTTTCGATCGCTACTTTAACGAAGTCGCCAACGGCAACTTCCAGTTCGCCTTGTGCGTTTTTGAATTCACTGGCGTTAATTACGCTCTCGGATTTCAAGCCGGCGTTCACGATAACGAAATCATTGTCTACAGAAACTACTTCGGCGGTGATTACTTCACCAGCGCGCATTTCCTGGCGGGCCAGGCTTTCTTCGAAGAGGGCTGCAAATGATTCCATGGAAGAGGATGTATTAGAAATAGAAGCCATTAAAAAATTGTCCAATTTTTACTCGCATGAAGACAGGCATCTTGCAGCGAGCCATTGCAAGGCAAAAGCGCCAACAATGGAAAAGGTTTAAAAAATATTGCCCAAGCGTGACTTGAGCAACCCGAATCCAAGACTATACACAAAAAAATTATTGGGTTCAATGACTTATGTGTGTTTTTATTTAGTTTGCGCCGCTTTTTTAAATGCTTCGATAATGATATTCACCGCTTGCTCAATATTGATGTCGGTGGTGTCCAGCAAAACCGCATCTGGCAATTGCTTGAGTGGCGCGACTGCGCGCTGGCTATCGCGTAAATCGCGCTGCTGCAAATCAGCTAGAATCAAAGCGTAATCTGCGTGATCGCCGCGTTGAATTAACTGATCGTAGCGTCTTTTTGCGCGCGTTTCGACCGCGGCTGTCAAAAATATTTTCAATCCGGCATCCGGGAAAATGACAGAGCCAATATCGCGGCCATCACCAACCAGCCCAGGGGCTTGCCTGAAATTGCGTTGCGTTTGCAACAGCGCGGTACGTACGGCAGGGTGGACAGCGACTTCAGAGGCCCCTTTGCCCATCTGTTCTGTACGAATATGGTGGCTGACTTGTTCGCCGTTTAAATAAGCTTGGCCATGCTCAAACTTGATCTGCATCTGTGTCGCGATATCAGCCAGTGCATCAGCATTTGACCAGGCCACGGCTTGTTGAGCAGCTGCATAAGCCAATAGACGATAAATCGCACCCGAGTCCAGGTAATGAAATCCAAAATGGGTAGCCACGCGTTCAGCGACGCTGCCCTTGCCAGAAGCAGAAGGGCCGTCAATGGCAATGACTGGAGGGAGAGGGTTATTCATAATAAATTTTACTTATCAATCGGTTAAAAACAATGAATTGGATTTTGACTTTTGGCTTTTATATTATGGCTGCATCGTTAATAAGGAGCACACCATGATTAAAACCATGTCTTTTGCCATGCTGCATTTTAGCGTCGCGTTCACCATTGCCTATCTTTTCACAGGCAGCCTGCTGGTGGGTGGGCTGATGGCGCTGGTTGAACCGGCCTGCAACACCGTGGTGTTTTATTTTCACGAGCGTGCCTGGCAACAGCATCAGCATTCTCACGACGTGGCGCCTGCCGCAGAGCCTGACGAGCATGAGTGGGCGTATGCGGCGTGAGAATGGCTAGCGAACAATGCTGGCGAATACCTTAAAGTACTCTGGAAAGGTTTTACCCACACATTTTGGGTCATTAATGGTAATGGGCACGCCGGCCAGGCTGAGCAATGAAAAGCACATGGCCATGCGGTGGTCATCATAGGTATCAATTACTGCGTTAGGGGTCAGTTGCAAGGGGGCGGTGACCTGAATATAGTCCGGGCCTTCGACCACTGTGGCCCCGACTTTGCGCAGTTCTGTTGCCATGGCTGCAATGCGGTCGGTCTCTTTTACGCGCCAGCTGGCGATATTGCGTAGGGTCGTTGTACGGTCTTGATCCGAATTGCCACGCACAAACATGGCCATCACGGCTAAAGTCATGGCCGCATCGGGGATGTGATTACAATCAAGGTCGATCGCCTTCAATGTGCCTGTGTTTTCAGCACGCACGTGGTTGTCGCCATAGCTGATCCGTCCGCCCATGAGATTGGCCGCCTCAGCAAAGCGGATGTCGCCTTGGATGCTTTGCGCGCCGACGCCGTTGACGGTGACGTCACCCGCAACAACACCCGCACCAATAAAATAAGAGGCGCTTGACGCGTCACCTTCTACATATATTTCTCCTGGCGCGTGATAACGCGCATCTGCAGCAATGTAAAAATGCTGCCAGCCATCCCGTTGCACGGTCACGCCAAAGCGTTGCATCAGGTTGAGCGTGATTTCGATATAAGGCTTGGAGATCAGTTCGCCTACCACTTCAATACTGGCCGCCTGGCCTGTTAGCGGCAAGGCCATCAACAAGGCTGTCAAAAACTGGCTTGACACATCACCTCGTATTTTGATCGCTTGACTGACATCCAGCTGCGCTGGCGAAATTTGCAGGGGAGGGTAGCCCGCATTCCCCAGGTAGCTGACTTGCGCGCCCACCTGTTGCAAGGCATCCACCAAATCGCCAATCGGGCGCTCATGCATGCGCGCAATCCCATGCAGATGGTAGTCACCGCCTGAGAATGCCAGTGCGGCAGTCAAGGGCCTAAAGGCCGTCCCCGCATTGCCCAGAAACAAATCCGCTTGCTTATTGGGAAAGTTGCCGCCACAGCCCGTGACTTGCCAGGCATTTTCAGAGATATTTTCCAGCTTGACGCCTAACGCTGATAAGGCCTCCAGCATTCTGGCGGTATCGTCTGAGGCGAGCAAGTCGCGAATGACAGTGACGCCGTCAGCAAGTGCTGCGAGCAATAGCGTACGGTTTGAGATACTTTTTGAGCCAGGCAGGGTGATTGCGCCTTGGGCTTTGTGGGCAGCGGGTAAATGCAGTTGTTCCATAGCGATTGGTAATTATTGAATTTTTGACTTGGCCCAGTCATTACGTGCACGGCTGGCATGTTCAAACAAATCGTGCAAAGCACGACTGTCATCAGCCTCCAAGAGTGCCGTCATGTCGCTGAGCGCTTGTTGATAGAGCCTAAGTTCACTTAATAAGGCGGTTTTGTTAGCCAGTGCAATATCACGCCACATCTCAGGATGACTGCCTGCAATGCGCGTAAAGTCGCGGAAACCGCTGGCGGCAAATTTGAACAACAATTCCGCATTGCTACGCTTGGCCAGATCCTCCACCAGTGCGAAGGCAAGCAGGTGCGGCAAATGGCTGACGGCTGCAAATACGCTGTCATGTTCTTGCGCACTCATGTGCGAAACCACTGCACCACATTGCTGCCAAAGCCTGCTGACTTGATCGAGCGCTGAGTTAGAGGTCTGCGCATCAGGCGTCAGAATGACATTCTTACCGAGATACAAATCAGCCATGGCAGCAGCAGGGCCACTTTTTTCCGCCCCAGCAATCGGATGACCGCCCACAAATTGATTAACCTGGTCCCCAAGTTCGGCCCTCGCGTACGCCATCACGTCCGACTTGGTGCTGCCGGCATCTGTGATAATGGTCGACTCGCCCAAATAGGGGCGGATGGCCTTTAAAATCGCCGGCGTCTGTGCCACTGGAGTGGCAATGATAACCAGATCCGCCGCGTGCAGTGCAGAAGCAATATCCGTTTCCGCACTGTCAATCAAACCCAAATCCAGTGCTTCCTGCAAGCTTTGTTGAGCGCGGCCCACACCAACAATGTGAGGAGCCTCCGGGTGTTTTTTAAGGGCCAGCGCAATGGAGCCCCCTATTAAACCAACCCCAAAAATCACAATTTTCTTGAACATTTGTAAATTGTACCATGTCGAAGCAATGCGCCTTTAAGTTTGGCTCACCACCGTTTAAGGCGTATAATCCAAAGTCTGTATTGGGGCTGACCCGGTTTCGACGTGGGTTGCAAAGCAGTGCAGGGCATACCGAGGATTCAGGTTCCCTCGTAAATCCATCTGAAAAAGTATAGTCGCAAACGACGAAACTTACGCTTTAGCCGCTTAATCCCGGCTGAACGCTGCACCGAAGAGCCTCTCGGTCGGGCCGGGTAACCGGCAGCAGCGTCATTTAGAGAGGATCGTGCTTTACCGGGTTGCTTGGTAAGGCATTAAATCCAAGGCAACTCGCTTGTCATCTGCTTGCTCGTTGGTGGGTGCCTGGTTAAATATAAACAACACAGCTAAGTATGTAGAACTGTCTGTGGAGGGCTTGCGGACGGGGGTTCAATTCCCCCCAGCTCCACCATTTGAAATGTTCAATGCATTGATTTGATTGAACAATGAGCGTAAAACAAAAAGCCACCTTCGGGTGGCTTTTTGTTTTACGTATGGGTTACGATAACTCCATAAAACGGTCTTCAATGAATTGTTTCTCGATTTCATTGCGCTGTTTCTCTGTGGTTAATGCCGCAAGCTGTTCCTCAAGTCTGCGTTTTTGTTGTTCCATTTCATTCAGTTGGAATTGTAGCTCTTTTGTGAATGCATCATTGGCTGATTGTATCGGGCGATTGTTCATGACCTGTAGTTGCTGTATTTCATGACGCAATTCCGCAATGGTGTTTTCAGCCTCTTTGGCTTCTGATCTTGCTTTCATCATCATGGATTGATAGCTTTCAATCCGCTTTCTCATGGCCGCCATTTCGACATTTTCGTCAGCAGACAAATTGTTATTGCGCCGGAGTTGACCAGCCATTTGCTCTAGATGTGTTTGCAATTTATTCAGCTCTTGCAGCACGGGCTCACTCAATCGCTCAGCAATAATGTTATCCGAGGCTTCCGATAGCAACAAATCATCCAGGCGATCCCTGATCTCCTGTGCTACTTTATCAAAGCGCTGTATGCTATTGATTAACAATGGATCTGATTGTTTATGGTTTTCCTCATAGTTGGAAAATCTTCTATCCAGAATAGTACAGAGTGTGTCTAGTCGATCGCTGGATGACTCGAGCTCTGTATAGCACTTACCCAGTGCGTTAAAAAACTTTTCCTGCTGTAATGTATTGCTGATGAGCAACTTGACTAATAAAAAGGCGGCACCCAAGCTAACGATAATCCCGGCACCGCTCAGTAATTCACCCCAAGAAAATGGCATCCTATTCTCCTTACAGGAGTTTGATATAAGTAATAAATCCTGTTCCGATTTCTGGTACATGGATTCGATAATCCATACGGCCAGCATTGCTCTTCAACGACATCTCAAGGCGGGGAAATTGTCGACTGACTATACTTGATCTAGCCAGCTTCAATGGACCATTTTTATGTCCAATTGACATACCCGCACCAAACTCATCCATGAACCTTCTCGCTTCATCTAGTTGGTCGTTACTGGCGCCACCACTGGCGAGTATGGTTTTAAGCATTTCGGGTTTTTCATTATTCAACGCCCACAACAGGCCTACAGCGTTCATTTCCATGATAGCAAGCGCATTGACGGGGGGTGTTTTCCCGTTTTCGCCAAACAATCCAATGAAATTGTTTTCAGTCAAATCCGTTAAGCCCAGTGGAGGGCAGGGCTCTAGCGTAAAAGCCTGACCCTTCAGCATGCTTGAGAGCATTTGATGGCTAGTCGCGAGATTCTCTGGGATAGCCGCAGGCTGCTCAGTGATTCCGCCCACTGGAATGATTTCCAATATTTTTGATCTTAAATCAATATCCTGGAAGGGTTTGTTAATTACAAATCTTGCACCACTTTGATAAGCCTGATCGATTTTTTCGGCGGCAGATTCCGTGGTCACAAAGCCAATTGGGATTTTTTTCCCGTATGTTTGGCAGACATGCTGACAAAATTCAAGGCCACTGATTTTATGCATGTGCCAGTCAGTAATAATCAAGTCAGGGCGATAGCCCTCAAGAATATTCATCGCAGCTTCAGCATCTGTCGCAGTTTGAATTTCTAGCTTTGGATAATTACACCCTTCAATCGCACGTTTGATAATGCTTTGTATTGCGCGACTGTCATCCACAATCAAGAATTTGGCTGCTTCACCCGTCATTGTGCTCATAATG
Organism: Methylophilus sp. DMC16; assembly: GCF_056314045.1. NCBI lineage: Bacteria > Pseudomonadati > Pseudomonadota > Betaproteobacteria > Nitrosomonadales > Methylophilaceae > Methylophilus > Methylophilus sp. DMC16. The sequence goes on from NZ_JBQUZC010000001.1 coordinate 885,861, forward strand.
AAAATACCCCTGAAAACTTATGATTATTTACATCGAAGATCACCAGATTCACCAGGTCTTCGTTTGGTTTATCGCTTACAAATAAACGGCTGAATGTCGCCGTTTTTTGGAGTTCAAAAAACTCTTCTAAAGGAATCTCTTTGGGGAGGCCCAATTCACTGTGCTCATCTACAATCAAGCCTCCTCCCATGATATTGCATGTCTCCTTTTTGGCATCTTTGACATCCTCATCGGATAATTCGTCAGAAGATAAGCCAAACATATGAGATGCGATTTTGTGTGCCTCAGCATCATCTAATATCAAGCCAATCGCAATCGACTCATGTTGCGGTAATTGGTCGATATAAAGTGGGAGAACAACCGCCATGAGGTTGTCATGATTGTGAAATGTATAGCGCTGACTTTCCTTGAAGTTGAAAGCGGAACCGCTTACAAACGACCAGGAGTCAGATATTTTTTTCACCATTTCCTGTGTAGGCAAAAGCTGCATGTAGCATCTCCAACAATAGGATATTGATGCTAACGCAGCTTAAAAAGGATTGAAGGCTGAATAAATGGTGTAAAAAGCAGGTAAATTTTTCAATTGCCATTCATTGGATTTACGCGGTGAATTAAATGATCCGCTTTAATTTCTTACAAAACTTGTACTTTGCTCGCTTATTCATCTCATCAAAAAAACGAATCTTCCATTCACACCTTACCTTTAACGAAGCTAAATTTTGTTCACCGCACGCAGTCATGCGTAATTTTCTACACTTGCGTGTACGTGGTGGTGCATAGGCCAGTTGTTTTACTTGATACATGATAGTGCTAGGGACCACCATCTTACCCAATAACCATCTTCTGAGGACAATAGGCTTCAAGTTTAACTGATGGATAAGTTTCTGCTGATCTATGGTCCCTAGAAATTCCCCAATTTTTAAGCACCAGAGCAGGGTGAGTTGCGTTTGTACTTTTGCAATTTGTTTTTCTTCCCTCATTTTCTTCCCTTTTTCTTGTTTGAAAGCTAATACTAGCACTTTGTAAGGTAATGTAAATATTGATTTATTTGCAATCATTTAAAATGTCTTAAGTTTTCATTTAGTAAAGCACCAGTAAACACTCTCTTTAAGTAATATTCTGGCGGAGAATGATAACTTATTGAATTTTTTTAATTTAACATAATATACAATGTTTTAACATTTGTATGGCTTGTGTAAAGGAAAGGGAGGATAGGGCGGTCACAATCAAAAGTGACACGTTGATAAAACCGCCTTCAATAAGTTTAATAGCCTCTGTTGCTGACAGTCCGGCCATTTCTGCGAGTCTTAAGGTATTAAGGCCGTTAGGTTGGCTTTTATTGTTTTTCCAGCGATTTAAAAGCGGTGTGCTAATACCTAATCTTTTAGCAACCTCATAATAGCTAATATCGCCTTGCGCTTTTCTTGCTGCTTCTAGTAATTCACACATAACTTTTTATTTCCTTTCTGCTCGAGTGCTTCTTTAAGCATTCTGATTTGTTCATCTCTTCTTTGTCTGTAAATTCTTTGCTTCAGTTCGTCTGTGACTGGGTTCTGTTGTTCATTCTTTTCAGGCTTATTCATTTTGTTGCCCTTTTGACAAATAATTTATAGCTAACATTATTTAGCTAAAAAAAGTTGTTTACAAGCTAAAAAAAATTAGCTAGTATCTGCTTTAAATTAGTTAACAAAAATTAGCTAATTTTCAGCAACCAAACCCCTGCGGTGTGCTGACCTTCTTTAGATGACCAGTATCATTTTTAGAACCGAAAGGGCAGGGGACCACAATGCGGCACCATTGGAGGTTTTTATGAATGCAATGGCATGGAATGCTCTTCACGTTTCTGAGAGAAAATCTTTACTTTCTCTTTCTGGTCATTCAGTAAACCTTGCTCATCGTTCATTTGACCTTATCCCTAAAAACGTAATCCACGATATTACGTTTGCTCAAAATTTCAATAAGCGTCAATTATCTAATTCTCAAATTTACGAAAAGCCTAGCTTGTTTGAAGTAAAGGCTTTCGACACATCAAACAATTTAATTAAGCAAATGCCAGGGTTAACCGCTCCTGATTTGCTTGATTGTTCTATTAGATACAACGTCGGTCTTTTTGCTACTCCATTCGATTACGCAACAGCTTTAATCAATGAGTTAAATACAATTTTTGGAACCGACTTCGCATTGTCCAGCCGCGTTACAGCCTCGCGCGTGCTGTCATCACAGTAGGGGCTTTTTTTAAAATTTTTAGGAGTATTTATCATGCGCATTCAAGTTTTATCTGCAGGTGAAATTGAAGAGGGTACACGCCAAGATCAGCAAAAATGGTATCGCCGTATTTATCAAGTATTTGATCCCGTTGGGCAAGTTGCTGGAAATATTCCGGTATACGGAAAAAAAGAAGAGTTGGAGGCTATTAACCAGGCTGGCATTTATGAGGCTCATACCCGTGTTCGTGCTGGTAACAATGGTCGTTTGGAAGTTGCAATCGTTGGTTTGTCGGCTCCTACTCCAGCGGGTAAGGCTGCTACAGTTTGATGACAAACAAAAACCCCGAGAGCTGGTAACTGTCGGGGTTTTTTGCTTTTTAACCTTGTTCAAGAAGGCTAAAACATGGAATTAACTTTAGATGATTTAGATATAGATGTCAATTATTCAGGCGTTGATTTGCCTTATGAATGGCGTTTAAAAATAGTTACTTTCGCAAATAACACAGCGGATTTTATTATGCAGAAAATTAAACATAGCATACCAAAATCAACGCCTGAATTTTTCGGCGGCGGTGTTGTTTATCCCAAAACATTAAGCATTGAAGAGCAAGAAGAAAAACGCTTAGAAAATCTGCAACGTGCTGTAAGACGCGCAAAAAAAGCAGTGCATTACGCTGTCAGGCAAATTTCTGCGGACCATATGTTAACTCTTACCACTCGCGAAAATATTACCGATAGGGCTGAATTTTTCGAGTTGTTTACTAGATTTATCCGGCTTGTCCGCAATAAGCAATTGATCGGCTCAAGACTCGTAACTGTTCCTCGTAAAAATTATCCGTATGTGGCCGTTCCTGAAATTCAAGACCGTGGCGCATATCACATGCATGTTGCTGTCACTGGTCGTCAAGATATTAAGTTTTTAAGGGCCTGCTGGTATGTCGCCCTCGGCGGCTCTATTACCGACTCTGGTCAAGAATCACTTGGACAAATTGACGTTCAATATCGCAAGAAAAAATGGGGCAATGTTTCTGAAACCTTTCAAACCTTAAGCCTTGTTCGGTATATGACTAAATATATAGATAAAGATTTTGATAAGACTGCCGACCTTGGTCAGCATCGCTATTTAAAGGCCCGTGACATTCCCCAGCCTGTAGTTCAAAAGCAATTTGTTTTTGCATGTTGCATGAACGGTAAGGACTTTACTGACGCCATCATTGAGGTTTCAGACCTCGCTCATTTTGTTACTGGCTTACACCCAACGCAGATGATTCCTTGGAATCGCGGCCAAGATATTTTCATTCTTAGGGCTGCTTTCTAAAGCTAATTTTATGAAAAAACACTTACTTTTAATTGTTTTACTTTTCAGTTTATCAATAGACACTTTAGCTGGTGTTTGTGCTGATAAGCCATCATGGCAATATGGTGCTGCTTCCTCTGGTGGAACCACTACAAGGCAAATAAATGTTTTTACCAGTAATTTCAATTTTAGTTACTCCTCATCTTCTTCTGCTGGTTATGACTGCTTAGGTTTCATTGCTTTTAATAATTCAGAATGGAGTACATACCTTTCTAATTTGAATTTAATTTCAAGCCATACAGCGTCTATTAATAACGCTGTTTCTGATATTTCTGTTTTAAAAACAGATAACACCACAAATAAGAACGATATTTCAATTTTAAAAGCCGACATTCAAAGCCTTAAGAGCTCCTCATCTTCCGGCAATTCTTCTGCTTATGACTATGTTCTTGCTGCTCAATTTTGGGGTGCTGCATTTGGCTCCGTGCTATCTCTTTATGTTGTTGCATCAATGGCTGGAACGCTCATTGATGCTGTAAGACGTTTTTAGAATTGGGTAATCTTGCCTAGTCCGGCCAGTCGGTAACTGGTTTTTTTTAAGGAGTTTTTATTATGAAAATGTTTCATGTTTTGTTTGCTCTTGTATTTTCTTTTATTTCTGCCATTGCTCATGCTGCTGGTGTCGATGTTAGTGCCTTAACGACTTCTGTTGATATGAGTACGGTTATTACTGCCATTTTGGCGGTTGCTGGCACTATGGTCGGTGTTTATGTGGCATGGAAAGCCGCAAAAATGGTTATTGCTGCTGTTCGTGGTCTGTAATTATTAACAGGGTAGGGTGCAGCACACCCCTAACGACCTATGCCAACTTATCTAACACCGCAAGAATTTTTAAACTTCATGTGTTTTTTTTGGGGTTTGCTTTCTGCTTGGGCTGTCATTAAGGGCTTATCAAATGAATAAGTACAAAATTGTTTTATTGTTTTTATTCTCTTTCTTTGGCTCTGCTTCCTTTGGTGCTTTGCAATGGGATATCGCGGCTTATCTTTCTGCTGGCACTGCTATTGCTGTTTCTGCTGCTTCCATGCTTGGGGCCGCTCCAATTGTTGTCGGTGGTGTATTGGCTGTTGGCGTTCATGCTGCTGTTATCGGGCTATACTGGAACGATGTGAATCCCCCTAAAACTTCCTCTGGTTCTAACGCTTCCAAGGGTTTGTCTGTTGTCCTTGATCCCAACACTCCTTTGGTTACTCCGCAAAATTGGTCTGCTCCGGTTGCAAGTGCTGATAATCCTAATTTGGAGCCTTCACCTCCTCAGGATGAAAATAAATTAACTCCTGTAACTGGTTCTTCTCGTTTCCCAACTACTGATACTTCTGGCCGTAATCATGATGATATTTGCAATGGAGGAACAATTCAGAATTACAACTGTGTTTTAACTGGTGACACTGTCCCGGCTCTTATTGCTAAATTTGAACAAAATGCAAAACTATCAAGCAAGTATTGTTATCCCTACAATACATGTTCTAATTTTCATCAAAGTGAGGATGAGCCGTACAAGGTTTGTTTTGATGAAACCGGCGATTTTGGTACTGAAGAAATGTGCGTTCCTTTTATCACTGGTTTTGGTACTTGCAAACCTGGCTATCAATTGGACGAATCTTATAACTGTAAGTTAAGCAATCCAGCGATTGTTCAAAAACCATCTGACGACATTTGCGAGGTTAGGATAAAGAACGGCGTATTTACGCCTATGAAGAATGACCCTGATTGTTCTAATAGTGCGATTCAAGGCTTAAATACAGCTCAAGTCTCCGCTGGCTCTTCCTCTAAATCAACTTATCTTGTCACTACGGCAAATAATGATTTAACAATTTATGACAAGCAATTCAGTTCAGATTCTAATAAGACAACTGCCAGCATTGCTCATATAAATGCTGACACTACTGTAAATTCTCTTCAGACCCTTTATGCATCTGGTAATCAAGTTGGCACGTTGCCAGGTACTGTTAATGCTACAAATGGTAATACAACCGACGGCTTAATAACTGGAGGCAGCTCTGGTAGTAATTCATCTGGTAGCGGTTCTGGTTTGTCCGCTTCTGAGGTTTCTAATATCTTGGATGACAAGCTGGGAAAGGTTTTTTCTACTAATGGTGATCTTGCCAATAAGGAAGAAGTTGCGCCTTCTAACCTATCTTCGCCACTTGTTGACTATTTCAACCCTATCCGGTCTTTGCAGTTGCCGGCCTCTTATGGTGCATGCCCTGTCGCATCGTTAAACCTGTTCAATAAAACATTTGTCATGAATCAACATTGCGATATGTTTGAAAGCCACAAACAGACTATAAAAAACGCTTTCACACTTATCTTTTTAATCCTTGGTTTTCGTATTATTTTGAGTGCTTAATATGTGGGCGATACTTCAAAAAGCTTTAATCTGGTTATTAGATGCAGCGCAAATTAAATTTGTAATCAGTGTTGTGATTACTGCTATTGCTGCGTTTTTATATAATCTTGTAATCAATTTAATTCAACCTTTTTTAAATACTTCCGCGATTTCTTCTGCTTTCGCGTCTATTAATCCGTCTGTCTGGTACTTTTTTGATTTAGCAAATTTAAGCTCCGGCGTCTCCATCATCATTGGCGCTTATTCAATCCGCTTTATTGTCCGGCGTATTCCCTTTATCGGTTAAGCCATGCCTGTAAATGCATACATTGGCGACCCTAGAAGCGGCAAAACTTACGAAGTCGCCACCGTTGTCATTTTTAATGCGATTAAGCAGGGTAGGCGTGTACTGTCGAATATTGCTGGTCTCAATCAGGATGAGTTTTACCGACTTATTAAGTTGCAAAATCCTGACGCTGAAAATTTAGGCCAAATTATCAGCCTATCGCATGATGAAGTTTTAAAACCTGACTTTTGGTTAACTGACGGTGATGCAAATACAGTTCGCCATGATCGCCAGATTCAACGCGGTGATGTTCTCGTATTAGATGAAATTTGGCGTTTCTGGTCTGGATTCTCGTTATCGGATACATCAAAAGAAAAATCAGACCCGCTTTATAAACGGCCTGCGTCTGTAATGAACTTCTTTCGCATGCATGGTCACATGCCGCACCCTGTAAGCGGATATATTTGCGAGATTAGCCTAATAACTCAGGATTTAGGCGATATCCACCGCTCTGTTAAATCCATCGTGAATCAGACTTTTAAAACTTCTAAGCTGACATCGTTGGGATTATCTAAGCGTTACCGTCTGGACGTATACAACAAAACCAAAACCAATAAACCTATCTCGTCTTATCAGCGTACTTATGATGACAAATATTTTTCATTGTATAAAAGCCATTCAATGCAAGAAGAGGGCGGGGCGCAACCAGTCGAAAAAACTATAGATCGCCGTGGAAATGTTCTTAAATCTAAAATCTTTCCGATTCTTTTGTTTTTGCTTGTTCTGGCTTTTTTCTCTGTTCGTTATTTATTGTCATTTTTTCACCCTGCGGCCGCAAAGCCTTCCAGTGGTACAAGCCCTACCGGTACTCTTTCGCCGCCTTCTCAGTCAGTTCCTTTGCAGTCTGTACAGCCTCCCGCTCAGTCATCCGATTTTCGTATTGTTGGCAAGGTTAAAAAGAAGGGCGTTGAATACTTTGTTATTCAGTCTGTCGCTGGTCAATTTCGATATGTTGCAGCTCCATCTGTTAAGGATTACGGCATAGACAAACAAATCATTTTTGATGGCGTTATAGCCAATTCATGGGAGCGATTCAATGCAAACAATAATTCGTCTTTTCCTGTGCCTTCTCATTAATCCAGCTTTTGCGGCCTCTGATAACTCGATTGAGTTGGACGGCGTTTCACTATATGAATTGTCAAAGCTGGCTTTTAACGAGGTTTGCAATCTTGATTTTTCAGCTGATTCAGATTTTGTAAATGACCCAAGGAAAATCAGTTTTTTTGCTCGTGATCGTAGCCCTGACAATATTAAAAACCTTATATTTAATGTGATCGAGAAAAACGGTTATTTCATCAGTCAGGATAAAAAGTTTTTATATATCAGTCATACTAAAAAGGAAGAGAAGGCGGACGTGTATGTCCATTACCCTAAAAACCGCTCGGCGGAATCTCTTGTTGAGCTAGTCCGCCCAATTTTTCAAAACAACTTAATAAGCTCCGTTCGTTCAGTGCCAGACCCATCCGGCCAGTCTCATGCTGAAGGTGCCCCCGATACTTCAGCACTCGGCCAGATCGATAAAAAATCCCAAGCTATTGTTTTTAACGGCCTGCCTGCCGATATTGAGCGTTTTAAAGGTCTTATGGCTTCCCTTGATATTCCTGATTCTCAGGTAGAAATAAAGGCCTTCTTATATGAGGTAAAAGTGTCTAAGGTTGATCAAACCGGCCTCAATCTTGTTTTTAGCCTTTTATCTGGCAAGTTAGGTCTAGACCTCGGCTCTAAATTAACCACAAATTTAATAAAGCTGAATTTTGACAATTTGACTGCTGCCTTAAATCTTTTCAGTTCTGACAATCGATTTAATCTAGTGAGTAGTCCGCATTTGCTTGTAAGTAACAATGAAAAAGCCACTTTCAATGTCGGTCAGGATGTGCCAATTCTCGGCCAGTTCTCTCAGTCTGTGAATGGCCAGATCGTACAAAGTGTTCAATACAAGCAATCTGGCGTTATTTTTGATGTTAGTCCACGTATTCTGGAAAACACCATAGATCTATCTGTCCATCATCAAATTAGTTCTTTTATTAACACCACGACAGGCTTAAACAATACGCCTACCCTTAACAAGCGCGAGCTATCGACTGTAATCAAGTCTAAACATGAAGATGTTTTGATTCTTGGCGGCCTTAATGAAAAAATTTCTAATCATTCAAAGTCTGGTTTTAAGCTTCTTCCATCTATTTTTAAAAATAGCGCTATTGATGACTCTGAGAGTGAAATTTTGCTTATTTTGTCTGTAAAAAAAATCTAGCTACATAAGCTGTAAAAATTGTCTGTTTGGGGTAATATTGGACCAAAAAATATATCAATTACGCTTTGTTCGGATTGATATAAAAAAAACATCTGAGGAAATGGCATTTTGGCAAAACAAACATCTTTGAAACTCGTTGAAAATCCACTTCTATCGAGTGCGCATATTAAATGCATGGACAATCTTCGTTTTATGAGGCCTCTCAGAGACGAGTCAATGCAGTTAATTGTTACATCTCCGCCTTATAACATTGGTAAAGAGTACGAGAAGAAAAGGGATTTAGATGACTATGTAAGTTTGCAAAGCCAAGTTATTTCTGAATGCGTAAGATTGCTGAGCCCTAATGGTTCTCTTTGCTGGCAAGTTGGAAACCATGTGAATAACGGGGAAGTATTTCCTCTAGATATGGTTTTATATCCTATTTTCAAAAGTCACGGTTTAAAGCTACGTAACAGAATCATTTGGCATTTTGGACATGGATTGCATTGTTCCAATAGATTCAGTGGCAGACACGAGACGATTTTATGGTTCACAAAATCAGATGATTACGTATTTAATCTAGATCCAGTTCGAATTCCTTCTAAATACCCTGGCAAAAAGCACTTTAAAGGCCCTAAAAAGGGTGAGCTATCTGGTAACCCATTAGGGAAAAACCCTTCCGATGTTTGGGATATTCCAAATGTAAAATCAAACCATGTGGAAAAAACCATACATCCATGTCAATTCCCCATTGAATTGGTCGAGCGGTTGGTGCTTTCTCTTAGCAATCAAGGTGATTCAGTTTTTGACCCATATTTAGGTGTCGGGTCCACTGCTATAGCAGCACTAAAACAGGATAGAGTCGCTTACGGATGTGATACCTCAAAGGAATATATAGATGTCGCATTTCAACGAATTCATGAATTGAGTCAAGGCACTTTAAAGGTTAGAGAGTTGGGCAAGCCAATTTATGACCCATCATTACCAAACGGTGGTCACTAATGAAAATTGCCGCCTTTTATTCACATCTCAATGGGCTTGAATATTTACAAGTCCATCAACCCGGCCTTTGGGAGGAAATACAAGATGTTATTTCATCGGTCGATGCTGAAAAATGCAAAAACAAGGTATCTAAAGAAAAAACCAAAATAGGTAAAATTCTTTATTCTCCAACTTCAATGAATAAATCTTTGAAAAATGAATTCTCAAAGAAGAAATGGTCAGAATCACGAGTATCGTATTGGGTAACTGAGGACGCAAAGCTGATTAGAAAAACGATGCATATGTCGCCTGCACAGCAAAAGCAAGAGATTATCGCGGCTGGCTTTAACCCTATTTCATCTTACAATCAAACAGATTTTGTCAAAGATAGAGTTGCCGTTGAGGTCCAGTTTGGCAAATATTCCTTTGTGGCCTTCGACCTTTTCGTTAAGCATCTCGCATTTTATGTTCGCGATGTCATTGATGTTGGAATCGAAATATTGCCTATGAAAGAATTACAAAAACAAATGAGTTCCGGGGTAGGTTACTATGAAGGTGAACTGTATAACCTTATCCGTGAAGGACGTGGAGTTCCTGCCGTGCCTCTGGTTTTGATTGGCGTCGCTGCTTAAGCATTTAAGGCATTATTGAACTTTGTAAACTCTTCAAATAAAAAAACCAGGCTTGCTTCTTCAAAAATTGATAGCATAATCAAAGCCTGGCAAAGATATCGATTCTTTAAATTGATTGTATTATTACTTTCTGCAGCTGCCGGCGCCTTTTAATTCTGCTATCAATCCTCTAGCAACTTGTTTAAATATATATCAGCTTGAATTTTGCGTTTATATGCTCTTTTGAGTTCTGTTATCTCGTTTTCTAGCTTGCTTCTTTCGTCACATACTTTTTCGAGATAATCAGACATCCTTTTGTATTTTGTTGCTGCTGAAATAATCGCCTTACTTGCTGTGGCTTCATGTAAGAAGCTTTTTAACTCCGTTATGCATTTTTCATCTTCATCGGTTAACCTAAGAGTTAGCGTTCCCATGATTAAACCTCCTCAATTCTGAAAATTCTAAAGCCATTTCTGTAACCGTCATTAATTGCCTTTTTAATGGCCATCTTTGCTAACGGCTCAGAATCAAAAATCCAACGTCTATCAAAACTGGTTAAAACTGTTTTTTCTTTAGCGTTGAATCCGATCCAGTTGTCCCCTATATCACCTTTAACTGAGTACATTTTTTGATCCTTTCGCGTTTATGTCATTTGGAGGGGTGACACCATGTTTTTATGGTGACGCCACTCCGTATGGCATACGGACAAGCTGTAAACAAAACAGACAGTCAACCCCTGAAACCCGAAGGGCGCGTTTTATGCCGCGAAAGCTGACAAATCGACTTTATTTGTCAGACCGTGGAATAAATAGCGGGGGTTTACTGTTTGCTTTGTTTGTAGTTACAGCGACGAAAAGTAGGGCGCTTGCGCACGTTCGCTTTAACTTCTAGCGGGTTTGGGCCGGATATGAGGCCCAAGGTGTTGATTTTCTGCGCCCTATCGTATTAATCTTACGATTACATAAGTTAACAGTTTTAACGCTGGCGTACCGCGCCACTGCACGGAACGCACAGCGGTAAAACTGTCGACGGCGAAGCCACGGCTAGATTTATATTACGGACGTTATACAACAATAAGGAGGCGTGTCACTTTTATGCGTTGCGCTTTTGATCAGGATAGCTCGTTTAATGAGTTGCGAAATTTCTACTGTGCGTTGCGTATTTATAAGCGCAATCAATCTCGACGGCGTTTTTATTATCGTCGGATTAAAAAAGAATGTTTGAGGCTGGTTGAGGCTGGCGCTTGTCCTGAATGTGTGCGGTTGTATTGCAGATACCTTGCGGCCGGAAAGATTTGGAAGGACGTAAAACCGTGCTATTTATGTTCAGCTTTGCATGTTCAGCTTGTGTTCAATTTCACCACCAATTGAACATAATATACATTATGCGAACAAAAAAGGACGAAGCTTCGCCATTTATCAGAAGGCGAAAAACAAAGTTTATTCGCCTTAGATATGTCTTAATAATTATGTTGGGATTGTTAATCTATAAAATAGATTAAATAGATACTTAGCATTACTGCAAAAGCTTAAATACCAAGATTGCATCGCCTTGATTAAAACCGAACAATGAATTACCGCCACTCACCACTGCAATATATTGAGTCTGTTTAGCCATATATGTAATTGGTGGCGCATTCACACCATATTGCGAGTGATATTGCCATAACACATCACCATTTTTACTGTTGTATGCAGCAAATGCACCAGCACCCTCACCGCAAAAAAGCAGACCGCCTTCAGTGCTCAGAACACCGCCAACCAATGGTTGATTCGTTTTTCGCTGCCATAAAATTTTGCCATCAGTCAGGTTAATTGCACTGAGTACGCCCCATCTAGGGTCGTCTGTGGGTTCACTGGCCGCATAGCGAATAGGTTTTTCGCCCGGATTCACTGTGGTTTCGTGAACGGTATATTTGATCGGGCTATGCATTGCAGCCACATAAACTTTCTGATGTTTTTCATCAAGGCTGACAGGTGACCAGTTGGCACCGCCTAAAATGCCTGGATAGATGACAGTACCTTCTTGACTTGGCTTGGCAAATAAATTGTGTTGTGGCACAAATGGGGCTGACTTGGTCAAGAACTGACCCGTGTTGCGGTCGTGAATGTAAAACCAGCCCGTTTTACTGGCCTGCCCCACGGCAGGAATAGTCTTGCCATGAAATTGATAGTCAAACAGGACTGGTGGGCTTGCCAGATCATAGCCCCAAAGATCGTGAGGGACTTGTTGATAATGCCATTTGTATTGACCGGTTTCGGTATCGAGCGCCACTAAAGAAACTGTATATAAGTTATCGCCTGGGCGCGAAATATCGTTCATTTGCGGTGAGGGATTGCCTGTGCCAAAGTACAGCGTATTGGTTGTGGTATCAATGGCTGGTGTACTCCAGGCTGAACCCCCGCCAAATTTTGCGGCGTCAGGATAATCCTTAAGCGCTGCCCGTTCGGAGGCGGTGTCTCTGTGAAACTGATTGCCATCGGCCGTTTTAGTCACAAACTGCCCTTCCCAACCCTGCTTGGGGATCGTATCAAACTGCCAGACCTGATGACCATCATTCACGTCATAAGCTGCCAAAAAGCCTGGACGGCCATAACGGCCAGTGACGCCGATCACCGCGCCCAAAGGCGCATCACTGCGAGGATTATCAATATGCAAGCCATAGCCGACACCGGTAATGCCTATCATGACCTTATGATTGTAAACAACCGGGGCCATCGCAATGCCTACCCCGGTGCCCCCTGTCACTTTGCGGGTTTTATTGGGGTCATCACCACTTAAGGCGTCCTGGTGCTCGGTGCTCACCTGATTAGCGGCGACATCAATATCCCACTGCTTTGCGCCCGTTTTGGCATCCAATGCAATCAGCCTGGCATCCACTGTACCAATAAACACTTTGCCTTCTGCCACGGCTACGCCACGGTTGGCTGGACCGCAGCACATCGGCCAGTCTGTTTTGCGGTCGTGCGTGTATTTCCATAGCTGTTGACCCGTCGCCGCATCCAGCGCCAACACATGGTTGTATGGCAAACTGACATACATGACGCCACTGACCACAATCGGAGTGGCTTGAAACGTGGCTTTTACACCGGTTTCCACTTTCCAGGCGAGCCCAAGCTGGTGAACGTTTTTCTGGTTGATTTGAGATAAAGCAGAGTAACGCTGCGCCTTCAGATTCAAGCCATAACTTGGCCAATCGACATTGGCGGAAGCCGTTTTTTCTGGCTTGCTGGCATGCGAACAAGCCAAAAGCATGACAGAAAGTGTCACTACAGCACATACCGTCGAAGTGTTGTTTTGCATGATGATAACCCCGGCTATATTTTTAACTATACAGGTTAGTATACACCTAAAACTTATCCGGCAACGAGTTCAGCATATCCCTCTGTAAACTCTAGCAACATTCACCTAAATTTTGGATGTGATAAAAAGTTTTCTATCCATGAAACTAATCTGGAGAACGAATGGACTTATACTAGGATCATTTAGTTAATACAATAATTATCATCATGACTTCACCTGTAACATTTGCCTTAAAATTGGCTGAAAAAGGCTACCTCTCTGATGCTTTGATCCGAAAAGGCATTCAGCGCCTGTGCAAATCAAGGCTGGAAGAAATTTCTGAACAGGATTGTGAGCAAGCGCAGTCAAGTCTGGTCCAATTTGTGCAGGCAATGGCTCAGGCAGAGATCGCGCCACTGCCTGAAAAAGCCAATGCACAGCATTACGAAGTACCTGCCAATTTTTATCAATATTGCTTAGGCCGCAATCGCAAATACAGTAGCTGTTTCTGGTTGCCGGACACACGTACGCTTGATGAAGCCGAGCAACTTGCGCTTACGCAAACCTGTGCACATGCCCAGTTGCAGGATGGTCAACATATCTTAGAGCTGGGGTGCGGCTGGGGTTCGCTGACGCTATGGATGGCCAGCCATTATCCGCAGGCGCAGATTACGGGGGTCTCAAACTCCGCTTCGCAGCGTGAATATATTATGAGTCAGGCAAAAGCGCGTGGTCTGTCAAACATTCATATCCTCACTGCAGATATGAATGTGTTTGATACCGAGCAAACTTACGACCGCATTGTTTCGGTTGAAATGTTTGAACACATGCGCAACTACCAAGTGCTCTATGGCAAAGTGGCGCGCTGGCTTAAGCCGGGTGGTTTGTTTTTCAAGCATATTTTTGTCCACCGCTACACCCCTTATGCTTTTGATGTCAAAGCGGAAGATGATTGGATGAGCCAGTATTTCTTTAGTGGTGGCATGATGCCTAGTGATGATTTGCCGCTGTATTTTCAGGATGATTTGAAACTGTTAGACAAATGGCGCTGGGATGGTACACATTATGAAAAAACGGCGAATGCCTGGCTGCAACTGATGGACCAAAACCATCAAGTACTGACCCCTGTCCTGGCGCATATCTATGGCCCGGCCGATGCAGAAATGTGGCGTCAACGTTGGCGGATTTTTTTCATGGCCTGCGCAGAACTGTTCGGTTACAACCATGGCCAGACCTGGTGGGTCAGCCACTATTTATTTGCCAAACGATAATCTGAAAGATTAAATATGACCAATAAGAAATTGATTATATTTAATTTTATTTCTTTTCAAGTGATCTGGTGGCTGTGCGTATTGTCCGCTAAACCCGGCTTGAGTACAGCCGTTTTCGCTGCAGTGTTGCTCTATACCCTGCTGCATTTATCGCTGGTCGAGGGTTGGGCGCAAACGTTGCCGCTCTTATTGACGGCAGTGATTGGCGCAGTGGCAGACCAATTTGCATATAAGTTGCAATGGATCCTATTTGAAAACCATACGCAGTGGTTGGCCTACATCCCACTCTGGATGTTGGCCTTATGGCTTGCCTTTGCCACCACGCTGAACGTTAGCATGCGCTGGTTACAACACAAATATGCCTTGGCGTTCATGCTGGGCGCAGTGTTCGGCCCCCTTGCTTATTTAGGGGCTGAAAGTGTGGGGGCCATTCAATTACCAAGCCTTTACAGCCTGGCCTGGTTTGCCTTTGAATGGGCCACTCTGTTACCACTCATGCTGTGGTTACGTCATCGCTTTAACCAGTCTCTCGCTTTGGAGCAAACATGATTTATTACTACGCGCTGATCGCGATTGTGTTGTTTGCACTTTGCGGCTGGTTCTTAAGTTTTATCACCAAACACTACAGCCATGTGGATAGCATGTGGAGCCTGTTCTTTGCCATCACGGCCTATGTCACCGCCATATTCCTGCAAGACCTTTCGTTACGCGCCTGCCTGGTGCTGTTCGCAGTGACCTTGTGGTCGCTAAGGTTGAGCATTTTTTTAACCTGGCGCAACTGGGGCAAAGAAGATCATCGATATGACACGATACGCAAAAACAATGAGCCTTATTTCTGGTTGAAAAGCCTTTACATTGTGTTCGCTTTTCAGGCGCTGCTGGCCTGGATCATTTCTTATCCACTGTTCGCGGCCATCTCAAGCACTGCTGCCTTGAATTGGCTGGACCTGGCCGGTGTATTGTTATTTGTGCTCGGTCTATATTGGGAGGTGGTGGCGGACTTGCAGCTCACACGATTCAGGGCTTCCACCGGACATCAAACCCAGGTACTGAATACTGGTTTATGGCGCTACAGCCGCCACCCAAACTACTTTGGCGAGTGTCTGATCTGGTGGGGATTTGCACTGTTGGCGGCGTATTCAGGGAGCTATTGGGTTTGGGTGTCTCCGCTTTTGATGACGTTCTTGCTGTTAAAAGTCAGTGGTGTGAGTTTGATGGAGCAGACTATCCACAGCCGTCGTCCCGGGTATGCCGAATACGTCAAAAATACTAATGCATTTATTCCCGGGATCCCCAAGCGAGCTGAAAAATGAAAACTAAGGTTATCACGCGACACACTTTAACTGGCCTGGCGCTGTTATTCGCTATTCCCCTACGGGCGCAGGACTGGTCATTTGAGGTCTATCTGGACCAGCAAAAAATTGGGACGCACACCTTTAGCCTGGATCAGAACCAATTGCAAAGTCGCGCCAATTTCAAGGTCAAAGTGCTGTTTATTAATGCCTATCGCTACCAGCACCAGGCCGATGAACAGTGGCAAGGCAACTGCCTGTCTCAACTGACGGCACACACCGAGGAAAATAAAGAAATCACCGACGTCAAAGGGGCGATACAAAATAATCAGTTTGTACTTGAGAAAAATGGCAGTGCGCAAACCCTGCCAGGCTGTATCATGACCTTTGCTTACTGGAATCCCGAAATACTCAAGCAATCCCGTTTACTTAACCCACAAAATGCAGAATATCTGGATGTGACTGTCACGGATGAAGGCAGCAAAACTATAGAGGTGAAAGGTCAGACCACCCTCACCCATCAATACCGGCTCAATGGCCGCTTAAAGGGTAAAGACAAACTGAAAATTACGCTTTGGTACGATCAGCAACAGCAGTGGGTGGCGTTGGAGTCGATTACGCCAGAAGGCTATAAAATTAAATATAAACTTATTTAATCAATATGTTGAATAAATTATTTAAAGTGATTTGTATAATGGGTATTTTTTCTCTGACCGCTTGCCAAAACTTGCCTCCGATTAAAACCGTTGAGCAAGTGGATTTGGACCGTTTTATGGGCGACTGGTATGTGATAGCAGCGATCCCGACCTTCATTGAAAAGGATGCTTACAATCCGGTTGAGCGCTATGAAAAGACTTCGGATGGCAGTATTGCCACTACTTTCACCTTTAATCAGGGCAGTTTTACAGGCCCACTTAAAGTCTATCACCCGACGGGTTTTATTGTGCCGGGCACTGGCAATGCCGAGTGGCGCATGCAGTTTGTGTGGCCGTTCAAATCAGAATACCTGATTGCTTACCTGGATCAGGATTACCAGCATACGATCATTGCGCGTAACAAACGTGATTATGTCTGGCTGATGTCGAGGAAACCAACGCTGGATCAGGCCAGCTATGAACAACTGGTCGCTAGAATCCGGGCCATGGGCTACGACACCAGCAAGCTAGAGGTTTTCAAGCATCAACCACAATAAAAGGGTGAGTTGTTGATCAAACAAACATCACCATACGCGCAACAGGCGACGCGTATTTGAGAGAGGACGAATCATGCAACACAGAATCACCGGGCTGCTGTGGCGGCTCATTGGCTGGCTGGATAACCAGCGCTACCAGCCGCCAGCCAGTGCGCATGCGGAGAGCATAGACTGGTGGCGGGTGCTGCCGTTTGTTGGCCTGCATCTTGCCCTGATCGCTTTATATTGGGTGGGCTGGAGTCCTTTTGCGGTGGCCTTTGCCATCGGGCTTTATTTGATCCGCATGTTTGCGATTACCGGCTTTTATCACCGCTATTTTGCCCACAAGACCTTTCAAACCTCGCGCGCTGGACAGTTCTTATTTGCCTTGATTGGAGCCACTGCAGTACAACGCGGCCCTTTGTGGTGGGCTGCCCACCACCGCAGTCATCATGTGCATGCAGATCAGCCGCAAGATATTCATTCACCACACCAGCATGGCTTGCTGTGGAGTCATTTAGGCTGGTTTCTGAGCCATGCCAATTTCAAGACGCAATTAGAGCGTGTGCGTGAATTGACGCGTTTTCGTGAACTCTGCTGGTTGGACCGTTTTGACAGCCTGGTGCCGCTCGCACTGGCTTTAGGCATCTTTTTACTGGGGACTGCCCTGGCACATTATGCGCCACAATTACAAACCAACGGCTGGCAGTTACTGGTGTGGGGCTTTGTGGTGTCCACCGTGGCGCTTTATCACGCCACCTTTTGTGTCAACTCCTTGGCGCATGTCTGGGGTAGCCGCCGTTATGCCACGCGCGACCACAGTCGCAATAACTGGCTGATTGCCCTGCTGACGCTGGGTGAAGGCTGGCACAACAATCATCATCATTTTCCGGGTTCGGTCAAACAAGGTTTTTACTGGTGGGAGATTGATTTGACCTATTACGGACTGAGAATACTGGCTGCATTAGGGTTGATCTGGAATTTAAAGCAAGTGCCAGTTGAGGTGCGTGATCAGCATCATCAGGAAAGGCCGCTGTAATGGGATTGAAAATTGCCATTATTGGCGGCGGTATCGCTGGCAATACCCTTGCCTATTATTTGCATCAGCAGCATGACATCACCCTGTTTGAAGCTAACGACTACATCGGTGGCCATACGCATACACATGAGGTGACGGTTGGTGGTCAGACGCATGCGGTAGATACTGGCTTTATTGTATTTAATGATAAAACGTATCCTGAGTTTGAGCGCATTTTGCGTGAAACGGGTGTCGCTTGGCGTGACAGCAACATGAGCTTTAGCGTGCGCAACGAAGCCAGCGGGCTGGAATATAACGGTACGACGTTAAACAGTCTGTTTGCCCAGCGCCGCAACTTACTGTCTCCAGCGTTTTACCGCATGATTCTGGATATCTTGCGCTTTAACAAAACCTCATTGGCTCTGCTCGCTACAGGCGATGAAATTCCGCTGGGTGACTATTTAAAACGGCAGGGATATTCAAGCCAATTCATCCGCGACTACATCGTGCCTATGGGGGCCGCGATCTGGTCAACTGATTCAGAACAGATGCTGCAGTTCCCTGCCCGCTTCTTTGTGCGCTTTTTTCACCATCATGGCATGCTCACGGTAGACCAGCGGCCGCAGTGGCGCACCATCGTCGGCGGTTCTGCGCGCTATCTGGAAAAAATCACTGCCGGCTATCGTGACCGTATCCAGCTCAATGCAGCAGTGCAGGCTGTGCAACGCGATGCACAGGGCGTCAGCGTGACCACGCAAAACGGGCAATCACAGCGGTTTGATTTTGTCTTTTTTGCCTGCCACAGTGATGAAGCCTTGCAGATATTGGGCGCTGAGGCCACAACGGCCGAGCGCGACATCCTAGGCGCCATTCCCTATCAGGATAACACGGTATATCTGCATACGGATGCCCGTCTGATGCCGCAACGCAAGCTAGCCTGGGCGGCGTGGAACTACCACGTTACGGCGCAAGCGACAGACAAGGTGCAGGTCACCTATAACATGAACATCCTGCAAGGCATCCAGTCCAGCGAGCCTTTACTGGTCACCTTGAACTACACCGATGCCATCGCGCCAGACAAGGTGATTAAAAAGCTGCACTACCGCCATCCTTTGTACACGCTGGCAGGCGCCCAGGCACAAGTCCGCCATGCCGAGATCAGTGGCAAACACCGGACTGGCTATGCCGGCGCCTACTGGCGCAACGGTTTTCACGAGGACGGCGTGGTCAGTGCACTGGCGGCCATACAACATTTTCAGGCGATGCATTTATGAGTCCCCCCGCCGCATTGCAAACAGACTGCTTGCAAAGTGCCATTTATACAGGTTGGGTGAGCCATCAACGGCTACAACCAACCCTGCATGGTTTTCGCTACCGGCTGTTTATGTTGTATCTGGATCTGGATGAATTGCCAAAGCTTTTTAAAAACAATCGCTTATGGTCTTATCTTAAACCAAATCTGGCTTATTTTCGGCGCCAGGACTATCTGGGGCCCAGCCACGAGCCGCTGGATGTCAGCGTGCGTAACCTGGTTGAACAGGAAACCGGGCAGCGTCCATTAGGTCGCATCGGCTTGCTGACGCATTGCCGTTACTGGGGCATTTGCTTTAATCCGGTGAGTTTTTATTACTGCCACGATGAGCAAGGCCAATTACAAGCGATTGTGAGCCACATTACCAATACTCCATGGAAAGAACGGTTTGCTTATGTGCATGCCATGAATACGGCCGAGAATGGTGTATTCAGCCTCAAAAAAGACTTTCATGTTTCGCCATTTATGCCTATGGATATCCAGTATCAATGGCAATTTTCGTTGCCGGCGGAGGTCATCAACGTGCATATGCAAAACTGGCGAGATCAACAGTCCATGTTTTTTGCCACCTTGAAATTACACAGACAGCCCTGGCAGGCGGCTACCTTGAATCGCCTGTTATGGCAGTACCCGTGGATGACACTGAAAGTGATTGCCGCCATTTATTGGCAAGCCTTGCGGCTTTGGCTCAAAAAAGTGCCGTTCTACCCCCATCCTGATCAAAATACCTGACGCTGAATTGATACTATGAATACCCTTCCAAGCCCTTCATCCTTGCCAACGGACACCCTGACCAAACCGCTCAAGGCCAAAAGCCGCGCCAAGTGGGTAGCGCAACTGGCCAAATCGCAGGTGCTCAAACGCCTGGCAGGACTGCAGATTGGCCAGCTTACGCTTGTGGATGGCACAGAAACGCATGTGTTTGGCCAGGCACAACCAGGCCAGATTCAAGCCAGCATTACCGTGCTTGATGCGCGTTTTTATGGCGAGATTGCCTTTGGCGGCAGTATCGGTGCGGGAGAAGCCTATATGCTGGGTTACTGGCAAGCCGATACATTAACCAACGTCATCCGCCTGATGGTGCTTAACCAATCGGTCATGGACACGCTGGAAGGCGGGTATCAATGGCTGAGCAAACCAATCCTCAAACTGTTTCATTGGCTCAATAGCAATAGCGAGGCGGGCAGCAGAAAAAATATTGCCGCGCACTATGACCTAGGCAATGACTTGTTCCAGTTATTTCTGGACCCAACCATGATGTACTCTTCTGCCATGTTTGATGCGGAGACGCCAAATTTACAAGCGGCTTCAGAACGTAAGCTCCAGGTCATTTGCGAGAAATTGCAGCTCAATGCCAACGACCGCGTGATTGAGATTGGCACAGGATGGGGTGGATTCGCCCTCTATGCGGCAAAAAACTATGGTTGCCATGTCACCACTACAACCATTTCGCAGCAACAATATGCGTTGGCTCAAAGCAGAATCGCCGAAGCTGGGCTGCAAGACCGCATCACGCTGCTCAAGCAGGATTATCGTCACCTAAATGGCCAATACGACAAACTGGTTTCAATCGAAATGATAGAAGCGGTCGGTCATCAATACTACGACACGTATTTCAACAAAGTCAGCCAGTTATTGAAGCCCAACGGTGTTGCATTGATTCAGGCTATTACAATTGCGGATCAGCGTTATGACAGTGCCATCCGCTCCGTGGATTTTATCCAGCGCTATATTTTTCCAGGCTCGAATATTCCATCGAACACTGCCATGCTGGCAAGCATGACCCGCGCCAGCGACTTGCGGCTGGTGGACTTGCAGGATATTGGCCTGGACTATGCCACCACCTTGCGTCTATGGCGGGAAAACTTTTTTGCTAATATCGATGCCATACAGCGGCTGGGCTATAGCGAGACCTTTATTCGCATGTGGGATTTTTACCTGAGTTACTGCGAGGGTGGCTTTGCAGAATGCGCGCTGGGCGACGTGCATTTGCTGTTGGCCAAACCTGGTTATCGTCAGCTTAAGCGCGTGGCCTAAAGCAGCGCATGCTCCGGCCATGATAAACTTGGCGGCATGAGTACACATGCAGTCTTGGAGTGGCGCAATGGCCTGCCCTACTCCCCCCAATTCGATGATGTTTATTTTTCTGTCAGTCCCGAGCATCCGCAGCATGGGCTGGCAGAAACCCGTTATGTGTTTTTGCAGCATAACCATTTGGCTGAACGCTGGCAGCAGCTCCCGGCCGATACAGCGAGTCATTTTGTCATTGTAGAGACGGGCTTTGGCAGCGGCCTCAATTTTCTGGCGACTCTCAAGCTCTGGCGTGACACCGCCCCTGCTCACGCCCACCTGCATTTTGTCAGCGTCGAAATTGCGCCCTTCACCTTGCAGGATTTGCGAACCGCGCATGCGCATTTTCCAGAACTGGCCGAAGCAAGCGCGGCACTCTGCGCACAATATCACTTGTTACAACCAGGCATTAACCAGCTTGAGCTGCCTTGTTTCTCGGCCAGCCTGACCTTGTTTATCGGGGACAGTGCGCATTATTTGCCACAGCTCTCCTTGAAGGCAGATGCCTGGTTTCTCGATGGCTTTGCGCCGGCCAAAAACCCGCAAATGTGGCAACCTTATTTATTTGCAAGCATGGCCACCTGTGCGCACGCAGGCACCACGTTTGCCACCTTTACCAGTGCGGGCGTGGTCAAGCGCGGCTTGCAAGCCGCCGGATTTGCAGTCCAAAAAACTAAAGGCTTTGGCAACAAGCGTGAAATGTTATGTGGAAATTGGCCCACGACGACTGCATCAGCGATCAACCCGCTGCCTAAAGTGGCCATCATAGGTGCAGGCATTGCGGGCTGCAGCACGGCCAATCAATTGGCGTCGCTCGGCTGTGAAGTGCATGTGTTTGAGCGTGCGGCGCAAGTCGCTACGGGGGCCTCTGGCAATCCCAGAGGCATGCTCTATCCCAGGCTCAATGCCGAAAAACCGATGAATGACCAGCTCGCCTGGCGTAGCTATAGTTATAGCCTCCGGCATTATGCGCAGCTCAATCTGGGCGAGGACGGCTTCCAGAGCGTCGGGTTATTACAACTCGGTGGCAGCCCACGTGAACATAAACGCGTGCAAAAAGTTGCCGCCCGCTATGAACAGCTAGGCGTCGATACGCCACTGCTCCACAAAATGACGGCAGCAGCAGCCAGTGAATGCGCGGGCGTTCAGATTGGCCATGAGTGCTTATATTTCCCGCACGGGGCCTGGGTCAATCCGGTGCTGGCTTGCCAGCAGATGGTGAAGCAGCCAAAAATTAGGTTGCATTTAGCGCAGGCGGTCGACGAGCTTTCACGTATTTCTTCCGGCTGGCAGCTATTCAGTGATAGCAGCCCCTTGGGCACGTTTGATGCCGTGGTGGTGTGTAATGCGGCTGAAGCGGCAGCTTTAATTCCTGAGAGTGGGATGTGGCTCAATCCGGTGCGTGGACAAATGGGGGTGATTGCCGCGCAACCGGCGATGCAACCCTTGCGTACCATCTTGTGTGGGGATGGCTATCTAACCCCAGCGCATCAAGGAACGCATGCCATGGGAGCCACCTTTGCGCCAGGCGAGACGGATACCAGCGTGCGTGCTGAAGATAGCGAGCAAAATCTGCATATGGTGAGCACGCTCAGCCCACAATTTGGTCCAGTGAAGCACACGGCCGTGATCTCGGCACGGGCTTCGCTACGCTGTGGCTCGCCGGATTATTTACCCTATGTTGGTCCGCTTTTGCCGTTACAACACTTGATGGACAGTCATGCCTCCGTCAGCAGCTTCGCTGACTTGCCCGCTGCACAAGGGTTGTATGTCCATGCAGCGCACGGTAGCAAAGGCCTGATGACAGCCCCTTATTGTGCAGCCATACTAGCCAGACGCATGCTGCAAGACTTTGGCCATACCTTGCCACAACTCTCTGAGGATACTTTTTGGCTAGGTCTGCATCCGCAGCGGTTATTGTTTAAACAGGCCGGCTGGAAGCCATTGCTACAGCCGTTTAGTGAGCAAGAGAAAACATGACTGATCAGCTAGCCAAACTTCAGCAGCAGCTCAGCCGCACGCCAGATGACCCGGAACTGCATTACGAGCTGGGACGGTATTATTTGCAAACCAAGCAAGCCAATGCGGCGGAAAGCGCTTTTCAGCACGCCCTGCAACTGGTGCCAGAACATCCGCAGATATTGATGCAACTCGGTAATGTGGCCAGCCTGCGCGGAGATGAAACTTTGGCAGCCACCTTTTTCAGGCGTTCACTGGCACAAGACAAGCAGCAGGCCGATGTGCATTTTAATCTGGCCAATAGCCTGCGCAAACTTGGGCAAACAGCGCTCGCCATCCAGCACTACCAGCAATCATTGCAACTGGATCCGCAAGATGCAGAATGCCATAACAATCTGGGCAATGCCTACCGTGAGCAAGGCCAGCTGGACTTGGCAGTGGCTTCCTATGCGCGTGCCCTGCAATTAAATCCCAAACTGCTGCACGCCAAGGTGCATTGGATCCATCAAAAACAGCATATGGCTGACTGGCAAGGGCTTGAGCAAGCCATTGCAGAGGTGCGTCACGCGTTACAGGCGCTGCCTCAGGCACAAATCCCGCCATTTGCCTTTCTGGCCATGCCAGGCACCACGGATCAGGAGCAGTTAGCCTGTGCCAGCCGTTGGGCGCAACAACATTACGCGCACATCCAACCACTGGCTGCGCCAG
Organism: Methylophilus sp. DMC16; assembly: GCF_056314045.1. Classification (NCBI taxonomy): domain Bacteria; kingdom Pseudomonadati; phylum Pseudomonadota; class Betaproteobacteria; order Nitrosomonadales; family Methylophilaceae; genus Methylophilus; species Methylophilus sp. DMC16. Next base: position 910,005 of record NZ_JBQUZC010000001.1, read on the forward strand.
CGGCCAAATTAGCAGGTGCGCGCATCAAAGTGGCTTATCTATCCTCGGATTTTCGTAAACACCCCCTGGCTTATTTGGTCACTGAGGTCATCGCTGCACACCATCGCGAGCAGTTTGAAATACTGATATACAGCAATAGCCACAATGATCAGTCTGCCGAATGGCACGCTTTTCATGCGGCCGCAGATCAGTGGCTGGAAATCAGCAACATGACAGACGAAGCGGTGGCGCAGCATATGCGCGCAGCGGAGATTGACCTGCTGGTAGACTTAACCGGCTTTACTCAACGCAGTCGCAGTGGCGTCGCCGCTTATAAACCGGCGCGCAAGCAAGTCAACTGGTTGGGGTATCCCGGCAGCATGGGCATGCTTAATGGGGTACCGCTATACGATGCGATTATCGTGGATGAAACCTTGGCAGGAGTGGCCTTGGCGGAGCAGGCGATCATACTGCCCTGCTATCAACCGAATAATGCACGTCGCCCCACTACAGACGCAGGTAGCCGCCAGTCACATGGTTTGCCAGCGCAAGGCTTTGTGTTCTGCTGCTTTAACCAGAGTTTCAAGATTACGCCTGAGGTGTTTGCCTGCTGGATGCGGATTTTAAAACAGGTCCCTGGCAGTGTATTGTGGCTGCTCGAAGGCAATGTCTGGGCAGCCAAGCATTTGAAAAACGCTGCCATGGCACTGGGCGTCGCTGCTGATCGTTTGATTTTCGCGCCGCGCACCAGTATCGAACAACACATCGCCAGGCAGCAGCATGCAGATTTAATGCTGGACACCGCACCCTACAATGCCCATACCACTGCTAGTGACGCGCTGTGGCAAGGCATTCCTCTGCTTACCGTGCAAGGCAGCACCTTCCCGGCACGGGTCAGCGCAAGTTTGCTCAAACAACTCGGCTTGGAGGAGTGTATTTGCCAGGATTGGCAGGCTTTGGAGCAACGTGCGGTCATGCTGGCACAAACGCCAGCAGCATTAGCCGCCATCAAAGCGCGCTTGCAAAACCATGCCAATCGCCTGTTTAGCCCGGACAACTTCTGCCGCCAGCTTGAGCAGGCGTATCAGCAATTGCTTTTATCCAGCGGCTGAATCTTCCGTCTCCGCGGTGCTGACTGATAATACGCCAGCGGCAATAATACACAGGCCGCCCATCATTTCTGTCACAGACATCGTTTCATGTGCCAAAAAGTAGGCGGCGATGGCGGCGACAATCAACTCGGTCATAAATAACACTGAGGCTTGAATGGCCGGGATTTTGGTGACGCCATACTGGACAAGCAAGGTGGCAGAAACCAGTAGCAATGCGATCAACACCAACCAAAGCCCCATCATGGGTGTCACATCCGTGATAAATGCAAAGCCATTCACCCCATTGAGCCAGAGTAATACCAACATAGATAAGCCAAATACGCCCAGCCACACCAGCATGCCTTTTGCCGCAACTGAGAGGTGGGTGGAGTAACGGGTAATCACATTGGTCAGCGAAAAACCAATGCCGGCGGATAACGCTAACCAATCTGAGGTGGATTGTGGCCACGGCCAAATCCATAGACCATCTGTCAGCATCAAGGTCGCACCAAGCAAAGACAAGCCTATCGCCGCCAGTTGCGGCAGATGCCAGGGCTCATGCAACCAGATTCTGGCCAACAGCAGCGTCCACAATGGCGAAAGATAAAACAGCAACATGACCCGCATGACTTCGCCATCAATCACCGCCAACACATAAGCGAGATTGGTCCAGCCCGCCACCAGGCTTAAGCCATAAGCTGAAAAAGGAATCTGCGAGATATACGCTGACCGCCGCCAGAATAGCACCATACCAATTACCAAGGCCACGAAATAACTCAGTACGCTGGATTGCACGCCAGACAGACCGACCTCATTCAGCAGCCGGTAAGGGTACCAAATCACGCCCCAGCACAAGGCGCCATACACCAGGGCCAACGATGCCCACTTTTTTTGCTGCGAAGCTTTTTGTTTATGCGAAAGCGTCACTTATAATACACACCTATGAATCCACATTTAAATCTTCTCCAGCCCTACCCTTTTCAACGTCTACGCGACTTGTTTCAAGGACTGACGCCGAATCCTGAGTATAGCCACGTTAACCTGTCTATCGGTGAGCCCAAGCACGCCACGCCAGCCATCATTTCTGAAGCACTGGCGAACAACCTGAGTGGGCTGGCCAGCTATCCTACCACAATCGGCGTAGCGGCCTTGCGTGAAGCCATCAATCAATGGCTACAGCGCCGCTACCAGATCCCGGCACTCAATATCGATAAAGCCATCTTGCCGGTTAATGGCAGCCGCGAAGCATTATTCGCCTTTGCGCAAGCGGTGATAGACAACACGGGCTCACAAGCGCCAGTGGTCATCTCGCCAAATCCGTTTTACCAGATTTACGAAGGTGCTGCATTTCTGGCAGGCGCCCAGCCCTACTTTATCAATACCACCGTCGAGAATGATTTTGTGATGGATCTCACACAAGTGCCTGCTGACGTGCTGAAGCGCACGCAATTGGTATTTGTCTGCAGTCCCGGTAATCCTTCCGGCAAAGTCATGGACATTGCGGCCTGGAAAACGCTGTTTGAACTCTCTGATCAATACGGATTTGTGATTGCCTCAGACGAATGCTATTCGGAAATCTATTTTGATGAAGCGCAGCCGCCCGTGGGTGCCTTGCAAGCCGCGCATCAACTTGGTCGCGACTTTAAACGCATCGTCATGTTCAGCTCACTGTCCAAACGGTCAAATGTGCCTGGCATGCGCTCTGGCTTTGTCGCAGGGGATGAAGAGATTGTAGAAAAGTTTGCGCTATACCGCACTTACCATGGCTGCGCCATGAATCCAGCCGTACAAGCTGCAAGTATCGTGGCCTGGAATGACGAAGCGCACGTTCAACACAATCGCGCACTTTACCGTGAAAAATTTGCGGCCGTCACCCCACGCTTGCAAACTGTCTGGCCACAAACGCAACTACCTGATGCCGCATTTTACCTGTGGATCAATACCGAGCAAGATGATACTGCTGTAGCCAAACAGCTCTATCAAGACCTGAATGTCACCGTGTTGCCAGGCTCATTTCTTGCCCGTGAAGCGCATGGCGTCAATCCTGGACAAGGTTTTATTCGAATGGCTCTAGTAGCCTCCAACGAAGAAACAATTGCCGCAGCGCAACGGATTGCTCACTTTTACAATCAACGCTAGGTGTAAACAAAAAAGCCAGTTGCAATCATGCAACTGGCTTTTTCATACGCGCAAAAATCAAGCAAGTTTTCTGCGGACGATCAGACCAAGCACACCCAAACCCATCAACATTAATGCATTAGATTCTGGTTCTGGCACTGGAGATGCGCCGATTGCAGTTTGACCGCTAATAGACCCCAAGGCTGAACTAAAAGAGCCTTTTGCATCCAATACCGCCGAGTTAAAAGACAAAGTGTAACTGCCTGCAATAAAGGAGGTATAACCCAATGCAAACTGGTTGGTTGCAGTGTTTTTGTTTAAACTCAAGACCACATCGCCAGCAGCATTTTTAATATCCAGAACTGTTGCCGAGCTTGACATAGCATAGCCACTTAACACAAAGCTTCCAGTTTCATTAATCGCTGGAATGGCAATCCCTTTGGTTTGATTAAATGAATAGGTGGCTGCAAAAGCGCCTGTAGACATTCCAAGAAACGCCAGGCCGATAATACTGTTTTTAAATAATTGACGCATGATGATCACTCCAAAAAGGAAATAGAATTAGGCTGATTTTGTTTTGCCAAAAGCAACAGCAACTGCTAGCAAGCCAAACAACATCATCATATTGGTCTCAGGCTCTGGCACTGGCGCTGCTGGAATGAAGGTGCCCAGTGTGGTCGTATATTGGCCAGTCCATGCGCCCAACGCAGTCACATTCAAGTTATACAAACCTGGCGCAAAGTTAGTGGTATTAAATTCCCACGTATCAGTAATAAAGTTCTGTGTGAAAGAGTAATTGGCAGGACCTGACAAGGTGACTGCAGAAATCCCCAAACCATCAAAAGAGGCATTGAATAATGTGTCAACCACATTGATAGAAAATGTTTGCGAGCCAGTATTTGAAATATTCGTAGTAGTTGAGGTCGCAGACGCCGCGCCTGTAAACATTAAAGCACTCGCGGCAACGAAGCTGTAGATAATTTTTTTCACAATCCATCTCCCAAATAAAAATAAACTTGACAGGTGAATAATGCGGTAAAACCAGACCGTGCGATATGACCCACATGGGCTAATCCAATAAAAAAAGGCCATGTAAAACATGGCCTTTTCTAATTTAAAACAAATTACTGTTTCTTACGACGTGAGATCAATCCCATTAAACCCAAGCCGAGACCAATCATTGCTGTGGTTTCTGCCTCAGGCACTGGGGAAGTGACTACCTCGAATCCACCAGAAAAACTTGCATTTGAGCTGTAGGAGTTACCAAAAACAGTCAAAGTATAGTTACCTGCTGCAAGTGCATTGTTAGAAAACGAGAAGGAATCTGTCGTCTTAGTACGTGGTGAACCCAATGACGTTATCACTTCATTGTCAGCTTTAATCAAGCTACCTGTGGATAACAAGATGTCTGTAATATCAAAACCAGCGGCCTTAGTCGATCCAATGCTTCTAAATACTGAGTCAACTTGACCTGTCAAAGAACCAACATTGCCTGACAAAATACTAAAATTAACAGTATATGAAAAAGAACCTGGGGCAATGTTGCTTTGATTTAAACCATACACTGCAGCATTTGCACTCACACTCAAAGTGGAAGCGACTGCTGCGAGTAAAACCGTTTTCAGATGACGGGTTAACATACTAAATCTCCTTAGTTGATCCTTGATTATGCGGATTTACGACGGTAACCAACTAGACCAAACAAACCCAAGCCCAGCATCATCATGCCGTATGCTTCTGGTTCAGGAACAGGTAAGGCTGTGGTTGAAACTGCAAAGCTACCAGCATAAGTATCACTCGAGAATGCTTTACCTTTTACAGTCAGAATATAATTACCTGCAGTCAAATTCAGTGCAGAGAAGTTAAACGTTTTGGTGTAGGCCAACCAGCTTGAGTCACCCGCTACATCATCATCAGTTAACGTGTAGCTGGATGTGAAAGCACCGCTACTCAGAGTGATTGATGACACATTTGTTCCGATAAGAGAGCCTGTGTCGGTGAAAAGGTCATACGAACTGGTCAAATTACCAAACAAGCTTGCAGTGTAACCATTGTCGACACTGAAAGAATAGGTGTTGGTGAAATTGCCTGCAGCCACACTGGTATTCAGGCTGTAAGCAGCTGCACCAGCATTAGAGATCAAACCAGCGCTCAAAAACAACGCAGCGATCACTTTTTTAGTGGAAAAGACTGTAGTCATGAACTACTCCTCAAGATATAAAATAAATTGTAAAACGTAAAAATCACTCAAATTAGCAAAATAAATCCAGCAAGGACTTATTCAAATCTTTTTCTACGTGCAATGAAACCCATCAGGCCCAAACCCAATGCTGCCAGGGCTGCCGTCTGTGGTTCAGGAACAGCAGTCACACCTAGGCTGTAGCCACCACCACTTTTCAGTGTCGTACCAGAAACTGACAGTGTGTAGTTTCCTGTCGACAGCAAACTAATCCAGTCAGTAGATACTGTGTTTTGGGTGGAAGTCGTTGCACTCCAAACCAGAATAGGAATCACAAATACGCTGCTGTTAGTGGAGCCAGTTGTCGTCGTTCCACTTGTTGTGCTACCAGAAGGGGCTGTCAGTGTCACATTCAAGTTACTAAAGCCGGTATTTGATACACCACAAAAAATCAATAGTGCACAACCAACAGATTTAGAGTTGGTGTAGTTCAAAGATGCGGACAGCGAATTGAATTCTTGCAGACGCTGAGAATTCAAATTAAAGGTGTAATTATCAGTGAAAGTCTTGTTGCCTTCATAAGACTTGCTAACGTTAAAGTCTCCATCTGCAAACAAATCAGATGAAATGTTGGTAGACGTTGTTGAGGGTATGCTGGAAGAAGGTGTTCCAGCATACGCAAAGCCGTTTACAGTTAATAATCCAGCCAGGACTAAAGATGTTGTTAATTTCATTTGAGCTCTCCCATATACGCAATATAAAAAATCAGCTAATCAACAAATTAAGCTGAAGTTTTTTTGCGATATGCGATGCGGCCAATAGCCGCCAAGCCTAACAACATCATCAGATTGGTTTCTGGCTCAGGCACTGGAAGCGCCGTAATGTTCATTTTAAGGGAGTATTGACCGCCGAGCAGACCTGTGGTCAAACCAGACACCTTGAAGGAGTAAGCACCGCTGGTCAGGCTGTTTAAATTGGTGACTAGTTGATTGGCTGAGTTGTATAAGCCATATGTTAGAGAACTGTCATCAATATCATACAGTTGATAAGTTAAAAATCCGCTAGGGGTTGGAACACCAAACTGGAACTCTTTCTCAGTCACTTGATAGCTCACTTTACCTGGGCCAGTCAAAGTAAAGTTAAAGAGATCATTAAAAGTAACACTCGCACCATTTGTACCGGATGGCGCAGTAATAATCAAATTGGTACTCCCTGCACCCAACGTTGCAGTTGCGGCGCTTGCATTGGTAGCAAAACCAGATACAAGCAATGTTGCTAATGCAAAACCTGTCAATTTAGTCACTTTAATTCTCCTCAATGTTATTAATACAATATATAAATTCTTTTATTCGTAAAACTACCCATTTGGGCTAATACTTACTCTAATCAAACTCAAAGCACTTACTGCCATTTATTATTTATTATCGCAGCAAGAAATATACCAATATTACAAAAATATTAAAATGTTGATTTTAAACATTTTATTTTTAAAACATTGGCTAAAAAGTGCTTTTAGCCACCAGTTATGCTCCAAATAAACCGGCTTTTCAATTCTGATGCACTATTAGAGTGCACTTATACATACACCATTTTACACACAAGTGGAATGGTTTTGTGAATTTTTTTTGACAATCCATAGTCTTGCGATCAGAGTAATGAAACCAATGAGTTGCAGTCCCCAGAACATCGTATCTTGCCAGAGATTGTAAAGCGTACTTCCATGGTAGGGCTGCACCCTGTGCCTGAGGATATAACGTTCGTCCTTGGGCGCTCGTTTTATAACTTCACCTGTTTTATCAATAAAGGCCGTTACACCATTATTGCTCGCTCTCACAATGATTTTTTGATTCTCAATGGCACGAGCCTGGCTAAATTGCAGGTACTGTTCGAGACCAGCACTCTTACCAAACCAAGCCCCGTTACTGACACTCAGCAAGTAGTCTGCATTTCTGGCATATTCAGCCAAATCACCACCAAATAGGTCGTCATAACAAATTGAAATTGCGACCTCAGCTTGACCAAGTGAGAACAGCGGTTGCCTTTTGCCTACTGAAAAATCATTATGCGGCATATGAAACCAATACGCGTACATGGGTGCAAACAAAAGCGGCAGAGGGATGAACTCTCCAAACGGTACCAGATGTACTTTATGTTGTATCTGTAATCCAGAGATTCCGTAATTTACAACAGCATTAAATTTTTTTCGGCCCTCTGCACCGTTTTGCCAATCAAGCATCCCGATAAGGATATCAGCCTGTTTTTCTGAGGCCAATCCCAGTAGCTTGCCACGTGTTTTGCCCATCGCTTGCGAGCGATAAATCGGGAATGCCGTTTCTGGCAAAACAACAACGCGCGCATCCGCTTGGTCAAGCAAATCAAGGTAGCTCAATATAATTTGCTTGCTCTGCTCAACAGACCATTTAGTCTGCTGGCTGATATTCCCCTGTAGTAAAGCAACACTGACAGGAGTGCCTATTTGGGTTGTCCAGGTGATGTGCTGAAGAGTCATTGCGATACCAGCAATGACTAACGCTGACAGAGCATTGATCCAGCGTCTATGGCCTCGAAACCTAAGCATGTAAAAAATCAGTGCTGCCATCGCCACCACGATGATGCTTAATCCATACACGCCCATCACTGGCAAGTAACTACTCAAGACACTCGAAGGCACCTGACTGTAGCCCATTGTCAACCATGGGAATCCCGAACATATCCAGCTGCGCAGCCAGTCTGCCATCCCCCAGGCCAAAGGTAAAAACCATAAGGACCGGGTATAAACTACCAACCACGTAGCCGCAGCAGTAAAACTGGCCAAATACAGGCATAACATGATCGTAGAAATATAAGCTAGCCATGACGGCATTTCGCCAAAGTCGTGCAACGTACCCACCATCCACGAGAGACCTGCCGCGTACATTCCCAAGCCAAAGGACAAACCAACCCATCCAGCTTGACCAGGCGTGCTACTCTGGTCAAGCAACCAATACAAAACTAAAAGCGTCGCAAATGGAACAAGATAAAAATAAAAAGGCGCAAACCCCAAAACGGTGAGTGCGCCTGACACTGCAGCAGTGACTAGTAAATAAGCAGGTTCATGCAAATGAGATTTGAATGCATGCGAAATGCTCAAACGTATTCGTGCTATCTGATTAAAGTTGATCATTTAAAGGAGTATACAAATATCAATCAAGCTTGTTTTTCCTCTAAAGAAATTTGATTAATGGGTTCCATTGGCAATGACAACCTTGCTGAATATTCCTGACAAAATAAATTAAACAAGCTTATAGCGAGCTCTTCCAGGCATAATCGTTTATCAAATACCACGTTGGAACAAGATTTACTATTTCCTCTAATTTGCATTTGAGTCAGCATCTAGACACTTCAACTCCCACTGCCAGGCATGTTTAACAATCGTTTCAAGGTCGGTAAACACCGGCTTCCAGTTCAAAATACTCCTTGCGCGCTTTGCATCTGCCACCAGCCTCGCTGGATCCCCCTCTCTACGCGGGCCATCAATCACCTTAACCGATCTGCCAGAGACTTTTTGCACTGCATCGAGCACTTCCTGTACAGAGAAGCCAGAGCCATTGCCCAGATTAAAGCGGTCACTCTCGCCACCACTTTCCAAATAATCTAACGCAGCAAGATGTGCAGCGCATAAATCTACAATGTGAATATAGTCTCGGATACATGTACCATCCGGCGTATCATAGTCACGGCCAAACACCTGAATGTTTTCACGACGCCCAGAGGCGGCCTGTAAAATCAACGGGATCAAATGTGTCTCAGGGTCGTGGCGCTCACCCAGCTGCCCCTCAGGGTCTGCGCCCGCAGCATTAAAATAGCGTAAGCAAACAGACCTGAAATCAAAAGCCTTGGCATAATCTGCCAAAACATGCTCTATCATAAGTTTTGATCGGCCATAAGGGTTTAAGGGGCGATTAGGATGCGCCTCATCAATCGGCACATAGTCTGGCTCACCAAATACCGCTGCCGTGGATGAGAAAATAAATTTTTTCACATCAAACTTGAGCATGGTATCCAGCAAATTTAAAGTGTTTGTGACATTGTTACGGTAGTAGATGTCTGGCTTGCGCACAGACTCGCCCACCTGGATATAGGAAGCAAAATGCATAACAGCATCAGGCTGGTGCTCGGAAAACACTTTGTGCAAGCAATCGATATCAGCCAAGTCACCCTCAACAAACACACCGCCTAACACCGCATCTCGATGACCACTGGACAAGTTATCCAGGGTAATCACCTCATGCCCTGCACCAAACAGCATCTTGACCATATGTGAGCCAATATATCCGGCTCCACCAACAACTAATACACGCATTTTAGTATCCCTTTTGATGTTTTATATTAAACAAATTGAACATAGTTTTAACTCTCTCCCGACATGCCTGAATCTTAGGTAGCCACTGAATAAGGTAGTTTGTAGCGCTAGATTTGTAATCTTATAAAGATGGCTTAGTCATTGCCAAATAGGTCTCGTGTGTAAACCTTGTCGACCACATCTTCGAGCTCTTTGGCATGGCGATTGGCAATAATGACATCAGAGATTTGCTTAAACTGGTTTAAATCATTCACTACTTTCGAGTTAAAAAACTCCGATTCTTCTAGCACGGGTTCATAAACAACCACCTCAATCCCCTTACCTTTAATGCGCTTCATGATGCCCTGAATCGAAGACGCTCTAAAGTTGTCAGACCCTGCCTTCATGATCAAGCGGTAAATGCCAACCACTTTTGGTTTTTTCTTGATAATGCTATCGGCAATAAAGTCTTTACGCGTCGTGTTCGCTTCCACAATCGCATTAATCAGATTTTGTGGTACTTGTGAATAGTTAGCCAGCAGCTGTTTGGTATCTTTAGGCAAGCAGTAGCCACCATAACCAAACGAAGGGTTGTTGTAATGATTGCCAATGCGCGGGTCCATACACACGCCATTAATAATCTGGCGTGAATCCAGGCCATGGGACTCGGCATAAGTGTCCAACTCATTGAAATAAGCCACACGCATTGCAAGGAAGGTATTCGCAAAGAGCTTGATCGCCTCAGCCTCTGAACTATTGGTCAATAACACCGGCACATCCGGCTTCAAGCAGTTATCTTTAAGCAAATTGGCAAAGGTTTGCGCACGCTCAGAAACCTCACCCACCACAATCCGCGAAGGATACAGGTTGTCATACAAGGCTTTACCTTCACGCAAAAACTCTGGTGAGAAAATCAAGTTTTTACAATTGAGCTCAGCGCGAATTTTTTCCGTATACCCCACCGGAATGGTAGATTTGATCACCATCACCGCATTGGGGTTAATCGCCATTACATCTTTAATCACCGCCTCAACAGAGCGGGTATTAAAGTAGTTGGTTTCAGGGTCATAATCTGTTGGCGTGGCAATGATAACAAACTCAGCCCCTGTGTAAGCCTCCTGCTTGTCTGTAGTCGCTTTAAAATTAAGCTGTTTATGCGCTAAAAAGTCTTCAATCTCACGGTCTACAATCGGCGATTTTTTCTGATTCAACAGAGCCACTTTTTCCGGGACGATATCCAGTGCAACGACCTCGTTAGTCTGCGCTAATAACACTGCTAACGACAAACCAACATACCCAGTACCTGCAATTGCAATTTTCATGTTCTACCCTATTTACACAAGATTAAATTAAACCGTCATAGACTTGCTTGGTTTTTTTTGATATTTGCAGCCAGTTATATCGCGCTTTGACCCAATCTCTCAACTTAACCTTAGTCTCTTGGCTAACTGTTTGCTGAGCCTGTTTAATCAATTTGTCCCTTAAGTTTTCGATATTTCCAAGCGCAAAATAACAGTCGCTCTCCAACCCCACTTCAAGATTAGCCGGAATATCACTCGCAATCACAGGCAAGCCATAACTTAAAGCCTCCAACATTGCAATCGGCAAGCCTTCATGAGACGAAGGCAACACAAAAAAGCCCGCATGCCCATACAACTCACACAGGGCTAGCCCCTTCTGAAAGCCAGTCATTACAATACGTTCATCTTGCGCCGCAATGTCGATCAATTGCTGCACATAAGCATCAGGATGATCAGAAGCCCCAGCTAAAACTAATTTCCAGCCTATCAAGTTGCTTCTTCTAAAAGCCTCAATCAAATCAAAATGTCTTTTTTCTGGAACCAAACGGCTTACTAACAAAATATATTGATTAGAAATTAAACCAAACTGAGCCAAAACGCTTTTACTTTCAGGAATCGGAGGAAGACTCACACCATTAGGGATCACCGCAGAATTCACCTGATATTTATTTAACACCAAATGCTCAATGGTTTTTGAAATCACAATCACAGCATTAGAAAACCGCACGCCCAAACGTTCGCCAGACTCCAAGGCAAACTTGGCAAAACGCCCCCATTTTTGCCTATCATAATCAGGGCCATGATGCGTCACCACCACTTTAAGGCCAAACAAACGCGCCAGAGGCGTCACCAACGCTGGCCCTATCGCTTGGATATGCAAAATATCAGGACGCTTGATGGCAGCATAAAAGACACCTATCAAACTATGTACAATCGCCTCCAAGGAACGTGATTTCGGGGCCCATAACCGGACAAGGTGTACACCTCGCCAAATATCACTAACGCCTGAAGGTTGATAAGGGGACCTTACCAAGGCAGTCACCTTGCAGCCCAGCTTTACCAACTCGGGGCAAAGATTCTCGCAATGTGTTTCTACTCCACCTTGCACATCAGGAAAACCCCGTAACCCAACCATCATGACATGCAAAGGCCGCTCACGCATGCTTAAAGACCTCTAAGACGTCCTTGGCCAGCTTCGCCCAACTATATTCTTTTTTGAGCAAAACTCTACCTGACTCGCCCATTCGAGCAGCAAGATCAGGTTCATTCAGCAAGGAAATAATTTTTTCGGCCATCAGGTCGTGATTGTTTGGCTCGACTAAATAACCTGTTTTATTTTCGACGACCAACCCTTGATAAAACATAAAGTCCCATACAACGGCTGGTAACTGCATTGCCAATGCCTCAAGGCAAGTGCCAGGCAATCCCTCATAATAAGAGGCTGAGGCATATACTTTGCTGCGATTATAAAAACTGATCATCTCCGAAAACGGTACTTTGCCGGCCAAAAAAATATTTTCACTGTAAGCACTTAAAGACTCATTTACGTAAATGTCGTCATCGCCATAACCAACAATCGCAATACGAATATCAGGTTTCCTCTGAATCAACTTTTGGCAAACCTCAACCATAGGACGGCTGCCTTTGCGGAGCTCAATGCGGCCACAAAATATGACATCGATATCTTTTTTAATACTAAAGTCAGGGGTAAACTTTGTGGTATCAGCCCCATTAGGTATCACAACAATTTCACGCTTATACCCATAAGCTAAAACCTCTTGTCTTCCTTGCTCAGTCAACGTAATGACCTTGGTGGTGTTTTTAAATATGCAACGCTCCATCCACGATTTGATAGCAATCGACAGCCTACTCCACTGTCCCTCAAACAACCGTGGATTATAAAAGTTGCCTGACATACCTAGATAAGTTGTATGTGCCGTCAAAATCATAGGCACATTAGCAGGTAAAAATAATCCGGGAATTAGCGGTGGAAAGTGAAAATTTACGTACTGTATTTTATTTTCTTGATAAAGCTTTTTGAGTAATTTTCTGACCGACAATCCCCAATAAAAAAGGTTTAGACGGTTGCTTTTAAAAGGCACATGGATAATTTCTACGTTCTTATAGACTCTATGTTCACTATGCTCATCACCAGTTATGAGATAAACCTTTACCCCACTATCTGTTAAGTTACTCAAAAAGGAATCAAGATAGCGCGCGATACCACCAACGCCGTAAAACTGAGGGTAAACAATTGCAATCATAATATGGATTCAAACACCTTTACCAAGTCATTAGTCAACCGTTGCCATGTGTAGCCACGCTTTATTTTTTCTCTTGCAGCATGTGCAATTTTGATCATCTTGCTCTCGTCCGATAAAAGACCAACCATGGCGATCGCGAGCTCATCTTCATCATCAGGCGACACAAGAATACCGTTAATATCATTTTCAACAACCTCTGGAATACCTCCCACCTTTGTCGCAATTAAGCAAGTCCCAGAACTCATTGCCTCTAGTACCACAAGAGGACAAGGATCTTGCCAAACAGAAGGCAGAACAATGGCATCAACTTGAGAATACAAATACTTTAATTTCTCATGAGGTAAAAAACCCGTGAAAATAATCTTGTCTTGGACAGGTGTCGCAATATTAATAAGATACTCCTCGTACGGAGTTCTTGCGGCACCTCCAAAAAACGAAGAGCCGGTAATGATTAACCTTAAATTGGGGGTCACCTCTAACGCTTTGACAAAAGCTTTTATCAAGACATGAACACCTTTTAATGGAGTCAATCTACCAACATAAAGCAGATACTTATAATCAGCTTTAAACTCAACGACCCCCTGAAGCTCACCTAAAGCAGTTTCGCCATAAGGTTTAAAAACTTCGGAATCCGTAGAGTTAAAAACTACGCAAAATTTATCTGCATACTCTGGAAATGCCTCTACCGCTTTACGACGAATATAATCACTAACACAAATGACTTTATCCACCTTAAGTAGCGCACGCTTATAAAGCAACCTAAAAGCTTTAATCCCCAAATGCTCATTGTGCATATGAAGAATAAGTTGTTGATTAGGCTGTTTTTGAATAAATAAAAGAATATTGGGTTCGTTATGAACAACGATCAGATCATAATCTTTAACAATTTCAGCCACTCGTTTGCTATACGAGTAAACATTTTGAATTTTAGCAAGTTGCCTTAATGGATTTTTTCTCGAAGCTTTTTCTTTAAACTGATAGCACCATTTTTCTAGAGGCGTCCATGGCACACCAACAAACTCAATACCATTATTAATGATATGTGAAACACCCGAGGGTCTAGAGACTACAGTTAACGCCTTATACACATCAACTAAATACTTCGATGCCTCTTCAACCCAGTGTTCAATAGCGCCACCCTTAACAGCTGGAACTGGGAGCATCTCAGGAACAACAATACACAACCTTTTATTATCCATATTGTTATACTTTTTATTTGTTTTAAAAGTTTGAAAATTTTGCATAATCGATCATAGAAATGATCTACGTAGATAACGTCTACATGGCTCATCAAAAAAACGTAAAGCAAGATATGAGGTAATAACAATCACGCATAAAGTTATGCAATAAGTATTCAAACTTTGGGAGTTCAGCCCCCACTCCCTAATTAGTACGTTTCTAATAGGTCCTTGTATTGCATATACAGGATATGATAACAAACCTGCCCAATACATAACTTGCCTTTCCACGATTGAACTACAAACTGCAGTTGCTGATAAAAACACAATTATGGGCAAAACTAGCCCAACGAGTATAAGATCCACTTTCCAAGTATTCTTTACTAATACTGAAAAAGCTAAACTAACTAAAATGTATGTAGCGACGATCATCCAACCAGAAAAAGAAGTATTTAAATTGAATTTATGACTTGTAACTAATCTATAAATAGCTATTCCGGTAAAGAAACCAAAAAATACCCTTGAAAATCCCCCCCAAAAATTTATAGAGCCCCAGCCGACGCCAATTGAGCTAAAGTGATGGCCTGTATAAACTAAAGTAAGAAATGAAACAATAACCAGAATGAACAAATTTCGATTACTGAGTTTCCATAAGCCAAGCGCATAGACAAAATTTATTAAAAGTTCGAAAAATAAAGTCCACTGAATACCATTCAAAGGATATATATTGGTAGTATTAAACGAGGGTGCAAAGGTCAACTGCTTAATTAGAGATAATAGAACAGTGGAATCCCAATATAAGCCAAACTGTGCAACTGTACCTAACAAGGCACCTAAAAGAGTCATTGGATACAAGCGTATTAATCTGATTTTAGCGAACGTCCAGAAAGGCAACCCATCCTTAAATTTTTTGTTATAAGAATGAGCAATAACAAAACCACTAAGCATAAAAAAAAGATCAACAGCAAGGAAGCCATTATAAAAAACTCTTAATTCAGGGCGATAGCCGCCCTCAATATGATGTAACAAAACCATCAGAGCAGCAAAACCACGAATTCCATCAAGTACGTCAAATCGACTCATATCTTTTCAGCTACCAATTCAAAGTAAGGAGTAACGTTGGGGGCTAAAAAGTTAAGATTAACTTTTGCTTGTAACTTTCCTCCGTTAAGCATCGTTAACGGCAATTCTTTTAAACGTTTACCGTTAAAGTTTAATGAAAATAATCTCCATTTATTTCCTGTTGAAGTTAATGCTGGTCCGAGCTCAACTGTAATTGTTGCATTTTTAATTAGGGCAGGAAATGTACCAATTTTTCCTAAAACCTTTTCCTCACTATCTATAAATGTCATTCCCGTATTACGGCTATCAGTTGACATAATTAATAGCGCCCGCTTGCTTTTACTCAGGTCGCCAACACCTAAATCTGCAAGCATAAACGCCCCTTCACCGCTATCGACAGTAATTGATGCGAAAGGACCTTTAACTTTACTGCCACTGCCACCCAACACGGCAATCGATCCTTTGGTATTTACCGTCATAGACTGAGTACTTGCGTCAAAAAGCAGCTCTCCAGTAGTGCTCTGGTAGCGTTGCAATTTCGCAGAGGTTACATCGTTTAAAGAGATGACTTTCGCCTCAAGTAAACGCTGGTATATTTGTTGAAACGATAATTGGTCCTCACTGAGAGACAATTGACCTGTCTGCGCCGTCTCTGTAGCGGAACTATCTACATTGATCCCCACACCAAGAATATATTGAGATTGCGCTAATGACCAAGGGACAAATCTATCAGCAGCTAGACCATCCACTTCTGCTGATTTTATGTTTAGCATGAGCCTAGATTTTGATGCAGTGACATCGCCGCGACCAAACAAAAACGCAGCCATAGTTTCGCCAGCTAGTAATGTGGGGTCTGTGCCAATTTCATATGGCACCATCATTTGCCTCCAATTGCCACTCGCTGGTCGCGAAAGACTAAAAACATTGCCAAAATGAGCAATCAAAGACCAGTCTTGCAAACCTGCATAAGCCGCGGTAAGTGGAGCAACCTCCCAACGATATTTGTTCCAAAAAGGCTGCCCATACTCAGTAACCGTAAAGGGTTGACCGAATTGACGTGACCAAGCCAACTTGTCAAAATATCTACTTTTACCATCAAGCAAACGACCAGGCCATTTCCCAGAGTTGAGCTTTGCCCCTGGCTCTATCATGCCACCATCTATACTATCAGCATATTGGTGCATATCTACAAACGATAGCTTGGCTCTACTTGCTGCATTATGGTAACTAGGGTATGTATCTAACGCAGTTACCGGCCCTTTATAACCGAGTTGCGCGAGTTGTGACTTCATCCATTCAATTTGATCAATCTGTAACTCAGAAGCGAACTGTTGAAAGTCAGCGGCTATAGAGCTCTTTTCATTGATAGAGGGGAGTTTTAAATTAGAAATGTCTACATTGGTTGAGCGCATTAAGCCCTGTTGCGACTTATACTTTTTCAGCAACCACTCTTTAAATGGTGACAATAATTCATAATTAGGCCCACCTCTTAACAAATGATCCAAATCACCTTCATTGACTAATACCACCCCGGCTACAGCTGGATCAAGTAATGTTGGTAATTTCGTATAGGGATTCTCTTTTAACCATAAAGCTTTCACCAACTTTAACCAATGATCTCGGTCGCTCCCTGGTAATAAGGACCCCAAAACTACATCATGCTGGCCACGAGTCCAGCGATGCCCTTTAACATCACCATAAGCGCCATTCCAAGAACCAAGCATATCCACAAAAAAGTACATGCCTTGAGCTCTTAAGGCTGAAATCAAATAATAAAATCGGTCTAGCTGCTCAGAATTAAATCCAAAATCTATTGTTTGCTTATCCATGAGCATTGCTTCAACAAAATGGACTCGAACCGCGTTATAGCCGCGACGCTTGATCATTACAGCTAAACGATCTGATTCAGCATGTGTAGGAAAGCCATTGTTATTTGGGGCAAAGCCCAAGGTTGCAGTAAAAAAGCGGACTTTATTTTTATTATTAAGCAAGCTAACAAAATGCTCTCCATTAACGATAATCTCTTGGGTGTTCTTATTGTCTGGGTTTCGATAATTTGAGAGTTGACTTAAATCGAGCGCAGACCCAACATCGGGTTCAAGTGAAGAGTTTGTTAAAGAAAGCCAAGTGTTTGTTTCAGATTTGCAAGTATTTATAAGTACTGATAACAGTAAAAAGCAGATTAGTTTTTGACTAAACATTATATTAACCAGTCAATCTCAATATTATTAGTAGCTATAATTTAATCGGTAATAAAAGTATCACCATCAAGTTCAAAGCTGTTTGTTTCAGAAGCACCATCATGAACGCCTTTTATTTATTGATGTTTCTAGCGGGAATACCAACCGCTATACAATCAGCGGGTACATCTTTAATTACAACAGCATTTGCCCCTACTTTCACATTATTACCAATATTAATTCGGCCAATAATCTTTGCTCCCGCACCTATCTCAACATTATTTCCAATACATGGTGCGCCAGCAGGGTCTTTAATACCCTGATTACCGATGGTGACCCCTTGCCTAATCAAACAGTCATTCCCAATGACAACATTGCCGTGCAGAATTATTGAGCCAAAATGTTCAATAGAAAGTCTGCGACCTAATGTTGCAGACTCCGGCAACGAAATACCAGTAATAATTTCAACAAGTTTCTGTAGTATCAGATTAACCACTCGCCAAGGCACTCTTATAACTTTATAAGGGCATTTCATTCTTAAGTGAGAAAACCTATAAATCATCAATGCCCAAAAACCTTGAGCAAATATGCCCTCTCTTTGAGACTTGCAATCCTCAACAATCAACTTAATTATGTTCATTTAATTTACTATCATTGAAAAGATTCTCATACTTTTTAGCTAGTATGTTAGCTAAAATGTCATAAGAGCGATTTTTCATAACCCAATCTCTCCCTCTATCAATCATGTTTTTTTGATTATTGGCATCACTAAGCAAGCTCACAATAGCGCTTGCATATTGATCCTTATCAAAATCAACACATAACCCAGCTTGACTTTGGTTGATAACAAAACTTTGATCAGGGTGGTTATTTGCAATCACCGGCCTACCCATTGCTAAATATTCAACAAGCTTGGTAGGAGTGGTAGAGTCAAGTAAGGGATCAGGCGCCATAATTGCAAGTGCCACCTCAACACGTGCAAAAGCCTTTAAAGCCTCATCAGAAGGTAACCACCCAGTGATTACTACATTATCCTCTAAATTTAACCGGGCAATTGTTTCAGCCAAAAAGGCTTTATCTGCAGGCTCATATGCATCCCCGACAATCAATAACTCAATATCAGGAATTTGTAATTTTGCTATGGCCACCGCCTCCATTAAAAAGTCAACTCTCCTTACACGGCTACATTCCCCCAAATAACCAACAACTTTATGGGCAGATGGTATAAATGGTAATGGACTTTTAAATCGATCAGGATCAATGCACATGGGTACGGCGGTCATTTTTTCACGCTTAATACCTTTCGCCACCAAGTCTTCCAACATGCGGTCACTTTGAACAAATATATGATGAGCCGTAGGCAAAATAAAACGGTATAGCAAAAAGCCACCAATACGCCCACGAACAGTTAGAAAAATCCATCTCAATAATTGCCTTTTCCAATCAATCCGCGAAGAAAGCCTAACTAATGAGTCTGTCATTGGAAAAGACATCCAGTAAAAAAAAGGGATGCCTAGTGCACGCGCAAATAGCATCGCCGGCAAGCATATAAACGTTTTATCTCTAACCTGGATTGCATCGTATTGAGTTTTTCTCACATGCCACAATACCTTACAGTCGTGCCAAAAGGAGCCAAACTGCTCTATCACTTTATTCTGATGAGGCTCATACAAATAAGTGCTTCCTGAGTGCCACTCTGTAGACGATGTTTCTTTTGTTTGAGTTGTACTTACCTCACAAAACACCTGTTTTTTAGGCAAATACTTACCCCAAAGCGAGGCAACATCAGGCCTAAAGGTAGGAAAACCATCCAAAATAAGATACAAAATTTTAATGCCAAGCTTCATAGTCTAGACCCGATTTAATATGATCTTGAGTTTATCTTTAACCCCGGCTTTAACTACGCCCCAATAGCGTTTATCTTTAAAGAGCTTAGGCAAGTCTAAAAGAGCAAGCTTAAAAAAAACATAACAGGCATGGCAAGCTTGTGAGCGCTGACCACGATTTAACCACCCTCCAATCACCCGTAGCCGCCTGTAATTCTCAAAAAGTCGTTGCATTTTAGGATCAAATGATTCAATCAGTTGACCAATGGTCAAATCAATCTCTTGATTGAAAGGATCTGCTTTGCCTGCATGAACATACATAGCAGCCAATAGTGCTTTAAACGCACTATCGAGTTGTTTTTGCAAGTTTTGTGCAGAGAGTGACCCTGAATGCACTCTATAATCCAGCAGGTGTAGCGGTATGATATCCAGCGTTCCTTTGCGAGAGAGTCTTAAGAATAAATCATAATCCTCTGCATGATGAAAAAAAGTTCTATACCCTTTTTCAGCAACTAGGTCAGCCCTCCTAAGCATAATGGAGGGGTGAGGCAATGTAGCGACATGCGGCGGAAATTGGTCAAGATTAGTTTGCTTGAATGGTCCACCTTTATTCTGGAATCCTATTAATTTATTGTTTTGATCTATGACTCGGTAAAGGCTTCCGACACAAATACATTCAAGATGCGTCTTCAAATATTCAACTTGAATACTCAATCGTTCAGGATGGGCAATATCATCTCCATCCAGCCTGGCAATATACTGACCTTGTGCATGGGCCAAACCATTATTGAGCGCCGCTACAATACCTTGATTGTGCTGATTAATGATCTTAAATCGACTATCTTGCGTGGCATATTTCTCCAGTATCTCGAGGCTATTGTCAGTTGACCCATCATTGACGAGCAACACTTCGAATGAAGAAAAGGTTTGCCTTAAAAGAGAGTCTAGAGTCTCTTTCAGGTATTGCTCGCAGTTATAAATCGGCATTAATACCGACACAACAGGCTTTAAATTTTCAGATTGAAGACTAGTTTCAGAGAGCATGGTAGATTTTTTTGATAAATTGCGGTATGAGTTGTTTTAAAACTCTTTTGCAAAACTTGGGGTAGCTTTCTTGCCCTCGGCTTGCGGCACTCAACCCACGTTGAAGAGCACCTAAGGGTTCATCTTTGAAATGCATATCGAATACCTGATACAGATAAAATGCGTCAATCTCCTCTGTGGTCAGATATTCACGAGCAACCTCTAACCATGCAAGTGATGGTCTTGCATTGACGCGTTTGGAAACCCTATTTTGTTTTGGGTCTGCCGAATATCTAACTAAATACTCGTCAAGGTAAATAAATGCAACACCAGCTTGCTCGCATCTTAAAACAAAATCTATGTCTTGATGCCGGCGTAGATGATCGTTGAATCTGACATTTTTTGCCGCTTTGGCAGACATGACTATGGTTGAAGTTTGTATGACCTGATGTTTCTTTAGAATAAAATTTTTAGCTGAGTCCTGAGCAGAAAATGGTAAAGAATTCCATGGACTAGGTTGACTTCCATCATGAACGTCAACTAGCAGGTTTGTAAAACAGAGCACAGAGTCATGGTCAACTCGATTTAAAACATCTAACTGGCGGCTAATTTTTGTTGGTAACCACTCATCATCTGAATCCAAAAAAGCAACCCATTTTGAACTGGCCAGATCAATACCCACATTTCTGGCAAAGCCACCACCTTTATTCTGCTCAAGTATTTTATAAACAATATTCGGATGCTGAGATGCAAGTTCTTTAATTACATTTGCGGATTGATCCGTAGAAGCGTCATCAACAAGGATAATCTCAACGGCAATATTTTGCTGCAGCACGCTATTTACCGATGCTTTTAACTGCTTCTCTCTGTTATAAACGGGAATGACAACGGATAGCTGATAAGACATTAAACTCTTCTTTTTAAGTATCTAAATTAAAGCAACTACTATTAAGATATTTTAAATATATACTGCTTGTATAATCATAACTCAAATAGATGAGGTTTTGCTTGATGAGCATTTTTAATAACGATAATCGCTTTACTCCAATTGGTTCGTATATTTCAACCTCGATAGAGGATATACATCATGGGATGGTATTGAATAATGTCTTTATAGACAGACGAAACAATACAGCCATGGAAATGGATGCTTATAGCGCCTATTTGTTTCTAAAGGCGCAAGGCGAGCATACTTTAAATAGCCGAAAACAAATTGTTGAAAGGTTAGAGATCCAGCGTGAAAAATGTGGCGGATTTTGGACTCATGGTGCCTGGACTGGTGAAAACTCTGAAATTCATCTTCGTTTTACATCCGCTGCCATTCGCCTATTGGTTGAAGCGCACTGCGATGGACTTTATCCGAATAAAGAAAACCTGCTCTCAATTATAGAAAAGCATCTCTCTTTTAGCGAAGAGTTAAATATTGGCCTCTGGCTTTTGCACGACACAATTGAAATCCCGGGCATTGGATTAACTTTAAAAGATAGCCCTTATGTAAATCATGTTTGGGGCTCGTCTTCAGAAAACTGTCTTGTATTAAATACCCATATAGATACATTAATTACCTTACTTGACGCCATTGAGAGAGTTAAATTTGACCCTTTAACCAAGGAAAAATTATTGAGTATTGCGCAAAACGCCATAACCACGCTCATGACAGTTCTTAATGAGAATAACAGTATCGGTTGGCGTATGTTTTCAATGGTAGACAGCGCAATACGAAGTTTTATGTTTAACGTACAAAATACAAAGAACCGCATCCTCAACTATATTAAATGGAGGGTAATAGATTATTACTATACATTTCGGCGTGTTTTAAAAGCGCGTTATCAATGTTTTATTTTTAAAGATGGTTATTTAGAGCGCGATATTAGCTTGCAAGGCTATTTCTTCTTCTACCATGTGTTTAATCTTCATGATTTGAGCAGGTTTCAATTGATCGCAACCCGCTTAGGGGTACTTAACCCCCAACAATCACAAAAGCTGATCAATATTATCGACAATGCAATCGAATATTGCTGTAACTCTGCTTATATTAAAATCATACGCGATAGTTATACGCAAGATGGCCGCGCCGGTGTTTTGGCAGAAGCAATGTTGGCAAGAGCATCCATGACAAAAAACTTCACACTTCCTGAAAAGTGGTCAGTAATGCTAGCGGAAATACTGCATAAGGTGGCACCGACCCCAGCGTTGGCTGGGTACGACCCATTTATTATCAAAGGTTTAACTCACTCCAACTCTAGACTAAGCTATCGCCTTTTAAATGGTGATATCTTGGATTTATCGACAATTATTGAACAAAAAAAGTAACAGTATGAGTACAGTTAAACATGTTTTCTGGACATTTCTATCCAGAGTGGGGTCTCAATTACTAAATCTCGCCTTTAGCGTATTTTTAGCACGCTTATTAACTCCAGGTGAATATGGCTTGATGGGGATGTTAGTAGTCATCACGGGATTTGCGTTGATATTAGGGGAAGCTGGCCTAAATTCAGCTTTAATTTACTTCAATCGCATGACCAGCCAATACCTTGCCACCGCTTTTTGGATGCAACTGTGCATTAACCTGGTATTTACACTTTTGCTCTACTTTGGCGCAGCTTACGTTGCCGACTTCTACAACAACCCGATTTTAGAACCGTTGACCAAGTTGATGTCATTTAACTTTATCCTTATGTCGGTGGGACAAATCCAAAACGCGATTCTTGCTCAACGTATGCAGTTTAAAGAAATCGGGATCGTAAATTTTTTTGCTACATTAATTTCGAGTATTGTCGCACTTGTTTTGGCTTATCAAGGTTGGGGGGTATGGGCGCTAGCTTGGCAGGCCCTTTCAAACTCACTGGCAATGATGTTTTTATACATGTGCTTTACTCGCTGGTTACCAACATTTGAGTTTTCAAAATCTATTGCTAAAGAGCTACTCGATTATGGTCTCTATTTAGTTTCGCATAATGCCTTGAATTATTGGATGCGTAATGGAGATAATCTGGTGATTGGAAAATTCTTAGGCGCATATCCATTAGGGATTTACAATCGCGCTTACAGCTTGATGCTCTTACCATTACAAAATATCGGCGCCATTTTGGGTCAGGTGATGTTTCCAACACTGGCAAAAATTAAAACAGACCAAGTGGCATTTAGAGAGCTTTATAAAAAATGCATCCGCCTCATCGCATTTATCTCTTTCCCGATTATGGCGGGCTTAAGTGTTTTATCAACCCCAATCATGCTATTGCTATACGGTGATCAGTGGTTAGAGGCCGCGCCCATATTGCAAATATTAAGTATTGTCGGCTTGTTCCAGTGTATTGTGTTTCCCGTTGGGTGGGTGTTTACTGCACTGGGTAAAACCAAAGAGCAGTTTCACATCACAGTATGGCTCACCCCTATCTTTTTTGTTCTCATCGGCCTAGGCATGCGCTGGGGAATTTTGGGTGTCACTTATGGATATGCAGCATGGGCAGCAATTTCAGGCATATGGAACATACTCGCTGCCGGTAAGCTCATCGGATTAGCATTTAGCGAATATTTAATGCTTTTTAGTAAAAAACTATTATCAACAGCAATTATGGTAGGTGCTGTGATGGTGTCGCTAAAGAGCGAATGGATTCAACTCTCAAACTTTGTGGTTGTAGTTGTAAATATCGCTATTGGGTTTGTTGCTTATGTTAGTTCAGCATGGCTGCTGAATGATCAAGAGCTGCATTACCTTTTTAATAAGTTAAATCGCAAGTTTATCTCTCGCAATTAATAAAAACTTATGCTGGCTGATGTTGGGGCAATTTATCTTGGTTGTGGGCATCGCCCCTTACTCCATAGGATAGATAAATCAATAATATAAAAGAGAACCAACCTCTCTCTGGATAGAAAAATTTTTCTGAGGCAGTAAACCCACCAACAATACAAACAAACAAAAGTAACGCAGATAGTTTTTTCATATCATTAACATCATCACTATTCAGCAGCTTTTTGATTATCTGGATTGTATAGTGTACGGCAACTAATAAAAATAAAACCCCACCAATCCACCCAAACGACAGGAATGCCTCAAGATAACTGTTGTGGGCCGATGAAAACAATGTCCCTAAACCAAAGGTGTGTAATAGATTGGGTGGTGTAAATGGGGAATTGGTAGCAACTGATCCGACACCATAGCCGTACCATGGCATTCTCATAATTAAATACTCACTCAAGTCCCAAATACGATCTCTCCCAGTAAAACTGCTATCGCGTCCAAACAACGCCAAGAACTCATCGAGTGAGAATGTGTAAATCACTACGGCTATCGCCACAAATGTGATGAACGTATAAATGAAATAAGGGTGAAACACTATTTTTCGGTGTACAAATGCGTAAAAAATCACAAATCCGCCCATGGTGAGCAAAATCCCCTGTACTGATCCAGCAAAACCTATCATCACTAAGGCTGATAGTATCAGAGGCCATCGGAGAAAGGCACGCAACTCACTTGATGAGCAAAGTAGTATAAAACTACATATAACCATGAGCTGTGACAAATCATTTCTATGAGCTGTCAAGCCTCTGAAAAAGCCAGAAAAGTTTGCCAACATCATGGAGCGACTAGGCACAGCAATTGATGCGGCATTAATCAAAATCGTTACAATAGCGAAATAAATTAATACTTTTTTAAACTCCAGTTGACTGTAGTAATTTAGAAAAACTGGCAATATGAGCACGGGGCCCCAAAAATTAAGCGTTAAAGCAAGTGTAGTGATATTCTTTGAGGCAAAAATATAAATCAGTAATATATAAAACAAGTATGAATATAGTAATAAATGCCGCTTAATTTCAGCTTTAAATACATCAGGATGAAAGAAAAGCGCCAATATCGCGCAAAGAGATATTGCGGTTTCAGTATAGTACGTCGCTCGAAAAGGCGCGTAAGGCTCTCCTAGGTAGGCATGTGGCCAGACTCTAATACCAGAGATTTTCCATAGCAATAAAATGAACAGTATTTTGACTGCAACAGCAAAAATATTGAGCCCAGGTTTTGTTCTAACATCAAACTTTAAACCATGATTTGTAGACATTTTTGCTTCTTTAAGTAAGGACACTGTCATAAATCGCTTCCAAAGCAGCTACATTCTGTTGAAGGTCAAAAGTATTTTTAACAAGACGCTGACCGTGATCAGCAAGCAAAGCCGCATATTGTTCATCTACTAATACGCGCGCTATCTTCTCTGACATATCTTTAGCATCTCTAGCTTTTGCCAGCAGGCCTGCATCGTATGCTTGAATGAGGGCAGTCATTGGCTGATCGTCAAAAATACAGATTGGCACCCCAATTGCCAGTGCCTCCATAATTGCAATAGGCATGCCCTCTGCATCCCCTGAAACCGCGCGTATACTAGGTAACACAAACAATCTAGACTTTGTAATAGTTTGGATAACAACCTCACGAGGTTGTGCGCCCATAAAATTAACTGCTATCCCCAGCTTTTCAGCTAATGCTTTTAACTCTTGATTCAGAGGCCCGTCACCTATCATATTTAACGGATGAATGTTACGTATTGCTTCAGGCAGCAGTGCATAGGCATTAAGTAAATATTGAGCGCCCTTTTTCTCCACTAGTCGCCCGACGTATACAATCCCTGTCCCATTATTGGCTTGAGGCTCGCGTTGATTAATTTTGGTTAAATCAACTCCGAGATGAGACACTACCAATTTTTCGGCTGGGTAACCTCTCTTTAAAAGCTCTTGCTTGATAAACTCTGAAACACATAGAACTTTATCGACTCGTTTAATTAAACGAGACTTTCTCTGCAACAACAACTTACCCTCAGGGAATCTGGCAAGATATTCGTCGTATGTAGTTGCATCATACCCATGTGCAGTCACTATAAACGGGATATTGTTTTTTTCCATTACTGGTAAAATTTCAACAGCATCCGTCAAAAAATGAGCATGAACCAGATCTGGCTTTTCCCTATTGAGCAACTGATAAAGCAAGGGTAGTTGTTTAAAATATCGATATATTTTTTGATATAAAAAGCTTTGCTGGAGGTTGTAAACGTCTACATCTAGTGGTTTGTGTAACGACTCTTTCTCACGCAAACATGCCACAATTGCATTGTAGCGGTTGAGTGAGCGTAAATGATCTGAAATAAAAGTTTCAGACACATTGAGGTATTCAGAACGAAAAACCAATATTTTTCTTAATTTTTGACTCATGAAAATAATGTTTATGTGCCAGGCAGTCGCTTGCCGTTAAATACCAGCGAGCCTGAGTTGATAGTTTGCGGGCATAGATAAAAGTAAGCTTTGGATAAATGCGTCTTGGTCTTTAAACGCTTGCTCACTATCCGTATTGATTGATGACACTCTAAATAATAGACCATCAGGAATAAGTCCATGAATGCCATATCGTATTTGCTCAAGCTTTGCCTGTCGACCTCCTCTGACAACCTTTGTCCCCATCGTTGTCCAATAGGTGATGGGTTCATAACGTTGACCTTGATAAGCCAGCAGCCTTTTAACGGGGATTAACTTATTATCAATCCTTAAATCGTCATTAAACATCTTACTAATTTGAAAACCTTGTGCAGGATAACAGACCTCTGGATAATGCAGTGCCATTCCGTCACTTTGGTCTTCACCATAAGCAATGGTTAACATAATTTGAGTTCCATTTGCATTCACATAAGTTCTTGTTAACACTTGTGCATAGATTTTTTTGACTAGCTCATTCTGTTGAGGATTAACAAGTTGACTAGTTGGTAGTTCTAATAGTTGCCATTCAGCAAATTTAGATGGAATAATGACCTCTAAATTTAGCTTCTCTCCTTGGTCGGCCACTCTTACAGTCGGATGAACCAAATATGCAAATAATGAGGCCGCTACCATAAAGCACAGCATAATGATTTGACGCAGCATGATTAATCCGCCTCAACTTTATAGCGATGGGTTACAAACTTTTGTAGCATAGTATCCAATGCGATAATTAAAATGAGTGCAATCAAGAATAGCAACATTCCAGCAAAGCCATGGATGAACCCTTGACCTACCTCATCCCCAAAGTAATACGTAATTAATGTCAAACTGATGACTCTCACAACATTAGCAGTGAAAGAAATTGGAATGATCAAAATCGCTAACACTGTGTTTCTTAGAAGCGAATCATGTTTTACGAGGTTGAGGTACAACAATCCTAAAGCTTCGAGAGAAATTAGTGTGTGCATTCCAGCGCACGCATCTGCAACCATTAATTGATATTGGCCAATCTGCAAAATAACGCCGTTTCTCGCAATTGGATAATCAAACCAATACAACACATGCTCTGTGACGTTGGATACGGCAATTTTCATTGGCATGGTAACGCTATCAATAACGAACCCTGGCAAAGGGATCATAAAGAAAATGAAAAATATAGGGAACCAAAGTGCTTGCAAGGCCGGTGTTCCACGCATAACAAGCAAGATAGCGGACAAAACAAATAATTGAGACCCGATATCGAGCATTAAAATGTCTTGAGACCTACCTACAATGTACAGCACTAGACCAATCACAAATAAAGCCCAACCTGCAAACTCAGCGCCTTTTTCAGGAGCTGAAATATGCAGTCTTTGGTCGTCTAGCTTATTCCAAACTAAAAAAAGCACCACCATCAAGACCAATGGCCCATGGCCCTGATCATTAGTGGTCCACAATGTTTGCGCAAGATTAATATAAGTAGGAATGTAAAGAGCTAAAAAACCTAATATTACTAACAGCCATGGCTGAAGTTGCCTAGATACAAGTTGGCTCATGTTTGATGACTCTAAAATTCATTCATTAGTGCTGCTACCACTTCAACACCTGCCGCCTTAAGCTGCTCGGATACATTCTCAATATCATGAATACGAGTAAAGTCGACTTTTGACAGAAGCAAAGCACCCTGTGTTCTAGCAGAAACTAATTGTGCATCGGAATTTTCTGCAGCAGGAGCTGTATCTACAATGATCACATCGAATTTGTTTGAGAACTCGATCATTAACTGTGTAAATCTGTTACCACCTAGAAGCTCTTGTGGGTTAGGGGCCACAGTGCCAGCACCAAGCACACTCAAATCCAGGAAGGAATCAATTTTAGTAACGACCTCCAAGCCACACCGCATGGCAAGAATATCTGAAAGCCCTAGCTTCTCTTTTAGGTTAAAAATTTGATGCTGCTTAGGCGTCCTAAGATTTGCATCAATCAACAGAGTACGTTGTCCTAATTGAGAAAAAACGACAGCCAGATTTGCAGAAAGATAGCTTTTACCTTCGCCTGAGTTAGCAGAAACAATTGAAAGTGACTTATTTCCCTCCGAGAACCACCGTAAAATCAATTGACTACGCAGTGCTCGTAATGCCTCAACTTGCACTGAAAAAGGTTGATAAGCAGCTATCAATTCTGCACTAAATTTTGAATGATCACTTAAGTATGGGTAATCAAACTGCAATGACAACGCACGTTTCACATCATCATCGTTAATCAAACCCAACCGCTTTCCAGCATCACCAAACTTCAAACCGACTTCCTGTTGTAGATTGACAATTTTTTGAATGTCATTTGGGCCCAACTTTCCCATATCTACCAATAGTTTTCCAATAATGCCAATACGCTGATGCACGTTGTTTGGCAAGGCTTCAATCTTAGTGTTATCCATATTCATGTGTCCTTTAAAAACGAGGTAGGAGCTTAGGTAAATCTTTCTTAGCAAATAATGCTCTTTTTTGCTTTCTAGATTTGGATAACATCACAAAAATCGGCGCATCAATAATCTTTTCTAAATCTTGGCGACTTCTTACTTTCCTATCCCTGAACTCAAGCAAAAGCGCAATACCAATGCCCATCCAAATTCCTAACACTGCAGCGAGAAAAACATTCCGAATAGTTTTCGGGCTGGATGGACTTGAGGGCGGAATCGCGGTATTAAGAATAGATATATCACTTTCATTAGCCTTGCCTTCCAAACTGGTTTGATTCAGTCTTTGGTATACAGCATTGAATGCAGCCTGAGCGCTCTCAACATCATGCTGCAAAACTGACATTTGATCGCGAGAGCGATTTAAATCAAGTACTTTTTGCTTTTGCGCAGCGAGCGCCGTCTTTAGTTGTGCTTCATTTTGTTGATAAATCTTGGCGTTTCCACCAACACTAGTACTGATCCTCACAACCTCTAACTCAAGTTGTGATTTCAGTTTTTCAACTTCAGCTTGTGCTGCTTGATATTGAGGATGGTTACTTCCTAAGCGATTTCCCGTTTCGGCCAGCTTAGAGTTTGCTTGAGCAAGCGCGACCTTGAGATTTTGAATCACTGGACTTGACGCGATGTCAGGAGAAGCATCTCCGGATGAGCTTGCATTTTTCTGCCTGGAGGATGAATCGAGCGCTTGAGCTTGCACAACAATCAACTGTTGCGCCAATTGATTCAATTTGGCATTTTCAACATCTAAATTTTCTGCAACACTAGTTAACCCATTTTCTTGTTGATATTTTGATAGTTTGACTTGTGCCTCTTGCAGCTTATCCCGATAAAGCTTTGTTTGTGCCAGCAAGTAATCTGCTGCTTTTCGCGAAGGTTCTACCTTTAAATAAAGGCTAGCCTCTTGATACGCCTCTGCAAAAGCATTTGCAATCGCCGCGGAAAATTGTGGATCCGCTCCTTGGTAATTAATTTCTATCATGCTACTTTCACGAGAGGGTTTTACCTCAAGCTTAGTAAGTAAGATATCAGCTAACCAATCGTCAATCTTTACTAATCCATTTGTTGATTGTTCAAACTGCTGCTTGATTACAGGACTATTGGTCAACCCCAAATTCTGGACAACCTTCAATGCAACTGCATGACTGCTAATAATGTCTACCTGAGTAGCCATATATCCTGGCATCAATTGAGCAGGGGTAGCCAAACCGGTAACTGGGTCTACCCCTTTGTAATTGACAACCAAGGTTGTCGTAGCTGTGTAAGATTTAGGGAGCACCAAGCACAACAATACGACTAAGCCGACCACAAGTACAAATGACCAAATGATCACTTTGAGTCGAGCTTTTAGAATCAAAAAGAACTGCGTAAAATTCATAACTATGACCTTAAGAAACTAAAAATAATCAGTCGACTACAGAAGACTTTCATCAATGTAAAGCACATCCTCATCCATTAAAATGCTTGTAAGCTCGGAACCTTGCTTTGTAATAGCTCCATCAGCATTTTTACGATATAACTTCACACCCCTTTGCGTGCCACGAATTGTTAATCCGCCAGCTTTAGCAATTGCTTGCATCACGGTCATGTTTTTATCAATTTTATACATGCCTGGCCGCTGCACCTCACCATACACATACACTTGCGGGGCTTTTGGCACATAGAGTACATCACCTGGGTACACCTGTTTATTGTGTGCAGAGTTCGGTGCTTTAAACAGCTCGTCGATATTAATTTGCTCAGTCACTGGTGTACCAGAGATAGATGTAGTATAAAAAATGGTTTCCCCTGCAAATTCTGTTGGACCACCTGCGACTGAGATAAAGTCACTAATCTTACGCATCCCACCTTGAATACCATATTTGGCTGGGCGTAACAGTTGACCCACCACAGCCACATCACGAGACCCTACATAAATCGTTTCCCCCCCTGCTACAGTGGTTTCTTCTTTACTGGCATGTTGGTTGATCACATCATGTAAGTCGAGCTCGGTTCGCTTGTCGCCACGGACTACTGTCACAATTTCAGAACCATCAGGCGTGATTCCACCAGCTTCTGCAATGATATCTTTGACATCTGAAGGCCGAGTGACAGGATAGCGACCCGGTTTAAGAACCCCACCCAAGACAGATACTGTTTTACTCAAAAATTGGATTACTACGACTGAAACCTGGGGATTGGCAATAAAGCCTCCTTTTTTCAACTGCTCGGCAATAACCTTTTCAGCTTCAACGGTCGATAGCCCCCCTACACGCACCTCTCCAATTAAAGGAAAGGTTAAAATGCCATTCTCAGCGATCCTAATTTCACGCATTAACTCTGCGTCCCCATAAACGGTCACTTTTACAAAGTCCCCTGTACCTAATGTGTAATCTGCAAAGGCAAACGAAGGAATGAGCAAAGCGAAAAAAAACAAGCAACGCGTAAAAAATTTCATGTGTAGTTCTCAATTAGTAATTAATAAGCTTACATACTTAGACTTTAAAGATCATTAACAACGAGGTCTATAGCCCTTTTAAGCCATGATTGACGTCTGCCGATTCAAGCTCAGCTTTTGGATTAGGCTCTGACTTTAAATTGGGATCTAAAATCTCAATTTGAGCTAACTTTTTTAGTCGCTGCAACTCATCAAGAATTAACTGCTGACGTTTGCGCTCATTCACAGCCTTAGTAGCCATGTCAATGGCTTGTTGCTCTGTCAACGGAACCTCAGCAATATTAGCAACACTGCGCGCGACGACTTTAATATCATCATGCATAAAGAGTAAATCACCAACTTTGATTTGGTCTGCCAAACTGACCGCTTCTTTGGGTAGTGCCTCAGTAGGAATCGTTTCTTCAGCGATTTCAAAATGAACTTGATGACTGGTTAACCAAGACTTTAACTCTTCAGCATTACTAACTAGGCCTTGCAATCGACCCGGGTCAATTTTTGCGGGATTGTTTGCAAAAATAATATCTGATGTTGTGAAGACTTTACGCCTACTAAAAACCTCAGGGTGCTCAAGCATGAACTGTTGCACCTCTTTGTCATTGGCTTGACCGATTGCTGAGACTTTACGTGCTAAGTAGGCTTGAGCGTAAATTTGCGCGCGCGCTGTATCAACAAGCTGCATGACTTCGGGCGTACGATCAATATTAAGTTTGACGGCTTCCTGCACTAATAGCTGGCGGTCAATCAAGCTGTCGAGCATTTTTTTTGCTACTAGAGTTGGATTAGCTACAGGTACTTGCAATCGCTGCATCTCACCATTGACTTGATGCACGGTAATTTCATCACCATTCACTTTCGCAACCACCTGAGTTTGCTTACCTATAGGGTCACTGTTATTACAGGCTGATAAAGATGCAAGCAGCAGTGGTATAAGTGCAAAATTTTTCATGGCTTTTATCGTTTCTTTTTTAAGTGCGCTAATTTAAAACTGACTGTTTAAATTTTCAAATCCAAAGTTACACTTGAGGTAACATCATTATAATCAAAAGAGTTGTATCCACTAGATGCATCACGTGAGGACTTCGTTGAGTTAAAAATAAGGCTCACATTTTTAATTGGTTGCCATGTGACAGATGCTCCGATACTACTTTCCTCGTCTTTGCGACTGGGCAAACCAGATACAACAGGCTGCTTAAAGTCTCGTTCAGCATAACGACCATTAACACCAAAAATTAATTTTTCAGTAAAAAAGTAACTAAGATTTAAGGTGAGAGCATCTGTTGCAGCATAAGTGCTGTAGTTAGTCTCGAACGCACCAAGTATACGTGAAGCTTCAGTGCTCACTCTGAGTTTTCCAGTTAGCAAAATATCATAACGAATATATCCCAACCAGGCGCCATAGTCCCGCACACTAAAATGATTATACTCACGAGATAAATACGCAATTTTAGAGCTTAAATTACTTTTACCTAGACTTTTAAAAGTCACATCTAACTCAAACTCGTCCTCTGAATATCCATTATCAAGAAATGCCAAAGGAATAAGATCGCGCTGAATATCACTTGAACGCTTGTGTCCCAAGAAAGATAGATTAGTACCTGAGGGAAAATTATAACGCGCGCCATAATCGAATGCTTTGTAATCGTACCCAGCCACAGCATTGAATGTTTGACTATTTGTTGACTTGGATTGTGAAATTCCAGCGATTACAGCCCAAATCTTGTGTGGCGAATACTCTGCTCTGAATTGATTATTTTCAGTTGTTCGGATGTTTTGCACCTGAGATCTAAAATCTGCAAAACCAGCTAAAGTCTTGGTGCGATCACTGGATATGACACCAGTTAATGAAGGTGTTAATGTCCATTGCAACGCAGCATCATAGTTAACTGTTCCAAAGTCCAGAAAGTCATTTACTTGATACTTTGTATCAATATAATTAATGTTGACCAAAAGCCTTTGTTGAGAGTAACGTTTATCCAACCTGACCCCGGCGGTATAAGAGGAAACTTGATCAGAGATTTCATTGTTGCTCAGGCGAAAGAGGTTGTTGTCCCAGATACGATTGTAAGCTGTACTAAACTGCAATGTATCAAATTCGTCGGCGACTCCAATAGTCGAATAAAGTGATGATAAAAACCACATTAAGCGGCTCATCAATAAAGACTGTTTTATCTTTTTAGAATTTAATAACATGCATTAGCCGTGTTGAAGTTTAAGAATTTAGAAGTGAGTCTACTTGTTTTAATAATTATTCACGGAGGCCAAAGACAACTCTTACGTCAAGACCACACTTTTTTAAAATCCACTCATGCAAACTTCATTTCCCTCAAAGTTAGACATGATGATTCGATATGATTAAACTTTTTTGACAGATTACCATGTTCATTGAAGAGTTGCACCTGTACATCTGGGCGATTGCCTTAAATAAGACATTGATGCAACTATAACGGATGCGTTAAACTATGTTTGAGTCTTAATCAAAATAATTTTAATATCCATGACTACCAAACCCCCGATCAGAACACTTTCAGGCTTTTCTGCTGGTGCCAACAATCCACTCTACATGCTGGAGTCTCTTGTTGAGCCTCTGGTCATGGTATTTGTCTTGTGGGGATTGTTTATTTATACCGAAAACCGCATTCCGATGTCGATTTTTATTACATCTATTGTGCTGTTTTCTATCTCTTTTCCAAGTGGCGCCAAAATTCGCAAAGGCTTTGTAAAAATGTGCCGCGATGTCATTGGTCAATGGTTGGTGATTGCAACGTTTGTACTAACGTTTGCTTACATCACGCGTTACATTACACTTTATAGCGAAAAGCTCATTCTTGCATGGCTCATTGCAACACCTATTGTCCAAATTCTTGCACTGCAGCTTTTAAAGTTGGCCAGTCCGAAGCTGATTGAGTGGCAAGGTCCTCCGCAAAACACGCTGATTATTGGTTTGAATGAACAAGGCCTGTTGCTGGCGGATAACCTCCAACGCGACTACTACCAGCGTATTAATATCTTAGGTTTTTTTGAAGATCGTGCGCCGAATCGACTACCGCAAACAGACGCCTATCCGGTGTTAGGTAGCTTAAATGAGTTAAGTCGTTACTTAAAGTCGCACACTGTACATAAACTTTATATTGCATTGCCGATGTCCAGCCACCCTCGGATTTTAAAAATGCTGGATGATTTAAAAGATACGACGGCTTCAATCTATTTTGTGCCAGATATTTTTGTGACCGACCTTATCCAGGGCCGAGTCTCTGAAGTAAACGGTATTCCAGTCGTATCTGTCTGCGAGACGCCTTTTACTGGTGTAGATGGTGTGATCAAACGGACGGCAGATATTTTATTCTCGTTATTTGTTTTGATTTTAATCTCACCCATTTTGCTGGTCATTGCGTTAGGGGTAAAGTTAACTTCACCTGGGCCAATTATTTTCAAGCAACGCCGCTACGGTTTGGATGGACAAGAGATCCTAGTGTATAAATTTCGCTCGATGACGGTAACCGAAGATGGCAGCAAGGTGACACAGGCTACTAAAAATGACCAGCGGATTACGCCTCTGGGGGCTTTTTTACGTAAAACTTCACTGGATGAATTGCCTCAGTTTATCAATGTGTTGCAAGGCCGCATGAGTGTGGTTGGCCCGCGCCCGCATGCCGTTGCGCATAACGAGGAATACCGCAAGCTGATTAAAGGCTATATGGTGCGCCATAAAGTCAAACCTGGGATTACCGGTTGGGCACAGGTGAATGGCTTTAGAGGTGAAACAGACACCCTTGATAAGATGGAACAGCGCGTGCACTATGATCTGGAATATCTGCGGAACTGGAGCCCTCGCCTGGATATGTTGATTGTGGCAAAAACAATCTGGCTGACCATTGTCGGCCAAGACGGTGCTTACTGATAGCATCCGTTTTAAAGCGGATCATAAAAAAAGCCTGACAACGCCGTCAGGCTTTTTTTATGATGGTAAGCTTTGTTTACCAAGCTAAGGATACACGGAATAAGTGAGCGAGCGGGATAAAGTGCAAGGCGCACGGAACGCAGAAACCGAGATAGTACGCGGTGTACAGCGAGGTTTCGAGTACCCCGCAACGCAGTAATTGGCCCGCGTAGCCACTTATTCCGCGTATCCCTAACTTCACACCTCAATCTCACACACATGCGATTAATCGCTGTGCGTGGTCATTCTGGTCAACATCTGCCCGATCCAGCTCGGGCTCAAGCAATCTAACACTTCCACATCTTCCATACCACGTAACCAGGTGAGTTGGCGCTTCGCCAATTGCCGCGTCGCGTAGACGCCATGATCAGCCAGGGTGGGCAGGTCAATCTCGCCATTGAGGTGCTGCAACACCTGACGGTAACCGACGCAACGCATACTTGGTGTCTCAGTGGTGAGTTGCGGATAGGCACTGAGCAAGCCTTGAACTTCCTCGATAAAGCCTTGTTTCAGCATGGTTTCAAAACGATCGGCAATGCGATGATGCAAGACACTGCGATCGCTAGGCATGAGGGCGATTTTGAGGATATCAAACGGTAGCGTGACTTTTTCGGACTGCGCGCGCAGGACACTCATGGGCTGACCACTGATGCGATACACTTCCAAGGCGCGTTCGATGCGTTGTGAGTCCGTGGTATGGATTTTGGCAGCGACGCTGGGGTCTATGCTGGCTAATTGGGCATGCATGGCAGGCCAGCCAACCGCACTGGCTTCAGCTTCGATTTGCACGCGGATGACAGGGTCCGCCGGCGGCAAGTCGCTCAAGCCATGTTGCAAGGCGTTGAAATAAAGCATGGTGCCGCCCACGAGCACCGGGATGCGTCCGTTGGCGGTGGCCGTGTGCATGAGCGCTAACGCATCCTTGGCAAACTGGGCGGCGGAATACTGCTCTAGTGGTGTGATTAAATCAATTAAATGGTGTGGCGCCTGGCGCAAGGTCTCGGCATCGGGTTTGGCGGTGCCAATGTCCATGCCGCGATAGACGAGCGCAGAATCGACGCTGATGATTTCCACCGGAAAGCGCTGGGCTAGCGCAATGGTGGCGGCTGTTTTGCCACTAGCCGTCGGCCCCATAAAAAAGATCGCTGGCGGTAGATGGCTTTTATCTGGGGCTGGCATACAACAAATCAACAATGAAGATTAAACGTAAAAACAGTTATTGGTCGTATTTGACGTAACTAAAGCGGAGGTCATCTTGTGGTGTGCCCTCTAAGGCTGAGCCTGCTTGCTGAGCAGGTTGCCATTGAATCACCTCTTCAATTTTTCTGGCGAGTTCTATGTCTTTCATCGTGATACCTTTTGCGCTGTGCGTGCATAACTTGACGATGACAAAGGCATAAGAAACCGTCAGGTCAGGATGGTGCCAAGCGGCTTCTGCTAGATGACCGATGGTGTTAACCACCATCAGCGTCCCTTTCCAGCTATTGGTTTTATATTTGCGGCGTATCCAGCCCTCTTCATAGTACCAATGCGGCAAAGAGCTACTCAAAAGTTGTTGAATTTCCTGCTCGGTGAATACTTGCTCGGACATACGCGGCTCCAGACTGACTAAACATGTCAATCCTGCAGTATACCGCAGGTCGGGCGTTGACTTATAGGGGGCGGGCGCCCGTTGTTTGCATGGTTGCCAACATGGCTGTGATGACCGTTAAATCCGCACTGGTGCCGGGATTTAAGCGCTCCGCTTTGAGTGACTGATCCCAGGCCAGCAATACAGGCAGGTAGGTTTTAGGATTATCTAGCGCCAGCAGTGCCTGATAATGCTGCCCGGCGGTAGTTTGCACCTCATGCGCTGTCTGCAAGCCATATTTGCGCACAATATGACTATCCGGCACGCTGGAAAGCCAGTACAAATAAGCCGCCGTCAACGCCCAAGCGGGACGTTCCCAGCGTTGGCATTGTTCAAGATAAAGGGGCAGCGCTTCCTCAAAAAGACGGGCATAGCCCTCATTATATTGACGGCCGATTTCATCCTGCGCGCTGGCCAGTTGCATGGCTTGCAACAAGGTGATCTGTGGCGCTTCTGAAACATCATGCTCACTGCGCTGCCCCATGCCGGCCGGATTCACCAGACGAATCCCGGCATAGACCGCTGCCGCATCCTCCACCGTGGTCTGCTGCAAGACTTGCTGCAAGCCGGTCTTTAACGGCAAAGCCGCATAATCCACCGTAGCCTGCACCAGCGGCGCGGCCAACAAGACAATCCCCAAATTGGTATTGCAACCGACTTGGGTGTAGGTGGCCTGCAAGGCCTGCAAAATACGTTGCCCAAGGCTGCGCTTGCCAAATTGTGCATCATCACACAGCGCAGGTGCCGAGACGTGTGCGCTCTCAACGAAATGCTGGACCTGCATGCCATGACCATCAGCAAAAATATGCACATTGCCGGGCTTGAGCGCTTCGAGCTCGGCCAGGCAAGCCTGCAAATAAGCGGTTTGAATCTGTGCATTCATCTGCATCATTTAAGTATCAGCCAGCTGTAACACATCATTGACCAGCACATCCGCAATGTCAAACGAGGTAATACTTTGCAGCCCACGCCAGGCCGGGATACTGTTGACCTCGATCACCCACAATTTGCCATGCTTGTCCCGCATCACGTCGACCCCGGCATAGGCGATATTCACGGCCTGTGCAGCGCGCACGCCAATGTCAGCCACATCCTGTTCGTCACAGGCACTGCAACGTGCACCACGCGCCACATTATGCAACCAGCTGTCACCTTGCCGCTGCATCACGGCAATCGGCTCTCCGCGCACCACAAACACACGGTAATCATGCTGGTAAGGCCCGCACTCAATTTTTTCCTGCAAGTAATACACGCCATCAACGAAAGGGTCTTGCGGCAAGGCAAACTGCTGACGGCTTTCGATGAGACGCACGCCTTTGCCTTGCGAGCCAAACAACGGCTTGATCACCAGCGTTTTTCCAGTATCCAGTGCCTGCTGCATCAACATATGCGCAATGTGCCGATGCTCACAGACCCAGGTAGCTGGCGTCGCCACGTCCTGCTCTGCCAGCAATTGACTGGTAAGCCCTTTATCCACCGTGGTTTCGATGGCACGTGCCGAGTTATAAATGACAATGCCCTGCCGCTGCAAAGTATGCAGCAGGTTCATGCGCGTAATAATTTGTTGTGTCGTGCCTGCGGCCACCCCACGCACAAAGGCCATGGGGGCTGGTTGCGTCAAGCCGGGGATATGAATCAGCACCTGCTGATTGGCGATACTCAGATGACAGCTATCCAGTGACACCATCAGCGCTTGCCAGCCACGACGGGCAAACGCCTGAGCCAAGCTCTGCCCATGCCAGCCACCGGCCTGGGCCACTTCGTCAGTAAAAATAGGAACAACTTGCATAAGGCTTGTACGATGACGCAGGTGCAGGTTTTGAGACCTGACGCCTGCCCTCGGAACATATTAAATCACTTGAGATTTAGCTACCAAAAGATTGATTTAAAAGATCTTCATTAAACTTTCCAGCAAAGAATGTGCGGCCTGTTTTCACATTGCTGACACTGACTTTGGCCGGTGAGAATAACATCGGGTCAATCT
This sequence comes from Methylophilus sp. DMC16, assembly GCF_056314045.1. Lineage (NCBI taxonomy): Bacteria > Pseudomonadati > Pseudomonadota > Betaproteobacteria > Nitrosomonadales > Methylophilaceae > Methylophilus > Methylophilus sp. DMC16. The sequence goes on from NZ_JBQUZC010000001.1 coordinate 949,207, forward strand.
GGTAAAAGTCCATATTGACCGCTTTAAATACCTCAGCAAAAGGACGACCATAGTCTTTGGAGGCGGAAGAAGGTAATTGTGTTGCCAGGGCTTCTGCCGCAGCATCGTCCGTATTCACAAACAACTGCACAAAGCCACCAAACAAAATCGCATCATTGGTGCGGCCCATGCCGACGATAAAGTCTGGCGATGGTGCAGGCACCGGCGCAATCCCGTAGCCATCCACAATGGCAGATAAATCAAAATGCAAGGCGTGACATTTATGCAAGGCAACTTCGAGCACGCGTGCGGTCACTTGTAATGAACCGGCCACACTGCGTGTGGGCGTCAGGATAAAGGTGAGTTTATTCGCCGGAAGCCCGGTGTCTTTGGATACTTTTTCAATCACGGCGGCAGGCGGCACCTTGTCAGTTTCAAGCACCAATACCGATTGCTCGCCCTGGTCGCGATAATTGATGTCTTTAAACACCTCTTCACGCTGCGCAATCGCCCGTGCAGGGCCGCTACCCAGCGAAAAGAATTTCTCATGGGACAGCGCCCAACCAGCATACTGGCTGCCCAGGCAGGCAATCACCGGTTGTTTGGCCGTAACCACCACACTTAATGGCCAGTTGGCAAATTGCGGCACATGGCGCAAGGCCACATTACCGAGTCCGCCCATACAGATTTCAGCAATCAGGCGACCTGCTTCCAATCCTCCCGGCACTTGAATGCCCGCATCGACGATGGTTGCCCCTGTCTCGTGCGTGGATACCGCACAGCCCAAGGCGGCTGCATTGGCAACCAGCTCAGCAACGAGCGGTGCGCTGTAGCGTTGAACGCTAATGCTTGACGGTTGCTCATTAGTGGATATTGAATTCGATGTGCTTGCAGACATACGTCCCCCATAATTTTTCAAGTTGTGTTTTTTGGTCTTGCAAGGCCGCGTGCACCTCGCGCGCGGTCTCTGCTTCAGCATAAAGACTGCACACCGGTTGTCCGGCTGCAATCTCATGGGTTGTTGGCCGATCTTCTACCCATTCTGGCCAGTCGAGTGAACCGACCGTGATAGCCTGTTGGGCATAAACCATGCAATGGCTGGCGTAGCCTGTCGGTCGATTCAGTGCAGGCCCTTGCGCTTGCTGGCAACTGGCCAGATGTGCTTGTATCAGAGGCATCTGGCTATACAATCGCATGCTGGCACTGAGTCGTGGATTGATCTCGAGCACATGTAAAGTGCCCTCTACCCAGATCGCATCCAGGCTATTCAAGCCTATCAAATTTAAGTTTGGCAGGAGCGCGTTCAACACTTGCTGCGCTGCCGCCCATATTTTTTCATCGTGCAGGCGGCTCGCGCCGGCGTAGGTAAAGCCGCCGGGGCGCTGTTTGAGCGCATGAACGCCAATCAGCTCGCATGCGTTCGACTGGGCGATAAACAACAGACCAACGGCCTGGCCCGCTTGAAAAGCTTGCCAATAGGCTTGGTCAGAAGCTACAAACGGCGCTGTCGCTGCGCAATCGTCGATCTGCACATGTCCGCCACCGCATGCTCCAATCTGTTTATACAGCCAAGTACCAGAAACCGGCTTTTTCCTTGCCACCACCGGGGATGCAATACCGCTGCGCTCACAAGTCTGCTGCAATACGAAAGGGTCCTTCACCTGCATCACGACCTCAGCAGCATTGGCGTACACCGGATAGCGCTCGCACAATGCTTGATACGCTTTTGTATTGGCTTCAAATCCTGAACCGAACACAACGGCCTCTGGCGCAAACGTATCGAGTTGCGCAAGCAGGTCGGCCATCACGTGTGCAGCCCCGGGGTTGTCAAACCCTGGCCAGATAAAACAGGCTTGTGCGGCTTGTCGCGTCTCGGCATCTGCAAACGCGTCCACTGCCAACACGTCAAAGCCCTCACGTCGTGCCATCTGGCTATAAATGCGTGCACTGTGCGACAAAATGGCCAACCGCAAGCGCAGCCTATTCTACGTGCGCACAGGCATATTCATATGCCTCGTGATAGTCAATGTGCATCGGGCTCTCGCTCTGCAACATTTGCTCCAGCAATTTATTCTGGGTGACATATTTGAGCTGACCAATCGCCAGCGCACCAAAACCGGCGACTTGGGTGCCTTCAATCATGCCACCATTCGAGAAGGTGTCGACGCCTTCAATGCCAGACGGCGGTACGGCATTGACATCTGCAACCACCTTCAGTGTTTTGGAGTTGGCGAAATGACGCACTTCGAGCACACGCACGCCGGCCGGGGTTGCACACAATGCCACGCTGGCTTCGTTCAACACCGCCATTTTCGCAGCTTCATTGCTACCATCCACCACTTGTAATTTGACGTCGTAACTGGTCGACAACTTGTCCACATAAGCCTGCATGCTGGCGATTTCGGCATGGGCCACCATTAGCACCGTTGCGCCCTGGCGTGCCGCGATCAATGCCGCGGTAGAACCCACCGTACCACTGGCACCAAAAATGGCGACTTTTTCCTTGCCCAGGCCGCTGCCGGACTTTTGCAAGTAAAAATCAACCTTGGCCAACATGGCTGCAGCGGTTGTAAACGCGCCAGAGGGATCGGAAAAGGTATGACACTCAAAAGGTTTGAACATGGCACTACGTGCCTGCTTCTGCATTTCAAGCGCGACTTGAATATCACGGCCGCCAAAAAACAAGGCCTGTTGTTTGAGGCCACTCGGACTGCGGGAGAAAATGGCATCCTGAGTCAATGGAATGATTTCATTCAGGGTGACGTCGGTATAAGAAATAATTTTTTCATAGCCTGCATCAAATGCCATATTGACATCAAATGGACTCGCATTTTTTGCGGCTGTAAACAAATGCATAATGCTGGTTTTCTTCATTGTTCCCCCTGAAACCGTTTGTTAAATAGATTCATGCTCAAATATACACACTAAGAGCCCCGTTCAAAATCAAGAGCAGACCGTGAAAATTGTAACTTTTCAAAATTATCTTAATAAAAGTTAATCGACAGATGCCTTGACCTCAATCAAGGCTGGCGAATTTATGGCTGCCGTGACGATAAACCCCAGTGCAGGCCGATCTTCATACCGGGCAAGCAATTGCATCTGCAAGGCTACCGCTGCTGCACGCGTTGGTAATAACACAAATCCGGTCGGCCCCCAGGAGGTTTGCCCCAAGCCACGATGCCCCTGCGCTTTGAGCTGCTCCAGAATCTGGCTGACGCCTTGGCTGGCGTAGAGGCCACCCTGGGCCGGGGCAAAATACTCGGCATTGTAGGCTTGCAAATCGCCTACAAACTGGCTGAATGCAGCGAAATCCTGCTCGATTAAAGCAGGCAGCCCGTGACTGAGCAGTTGCTGCTGTATCGCCTGGGTGGCTGCGGCCGATTGCGGGGCCAATTGTTGGAATGCTGTTTTTTCACCTTGCCCATGCAGGCCATCGCGGCTATTGTCGGTGATTAGCAAAAAATGCCAGTCTTGCGGAAACGCATGCCTAACCAGAATGGGAGGCACCACGGTATTCGGGCCACGGCCGCCATCGACAATCAAGCCGCCCTGAACAAAGGTACCAATGCCTATGCCCGAACGACCACCACGCTGATGCAAGGCTGCAATGTGCGATTCAGTGAGTGTGTGAGCAAACAGGTGATTGAGGGCGACGCCAATGGCGAGGGCCATCTGCGTGCCTGAGCCCAGCCCACCATGGCGAGGGATTGCCTGCTGTATATTCAGATTGACGGCTTGTTGCACGCCAAGCGCAGCCAGATGACGGTGTACAATGGCAGCGGCCCAGCTATCCAGTGGCGCAGACTGTGGGCCAATACTGGCAGTCAGCGAGGTTTGAAAGGCATCGATCGCCACCCCCATGCTACCAAACCGGCGCGTATCGTCCGCACCGAGGTTAAAAAAACCCAGGTGCAAACGCCCATAAGTGGCCACACTGACCGAACGATCGACAGGGATCTGAGCATTCATGGCATTAATATTATTTAGTGTGAAAAAAATTATTTCACGTCTTTGACGTTGACGTGACATTAAAACATGATTTTGGCATAATGCACGGAATAAAAGTCATTCTATAATCAGACGATGTCTGGCAAACGGCCTCTATTTATCGAATTCAATCCATTGCATTTCGCGATAGATTATCACCAGTTTTAAATCATTAAGGGTTTTATATGGTAAGTCATGTTATTCCATTTGAGAATCTACGAAACACCGATGTGCCATCCGTGGGCGGCAAGAACGCTTCACTGGGTGAAATGATTTCTCAGCTCTCTGCCAAAGGTGTGCGCGTTCCGACTGGTTTTGCAACGACCGCAGATGCCTACCGTGAATTTTTAGCGCAAGGCGGACTGAACAACAAGATTAACGATTTGCTAGACAAGCTAAATGCTGATGACACGCAAGAACTGGCTCGCGTAGGCGCGCAAATTCGCCAATGGATCATGGAAGCCGAGTTCCCCCCTGTCCTGCAGGCGGCGATTGCTGACAATTATGCCAAATTGATTGAAAAATCAGCGCCAGGGACCACGTTTGCGGTGCGCTCTTCTGCAACCGCTGAAGATTTGCCTGATGCTTCTTTTGCCGGTCAGCAAGAATCCTTCCTCAACATTCATGGCCTGGACAACATCAACCACGCCATCAAGGAAGTGTTTGCTTCTTTATATAACGACCGCGCTATCTCCTACCGTGTACACAAAGGCTTTGTGCACGCCGATGTTGCCTTGTCTGCGGGTGTGCAGCAAATGGTACGTTCAGACATTGGCTGTGCCGGTGTGATGTTTACCATTGATACTGAATCCGGCCACCGTGATGTCGCGTTCATCACCTCGTCTTATGGCTTGGGTGAAACGGTGGTGCAAGGCGCGGTCAACCCGGATGAGTTTTATGTACATAAGCCATTGCTGGCGCAAGGCAAGCCAGCCATTGTGCGTCGCACCATGGGCTCAAAACTGATCAAGATGATATTCTCGGATGCGACACAAGCCGGAAAATCCACCCACACCGTGGAAGTTGATCCAGCTGAAAGCAACCGTTACTCCCTGACTGATGCGGACATTCTGGAATTGGCCGGCTATGCCATGACGATTGAACAGCATTATGGCTGTCCAATGGATATTGAATGGGGTAAAAACGGTCTGGATAACAAACTGTACATCCTGCAAGCCCGTCCTGAAACAGTGAAATCCCAGGAAGCGGCCAACAATGTCACAGAAACCTTCAAGCTGCAAAAACACGCCTCCGTGCCAGTGGTCGCCGGCCGTGCTGTGACACAAAAAGTAGGCGTGGGTCCTGTGCGTATCGTGCTGGATCCCTCTGAAATGCATGAAGTACAGCCAGGGGATGTTCTGGTTGCCGACATGACTGACCCGAACTGGGAACCCGTCATGAAGCGCGCCAGCGCTTTGGTGACTAACCGTGGCGGCCGCACTTGTCACGCAGCGATTATTGCACGTGAACTGGGCATTCCAGCGATCGTAGGCTCGGTCAACGCGACTGACCTGTTGCGCGATGGCGAGATTGTGACGGTGTCTTGTGCAGAAGGTGAAACCGGCTTTGTCTATCACGGTGCGCTGGACTATGAAGTGTCTACGCAATCCAATAGCGAGCTGTCCAAACCACCCTGCAAGATCATGATGAACGTTGGCAACCCGGATATGGCGTTTACCTTTGCGCAAACCCCAAATGACGGTGTAGGTCTGGCTCGCCTGGAATTTGTGATTAACAACATGGTTGGCATTCATCCGAAAGCTATCCTGAACGTTGACGCCATGCCGGCAGCCATACAGGCGACGATCAAGAACCGTGCCCGCGGCTATGCCAGCCCCAAACAGTTCTACATCGACAAAGTGGCCGAAGGCGTGGCAACCATTGCCGCTGCTTTCTATCCAAAACCAGTGATTGTGCGTACTTCAGACTTCAAGTCTAACGAATACAAAAAACTGGTCGGTGGAGACATTTATGAGCCCGATGAAGAAAACCCAATGATTGGTTTCCGTGGTGCAGCACGCTACATGGCTGAAGACTTTAAAGAGTGTTTTGCCATGGAATGTCAGGCCATGAAAAAAGTACGTGATGAAATGGGCTTGTCCAATGTTGAGTTGATGATTCCGTTTGTTCGCACGCTGGAAGAAGCGCGTGCCGTGACCGAAATCATGGCAGCCAATGGCCTGAAGCGCGGCGAAAATGGTCTGCGCCTGATTATGATGTGTGAAATCCCAGCCAACGCCTTGCTGGCAGAGCAGTTCCTGGAGTACTTTGATGGCTTCTCCATCGGTTCCAATGACCTGACACAGCTGACATTGGGCATGGACCGTGACTCAGGCATCCTGGCCGATGGGTTTGACGAGCGTAATGATGCAGTGAAAGTGCTGTTGAAGATGGCCATCAATACGTGCAACCGTCTGGGCAAATACGTCGGGATTTGCGGTCAGGGTCCTTCTGACCACGAAGACTTTGCTGAGTGGCTGGTTGCCGAAGGCATCCAATCCGTGTCGCTGAATCCGGATACCGTGGTTGCGACCTGGCAACGTCTGACAAAAAAATAAGCAGTCAGTATTAAAACAGCATTTGACTTGAGGTACCCACCTGTATGAATCACCGTTCTGTATTTATTATTTCTGATGGTACGGGGATTACGGCGGGTGCCTTGAGCAAGCTGCTCGAGCATTTTCCAAACACACAATTCACCACGACCCGCCTGCCTTTCACCGATAACGATGAAAGAGTACAAGCCGCGTTTGAACATATCCAACGAGTGGCTGAGCAGGATGGGATTCGTCCTATCGTCATTATGTCCATCGGTAACGGTGAGCATCGTAATCATTTAAAGCAGGCCAACGCTTACTTTATTGACCTGTTCCATCGCTTTATCTACCCGCTGGGATCCGAGCTTAACCAAGAGCCGCTGACTGGCGCCAGCATTGCGTATAGCGTCAAAGGGCAAAGTTATCTTGAGCGCATGGAGGCGATTAACTTCACGCTCAACCACGACGATGGCATGACTAACTCGGGGCTGGATGAAGCGGATGTGATTCTGATCGGGGTTTCTCGTTGCGGGAAAACACCGACGAGTATTTACCTGGCCATGCAGTTTGGTATCAAGGCGGCCAATTATCCATTGATTCCAGAAGACTTTGAACGCGGTGCCCTGCCCGCGGCTTTACAAAAAAACCTGGACAAAATCTTTGGTCTGACCATCAAACCTGAGCGTCTGCACTCGGTGCGTAACGAGCGCCGTCCAGACAGCTTTTATGCCTCCATGGATAACTGCCGTAAGGAAATCGAAATTGCCGAAGGCATGATGCGTAAGGCTGGCATTCCATGGGCGGACTCGACGAGCCGCTCGATTGAAGAGCTGGCGGCATTGATCCTGCAAAAAATTCGCCAGCGTTAAGCTGGCGTTTTTTTGTTACTTTTCCCCAATATCAGGGATGATGCAGCCAAGTCGCGACTCAGGCAATTAAGCCGCCATGGCCATATCACGTGATTGGCTCACAGCAGGCTTGGCTGGTGCAGATTGCGGTTTCAGCATATCAGCACGCCAGAAATAATAAAACTCGCGCGAAACACTCAAGAAGGTATGCTGGGAACCCAGTGCATTGAACAGAGGCAGATTGCGATCGACCATTTGGCGATAGCTGTGTGATTGCTTGTACGACACATGACGCAACGAAAGTAACAGACATTTCGCCATGCGCATGCGCTCCTTGAATACCGATGGCTCGTAACCACGCATCAGTATCACCTGCTCAAATGCATCTATTGTTTGTTTTTCCTGGCTATTCAATACGGTTTTATCCAACTCATACCAATGCTTGAACAGCTCATCCTGCGTGACGGTGGTCACCGGTGTTGTGCCACTAAAGACTTTCGCCTGGCTCATGGCGGCAATCGCCTTGATGTCGCGTACCCAAAACGAGAAAAACTCACGAATCACCGGTAAGACCGTTGGAATCTCTGCCGGATCAATACCGGCAATAAAGCGGTCTACGGCCTGACGATAATGGCTACCATCTGCAGGAATATCTTTCAAAAATGCACTTAACCGAACAATGACAAATTCACGCTGTACCAGAACACGTTGGCTGACGCCCTGACCGGTCAGCAGCCTGACATACGCTTTTTGCGCTTCTTGTTCGCGGTTCATTTCCATATTTGACTCCCACTATTTCTTTTTAGGATCACTCACTTAAGGCAAGTGTTTACAGCTTTATCTTAAAACAGCTGTGGGTGTATCAAACATGCGATCAAATCGGGAAATGCCCTATATTTCAGCGTATCGCACCCTCCCTGATAAAGTAAACAGAGAAAAGTGACGATGAAGCTCACATTAAGCGCTGACCTTTAATCTACGCACGAAAAACAGCAACAACGCGCTCACGCCTGTCATTGCGAGCATGGCGGAGGCAAGTGTCAAGGGCGAGTGCCATACCAATGGCACCACCAATGCCGAACTCAAGGTAGAACAGAGCATTTGCATAAATGCCTGTGCCGAGGCAGCCGTCCCCCGTAATTTTGGATAACAATCCAGCGCGGCAATGGATAGCACCGGCATGGCCGTCGCCATGCCGATATTGAATAAGGCAATAGGCAAAATTGCTAACCACCAGGCCTCATGCAGCTGATCACTTGCCGCCACTTGCACGCAGACATTCAATATTGCAATGGCGACCATCCAGGCAAATGCCCAGCGTAACAGCCTGGCCGCAGCGACCTTACCCGCTGTATAGCGAGAAATCCATGAGCCCAGCATCATTCCGGTGACCGTAGGAATAAACAGGTAGCCAAATTGCTGGCTATTTAAATGCAGATGTTTGACCAGAAACACCGGGCTGGCCAGCACATAAATAAAAAACGCCGAAAAATTCAGACCGAGGCAGGTGATCAGGCATAGAAACAGCCGGTTCTTAAGCATTTGCCCATAGGTGTGGGCGATACCAGCCACTGAAAAAGCAATGCGTTTTTCAGGGGTGACGGTCTCGGGAAGATGACGCACCGCCATCCAGAGGGCAACCGCCGCATATAATGCCAGAAAGAGAAAAATGGCTTGCCAATGGATGCCCAGCAATACGCCGCCCAGAATGGGAGCCACCGCAGGCGCAATGCCAAAGAGCAATTGTACCGTGGCCATCACCCGTTGCGCTTGCGGCCCGTCAAACAGGTCGCGTACCATCGCGCGTGCCACCGTGTTACCTGCCCCGCCACTGACGCCCTGTAGCGCGCGGAACAGCCATAAGGTCTGGACGTTTGGTGCAAATGCACAACCGAGGCTGGCCAGCATAAAAATCGCCAGGCCCCATTTGATCGTGGTAATGCGTCCAATCGCATCTGAAATCGCGCCATGACAAAGCGTCATCACAGCATAAGGGAGCAGATATAAGGTCAAACTCTGCTGGATCGCCAGCTCATCTGTGCCGAATTCAGCGGCCATCACATGAAAGGCTGGCAGATAAGTGTCAATTGCAAACGGGGCTAAAGCAGCGAGCATGGCCAGCACCAGGACCAAAAGAGAAGCACGGGAAAGCAAAATAAATACCCTTTTAAAAAGCAAAGGTGCCAACAGGCACCTTTGACATTATGCAGGCGAGCAAGGAATCAAGGCAATGCGTGAAACTGCTCAATACGCTCTTTGTCACCTTCTACATATTTCTTGGAATTTTTATCGTTACGGAAAATGATCGGTTGCTCACGTAACAAAGGGTTTTCCGAATCCTTGATTGCTTCATCAATTAAATGTCGATGCGGTGACTTGGTGCAGACCGGATCAGCAGCCTCAGCATCGCCACTGAGCAAATAAGACTGGCAGCGGCAGCCACCGAGGTCTTTTTCTTTTTCATCGCAACTGCGGCAAGGTTCCTTGAGCCAATCCATGCCACGATATTTATTGAAGGCTGGCGATTCATTCCAGGCCCACTCCAGCCCATGTTCCCGCACATTCGGGAAGGTCAGTCCGGGTAGCGCACGTGCAGAATGGCAAGGCAATACGTCGCCATTGGCGGTGACGATCATAAACACCTCGCCCCAGCCGTTCATGCATTTTTTAGGTCTATCGGCAAAATAATCCGGCACGACAAAAAATACTTTCATCTTGTTGCCTACCCGCTCACGAAAAGCGTTGGTCATGCGCTCGGCCTCTGCCAGCTGTTCGCGCGTCGGCATCAGCTGGCTACGGTTGACCAGGCTCCAGCCATAATATTGCGTATTGGCCAGTTCGACATAATCGGCCCCCAGCGCTTCGGCCATCTCAAGAATCTTGTCGACATGCCCAATGTTATAGCGGTGAATCACCACATTTAACACCATGGGATAGCCATGGTCTTTGATCATGGCCGCGACTTTTTTCTTGAGTTCGAAGGTTTTGGTATTGGTGATGAAGTTGTTGATTTCTTCAGTGATATCGTGCATAGATAACTGAATATGATCCAGGCCGCCTTCTTTAAAGGCCTGAATACGTTTTTCGGTCAGCCCAACGCCAGAAGTAATCAGGTTGCTGTAGTAGCCCAGCTTGTGCGCTTCTGCCACAATTTCTTCAATATCATCGCGTAACAAAGGCTCCCCGCCGGAAATGCCCAGCTGTATCGCCCCCATTTTTCTGGCTTCACGCAAGGCTCTGATCCACTCCTCGGTGCTTAATTCGTTTTTGGTATGTTTGTCATAATCGGTCGGGTTATAACAGAAGGCGCAATGCAATGGACAGCGATAGGTGATTTCCGCCAGCAACCATAAAGGCTGTTTGCGCGTCACGCTGGATGCTACACCGTTATTCATTTGTGCCATGTTGTTACCTTTGCTTAATTGATTTTGCGTAGCCAGGCTTTACCCAACGCCAGGTCAAACATGCCGACGATATCGGATTCAATATCTTCCGCGTCGGGAAACGTGGCCTTCAGATCAGCCACGATCTCACCGACACTGGTCTTGCCATCCACACGTTTCAGAATTTCGCCTGCGCCGCCATGCAATTTGACCATGCCTTCAGGAAACAGAATGACATAACTCTGCTGTGCCTCTTCCCATTGAAAGCGATGATGCAAGGCAATGGCGTAAATATCTGAATGTTGAATGTTGTTTTCCATCACAATGCTTTCGCTTATCTGAATTTAATCACGGGCTGACGCGTATAGTCGCGGTCTTCAACCTTGACCTGCGTAGAGGCCAGCATGATGGCATCAGCAATCACCCACAAGACATCCAGCTTGAATTGCAGAATGTCCAGCGCACGCAACTGCATGTCACGGCTGACACTGAAATAATCCAGCGTAATATCCAAGCCCTGCTCAACGTCACGACGGGCTTCGGTCAAACGCTTTTTAAAGTAAATAAAACCTTCTTCTTTTACCCACGGATACATGGTGGGCCAGGAACTGATGCGTTGCTGGTGGATGTGTGGTGCAAACAATTCGGTGAGGCTGGAGCAGACACTTTCTTGCCAAGGGCGCTGACGGGCAAAGTTCACATAAGCATCTACCGCAAAACGGACGCCAGGTGACACCAGCTCGAGTGAGGTCACCTGTTCACGTGTCAGGCCCACGGCCTCCCCCAGTTTGACCCAAGCCTCGATGCCACCCTCAGACCCTTCATAGCCATCATGGTCCGTAATCCGGTGAATCCAGCCTTTACGCACTTCTTTATCCGGGCAGTTAGACATGATAGCCGCATCTTTTTGCGGGATCATGATCTGGTAGTAATAGCGGTTGGCAACCCAGCATTGCAGTTGCTCTTTGCTCAACTTGCCCTCATACATCAACATATGTAGCGGGTGATAGATGTGATAGCCCTGCCCTTTTTCACGGAGTTTGGCTTCAAACTCCTCGCGGGACCATGGCAAGTTATCGTGGCTGACTGCGTTCATAATGCTCTCCTATAGAATGATGTCCATGCCGTCGTACGCCACCTCGATCTTGTGATCGGACAGAATGGCGCGTTCGGCGGAATCTTCCCTTAAAATCGGGTTGGTATTGTTGATATGAATCAGTACCTTACGCACTGCTTTATCCGTACCAAACTTGTCCAACTCTTCTATCATGCCGCCTGGGCCAGACTGGGGATTATGACCGATGCTACGTGCAGTCTTGGTCATCAAGCCCATGTCCAGCATTTCAGTATTGGTCCAAAAAGTGCCATCGACCATAATGCAATCCGCCTGGTGCATCAGTGGTGGTAAATGCGGCTCAATTTCTGCCAGCCCTGGGGAATACCAGCACTTTTTGCCTGTGGTGATTTCTTCAATCAATACGCCTATGGTATCGCCCGGATGCGGGTCATTGCGGTGTGGCGAATATGGTGGCGCTGCGCTCTTTAAGGCCACGGCAGTAAACCGCAGATTGGGCACGTTGGGAATCTCAAAACTGTGCGCATGGCTGATATCACTGGCATCAATCGGGATTTCATGATGATTCACGCCACAATAATGGCCCAGAATATTCAGAATCTGGTTGCCAGAGGTCAAGTCGCCATAGACGGCCTGTGTACAATAAATCTCACGCTTGACCTGGCCTTCACGCAACATGAACAAGCCTGTCGTGTGGTCAATTTGCGCATCAATCAAAATGATCGCCTGGATGCCTGAGTCACGGATGGCGCGCCCAGGTTGCAACGGTGGAAACTCCTGGATCTGCTGCAATACATCTGGGGAGGCATTGAACAACACCCAGTCGATGCCATTACTGGAGACACAGATGGATGATTGCGTACGGCGTTTGGCCTTGATCGTGCCTTTACGCAGACCATCACAGTTCTGACAATTACAATTCCACTGCGGAAAGCCCCCGCCTGCCCCGGCACCTAAAACATGTATATGCATAATCGCTCGTTATTCCATTGGATCTTTTAATCGTGTTGTACCGCTGCATCATACAACAATTCTGTGTTTGCACTTGCAGCAACAGCTTGCCACTTGTTCATCAGTAAGACTGGCATCATACGCATGCGTTGCAGTCAGAGCCTGCTACTCACAATGATTCCCCCCTCATGATTATCATGAGCACTCAGGTTTTGCTCGCAAATGGGCGTAAAAAAGCCGTGCCCTCGAGCACGGCGGATGTTCAGAACGGCTTATTCCTCAGCAGCGCGCTTAGCGCGCCGAACTTTCACGGCTGCGGCCAGTGTCTCCAGCACGGAGACCGAGTCGTCCCAACCCAGACAGGCATCCGTGATCGATTGACCATAATTCAGGCTGCAGCCAGGCGTATGATCCTGACGGCCTTCATTGAGATGCGACTCCAGCATAACGCCTATGATCCGGGCATCGCCGCCAGCAATTTGCGTCGCGACATCATCGACCACGACCATTTGGTTTTTATACAGTTTTTGGCTATTGCCATGACTGCAATCCACCATCAAAACAGGCGCCAGCCCCGCTTCAGCCAATTGATCACACACAGCCGCAATGCTGTTTGCATCGTAGTTAGGGGTTTTGCCACCGCGCAGAATCACGTGGCAGTCTTCATTGCCCTTGGTTGCAAAAATCGCCGACTCGCCTTCTTTTGTGACTGACAGGAAATGATGCGGGCTGGCAGCGGCCTTGATCGCATCAATCGCGACTTTGGCGCCCCCATCGGTACCATTTTTAAAGCCCACCGGGCAGGACAAGCCAGAGGCCAGCTCACGGTGGATTTGCGACTCGGTCGTACGGGCGCCAATGGCGCCCCAGCTGACCAGGTCTGCCGTGTATTGCGGGGAAACCACATCCAGAAACTCGGTGGCGGCTGGCATGCCGATTTCATTTACATCGAGCAAAAATCGGCGAGCTTTTTCCAAGCCCAAATTAATGTCGTAAGTACCATCGAGATGCGGATCGTTGATAAGTCCCTTCCAGCCAACTGTCGTACGCGGCTTTTCAAAATAGACCCGCATCACAATGAGCAACTCGTTGCCCAGGCGCTGACGAACGTCAAGCAGACGCCTTGCGTACTCCATGCCCGCCTCGGTATCATGAATAGAGCATGGCCCAACGATGACCAGCAAGCGGTCATCGCCCTGATGTAGAATCTGGTGAATGGCCGTGCGCGTCTGCAGGATATTTTGTGTGCTCACCGTGCTTTCCTGCAGGCGTGACAACAGCTCTGCAGGTTTGATGAGCGGTTTAACTTCCAGCACCCTGACGTCGTCGGTGGCTAATTTTTCGTATGCAGTCATGACTTTAAAATCTTTTCCAGCACGTCCAGAAAACGTGCATTCTCGCTAAACAGGCCGATGCTGACGCGCAGATAATCCGGCATTTCATAGTTGGCCACCGGCCGCACAATCACGCCATGCTTGAGCAAGGCCTGATTAACGGCACCCGCATTGGTCACCTTAAAGCTGACAAAGTTGCCGAATGACGGGATGTAACTCAAGCCTAATTGCGTCAGGCCTTGGGTAATTTGCGCCATCCCGGCCTGATTGGCGGCATAGCTGCGCGCCACAAAGTCGTCATCTTGCAAAGACACTGTCGCTGCAATTTGTGCCAGATTATTCACATTGAATGGCTGCCGTACCCGATTCATCAAATCAGCCAGGCTGGCATGCATCAGACCAAAGCCAACGCGTAATCCGGCCAAGCCATAGGCTTTGGAAAAAGTACGCGAAATGATCAGGTTTTCAAACTCGCTTAGCCAGCCAATCGCTTCAGATTTGTCCGTGGCTGACAGATACTCGTCATAGGCTTCATCCAATACCACCAGAATATTTTTAGGCACCTGGCGTAGAAAATCATTTAATATTGCTTTAGGAATCAATGTACCCGTTGGATTATTTGGGTTTGCCACGAAAATCAGTTTGGTTTTAGGCGTCATAGCACCTAAAAAACCAGGCAAATCATGACCAAAGTCGATGGCGGGCACCACCACACCAATGGCACCAACGGCCTGTGTCACCAAGGGATACACGGCAAACGCATGTTGTGAATAAATCACCTCATCGCCTGCAGACAAAAATGCGCGCGCCGCTAATTCCAGAATATCATTCGAACCATTGCCAAACACGATTTGCGAGGGGGCGACGCCATACTTATGGCTTACGGCATCGCGCAAAGCAAAGCTATTACCATCAGGATAACGCGCGATGTCATCAATGGCCTCTTCTACCGCCATTTGCGCCTTCGGGCTCATGCCCAGCGGGTTTTCATTCGATGCCAATTTGACAATATCGGCTTCGTTAAGGCCCATCTCGCGAGCGAGTTCACTGATCGGTTTACCGCCTTGGTAAGGCGCAATCGCACGAATATTGGCAGGCGCCAAAGCAGACAAAATAGTATCGCTGGATAAGTCAGACATAATCGAAGACGTAGTTAAATAATGGCGGTTGGGTAAGAACCCAACACTTTAAGGAAAGTGGCACGTGCAGCCAGCTCTTGCAAGGCCGCCTGCACTGCCGGCTGTTGCTGGTGACCTTCAATATCCACAAAGAATACATAGTTCCAGAGATTCTGGCGTGAAGGTCGTGACTCGAGCTTGGTCATGCTCACGCCATGACGCGATAAAGGCTCCAGCAATTGCAGGACAGCACCTGGCTGGTTGTGTGCGCTCATTACGAGCGAGGTCTTATCCTGGCCGGATGGCGCGACAGCATGATTGCCCAACACCAGAAAACGCGTGGTGTTTTTGGGATCATCCTCAATATTCTCGGCCAGGATATTCAAGTCAAACAGTTCTGCCGCGCGCTTGCTGGCAATTGCCGCTGCAAACGTGCCTTGTGTGGCAACCAATTCATGGATCATTTGCGCAGCGCGTGCATTACTGGTCACTGCTTCGCGCTGGACATTTGGCAGTACCTTGTTCAACCATTCATGACATTGCGACAGCGACTGCGCGTGCGAAAAGACATGCGTGATGTGGTTGAGATCCTGCTGAGCCGACAGCAAACAGTGGTGCACAGGTAAAGTGATTTCACCAACCACCTGCAACGCACTGCCTAATAGTAAATCCAGCGTAATGCCCACCGCGCCCTCGGTTGAGTTTTCGACCGGCACAACGCCATAATCTGCCTGCCCTGCTTCTACTGTGCGAAAGACCTCATCAATACTGCCGCACACCACGGCCTGCCTACCCTCACCAAATTGCTTGAGTGCAGCCTCTTCACTATAAGTCCCCAGCGGGCCAAGAAAAGCAATGGCCAGCTCTTTCTCCAGTGCGCGACAATTTGACATGACGGCGCGGAAAATATGGCTCACGGCTTCAGGCGCTAACGGGCCCTGATTTTCAGCCTGCAGGCGGCGGATAATCTGCGCTTCGCGCTCGGGTCGGTAGATCACACCATCATCTTTTAAATGACCGATTTCGCGTGCCAACTTGGCACGTTCGTTGACGAGCGCAAGCACCTGCGCATCAATTGCGTCAATTTTATCTCTAAATTGTTTCAATAAATCAGACATTTAAAGCTTAATTTTAATGTGTTTTAAGAATTATTTTTTTCAAATTCCTGCATGAAGGCGACCAGTGCCTGCACGCCTTCAATCGGCATCGCGTTGTAGATGCTGGCACGCATGCCGCCGACTGAGCGATGTCCTTTGAGTTGCAATAAGCCTCGCGCATCCGCTGCTTTGAGGAAGGCTTCGTTCAAGCCCTCGTCACGCAAACGGAAGGGAATATTCATGCGCGAACGATAGGCGTGCGCAATCGGATTACTGTAAAACTCGGTTTGATCCAGATAGTCATACAGCAGGTTGGCTTTGGCGATGTTGATTTTCTCAATCGCTTCCACGCCGCCCTGCGCCAGTAACCACTCAAACACCAGACCAGCAATATAAATGCTGTAGGTCGGTGGCGTATTGATCATACTTTGGTTATCTGCCTGCGTTTTCCAATGAAACACTGCCGGCGTGAGCGGGGAGGCTTGTTCCAGCAAGTCTTCACGCACAATGACCAGACACAATCCGGCAGGGCCTATATTCTTCTGTGCGCCGCCATAAATCACACCGTATTTTGAAACGTCAATCGGGCGTGACAGGATATGCGAAGACATGTCAGCAACAATCGGCACACCATGCGTCTCAGGCACTTCAAGAAACTCCACCCCATTGATGGTTTCATTGGTGCAATAATGAACGTAGGCCGCCTCTTTATTGAGCTTCCAGTCAGAAAATGCGGGCACATGAGTGAAGCCATCTGCTTCTGCCGTTGCGGCAATGTTGATCTGGCCATAAGCTTTTGCGTCTTGAACACTACGCTTGCTCCAGGAACCAGTCACCACATAATCAGCAGACTTGCCGTTTAACAGGTTCATGGGAATGATGGCATTCTCTGCAATCGCCCCGCCCTGTAAAAACAATACTTTGTAATTGCTTGGAATCGCTAATAACTGGCGTAAGTCGGCTTCGGCTTTCTCAAGAATGCTGGTAAATTCCTTACCGCGATGAGACATTTCCATCACGCTCATGCCTGAACCATGCCAATCCAGCATTTCAGCCTGGGCACGTTCCAGCACAGGTTTTGGTAACACTGCCGGCCCGGCAGAAAAATTAAAAATCTGTTTCATGTGCCTAAATATTCTTGAGTAAGGTCATTCTTCGATGTCGGTGTCAGTGTCGTCGTCAGTTTCGACAATTTTTTCCAAGCCAGACAGTTTTTCACCTTCGCCCAGGTTAATCAGCGTCACGCCTTGTGCGGCACGGCCCATGTCACGGATTTCCTTGACGCGGGTGCGGATCAGCACGCCACCGGTCGTGATCAACATGATTTCATCCTCAGCTGTCACCAGCTTGGCAGCAATGGCCAGACCGTTACGCTCGCTGATGGCAATGGCTTTCACGCCCTGGGTACCGCGGCCAGAATGACGGAACTCGGACAACACTGTACGTTTACCGTAACCATTTTCAGTGGCAACCAACACAGACTGCTGATCGTTCTCGGCAATCAGCAAGGATAGAACCTGTTGTTTCGCAGCCAGCTTCATGCCGCGTACACCGCGCGTCGCGCGTCCCATCGGACGCACATCATCTTCGGTAAACCAGACCGCTTTACCACCATTGGAGACCAACACAATATCGTTCTGGCCGTTGGTTACTTCAGCACCAATCAGGTAGTCACCATCATCCAGGTTAATGGCAATAATGCCGGACTTACGTGGATTTGCAAACTCGGTCAGCGCTGTTTTCTTCACGGTCCCCATTGCGGTCGCCATAAAGACGAAGTGATTTTCGTCAAACTCTTTCACCGGCAGGATCGCATTGATCTTCTCGCCTTCCTCCAGTGGGAACAGGTTCACAATCGGCTTGCCACGGCTGACACGGCTACCTTGCGGCACTTCATACACTTTTAACCAGTACACACGACCACGGCTACTGAAGCACAGGATGTAGTCGTGCGTGTTGGCGACAAACATCTTGTCGATAAAGTCATCTTCTTTGGTGGCGGCCGCCTGCTTGCCACGACCACCGCGTTTTTGGGCACGGTATTCGTCTAGCGGCTGCGATTTGACATAGCCAGTATGTGATAAGGTCACCACAACATCTTGCGGTGTAATCAGATCTTCCAACGATAAATCTTGCGTATTCTGCTCGATCTCTGAACGGCGCTTGTCACCAAACTGCTTCTGGATTTCATTCAACTCGTCCACAATAATGGCCGTGACACGTTCAGGTTTGGCCAAAATATCCAGCAAGTCAGCAATGATATCCATCACTTCTTTGTATTCGCTGACAATCTTGTCTTGTTCCAGACCAGTCAAACGTTGCAAACGCATTTGCAGAATTTCTTGCGCCTGTACATCTGACAGTTTGTAACCTTGCGGTGTCAGACCAAAATCGACCGACAGTCCTTCTGGACGCGAGGCCTCCATGGCGGCGCGCTTGAGCATTTCCTCGACCACGGGTGAATGCCAGCTGCGGGCCATCAACTCTTTTTTCGCTTCAGGTGGGGTTGGCGCGGCCTTGATGATGGCAATCATCTCGTCCACGTTGGCCAACGCCACTGCCAAGCCTTCCAGCACATGCCC
Organism: Methylophilus sp. DMC16; assembly: GCF_056314045.1. NCBI lineage: Bacteria > Pseudomonadati > Pseudomonadota > Betaproteobacteria > Nitrosomonadales > Methylophilaceae > Methylophilus > Methylophilus sp. DMC16. The sequence continues at coordinate 968,098 of NZ_JBQUZC010000001.1, forward strand.
ACGGTCACGCGCTTTACGTAACTCAAACACAGTCCGGCGTGTCACCACTTCACGGCGATGACGCAGAAACGCTTCCAACATCTGTTTGAGATTAAGCAACCGTGGCTGGCCATCCATCAGGGCCACCATGTTCATGCCGAACGTGTCTTGCAGTTGTGTCTGCTTGTAGAGGTTATTTAAAATCACCTCTGGCACTTCGCCACGCTTGAGCTCAATCACCACGCGCATGCCGGACTTGTCGGACTCGTCGCGCAGGTCAGAAATACCTTCTATTTTCTTCTCGTTGACCAGCTCGGCAATTTTTTCAATCAGGGTCTTTTTATTTACCTGATATGGCAACTCATCAATGATGATGGACTGACGACCGCCTTTGTCCAGGTCTTCAAAATGGGTGCGACCACGCATTACCACACGGCCACGGCCAGTGCGGTAGCCCTCTTTCACGCCTGCCGTGCCATAAATAATCCCGGCTGTCGGGAAATCAGGGGCTGGGATCAATTCAATCAACTCATCCACACTGATTTCTGGCTGCTTGAGCAGGGCAAAACACGCATTCAATACTTCGTTGAGGTTGTGAGGCGGGATATTGGTTGCCATGCCCACGGCAATGCCTGAGCTACCGTTAATCAGCAGATTAGGAATACGGGTCGGCATAATGAGCGGCTCTTGCTCACTGCCGTCGTAGTTAGGGCCAAAATCTACGGTTTCTTTCTCGATATCCGCCAATAGCTCATGTGCGATCTTGGACATACGGATTTCGGTATACCGCATCGCGGCAGCATTGTCGCCATCGACCGAACCGAAGTTACCCTGGCCGTCTACCAGCATGTAGCGCAATGAAAAGTCCTGCGCCATACGGACGATGGTGTCGTACACAGCCGTATCACCATGCGGGTGATACTTACCGATCACATCGCCGACGATACGCGCAGATTTTTTGTAGGGCTTGTTGTAATCATTTGACAGCTCGTGCATCGCGTACAATACACGTCTGTGCACAGGCTTGAGACCATCACGAACATCCGGGAGCGCCCGTCCTACAATCACGCTCATGGCGTAATCGAGATAGCTGCGGCGCATCTCGTCTTCTAAACTGATAGGCAGGGTTTCTTTAGCAAATTGATCTGGAGACTGACTCATTCTTGACCCAATTTATAGTTAAAAGTTATCACGCGATTTTAGCATAAATAGCGCACTTCCGCTTGCTAAATCACCACCGATAGACCCCGGGCCTTACGTGCCTCAACGTAAGCAGGGACAACCTATGTAAAATGCAAAAGGGAGCCTAAATGCTCCCTTTGCAGACCATGCTCCTCGCAGTCAAATCGACTCACGGACCATGTACACAAATTAATAGGTTGTCAGCAATTGCAAATCGGCTTTCAAGTCCTCAACATGCTCAAGCCCAACAGCGATTCTGACCAGGTTATCCTTGAGACCCGCCTCAGCCCGCGCCTCAGCACTCACCCGGCTATGCGTGGTCGTGGCTGGATGGGTGATGGTGGATTTGGCATCACCCAGGTTCGCGGTAATCGAAATCAAGCGTGTGGCATCAATCAATGCCCAGGCGGCTTCCTGACCGGTTTGACTGGCGCGTGGTTTCACTTCAAAGCTGACGATGCCGCCGCCCAGTCGCTGTTGCTGCTGCGCCAGAGCATATTGCGGGTGCGAGCTTAACCCAGGATAAAATACACGTTCAACGCCAGGCTGTTGCTCCAGCCATTGCGCCAAAGCCGATGCACGCGCCGCATGGGCTTCCATGCGCACTTGCAATGTTTCCAGCCCCTTCACAAACACCCAGGCATTGAATGCACTCATGGTCACCCCGGCTGTACGCAAGAAGCCATACACAGGCTCCATCAAGGCTTTACTACCCAACACTGCCCCGCCCAGCACCCTACCCTGTCCATCGATATATTTGGTGGCGGAATGAATCACAATATCCGCACCCAATTTAAGCGGTTGCTGCAAAGCTGGTGTACAAAAACAATTGTCTACCGCCAGATAAGCACCTGCGGCATGGGCAATCGCTGCCAGTTTGGCAATATCCCCAATCTCGGTTAGCGGGTTAGATGGCGTTTCAGCAAAAAACAGTTTGGTATTCGGCTGGATGGCCGCTTGCCAGGCATCAAGATCCGTTAAGGAAACCAGCGTCACCTCCAAGCCCCAGCGCTTGAGGATATTTGAGAACAACTGCACGCTAGTGCCAAAAATACTGCGTGAAGCCACCACATGATCGCCTGCACTGCACATCCCCATGATGCATGCCAGAATGGCAGACATGCCACTGGCAGTCGCCACGCATTGTTCGGCGCCTTCCAGCGCGGCCAGTTTATCCTGGAACATGGTGACGGTCGGGTTGGTAAAGCGTGAATAAATATTACCTGGCTCGGTGCCGCCAAAACGTGCTGCCGCTTGCGCTGCATTTTTAAAGCGAAAACTCGAGTTTAAAAACAGCGCCTCTGAGTTTTCGCCAAACTCGGTGGTTAAGGTGCCAGCGCGCACCGCCAGCGTTTCCAAATGGTATTGATCGTTCATACTTCCTCAAACTTCTGTCCGCAAACGGACGGCAATAAAAAACCCGTTTCAGCATTGCGCTAAAACGGGTCTTTGGGCTCTCGCTTTAGCAGTATTTATAATGCGCCCGCAAGCTGAGTTTGGCTTCGTTTAAAGTTCGCCACTCAAATCAGCGCAATTTCATTAAACGCCTTTTAAAGTAGGCTGTCAAGTCTTACTCGACGCCCACCAAATCCGTTGATAACAAGTTCAGATCCAGTTGGGTGGTGGAGTTTGGCGGCAACTGTTTTTTACTCATGTCACTGCGGGCAGACTCAATACGATTCAAATAAGCGGCGTCAATGTCGCCGGTCACGTATTTGCCATCAAAGCAACTGCAATCAAATTCAGTCATATGTGGATTGGACTTGGTAATGCTTTCGCGCAAGGCGTCCAGATCCTGGTAAATCAAGGCATCTGCACCGATTTCAGCGCAAATCTCTTCATCGGTACGGTTGGTTGCCAGCAATTCATGGCGGCTGGGCATATCAATGCCATACACGTTAGGATAACGCACCGGTGGCGCAGCTGAGGCAAAGTAAACCTTGTTCGCGCCCGCATCGCGCGCCATTTGCACGATTTGCTGTGAGGTGGTGCCACGTACAATTGAGTCGTCTACCAGCAAGACGTTTTTGCCTTTGAATTCAATCCCGATTGGATTCAACTTTTGGCGCACGGATTTCTTGCGCAAGGCCTGACCTGGCATGATGAAGGTGCGGCCAATATAGCGGTTTTTAATAAAGCCCTCGCGATAATCCAGACCCAAGGCAATACCTAGTTGCAACGCACTTGGACGGCTGGTATCAGGAATCGGAATCACGACATCAATCTGTTTATCGGCCCATTCGCGTTTAATTTTTTCTGCCAGCAAGGTCCCCATGTCCAGACGGGTCTGGTAGACAGACACGCCATCAATCACAGAGTCCGGGCGAGCCAGATAGACATATTCAAAAATGCAGGAAGTCAGCTTGGCATTTTCGGCACATTGGCGGCTGCACATATTGCCATCCATATCAATAAACACGGCCTCACCAGGCTCTACATCACGCAGTAGCGTAAAGCCCAGCACATCCAGTGCCACGCTCTCGGAAGCCACAATATACTCGGTGCCTTTTTCTGTTTCCTGCTTGCCGATGACCAGCGGACGGATGCCATGCGGATCGCGGAACGCCAGCAGCCCGAAATTAGCAATCATGGCGACCACAGCATAGGCACCTTTACAACGTCTGTGCACGCCTGCCACCGCATCAAACACCATATCACTGTTTAACAGGGCATTTTTTGAGGTGCTTTCAATTTCGTGTGCCAAGACATTCAACAACACTTCAGAGTCTGAATTGGTATTGATATGACGCAGGTCTTGACGGAACATTTCTGACTTCAACTGCTCGGAGTTAGTCAAATTACCGTTGTGGCCCAACACGATGCCAAATGGTGAGTTGACATAAAAAGGCTGGGCTTCTGCCGCACTGGAGGAACCCGCGGTTGGATAACGGACATGCGCGATACCCACATTACCAACCAGATTGCGCATGTGGCGCGTATGAAAGACGTCTTTCACCAGGCCATTATTTTTATGCATATGGAAGGTATTGCCATCACAGGTCACGATGCCAGCGGCATCTTGACCACGGTGCTGTAAGACCAGCAATCCGTCATACAACAACTGATTCACCGGGTTCTTGCCTACAATACCGATAATTCCACACATAGTGACATCCTATCAAACACTTGAGATTACAAATTAAATCACTGACTCGTCGAGCTGTTGCTGGTCCAAATGCACATGCTTGGCAATACTAGATGGCATCCAGGGTAGCAATTTCAAGACCAGCACTTCAATTGGCGCGCTGAACATGGCATTTGACCAGCGCGGATCCTTTGGAAGTTCCGTCATGGCAGCCAACATCACCAGAATACAGACAATCAGCAGCCCCTTCAGCGCCCCAGCCGCACCGCCCAAAATACGGTTCAGCCCACCCAGACCTACCGCTTTAATCAACGTGGTCAACAACAGCGCCAGCAAGGTACAAACAAACAATACCAGTAAAAATACCAGTAAAAATGCGGCCATGGCTTTGATCGCCTCACCAGGAATCTGTTCTGGCATGTAAGCGATCACCTGACTATTGAAGCGGTTGGCTAAATAGAAAGCCAATACCCATCCGAGCACAGAAAACAGCTCATGAATGGCACCACGCATGAGACCGACCAAAATCGAAAAGCCAAGAATGCCTAATACCAGGTAATCAAATACTGTCATAAGTACTTATGACTTACTGGCGACGATACCGCTAAAACCTGCCGCTTCCAATTTTTTGAGGGTGGCTGCCGCTTCGTTACGTGTCGCATAAGTCCGCGTCCGCAGACGCAGCTTCTGTCCAGTCGCATCGACTTTCTCAGTGGCCGTTTCAAACCCTGCGTGCTTCAGCTTGACCTGGAGATTTTCAAGATTTTTTGGATCAGAAAAAACCCCAAACTGGACAAAAAACTTGCCTGCTTTTTTATCGGATTCCACAGCGGCTTCTTTAACCGCAGGTTTCACTGGCGCAACTTTGGGTTCAACTTTGGGTTCAACTTTGGGTTCAACTTTGGGTTCAACTTTGGGTTCAACTTTGGGTTCAACTTTGGCAACGACAGGCTCGGCAGTCACAACAGGCGCCGCTTCGACTTTCGCAGGCTTTGGTGCTTCTACTGCAACTGGGGCAGACGCTGCGGACTCGGTCGCAACGGGTTTTACAACTTGAGTGGGAGGGGGTTCATTGCCTGCAGGCGCGGCTTCATTATCAAGCACAACTTCATCTTCTGGCAGCTCTAAAATCGGTTCTCGGGTCGCCTGGCGGTTTACCACAGTGATTTCGACATTTTCCTGGCTGGTATCCACGACTCTGTCCTTGAGCACGAACGGCAGGATAATCAGCATCAGAATTACCAGGGTGACCGCACCCACTAACCGCCTGCGGGCAGTTTTCTTGAGCAACAGCTCATTTTCAGTCAAAGCATCTCTCGCCATAATGTGTTGAAGTTCTCACTCAGCAGATTTCAAGTGCAGGACGCTCTCTAGCAGCCCCACTGATCAGGCGTTAATTCAAGGATTGCGGCCACGGTAAAAAAGGAACCGAATACAATAATTTTATCATTTTTCACTGCTTTCTTATAGGCGCTTCGCAAGGCATCAGGCAACGCGGCATATGTATGCAGCCGATCAGGCGCAACCTGATGGGCGAGATATGTGTTTAACTCTTGAATGTCTGCCGCGCGCGGATGCGCAATCTGGGCAATATGCCATTCGTCAAAGACATCATGCAGGATATCGACAACACTGGCGATGTCTTTATCAGACAACATGGAAAACACAGCGATGACGCGTCCACCACCGGTACTAAGCTGCTGGAGATTATCACGCAAGGCACGCGCAGCATGTGGATTATGGGCGACATCCAGAATAATGTCGGGGGAGCGTTGCCAATACTGAAAACGTCCGGTCACTTCGGTGTCTATTAGCGCCTGTAACATGACCGAAGAAGTTACTGGCAACTTTGATTGCAATGCACGTACGGCAAAAATTACATTGGCGGCATTATTCCATTGGTAGCGGCCATACAAACGCAAACTGGCAATATCCAACACGCCGAACGCATCTTCATAATGCGCGACTTGTGACTCGCGGATGTCTATCTGGTAGTCACTACCATAGCGGTATAGCTTAACGCCCAATTGCTCTGCATAGGCAAGCAAGGACAGCGGCGGTTCGGCGTCGCCGCAGATGGCGATCTGCTGAGCCCGGTAGATGCCAGCCTTCTCGCGGCCAATCAATTCACGCGTATCCCCTAGATACTCCATGTGGTCCAGGTCTACATTGGTGACAATGGCACAGGCAGCATCGACGATATTCACGGCATCCAGGCGTCCGCCCAAGCCGACTTCTAGCACTACGACATCCAGCGCCTGTTGCTCAAACGCCCATAAGGCCGCCAGCGTCCCCATTTCAAAATAGGTGAGTGTGATATCGCCCCGCGCCTGCTCGACGGCGGAAAAGGCCTGGCATAAGCGATCATCGGCAATGACCTGCCCGTTGAAGCGCACGCGCTCCTGATAATGCACCAAGTGTGGAGAAGTATAGCAGCCGACCTGATAACCGGCCGCAGTATAAATGTGCTCCAGCATGGCACAGGTCGAGCCTTTGCCGTTGGTGCCACCCACCGTAATGACGGTGAATGGAAAAGTGAGCTGTAATCGCTGCGCAACGGCTTGCACCCTGCCCAAGCCCATCTCAATGGACTTGGGATGCAATGACTCAATATAACCGAGCCAATCCTCAACCGTTTGCGGATGCTCGGGTATCACAGTGGACATCAGGCAGCTTTGGCAATGTTCAACAAGCTGGATAACACCTGGCTTAATTTGCCACGCATTTCACGACGGTCGACGATCATGTCAATCGCACCATGCGTCAGCAAAAATTCTGCACGCTGAAAGCCCTCTGGCAAGGTTTCACGTACTGTTTGTTCGATCACACGCGGGCCTGCAAAGCCGATCAAGGCATTCGGTTCGGCGATAATCACATCCCCGAGCATGGCAAAACTGGCAGAAACCCCACCCATGGTCGGATCAGTCAACACCGACACGTAAGGCAAGCCTGCTTCGGACAACTTGGTCAATGCCGCACTGGTTTTGGCCATTTGCATTAATGAAAGCAAGCCCTCTTGCATGCGCGCACCGCCACTGGCAGAGATACAGATAAAGGCACACTTCTGCTCGATGGCTGCTTGTACCCCACGCACAAAACGCTCACCAACGACTGAGCCCATAGAGCCGCCCATGAATTTAAATTCAAACACGGCAGCAACGACAGGCACGCCTTCAATCGTTCCGCGCATCACAATCAGTGCATCTTTTTCTTTGACATCACGCTGGGCAGCCTTCATACGCTCGGCGTAGGTTTTACTATCCTTGAACTTGAGTGCGTCCACGGGGGTGACATCGGCACCAATTTCAACGCGTCCCGCTTCATCCAGCAAGACGTTCAAACGATCACGCGCACCCAGACGATGATGATGCCCACATTGCGGACAAACCTCCAAGTTCGCGTCCAGATCGGTCCGGTATAACACGGTCTGGCAGGCATCACATTTATGCCACAAGCCCTCGGGCACGTTACGCTTTTGTACCGAGCCTACTGCACGTTTAATCTTTTGGGGAATCTTGTCTAACCAACTCATAACTTCTCCTACGGATAGATGACGATCTCTGAATACCTGTTCATCACAGCTTAAACAGAGTCAATCGCAGTACGTAATTCTTTTACCAAGGCTTGTACATTTGCCTGCAAGTTTGCCGCATCGGATTGTTCAATCGCCAACACCATCCGGCTACCGACAACCACCGCATCGGCAATCGCGGCCACTTCACGCGCGGTGGCCGCATCTTTCACACCAAAGCCTACACCTATGGGCAAACTTGTCTGTTGACGAATTTCAGCCACGCGTTTTTTCACTTCCGTGATATCCAGGTTGGCCGCCCCTGTCACGCCCTTCAGCGAAACGTAGTAAAGAAATCCAGTCGCCTGTTTCACAATCAGCTCGGTACGTGAAGGCTCTGTCGTCGGAGACAACAGGAAAATGCTGTCTATCTCTGCAGCTGCGAGCGTTTGATTGAACGTATCACACTCTTCAGGCGGATAATCCACAGTCAACACGCCATCGACACCTGAGGCTTGCGCCAATGCAACAAATTCTGCAGCGCCCATGGCTTCAATGGGGTTAGCGTAACCCATCAGGATAATCGGCGTCTGCTGATTGGTTTCCCTGAAGGTCTTCACCATGCCCAGCACTTTACGCAAGCCCATTTTGTGCACCAACGCGCGCTCACTGGCACGCTGAATGACGGGGCCATCCGCCATCGGATCAGAAAAAGGGACGCCAAGCTCGATCATGTCTGCGCCAGCAGCAACCATCGCATGCATTAAAGGCACGGTCTGATCGGGGTGCGGGTCACCTGCTGTGATATAGGGGATCAATGCTTTTTTGTTTTGCGCCTTGAGCGAGGCAAAAACCGATTGAATACGGGACATAAGAATCTGTGTTTTTAAGGGTTCAGAAAATGAAAGATGCACATGCGCCAGAGAGGCCTTTCTCCCTGGCGGCTGCGCATCACAATGTAATATTGGCCAAGCTTGCGACGGTGTTGATATCTTTGTCGCCGCGTCCAGACAAGTTCACTAACACAACCTGATCTGGTGACATGGTTTTGGCTAACTTTTCAGCATAAGCCAAGGCATGACTGGACTCCAGCGCGGGGATAATGCCTTCGGTACGGCACAAGTTATGGAAGGCAGCCATGGCTTCATCATCCGTAATGGCCACATACTCGGCGCGCTTGATGTCTTTCAACCAGGCATGCTCAGGACCCACACCGGGATAATCCAGGCCGGCAGAAATCGAATGCGTTTCTATGATGTTGCCGTCTTCATCCTGCATCAGATACGTACGGTTGCCATGTAAGACACCGATTGGGCTGTTTGCAGTCAAAGGTGCGGCATGCTGGCCAGTGGTCAAGCCATGACCACCCGCCTCTACGCCAATCAGGCGTACGCCTTCTACATCAATATAGGGATAGAAGATCCCCATCGCGTTGGAACCACCACCAACACAGGCCACCACAGCATCGGGCTGGCGACCCAGCATTTCCTGCATCTGCTGTTTGGCTTCCATGCCGATCACAGCCTGAAAGTCCCTGACCATCATCGGGTAAGGATGCGGGCCGGCAACGGTACCAATGATGTAAAACGTATCCGAGATATTGGTCACCCAGTCACGCATGGCTTCGTTTAAGGCATCTTTGAGCGTTTTTGAGCCACTTTCAACCGGCACAACGGTCGCTCCCAGCAGCTTCATGCGGAACACGTTAGGCGCCTGGCGCTTCACATCTTCCGAGCCCATGTAGACCACACATTCCAGACCCAAACGGGCCGCAATCGTAGCTGTAGCCACGCCGTGTTGACCGGCCCCGGTTTCGGCAATCACGCGTGGCTTACCCATGCGTTTAGCCAACAAGGCTTGACCTATTGTGTTATTGATTTTGTGCGCACCCGTGTGATTCAGGTCTTCGCGCTTGAGGTAAATTTGAGCGCCACCGACTTTGTCGGACAAACGCTTGGCATGGTAAATCGGGCTGGGGCGACCGACGAAATGCTTGAGATCATAAGCAAACTCAGCCAGAAATTCAGGGTCGTGACGGTATTTTTCATACATCAGGCGCAGTTCTTCCAACGCCTCGACCAAGGTTTCAGCTACAAAAACCCCACCAAAAGGACCAAAATGGCCACGCGCATCTGGCATATCATAGACTTGCATGTATTACTCCGAATCTATCTCGTTACTCAAACCGCCCATTATGTACAGCATCTGCCTGCACGACCTGCCGCATGAATGCAGCTATTTTTTGTGGGGACTTTATCCCTTTTTGTACTTCCACCCCGCCGCTAATATCCACGGCATAGGGTTGAATCTGCTCAACGGCTTGCGCCACATTCTCCACTTGCAATCCGCCAGCGAGAATCAAGGGCTTTTGCATCTGCAACGGGATCAGTGACCAGTCGAAGGCTTCGCCGGTTCCGCCCACGGCCTTTTCAGAATAGGTATCCAGTAGCAAAGCGGTCGCAGAAGCAAAATCAGACTCGCATTGTATCAAATTTACCCCTGGTTTGACGCGGATTGCCTTGTAATATGGCAGATTAAATTGTGCGCAATCCTGCGCAGACTCATCGCCATGAAACTGCAAACAATCCAGACCGGTCGTGGCAATCACCTGGCGCACCTCGTCGGCTGGCGCATTGACAAACAATCCCACTTTGCTGACAAATGGAGGCAACGCACCCACAATCGCCCTTGCCTGCTCAGCGCTCACCGCACGCGGACTGGGCGCGTAAAATACAAACCCCAACGCATCTGCGCCAGCAGCGATCGCCGCCAGCGCATCTTCTAACCGGGTAATCCCGCAAATCTTAACTCTGGTTCTTCTCATGTTGTTCAGTCAGGTTTCAATCCGTGTTGAATGCATCCCAATCGGCACTGCATGGCGGCAATTGCCAGGCGGCCTCATATTGAACGCCGGTAAAATACAGACCATCGGGCATGAAGGTGGGCGGAGCAAGCCGTCTATCCCGATGTTGCAGCAGCTCGGCAAACGCTGAGACATCCAGCTTCCCCTGTCCAACATAGACCAAGGCGCCGACCATATTGCGGATTTGATGCTGCAAAAAAGCATTGGCCTGAAAGTGAAAAATCAGGTAACGCCCCTGCGCCTTAAGCGCTGCCTGAGAGAGGGTGCGCACCGGGCTACTGGCCTGACACTCACTGGCCCTAAACGCACTGAAATCATGCTCGCCAAGCAGGGTTTGCATGGCCTGCTGCATGGCAGCAACCGCCAGTGGCCGATGATACCAGCCTACTCGCCCATGCTGACTCGCAGGCGCAACCGGGTGGTTGTACAGCACATACTGATAACTGCGTGCCCGTGCACTAAACCTGGCATGAAAATCATTAGCGACTTCACTTGCCCACAATACACGTACCCAAGGCGGCAAATGTGCATTACTGCCACGCACCCAGGCATTCAAGGGCCTGGCCACAGTAGTCTCAAAGTGGGCCACTTGCATCAATGCATGCACCCCGCTATCCGTCCGTCCCGCCGCATGCAACCTCACCTGTTCACCTGCAACCAGCGCAATTGCGCGCTCTAATGCATCCTGTACCCCGGCACCATTGGGCTGACTTTGCCAGCCCTGAAAGTGAGCGCCATGATATTCTATGCCAATCGCAATTTTCATGGCGCCTAGTATAAGGGCTGAGTGCGATAACGCCTAATCAAGGCACACAAAAAACAAGGCCGGAAACCCGGCCTTTGATTATGCAATTTTCTCGAGTAACTCACTGGCGCGTTGCCGCTGGCGTTCACCACCTTCTGCCATCACCTCTTCGATCAGTTCTCTGGCACCAATGACATCTTCCATATCAATATAGGCCTGAATCAAATCCAGCTTGGTATTGACCTCTTCAGGCTCGTCGACCGGATCTTCGGCTGGCGCAGGCACTGCTTCGCTCACATCCAGGGAAATCTCAGGAAACTCAGCTTCAGGAGCAGCAGCCTCTGGCGCAACGGGCTCATTCAATGAGGCCACCGGAGCTTCCATATCCAGATCGTCCAATGACAAGTCCTCAGGATCATTTCCGGCTGCATCGTTAGGCCCACCCAATTCCAGAGAGAGCTCCGGCAGCGACTCGAATACAGCGTCTTCATTGGACAATGCAGGCTCGCCACTGACTGAATTAGCAGGCGCGGCAAATGGCGCCGCAGTCTGTTCAGCATCATCCAGATTGAGTGATGGCAAATCCAGTGATTTTGGGGTCAACTCAGCCTCGGCACTGGCGACCTGCAGCGCAGGGTCGGTAGCGGCTGCCTCATTTACAGAATCTGCCACATCTTCAAGCCCAGTGCTGTTGAGAGTTGACACTTCCGGTTCAGCTGCAACACGCTCGGGCGCGGTGAATGACAACGGCTCATCCTCGAGCGTTAATGCTGTTGCGCCAGGCTGTGCAAGGGTTTCTTTTGCAACATCAGTTTCAGCCAACGCAGCTGGCTCAAAAACCAATGGCTCGTCCTCCGCTTGTTGGCTCATACCAATGGCAGCCTCAGCCTCATTTTTCTCAGTTTCGGCGACCTCATTATTCTGAGACGTTTCAACAGGCTCGCCTGAAGCCGAGACCGCTGCATTTGCAGACTCAAACTCTAAAGCGGGAGCCTCAAAATTGAAATGGTAGCCTTCTTCATTTTGGGCGGGAGCAGAGGGTTCAATTGCACTGGCAGCATTGGCATTGCTATCCTCCGGTGCACTGACGGGCTCTGCACTGACCTGATATAGGCTGTTTTCAGGGTCCAGCTTCTGTCCCATGGCCGTCACTTTTGCCCAGGTACTGTCAGCCGGCCCCAGCTTGGCATAAAGATCACTGGCCAACGACTCAAATGCGCCTTTATTCGCGCTTGCCTGATAAATTTCCAGCAGTTTAAGTTTGAGCTCATGGCGGTCAGGATCTTTTTGAATGGCATCTTTGAGGATTTCTTCGGCCTGCGCATCGCGGCCATAGGCCATATACACCTCAGCCTCGGCAATCGGATCAACATCATGAGAGTCAATCATGCCGCCAACCCCACTCTGCGAGAAGTCGGTCAGAAATGAAGTGTCGCCCGAAGCAGCCGCTTGTGTATCCCCGAACACTGTATTGTTTTGCATTTCAGTGGCCGGCGAGGTCACAATCACGTCTTCAAAGTTATCAATCTGCTTTTTACGACGAATACGGATCACAGCCCAAATGCAAAGCAGGATAGGCAATCCAATCAAGGCAAATGGCAAGACCGGGTTGATTGACTTCAGACGCTCAAGCAACACGTGCATAAATGAGGGTTGGGTGGCCGCAACTTCAGGCGCAGGCTCAACCGGTGGTGCCGCTGGCTTGTTTTCTGCAGCAGTGCTGGGTGACTCGGTTTTAGCCGGCTCTGTTTTCTCACCAGCGGCCTTATCTGCTTCTGCTTTCGCCGGAGCAGAGGTTGTAGATTCTGACTTGGCTGGTTCAGGCTTAACTGGCTCGGTAGCCGTTTTATTCTGTTCAGCGTTGGATGCAGACGCTGCCTGCGCAGCATTTTTTTCAGCCTGTGCCATGGCATTGCTTTTCATTTCCACGAGCTTTTTCATGTCGGCCACTTGCTTCTCGAGCGCTGCAGCACGTGCCTGCTCTTCTTTGATCGCATTCGCTTTGGCGGTCGCGTCCTCTTGTGCAGCAGTCGCGGAGGCCTTACTGTTGGCCTTGTCAGTCAACGAAGTCGATTTTTCGTCACCTGCCGAAAGCTTTAACACATCCTTGGCTGGCTTGGACTGTGGCAATGGTTTGTCACCCGCACTGCCAATCTTGCCTGCGGATTGTTGAGTGTTGCCGCCGGTCTGGGCAGGCGCACTTTCCTTAACCACTTTGCCCAGCGTATTTTTATAAGCTAGCCAGTTGGCCGTATGCTCAGCCACCACTTGCTGCGCTTGCTTGCGACTCAGTCGCTCCAGGCTTGCCTGGTCAGGCAGGCGAATGATTTTACCTACCTTGAGACGGTTCATGTTTTTACCGTCAAAAGCGTCCTGATTGGATTGATAAAGCGCAGCCAGCATTTGATCCATGCTGACATTGTCTGGCTTCATCTGGCGCGCGATAGCATATAGCGTATCACCACGCTCTGTCGTCAACGCTTGCGCCTCAGAGGCAATGTCTTGAGCCGGTGGTTTAGGCTCGACTTTTTTGACCGCTAGCTTGGCTGCAGTCGGCGCCTTCGCACTCTTAGTTTCTGCAGGACGGCTCTCAGCGGCCACGGCTGGCGCAGGTTGGGCTTCTGACTGTTTCACCGTGGGCGTCGCCGCAGCTTCGGCAGCATAATTAGAGTTAAAACCGGGCGGGTCTAACAGTAAGGTGTACTCTTTTACCAGGCGACCGGTCGGCCAGTCTACCTGGATCAGCATGTCCAGGAAGGCTTCTGTAATCGGTTGTGTACTGCTCAACTTGAGGATAGGCAGGCCTTTTGTATTATTGCCAACCTCAATTTTGATGAATGGATAAGCCGCAGGCTTTTCCAGCATTTGATCCTGATATACCTGCTCACTGGCAAGCGCAGCTTGAATGCTGCTCAACTCTGCAGGCGTGACGGCCAACAGCTCGATTTCAGCATTGAGTGGTTCCCCCAGTTTTGAGCTGGACGTGATGGTACCCAATCCGGCAGCATGCGCTGACATGGCAGCACCCAGACTCAAGGCAAAGGCTATTTTTTTTAATTGAATTTTACGCACCGATTCACCCTTTTTTCATTCATGGCTTTTGTCAAAATAGCATCATTCAGACAGCCACGCAAGCGCGTGCAGACGGCTTGCAGGCAATAAATACACTGTTTTTAGTGTCTCGCATCCATTAAACACTAGCCCCAAAAAAGCAAAAGCCCGAAAAGACTATGATTTTATTGATAAATCATAGCTTTACGGGCTGCTACTTCACAAACTACTTAAGCTTCTACCAAAATTCTTAACATGCGTCGCAATGGCTCGGCTGCCCCCCACAATAACTGGTCGCCGACTGTAAACGCGGACAGATATTCGCCACCCATTGCCAGTTTGCGCAAACGCCCCACCGGCGTGGTCAACGTGCCGGTAATCGCCGCTGGCGTTAACTCACGCATACTCACTTCGCGTTCGTTGGGAATTACCTTTGCCCAGGGGTTGGCTTCCGCCAGCATCTGGTTGATCTCATCGAGCGGCACGTCTTTGCGCAGTTTGAGCGTCAAAGCCTGTGAATGGCAACGCATGGCGCCAATGCGCACACACAAACCATCAATCACAATCGGATTTGCCGAGCGCCCCAGAATCTTGTTGGTCTCAACGCCCCCCTTCCACTCTTCTTTGCTTTGACCATTGCCCAAATCCTTGTCTATCCAGGGAATCAGGCTACCTGCAAGCGGCACGCCAAAGTTGGATTGCGGTAGCGCTTCACTGCGGATGGTATCGGCCACCTGTTTGTCGATATCCAGAATCGCAGAAGCAGGATCGGCCAGCAAGTCAGCCACAGAGGCATTGACCACGCCCATTTGCGTAATCAATTCACGCATATTTTGTGCACCGGCACCAGACGCAGCCTGGTAGGTCATGGACGTTGCCCACTCAACCAGATCGGCCTTGAACAAGCCATTGAGCGCCATCAGCATCAACGAAACCGTACAATTGCCACCTATCCAGTTGTTTCCGCCATTCGCGAGCGCATCTTTAATGACATGCATATTGACCGGATCAAGAATAATCACGGCATCATCTTCCATACGCAAGGTCGAGGCAGCATCAATCCAGTGACCGTTCCAGCCCGCAGCGCGCAATTGCGGGAACACTTCACTGGTGTAATCGCCGCCCTGGCAGGTGACAATCACCTCCATCTGCTTCAATACGTCTATATTTTTCGCATCTTTAAGCGCGGGAGATGCTTTACCCACATTGGGTGCTGCACCGCCTGCTTGCGAGGTGGTGAAAAACTGCGGTTCGATATCCGCAAAATCATTTTCCTGACGCATGCGTTGCATCAGCACAGAACCCACCATGCCACGCCAGCCTACAAACCCTACCTTCAACATATTCAACCTTTATTGTTAACCGCACAGCCGTGCGGATAAACGCAGATAATTTTGATTCAACCCTTATTTGGTTGACTTTTGCACGGCTTCGCCAGCCTTTTCCAGATCCTTGCCCATGCCGTCAATGGTATTGCAGGCGGCCAAGGTCAATGCAGTGATCACACCCAAAATTAACGTTTTAAACATCATCCTCTCCTCAAATGACCAATGCTGACCGTCATCAGTCTCTAAAGTTACCAAATTTCAACGGAAAATCAGTAATACTCTTTTTCACAAATGCAATCGCCTCTTGCAAGACGTCTCGCTTCGCCCCATTCACGCGCACGGTGTCGCCCTGAATGGTGGCCTGGACTTTCATGCCACTGTCTTTAATCAGCTTGGTGATTTTTTTGGCCAGGTCGCTATCAATGCCATCACGCACAATCAACTCCTGCTTGACCTTGTTACCAGACACCTTTTGCACATCCTTGTGCTCCAGTCGCTTGGAAGACTCTGGCTCTTTTTTTTCCATGGCTGGCAGCAAAATATCCTTCACTTGATCCAGCTGAAAATCATTATCTCCAAACAAAGTGATCACTTTGTCTTTCTCGTTAAACTCGATGTTGGCCGAAGTGCCTTTAAAGTCATAGCGATTGGTAATCTGCTTGCTGGCAGCATCAATCGAATTCTTCAAATTAACCATATCGACTTCGGATGTAATATCAAAGCTAGGCATTTTTTAAAACCTCACAAGCGATGGCAGGACAAGGCGGAAGCGCGCAGGCAGTACATTGAGTACGACCAGCGCGACCAACGCAGTCATGCCGAGCAATCGCAATTATTCGAAGTGGCAGACGTAGTCTACGGTCTCTACCGTTTCAATCTCAAAACTGGAATTACCCGGTACTGTGAATTTCTCACCGCCCTTGTAGGTGGTCCAGTTTTCCTCGCCTTTCAGGCGTACCTTGCAAACTCCATCGTTGATTTCCATCAACTCCGGGGAACCCGTATTAAAGGTCAATGTACTCGGGAAAATCACGCCTACGGTACACCGCGTGCCATTCGGGAACAGCACGGTGTGACTCACACATTTGCCATCAAAATAGACGTTGGCTTTCTTTTTTACACTGACATTATCAAATTGCGCCATTTTTAAATTCCTGTTTAATTTCAATACGCTGCAAAACAAGCAAAGGACTATATCACACCTAAATCTGCGCGAGCGCGATGAAGTTGCATCCGCCCGCGCAACCAGTGTTACATGGCCGCTACGATTTGGTCGCCCATCTCCGAGCATGACACGCGTTTGGTGCCTTCTTCGTAGATGTCACCGGTGCGGTAGCCCGCTGCCAGAACCTTTTTCACAGCATTTTCAATGCGGGTGGCGGCAGCTTCATTATCAAAGCTGTAGCGCAACATCATGGCCGCAGACAAAATGGTCGCAATCGGGTTAGCCAGGTTCTTGCCGGCGATATCCGGTGCAGAACCGTGTGATGGTTCATACAGGCCTTTTTTGCTCTCGTTTAAGGATGCAGAAGCCAGCATACCGATAGAACCGGTTAGCATGGAGGCTTCATCAGACAGGATGTCACCAAAAATGTTACCAGTCACCATCACGTCAAACTGTTTAGGGTTGCGAATCAGCTGCATGGCGGCATTGTCCACATACATATGGCTCAACTCGACTTCCGGATATTCTTTCGCTACATCGATCACGATTTCTTTCCAGAACTCGGTGGTTTCCAGCACATTGGCTTTGTCTACTGAACACAGTTTTTTCTGGCGTTTCATCGCGATCTGGAAAGCGACGTGCGCAATACGGCGGACTTCTGGCTCACTGTAAATCATGGTATTAAAACCTTCGCGCACGCCCTGCTCGTTGGTGCGCATGCCGCGTGGCTGACCAAAATAGACGTCACCGGTCAGTTCACGCACAATCATGATATCCAGACCAGCCACCACTTCAGGTTTTAGCGTAGAAGCGTTGGCCAACTCTGGGAACAGCACCGCTGGGCGCAAGTTGGCAAACAGACCCAAGTCTTTACGAATCGCCAGCAAACCGCGCTCTGGACGCAATGGACGGTCCAGGGTGTCATACTGTGGGCCGCCTACCGCGCCCAACAAAACAGCATCCGCTTCACGGCAAACTTTTTGCGTAAACTCTGGATAGGGATGACCGAACTGGTCATACGCCTGACCACCCAACGGTGCCTCGGTGAAGGTCATTTCCAGACCTTCTTTGTGCAACACATCCAGTACGCGCAAGGCTTGTTTAATAATTTCCGGGCCGATGCCATCGCCTGGCAACACTGCAATATTCAATGCCATTATTTTTTCCTAACTATATATACAATCTCAATAAAAACGATGAAAAACCGTCGCGAGCGATGGCGTGGCTAGGCGCTCGGAGCGCAGAAACCGGAATGTACACTGAATACATAAGGATTTCGAGCACCGCGCAACAACGCCAATTCATTTTGTCGCAGATGAATTACGTTTTTATGCGAACAACCAGGGTTGTGCAGCCTTATGTTTTTCTTCAAACGTTTTGATTTCATCTGCATGCTGCAAGGTCAGGCCGATCTCATCCAGGCCATTGAGCAAATTGTGCTTGCGTGTCGGTGTAATCTCAAAGCTGAATGACTGGCCAGAAGGCGTGGTCACTGTTTGCGCTACCAGATCGACATTCAGCGTATACCCTTCATTGGCAAAGCATTCTTTGAACAACTGATCTACCTGCTCGGCAGCAGCCACGATGGGCAAAATACCGTTTTTGTAGCAGTTATTAAAGAAAATATCGGCAAAGCTGGGCGCAATAATGACGCGGAAGCCTTGGTCTTCAATCGCCCATGGCGCATGCTCACGTGAAGAACCGCAGCCAAAGTTGTCACGCGCGAGCAGGACTTGTGCACCTTGGTAACGCGGCTGGTTCAAGACAAAATCCGGGTTTAATGGACGGGTACTGCAATCCATACCAGGCTCGCCATAGTTGGTATAGCGCCACTCGTCAAACAAATACGGGCCAAAGCCAGACCGTTTGATTGATTTTAAGAACTGCTTGGGAATAATCGCGTCAGTGTCCACATTGGCACGATCCAGCGGACAAACCAGCCCATTCAAGGTAGTAAATGCTTTCATAATGTTCTCCTCTTAGGCGCTACGCACGTCAACAAAATGACCGGCAATCGCAGCAGCAGCAGCCATTTCAGGGCTGACCAAATGCGTACGTCCGCCCGGACCCTGACGGCCTTCAAAGTTACGGTTAGAGGTTGAAGCGCAACGCTCACCAGGGCTCAAGCGGTCTGAGTTCATGGCCAGACACATGGAGCAGCCAGGCTCACGCCACTCAAAACCAGCCTCAATAAAAATCTTGTCCAAGCCTTCAGCTTCGGCCTGACGTTTCACCTGGCCAGAGCCTGGCACCACCATCGCCAGTTTGATATTGCTGGCCACTTTTTTACCTTTGGCGACGCTGGCAGCGGCACGCAAGTCCTCAATACGCGAGTTGGTGCAGGAACCAATAAAGATTTTATCGAGCTGAATTTGCTCAATCGGGGTATTGGCAGTCAAGCCCATGTATTTAAGCGCATTTTCAATACTGGTGCGTTTGGTTGCATCGGCTTCCTGGGCAGGATCCGGCACAGTGGAGCCGATGGGCAGCACTTGCTCAGGCGAGGTCCCCCAAGTCACTTGCGGAGCAATCTCTGCACCGTTCAATGTGACGATGGTATCAAACTCGGCATCGGCGTCGGATTTGAGGGTGCTCCAGTAAGCCACAGCTTGCGCCCAATGCTCGCCCTTAGGCGCATGCAGGCGACCTTCAAGGTAAGCCGATGTTTTCTCATCCGGGGCCACCAGGCCCGCACGTGCACCGGCTTCAATCGCCATGTTACACAGTGTCATGCGGCCTTCCATGGACAAGCCACGGATCACTTCGCCGCCAAACTCAATCGCGTAACCCGTACCGCCAGCGGTACCGATTTTGCCGATAATCGCCAGCGCCACGTCTTTGGCCGTCACGCCTTTGCCCAATTGGCCATCAACCTTCACCAGCATGCGCTTGGATTTTTTCGCGACCAAGGTTTGTGTTGCCAAGACATGCTCAACCTCTGAGGTACCGATGCCGTGCGCCAACGCGCCAAAGGCACCATGAGTTGAGGTATGGCTATCGCCACAGACCACGGTCATGCCAGGCAAGGTCGTACCATTTTCAGGCCCAATCACATGAATAATGCCTTGGTCTTTGTTTTTAAAAGGAAAATACACCAAGGCACCAAACTCTTTGATGTTGTTATCCAGCGTTTCCACCTGCAAACGGGACACTGGATCTTCAATGCCTTTGTCCCAGTCTTTGGTCGGTGTATTGTGGTCAGGGTTAGCCACAATGCTGGAATTACGCCATGGTTTACGCCCGGCCAAACGCAAGCCTTCAAAAGCCTGTGGGCTGGTCACTTCATGCACCAGATGGCGGTCAATGTAAATCAGACAGGTGCCGTCTGCTTCTTCACGCACCACATGCGAATCCCATAATTTGTCGTACAGCGTTTTACCTGCCATGACAGTTCCTTTCAAACCACACAAAATAAATAACCTGCGCAGAATACCTAAGTTTCAATACCCTTACAAGAATATGATTTATACTAGTATTGAAACTACCACTTTAAACAGCCGCTGCACACGCAAGCAATTGATGCTCAACAGGAAAAGATGGATTCAAGACGCCAGGAACTCGCAGAATTTTTACAAGCCATGCGCCAGCGTGGCAGCCCGGAAGCCTTTGGTTTTCCGTCAGGCGTTCGCCGTCGCACCCAAGGGCTACGACGCGAAGAAGTGGCTCAATTGGCAGGGATCAGCGCTACCTGGTACACCTGGATCGAGCAAGCGCGCGAAGTCAATGTGTCGGCCGAAGCCCTGGACCGCCTGGCCAATGCACTCAAACTGAGCAAGTCTGAACGTAGCTATCTGTTTGACATGGCTGACCGCCGTGACCCGCATGCACACCAGAACCAAGTTGATACGGCGCCGGAAACCCTGGTGACCATGCTGAAACACATCCAGATTCCGGCGTACATCATGGGCCGCACCTGGGACATGTTGGCCTGGAATACCGCAGCAAGTGATTTGTTTAGCGGACTGCTGGATATTGAGTGGCCTGCTGGTGAACACCCCAACCTGCTACGCTTTGTGTTTGCACATCCGGCGGCAAAACAGTTTGTAGTGAACTGGGACATGCGCGCGCGTAGACTGGTGGCAGAATTCAGAGCGGACAGCCGCACACGGCTGGAAGAGCCTGAAATCAAGAAACTCATCGACGAACTGAGTAATGCCAGTGCAGAGTTTGCAGCGTTCTGGAAACAGCATGATGTGCTGGAAAGACAAGGCGGACAGCGCGCCTTTCAACATCCGACGCAAGGCTTGATTCAATATCAGCAGGTGACGCTACGTCCGGTAGAACAGGAACACCTTAAACTGGTGTTGCTGCAACCTGCTGACTAATCAGCGTTCGGGTTTGCTGCGCTTATGGGCTTGTCCGCGATTGCGACAACTTATATTCAATCGCATCCTTCAAGGCCAGCCAGGATGCCTGAATGATGTCAGAAGAAACACCGATGGTCGTCCAGTTGCTTTGCTGATCGGTAGACTCTATCAACACACGCACCTTCGCTGCCGTGGCCAGATTGGAGTCCAGCACCCGCACTTTGTAATCCACCAGCTTGATTTCATCGATGGCCGGATAAAACGGATGCAGCGCCTTGCGCATGGCCTTGTCCAGGGCATTCACGGGACCATCACCCTGAGCGGTTGCGCTGGTTTCCTGGCCATTCACGCTGACGTGTATCGTCACCGAGGAATTCAGCCCATCCGCGGACGGTTCATAAATATTGACATGGTATTGCTTGAGGCTGAAAAACGGCTTGAACTTGCCCAGTAATTTCTGCATCAGCAAGTCAAACGAGCTCTCGGCATTTTCAAACTGATACCCTTCATGCTCCAGAGCTTTCAGCTGCTCCAGGATATTCACTGCCGCTTGAGACTCTTTGGTCAGGCTAGGATCAATTTGTTGCAACTTGCGCAAAATCGCCCCGCGACCCGCGACTTCAGAGACCAGAATATGTCTCTCATTGCCAACCATGCCAGGGTTGATGTGCTCATAAGATTTCGGATTCTTATTCACTGCATCAATATGCATGCCGCCCTTGTGCGCAAAGGCATCCTGCCCGACATAAGGCGCCTTGTCGTTAAACGCAACATTGGCGACTTCACTGACAAAGCGTGCGGCGGACGTCAACTCGGATAATTGCGACTCTGAAATACAGGCCAAACCCAGTTTCAACTGCACATTAGGGATAATCGACACCAGGTTGGCGTTACCACAGCGCTCACCGATACCGTTGATGGTGCCTTGCACCTGCATGGCGCCAGCCTGCACGGCGGCCACCGAGTTGGCCACCGCCATTTCACAATCATTATGGCAATGAATGCCAATCTGCACTGCAGGGAAACGGCTCACCACTGTTTGCGTGATGCTGAATACCTCGTTCGGGAAAGTGCCGCCATTGGTATCACACAAGGCCAACACATCCGCCCCAGCATCTACCGCGGCTTGCAATGTCTGCATGGCATAGTCGGCATTGGCTTGATAGCCATCGTAAAAATGCTCGGCGTCAAACACCACCTCTTTGCCTTGCGCCTTGAGGTAGGCAATGGTATCGGCAATCATGGCCAGGTTTTCGTCTAGCGTCGTACGCAGAATGTCAGTGACCTGGTAATCCCAACTCTTGCCAAAAATGGCCACCGCCGTTGTGTTGGCTGATAACAGCGACTGCAAATTCTTGTCTTCTGCTGCGGTAATGCCAATCCGGCGTGTACTGCCAAACGCAATAATTTTGGCATGCTGCAGATGGAGCTCGCCGACGCGTGCAAAAAACTCGAGGTCTTTCGGGTTAGAGCCAGGATTACCGGCCTCAATATAGCCGATGCCCAATTGGTCCAGACGCTGAACCACCTTGAGTTTATCCTCAACCGAAAAAGACACTCCCTGCGCTTGCGCGCCATCGCGCAAGGTAGAGTCGTAGGCAATGACGCGTCGATGAGCCATAAGAATTATTTTTTACGGCTGTGCAAGTTGGCTGCAATACGCATGCGCAAAGCATTCAACTTGATAAACCCGCCGGCATCTTTCTGGTCATAAGCGCCTTTGTCATCCTCAAACGTCGCAATGGTCGAGTCAAACAACGAATCAGTTTTGCTGTCACGGCCAACCACAATCACGTTGCCTTTGTACAACTTCACGCGCACCCAGCCATTCACCGTCGCCTGGGTATGGTCGATCAAAGTTTGTAAGGCAACACGCTCTGGGCTCCACCAGTAGCCGTTATAGATCAGGCTGGCGTAACGTGGCATCAAATCATCCTTCAAGTGCGCCACTTCGCGGTCCAGCGTAATGCTTTCAATCGCACGGTGCGCTTTCAGAATAATGGTGCCGCCCGGAGTTTCGTAGCAACCACGGGACTTCATGCCTACATAGCGGTTTTCCACCAGGTCCAGACGACCCACACCATGTTTGCCACCCAAGCGGTTCAGCTCAGCCAGAATCTCGTGTGCTTTCATGGATTTGCCATTAAGCGCAACGATGTCACCCTGTTTGAACTCAAGGTCCAGATACTCGGCCGCGTCAGGCGCTTTTTCAGGGGATACGGTCCAGCGCCACATGTCTTCCTCGGCTTCCGCTGCCGGGTCTTCCAGGTGGCGGCCTTCGTAGGAAATATGCAACAGGTTAGCATCCATTGAATAAGGGCTGCCACCTTGCTTGTGCTTCATCTCGACCGGAATGCCATGTTTTTCGGCATAGGCCAGCAGTTTTTCACGGGACAGCAGATCCCATTCACGCCAAGGGGCGATTATTTTGATGTTGGGATTCAAGGCATAGGCACCCAGCTCAAAACGCACCTGGTCGTTACCCTTGCCGGTGGCACCATGCGAAATAGCATCCGCTTTGGTTTCGTTGGCAATTTCAATCAGGCGCTTGGCAATCAGCGGACGCGCAATCGAGGTGCCAAGCAAATATTCACCTTCGTAAACAGTGTTGGCACGGAACATCGGGAACACAAAGTCACGCACAAACTCTTCACGCAGGTCATCAATATAGATTTCGTTTACGCCAAATTTTTTGGCTTTTTCGCGCGCGGGCTCCAGCTCTTCACCCTGACCAAGGTCGGCAGTAAACGTGACCACCTCACATTGATAAGTGTCCTGCAACCATTTCAGAATCACGGAAGTGTCCAGGCCGCCAGAATAGGCCAATACGGCTTTTTTAATATCGCTCATTGAAGTTGTATTTCCATAAAAAATATTTTTACCTCACAGCTAACGAGATAAAGAGAAAATCTGTAAAAGCGCTTTTTCTCTGCGACCTCTGTGTTCTCTGTGGCTAACACATGCTTTTGGCGTCACGTTTACTGTCACGCCAGTCTGACACGCTTAATTTCAACTTCGTGTCAGAGTGAACCTATAAAAAAACAATTTTTGGCCACAGAGATCACAGAGGGCAAGGAGAAAACCACCTTGAAACACTCTGGGTCTCAGTGGTGAAAAATCAAACCTTGCCTAATAACAAATATTCCATCAGCGCTTTTTGCGTGTGCAGTCTGTTCTCGGCTTCGTCCCAGACCACGCTTTGCGCGCCATCAATGACCTCGGCCGAAACTTCTTCACCACGGTGCGCAGGCAAGCAGTGCATAAACACGGCATCGGCTTTTGCGACCTTCATCATGTCAGCGTCGACTTGCCAATCGGCGAAGTCTTTGCGGCGCTCTTCGTTTTCGGCCTCAAAGCCCATGCTGGTCCAGACATCGGTCGTGACCAGATCGGCGCCGAGAGCTGCCTCCATCGGGTCAGCAAATGACTCGAAATGATCCGTGCCGTACAAGTTAGCGCGCTCTGGTTCGACTTCATAGCCAGGCGGGGTCGACACATGTACATTAAAGTCTAGCACTTCTGCCGCCTGCAACCAGGTGTTACAGACGTTATTGCTGTCGCCAATCCAGGCCACGGTTTTACCCTGGATCGAACCTCTGTGCTCGATAAAGGTAAAAATATCCGCCAGGATCTGGCATGGGTGATATTCGTTGGTCAGACCATTGATCACCGGCACGCGCGAGTTTTGCGCAAAACGCTCAATGATGCTTTGCTCAAACGTGCGGATCATGACGATGTCACTCATGCGCGAAATCACCTGTGCCGCATCTTCTACCGGCTCGCCACGCCCCAGTTGCGAGTCACGGGTGTTGAGATAGATGGCTGAGCCGCCCAGTTGCTGCATGCCGGCCTCAAAAGACAAGCGGGTACGCGTACTGGCTTTTTCAAAAATCATGACCAGCGTGCGATCGACCAGCGGCCAGTATTGTTTGTAATCTTTAAATTGCGATTTAATCCATTTGGCACGGGTAAAGATGTGCTCTATCTCGTCGCGTGTCAGGTCATTAAATTGCAAAAAATGTTTAATACTCATGATGTGTAGACGCTTGCGTAATCAAGCATTTGCCTTTAAGAAATTTAAAATCAGGGGCGTTAACCTGCTTACCAACTCATCTGCTTCCTGCTTATTCATGATCAGCGGTGGTAACAAACGAATCACTTTTTCTGAGGTGACATTAATCAGCAATTTGGCCGCCAGCGCCTGCTTGACCAGCTCGGCACACGGCCTGTCGAGCTCAATGCCTATCATCATGCCGGCATTGCGTACATTGACGACTCCGGCTTCGCCTTTGAGCGCAAGCGTAAACTGTTCGCGAATATAGTCGCCAACCGTCTGTGCGTTTTCACGTAATTGTTCTTCGGCGATGATATTCAGCGTGGCCAGACCAGCAGCCGTGGCCAACGGGTTCCCGCCAAAGGTCGACCCATGCTTGCCAGGCGTAAAGGTTTCTGCGGCCACGCCACGCGCGACACAAGCACCAATCGGCACGCCTGAGCCCAAGCCTTTGGCCAATGTCATCACGTCCGGCAGAATGCCACTGTGCTGAAAAGCAAACCAGGTGCCGGTTCTGGCAATGCCTGACTGGACTTCATCCAGCATCAGCAACCAGCCATTGGCATCGCACAGCGCACGCAAGCCTTGCAAATAGGCTTTCAAACTGGCTGGAATATGAATCCCGCCCTCGCCTTGCACAGGCTCAACCAGAATAGCCACCACATTGTTTTTATGGGCTGCAATTGCTTTGACGGCTTCAATGTCATCAAAAGGCACGCGGACAAACCCACTCACCAACGGCTCAAAACCGGCTTGCACCTTACGGTTACCCGTCGCTGACAAAGTAGCCATGGTCCTGCCGTGAAAGCTTTGATCCATGACGATGATTTCAGGATGGTCTATGCCTTTGTTGTGTCCGTACAAACGCGCCAATTTAATCGCGGCCTCATTGGCTTCACAGCCTGAGTTACAGAAAAATACGCGATCCATGCCAGACAACTCGGCCACTTTGTCGGCCAATGCTGCTTGTTCTGCAATCTGGTAGATATTGGAGACATGGATCAGTTTGGCGATTTGTGCATTGAGCGCCGCTACAAATTTGGGATGGGTATGCCCCAAACCATTCACCGCCACGCCAGACAGCGCATCCAGATAGCGATCACCGGCAGTGTCTGTGAGCCAGACGCCCTCACCTTTAACAAAGGTCACTGGCTGTCTGCCATAGGTGTTCATTAAATGTTCCGAATGCATTTCAAACCCTTTTTCAAAAAACAAAAACGGCGGCTTAAGCCGCCGTAAACGTCTTAAACCCGCTAAAACCCTAATACGGCTCGATGACTCAACCCATTGGCCATAAAAAACAGCATGGGCAAGGAAAGCATCAAGTTCGTGCGTGAAGCCAGCATGGCAACACGTCTTGCATTGTTTTTAGCCTGTTCATCGGCTGCCACCATGCCTAGTATTTTTTTCTGATTGGGCCAAATCAGCACCCAAACATTAAACAGCATAATGGTCCCCAGCCAGGCGCCCACACCAATCAATTCAAACCCGCCTCGCAAGGCGAACGCATCGGTAAAATGTGGGCCCAACAATGCCGCACCCGCCAGCCAGGTCACCACAGCAGACCAACGAAACCACAGCAAGGCACGTGGCGCGATATGTTTGTTAATGCCCGCAGCCGTACCGTCTGCTGCGGCCGCCTTCAGGCCTGCCATTTGCACCAGATTAAAATAATAAAGCAGGCCCACCCAGGTAATGCCTGCCAATACATGAAACCATCTTGCGAGTGCCGGAACCAGTTCCATCGTATTAGCCTCCTGCAACCACAAAATTTTTGAGGAAAAAAACCAGCGCCAGCGTGAGCAACACACCAGAGAGAACGGATCCTGCAACAGATTCCAACGGATTTTTCATATACACCCCAACCCTTTTGTGTTTTTAAGCCTGATCGGACTAGATCCGCATGGTGGCTATGCCGGCTAGCCACTCGCAAACATTTTCATGCGCCTAAATTTAGGTGTCTCAAGAGCATAACGACTGCCATGAGACAACACCAAATCGGAAATTCAGATCAACGACCCAGTAAATCTTGTTCCAGTCAAATCCGGTTGAAGATAAACCCAAGCCAGGCTTGATTTTTTTGTGGTTTTGAACCTTTTTAATTTCATCCTTAAGCTTACCGTAAAAGCAATTTATTGACAAGTTAGCCCCAGGCTTATTGGCATGCGTCACGAAAGCATCAAGTTTAGATGATACGCGTGGTTTTTCGATTTATAATGCGCGGCGTCAATATAATTTGCGCCCAATCTGCAGGCGCGACAATGAGGGGACACTCGCACCATGGCAACAACAGACATCGATGTCGTGCTGGTTGGCGGCGGCATTATGAGCGCAACGCTGGCGTCTCTATTGCATAGACTCGACCCGACCTTAAGCATATGCATGGTGGAGCAACTCGAAGACGTTGCGCTTGAAAGTTCTGATGCACTGAATAATGCAGGCACTGGCCATGCGGGGTATTGTGAGCTCAACTACACCCCCAAAAACCGGCAGGGAGACATTCAGATTCGGCGCGCGCTGGAGATCAACGCCGCCTTTGAGGTGTCTCTGCAATATTGGTCTACCCTGACAAAAGAAGGGGCACTGCAAGCGGCAGCATTTATCCAGCGCGTCCCGCACCTGAGTGCAGTTTGGGGTGCTGAAGACGGTGCTTTTTTGCGTCAGCGATTTGAGTTATTACAAGCGCATCCTTTATTCGCCGAGATGCAGTGGAGCAACCAGCCGGAAACCCTGAACGAGTGGATGCCCCTGATGATGCGTGGCCGTGAAAGCGGCGCGCACATGTCTGCCACACGCGTCGCCCATGGCTCGGATGTCAATTTTGGCGCACTGACAAGGCAGTTGGTGTCTCACCTCAAGACGCAAGCCAACTTTACCTTGCTCACCCAATCCCGCGTCACCAAGCTCAAGCAAGTGAACAAGCGCGAAAAACATCCCTGGCAAGTTCAAGTGCAGGATCTGGTCACCGGTAAAAAGCAAACTCTGGAAGCCCAGTTTGTGTTTTTAGGTGCCGGCGGCGGCGCCTTGCCCTTGTTGCAGCAGTCGGGGATCCCTGAAGCGAATGGCTATGGCGGTTTTCCGGTCAGTGGCCAATGGTTGATTTGTAATGAACCCTCGCTGATCAACACCCATCATGCCAAGGTTTACAGCCAGGCTGCGGTCGGCGCACCACCCATGTCGGTGCCGCATCTGGATACGCGCATGATACAAGGCAAGCCTGCGCTGCTATTTGGGCCCTATGCCGGATTCACCACGCGCTTTCTCAAGCAAGGCTCGCGTTTCGACTTGGCCAAATCTGTCAAAGTCAGAAACATCAAGAGCCTGCTCGGTGCGGGCCGACACAATCTGGACCTGACCAAATACCTGATCAAGGAAGTGTTTCAAACGCATGAGCAGCGCATGTCTGCCTTGCGCGTATTTCTGCCTGCGGCCGATAGCCAGCACTGGCAATTGGCGCACGCCGGGCAGCGGGTACAAATCATCAAGCGCTGCCATCAGCATTGGGGCAAACTCGAATTTGGCACTGAGATTGTGGCCAGCGCCGATGGTAGCCTGGCGGCCTTGCTCGGCGCTTCGCCTGGCGCATCGGTGAGCGTCCAGGCCATGCTGGATGTATTACAGCGCTGTTTTGCCAAACGCATGCAAAGCGAGGGCTGGCAAGACACGCTCAAGTCCATGATTCCCTCCTATGGCGAATCATTGATTGACGATGCGCAACTGCTGGCACGTGTGCGTAGCGAAACCTTGAGTACCTTGCAACTGGGTTAGTTTGGTGAACTAGCTCAGCAGGTCTGGCAACCCGGGATCGCACCACCCATTGCTGACGGCCATGCAAGCCAACAAAATTTGAATTTTCTGGACAATAGCGTGGTCCTGACTAGAGGACTTGTAAGAGAAAGCGAACTGTTTATGTATTCCGGGATTGCCGACAAAACACTGTTTACCCTATTTGGCGCGGGCCTCACCGCTTTGTTTTTAGCCGGATGCCAGGCGGATGCCCATAAAGTGCAAGCCAGTGCCCCCGACTTTGGCGAGAACGTGTTTGTGCTCGACCCACAAATGCCGACGGAAGAAGTGCAGGCTAGGCTGGATGCCCTGTTCAAACAACAAGAAAGTAACCAGTTTGGGCCTGAACGCTACGCGGTATTGTTCAAACCGGGCGTCTACCATAACAAGATCAAGTTGGGCTTTTATACCCAACTCATGGGTCTGGGCCGCTACCCTGATGAGGTCATGTTGCAGGGCGGGATTGAGGTCAAGGCCACCTGGCACGAAGAAGATGCCACACAAAATTTCTGGCGTAGCGTAGAGAACCTGTCGGTGACACCGGATAATGGCACCATGCAATGGGCGGTGTCGCAAGCTTCACCGCTACGCCGTCTGCATGTGCGTGGCAATATGTTGCTGGATGATAATGGCGGCTGGTCCAGTGGCGGTTTTATCGCCGACAGCCTGATTGACCAGCAAGTCAATTCGGGTACCCAGCAGCAGTGGTTAACCCGAAACAGCAACATTGGCAGCTGGACCAATGCCAACTGGAATATGGTCTTTGTTGGCGTCAAGCATGCCCCGGATGCGTCGCATTGGCCTAACCCACCCTATACCGACGTCCCGCAAACGCCTATCGTACGCGAGAAGCCGTTTTTGACAGTGACCGCGGCTGGTGAATACCAGGTTTACGTCCCTCCCTTGCGTCAGCAGACGCAAGGCATCAGTTGGCAAGACGCCCACCTGAACGGCACGACGATTCCCTTGAGCCGTTTTTATATCGCCAAAGCGGCAACAGATAACGCTGACAGCCTCAATGCAGCGCTCGCCAAAGGCCAGCATCTATTGCTGACGCCTGGCATTTACCAACTAGACAAAGCCCTCAACATTTCACATGCCAATACCGTCGTGCTTGGCCTGGGTATTGCCACCCTGCTGCCGACGCAGGGAAATCCTGCCATGACGGTGCAAGATGTCGATGGCGTGATTCTGGGCGGTGTGCTGTTTGATGCAGGCGAAAAAAACAGCGAGGTGTTATTGCAAGTGGGACAAAGCAAAACGACCATCTCGCATGTTCAAAACCCAATCAGCTTGCATGACGTGTTTTTCCGGGTAGGCGGCGCCAGTGTGGGCAATGCGACGCAGAGTGTCATGATCAATAGCAATCACGTCATTGGCGACAACTTGTGGGTTTGGCGTGGCGACCATGGCAATGGCATAGGCTGGGCCACCAATAAAACCAAGCATGGCATTGTCGTGAATGGCGATGATGTCACCATGTATGGCTTGTTTGTCGAGCACTTCCACGACTACCAAACCGTGTGGAATGGCGAAAATGGCGCCGTGTACTTTTACCAGAGTGAAGCGCCCTATGATGTCCCCAACCAGGCCAGCTGGATGAATGGCAGCAGCAACGGCTTTGCCTCTTACAAGGTGGCTGATCACGTCACACAGCACAGGGCCATCGGCATGGGCGTGTACTGCTTTTTTAATGACAACCCGGAAGTCAAACTAAGCAGCGCGATTGAGGCACCGCTGGGCGAACATATCCAGTTTGAGCGCATGACCAGCGTTTCGCTGGGCGGGACGGGCGAAATCACCCATGTGATCAACACCAGCGGCGACGCTGCCAAACCAGGCAGTGAAGTGTCTCGTCTGTTGAAGCCTTAACGTACTACCTTGTGAGCGCCTGCATTTAGCTGCAGGCGGCTCAAATCTTAGCTGGCCTGCTGGCCATACAAGCGTTGATAGACACTGCCGGCCTGCTGCACCAGCGTGTCATGCTGTCCTTCCTCAATGATGCGGCCACCATCAAACACCAGCACGCGGTCAGCCTCTTTCACGGCAGATAATCTGTGAGCAATGATGATAGTCGTGCGCCCACGCAAAAAAGTGCGCATTGCCTGATGCAGCAAAGCTTCCGTATGCGTATCCAGCATGGAGGTCGCCTCATCCAAGATGACGATTTGCGGCTGTTTCAGCATCATGCGAGCAATCGCCAGCCGTTGACGTTGGCCACCGGACAAGCGCACCCCACTGCGTCCAAGCTGCGACGCCAGTCCTTGTGGCAAATCGCGCACAAATTGCGCCAGCTGCGCAATTTCAAGCGCCTGCCATAAGGCATCATCCGAATAAGCGGTTTCCAGACTCAGGTTTTGGCGCACGCTGTCATTAAACAACATGGGTTGTTGCAGCACCACGCCCAAGTGTTCGCGCACCTGTGCATAGCCCAACTGCTCAATCGGCTGGCCGTTGAACAAGATCTGGCCCTGAGTGGGGGCATATAAGCCCAGCAACAGTTGCACCAGGGTGGACTTGCCCGCGCCTGAGACGCCGACCAGCGCCACTTGCTCACCCGGTGCAATATCCAGCGTCACGTCGGCCAGAATAGGATCGCCTTCGCCGTAAGCAAAGGTCACGTTTTGCAGGCGGATTGCTGCAGGCGAATGTGCATCCAGGGCTTGTACGGTGGCAGGATAATGGGGTTCTTCATCCGCCGCCAATACCTGGTTGATCCGACCCAGCGCCGCCTTGGCCGCGTAATAAGACACTTGTACCGACAACAGCTCTTGCACCGGGCCCATCATGAACCACAAGTAGCCAAACACGGCGATCATCTGGCCGACAGACAAGTTGGAAAACACCACCATCAACATGGCGACGGCACGAAAAATCTCAAAGCCAAATAAAAACACGCCGAATGACAAACGCGCCAAAGCATCAGACTTCCAGCCGGAAGCCGTGGCGGCGGCTCTAACTGCCTCTGCCGCCTGCTTGGCTTTATCCAGAAAGCGGCGGTCGCTATTGCTGGCCCGCAGTTGCTGCATCACTTCCAGCGTCTCGTTCACCGATTGCGACAAAACCTCAAAGGCGCCATTCTCACGCTGCTTCCAGGCTTTGACTTTTTTGCCCAAGACCATGGTCAGCGCGATCACAAACGGATTCAAGAACAGGATAATCAACGCCAGTTGCCAATGCATCCAGAGCAAGACACCAGCCACGCCAACCACGCTTAAGACCGCGACCAGCACTTTGGCGATGGTTTCACCTAAAAACTTGTCCAGCGTCTCAATATCGGTGAGCAGCCTGGCAGTGACTTGCCCTGCACCCAGGCTTTCATAGACTTGCATGCGTATCCTGCCCAGTTTATCCAGCAGCATTTGCCTTACTCCCAGCGTCACCTGTTTGGATAAGCCGACAAAAATACGGGTGGTCGCCACGCCGAGCAAAACACTACTTAAGCGCAAGCTGATCGTGAACACCGTCACCACCACGATAATGGCAATCGGCCCCAGCCATTCGGCGGGGAGCAGCGCCGTCATTAATTTCGTGAGTTTGCCCGGTTGGTGCAGTAATACCTCATCCACCAGCAAGGGCATCAATAGCGGAATCGGCACCGCCACCATCGCCCCGCAAAAAGCCAGGCATTGCCCCAACCACAAACGGCGGGTCTGCTGGCGGAGTTGCTGCCACAAATCCTGCAAGCTTAGGGTCATGAGGATTGAGGTCTTTAGTTAGACGGCCAAGACGCGCTGACGGCGAATCTCGTATAACGCAATGCCACTGGCCACACTCACATTCAGGCTTTGTACCGTGCCAAACATGGGGATGGTAATCAAGGCATCACACGTTTCCTCGGTCAATCGACGCATGCCATCGCCCTCAGCCCCCATCACCAGGGCGATAGGGCCTTGCAGCTTGGTATTGTGCAGCGAGCTCGGCGCATCCATGGTGGTGCCAACAATAAACACCCCCGCTTCTTTCAGCTCGCGTAAGGTGCGCGCCAGATTGGTCACGGCAATAAATGGCACCGTTTCGGCCGCGCCACTAGCAACCTTACGCACCGTGCCATTCAGGCCAACAGAGCGGTCTTTGGGTGCAATAATCGCATGCACGCCCATGGCATCGGCCACACGCAAACATGCCCCGAGGTTATGCGGGTCTTGCACACCATCCAGCACCAGGAAGAACGGCGGTTCGTCCAGATCAGACTCCAGCACATCGTGGATATCCTTGTAAGGCATGGGCGTTTCTATCACGCGCGCAATCACGCCCTGATGGCGGCCATGCGCACCGATAAAGCCATCCAGGCGCTGGCGATCCGCCTGAATCACGCGGATATTCTGCCCTTTAGCCATCTCAAGCAAATCACGCATCCGCGCGTCTACCCGGTCCTGGTCAATAATAATTTCCTGAATGCTGCTACCATGCTGACGCATGCGACTCAACACCGCATGAAAACCAAACAAAATGCGGGCTTCCGACATAATCACTCCTAAATTTTTGATCTCTTTTGCCTATGCTTTGGCAAAAGTGAAAATACGAATCGCGCAGAGGCAGCTACATTCACTGCCCCGTGCGCGACGAGATGCCCCAAGCAGGGCAATATTGCATTAACCGCTATTATCCCAGATTTTTCATAAAGCGATTTTTCAATCTGATTGCACGGCTGGGATTATCGGGCTTTCGCCTTGGGTTTGCCTTTATTTTTTTGCGCAGAATGGCGGCCCTTGTCTTTGGCTGAGCGGCTTCTGGCCGGAGCAGGTTTGCTCGCAGCGGGCTTGTCTGCGGCGCTGCGAGGCGTGCTGGTGCCGGATCTGGTTGATTTTTTGGCTGGTTGTTTAGCCGTTTTGGGTGCTTCCCACACTGCGGGCACCACCTTTTCAACCGGCTTGGCAGACCGTGTCTTTTTCACGCTGGACACGGCCAACGATTCAGCGACAGTACCATCTGCCGGATCAACCACGCCCTCTGACTTGCCGACCAGTGTAAAGTCAATACGCGTGGTTTCAAGATCCACACGCACCACCTTCACGGTTAAGCGGTCGCCTAAACGATAGCGCACGCCGGTGCGCTCGCCCACCATCTCATGACGGGCTTTGTCATGGATGAAGTAGTCATTGCCAAGGTCGGTGACATGCAGCAAGCCTTCCACATAAACCTCATCCAGCGCCACAAACAAACCAAAGCTGGTGACACCTGCCACCGTACCACTGAACACCTCACCCACTTTATCCTGCATGTAAAAGCATTTGAGCCAGTTCGTCACATCGCGGGTTGCGTCGTCGGCACGGCGCTCGGTCATGGAACAGTGCACGCCAAGGTGATGCCAGTCTTTGGCCTGATATCGCTTACCTTCCACCACAGCCTTGATCGCTCTATGCACCAGCAAGTCAGGATAGCGGCGGATCGGCGAAGTGAAATGCGTATACGCCTCATACGCCAGACCAAAGTGGCCGACGTTATCCGGGCTGTACACCGCCTGCTGCATCGAGCGTAACAAGACTGTCTGTAATAACTGCGCATCCGGACGTTCTTTGATACGCTGCATGAGTTTGGCGTAGTCTTTGGCGTGCGGGCTCTCGCCCCCACCCACACCAAAACCAAATTCGCCCATAAACAGGCGTAAGGCCTCCAGTTTTTCTGGCGTCGGCCCTTCATGGATACGGAACAGGCAGGTCTGCTCGTTTTTGAGCAAAAAGTCAGCGGCACAGACGTTGGCCGCCAGCATGCACTCTTCAATCAGTTTATGCGCATCATTGCGCACCACCGGCACAATCTTGTCGATTTTGCCATTATCGTTAAACACCATCATGGTTTCAGTGGATTCAAACTCCACCGCACCGCGTTTTTCGCGTTGCGTGAGCATGAGTCTGAATACGCTATTCAAGTTCTGCAAATGCGGTAACAGCCAGGTATATTCCTCACTCAACGCAGCATCTTCGCCCTGCAATAAGGCAGCGACTTTGGTGTACGTCATGCGCGCTTTAGACTGCATCACCGAAGGGTAAAACTGGTATTGCTTGACCACGCCCTGCCCGTCCACTTGCATATCGCACACCATGCACAATCGCTCAACATCCGGGTTCAACGAACACAGCCCGTTAGACAAAGCCTCCGGCAACATCGGGATCACACGACGCGGAAAATACACCGAGTTACCGCGGTCAAACGCCTCTTTATCCAGCGCGTCCCCAGGCTGCACATAAAAGCTCACGTCCGCAATCGCCACCACCAGGCGCCAACCTTTGCCTTGCGGCTCAGCAAACACAGCATCGTCAAAGTCACGTGCGGTTTCACCATCAATCGTGATCAAAGCCAAATCACGCAAATCCTTGCGGCCTTTATAATCTTTGGCTTGTACGGTTTTAGGAAAGTCTTCTGCCTGCTTGAGCGCCGCAGGATTGAATTGATGCGGCAAATGATGCTTGCGCAAGGCAATCTCAATCTCCATGCCGCTATCCGCATAATTGCCCAAAATCTCGACAATTTTGCCCATGGGGTTAGAGTGCGAAGAAGGATATTCGGTTAACTCAACCGTCACCACCTGTCCCACTTGCGCATCCATATCCAGATGGTATGGAATCAGGATATCCTGGCTGATACGCTTGTCTTCAGCCGCAACGATGGTCACGCCCTGGGCGCGAATCACACGCCCCACCAGGGTCTTATTCGCCCGCTCAAGCACCTCAACCAGCTTGCCCTCAGGTCGACCTCTGCGATCCACCCCGGCCAACCGCACCATGGCGCGGTCGCCATGCATGACCAAGGTCATTTCCTTGGGGCCTAAAAAGATATCTTCAGGATTTTTGGTTTTATCATCGGGGACCAAGAACCCATAACCATCGGTATGTCCGAACACGGTCCCCGCAATCAAATGGATTTTATCCGGCAAACAAAACGCACCCTTGCGGTTACGCATCAACTGGCCATCGCGCTCCATCGCGCCCAACCGGCGGTTAAAAATGTCACGCTCATCATGGCTGATATCGAGCATCACATAAATCTGCTCAGCACTCAGGGGAATGCCCTGGTCTGACAACAACTGCAACACCAACTCGCGACTAGGCAGCGGTGTTTGGTATAACTCAGCTTCACGCTGGGCCTGCGGGTCATTTGCACGCAGGGATTTTTTAGTTTTTCTGGTTGACAATATTTATTCTTCCTTTAAAATGCACAGCTTCTTTAGCCCAGATGGCGAAATTGGTAGACGCGCTAGTTTCAGGTACTAGTGTTTAACGACGTGGAGGTTCGAGTCCTCTTCTGGGCACCATCAAGCAGCTTTCCAGCTGTGCCAAATTAGACTCCCAAGCAAACAATGTTTTTTGTGTATTACAAAGAATTTTCTTGGCTGTTTTTTGAATCAACATGTGGTCAGTTTAACACTCTTTGGTAATTGACTCTGTTTAAACTTCAAAACCTATATTCCTTTTTTTCTTCTATCAAAAATAACAATTAGAAAAACCGAAATTATCATAGCACCCCATGGGTAGGCCCATTTCATCACCCAAGGTGTCTCCTTAAAGCTGGGTAAAATTAGTCCTATGAGTAGGAAAAATGAAGACACGAACATTATTCCGCCCATCGCACTTGCCCTACCAGAGGTCATGGTGACTACCAAAAAAAAGCTTAAAACCAGCCAAGGAAATAAAATATAAATACTCTTTGTAAACCACTCAGGGAACGAATACCTTGTAGTTAAACTTGCCCCATCCACACCTACATAGCTTTTATAATTTACCTGAGAGTTAAACCCAGCTACTAGGCTTTTAAAGGATTCATTTAGCACCTTGTCATTTTCCTCCAAGTTTAGCTTTTCAGATAATGTTACTAATTGATCGAAAATTTTAACTTGCTTATCAAGCCTCTCCAGAGCAAAGTGCTGTGTATACGCTTCATATGCAAAGATTGCACTAATCAGAAGAAACAGCAAAACGAATGTAAATGTGAGTCGAGACCATGTGAAGTTAGTTAGTAGCCGTTCAAAGAAATCAATTAGACTGTTCATAATAATCATCCATCATTGATTATTTAATTGTCAAAAGTATAAGCAAAATTTAAGCGGCATGGCATTGCAACATAAACCTCGCATAATCATTACTTGTTAATGGAAAAATAAAAAAGCCCCGGTCTGCCGAGGCTTTTTTTTAATCCAGCAACTAAATTGCCTAGCGGTTATTAAAGAAGCCAATATTCATCACTCTGTCATTCACAAAAGTGACTTCGGTTTCTTTGTACGTGTTCTTTTTGTCGTATTTGACCAGGTTTTTGTAGTACCACATCTCAACCTGTACAGGTTTTGAGCTGTCTTGTTGTTTGCCGATGCCTGCGATCATGCTGTTGGCGTTGGTGGGTTTGACGGATTGCTGTTTTTTAAAGGGTTGGCCGAGTTTTTCGAGCACCACTTTTTTGGATTTGCCGCTAAAGCCGTTGATAAAGTCGTTTTCATCGTAGGTTTTGCCTGCCAGTGCGCTGGTTGCAGCCAGGGCAAGTGTGGCGGTGACCAAGGCGGTCATAAGATGGGTGTATACCTTCATGTTTACTTCCTGTTATCCAAAATCAAATTACTGAATTATTGTTTTGTGCAAGTATAACTGTTTATGTCTGGCTTTGGTTGACCTGGAGAATGTGCCAGTTGGCTTCAGTGCAAGATTTAAAGCCCTTGGTTCACCGTTTAAAAATCAAGTTGCATGCCGTCATAACCGACCTGGACATTGGCAGGCACCCTGGCTTGCAGGGCCTGATATTCAAGCTCATGGGTCATATGAATGAGCACATTGCGCTTGGCGCCTATGCGTTCAATCAAGGCCAGTGATTGCTCAACGTTGACATGCGTGGGGTGCGGTTTTTCGCGCAGGCAATCTATGAGCAACAGGTCTACCCCTTGCAGCAAGGCATACGCGCTTTCCGGGATATCGGAGACATCGGTCATGTAGACAAAGTTAGCGATACGGTAGGCGTAGATGCGGATTTTGCCGTGCATGATGGGGATGGGGATAATCTGCTGACCAGCCGCTTCAAACGGGCCCTCGACGGTATGTGCAGCCAAAACGGGCAAGTCCCAGTAGGTGGGGATGGGGTCACGCAGGGTGTAACCGAACTTTTCCTGAATATGGGTAACCGCCTCGGGATAACTGTAGAGCGGGATCTGGCAGCGGTTGATCTGGCAAAACGCGCGTAAATCATCAATGCCGTGCAGATGATCTGCATGGGTGTGGGTGTACAGCACGGCATCCACCCTGCGCATCTGCTGGCGCAAAGCTTGCAGGCGCAGGTCTGGCGAGGTGTCTATGAGGATCACGCGGCCGTCATCCAGTGTGACCATACTGGAGCAACGTGTGCGCTTATTGCGCGTATCGGTCGAGCTGCATGTGGCGCATTGGCAGCCGATCGCGGGCGTGCCAGCGCTGGAGCCTACGCCTAGTATGGTCAGTTGCATGGCTGGGCGTGCTTGAACAGTTTAAAAAAGTTAGCGGTGGTTGCGTCCATGATCTGCTGTAATGGCTGCTCGCGCAGGCGCGCAATTTCTTCTGCCACATGCCGCACATAAGCGGGCTGATTGGTTTTGCCCCTGAACGGGATAGGCGCTAGATAGGGGGAATCGGTTTCGACCAACATGGATGCCAGCGGCACTTTTTGCGCGACATCTTTGAGCGCCTGGGCATTTTTAAACGTCACGATGCCAGAAAACGAGATATAGAAACCCATGGCAATCGCGGCCTGGGCCACCTCCCAGCTTTCTGTAAAGCAGTGCATAACGCCCCCAACCTCGGCCGCGCCCTCCTCCTGCATAATCTTGATAGTATCCTCGGCCGCATTACGGGTATGGATGATCAAGGGTTTACCCGTCTGCCTTGCCGCCCGGATATGCGTTCTGAAGCGCTCGCGCTGCCAGGACAAATCACCAGTTAAACGGAAGTAATCCAGTCCGGTTTCGCCAATCGCCACCACGCGTGGATGATTGGCCAGTTCAACCAGGCCTTGTACGGTAGGCTCGGTAATGTTTTCGTAATCAGGATGCACGCCGACTGAGGCATAAATGTTGGGATACTGCTCGGCAATGGCAAGTACTTCGGGGAATTTATCCAGCGTGACCGAGACGCACAAGGCATGCCCCACCTGGTTGCTGCGCATGCTCTCCAATACTTGATCCATGTTCTGGACCAGCTCGGGAAAATTCAGGTGGCAATGGGAATCTACTAACATATTCTTTCTGTCTGCGTGCTAATCACTAAATGGTATTCGACGGTCGGCTAGATTTGAGTGCGGCACCCAAGATAGATTCAATCCGTTTTTTGGCTTCGGCACCGCCATCTTTGTCACTAAACTGAATGCCTATGCCTTGCGGCTTGTTGTTGACCGCCTGCGGCGTGATCCAGATCACCTTACCTACCACTTTGAGCTTGTTTGGATCATTGAGCAAAGTGAGCAACATAAACACTTCTTCGCCCATTTTAAAAGACTTGCTGGTGGGGATAAACAAGCCCCCGCCTTTGACAAAAGGCATATACGCCGCAAACAGGGCGGCTTTTTCTCGAATCGCCAGCGACAACACACCAGGTTTTGCCGCTGCAGAAGGTTGCATCTCGGTCATGACATCAGCTCCAGAGTACGTGAGCGGTTAATGAAGGATACAGGGATAGTGACTACTTGAGCACAATACTGAGTTGCACGTTGTTGTTTCTAACACCGCGCGCCTTGCATCTGATCTCGCGCACTCACTTATTCGGTTTATCCTCAAATATTTTTTTGTATTGCAACAACAGCTGCTCCAACTGCAACTCCTGATTGAGCGGATGTTGTGCGGTCATTTTAAAACGATTTAGCTGTTGCTGAAACGCCAGCAGCCGCGATAATTGCACACGCCCGGCCAGCCCCTGCAAAGCAGCTGCTTCTGAGGGATGGTAGCGCAAAGGTTGCTGATGGCAGGACAACCAAACGTCCAGCAACCACTTTTGCAGCACTTGTATCGCCGCTTCCATACCTTGCTTGATCAGCACCGGCACCGCAGCCACCACGTCAATCTCGGCACCGCGGCGTAAGTGCGGTTGAAACTGCTGATACCAGGCATACCAGTCCAGGTCGTCTTGCAGCACGGTAATCGGCGCCCCGCCACTGTAGTGCCAGAGCCATTCAGGTTGAGCAATGCCTTGTGACTGCATCCATTGCAAGCCTTGTGATTCACTGGGCACCGGCATCTCCACCTGCATGCAGCGGCTCAGGATGGTCGGCAGCAACGCTTGTCTTTGATGTGAGACCAGCAAAAACTGCGTGCGCTGCGGCGGTTCTTCCAGCAACTTGAGCAAGGCATTGGACGCCGCGACATTCATGGCTTCCAGCGGGTGAATCAACACCACGCGCATGCCTTCAACACGGTGACTGCTCAGCGATAAATAATCATGCAAGGCGCGAATCTGGTCGATGAGGATTTGCTGCCGCTTGCGGGTTTTCTTTTTGCTGCCCTCAGCGCTGTCTTCATCTTCTGGCGTGATCTCCCTAAAATCAGGGTGCGCGCCTTCGGATAGCCAGTGACAGGACTGACACTGACCGCAAGCATGGCCGTGTTCAGGCTGCAAGCACAGCAAGGCAGCGGCCATCGCGCGCGCAAAAGCCAGTTTGCCGATGCCAGTTTTGCCATGCAACAACAGCGCATGGTGGCGTGACTGGCCTGCTTGCATCCATTGTGCAAATAACGTGGCCTGCCATGGGTACTCTTGGGTCATCAACATTGGCGGATGATTTCTGCAACACTCTGCTGCACGTCAAGCAGGGGGCGATTGGCATCTATGACTCTGAAGCGTTGCGGATATTGGGCAGCCCGCGCAAGATATTGCGCGCGCAACAGCTCAAAAAACGCCGCGCCATGCGCTTCAAATTTATCCGGGGTGCGTGCGCCCGCCAACCGTTGCAGGCTCACCTCTACCGGCACATCAAACAGCAAGGTCAGGTCTGGTTGCAAATCGCCCTGCACCCACTGCTCAAGCTGCTGCATTTTTTCCATGGCCAGGCCACGAGCGCCACATTGATACGCATAAGAAGCATCGGTAAAACGGTCTGATAGCACAATCGCGCCGCGCTGCAAAGCGGGCAGAATGACTTGCTGCAAATGCTCGGCGCGCGCAGCAAACATCAGCAGCGACTCTGTCTCCACATGCATCTCACGGTGCAAGAGCAAAGCTCGCAATTCCTCGCCCAAAGGCGTGCCGCCAGGTTCGCGCGTAGACACCACTTCTCTGCCGGTCGCTTGCAGCAACTCAAGAATAGTGGGGATATGCGTACTTTTACCCGCGCCATCCATGCCTTCCAGCGTAATAAACAACCCTGCCATGTCCCGATTTCCCTTTAACTTTACGACAACTATTTTTTTAACTGGTACGCCCGCACCGCCTGGTTATGCGCTTCGAGTGTCGCGGTAAACACATGCCTGCCTTGGCCGTTGGCAACAAAATATAAGGCGTTGGTATTGGCCGGATGCAATGCCGCCTGAATCGAGGCCAGGCCAGGCAAAGCAATCGGCGTCGGCGGCAAGCCGCTGCGCGTATAGGTGTTATACGGCGTATCCGCCAGCAAGTCTTTTTTGCTGATATTGCCACGGTAACGCGTGCCCATGCCATAAATCACGGTGGGGTCAGTTTGCAGGCGCATGCCTTTGCGCAGGCGGTTCACAAACACACCGGCAATCTGCGGCCGTTCTTCTTCCACACCGGTTTCTTTCTCTACAATTGAGGCCATGATTAAGGCCTCATACATGGTACGGTAAGGCAGGCCCGATGCGCGTTGCTCCCACGCCTGATTCAAGTGCTGCACCATTTTTTGATAAGCGCGCTTATACAAATCTAGGTCACTGCTTTGCGCATCCAGAAAATACGTATCCGGGAAAAACCAGCCTTCGGGGGCATCGTTCTGGCCGCTCACCTGCTGCATCAGTTCCTGGTCGGACAACATGAGCGTGTCGTGGCGGATACCTGGCATTTGCGCCAGCTTTTGCCTGAAGTCGGCAAAGGTTTTACCCTCGGTCAATTGCAGTTTGAACTGGTCAAACGTGCCATGCTTGAGCACATCAATGAGGCCCATCACTTGCAAGGGCGTATTAAAGGCATAATCGCCCGCCTGCAACTTGTTGGCACTACCCGTGAGTTTCACCACCAGCAAAAAACTGTACGGCTCGGTGAGCACGCCTGAAGCCACCAACTGGTCGGCAATCGCACGCACACTGGCCCCGGCAGGAATTTGCATGCCTATGGTTTCTGAGGCCATGGGCAGCGGGCGGATCAAAAAGATCACGATCCAGATGGCTAATGCCAGTGTCGTCAGGCCCAACAAGGCCAGACTGTATTGAAAAAAACGTTTAATGAACAACATAATGCAACTGGGTTCTGAGGGTGTGTGCCCAATCATTGTGTGCCAATGGCTGCGCATCAAGCTGCGTCACCTGTAACACGCCATAGACACTGTTGGTGATAATCACGGCATCGGCAGTGAGCACATCTTGTACGGTCAACCGGGTCAAGCTGACCGGCTGGCCTTGCGTTTTATACCAGTCCAGAATTTTTTGCCGCATGACCCCGGCCACGCCACACTGGTCCAATATCGGGGTCATGACCTGCCCGGCCTTGTGAATAAAAAGATTGCCGCTCACCGCTTCGATCACCTGACCCTGGTAATCCAGCATCAAGCCGTCAAAAAAGCGGGGGTCTTTCAGTTCAGCTCGGGCCAAGACATTTTCTAGCCGGTTTAAGTGCTTGATGCCCGCTAACAAAGGCTGGCTGGCCAGTCGGGTCTGGCACTGATAGAGCGCGACCCCCTGGGTGTATATGGCCTCAGGATAGACTGGCAAAGGGCTCCAGACAAACACGCGGGTTGGTTCGGAAATGGCGGGGGGCGCATAGCCGCGGGCACCATCGCCACGCGTAATGATGATTTTGACTACGCCGGATAATTTGGTCTCATCCTCACCGGCAGACATCAGGCTTTTGAATTCTTGCATCAGCAATTCAGCCGACGGACAGACCATCAGGATTTTGCTGCAATCCGCAACTAGGGTTTGATAATGCAGGGGCCAGTCTTGCAGTTCACCATCGAGCAGGCGCATGGTGCGAAATATGCCATCGCCATAAGCAAAACCGCGGTTGGTCGGGCTCACGCCGCTCACCAGTCTCCCATTCACGCAGTAACGCACCAAACTCATGTTTCGCCATTAAATATCTGTGTTTCTAACAAGGCTGAACCTTACCATAAATCTGCTGGCACTGACGGGTGGCTGGCCAAAAATGCAGGCCAGCACACTGGAAAAATGCGGCAAATTAAAAGAATTAAAGGGTGTTCTAAAGTTTTTTTCTGGCATGCCGTTAACAAGATACGCGGTAATGTGAGCGAAATAATGATTAAGGGCTTCGATCATGTCTATTTCAAGTATACAAAACAGCAATGTGTCGTCGTTATTGAACAAGGCTTACAACACGGATAACAGTGCTGGCACCAGCAAGGTGCAAACCACGGACAGCAAACAGGCTGATGAGACGCCACAAACTGCGGCAGAAGCCGCTGTTGAAAGCGCCAAAGTGATTCTTGGGGGCCAACAGGCGCCACAAACCTACACAGCGCAAGGCTTGATGCAACAATTACGCCAGTACCAGCTCAACAACGCTACAGTAATGTTTGGGGACAACAGCGACGACGCCAATCAGGATGCACTGCCCGGTATGCTTGGCAATAACGCTGAGGAGTCAGACAGCAGCAGTCAGGACTGGGCTAGCACCATCAGCAAGAACCCAGGTCAGGCAGCCGTGATGGTCGAGCGCAGTAAAAGTAACTCCCTGAATACGATCTTCAACAACAAATAAGTCGGCGATCCGCTCAGCCTGAACGACGTCTGGACGCACCGCGCAGCAGGCGAATCTTAACGTCCCTGCGCCGCCAGGCACTTACATGCTGCGCGCTTCTAACCTGAAGTTAAACCTTCACAAACTGCCCAACCGGGTATGCGCTCAACAAGGCTTGCAAATCACTGCCACTCAGCGCCAGTGCATAGCCCAGCACACCACTACCAATCACCACCCGATCGTAACTCAACACGCTTTGGTCAACCAGCACGCGCAAGCCAGCGGGCAAAGCAATCGGCGGCACTGCACCAACCACATAGCCGGTGGCCTCAGGCACTTCGTCATATTCTGCCATACGGCACTTACGCTCACTCAAGTGCGCGCGCAACAAGGCCCAATCAGCACGGCCAGCCCCCGCCACCGCGAGCAGACTAAAGCCAGTATGCTCCCCTTTAAACACGACACTACGCACGACCGATTGTGGATCTAGGCCTTGTGCTGTTAGCAGCTCTTCTAGGCTGCGAATCGGTTTTTTGTCTTCGCTGAGCGGGATTTCGATGACCTCGAACGCGATGTGTTGCTGCTCGAGCAAACGGGTTACCGGGGAATCTAAAGTTACACGCATGGCTATTCCTTCAATATAACAAACTACATTAAATTCAACATTTAAATGCGCGGGTGCTTCTATCAATTCAAGTTGCTAAGTCAGACAAGACGCGACTAAAAAGTTTTGACGTCGCATATAGCGGATATGTAAGGAGACATTTTTTATACGCAACGCAGTA
The DNA here is from genome assembly GCF_056314045.1 of Methylophilus sp. DMC16. NCBI lineage: Bacteria > Pseudomonadati > Pseudomonadota > Betaproteobacteria > Nitrosomonadales > Methylophilaceae > Methylophilus > Methylophilus sp. DMC16. Next base: position 1,012,743 of record NZ_JBQUZC010000001.1, read on the forward strand.
TAGCGACGAAAAATGAGTTTATAGAAGTGCCCTATTGATATTCTGTATATTTAGCATTACTCCCCTTGCATTTCTCAACCGGATATTTTTGCGCATTCAACTCGATCTTGGCATGGGTGGCTGCAATCAAGTCTATGCCACACACCTCGGCAATCCGCAGCAGGTAAACAAAGGTGTCGGCCAGCTCTTGCCCAACTTTTTCGCGCGTGGCGGCATCCAACTGGCGGCTATTATCCTCAGTCATCCATTGAAAATGCTCAACCACTTCTGCCGCCTCAACTATCATGGCCATGGCCAGATTTTTAGGGGAATGAAACTGCGCCCAGTCACGTGCCTGCACAAATGCATTAATGCGCTCACGCAAATTCAGTAAAGAGTCAGTCGTTTGGTGTTGGTGTTCAGTCATAAATAAACTCAATAAAACAATAAGATGAGAAGCTTTATTGCTGCGCAAGCAGCGCTGCAAATTCATCGGCAGGCAAGGGTCGGCTAAATAGATAACCTTGCATCTCGTCACAGTCATGCGATTGCAGAAATTCGAGCTGTGCCTGGGTTTCTACCCCTTCTGCGATTACTGTTAACCCCAGACTTTGTGACATTTTGATAATCGCAGTGACAATTGCCGCATCGTTAGCATCGACTTGTATATCACGAATAAAGCTTTTATCGATTTTAATGGTATTTACCGGCAATAGCTTGAGATATGACAGACTGGAATATCCTGTCCCAAAATCATCTACTGATAACCGGACACCCATCTCTTTGAGCTTGTTCAAATCGTTAATCACGGTCACCTCACTCTGAATCGCAACGCTTTCAGTCACCTCCAGTTCGAGATGATAGGGTTGCAGGCCCGTTTGTAATAACACTTTAGTCACTTCTTGTGTAAAGTGCGCATGGTGCAACTCAACCACCGAAACATTAATCGCAATGGGAATCTCGGGCAAACCGGAGTCTTGCCATTTTTTATTTTGCGTACACGCCTCGCGCAATACCCAGTGACCAATGCCTCTGATCAAGCCAGAGTCTTCGGCAATCTTGATAAAACGATCTGGCATCATCATGCCCCATTGCGGATGCACCCATCGGATCAGAGCCTCAGCGCCGATGATCTTGCCGGTTTTGATGCTGACTTTTGGCTGATAAAAAAGCATTAACTCATTGTTTGCTATTGCTTTTTGCAAACTGTTTTCCATCGTAAGCTGAGCCGCGACACGTGCACTCATTTCCTTGGTAAAAAACTGGTAATTATTTCTACCTGAATTTTTGGCATGATACATTGCCGCATCCGCATGTCGTGTCAGCACATCGACATTGTCGCCATCATCAGGATATACGGCAATCCCAATACTGGCCGTGATAAACAACTCGTGATTTGCGATGCTGATCGGGTCCTTGATGGAAAACAGTATTTTTTGTGCGATTTCGGCTGGGACGGCATCATCTGTTAACTCTGGCAACAACACTACAAACTCATCCCCGCCCTGGCGACTGAGCGTGTCAGAGGCACGAATGCACATTTGCAGCTTTTTGCTCAATACTTTGAGCAATTGATCGCCCACTTCATGGCCCAGGGTATCATTCACCCGCTTGAAGTGATCTATGTCAAAAAACAGAATGGCCAGCTTGGAACCCCTTCTTTTCGCTGCACTGATCGCTTGCGTAATACGGTCTGTCAGTAACAGTCGATTCGGTAAGTCGGTCAGATAATCATGCTCGGCAAGGTAGGTCATTTTTTGTGCCATCTGACGTGCATCACTCACATCATGAAACACCAGCACGACCCCTAGAATGTTGCCATCCTGATCACGAATCGGCGCCGCAGAATCTTCAATCGCGTATTCAGCGCCAGATTTGGCGATCAGCAAGGTATGATTGGCCAATCCGCAGACCTTGTTGTGCGCCAGCACCACATCCACCGGGTTGGCTGCCAGCTTGCGGGTGCTTTCATTCAGAATCCTGAATACTTCCAGAATCGGCCGCCCCATTGCCTCGGCTTTGCTCCAGCCTGTCATTTTTTCGGCCACTGGATTCAGATAAGTCACTTCGGACTGCATATTGGTGGTGATCACCGCATCGCCGATGGACTCCAGCGTGACAATTGCCAATTGTTTCTGGTTAAACAGCTCAAGTTCTGTGCGTTTTCTTTGTTCGATCTCCTGTCTTAAACTCGCATTGATATTGCTCAGATCTTCTGTACGCGCCTTGACCAGATGCTCAAGATTCAAATTCAATTTTGCCAAGGCCTGTTCTGCGAGCAATCGTTTCTGCACTTCGGACTCTAGCCTGGCAATGGTTGTTTTTAGCTGCTTGGTACTGGTAATCGTCAACGCAACTGGCATCAAGCGCCACAGCATCACTGCCGTGATCCCTGAAGCCACTGCTGTTAAGCATTTCATTGTGGCATCAAGCCAATAGGCTGGCTCCCAAATGGTTGCAATTGCAATCAAATGCGTTGTTCCACAGGCAAAGATAAACAGGGAAAACATGAAAAATACCCAGTTAAACTCCAAGTCCGCGCGTTTTTTAACCAGGTAAAGCAATGCCATCGGAATCGTATAGTAAGAAATCGCAATGACAGTGTCAGAAACAACATACATCCACAACAGGACGGGCGTCCATAAATAACAATGGCCATGGGGCATGAAGTTATCAGGGACCAACAAACTCAACAAAGCATCCATAGCAGCCTCTTAGTTGATTCTTCATTGTTGAAATGTGACGACTTAAATCTGCTTAATCACGTTCAGCATAAGAAATGCTAACGATAATATTTGCCACTATAATTTATACTAAACAATGGAAATGCGGTTCAGATAAAACAATCATTAACATTTGATCCAAACGTGCACTTTGAAACTGCAATGCAATCTGCCAGCGCCTGTCGTCCTTCACAGACACTAGAGATTGCAGCGGATGAATACATGCGACCTACATTGATGCATAAGGCATCGACGGATAAGAATACAACTGCCCTATTTACGGTTACTTCCTGCCACCATCTTAATTTCAAACAACCGGCATTCCAATGGGCCGTTATACAGTGGGGTTTTCTTGCTGGGGCTCAGACGCATGAGCTTGGGCAGGCGCAAGTCGTTGGTCAGGAAATAGGTATTCCAGCCAGAGAACTTCTGTTTGAGCGCAGCGGCCATTTCGGGGTACAAGGCGGCCAAGGTCTCATCTTCACCAATACGCACGCCATAAGGCGGGTTGGCGACCAGGACACCGCTGTCAGCGGGCGGCACCACTTGCGTGAATTCCCAGTGTGTCAGTTGTACGGCGTCCAGCCAGCCCGCCATTTCCAGGTTCTGCTTGGTGACGCGTACGGCGCGTAAATCCATATCCGAGCCGTAAATGCTCTGGAAACTGACCGGCTTGGCAGCTTTGGCTGCGGCATTGCGGATTTTACGGAAAGTATCAGATTCAAAGTTTTTGAGTTTTTCAAAGCCGAAATTGCGATTTAAACCAGGCGCAATATTGAGAGCTATCATCACCGCCTCAAGCAAAAAGGTGCCACTGCCACACATGGGATCCAGCAAGGCCTGGCCCGGCTGCCAGCCGGTGAGCTTGAGGATGCCCGCGGCCAGGTTTTCACGCAACGGCGCCTCTATGCTGTTTTTGCGGTTGCCACGTTGGTACAGCGGGTTGCCGGAAGTATCGACATACAGTTGGTAACTGTCGCTGGTCAGGTAGACGTGGACACGCACCGCGGGTTCGCGTGTATCAATGTTCGGGCGGCTGCCGACGGCCTGGCGGAATTTGTCGCAAATCGCGTCTTTGACGCGCAGGGTAATAAATTCCAGGCTTTTGAGCGGGCTGCGCACGGCCGTGACCTTAACCATCATGCTGTGTTTGACATCAAACCAGTTAGGCCAGTTAATTTTGAGCGCGCCCTGGTAAATATCGTCTTCTTTCAGATATTGGCCCCGACCCACTTGCATGAGAATGCGCGTGGCGACACGCGAATGCAGGTTGGCGTGATAGCACACCGACAACTCGCCGCTAAAACTGGCACCGCCATCGGTGGCTTTAATGTCGCGCGCCCCGCTCTGCTTGAGTTCGTCGACGAGAATGGCTTCCAGGCCACGTGGGCAGGTTGCGAAAAAATGATTCAGAAAATTAGCCACCGAGTTGAAACTCCTTGCCGTTATTGGGGTTTGCGCCTTGCAGGCGGTCTATGAGGTCGGGAAAGTTGATACGATGCGTCTGCATAGCGTCTTGCGAACGTTTGCGCAACGTCGCCAGATCCGGGATGGGCAGTTCGGCTTTAAAGCCGAACACGATGATGTTACCGGGCTTGCCGGTAGGCATCATGAGCACGCGCTGGTCAAACGTCTGCTCCATGCGCTGCATGTAGATATCAAACTTTTTGTCCGAGCCCCACAGGTTAATCGTAAACAAGCCATCCGGCGTCAGTGCATCGGCACAGTCGTCAAAAAAAGCCTGGGTGCAAAAGTCTGGCGGCAAGCCGTTGCTACCAAAGGCATCCATCATCAGCCAGTCGACACTGCCAGGATGCTGCTGCAGATAGGCAATACCATCGCCTTCGATGATCTGTAATCGCGCATCGTCATCCGGCACAAAAAAATGGCTGCGTGCCACCTGGATCACTTGCGGATTCAGTTCCACCACCGTTTGCTTGATCTGCGGACAATATTTCCATACATATTTGGCAATCGACCCGCCGCCCAGCCCAACCAGCAACAGTTTGCGCGCATCCGGCTTGAACAACAAGCTACTCATGGCGCCCCAGGAATAGGCCAGGACCAGCGCAAACGGGTCTTTCACGCTCATACTGCTCTGTATGGTCGGCGAGCCCAAGTGCATGGAGCGCACGCCATCCATTTCGGTGACTTCCACCATTTCAAAGTCGGAGACGGCTTTGTGCACTTTACGGTTAAATTTAAACATTAGGCGCCTCCATGCTTGCTTCCACCACAGCCTCGGCTTCCGTTGAGGGTTCTGTGGTCTCTTCGATCAGGTGCAGGAATTTACAGTCCAGCTCCATCAGTAAAGTATCGACTTTTTGTACCGCCAGCCGGACTTTGCTGCCGGGCTTGGTCGCAGGCAAACTGTGTACCTTGGTCATATAGGGCAAGTTTTGCAGGCGTACCAGATTCTCACGCCAGACCGTTGCGTCGATTTCAGTGATGTTTTCCTGGATCAGGTACTGCAAGCACCAGTAGCGCTCCATCCGTGTCTGGAACTCGTTGTAGGCATTATAAGTTTGATCAAAATTGCGCATATGGCCGACAATTTCATCACTGTTGGCCGGGTAGACTGGCGGCGTCAGGGTCAACACGCTGATCAGTTGCCGCTGGTTGATCAAATCCACCGCGCGGCGCAACGGCGAGGTACACCAGGCATATTGCGCCACGCCCAGGCCCTGATGGCCTTCGGCTTTGGTGGTCATGTACACTTTGCCACCATTTTGTGCGCGATAAATACCGGGCACTTCGTTTTGCGCCAATAACAGGCCCCATTGGCTATTGGCGGCAATCATGAGCTCGGCCACCAGTTTATCCATGGGAGAGCCGCGCTGGCGGTTGATAATGCTGACCTTACCCTCGCTCACATAAAAATTGTAATCCACCGGTTGTGGCCGGGTCGGGTCATATTTACCGCGCGCTTTTTCCAGGCTCTCGGCAAAGCGGAACAAAAACACCAACGGTTGCCATAGCGGATGGCCACTGTCCTCGGCCAGCGTCTGCTCGTTAAAATAAGGCTCCAGCGTGTCGTGCCGCAGGTTTTCGATGATGGTTACCTGCTCCAGGCGGCTTTGATGGCTGACAATGCTGAAATCAGGTGCCACTTCCAGATACAGGGACAAAGCCGGTTTCACTTGGCCGGCATCCAGGCTAAACGGACGGATGGCCGCTTCTGGCAACATGGTGATTTTATGCCCGGGCATGTACACCGTAGACAGCCGCTTCATGACCTCATTATCCAGCGACGCATGCGGCGACACACCCAAGGCTGGTGCTGCAATATGGATGCCGACCTGCGTATTGCCATTAGGCAGCGCGGTCACCGATAAGGCATCATCAATTTCGGTGGTAGTGCTGTCATCAATACTAAAGGCCTGTACCGCTGACAAAGGCAGCGCCTCGGGGAGATCGGCCAGTGTAAACGGCGGGAACTCCGTGCCATTGGCAAAATATTCGCGTAAAAACGCCCCCAGGTGATAATCATGAATCGAGGCAATGGCGCCACTGGCATGCAGCACTTGCACCGGCAGTTGCTTGAGTTCGCTGGCCGCCTGATCCAGCGCTTTCCACTCCAGGCTGTTTTTATCCGGCGCGTAGAGCAATTGGTCCAGTTTGCTGGCAAAGCCGTCTGGCAAACTGTGCACTTTGAGTTGTGCAACCATCTGTGCCAACAGTTCAGCTTGCTGGCGCTTTTTCTCCATCCCCGCCAATGCCGCTTTCAGCGTGTCCTCAGGCGCAGCCTTGTAGCGTCCTTTGCCTTTGCGGTAAAAATACATGGGCGCGCCATGCAATTTAATGGCAATGGCAGCAGCTTGCTGATGACTGGGTTTGCCGCCATAGTATTCCTCGGCCAGGCTTTCAAAACCAAACTCATCCTCGCCACAGCATTCCCATAAAAAATCGGTATCCAGGGTTTCGGCTTCGGCCTGGGCGGCCTCCAGAAAACCGGACAAACTCCCTTCGAACCGCATCAAGACATTGGCGGTTTTGATTTTGCTGCGCTTGCCCGAGCTCGCTTCGACCTGCATGCTGCTATCGGCCTCGGACATGATGGAGGCGACTTTAAAGCCGCCATCCTCTTCATAAAATACGTTCATTCAACTGATTCTTTAAAATACAGCCGTAATGATACCTTAGCGCGTTTGATTCAGCGTGCAAGAAATGCCGAGATGAAAAAAGAAAAGGGAGCGCTAAACTCTCTGGAGGTTTCTGCGGTTCAAAAAAATCAACATACAAGCCAGGAGAATGAGCCCCCACTCAGGCAGCGTCGGCACATCAGTCACTGTGGAGGCCTGAGTGGCTGGTAACGAAAATGTTGTCGAGTTATTGCCAGTGTCAGCATCCGCCAAGTCAGAATTCACAGAGATGACCAACGGTGGGACATCCTGCGTATTGGTCCACGACAGTTGTACATTAAAACTGCTTGAACTCCCTGCATTCAACTGTGCAACGCGGCAAGTCAGTGTTCTGCCCTGCAATTGGCATCTCTGGTCTGCACTGACCAGATCCGCCCCCGTTGGCAAACTCAGTTGTACGGCAACATTGGTGGCATTCGAGGGCCCGCCATTGGCAACAGTTAAGGTGTAAAGATAAGGCGTGGCCAGCGCGAGTTGTTGGTTAGGGCCACTAAAAGTAACGGATAAATTGGCATTTGCCTGCGTGTTCAATTGCCATGACAGTTGATAACTACCGGCATCCGTTTGATTGGTGTTGAGGGCGATATGGTATTGGGTATTTGCGCTAGCTTGAAAATACAGGGGGGAATTCGCATTATCAATGCCTGCTTTAGGCGTTAATGCGCTGATTGCTGTCCCGGTATACACCGCAAGTCTGGGGTTCGCAACGCTGCCATTGACGGTAAGCGTTACTTGGCCAGAAGCTGGTGCCGTCCACTGCAACCAGACCGTATTTTGCGCTGCCAGGTCGGCATGGGCTGGCTCGCTCACTTCTGCCGTCGCGAGCAGATTGGTGCCACTGACACTGCCAGAGTCGCCACTCATCAAGGCGGGGTTAGAAAATGAATCATTTTGCGGACGGGCTGCAGCGCTTAAATCCAGCCTGGGTTTGACAAAACTGTTACGACTGTCTGTGACCGGTTTGCCAAAGTTGGTCAATCGCGCTTGAATTTGATCTGCTGTTTCATTAACAAACGCTGACCTTAACACGGCGACCGCACCAGCCACATGCGGAGACGCTTGAGAAGTGCCTGCCATCGTGATCCCTGCTGCAGTGATTAAAGCACCCGGCGCCAGCAGGGTTAAATAATTGGCACTGTTTGAAAAACAAGTGACTTTATCCGCGGCCGAAGTCGTATCGGTACAGTTACTATAGGCCAAGCCTCCGACATTACTGTCGTACACTGCCCCGACTGAAATGGCCGCTGGCGCGCAAGCAGGTGTGCTGATGCCATCCAGGTATCCATCATTGCCTGCGGCAACTACCACATTAATGCCGGCATCCTTTGCCCGTTGTATCGGACTGGTAAAAGGATTGGACTGGCAGGGACTGGTATTTTTATCCGACGCCCCCAAGCTCATGTTAATGGCCACAATATTGTATGTGGCTCGATTGGCAACCGCCCAGTTGATCGCACTCAAAATATCGCTTGTATAAGCGCCGCCACTATTATTGAAGACATTGATTGCTGCAATTTTGGCCTCTGGCGCCACGCCCAATACCGTCGCCGCCACATTGCTACCATGATTTGGGCTGGCATTGGCTGTGCCAGAATTGACGATGGTGTTAGCCACCACCACGCGACACGTCGCCGAGGGCGTCGCCACAGCAGTACAAGGACCAAACGCCGATTTTGTAAAGTCTATGCCATCATCAATCACGACCACGGTGGCCCCGGCCCCTTTGTAATTAACCTGGCTGACCACAGGCTGATTGATCAAAGGCAAGCTCTGCGTGAGTACCTTGTGCATGATCCGGTCAACATACACGGCCTTGATGTTGCCATTGGCCATGAAGGTTTTGAGCGACCTGAGCGATTTAAAGCGCTTTAAACTCAGTGGCAAGTATGGATAGTCTTTGACCCCCTGGATGCCCTGCTGCAGCTCTAGCATTTTCATTTGGCTTTTAAGCGAAGCATAAGCCTTGCGCTTGATTGCCAACACATCGTCATTATCGGTCTTTAGCCGCTTATTCAAGCGCGTTGCGATCAGGCTTTTATTCACAGACGCATCATCATATTCAACAATTAAATCCTGTGTCTCGCCCTGATTAAAACGGGTCAGGATTTCTTGCTCAATGTCTGCTGCATGAGAAAAGGTAGAAAAAGTGATGAGGAAATACAGCAGTAAAAAAGGCATCGTGCGCTATCAGGCATAGATTGTAATTAGCTTGCAGATGCTAAATTTGATTTATGAAGGCTTGATGAAGGCAGAACCATGCCCGGCAGGATGCGGGCATTGAGTGACCATGGCAAGCCCCCGCTGTACTCTCAAGCAGCTAAGCCAAGAAAATGGCCAAACAGCCTATCATCAATCCCAATATTAACCGGCCACCGTTTTCAAGTACCTGCTGCCAATCAGTCAAGATTGAAAAGTCTGCAATGCCATAGTGCGCATCAATCATTTGCCACAAGGCAGCCAGCAAAACGAATGGCACATCGATGCACCACACCAGCAGCGTACCTAACAGCCCGTAAGCAAGAGCCAGCAAGCGTTTACGCATAAGGATCTCTGGCCAGGACAAGATCAGCGCGAGGCATACCGCCAGGCTTTGCCAAAGATGCACCAGCGTCGTACTGGCATGCGCAACGCCGGTGGGGTCCACTTCAATAAAATGCTTTCCCACCCAGAAAGACTTTGCCAATCTCACCTCAAAATCGATGACTTGCGCATCGCCCACTGTCATCACCTGGGCGGAGATCACCTCGAAATGACCATCAATCAAAGTCAATAGCCCTTTGAAAAGTGGCAAAAGTACCTGGATACAGGGACTGAAAAATGCATTGAGCGCCAGCCCAATGCCCAAGACGTAACAGAAAAACATTATTGCAAAGCGCATGTGGACTCATCATCCGCCAGAGGCTGGGTAGAGGCGGCCAGCCACCATGCATAAAATATTCCGGTGGCGCCCAACATTAAAAAAGGCGCAAGAATACCGTGGGTAAAGGTAAAGTGCTGGCGATCGTGCTGCAATACCTCAAACAACAGCAGCAACCGTAGTTGATTGATTAAAAATAAAAACAGTAACCCATACAAGGCACCCAGCAGCTTTTGCCGCAGGCTTAATGTTGAGCTTAACAGTGCAGCGATCAACATTAGCATCATGTCCACCCCATCACAGCCATTGGCAATATTCATGCTGGCATGTGCGCCTGTTAGCAGGCTGCCTGCCACCGTCACTTTTTCGTCAGCCAGCCAGCCTATGGTGGATGCCAATGTCCGAATAATGACCTCGTTGATCCACCACGCCCCTACGCCGGTATCGGCAACACTCAACCAAATTTGCTGCATGACGATAAACAGACAAAAAAATATCAGCACACCTTTCAACTTTTTGATGTCTTGAAAACTTAAACCTTGCAGATGGCTCATAAGGGGGTAAGGACTTTCAAAAACAGATTGGTGCTAACACTGGATAAGCTTGTCATTGATAAAGCGTCAAAGTGTAGCATGGATAAAATGTTATGATTAAAAGCACGATTGAACTCACGGGAACGCCCATTTTAAATGCGCCCTTTAACTTTTGATAACCGTTTTGTCCGCGAACTGCCGGGCGACCCGATCCGCCACAACTACACCAGACAAGTCAGTGACTGCTTGTGGTCAGCCGTACAACCCACACCGGTCAAAGATCCGCAACTGATCGCCTATAGCGCAGAAGTGGCCGAGATGCTGGGACTCACAGCCACCGACATGCAAGACCGCGAACTGATACAAACGCTGGGTGGCAATGGCATGCTGGACGGCATGTTTACCTATGCCACCCGCTATGGCGGCCACCAGTTTGGGCATTGGGCGGGTCAGTTGGGCGATGGACGTGCCATTTTGCTGGGTGAGTTAGTGCATGGCGGCAAGCGTTTTGAATTGCAACTTAAAGGCGCAGGGGAGACCCCCTACTCGCGCTCGGCAGATGGCCGTGCCGTATTACGCTCCAGCTTGCGCGAATTTTTATGCTCGGAAGCCATGTACCATCTGGGCGTGCCGACCACGCGCGCCTTAAGCCTGATCAAGACTGGTGACCAGGTGGTGCGTGACATGTTTTACGATGGGCATCCGCAGCTGGAACCTGGCGCCATTGTCTGCCGCGTGGCCCCTTCATTTACGCGTTTTGGGCATTTTGAGCTGCTGGCCAGCCGTGAAGAATTCGCGCTGTTAAAACGCCTGATTGGCTTTACCCTGGACCGGGACTTTGCCGACTGGTGGCCGTCAACCGGACTGACGCTGGATGTGAATGACCCAGCCCCAGAGCTGATTGAAGCCTGGTTTGAAGAAGTGTGTGCCCGTACGGCAGTCATGATCGCGCACTGGATGCGTGTGGGCTTTGTGCATGGCGTGATGAATACCGACAATATGTCTATCCTCGGCCTGACCATAGACTATGGCCCTTATGGCTGGATAGATAATTTTGACCCTGGCTGGACACCCAACACCACCGACGCACAAGGGCGCCGTTATTGCTTTGGCCGCCAACCCGATATTGCCCGCTGGAACCTGGAACGGCTGGCAGAAGCCTTGGGTACGCTGTTACCATCCACACAAGGCCTGGCGGACGGAATCGCCACCTATGACCAAACTTACTTCCGCGCCCTCACCAGCAGCCTCGCTGACAAGTTTGGGTTTGAGCGCTGGCAAGAGGGGGATGGCGAGCTCATCAACCAGATTTTTGAGTTCATGACCCGTGCCGAAATTGACCAGACACTGTTTTTCACCCAGCTTGCGCAAATTGACCTGCAACAACCGCAAGTCAGCACCCTGCAAAACGCTTTTTACACGCAAAAAGGCTGGCAGGATTTTAATCAGGATATTCAGGCCTGGCTGATGAATTATTGCCAGCGCCTGGCGCAATCCCAGCAAACAATAGAGCAACGCCAGCAACGCATGGCTGCCGCCAATCCGGTCTATGTACTGCGCAATTACCTGGCCCAAGAAGCGATTGATTTGGCCACAGCAGGCGACAATAGCCGCTTGCTGGAATTACTGGAAGTCTTACGGCAGCCGTATACCCTGCAGCCTGGCAAAGAACACTTTGCGCAAAAGCGCCCAGACTGGGCAAGACAAAAGGCGGGTTGCTCCATGCTTTCGTGTAGTTCATAATTTTAGCCATGGTTACCGCTGAACAATTGATAATAGAAGCCGGGTTACGCCCGACACAAGCACGAACGGCCGTGCTCACGACGCTGATCAACTCGCATACCGCCTTGAGTCAGCCTGAAATTCTAACCGCCTTGCAAGGCGTGAAAGAAATTGACCGGGTCACGGTGTATCGCGTCCTCGACTGGTTGCAGGAAAACGCCCTCATACACAAAATATCCACCGAAGACCGCGCCTGGAAATACCAGCTAAACAGCCCAAGACGCAGCTTTAAAACGTCCAGCAGCACGTCCCCTGGCATGCTCAACAACCACGGCCACGCCCACCTGCTCTGCCAGTCCTGCGGCACCGTGTTATGCATACACGAACTCGCTGCGCATATTCCACAGGCGATTTTTGATACTTATCAGGTGTCAAATATTGAGATTAGCTTGAAGGGATTGTGTCCGGATTGCCAGAAAACGGCCGCAGTCGCACACGCTTAACCTGCTGGTGTTGTAGACGCCATTAGCACGCGAACTTGCGTGATTTTTGATGCTCATAAGTGAGTGGATTCAAGGGCTAAGACCAGCGCTTTAATCTAGCAAAGTCCCATTGAGAACTAAATTATGTGCTCACAAATTACCTTTCCGCTGACCATTTATTACGATGCCTCCTGCCCCTTGTGTCGAACTGAAATGGAGACGCTGAAGCAAGCTGATGATACAAACCAGTTAATACTGGTCGACTGTTCGCAAACTGCAATGCAGTTACCCGACAGTTGCCCGGTCACGCGTGACGCCCTGATGAACAGGATTCATGCGCAAGATGCGATGGGACGCTGGATCAATGGTGTCGATGTCTTTGCCGCGGCATACACCGTGACAGGCTTCACAAAGATGGGCAAATTCTGGTCCAGTCGAATACTAAGGCCCTTGCTTAGCCGGGCATATCCGTGGGTGGCCGACCATCGTCAGTGGCTCAGCAAAACACCCTTGCCGTGGTTGTTGCATAAGCTCATCTCAAAAAACGCCAAGCCGCGCTAGTTGGCTCATCACAATGACCTTAGTGATTGGTCTGGCAAAGACCCTTACACTCTAAATCTTTGCCATGCTGGATGCACTTACTCAGTGTATGCATCACAATTCAGCGCGGAGAAACGCCCCCCAGCAACACAAAGGCATTAAGACCATGTACGACACAGGATCTATATGTCTCATCAGCCTCATGCGAGTAGTTTCTCGCGCTTAGGGTCATAAAAAGGCAACTTCACGACCTCTCCCGCCAAACGTTTCTGTTGCCCATCCAGCTTACCTATTTCCAGGCGCGTGCCTATGCTGGAAAAATCGGGTGCCACGCGCACGATGGCAATCTGTTTTCCCATCAATGGCGAATAAGTAGCGCTGGTGACGATGCCAACCGGGAAACGCCCATGATAAACATGATCGCCATGACTGGCAGGGTCGCCCCCTTGCAGAATCATGCCGACTAAACGATGTCGGCTCTCGGGCGCTTGCCGCGACAAGGCTTCACGGCCGATAAAGTTTTCCTGTTTGCTATTTAAAGGCACACTGAAGCCAGTGCCTGCTTCAAATGGAGTGGTGCTGTGGTCAAACTCGTGCTCAGCCATGCTCAAGCCGGCTTCAATGCGCAAGATGTCAAGCGCATTCAAACCCATCGGGGCAATCTGAAAGCGCTGACCCGCTTGCCACACAGCATCCCATAATGCTTCGCTATCATCGGGGTGACACCAGACTTCATAGCCCAGTTCGCCTGTGTATCCGGTTCTGGAAACCATCAAGGGTACCCCTGCAGCCCCTCCTAGGCGGCCAATCGCAAAGTGAAACCATTTGAGCTTTTCAACCGAGGGCTGACTCTCCGGGGTCCAAATCAGCTTGCTTAACAACTCGCGGCTGTTCGGGCCCTGCACAGCGAGATTGTCTAGCTGTGCACTGGCGTTGCGGATGCTGACTTTAAAGCCTTTTTCTTGGGCCTTTTCCCTCATCCAGATACCCGTGTATTCCGCACCACAACACCAGCGAAAAGCCTGTTCCCCCATACGGAATATGGTGCCATCATCGATCATGCCGCCGGTTTCAAGACAAATCGCCGAGTGCGCAATTTCACCGATGGCCATGCGGCTGATGTTCTGCGTTAATACATACTGCAAAAAAGCCACCACATCAGGGCCGACGATTTCAAATTTGCGTATCACCGACAAATCTAGCAGTGCCACGCGTTCACGACAGGCGAGATATTCGGCATTCGTCCCCCAGCCATCGTATTCAGTAGCCACCCAATAGCCTGCATAGTCGATAAACTTTTTGGTCATTGCGGAAGTTCGGGGGTGAAACCCAGAAGATTTGGTCATGCGTGGCAGCTCCTCAGAAGTGTTGCGATAGGCAATGGCGCGTGGAAAGTCTTGTGCAGCATCGTAAATACGCACATGAATATCGGTCGGATGCCAGCCATTGGCTGGGTCTATATCGTCAGGACAAGCGGAAGAGGCGCAGACAAGGTCTCGCTCAGCTCGCATTAAAATATAGTCCCCCGCCCGTGACCACGGTTCATCCATCAGCACGGCGCCCGAGGCGTCAATAAAGGTGTTAAAAAACAAATTAATCGCTGGCCAGCCAGCCCGTGGTGTAATGCCATATTTAGCCAATCGTTGGTTAAAGTTGTCGGTGCAACTGGCATGGCCGAAATAGCCACTGTCCTCGTAATATTTGGGGGTACAAGCCAGTAGAAAACTATCGTGCCGACCCACGGTATCCTGCACCACTTCTATCATGGGTTTCAGATCCGAACCAAGGTATCGTGAGTGCAATCCGGGTACAGGATTGCTCAAGCCCATCACCGTTCTGGTCGCTGTCGCATCCAGGCCCAACACGCTACCTTGTTCCAAAGCCTGTTTATCAAACGCAATAAAATCCGAGCATTGCTTGCCAGACACATCAATAATCTGAATCCATTCGCCTTTTTTGACTTCATAGGTCTGTGCCGTGGCGCGGTCAACCCTCAACTCGTGCTTGATTGGCGCCAATGGTGCTGGCAAGGGTGGTTCTGCCAGATTGGCGTAAGTCACGGTAATGTCCACTTCGGTGACTGGCGTGTGCGCTTCAACAGACATGTTTGGACCAGCCGCGACAATCACGACAGTCAAATCATTTGCCGCTGTGAATTTGGCATGCTCTGCACCTGACACTGTGATTGCTTGCTGCAAAGAAGACGCATCCAGCTGCCAAGTGTTTAATTGATTACGCAGCCTTTGGGAGGCCGCACCACGCTGCTGAAGTTGCTGTTGAATACCTACCGCGACGACTGGCGGACGCTTGTCGAGTAACGCAGGTGCCAATGTGCCATGTGCGTCCAATATAATCAGCTCGGTGCTTTGCGCTTGGTCTGGGCTTAGAATTTCAAGCCGGTCGCCCGCGCTCAGGGATAATTGAATGGCCTGTTGTCCATCCAGACGGTACTTGCTAATAGGCTTGGTGAAGGAAGCGCCAAAATAATAGTCCTCCCCCCACTGCTGTTCTTTGATTGCTTGCATCGATTCACCATGTCTTACGAAGTGTCCAAGTTAAAAGCTTGCCTATCCTATGGATATCTATTAAGAGGTTGATATTCATTCATAGGCCGTTATCCAATGCACTAATATTGACTTTGACGGCATGAGATTCAATTACCCTCATGGCGTACCTCTTTGGTATTAGGCTTCGCCTTCACTCAGCCATGTCAACAATGCATAAGCGCCAGCGATTCCGGTGTATTAACAAGGTTTAGCCTATGCGCGGTTATTAAAACAGACCAAACACATCTCCAGCTACGGCCTCATCAACGGGATGACCTCACCCTCACTTACCCAATTTGGAGTACTTCTTGATGAGGATTTTTCATCTTGGTGAAGCAGGTTACTTTAGCGACATCGCGCTTCTAAACGCGGCGCAAACTAATCAATCAGATTTATGGAGAATCCTAATGTCAACGCGAATAGCCATACTCGGCGCGGGTCCAAGCGGCCTCGCACAGCTTAGAGCCTTTCAATCAGCCCAGGCAAAAGGCGCTCAAATTCCAGAAATTGTGTGCTTTGAAAAGCAAAGCGACTGGGGTGGATTGTGGAATTACACCTGGCGTACAGGAACAGATGAACATGGTGAGCCTGTCCATGGCAGTATGTATCGTTATCTTTGGTCTAACGGTCCCAAAGAGTGTCTGGAGTTTGCCGACTACACGTTTGAAGAACATTTTGGCAGGCCGATCGCCTCATACCCACCACGCGAAGTGTTGTTTGATTACATCAAAGGTCGCGTTGAGAAAGCAGGTGTGCGCGATTATATTCGCTTTAATACGGCTGTACGTAATGTCGTCTTTAGTGAGGCGACCCAGAAGTTCACCGTGACTGTGCAAGATCACACCACGGATACCATTTACGCAGAGGAATTTGATTACGTGGTCTGCGCAACAGGGCATTTCTCTACCCCAAAAATCCCGAGTTTTGAAGGCTTTGACAAGTTTGGCGGACGCATCTTGCATGCCCATGATTTCCGGGATGCCCTAGAGTTTAAAGACAAAGACATTCTATTGGTCGGCAGCAGTTATTCCGCAGAAGATATAGGCTCACAATGTTACAAATATGGGGCACGCAGCATCATCAGCTGTTACCGCACCGCACCGATGAATTATAAATGGCCAAAAAACTGGGAAGAAAAACCCAATCTGGTCAGAGTCGATACGGATACTGCTTATTTTCTTGATGGCAGCTCGCGAAAAGTGGATGCGATTATTTTGTGCACCGGCTATTTGCATCACTTTCCATTCCTCGCAGATGATTTACGCCTAAAAACCAACAATCGACTATGGCCACTCAACCTGTATAAAGGGGTTGCATGGGAAGACAATCCAAAATTCTTCTATGTCGGCATGCAGGATCAGTGGTATTCCTTCAATATGTTTGATGCGCAGGCTTGGTACGTGCGAGACATTATTTTGGGACGTATTGAATTACCGGCAAAAGCCGAGATGAAAGCGCATAGCATGCTATGGCGTGAAAAAGAACTGACGCTACAAACAGCGGAAGAAATGTACACCTACCAAGGCGACTATATTCAGGAGCTGATCGATGCCACCGACTATCCGTCATTTGATATTCCTGCGGTCAACAAGACCTTCCTTGAATGGAAGTATCATAAAAAGCAAAACATCATGACTTTCCGTGATCACTCTTATCGCTCTTTGATGACGGGCACCATGTCCCCACCCCATCACACACCTTGGTTAGAAGCGTTGGACGACTCCTTGGAGGCCTATCTCTCCGATAAAAGCGAATTGCCTGCGGTGAAAGAGGCTTGAATTAAAGGATATGTTCTCTAGGTGCTCACTTCATCCTATAGCAAGAAGCACCCTTATTAAGCATATGATTTAACGGAAAAATACGACGGAAAAATACCATGGAACGCGGATATTGGATTCGAAGTAAGCCGGTCTATTCAACCTTGGTCTGGCAACAACAAGCAAACGCACATATTGTGCTGGTTGAAGGCAGTGCCGGGGGCCTGGCGGCAATGAAGTTATTCCAGCAAATGCATCCAGAGCACCCTACCAAAGTACTCTATGCGAGAAACCCAGTGGTGCAACAGGATTTCAGCATCCCCTTAAGCAAGGTCGTGCCGGATGCGCTGTTGATGTTTGAAACGACAGATGAATCACTCGTTGCCTTTGAGGCCCATTTATCCAGTGCATGCATGGGCTTACGCATCTACGTGGCAGGCTCAGAGCGCTTTATCTGGCAGGTGGCTCAAATGGCTGACAAATATGGCATTGATGACAGTGACATCATCAAAGAGCTCGTTGGCACCTTAGCTCGGCCTATCTATTGTGTTCATTGCAAGACTATCTCTTATGAAGCGCATACCAATATCAAAAAATGTGATGGCTGCGGCAAACAATTGTTTGTCAGAGACCACTTTTCTAGACGCCTTGGTGCTTATATGGGGCTGATGGTGGACGCTGAAGACCCAGGGCAGATTCCAAGCATTGAGGAGATTTACCCTTGAGTACATTTAAAGTTGTTGTTTCAAATATTCAGCAAATCACTCCGCTGATTAAGCAGTTCTCCTTTATCAGGGAGGATGGCGCAAGTTTGCCTCCATTTTCAGGGGGGAGTCATGTGGTGGTTGCGATGAACATCAATGGTCGACTCCATCGCAACCCTTACTCACTGATGGGCTCTCCGCAGGCGCCTGATACTTATCACATTGCCGTGCGTCTACAAGAACACTCACGCGGTGGCTCGGCTTACCTCCATCATGAGGTCAACGTTGGCTCTCAATTAGAAATCACGTATCCAAACAACTTATTCGCGTTGGATAAAAGAGCGCGTAAACATCTACTCGTCGCTGGTGGCATTGGCATCACCCCATTCATGTCGCAGATTGAAGATTTAATCAGGACCAAAGCCAATTACGAATTGCATTACGCCTATCGCTCTCAGGATCACGCGGCATTCACCTCTGCCCTTAAAGAAAAATGCGCTGAAAGTGTCCATGTGTATGTCGAGAGCGAAGGGCTCAGCATTGATCTCAAAGCGCTATTAAGCAAACAACCCTTGGGCACGCACGTCTATGTGTGTGGACCAAATGCAATGGTGGTTGCTTTAATTGAAACGGCGCGGTCACTGGGTTGGCCAGAAAATCATATCCATAGCGAACAGTTTTTAGCGCCCCCTTCAGGTGAACCATTCAAAGTGAAATTGGCAAAATCAAACATTGAAGTTCATGTCCCCGCAGAAATGAGCATGTTGGAAGCCATTGAAGCGGCAGGGGTGGATGCGCCCTACTCTTGCCGTGGCGGCGCATGTGGCCGCTGTGAGCTGGAAGTCATCCGAACTGATGGCGTGCTGGTGCATCAAGATCACTATTTATCAGAAGCAGACAAGGCGGCTGGCAAAAAGATTATGCCTTGCGTCTCGCGAGCAAAATGCCACTCCTTAGAAATCAATCTTTAACAGGAAATGCTATGAGCTTAGCTTTTAAAAAAGAAACCTTTCGTGATGACTATACTTACCAAAACTCACCCGAGGCCATCAAACGGTTTCCATTTCCGTTCGCAGAAGACACCTATATGTATTCAGTGAATATTGAGCCCCACACCAAGGGGCCGGTGGGCGCTGTGACTGAATTTGCTTTTGATATTGATGAGCACTACGTCGCTGAATGCGAGGATAAAGCCAAAACATTAGCGCTAGATGCGGGACGGTACCAGGCCTTGCCACACATGGCGGAGGCGCAATGGGACTTTCTAGAGCTGACGATGGAAAGTTTATCGAACGACTATCCTGACCTATTTTCGCTCAAAAAAGACGGCCTATTGTGGACCTGGGAAAATAAACCGCTTGGGATTAAAAACACGTTTACCTTTGGCGATAGCACCTCGTTTGACATGGATCCAATGGAGTATATGGGGAGACAGGTGCAAGGTGACTTTGTGCTGTTGGATCAACGCAACGGTACTTTGTACGCCGATGCTGGCTTTATTACCAGCCAAGCAGATTGGTCGCTGGCCTTTGATGTGGGCATGGCGTGGCATGAGTGGCACGGCCCTGTCCCGCAAGTGACGAAACTAGGTGTCATGGATCGTGCTTTAAAGTTCCTCATGGCCTTGCAATTGGGTGCACCCGTACGGCGTTTAAATTGGACCATGACAATTAACCCAAGGCTAGACACTTCGCCCGAAAACTATCCCTTGTGGGGCGGTGACCGTAATAAAGTCAGCATCGACAATGTGGGCGAGCTTGTACATTTACGTGTTGAGTTACAAAGCTTATTCAGATTGCCACGCAGCAATGCCATACTGTTCAGTATTCGCTGCTATTTAATCAATATGAATGAGTTGAGCACTTCTGCACGCTGGGCAAAGCGCTTTCATCGCGTGCTAAAGTCATTACATCCGGACTTAGTGGAGTACAAAGGCTTAACCAAGTTTAAAGATTTAACGGTGGAATGGCTGTCTAAAAAAGATGATGGCGCAGAAGTGGCGTTAGGGACGCACCCATAACGCTGGATACCCTCTATCTTGAAAATCACATGAAATACTTTTGTAAGCGCTGTATGGCCTGCGACCCATCCTCTTGAGCCACGTCGGTAATGAAGCCTTCAAGTGCTAACAACTCTCCAGCACTTGAAAATACCCCTTTACCCTGCTCTAGTACCCATTTAATCGCGCCAGAACGCGTATAAATACGATAAAGTAATTGGAATTTTTGTTGATGCCTGATTTTCTCTTGCACATGATCCCAAGCGATATTGCGGTCCTCAGGATGAATAATCTGGGCATAGGAAAAGTTGGGGTTGCCTATCATTTCATACGGCTCGTAACCCGTGATGTCAACCGCGCCTTCACTGACAAATTCAAAACTCCAGTTTTTATCATTTTTACAACGATAAATCATGCCAGGCGTATTGTTGATGAGCGCATTAAGCAGATGACGATGGCTTCTTTTGGTAGACTCCGTGAGCTTCATTTGGCTGATATCGGTCAGGGTACCGATGATGCTGGATCGTTCGCCCTTGTATGCGGTGGTGTTTTTAGCACGCAACTCCACCCAATGAGAATCGCCATTTCTGGCAATCAGACGAAACTCGACAACGGTCTTATTGCGCTTTCCTTGAATCAGAGAAGTGATTCTCGCCTCAGCCAACGGTTTATCTTCTGGATGCACAAAAGTAAGTAAGGTTTTATTGAGACATTCTTGTACTTTGTAACCTAACATCGATTCCCAAGAATGATTTAAGAATATGATTTCTTGATTCACTTTAAGATAAAACACAATTTGTTCTATGTGATTGATGAGTTGCTCATGTATTGAGTTTTCAAACTCACTGGATTCCACCATCTTTTGTGAAAGGCTTGAAGAGAATTGGAGTAAATTGACCACAGATCGACTGTCTTCTTGTATGGGTGAAACGGAGACGTGTGCCGGTAAAATGCTGCCATCCAGGCAGAGCATACGAATGCGTAAGTGATTCTTTTTATCTTGTGTCGCCGTTGTCTTTGCAAATAGAGAAGCCAGCAGCTGATGGTCGCCAGGATGAATAATATTGGTCAGTGGCATCCCGACCACTTGCTCCTGCATGCTTAACATGCCAATTTCCATCAGAAATGCTTTGTTCGCAAACTTAACAATGTAGCCATCAATGACTGCGGCAGGCGTAGAAAGATTGCTGGACACATCGTTGGCCCAAGTCACGCTATGATCCATCGATGGCTTGGGATGACGCGTATAATGTTTACGAAAGATGGGGTAGATTGCAATCAACAACAAGGAAGTCAATGCGGTGGTTGCAGCGATCATCAATGCAGATAAATGCGTGTTAAATGAGGCGCCAGATACCCACCATGCGTTAAAGACGATAAAAAAAATGACACTCAATATTAGTGTGCTAAAAACAAACAAACTCATCTAAGCGCCTTTCGCGGGAAATTTCAATTCCGGAGTCATCCTTGAGCATTCAATTTGCAAACCTGATCAAAAGCATCAAAGATCTGACAATACACACATTGTATGCAAAGCTTATCATATTAATTTTTTGTATTACTTCCAGCTTGATACTCATGCAGGCTGGCTCTCTCTTTTTGCTCGACTACACTGCTAATAATCAAAAAGTCATTCAAGACATCACCAAAGAGCAGATTTTCTGGCAACATTTTTCTGACACCGCCATCGGAGAAGCGCCCGAGCAATTGACCGAAGCAATCCTTAAGGCCGATCCCCATTTACGCTTTGACCTAGGCAAAATGGTGGCACAGATTAACAGTCATGATGCCACGCAAGTCAACCAACTGTTGCAGAAACTCAGAGAAGCAAGAGAAAAAATCAGTGACAGCCACTTTCAACAAGCGTCCATCATCTCGCAACGACTCACGGTTCAGACCTTAATCTCAAGCTATGAGCAATTGGTCGCGCTATTGTTGCAAGAGGTCGAGGCAAAGCAATCAGTGATTTCACTGCTGCAGCTGCTGAGCATTTATTTAGCCATCAGTTGCTTGATCACCATCGCGTTTAGAGCGAGAAAGCTCCTGGTTCATCGTCTGGATACGCTAGTCAGTTTTGCTGGCCAAGACGCGCAAAATGAACAGCGCGAGCAGGATGAAGATGAGTTTGTCAAAATTGAACGTCTGGTCTACGAAACCTCGGCAAGACTAGAAGGGTTTAAAGCAGAAAACGAATGGTTCAATCAAAATAGCAGTGAACGCCTGCGTCGATTAATTAGATCACAAGACTTTCTGCATGAATTTGTAGAATCTATCAACAACACTTTATTAAGCGAAACGGTCTTACGCAAAAGTTTATTCTCGCTGGAAAAGGCCTTAAACATTTTAAATGTCTCTCTCATTTTTACCGAAAATGACTTCGGCATTTCGACAGAACGCGTTTTATTTTCCAATCACAAACCAGAAAAATTCAGTGACGCCATTTTAGAAGATCTCACCACAACCAATCTGGTGAGATTCTATACCAATGACAATTCGCCACATGGCAATGGCTTTCAATGCATTGCAGTTGGCTTCGTCACCCCCACGGGGGCATTGGGCGTGTTACAGGTCGAGGCGGATATTGAGCATGTGTTTGATGAAACAGAAACGCAATTGATAGAACTGACGGCGCATCTACTTTCTATGGTGATGGGTTTCCAAGGACGGGAGCAAGAGGGGCGGCGTCTGGCATTGTTAGAAGAGCGTGCGGCCATTGCCCGTGAATTGCACGACTCTCTGGCGCAATCACTGTCGTTCATGAAAATTCAAATTTCGCGGCTGCAAAGTGCAAGCAACAACCAATTAGAGACGAATGAATTTCGCGGCATTGTCAACGAATTGCGCGATGGCTTGAATACGGCTTATCGTGAGCTACGCGAGTTATTGGCAACCTTCCGCGTACATATGGATGTGCGGGGATTAAACTCGGCAATTCAAACTGCCATTGATGAGTTTAGCCAACGCTCCAACCTATCCATTTCCCTGGATAATCGTCTGATAAACTGTCGCTTGACTGTCAATGAAGAGTTTCATATTTTACATGTATTGCGTGAGGCACTCTCCAACGTAGTGCGCCATGCAAACGCAAGTAGAGTGGAAATCTCACTTAATTTTCAAAGCAGTGGAACCATCATTGTCATCGTTGATGATGATGGTATTGGCTACACCGCCACTGAAGCGTCTGGCCATTATGGACAGAGCATCATGCAAGAGCGGGCAGAAAGCCTGGGGGGAAATGTTGCGGTTCTCAGACGCAAACAAGGGGGCACGCGAGTGCGCTTGATTTTTACGCCACAGTTGCCTCAATCATAGAAAGACATTTAAAAATGATGCAGACCCAATACAAAGTGTTCTTGATCGATGATCACGCCCTCTTCCGCAAAGGGGTAGGACAAATCATAGATGCAGACCCTGCATTCAAAGTGATCGGTGAAGCCGCCTCAGGGCAAGAGGGTTTGGATACTGCCATTGGCTTTAAACCAGACATTGTATTGATAGACCTCAACATGAAAGGAATGAATGGCATAGAGACCTTACGCCAATTTAAAGCGTTAGATCTCACTGCCAAATATGTGGTGCTGACGGTGTCAGATGCTGAAGACGATTTATTAGAGGCCTTGCGCGCAGGTGCTGATGGCTACTTATTAAAAGACATGGAGCCGGAAGACCTCTGTGCCAACTTAAAAAAAGTCGCTAATGGCATGACGATTATTCAAGACACACTCACTGAAGTGCTAAGAACAGCCCTTTTAGAGCCCAAACCTCAACGTAAAGATGAGCAGGCTTCGCTCACTGAGCGTGAAAGAGAAATATTGCAATGTCTCAGTGACGGACTCAATAACAAAACCATTGCCCGCAAACTTGGCATTAGCGACACCACCGTGAAAGTGCATATCAAACATTTATTGAGCAAACTTAAATTAAGCAGCCGCTTAGAAGCCGCAGTCTGGGCACACAATCAAAAATAAGGTGTACTAGCGCAGACCTCGTGCCTTTTTAGCGCTCAGCAAAAAGGTCTTTCACATCGTGCGTAGGCGCAAAGTTACGCATACGCACCTATCAACACGTTCTAACGCTCCCCCTCCAACGCTCCTTTGAAATCTTCTCCAGCTACCCCTTAAGGAGTAATCCGTAGTGAGAATTTAGTAAACAGCTGCAAATCATCAAAATAGATTCCATTGTGGATGTATTGACTTAATCCCATGTGCAGTTGATATCTGATTGTCATTGAACGTTGACCTTCTTATTAGCCTTTCTTGAAGTCAGTAGATAGGTGAAAAAAAAGAAGGCTTTTAGGGAAGGGAACATAAAGTGAGTATAAATTCTTCGATTGATATATCTCAAGCCAGCTTTGCAGGTGGTGCTGACAGCAAGCACACGTTGCATCGCAAGATTGGTTGGCAAGGTGCCTTTTGGGTCGTCAGTGGCGTGCCAGCGCTTGTATTGTTTTCTATGGGAGCCATTTCGGCAACGGTAGGCAAACCGGCTTGGTTGGTATGGGCTATTTCTATCACATTTGGTTTTATTCAAGCATTTACGTATGCAGAAATTGCAGGCTTGTTTCCACATAAATCTGGCGGTGCATCGGTATATGGTGCGGTTGCATGGGTAAGATATAGCAAGTTTATCGCGCCAGTCTCAGTGTGGTGTAACTGGTTCGCATGGTCTCCAGTATTGGCTATCGGTTCTGGATTGGCTGCAGGCTACATTTTAAGTGCCTTATTTTCCCCAGATGCCGCCATCAACACCTGGCAAATTACTCTCATGGATTTGAGTAGCATTAAAGCTGGCTTAAGCTTAAGAATTAACGCAACGTTTATTCTCGGGGCTGCCGTTTTACTCACAGTGTTTTCGATACAGCACGGTGGTATTTTACGTTCTGCCAAAGCAACTATGATCCTGGGGGTCACAGCTTTAATTCCACTCATGCTGATAGGCTTGGTGCCTATCCTCACCGGCGACATGCCTATGGCGAATTTCTTTCCCTTGGCGCCTTTAAGTTATGACACAGCCGGGAATGTGATTGATGGTATTTGGAATATTGAAGGCTGGAAATTAATGGCGGCGGGCTTGTTTATTGCTGCCTGGTCAACGTATGCCTTTGAAACCGCCGTCTGTTACACACGAGAATTCAAGAACCCTAAAACAGATACTTTTAAGGCCATTTTCTACTCAGGTTTGCTGTGTATTGCGGTGTACACACTGGTGCCCATCGCTTTTCAGGCGCATTTAGGCTTAGGCCATTTGGTGACGCCAGCGGTGACAGATGCCGCGGGTAACGTAACGACTGGCGCGGTATACGATGGGATGTTGGCACCAGACATTTATAGTGGCATGGGCGTTGCCGGGGTGTTGTCGAGTATGTTGGGCGGCTCCAAGCTGATTGTGACAGTATTGGTGATTATGCTGGTTTTGGCGCTTTTGCTCTCGATCATGACCTCCATGGCCGGTTCTTCTCGTACGCTTTATCAAGCCTCTGTCGATGGCTGGCTGCCCAAATACTTGTCTCAAGTCAATGAGCATGGCGCGCCTACCAAAGCGATGTGGACAGATTTGTGTTTCAACCTGCTGTTATTGCTGATGTCAGACTATGTGTTTGTATTGGCTGCATCCAATGTTGGTTACATCATTTTTAACTTCCTCAATCTGAATTCCGGCTGGATACACCGCATGGACAGACCGAACTGGGACCGCCCTTACAAAGCACCTACTATCCTACTGCTTCTAGGCGGCTTACTCGGTTTTGTTAACCTGGGATTGATGGGATTAGGCGCTGACGTCTGGGGGGCAGGCACCCTCAATGCCGGACTGTTTTTTGCAACCTTGATTGTGCCGGTTTTTATTTACAGACACTTCATCCAGGATAAAGGTGTATTTCCATCAGCCATGCTAGAAGATATGCAACTAGACAATGCGAAGGATGGCGTCATGAACCGCGCTGGCGTGCTCCCTTACATAGCGTTGCTGGTGGGCGTCTTCATTGTCTTCTGGCTGCATAGTATTTAGTTCAAATTGGAACGCGTGGCCTAACCAAGGGTGAGCAAGTTTGATTGCTCACCCTTTTTTAATACCTGCTCTGGGTGAGCTCAACTTTCTGAAGGTGTCACTTGAAGACAACTTTACTTCTTAAGTAGTACATCCTAAAGAGAGTGTTGAACAAATCTTTATTTTTATAGTATTCCGAATCATCAATTTAATGGGAGAAAAGTCATCATGTCTAGAAACTCAGTACTCAATATTCGACACCGGGAATTAGGGTCAAATTTAGATGGCGACATCTGGAATAATATGCCTATTCCTTGGAGCTATCACACGGATGTCCATGATGAAGTTGTCGCGGTGAGGAGTCGTGCTGGCTTATACGACGTGTCTGGCTTAAACATCATCAATGTGGATGGCTTAGATGCAGAAAAGGTCCTTGATAGGCTGGTGGCTAAGGACATCACCAAACTCGAACCCGGCCACAGTGTCTTGGCTGCAGAAACGGATGAATCGGGTGCAATTTGTGATGACATCATGATTATCAGAGACAGCGCCAATAGCTTTCGGCTCTCCCACGGCTCAGGCAAAACACCGGAAAACTTAAAAATGCTCTCGGCTGGCAAAGACGTGACCATCGCGCCCGATCTTGATGCGCATATTTTATCTTTACAAGGCCCTCGGTCCTTAGCGATATTAGCGCCGCATGTCATCGACTTTGACCTGGCAAGCTTGGATTATTTTAAGCACAAGCCCACCAGCCTATTTGGTAAAAATGTTGTCATTGCCCGCGGTGGTTATTCAGGAGAGCGTGGATACGAAGTCTATTGTAAGGGGCAAGATGCCATTGAAATATGGGATAAGATTTTAGAGGTTGGCAAGCCTTTTGGCGCGATTCCAGCCTCCTGGAACTCACTAGAGTTAACGCGCATTGAAGCAGCGCTCTTGTTTTTTCCATTCGAAATGCCTGAAGGTGATACCACGCCATGGGAGATCAACATGGGCTGGGGTGTGGACCTGGATAAAAAGGGAGACTACATCGGCAAAGCGGCTGTATTGGCGTCCAAAGGCAAAGAGCGGGTGAAACAAGCTGGTTTAATCTGCAAATCACCAACGAGTGTTGAGGCTGGCGCAAAAATAGTCAAAGATGGGGTAGAGATCGGTGTCGTCACCAGCGCCTCCTTTAGCAATTATTTAATGCAGTCTTTAGCCATGGTGCATTTAAAGCCAGAATACACAGCGATTGGAACGGCAGTAGAAGTGGTGTGCAGCCATCAAAGAGTGTCAGCCTATGTGGCCCCTACCCCCTTTTATGATCCTATGAGACTAAGGACGCACGCTTGATGACGATAGCGCGTGCGATATCAGGCTGTCGATGTTGCATGCGCATCTAACGATGATGAGATCGTAAAAATACGTATTGCGTAAGTAGCAGGCGCCTATGAATGGGATGCCTGCTTTTTTTACACACAAAATTGCAACATTGTTGCAATTAAATCCCCCACCCTTTAAAATGCAACAAAATTGCATTTTAAAGTTCAAGCATGTTATTCCCCAGTTTAATGCTGGCCTGTACCGTAGGTGGTGTGGTTTCGGTACTGATCGCCGGCTGGTTATCAAATACCCTGTTCGCCAATCATGCGCGGCGCATGGTGGCATTTGCCGTGGGTGTATTGCTCGGGTTTGCTTTCACGGATTTATTACCGGAAGCCTTGAATCAGGGCATCAACCTGACCAACGCGGGCTGGATGCTAGTTGCAGGCATGTTGCTATTTTTCATTCTGGAGAAGCTGGCATTGTGGCGGCATTTCCATCATGCGGACGCTGCACCTGTTGCTACTCATCCTGTAGAAAAGCAGTCTGGCGGCCAGGTGGCCATTATTTTGCTGGGCGACGGTATCCATAATTTTGTCGATGGCATCTTGCTGGCAGCCAGTTTTCTGACAGATATCAAGTTGGGCTGGGTGACGGCGTTTGCGATTGTCGCGCATGAAATCCCGCAAGAGATTTCAGACTTTATGGTGTTGATTAATGCTGGCTTGAGTAAACCCCGTGCGCTCCTGCTAAATATGCTCTCGGGCTCGGCCATGATTGTGGGCGGCTTGGTCGGCTGGTTGAGTTTTACGCATATTGCGCCGCTGATTCCGTACGCCTTGTTACTGGCCGCCGCCAGTTTTATCTACATCGCCCTGGCAGACTTAGTGCCAACGCTGCAAACGCAATATCGCCCGCAGGATTTACTAGTGCAATGCCTGTTGATTGCTTGTGGCCTTGGCGTGGCTTGGCTTTCACCCTTTATCCAGCAACATATTGTCGATGTTTGGAGCAGCACATGACAGCAGGCAACGCAAAAATCCCGGTGACGATTTTAACTGGCTTTCTCGGCGCGGGTAAAACCACCCTGCTCAACCGCATACTGCAGGAGCAACACGGCCAGCGCATAGCCGTGATTGAAAATGAATTTGGCGAGGCCGGTATCGATGGTGAGCTGCTGCTTCATGGGGACGAGCAAATCGTGGAAATGAACAACGGCTGCATTTGCTGCACCGTGCGTGGCGACCTGGTGCGTATTCTCGGTGATCTGGCGCAAAAACGTGCAGCGCAGAAAATTAGCTTTGATCGCGTCATTATCGAAACCACGGGCCTGGCCGACCCGGCGCCTGTTGCACAAACTTTTTTTGTCGAAGATGACGTCTATGCCAGCTATCACCTGGATGCGATTATCACGGTGGTGGATGCGGTGCATGCCATGCAGCAACTGGATGCGCACCATGAAGCGCAAGAGCAGGTCGGGTTTGCTGACCGTATTCTGCTGTCAAAAACGGATATGGTCACGCCAGAAGCAGTGAGCGCGCTCTCGGCAAGGCTGCATAACATCAACTCCCGGGCCACCATTCACAGCGTGCACTTTGGCCAAACCGACCTCAGGCAGATTCTGGATATTGATGGTTTTTCACTGGATGCCATCCTGGAAATCGAACCAGACTTTTTGCGTGATGTGAGTCATGCGCATGACGACGACGTCACCTCGTTTGTGTTTAGTAGCGAGCGGCAGTTTGACCTGCAAAAACTGGAAATCTTTCTCGAAACCATCATCCATGATTACGGCCCGCAGCTACTGCGTTACAAAGGCATTGTGCATGCCTACAACGATCCACAACGCATTGTTTTTCAAGGCGTACACATGCTCATGAGTGGTGACCATACCACGCAATGGCAGCCTGATGAGCGCAAAGTGTCTACGCTGGTATTCATCGGTACCGACCTCCCTAAAGAATTTTTCATGCAAGGACTCAATTTATGTCTGGTTTAAGCGCGTCTCACCTCAAAAAACTCCCTGTCACCGTACTCTCCGGCTTTTTGGGCGCGGGGAAAACCACGCTGTTGAATCATGTACTCAATAACCGCGAAGGCAAGCGGGTTGCCGTCATCGTCAACGACATGTCTGAAGTCAATATCGATGCCCAGCTGGTACGTGACGGCGGGGCCGAGCTATCACGTCAGGAAGAAAAACTGGTGGAAATGAGCAATGGCTGCATCTGCTGCACTTTGCGAGAAGACTTGCTGGTCGAGATCACCCGCCTGGCCAAAGAAAACCGCTTTGATTACCTGCTGATTGAAACCACCGGTATCTCGGAGCCTTTACCGATTGCCGAAACCTTCACGTTTGCCGATGAGGAAGGTGTGTCACTAGCTGACGTGGCACAACTCGATACCATGGTCACGGTGGTGGATGGCTACAATTTCCTCAAGGACTACAGCTCACAGGAAAGCCTGACCGACAGAGGAGAATCCCTGGGCGAGGACGATGAACGTACCGTGGTTGACCTGCTGGTCGACCAGATTGAATTTTGCGATGTGCTGGTGTTGAATAAAACTGACCTGATGACGCTGGAGGAAATCGCCCGGCTGGAAGGCATCCTCAAAACGCTGAACCCGCGTGCACAGATCCTGCACAGCAGCTTTGGCAAGGTGCCGTTAGACCGCATCATGCATACTGGCCTGTTCGACTTTGACCAGGCTGCAGAAGCGCCTGGCTGGCTGCAGGAGCTGCGTGGCGAACATGTGCCAGAAACCGAGGAATACGGTATTTCTAGCTTTGTTTACCGTTCACGCACGCCGTTTCATCCACAACGCTTATGGCAATGGCTCAATAGCGAATGGGCAGGCGTGATCCGCTCCAAAGGCCGCTACTGGATCGCCTCGCGTCCCGAGTTTTGTGCCATGTGGTCGCAAGCGGGTGCGGTCACGCGCACCGAGCTTGCGGGCATCTGGTGGGCGGCAACGCCGGCCAACTATTGGCCGCAGGATACAGACAGCCTGCAACATATCCGTTCACGCATGCAAGCGCCTTATGGTGATCGTCAACAAGAGTTGGTCATTATTGGCATGGAGATGGATAAAGCGGCGCTAACGGCAAAATTTGATGCCTGCCTGCTGACAGAAAGCGAGCTGGCATTGGGCATGGACGCCTGGCGCAAGTTTGAGGACCCATTCCCCCGCTGGGCGGTAGAAGAAACCGTTGAAACCAACGACGATATGCAGATATTGGAAAGTGTCTAGCATGTTGTCGGTTGCCAGCCCCCCTCAAACTGCTCCACTTGCGCCTACGCTGACACCAGCAAGCGAGTCCTTGACCTTTAACCCACTGCAAATGCTGCCGATCTTTGAGCCCGAGCAGCAAGTCTGTCTTGTACGCCGGGAGGCGCAAACTGCAATCAGCGACTACCTGCAGCTGGCAGCGCGCAGCTTGGCGCCTGGACTGCGCAACGTGATTTCATTGCAGCCCGCACTTGCGCCACAGTTGTGTACTTTGCCGTTGCCTGCACAGCCGGGCCGCGAAGTGTTTATTCAAGAGCTGGCACAATTGGTAACGGTGTTTGCCGAGCTGCTGGATTGCCAGACCGTGGGCCTGCGACTGGAAGTATTGCAAAAAGCCATGTGCCCGCAATTTCATGTTGACCATACCGGAATTCGGCTGCTGTGTACCTACATGGGGCCAGGCACCGAATGGCTGGAGGAAGCATTTGCCGACCGCAGTTATTTAAAGCACCGCAGTCACTTAAACCCGCCAGGACTCAACAACCAACAGCGTGCAGGCGTGGTACTCGATGCGCGTGGCATCAGACAGGCAGACGCCTTTGATATCGTATTGCTCAAAGGTAGTCAGTGGCAAGGGAACACCGTAGGCGGCGCCATTCATCGTTCGCCTGTGGTGCCAGAGGGGCAGACACGCGTCGTACTCGCGCTGGATGCCATCAGGGGTTAACGCGCTGTGATGAAAA
Organism: Methylophilus sp. DMC16; assembly: GCF_056314045.1. Classification (NCBI taxonomy): domain Bacteria; kingdom Pseudomonadati; phylum Pseudomonadota; class Betaproteobacteria; order Nitrosomonadales; family Methylophilaceae; genus Methylophilus; species Methylophilus sp. DMC16. Next base: position 1,043,991 of record NZ_JBQUZC010000001.1, read on the forward strand.
TAACTTGCCCGATTCATGAGTGTGTCATCAGAACATGGCTAGATAGCGGACGCGCTCATCGCAGGTTTTTTAATCGCCAGACTGCATGCTAAATCACTACATACGGACCCGACTCAATCAATGGCTGCTAGGCGCCCTGCTGGCAGTCTTGCTGTTTTTTGTATTTGCGCAGCAGCATGCGATTGCGCACGCCATCTCTCACCTGTCTGAAGAGATTAATCACACCCTCAAGCATGACAAAACCAGCCAGGACAATCTGTGTGAAGAATGCCTGTGCCTGGACAATCTCCCTGACACGCTGCTGCCAGGACGTCCGCTACTGCTACATGCACCAGACCTCGTCACATCAGCCCAAACCAGCCATACCGTTTTACATACCAAACCGTCCTATCGCCGCTACGCTGCGCGCGCACCACCTCTTTTCGTTTGAGCCCTGATAACCCCAACACAACCAGACGAAAAAGGCCTCAGCGTGAGGCCAAGAGGACAACTTTATGAAGATCAAACGCATCATTTCTGTAGCGGTGGGCGGCCTGTTTGCCAGCTACCCTGCAATCTCAGTACTGGCAGAACCGGTGGATGAAAGCGCACTCGAGCTCGATAGCGTGCAAGTGACTGCAGAACGGTTCAGCAAAATCCGTAATAGCCTGTCACCCGCCACGGGCGGCAGCATATATCGCTTTGACCAGAAAGATATCAGCAATATTCCAGGCGGTGAAAACAACAGCTTTAACCAGATTTTGTTACGCGCCCCTGGCGTCGCTAATGACTCTTATGGGCAACTGCATATCCGTGGCGATCACGGCAATATCCAATACCGGATTAACGGCGTCATCCTGCCGGAGGGCATCAATGGTTTTGGTCAGATTCTGGATACGCGCTTTGCCGATAAAATCAATCTGCTCACCGGCGCTTTGCCTGCGCAGTATGGCTACAGAACGGCCGGGGTGATTGAGATTGAGACCAAGAAAAACTTCAAACCGGGCGGCAATGTTGGCTTTTATGGTGGCACCAGCGACACCGTCAACCCCAGTATTCAAATGCACAATTCCACGGGTGACTTCAGTTACTATGTCACGGGTTCTTATCTCTCCAATAATCGCGGCATCGAAAATACCACCGATAGCTACAACCCGATTCATGATAATACCCAGCAAACCAAAGGCTTCGCCTACATGTCGTACTTGCTGAATCCGGAAACGCAAATTGTGGCGATGCTGGGCTCTTACTATGGCAATTTTCAAATCCCTAATAACCCGGCGCAGGCGGCCAACAGCGACTATCTCTCGGCCTTAGGTTTGTCTGGCTATAATTCCTCCAGCCTGAGAGATCACCAGAACGAACGTAACCAGTACGGCATACTGGCCGTGCAGAGCTCCATTGGCCCTGATTTCGATTACCAGGTTTCGCTGTTCACACGCTATACCAGCACCACTTATACGCCGGATATCACGGGGGGCTTGGCCTTTAATGGCGTGGCCTCGCGCGTGTTTAGAGACAGCATGAGTAATGGCTTGCAAGCCGATGGCAGCTATCACTGGGGCGATAGCCACACCATCCGCATGGGGATGTTTACCAGCACCGAAGATATCACCAGCGACAATACCGCCAATGTGTTCCTGACCTCGGGCGGCACGACGACCAACACCCAGGCCACCATTGTTGATAACAATCACAAAAACGGTAACACCTTGCTGGCGCTTTACTTGCAGGACGAATGGAAAATCAACAACAGCCTGGTGATGAACTATGGCGTGCGAGCCGACAAAATGAATGCCTATGTCAGCGGCGGCCAACTCAGCCCACGCCTGGGCCTGGTATGGAATGCCACGCCTGAAACCACCTTCCATGCTGCCTACTCAAGATACTTTACACCGCCTCCGACGGAGTTGGTCGGCACTAAAACACTGGCCTTATTCAGCAATACCACCAATGCTGCGTCCAGTGACCTCAATGGCGCAGTCAAACCCGAGCGCTCACATTATTTTGACGTCGGCGTCAGTCACCAGTTAACGCCCAAACTCACCGTGAGCTTTGACAGCTACTACAAAATTGTCCAGGACCTGATTGATGAGGGTCGCTTTGGTGAAGCCTTGGTCTACACGCCTTTTAACTATGACAAAGGCAGAATTTATGGCTTTGAATTGACCGCGAGCTATAAAGACGAAGCCTTTTCAGCCTATGCCAACCTCTCACGCTCCATGAGCCTGGCCAAGAAAGTCGTCTCTGCACAATATAACTTTGAGCAAGATGAGCTGGACTATACCGCCAATCATTGGGTGCATACCGACCATGACCAGCGCTACACCGCGTCCGCCGGCGTCGGTTACTTATGGCAAGGCTATCAACTCAGCGCCGATGCGTTCTTTGGCAGCGGCCTGCGCCGTGGCTTCGCCAATACCGAACACATGCCCGCCTACACGCAGGTCAATCTGGGGGCCAGCACCATGATCAACGCAGGCACCCTCGGCAAGCTGGAAACCAGGCTGGCCATCATCAACCTGTTTGATAAAAAGTATGAATTACGGGATGGCTCGGGCATTGGCATTGATGCGCCACAATTTGGGCCACGCAGAGGGGTGTTTATTGGTCTGAATAAATACTTTTAATCTGCTGCAACGCTAATCATGTGATGGACCAAGGATCTCTGATCATCGTTTGATCGGCGGTCCATTCCCCGATTGAAGGATCAAAAAAGTGACAGTCCATCACAACAAGCGCACACAACGAGGCTGCTGTGTGTTTTTTCTACACCAGACATTGTTTTTTTAAGGAGAAGTCGCATAGATCACTTTACAATCATTCTTATTTAACAGCTTTAGCCCAATAAAAATAAAACATATTGCCTCAGCCACCGTGTGAGATGAGGCACAAAGAGAACACACTGAACCAGATTGATGAATACGCAGACTTACAGGGAAGATAAATCATGATGTACCCAAAAACGATTGCCAGCCTGCTGGCAGTCATGCTGTTCCCGGCGGTAACGGTTTATGCTGAAGACTCGGTAGAACTGGACCCCTCCAAACAAAGCAGTAAAGCCAAGAAAAATGAAGCACCGGTCACCAGTGTCGAGCTGGATAGCGTCGTGGTGCTTGGCAAAAAAGAGCAAGTCTCAGCCACTGATAAAGGCCTGGCAGGCTCGGTAGATGTCATTACGCGTCAAGAACTCGAGTACGAACACGTCACCGATACCCTGGAATTGTTTAGCAAAACACCAGGCGTGGTGCTGTCTCGCTTTAGTCAGGGCATTGTCAATACCGAAGTGTCTATCCGCGGTTTTAGTGGCGATGGCGAAACGCCCAATGCCAAAGTGCTGGTAGACGGCATTCCGTCTAACTTGTTCTCAGGTCTCAGTGAGCTGGATTACCTGTTCCCCACCAACATTCAGAGTGCCCAAGTATTTAAAGGCACCAGCGACGCTTCGACCGGCCTGTTTGCCACCGCAGGCAACTACAAGGTAGAAACCCGTAAAGATATCGGCAAGCAATTGCAATTTGGTTATGGCAGCTTTCAAACCCGCGAAATGCAAGGCTACTATGGTGAAAAACAAGGCGATTTCACCCAAAACTATGCGATTGGTTATCGCAAAGGCAATGGCTTCCGCGCCCATACCGAAAATGAAAAAATTGCCTTATCTGGCCGTTGGCAGCTGGATTTCGAGCAGTCCAGCCTGGCATTGAGCGCCAAGTATGGCAAATACAATTCGCCTGAAGCACCGGGTTTTATGTCTAAAGAACAAGCGCGTGATGACCGCAGAGGCGTGGCTCCCAATGCACTCAACGATAGCGGTGAAAAAGAATTCAAGCATTTAAGCCTGCATTACGATTACTTTTTTAATAACGACCTTGATTTAAGCCTGAAAGCTTATTGGCAGAACTTTGGTCGTGAACGCAATGTACGTTTTTTTGGATCACCAGGCCTGGAACATCGCTTGGAAGACGAGACCTCGATTGGCTTTGTGAGCAAGTTAAACTGGAAAATCAATCCCAGCTGGGCTTTTGAAACCGGCTACGATATTGAACGCCAGCATGTTGATGAATTCCGTCAACGCTTGACCACTATCCGGCGCAATGCCCAATACAACTTCACAGCACAAGGCATTTACGCCAAATTTGAAAACACGCCGCTGGACTGGTTACGCTGGAACCTGGCCTATCGGGTGGATTATTTGAACAGCGACCCTAGAAACCAGTTTGTGATTAATGGGAATACGCTCAGGACACGCATGCTGGATAACCAGACCATCGTACAACCCAAATTCAACTTATTTGCCAACCTGAATGCGCAGCAAACTTTATTTGTAAATGCCGGACGCAGCTTTCAAACACCCACTGGCGTTAACCTTAATCTCTATAGTACCAATGGCCCGACCAACGTAAAGGTTGCGATCAACGATGGCTGGGAATTAGGAATCAAGAGCCAGTGGCATCCTGATTTGAATACGCGTCTTTCTTATTGGCAACAAAAAGCTGAAAACGAATTTATTAATATTGACAACATTAACCAACTCATCGGTACCACCCGCAGGCAAGGGATAGATGCCAGTTTTGACTATGCGTTAGACGAGCAATGGCACTTTTGGGGCAATGTGTCACGGGTAGAGGCCATTATCGTGAAACCGGATGCATTACATCCGCAATTCAAGGATAACTCGGTCCGCAGTATCCCCTCTTACACCGCCTCGCTGGGTCTGCAATATACGCCCAATGCAAACTGGATTGCACGTGTTCACGTGGATAGCCAAGGCGACTACTACGTCAATGAGAGTAACCAGGGCGGAAAATACGGCGGCTATACGCTGACCAATGCCAATATTGACTATAAAACCAGCTGGGGACGCGTCAGCTTGTTAGCCAATAATATTTTTGATCGCTACTATGAGTATGTGTATGACTTTTCATCCACAGGTGCGACCAACCAGCTTAACTTCGCCCCAGGTACTGGCCGTAACTTTATGCTCACAGCAACGGTGGATTTTTTATGACTGCATTGCTATCGATTCAACAGCTAAGCCTGGGGTTTTCCAAGCGGAAAATTCTAAATCAGCTTGAGCTCAACTTACAGGCAGGTGAAGTCGTCTCTGTGCTTGGCAGCAATGGCGCCGGTAAATCAACGCTGCTGAAAAGTATTTTAGGCTTACATGACACGGCCGAACAAACAGGCAATATCCTGATTGCCAGTATTGATATCGCGCAGGACCGCCAGCGGGCGCTATCGCACCTTGCCTATGTGCCGGAGCACCCTGCCGTATACGGACATCTCTCTGCGATAGAGAATATCCGTTATTTCTTAAGCCTGGCCGATATAGATCATGAAAAGGATATTGCCAGCTGCCTGACCATGGCTGGCTTACCGGAAACAGCCTGGCATCGGTCTTGCGGTGAATATTCCAAAGGTATGAAACAAAAGGTAATGCTGGCATTTGCGCTGGCCAAACAGGCAACATTGCTGTTACTAGATGAGCCTAATTCAGGGCTGGATCCACAGGCTACCGAAGACTTAAACCAGCTGATTGTGCAATGCAAAGAAAGTGGCATGGGCGTGCTGGTGGTCACGCACGATGTGTTGTCCGCCATTGTTTTTTCTGACCGCTTGCTGATGCTGACCAATGGGCAGTTGCAACCGGTAATGCTGGACCAGTCAGCACTGACACTGGATAGCCTGAAAAAACTGTATCAGGGGCAGGCATGAGCGCATTGATCTGGAAAATCGCCTGCAATGAATGGCGCAGGTTATGGCATGCGCGGGTTCCGGCATTGTTATTGATGGTACTGGTGACATTATGGGGCATTGCCGCCATTGCCGCCCATCACCATTGGCAAGATCATGCACAGACTGTGGCTAAGGTGACAGCGCGCAGCCAGCATGACTGGCAATCGCAACCCGACCGTCATCCGCACAGGGTCTCGCATTTTGGCGATTTCGTCGCCAAGCCGGTTCATCCGCTCAGTGTGATCGAGCCCGGCATCCTCGACCAGTCTGGCCATCTGGTGTATCTGGAAGCACATCGCCTGAACAGCGCCAACTTCAACCCGGCGACTGAAGCCACTACGCTGGGCCGCTTTTCATTAATTACACCAGCCATGATCGTGCAATGGTGGATGCCACTGTTTTTGATCATGATTGCCTATGCCACCGTCACTGCCGATAAAATCACCGGCATCCTGGCTTTCATGCGCGGCAATGGCACCCCAGGCTGGGCGATTGCCGCCGGAAAGTGGCTGGCACTGTTTTTACCGTTGCTGCTTCTTTTGTGCCTGCAAGCACTGTTGACGCTGGCATGGAGCTGGCACAGTGATCAGTTATTGGCCAGGCTAGCTATCATGTTGCTGGCGCAAGCGCTTTACATTGCCGGCTGGTGCCTGCTGGTCGTCACCGTGTCCTGGTACAGCCGGCAACTGCATAGTGCCTTGCTGACCTTATTGCTGTGCTGGGTCTGTGTCTGCATCATTTTTCCGCGCGGGCTGGCGAATCTGGCCCAGATCGCCTATCCAACACAGCCTCGCGCAGAGGCTGAATACCATGCAGAAAGCAAGCTGCAAAGCATAGGTGACAGCCATAACCCTGACGATCCGCATTTTCAGGCCTTTAAACAGAGCATACTCAACAAATACCAGGTAAGCCGGATCGAAGACCTGCCAGTAAACTACCAGGGACTGCTGATGCAGGAAGGCGAGCGCCTGACCACGGCCGTCTACCGCGAACAACAGGCATTGCATGACGCACAGCTGGCAAAACAGAATGAAAGTATCCGGCACTGGTTATGGCTCACACCGGCATTGGCGCTGCAATATATACAGATGGCGGCTAGCGGCAATGACCTGCCGCACCACCAGGCGTTTATCCGGCAGTCTGAAGCCCGGCGGTATCAATTAATCCAATATCTGAACCAGATCCACACTTACAAAGTGGACCAGCATGACGATAAGAACACGCGTGTTTCTGCCGACTTTTGGAAGAACGCGCCCCGTCCCCCAGTGAATCTGCCACCGATGGCAGTCAGCCACGCCAGTCTGACAGCTGCCTTTCTGGTGTTGATTGGCTGGCTGTTATTGCCTGGCTCCTTGCTTGTTAGGGTTTCGCACCGACTATGAAACATGAATTCACTCTGCTGCTCAAGCAACGCAGCCTGACCCTATTGCTTTTGCTCAGCCTGGTACTGGTTAGTTTTAGCTTGTTAAACGGCTGGCAAAATATCCGTCATATCCAGTCCCAGATTTATCATGCGCAACAGGAAGAGACCATGCGCAAGCAGGACTTTATCCAGCACAACAGTCATGACGGGACACTTGAGGCAGGAGAAGTGGGCTATTACCTGTTCCACAACGTCTATTACCGCCCTGGCGAATGGAGCTTTATTGCCCTGGGCAACCGGCTGGTGGTGCCGTACGTGCAACGGATACGTTTACTCGGCTTGCAAAGCCAGCTTTACGATGGTGAGTCGCATCACCCTGAATATGTGATGCTGGGTACCTTTGACTATGCTTTTTTGCTGGTATTTTTTGCACCTTTGCTCTGTATCGCCCTGATGCATGACCTGAAAGCCAACGAGCAACAGGCGCAACGTTTACTGTTTTTGCATAGCCTGGTAAAAGAACCTGGTCATTTCTGGTTTAAACGGGTGTTATCCCGCTGGGTGCTTGTCACGCTTGTCTTCGTACTCCCGTTATTACTGTTTGCCGGGATGCACTCGCTTTCCTTGTCACCCCTGTTACAGATTTTGACAATTACAGCCTTATACACGTTTTTATGGTCTGTATTGTGTAGTGCAGTCAGCCTGCGCAAACGAGCGCTCAACGCCAACTTCAATGCCATGTTGCTGAGCAGCATTTGGGTCATGTTATGCGTGGTCTTACCGAATCTTTGCCAGCTATGGCTGCACGCCCGTTATCCCTTGCAAGACGGTAGCCAGCTTGCCATGCAGCATCGGCAATTGGTACATGGCGCCTGGGATTTGCCAAAAGAGGATACGCTGAAACCCTTCTATGCCTTGTATCCGCAATGGAAAGACACGCCGCCCGTCACAGGCCGCTTTCACTGGAAATGGTACTTTGCCTTTCAGCATATGGGCGACGTCCACTTGCAAGCACAAGTGGCTGCCCGGACACGAACCTTACAAATGAGGGCGGATGCCGCAACAAAAATCGGGCGGTGGTTACCCACGGTCTGGGCGCAAACACAACTGGAAGCGGTCGCATGCAGCGATATTAGCCATTTGCTAGTACACAGACAGCAGATAGAGAAGTTTCACACCCGCCTGCGTGAAGCCATCTACCCTTTTTTGTTTGAGGAGCGGGCACTACATCGCAAAGAGATTGAATCCATGCCAGTCTTTGACGCAAACGAGCCGTGCGCGCAAGGTGCGCATCCTGATGGCAACAGCTAAGGGGCCTTCACCACACCGATAGATATTGTGACTTCGCCCGCGCGTATCGGTGGCGTGGCATTTTGAATCAGGATGCGCCCGGCCACAGGCGCACGCAAAGTTTCAATCTTCTCGCCAAAATAATCCGTCACTTCACCTACGACCTGCCCTGCTGTCACCCAATCGCCAATGCTGGATTTGGCCGTAAACAAGCCGGTTTGCTGGCTGCGTAGCTCAACCATTTTGCTGTAATAATGAATTGGCGAGGCTACCTTTGTCCTGTGTTGCGTGCTGACATCTATCGTTTCAGGCGCATCTATCATGCCCAAGCCACTCATGGCCTGTGCACAAGCTTGCGTGATCATGGCCACAAAAGCGGCATCGCGCTGAGCAAACTGGCCGACTTCCAGCGTCAATGCAGGCTTGCCCCTGGTCTGTGCCGTATTCGGATATGAGATGGAATGATCAGGATCATTGGGCCTGCCGTCATAGAGCACAATGTCTGGCAATCCTAAAAGATCAGCAAAATGCTGTGTTCTGGCATCAAGCGCTGGCACGTGCAACACCGGGGAATACACATGTGGCCATAAATGCTGGTTGGCACTGCCAGAATGGATGTCAATCAGGTAATCCGTTTTGCTGATGACTTGCGCCGTTAAAAAATCGGCGATCTGCTCAGTCAGGGTGCCCTGTGCGCTACCAGGAAACACCCGGTTCAGGTTTTTCTCATCGACCGGACTCAGCGCAATGCGACGTGCATGAAAACCTTCAAGATTCGCCAGATGAATCAGAATCAGGGTCCCTTTCAAGTGTTCAGGCTGTATCTGCTTGCGCAACTGCTGCAAGGCCAGTATCGAAGGAAATTCATCGCCATGGATACCTGCTGTCAGGGTCAATACCGGTCCTGAAGTTTGCCCATGAATCACCGTCACCGGAATTGCCGTTGACGACACGGCCATCATCCACGAAGAGAGCGTGCCTGACGCAATCTGCTTGCCCGCCAAATCAAAGGCCTCCCTTGCATGCAAACTTCCCCAAGACAACAACAGCATGCAAAGCCAGCAGAAACGCATTTTTTCCTCCTCAATGATATGCAACATTGTTGCGGAATAAGGTGTATATGTAAAGCGTTAAACCAGCAGTGCGCTCGCCAACGGCGATGATTGAGCGAGCCATCGAATGGCTAAACGGATGAACTAAAGAAACTAATCGCTTACATGCCTTACTAAAAGATTGATGCACATGATTTAAACGCCTATGATCTGCTTTTTAATTCATGGCTTGTTGTTATACCGCTTTTTTAATGGAGTCCCTCATGCGTATACTGACCCTCACCGCTCTTTTGATCTTGACCTTCAGCGAACCAGTTTTTGCGCGCAATATCAGCGTCGAACAATCTGAAGCCGCCAGTGCCCGCGATGCCGTAGGCGACGCCATGAGCAAACTCAGCGATATCGAGCAAAAAATTCAACGCCAGCAAGCCGTGCTGACGCAAGCACAAGAAACGCTTAAACAATATCAGGCGGAAAAAGCCCAGATTGAAAAAGACCTCGATGCCAAAAAAGCCATCTTTGAACAAAAGTCCAAAGCACTGGATGAAGCATGGAAGCAACGCAACGACTACTGATCCAACGATCCAGCCACCCAAAAACCAGTCTGAGGACTGGTTTTTTATCACTCCATGCGTGCGCTTTGCTGTTTGCACGGCGTTTTAGGCAAATTCAATCCAGTTGACCTGCATCAATATACGGCCTGACTTGCCGACCTACAATGCATTCAAGTTCAATGCACTAATGGAGTGATCACAATGAAAAAAACCGCAATCAGTTTAATGTTGGCTGCTTTATTGCCAGCCCTCAATGTTCAGGCAGAACAAGGCGACTGGGTTATCCGCCTGCGCGCCACCAATATCAGCCCGAACGAAAGTAGCGATCTGGGCAAATATGTAAACAAAAATATTGCGGCAGGCGCGATGTCTAGCGGTGCAGAATTAAAAGCGGACAGCAATACTATTCCTGAGCTGGACATTAGCTACTACTGGACCAAAAACATTGCGACAGAACTGATTCTGGCGCTGGGCTCCAAGCACGATGTCAGCATCACCAAAGACTCAGGCACTACCGTCACCAATCAATTACTGGGTAGCATTGATGCTTTACCACCAACCTTAACCGCACAATGGCACTTTAACCCCGACCAAACCTTTGACCCCTATGTCGGCGCCGGGATTAACGCAACCTTTATGCTGGACCGCCGCCTCGACCTGCGTCAAGGCCCATTAGCAGGTCAAAAAATCAAAATTGACCGTGACAGCTTTGGTCCTGCCTTGCAGGCTGGTCTGGATGTTAACCTTAAGGATGGCTGGCTGCTGAACGCGGATGTGAAATACATCTGGATGAATACCACCGTAAAAATGCAAAACCCGCTCAATGGCAACGCCTGGACAAAAATTGATGACCTGGATATCGATCCATGGGTGATCAGCCTGGGTTTCGGCAAGCGCTTCTAGTTAGGCGCATAACGTCTCTTCCCTGGGGCAAAGCATTAGCTCCATTCACCTCTGATACTCTCCCAGTGTCAGAGGTTTTTTTATCTGCGCCTGACTGAGCGTAGCCTAAAAACAAATGCTAAAAGTGAAACCTTGGCGCAAGGCCAGATAAATGTAACTGCTCTAGCAATTGCAAGCCGCGCTCACGCGCGCTGCGTTTACGCTGGCCGGTATACTTGGCAATGATCAGTTCATTTTTCATAGAATGCTCCCAGCCTACCAGCTCGGTCACGGTCACCTGATAGCCATGCGCTTCCAGCGCAAGGCAGCGCAGCACATTGGTCACCTGGCTGCCAAACTCACGCGTATGGATAGGATGACGCCACAACTCACTTAAAAAGGTTTTTGATAAGGCCTCGGCTTTATGTTGCCGTAGCGCTTCAGCCACCTCCGCCTGACAACAAGGCACCAACACCATAAACTGTGCCTGCTTTTGCAAGCCAAATGCAATCGCATCATCGGTGGCGGTGTTGCAGGCATGCAAGGCCGTCACAATATCAACCTGTTCTGGCAGTTGCGCGGACTGCATGGCTTCTGCTACTGTCAAATGCTCAAACTGCATGCGGTTAAAGTCGCATGCTTGCGCCAGTTGGCGCGACTTTTCAATCAATTCACCGCGGCTCTCAATGCCAATCACCTGGCCTGCCTGATGCTGTTTCAGCAACAAGTCATACAAAATAAAGCCCAGGTAAGATTTGCCGGCGCCGTGATCAACCAAGACGGGCGAAGGTTGTTTTTCCATCACCGTCTGCATCAGCGGTTCGATAAAATTGACCAGATGATAGACCTGCTTGAGTTTGCGGCGGCTATCCTGATTGAGCTTACCGTCGCGGGTGAGGATATGTAAGGCCTGCAATAAGGGCAAGGATTGGCCAGGCCTGACCTCGGGGGGCAATAATGTTTGGACCATGTTGCGGACTACTTTAAAATGCTAATACGCCAGTTTAACAGCACAATTGTTTGACGGCACGTGAGTTTAATCGCATGAGATGAACGGCATGTGCCTAAGTGCGTCTGCTACAGTCTTTGAGTCCCATTTTAGCGGGAACTCTCAGGCTGGTTTTGCAATCATGTAAGAGACAGGGTGGTCAGTTTTATAAAAAACACCCGCCTTTGCAGCGCAACCGCTGCATTCAATCCGCTGCCACGCAGCGCTGTTGTTCAATCGAATCAGGGAGTAGTACCTATGCCGCAACAATCCATGCTTCAGGCACGCCGATATCTATCCTACACCGCGCCATCACAACCGTGGCGATGGTTGCAATGGGCCTTGTTACTGCTCCTGCTAACGACGCATCTGGCGCAAGCAGATACGGTATGGCTCAAAAACGGGGACAAAATCACCGGGACGCTAGGGGTTAAAATCTCAAACAAGCTCACCTTTAAAACCAGCTATGCAGACGAGATTAAAATCAACTGGGATGACATCCACAGTATTGATGCGGAAAAATCTATCCTGATGCAGCTATCAGATGGCAGTATCGTTACCGGACGTTTGATACACAGTACTGAGGGGCAGGTCATTCTGGATGAGGAAACGAATACACGGCTGGTGGACACTGAACTCGGCGAAATTCACTACATCAATCCGACCCTGGATCTGATTGGCGAAGGCTATGTCTGGACCGGGAACATGAGCCTGGGTGGTGCCTTTAACAACGGTAACAGTAAAAACCGCAACATGCAGTTTAATGGCGAGTCGATTTTGCGCGGCTTTGATACGCGCTATACCGTACAGGGCTACTACTATTGGGCTGCAGATAAAGATCGCCAGACTCAGAATAATGGGCGAGTCCGTGGTCAGTACGATCACTTTTTCACAAAAAAATGGTACGGCTACTTGAACACGATTCAGGAAAAAGACCGCTTCCGCGACATTCGCTTGCGTAGCACCTACAGTGTGGGGACGGGTTACCAGTTTTTTGAAAGCGAAAAACGCAATCTTTCACTGGAAGGTGGTCTGTCATACATCACCCAGGATTATTACGAGGAAAGTAACGAGAATCATGCGGCCTTGCGTTGGGCGGTCAACTATAACCAATACCTGTTTGATTCATTTGTGCAAGCATTCCACCGGCATGAAGTCACTTATACGCCGAACTCGCCGTCACAAATCCTGCTTTACAGCTCCACCGGCTTGCGTTTTCCGTTTATTTTCGGCTTGAGTGCCTCTACACAAGTCGACTATAACTATGACAGCCGCCCTGTCGATGAACGGCGTAAAGGCGATACGCGCGCGCTGTTTACGCTGGGTTACAGCTGGAAGTAATCGCTAAAAAGACAATCGTATTTAGTGGCTGGCCGCTTAAATGTTAAAATACGCGCTTGATGGTGAGGTGCGCAGCTGATAACGGCATAGAGCTCCCTCACACAACCGGGTACGGCAAAGACATTGAACCCGTATTTTTTGAGTTAAGCATGGAGCAAAAATATGGCAATACAATGGTTTCCGGGGCACATGACTTCTGCCCGCAAAAAAGCAGAAGAAACACTGGAACACATTGATGTCGTCATTGAAGTACTGGACGCCCGCGTACCCGCCGCCAGCCACAACCCCATGATTGAGGAAATGCGTAATTTCCGCCAGCGCCCTAACCTCAAAATCCTCAACAAAGCCGATCTGGCTGACCCGAATGTGACGCAAGCCTGGTTGAATTACTTTAACAGCCAGCCCAATACGAAAGCGGTTGCCCTCTCCTGCAAAAAGCCCGGTGATGCAAAAAAAATCCCAGGTCTATGCCGCCAACTGGCCCCGCATCGCGGCACGCCGCTGAAACCCTTGCGCATGATGATCATGGGGATTCCCAACGTCGGCAAATCCACCTTGATGAATGCCCTGCTCAACCGGCGTGCAGCCAAGGTCGGCGATGAACCGGCCGTGACCAAAAGCCAGCAACGTTTCGAACTGAGCGACAGCCTCAACATCACGGATACGCCGGGCATGATGTGGCCCAAAATCGAACACGCCTCAGACGGTTATATGCTGGCCGCCAGCCATGCGATTGGCCGCAATGCAGTAATTGATGAGGATGTGGCTGAGTTTTTGGGCAATGTGTTGTTGAAGCAATATCCAGCGCTCATGAATACACGCTACAAGCTGGACGTGATGAAGCTGAATGTGGCTGAAATAGATGGCATCGACTTATTGCAAGCCATTGCCAAACGCAGAAGCTACAAACGCAATGATGGAGAGTGGGATATGGAGCGCACAGCGATGGCCTTGCTCACAGACTATCGAAGTGGCGCCATTGGCCGCGTCAGCCTGGAGTCCCCGCAAAGCCGAGCCGAAATGCTGGCACAAGCGGCTGAGCAACAAAGTAGTCCGGTTCAGGAAGAAATACCCGCCTCTGAATCAGACCAAGCGTAAAGTCTACGTCAACGGCAGGAGCGCTCTGAAGTTAGGCAATCACGCTGGCATGCCGTTTCGCAGGTTTACCTTTCACTGGGGACTTATCAAGCAATTGCTCTATATTGCTCACAATACGGTTGCGGCCGTTTTGCTTGGCACGGTAGAGATTCTGGTCTGCCGCTGCAAACAAGGCATCAATCACATAGCCCATGGTTTCTGAACTCACTGCCCCCACACTGACCGTACATTTAATCGCCTGGGTCTCACGACTCATGCTCTCCACGCCGGCAATGCTCACGGGCGTCACCTCAATAATCCGGCGGATGCGCTCTGCCAGCACCATGGCCTCCTGCTCACCGGTGTTGGGCATCAGGATGCAGAACTCCTCACCACCATAGCGCCCGATGACATCGCCGCCACGCAAGGCGGCACGTATGGTCTCGGCGCAAGACTTAAGCACCACATCGCCCACCAGGTGACCATACACATCATTCACCTTTTTAAAATAATCCAGGTCGACAATCAGCATGCCCATGGGGAGCTGAATGCGTTGCGAAACCGCCTGCATGCGACTGGCGGCTTCTTGCAGGCCACGCCGATTCAGCACCCCAGTCAGGCCATCCAGCGTCGCAATCGCCTGCAAACCGGCTTGTGCCTTGACATGCATAACCAACAACAGCAAGCTCACCACCGCCGTGATGACCAGCATGAAAAAGGACACCAGATAAGCATGGATACTCCAGTCGCCAAAACCATCGAGACTCGCCTGATCCGCCAGGCCAACCTTGACTGCGACAATGGCCAGGATCAAGCCAACCATGGCAAACAGACTACAACACAGCCAAAAGATATTGGCGACAAAATCTTTTCCATGCCCCACTAAACTGCGGCTGCCGTAGGCAAATATCCAGAGCAAAACGGCTAAATTACTCAGTAGCAGCCAGCGATTGGAAATATGCATGTTCAACATCACGGCATTGCAGGCCAGCAAGGTTGTAATCACGAGCAAGGTCCAATAGCGGTAAACGCGATACCCCCTGAACATGCGTATCCCATTGACGAGCTGACTCAAGCCTTGTGCCACCAGAGTCACCGCCGCCGCAATATAGATACTTTGTGGTCCGATGATGAGGCTAGTTTGAGAAAAGAAATACACGGCCAGTCCACAGGCAAAAATGAGCAAGCCCCGCACCCAACCCATGATCAGGCGGCGCTGCTGATAGGCCCCAGAAATCATCAAGACCAGAACCAGCGTTAGGGTGAGTCCAATTGATGATAGAATGGCGCTATTGAGATCAAACACAGGGACGGACAAAGTTAGTTAACCTGAAGAAACATCATACTATGGTTACAGGACTATACCCATATAAATGAAAGGGTTGAATAGTCCATCTAGGCTAATAATTGTCTGCTTTCCCATTATTCTCCACTTTGTACTGAAACACGTTTTATCAATCCGCTCATGCAGCATCTGTTAAATCCTCCCCAGCGTGAAGCGATTCACTATCTTGACGGCCCATTGCTGGTATTGGCAGGCGCTGGCAGTGGTAAAACCCGCGTCATTACCCAGAAAATTGCCTACCTGATCAACCAGGCGGGTTACCAGGGTCATCAAATCGCGGCGATCACCTTTACCAACAAGGCCGCACGTGAGATGCAGGAGCGCGTGACCCCTTTACTGGAAGGCAAAAGTGGCAAGGGACTCACCGTCACCACCTTTCACTCCCTAGGCTTGCAGATTTTGCGCCAGGAAGCGGCGCTGCTCGGCTATAAACCCCAATTCTCCATTCTGGACGCCTCGGACAGCTTTAAAATCCTCAGTGATATTTTAGCCACCACCGACAAGCAACTGTTGCGCAAAACACAATGGCAAATCTCCAGTTGGAAGAATGACTTTATCAGTCCGGATCAGGCCAAATCACAAGCCGATGAAGAGCTCACCCATGCCGCAGCCCGGGTGTATCAGCTTTATCAGCAAACCCTGCGCGCATATCAGGCGGTAGACTTTGATGACCTGATCAAGGTGCCGGTGGAGCTGTTTGATCAGCACAGTGAAATGCTGGAAAAATGGCAACGCAAGTTGCACTACCTGCTCGTGGATGAATATCAGGATACCAATGCTTGCCAGTACAAACTGATTAAACAGCTAACCGGCCTGAGAGCACAATTCACCGCCGTAGGCGACGATGACCAGGCAATTTATGGCTGGCGTGGTGCCGACGTGGAAAACTTGCGTCAGTTGACCACAGACTTTTCCAAACTCAAGGTGATCAAGCTCGAACAAAACTACCGCTCTACCGTGCGGATTTTGCGCGCGGCCAACCACGTCATTGCCAACAACCCCAAACTGTTTGAGAAAAAACTGTGGAGCGAACTCGGCACCGGCGACCTGATCCACGTTACGGCGACGCAAAGTGAAGAGCACGAAGCAGAAACCGTGGTGATGAAGCTGCAAGCACACAAATTCGAGCATCGGACGACTTACAAAGACTACGCCATTCTCTACCGCAGCAACCATCAGGCACGCATCATCGAGCAGTTTCTGCGTAACCACAAAATCCCCTACACAATTTCGGGGGGCCAATCCTTTTTTGACAAGGCCGAGATCAAAGACATCATCAGCTACCTGCGCCTGATCATGAACGAAGATGATGATCCTGCGTTTATCCGCGCCGCCACCACGCCGAAAAAAGGCATAGGCAACACCACGTTGGAAAGGCTGGGCGAATATGCCAGCGCGCACAAAATGTCATTGTTTGCCGCCGCCTTTGAAGGTGGCTTTCAGCATGAGGTCGGCAACAAACAATTGGATGACCTGCTGACCTTCTGCCGTTTTATCCAAACACTGCAAGGCCGTGCTGTCAAAGACCCTGCTAACGAAGTGCTCAGCGACTTACTCACCGCCATCCAGTATGAAAGCTATCTGTACGACGGTGAAGAAGCCAGATCTGCCGAGACGCGCTGGGGCAATGTACAAGAATTCGTCGCCTGGCTCAGCAAAAAAGGCGAAGCCTCTACCGAGTTCGGCCATGAATCCGACGGTAAAAACCTCATCGAACTGACACAACTGGTTTCGCTCATCACCATGCTAGAAGGCCGCGAAGATGGCGAGCCGGATGCCGTCAAACTCTCTACCCTGCACGCCTCAAAAGGACTGGAATACGGCCACGTCTTTTTAATCGGCTGCGAAGAAGGCATCCTGCCCCATACCAACTCCATCGACGCCGACCAGATCGAAGAAGAACGCCGACTCATGTATGTAGGCATCACCCGTGCCCAAAAGTCACTCAACATCACCTGGTGCAAAAAACGTAAACGCGCCGGAGAAATGCAAGCCTGCGAGCCTAGCCGCTTTATTGCCGAATTGCCTAAAGATGATGTTAAACACTTTGGCAACCCGTTTAATGGGCCAGATCAGGTCTTAAGTAAGGATTATGGCAAGAGTAAAATGGCGAATATTAAGGCGATGCTGGCGAGTAATAGATAACATTACTTAGTAAAAAGTGCTTTTATTTTGGCTTCATTTGGACCAGGAATTACACCTTTTTCAGTAATCAGTCCCGTAATTAATTCTGCGGGAGTAACATCAAAAGCCGGATTACGAATTTTCACCCCCTCGGCCGCCCAATGATAATCTCTAAAGCCTTTAACTTCGTTTTCATGGCGTTCTTCGATTGGAATGTCTTTCCCGTGCGGAATCGTTATATCAATGGTTGATAAAGGACAAGCAACATAAAAAGGGATGTTGTGTCTATGCGCCAACACCGCGACCATATATGTGCCAATCTTATTGGCGACATCGCCATTTGCCGCAACGCGGTCAGTGCCGACTACTACTGCGTCAATTTCGCCATGGCTCATCATAAAACCGGCCATATTATCGGCAATTAAAGTCACTGGAATATTCTCCTGAACCATTTCCCAAGCAGTCAAGCGCGCCCCCTGCAAGAATGGCCGCGTTTCATCAGCAATAACAGATATTTTCTTGCCTGCTTCGACCGCTGAGCGAAAAACACCCAACGCAGTACCATGCCCGGCCGTTGCTAAAGCGCCAGCGTTGCAATGAGTAAGCACGCGCGCACCATCACTTAATAATGCCGCGCCATGTGATCCCATCGCTCGGTTAATTCGAATATCCTCAGCCAAAATCTCATGTGCTTCTGCGAGCAACTTATCAGCAATCAGCCCATTATGGTCATTCTCTACAGTTTGCCAAATTCTGCGCATACGATCCAACCCCCAAAAAAGATTCACCGCCGTAGGTCGACTTTCCGCTAACACTTTGAAGCCAACTTCTAATCCAGAGTTAAACTCATTTTTTGACAAATGTTGTAGACGTAAAGCCTCTAACGCCACTCCATAAGCAGCTGCCACTCCAATTGCAGGTGCTCCTCGCACGACCATGCTCTGAATACCCTCCGCAACAGTGGCTGCGGAATCATAAGCAATATACTCAAAACTAGCAGGTAATACCCGCTGATCTATCATCTCCAGCTTTGCGTTAATCCAACGTAAAGTTTCCACTTTTTGCGTTTGTGTCATGAATTAATCCCCTTCAAACTCACACAATGCAAAAACCTTGTGACCAGCGCTTTCTAATCTGGCACGCCCCCCAATATCTGGAAGATCAATGACGAAAGCGCACTCTACTACGTTGCCGCCTATGCTTTCAATCAAATTCGCTGCTGCCATTGCAGTACCGCCAGTGGCTATCAGATCATCCACTAACAATACGTTTTCACCTGGGTGAATTGCATCTTTGTGAATTTCGATACGATCCACTCCATATTCCAGTTCATAATCCAAGCCAACTGTTTCTGCGGGTAGCTTGCCTTTTTTACGAATAGGAACAAATCCAATCCCCAACATGTGAGACAACGGTGCACCAACAATAAACCCTCTGGATTCGATACCAGCAATCTTATCTATTTTAACGCCAGTATAACGATTCACTAATTCATGCACCATGACGCGTAAACCAACAGGGTCTTGTAATAAAGTAGTGATGTCACGGAACATGATGCCTTCTTTGGGATAATGAGGCACCGTGCGGATACGGGATTTAATAGGCATTTTTTTCCTTAGGCCAAAAATTTAAGTCTGATTCCAACGACCATACCCTTTAAATTTATCCTGAACCTCTGTCATTTCAGATGAGCTCAAAATAAAGGGTTGGTCAATTTGTAAAGTGCGCCAATATTGCTCGCATAGCGTTTCAACCTCGACTGTGATTGATAGTGCTTTTTTTAATGTTTCCCCAACTGCAATCATGCCATGATTAGCAAGCAAACAGGCTTTACGATCAATGAGTGCACTGAGTGCTGCATCAGAAAGCGCTTGAGAGCCGAATAAAGCATATGGTGCACAACGAATAGAGTCACCACCAGCAACTGAAATCATGTAATGAAATGCAGGCACTTCCATTCGCAAACAGGCTAATGAAGTGGCAAACATCGAATGCACATGGACTACAGCATTTACTTCTGGCTTACCCTTTAAAATATCCAAGTGAAACCGCCACTCGCTAGAAGGTTTTCCTGGACCAATCACGTTGCCGGAAAAATCCATTTTCACCATCTCATCTGCTGACATCTCATCAGCAGGCACTCCAGATGGCGTCACCAGAAAATATTCTCCGCAGCGCGCACCGACATTTCCAGAAGTGCCGCGATTCAGGCCAAGACGAACTAAATTAAGCGAAACATCCAACATCTGTTGGCGTAACTGGCTTTCAGTCATGGTTTGATAATAAGACGACCAGCTACCGCGTCCAGTTTTTTCAATAGCTCAGGATCGCGCGCTTCCGGCGCAGTGATTAATGCATACTCTAACGCAGAACGACAACCGCACTGACATGCATTATTGTCATCCGATCCTACCATAGGGGCTACAGCTTTAACGAGAGAACGTGCCTTGTCAGCATTCTCAACCAATACTTTAACAATCTGATCTACTGTCACGGCATCATGATTTGGATGCCAGCAATCATAATCCGTCACCATAGCCACTGTCGCGTAGCACATCTCAGCCTCTCGCGCCAATTTTGCCTCTGGCATATTGGTCATACCAATTACATCACAATTCCAAGTACGGTAAAGCTCAGATTCAGCTAAACTGGAAAACTGTGGCCCTTCCATAACAAGATAGGTACCACCACGAACGACCTTGATTCCAGAATCTTTTGCGGCAGTTTCTATAAAGTCCCCTAGCCGCTGGCAGACTGGATGCGCCATAGAAACATGAGCAACACACCCTGTACCAAAAAAAGACTTATTCCGCGCAAACGTGCGATCAATAAACTGATCAACAATTACAAAAGTCCCCGGTGGTAAATCTTCTCGCAAAGAGCCAACAGCGCTCACTGAAATGATGTCAGTAACCCCGGCACGCTTTAACGCATCAATATTTGCACGGTAATTTATTTCAGATGGTGGAATTTTGTGTCCGCGTCCGTGACGTGGTAAAAACACCAATGACTGGCCGTTTAACTCTCCAAATAAAAGCTCATCTGAAGGCTGACCAAAAGAGGATTCAACTTTTTCCCAGCGGACGTTAGTCAATCCCTCAATATTGTAAACCCCACTACCACCTAGCACACCCAATGTACTTTTAATCATAAATACCTTTTGGTTTTCAAATACTTTTAACAAAAATCATTAAGTTAATTACAAACAGCAATCCTAATAAATAGTTCGAGCTCATGACAGTTTAAATCCGCCTTATTGCATTCCAAATATAGCTTTTTACTTTGAACTTCAATCTATTATTTCCAGCATTTAGAAGGATACTTAACAATTAATTTTTGTATCGTCACAATAAACAACATTCTGACAACATAAATTTTTTCTTAGCTTACGGCTGACATTTTATCAAGTACTTACCGCCTACCTCTCTATACTCTAATGGATACAAAACATTAGCTATATTGTAATTCTCACGTTTTTGTAACGCATGTGGTGCAAACCATTCTAAATATGCACTCTCAACTCCATTACATGTTACCTTATCTACGGAAAACGTAAATTCACCATCTTTAATGTGTAAATTCTTTACCGTTTCGATATTAGTTAATAATCTATTAACACGCGAAGAATAACTTTCATACATATTTTTGTGAGTCGAAAATGTCTTCCATCCGCCAGCAATTGCAATAACTAAAAATAGAAAGGCAATAATATATAAATGAGTTGAATTAGTAGGTGTATATGTGTGGAAGAGCGGCACTATAACCAAACGAACTATAAATATAATTAAGAATAAGGAAAATATGTAAGAATAATATCCATTATTCAATAAGATGCTAATAATTCCCTTCTCCATACCTCGTCCCAAAACAATAACAAGACTGTAAGAAACCATCATTAAAAAAAATACCAATATCGGAAAATAACATTTACTATTAGTAAATATCCATTTAAAGTTATTTTTAATCGCCGCAGAGCTCACCACGATTAATGATAGTGCGGGAATTATTCCAAGTAGATAGAACACGTTAATATGTTGATATAGATTATGCTCAATACGACCCCCAATTCGCATATCTAAAGTGGTGGGGCATAACGCATAAAACAACCAATAGACTGATGAAAAAATCACCCCCTTCACTATATCTATGATATTTGCCAAACCACCACTTATGTTGGCGGGACTGCCTATGTGCTCTACGTAATCTGCATAGCTAATTAATGCATACATAACTGGGATCATTAATAAGGCAATAGGCAATATCACCAAATTTAGGTTCATAGGCCTATTTTCAAGGCTGACACATTTGTATCGATGAAATACTAAAGCTAATGCATATAGGATGGCCAGAATATTACCAAGCTCATAAGTAAAGCTAGCAATTGCAACTAATATCCATAACAAAAAAGAATTTCTAGCGCCAAAAGAATCTAGTGCCATTTGAAAAGCTAGTGCAGACTGAACAACCAAAAGTGAAAAGAACAGATATCCAACAATATGATGCCAAGCAACCAACTCTGTCCCAGAATACAGTAACGCAAAAAATATTGAGATACTAAAGGAAACTAAGTTTAAGATTTTGTTGTGATTTGTATTGTTTGAGGACTTAAGAAGAGAATACCTGCAATAGAAGAAAATACTAACTACAACGGAACAATGTAAACCAATACTAACTAACTGCCAAGCAAAGAAATTGTAACCCCAAATCCAACGCTCAAAACCTAAAAGAAAATACAACACTGGTCGAAAAAGCCCAAAATCGCCAATGGAATTCGTACGATTGAAATTGTAAGCTCCGAGTGTACTATCGAATAAGGATTTTACGTTTTGCGTTCTATGAAGATAAATTAATTGATCTGCCCTTGCTACATCATAAAATGCATAGCTGTAACATAATAAAATTGAAATAATCAATAAGATGTTTAAAAGAAAAACATCCGAAGAAATGTATTTACCACGACAATTCATTTTTACAATATCCGAGCCACAATTAAAAGCATGTAGTTATTAAACCGAACTTTCAGAAAGTATCAAGTTATGGCTTGATTACTTCCAAAACCACAACTCTCTAACAAATTGAAAATAATATGCTGCCCCCCATTGTAGAATTTGCAACTTTCTCTCACCTCCAATACGTGGAGGCTCATCCCCAGGTATTTCTGTTATTTTAAGTTTTGCTTTTGCTGCTCTTACAGACAATAGTGGCTCCCAGCTTATTTTCGTTCTAAACAACTTCTCAGGTAATACGTGGGCATCCTCTCTATCAAGTCCCAATTCTTGAGCCATTGCTGTACGATAAGCGCGATAAATCACCATCACATCTGTGTAATTTCCACCGTGTAGTAAATTAACAGTGCGCGTAAACAACCAGTTGCCAAAACCAGTCACAATATCATCATCCTCACTCTTAGCATCACCGAGATAGCGCGAAGCAATGACCATGTCGTATCCTTCTTTCATCTTACGAATTAAGTCCGGGATTAACTCTGGAACAGAATTGCCATCTGGGCTAAAAGTGATGACAACATCCCCTTTTACCAAAGGCCAAACTTCTGTATATGCATGCCTAAATCCGCGTTGCTTTTGCACATAAACTTCATAACCATTTTCTGTCGCCCATTCGATAGTGCCATCAGTCGAGCCACCATCCACGACAATAATTTGATCAACCCATGATCGATCAACTTTCGGCATAATTGCCTTCATGCCGTTAATTTCATTAAGCGTCATGACCAACAAGGTTGTTTTCATTATTTTTCCATTCTTTTTTTGTAAATATTTGATGCGAACTTGATTACGACTAATGCACTAAAAATTGCAGATACAACTAAAATGGCACGTATTCCAGCTTTCACTTCTGCTTCATGTGCCGCAAAAGTTTGCATGGTGTCACCAATATATGCGACCAAAACTGATGGCGGAAGCAAGAAAACCAATGAAACCCAAACAAAACTAAAAGTTGGTAACGATGTTAACCCGAGTAAATAATTGAGCGGACCCGTTGGAATGATTGGATTAACCCGAGCAAATGCTACAAATTTCCAGCCGTTACGTTCAAACTCAGACTGAACAACTTCAACCCATTTACTATCGAACTTTTCTGCCAGAGGTTGCCCTACTGTCCAGCGGGCAACAAGAAAAGAAATCAAGCCGCCAACAGTCACTCCTATTGCTGAGTATATTCCACCTAAAATTCCACCCCAAAAAAAACCGGCAGCAAGGTTTAATGGTAGCGAGGGTAAGGCGGTAATCACAGAAATTGCGTAAATTGCTAAAAAAAGCAAAACGGCAATGATTGGATGCTTTGTTTTATATTGCCCAATCAAAACAGGATCAAATGCACCACTCCTGTAGTAATGCCAAGTTATCGCAAGTAATATCACAACTGATAAAATAAAGATTAATCGCTTACGCCCCATGAAACGATTAATACCTTTTTTATTATTCATATACGGATTCATTTTATTATTCACGACTACTTTAAAATCACACTTGCCATGTACCTAGCACCGAACCACCACCATAAAAAGAATCTCCACTTAAATGGCAGTTGACTGTCGAACAAAAATATTTGCGTAAAATGCTGAACTGCAATAAAGATATTGTTAGGTCGTGGACTTTCCGTAAACTTAGGTAACTGAGTTTCAGCAGCATGATTTTTTGTGATGGTCTGAAGAAGTTTGATCGCGCATACTTCTCTAATACTTTTAAGGCCAACAAACAACATATCATCATCAAAGCGACCTCGCGCTTGATAAGTCGCATCAATTTTGGCTTTGCCTGTGCGGTAATGCAAATGCTCAAAAACAACATCGTTGAGATAAAAAATCCTGTTAAAACCAGCTTTTTCCAAGCGTTTAAAAATATCCATCAAGTGATAATCAATAAATGCGCCTCGATAAGCAGTGTGATAGGGCTGCTGCAATAATTCACAACATTGCCTGGATAAAATAGGAAAAGTACACAAATCCCCTTTTTTAAATAAGTCATTACCGTACGCAAGGTAAATTTTATCTTCAATTTTCCGATGCAAATCTCTTAGCTTTTCATCCCAGCCCGGTGTTTGAATGACCATATCGTCGTTCACTAACACGATGATTTCACCACTTGACTGGTTGAAACACTCAGTGTTGTATCCCCCCATTGTGGTTTTCGGGCCAATCAAGAGTTTAGTATTTAGCCTTGGAAAGTTTATCTGGTGGCTTTCAACATCATCGTCATCTACACGGATAATAATTTCAACGTTGTTAAGCTGAACTGTTTTTTCTGCAACGCTTTGCAAAAAGCGCTTTGCTAATACTGTTCTGCCCCGCGTGGGCAGTAATAGAGAAATTTTTTCTTGCATTATTGTGTAACCTTTGGACTGTCAGATTGGATAATAGATTTGTATTGTTCAATCACCGATGGCATATCGCCATAATGAACTACCTTACCCAAATTCATACAAACACCGAAGTCGCACATTTCAAGTAAAGTTTCCATTTCGTGAGAAACAATCACCAAAGTGCCGTTGTTATTTTTGAAATCTTTTAAAAATCTTTTACATTTATCCTGAAATTTGCTATCACCTACGGCAAGTACTTCATCAATAAGCAAAATATCAACCGGCAAATGAATAATGGTGGAAAAACCTAACCTTGCTATCATGCCACTGGAGTATGTACGTATTGGGTTATCAATCGCACTTTCTAGCTCAGAAAAATCAATAATGCTTTGTAAGTTCTTATTGATATCAGCCAAATGCATACCAGAAATCGAAGCATATAGAAAAATATTCTCCCGGCCAGTTAAGTCAGGATGAAAACCCGCACCCAACTCCAAAAGCGATGAAACTCTGCCATGGATACTGACATTCCCTTTTTCAGGACGAATGGTACCAAGCAATAATGACAAAAGCGTACTCTTACCGGTACCGTTATGCCCAACGATGCCAAACGAGGTGCCACGTTCTACTTGAAAATTGACATTTTGTAGTGCCCATTCTCTGGCGTATTTACTAAAACCGGATTTTTTACCAATAAGAAGCTCTTTAATACCTGAAGCAGGCTTGCCGAACTTTTTCCAGACATTATTGCACTCAATGATCACGCTCATAATAACTCTGC
Source organism: Methylophilus sp. DMC16 (assembly GCF_056314045.1). Classification (NCBI taxonomy): domain Bacteria; kingdom Pseudomonadati; phylum Pseudomonadota; class Betaproteobacteria; order Nitrosomonadales; family Methylophilaceae; genus Methylophilus; species Methylophilus sp. DMC16. The sequence goes on from NZ_JBQUZC010000001.1 coordinate 1,069,826, forward strand.
CAATTTATATCGTGTACGTTCATGAGCTATGCTTGCGATGAATAACAAAACTGCTGACAAAACTACACAATAAATCGTTGGGAGCCACTCAATTTGACCATTCATCAACACATTTCGCCAATTCAAAATAAGTGCTGTAAATGGACTCCACTCAAAGTAACTCCGATATATTCCTGGCACCATAGTCAGAGGATAAACAATTGGCGTTAAAAAAAATAACATCGACATAAAAATCCCAACAAGATACTCCACATCTCTGACAAACACATTTGCAAGTGCTAACAACAGCCCTAATGGGTAAATTACCAAAAATTGTAAAAAAACCATCAACGGGATTTGCCATATCCACTGAAGATAAAATTTCCCACCAGCAACAAGGATAAAAAACATCAATACTGGCAATGCAAAACAAAAATGTACGAACTCATGCGCAACATTTGCAAAGGGAAGAATCAGTGTATTGATGCGGATTTTTTTTACCAGAGATGCATTGTTTCGATACCCAGAAGTTGCTTGGATGATTGAATTTGACATCCACACCCAAGGAAACATCGCCGTTAACAGAAAGATTGAGTAATTTTGCATTTGCACACGCATAATCAGTTTAAATGCAATGTAATAAACAAGCGCAAATGCAAACGGATTTGCTAATGCCCAAACATAACCTAAAAAACTGTTTTTATAACGGACTTTTAAATCTTTCTGAACAAGCACATAGATGAGTTCAAATGGCTGTAATAATTTTTTCATTTATACTTTTTAACATTTAAAGACACTAATTTAACGAGGTTATTTTTTGTACTAGTTTATTATTTTTTAACATTGCCTCTTGTAAGTACTTATCAAGCCTGGGAGTTAAATAGTCTATAGCCAATTGTTTATTATGGTAGAAGTCATACAATTGAAAAATACTTTCATCGCCAGTGTATACGTAACAAACATCTTCAATTGGGTGTTGTCCAAAATACTTTGTAAGCACAGGCAAGCTATAGTCATGCCGAAGTGCTCTATAAATTCTGGTTGGGCTTGAATATTTCCAGTTTTTACTTTGTGGTGGATGTAACGAGTAAGCAGAGCCAAGTTCCGATTCATTTTCTTTATCTGAAAATGCCTTTTTTTTACAAAGACCAATGTGATACTTTAAGCCGCTAAGTAATATCGAAGTATTTATCAACGACATCCATTTTTGGCGATATTTAGTTACAGAGCCTGTCACCTCAAAACCAAGTACCTTATTTTTAAACAGCCTATCTAAAATAACTTCTTTTTCTATCTCAGGATAAATCGTATCGCCGATCTCAGTTGTATTGTTGTCAATGATGGAATCTATGCCACTTTTAGCACTCTCGTGCGCAACTATAACTAAATTCGCATACTTAATCATGATTCTAAACCCCAAATACCGCATATGTAGATACACTTTTGTGCTAAGAGATTTAGCAACTGATTGATTCCTTAGTAGACACTCAACGAGTAGCTGTGCAAACGCTACAGAACTGAATGGCAAAAGCAATATTCCCATGAAAATATCGACAATTCCTACTGCTGGAAAATCTTTCCGCTTACTTCGCAAAAAGAGATTAATGACTGAAACTAAGGCCGCATCGAATATGTTTCCATACAGATTGAACGTTCTCACACCAAACCTTGACTCGACAAACTCAGTCAGCACATAAATCAACTTGGTATTTGGATGATTTATTTTTAATTCAGCAATTTTTCTATTTGCGATAACATTTGTAAACTCATCAATAATAATATTTGGGCAATCTATTTTGAGCTCATTGGAAACATCCACTTCATGACCACGTTTCGATAGAATATTAGAAATAATCTCGATAAAGTCTTCAATACCATCACGCTTACCGTGATTGCCAATATATAAATTAAACTGCATTTTTTGCCTTGTTATTCAAAATATCACTGATGGCTTCAAATAAATTACTATAAGATTTGACTGAATTTGCACATTCCGCTGAAGCTTCTTTTCCGTAACCAGTCTTGACGATAATAGGTGTAATACCTACCTTCTCAGCTGCTTCGGCATCAATCAGTTTGTCACCGATCATGTAAGAATTTTCAAAATCAATGTCCCAATCTGCCTGCGCTTGAATAAACATACCAGGATTGGGTTTTCTGCAATTACAATCTCGCATGATCCCAACATCTGTATGGTGCGGGCAAAAGTAATAAGCATCAATACGAGCGCCGAACTTCGCTAACAGAACATCAACCTGTTGATGAAGATGCTGAACATCTTGTTGCGAATAGTATCCTCTGGCAATTCCAGCTTGATTACTTACTACAACAGCCAAATAACCAGCGTCATTAATTAATTTAATCGCTTCGGGGGCATGCGGGGTCCACTCCCATTCTTCGATTTTATGTAAATAGTTTTTTTCGACATTGATCGTACCATCACGATCTAAAAATATGGCTCGCGATTGCATAGGCCTACTTGCTCTCTTGCAAAATTTTGTACTTGCACCAAGCCGCAATTGTGAAAGTGTCTTGCACTTTAGAGTCTTTGATCATAGATTCAAAGGTTTTATGATCAAAAAAATGAAAGTCTATCAAACCTATTTCTTTTTCAATGTGTGAAGTTGCTGCACAATTGATGGCGGCAAATAATTGGACCCTTGCTGAGAGCACCCCTGAATCAGGTGTTACATAACCAAGGGAAATCATGTGTGAAGCCAGAAGGCCGGTTTCCTCTTTTAGCTCCCGCATTGCAGACGTCTCTACTTTCTCCATATCCTCAATGAACCCATGAGGAATTTCCCACGAATAATCATTGATGGCAGGACGAAATATCTTGATTAGTCCGATTTTGTTACTCGCAATGGGCAAAATGGCTACGCCCGTGACAAGATCGCCAGACTGTTGTTTTGGTTGTACTACTAAATAATCCTTGACCTCAAATCCCTCGGAATCAACCACATGTTGAAAGTAGACTGAAAACTTACTATTTTCGCATGCTAACCGCTTATCCAGTAACTTTACTTCAAATGCGCTCATAGCCCAGACTGCTCGACTATCCATTCCGAGAATGCCAGTGAACTGGTAAATGCAGGAGAAATTGCATTTAATACATGCAACGAGTTTTCACCTTTTTCCAGAATATAGTCCATCTCTAGGGATTTAGTTTTCACATTGATCAGTTGCGGCCTTATCCCCACCTTGTCAGATGAAATCAAATCATCAGGTTTAATATCATGCATCAGTTTTTGAGCCGCTTGTACAAACCATGGCTTAAGATACTTCTTGATTTCAGTATGCACGAGTAAGCGAAAATTTTGCTTATTTTCTAAATACATACTAATTAAGTCTTTACCTATTTTAAAGCTTTCCTTAAACTCCATGCCCTTCAAAATTCCATAGTTTTCACGACCAAAAGCTGGAATCGCTGTCGGGCCCACATAAACGTCTCCACTGACTACTCGTGTGAGATGTACACCAAGGAATGGCAAGTCGATATCGGGAACGGGATAAATATTACTTTTTACAATGTAGTCGCGTTCAGCGCGGATTTTGTAATAAATGCCTTTGAAGGGGACTAGTGTGTAGTCTTGAGCAAGACCAAATTGCTTTGCAACCAAATCAGCTCCGGCTCCAGCACAATTAAACAGAAAGCCATAAGAAAGCTGCTTGCCGTTTATTTTCAATGATCCTTTTTCAGAGTCAAACGCAATATCCTTTGCATTGAAAAAAAAGACTGCCCCAAGTTGGGTGAGCATTTCAAATAGCTTCTTTATGACAGCCTTACTGTCTATCACTGCTGTATCAGGGCTGTAGATACCCACTTTGTATGGGCTGGCATAGGGTTCGATTTTCTTTATCTCGGACTCAGTTAACAGTTCTGCACGCACATGATTATCTTGCGCATTTTTCAACAATCTTTCAATTGTTGGTAAGTCACGCTCCGAGGTTGCAATAATCACTTTGCCAGATTTATGGCAGGCGATTTGATGCTCTGCAGCAAACTCACGCATCCTTTTCGCGCCAACAGAGCATACTTTGGCTTTGAGAGTACTATTACCGTAATAAACTCCCGAATGCATAACACCGCTGTTGCGACCGCTCGCATGAAGGCCGATCTCGGCTTCTTTCTCGATGATTGCAATAGTTGAAGTTGGAAACCGTTTTTTCAGCTCAAGTGCTGTTGTGAGACCGACGATGCCGGCCCCAATCACGAGATAATCAAATGCGTGTACAGTCATACCCGTTAAAATTAGACATTACCATAACGAGTATTCTTGATCATTGTATATCCCTTGATCAAATCAGCGATACCGGCACTCAGTGAATGTGCGGTTTTGAAGCCTGTGGCTTCAATTTTTGCATTGGAAACAATGTAATTACGCTGATCAGGGTCTTTACCTACGGCCGCTTCAGGGAAGATAAACTCAGGAATATGTTTTTGAATTTCCAAGCATAATTCCATTTTGGATACATTAGCCTCAGACAATCCTACGTTGAAAATTTGGCCTTTCATGGTGTCGAAATTGTCGATGCCATGCAAAAATGCGCGAGTAACATCACGTACATGCACATAATTACGTTTGAAATGTGGTTCAAAGAGAACTACGAACTTGTCATACACTGCACGATAGGTAAAGTCATTTACCAACAGATCGATGCGCATACGTGGCGACATACCAAACACAGTTGCCAAACGGTAGCTGATAGTATTTGAGTGACTCATCAATGCCTGCTCGATTTTGACTTTCTCGATGGCATATTGTGAAATTGGACGAAGTGGTGAATCTTCAGTACAAAAGTTGTTTTCATCCCCAGTACCGTAAGCGCTATTCGTCGTTGGCATGAGTACCCATTGATCTTTGCTCAAGTTCTTGATCATCATCTCAATAGCATCATGATTCACGGTTGTTGCGCCAACCGGATCTTTGGAACACAAAGGGGCACCTACATAGGCAGCTAATGGGATAATCACGTCTGCCTTTTTCATTAATGGCAGCATAGTAGATTCGAGACGAATATCACCTCTGACAATCGTGAAGTTCGGGTGATAACAAACATGGTTCAGGCTACTTTGACCATACATGAAGTTATCTACAACAGTGACTTTGTGACCAGCCTCCAGTAGTGCTGGCACCATGGTAGAACCTAGATAACCTGCACCACCCGTGACTAAAATATTGTAAGACATATGACTTGCGTTCCTAAAAATTAATAATTATTTAAATAACTCGGCTTCTACACAACCGCAGAGTGTATGGCCTAACACAATATGGATCTCTTGAATCGTAGCAGTTTCGCCACCACTGGCAATCACACAATAGTCAGCCAGGGCTTTTACCTTGCCTCCATCATGCCCAGTAAAAACAATACTTTTGAGTTGCTGTTTGCGACACTCCTCCAATGCCCTGACAATGTTTTTTGAGTTTCCAGAAGTGGTGATTCCCAAGAACACATCATGCTCGCGCATTTTGCCGGCGACTTGTCTGGCAAAGACCTCATCGTAACCATAGTCATTACCAATAGCAGTCAGAATCGAGCTGTCGACAGTGAGCGCTTCTGCAGCCAATGGAGCCCGGTCTTTTGCAAGCTTACTCACAAACTCCGCCGCAATATGCTGTGCATCTGCGGCAGAACCGCCGTTACCAGCAATGTAAATACGCCCACCCTTACGATAAGCGTCCACAAGCATTGCAACAGCTGCCTGGAACACCTCCTGCTGATGGTGGTTATCCAAAAAAGCCTGTTTAGCAGCAATACTTGCTTGCAGATTATCTTTTAATACCTGTCTGTAATTCATATGACGTCCACTAAATCAACATGATGGCTGCACGCTGATAATCTTCAGGTACACCAATATCGATAAAACGACCCTCCGACACCAAACCACTGATTTGATGATTGGACTGCCGAATATATTGAAATAAATCATCTTCCAGCGAAAGCTTTGCCCCTGGTTGCCATGGCAAATCCTTGAGTGCATCCCTACGCATGATGTAAACGCCGCCGTTTGCCAACTGGCTCAAGTCTGGCGTAACTTTGAACTGTTGAATATCACCATCATCGCTCAGTGCAATCCCCATATAGCGATCATTGCGACTGACATTAAACAGTGCAAGAGTGATACTTGCAGCCTTGAATTGATGAAAGGACTGCAATGCATCTAAACTCACTTCGAAGAAAGTATCGCCATTCATCACAATGAAGTCTTGCTCCCCAATCAGCTTCTGATACGCAAGCAACAACCCACCACCCGTCCCAAGTGGCTCGAGCTCTTCCGCGTACACGACAGGTACCCCACGATACGCATCAGCAAAATGCGAGATGATTTTTTCTCGCATATAGCCCACAGAAATAATGAACCTCGATACTCCTTGTTGAATCCAGTAATCCATCTGATGCTCGAGAAAGGGCTTGCCATTAATCGGAGCCATCGGCTTTGGCAAATCAGGAACAGTGGCGCGCAACCTTGTCCCTAATCCACCTGCAAGAATAATTGCTTCCAGCATATTTAGGCTGCGTTAATAATGGAGCAAATTTGGTCAATTTCGTGATCTTGCAAATCCGGGAAATTACCGATGTAAAATCCAAAGAAATGGATATGGTCTGTGACCGGGAAGTCCCGGTAGGCATTCTCAGCAACAATACCTCTCAAATAAGGCTGTCTGACCTGATTGCCACCACCGGCACTGCCGCGTCTAAACTCAACGCCTTCTTCACGCAGCTTGCTCATCAAACGCTCAACCAGAGCATGATCCGGCTCTTTCAGGATCAAATTAAACGCATAATTACTGCTGCCGTCCAATTCAAAATCGGTTTGATACTTTGTACCATCCAGTTTATTGAGGAAGCGCTTCAAATTATGCGTACGACGCGCTACCACTGCATCGAGTCTCTTTAATTGTTTTAAACCCAGGATGCCACCAATCTCAGTGTTGCGGACATTGTAAGCTGGATAGGCGAAAATGAAGTCTGGGTTTAATTCCGGGAACTTTTCCAGATATTCAGCCTTTACCGCTGGGTCATTTGCCTCGCGAACCATGCCATGAGAGCGTAACATGCGTACCTGTTGATAGACTTCAGGGTCATTGGTACATACCATGCCACCTTCAATCGTACTCATATGGTGCGCATAGTAAAAAGAGAAATTGGACATCCAGCCTATACTACCGGCTTTTTTACCCTTGTGCGCAGCACCATGTGACTCGCAGACATCCTCAATAATCGGAATATTGCGTTGCGCAAGCACCTCAATCAGTTCGTCAGTCAAGGCATTAAAGCCTTGTATATGGCTCAAAAATACCGCGCGAGTCTTATCCGTGATTTTTTCCAAAATTTGCTTGGTATCCATCCCCAGGGTACGCGAATCAATATCCACAAATACAGGCGTGAAGCCGTTTTGCAGCACCGAAGCTACATCAGAAATCCAGGTCAAGGGTGGAACAATGACCTCACCACCTTCAGGGTGGCGTATTTTTAAGACTGCCATCGATAACAGATTTGCAGAAGCTCCTGAATTCAGAAAGACACTGTATTTGACACCTAACCACTTGGACCACTCAGCCTCAAACTCTCTGACTTTTGGTCCATTGGTCAAAATAGGATCGTCTTGTTTGAGATGCTCAATCACAGCATCCAAATCTTCACGCAAAATATTGTTTCGCATTAGCGGGAATTTCATTATTTGGTTCTTTCTTATTAAATACTTTTCAAAAAATCACTGACCTTGCTTGTCACAGCCTGTACACCGATACCCACTTGTTCGTGCAACGTTTGGCGCTCACCAATTTCAAACCGATAGGTGCCAGTCACGCCAATATTGCACATCCGGGTCTTGAGATGATGTCTGGCAATAAAATCAAACATCATAGCATCCAGCCCGCCACGTGCAGAAAATCCCTCCTCCATCGTGACGGTCGCCTGATAGGATGATAGCAATCGAGCAAGTTTCTCTTCACTGAATCGACTCAAGTCGAGCAAATCTACAACACCCACTGAAACACCTTGCGCTTGAAGCTTATGCGCCACTTTTAAAGCTGTATGTACCATGTAGCCAGTCGCCAGCAAACAAACGTCATGACCAGACTGATGCTCAAAGAAGCCTTGTGACAAATCAAAAATGGCGTCCGAATACAGAACCGGTAGCACTTGGGCATCCAGCCGAATATACTTGGGGCCGTTATTTTGCAAACACTTTTCTGGCAATCTGGACGCTGCAATCTGATCAGCCGGGGACATGACATGCATATTGGGGATAGCGCGCATTAAGGTAATATCTTCATAACATTGATGCGTGGGCCCGGAAACCACATAGCTATACCCAGCCCCTACACCGACCAGGCTGACATTCATAGGCCTCACCTCAGACAGCAACCCCAAATTAACCCGTATCTGCTCGAAACATCGCATTGTAATAAATGGCGCAATTGCATAGGCAAATACCTTAAAGCCCTCCAGAGCTAATCCGGCAGAGACATTAATCAGGTTTTGCTCGGCAATCCCGACGTTTACAAAGCGTTCCGCACAGTCGGCCCGAATCTTGTCCAGCACCGGGGAACCAAAATCAGCAGAAACAAAAAACACATCTGGATCTTTGAGCATAACCTCATAGACCGAAAGTAAAAATGTATCCCGCATCGCCTTTGGAGCAATCATGGCAGTTGAACTCATAGCCCAGCCTCCAGCAACTGATCAATCAACTCCGGCTTAATGGCAGTAATATGGGATAAGGAGGTATTAGCAAGACCAGGGACACGGTTACCCTTGCAGGTATTACAAATAATCACTTTGGGTTTTCTCTCTTTGGCAACTTTTGCACTGGTCATTACATTAAAAATTTCACTAACGTCATGTCCATCAGCAACCTGGAACACCACCCAGCCAAAAGCTTCCAACTTTCTTGCCAAATCCAAATGCGAGACGATTTCATCGGTGTGCCCCAGCATACTGATATGATTGTTATCAATCAAAACCGTGAGATTATCCAGACCATGCTGTGCAGCAAACATAAAGGCCTCCCAATTGGAGCCTTCATGCAGTTCGCCGTCGCCGGTCAATACATAAACCTGCTGGTCCGCACCTCGCTTTTTAAGCGCGAGTGCCATGCCAGAACCAACACCCACACCATGGCCCAAAGAGCCATTGACGGTCTCATACCCAGGAATGACAGGATCAGGGATACCTCCAAGAAAGCTACCCTCCTGACACACGCGGTTCAATTCATCAGATGAAAAATAGCCTAAATCTGCCAGCATTGGATACATGCAAAGAGACCCATGACCTTTGCTAATAATGCAGCGATCTCGTTCAGGCTGACGGGGATTAGCCGGTGTTTGGCGTAAAAAACCGCCGTAATAAAGCGTGACAAGCATTTCAATGGGGGACAATGAAGATGCAACACGCGTTTCAGGAGAACGCCGATGAATTTTTAGCGTTTCCTCCCAAACCCAGCGCGACTTTATGCGCAAATCCTCAACGGACAATATTGGCAAGGTACCATTCATAGGTGGTCTTCAATCCTTCGTTCAATTTAACATTGGCTTGCCATCCATAATCGTTTATTCGACGACTATCTAACAACTTCCTTGGTGCGCCATCCGGTTTTGAGGTATCCCAGTTAATCTCGCCATGATAGCCAGTAATCGCTGCAATGTGATGGGCGAGCTCTTTGATGGAATAATCCTCACCCACGCCAATATTCACTGGCGTATCAATAGGCAAGCTTTCATTCTCAAAAATAAAAATGCAAGCATCCGCAATGTCGTCAGAAAAAACAAACTCCCGCCTTGGCGAACCTGTTCCCCACAAGGTCACTTTATCAACACCACTGACTTTTGCCTCATGGAAACGATTAATCAATGCAGATAAAACATGACCTGATTTCGGGTCAAAATTATCATTCTGGCCATACGCACTATTGGGAATCAAAGAAACAAAACGCTGACCACCATATTGGCGATTGTAAGCCGCACACAACTCAAGACCGGCAAGCTTGGAAAGGGCGTAAGCAGAACTGGTCGGCTCAGGCTTACCCGTAAGCAGGACATCTTCAGCCATAGGCTGGTCACAAACTCTTGGATACATGCAAGAAGAGCCAAACAAAATCAGCCGTTTGACCCCGACTGAATGTGCAGACCGCAACACATTCAGCTGTATATAAAGATTCTCGTTAATAAAGTCTGCAGGGAAAGTTTTATTCTCAACGATGCCACCTACCCGCCCTGCAGCAAGCACCACGTACTCCGGCCGATGCTCATTAAAAAATTGCTGCGTGGCTTTGGCATCGGTCAGATCAAGATCTTGATGCGTCACGCACAACAAATTATGGTAGCCCTGGCTTTTAAGCCGTCTACACAAGGCTGAGCCAATCAGCCCCGTATGTCCAGCAACAAATATTTTTTCGTGTTTTTCCAATGTTATAATCCATTTGGTTGGTAAAGTACAACTCTACTTCCTGAGTTATCAAACTTGAATGGAACGTAGACCAAATGACCAAGTGCAGACTTGACAGCTGCTTGCAATTCAGGCTTAACGAAGAGAAGAAGAAATCCACCACCACCAGCACCTAATAGCTTGCCACCAATTGCGCCAGCTCGCATGGCCTTTGCGTATAGCTCGTCGATCTCGTTATTGGATACTTTATCCGACAAAGAACGTTTTAATTGCCAACTTTGATCAAGCAAACAACCGAAGTCTTCAATAGGATGATGCTGATTTTGCAGAATCCCAATAGCTTCATCCACCATCTCATGCATGCGATTCAGCTCTGACTCACGCTGACTTAAGTTAGCGATTTTGGACCCAGCGACCTCAGAGGCAATACGTGACAATCCAGTAAAAAAAAGCATCAAATGCGACTCAAGTGCCACTTTCCTGTCATGCCCCAAAATAATTGGCTCAACATCAAAACTATCATCTGCATTAAATACAATCTTATTGAAACCACCATAAGCTGCTGAAATTTGGTCTTGAGAACCAACATTTTCCTGAATTATATCCTGCTCTATATGAATGGCATCCGCAGCCAATTGGGACTTACTGACAATCCGGCCATCTAGCGCAGCCAAAGCATTGATCAAACCCACTGTAAAGGCTGAGCTTGACCCCAAACCGGATCGAGCAGGCAAATCTCCATCGTGATGAATCTCCAAGCCATATTCCATATTGGCCCAACGCAGTACTTCGCGCACTGCAGGATGCTTTATTTCATTTAACTCTCGAACACTTTCAATCACTGAATAAACAATCCGATGCTTGTGCTCAAAGAATTGGGGTAAGTGGCGGCAACTGATATAGCAATATTTATCTATTGTCGTTGCGAGAACCGCGCCACCATTTTTTCTGAACCATGGCGGATAATCTGTCCCACCCCCAAAAAATGAGACCCGAAATGGCGTTCTTGTTACAATCATTATTTAATCGCCCAATAATTTTCGTTTCAAACGTATTTTTGTCATATCCTCAATATTCTGCCGTTCTTGCGTACCAAAACGACGCTCCACCAAATTTAAATAAGTAGGATTTGTGAAATAAGTCTTCCAAGCCTCATCTCTAAACCTCAAGACATCTGCAGAACTAACATATTTAGTCGGTAATGGCTGACTTTCATAGGATAGAAATGCATAACCTTCAAATGAATCAGGCAAAGCCCAACCATTTTTTTTGGCAAGGTGATACATAGGACTTCCTGGCAATGCCTGACAAGGATACATATTTGCCATCTCAGAATTCAACTCTACAGCCAAATCTAAAGTTTGCTGCATAGTCTCTAATGTATCCTCCGGAAAACCAAAAATAAAATTACTTATGATATTAATATCGGCATCATTAATGGTTTTGCAAACATCTCTAATATTCACTTCTTTAAAAGAGCCTTTAGAAACTTCTTGCCTTACAATCTGATTCCCAGCTTCAACCCCTAGCGCAAGCCAATTCACACCAGCACGCTTAAACAAATCGAGATAATCACGACGCACTGTATCTACGCGTGAATAGGTCCACATATTGAATCCGAAATCCTCATCAATTGCATTTTGCAACACAGGCTCATAGTACTTTCTATTGAGAAAGAACATTTCATCACTAATCCTAAGAGTCTTTACCCCCAGTTTTGCAAGCTTCCTCATCTCTCTTGCAACCCACTCCGGACTCCAAAAGCGCATGCCTCTAGAGTGTGAGGCATCAATACCATCAGAGCTATCCACGCGATTAACAATATTAATCATGCAGAAATTACAACCAAAATTACATCCTAATGAGGTATAGATTGCGGCAAAAGGCGTGCGATTATCATGGTTAAATCCTGCATGCCAAAAGTGAGCACGATATAAGTCCAGCGGAGTTTCATTATATGGAAGCAAGTCCCACGCATAACCAGGGAGGTCTTCATCCATTCTTTCTTGAGGAACAATCCCTTGAGGCGCATTTAACGTTGGGATAGGAAAATTGGCAGGACCTCGTTTTTTGTAACCAATACCTTTTACATACTCCAGATCAGAATCAAGGTTACTCTTAAGAAGGTTATGTAGAGCATACACTCCCTCGTTAAGCAAAACGATATCGACGCAATGATAAGAAAGCACATCCATAGGAAGTGCGCTGGTATGAGAACCAACGAAACAAATCTTATACTCCGGATGCTGGGCCTTTAATTCATTCGCCAATGCGAGCGCACCGATCATGCTGGTTGTTCCAGAATTCGGATTTTGCCCATAAACAACAAATACAACCAACCGGGGATTTGCTTCTTCAATCCTACTCACAGACTGCTGAAGTGTTAACCTCTCAGCATCCGTATCCAATATCGCAACACCGAATCCTTTTGAGCGACAGGATTCTGCAAGTAGCAGTGCCCAAGTAGGAGGTTCAATAGCGGAGTATACTTTTGCTAAATCTTGATAGGCTTTAGACGATGAATCAGGGTTGACGAATAAGACATCCATTATTTGCTTCAAACTCAACAAAACTTTTAAAGGTGAGATATTAACAAAAATTTGATGAATTAAACCAATTTATTAGTTGATGAGGTGACAAAATTCATCTTCTAGAGATTTAGCATAGAATGCTCATAAAAAATGACACCTATTCATCAATGCCAGTTATTCAATCAAACTAGAATAAAACACACTTTTAAACACCAAAGTACATTAAGAAGCTTTTAATCAATGAATATCTTACTCACTGGCGGCACTGGATTTTTAGGTCAGCATGTTCAACATGTTCTCCGCTCAAAAAAACATAATATAACCCTAGTTGATCGCAATACATCGCTCTGCAACTTGGACGGGAAATATGACTGTTTAATACATCTCGCCGCGAAGGCCCATGTTATGCCTCACCCAACAAAAGAAATGAGTGATGAATATATAGAAGCCAATGTTGTATACACAAAAAAAGTTGCCTCTCTTGCAAAAAAATTAAATATCAAAAGATTTGTATTTATCAGCTCTATTAAGGTACATGGAAATGGGTTAAACAGACCATTCATTGAAAATGATTTACCATCCCCTCAAGATTTATATAGCCTAACCAAAATATTGGCAGAGCAAGAGTTGAAGAATGTCCTGACTGATAGTGCTACAGATTTCACAATCATCAGGCCTCCATTAATTTACGGGCCGAATGCCAAAGCAAACTTCAACAAAATGATTCAGCTTTGCAGCATTCCAGTTCCATTGCCCTTCGGTAATATCGAGAATAAGCGCAGCCTCATCAGCGTATATAATTTAATTGATTTTATTGAGCTTTGTTGCACTCATCCTAAGGCATCCAACGAAACATTTCTCATCTCTGATGGTCATGATGTTTCGACAACGGAGTTACTCGCAGTAATTAAAAAACATCTTCATCGAAAAAACTTACTAATTCCGATCCCATCGTCAATTCTAAAGTTAACGTTTAAGCTTCTAGGAAAAGAAAATTTAAATGAAAGACTTCTGTATAGTTATCAAGCAGACATTTCAAAAGCCAAGAATCTCCTAAATTGGAAACCAGTAATAAGCTTTGAAGATGGTATTGCTCGGAGTGTAAACAAAAGTGTGTATTAAACGATTGATTGACTTCACATTTGCTTTAATAGGACTCTTAATTGCGTCCCCTCTCTTACTGATAACATATATTTTAATAATAGTAACATCGCCAGGACCCGCGTTGTACTGGAGCAAGCGCGTTGGTCAGCATAACCAGCTTTTTAGCATGCCAAAGTTCCGGTCCATGCGTGTGGGAACGCCACAAATGGCCACCCATTTAATGAATCAGCAAACGGATCCAAACGCATTTTTAACGCCAGTAGGAAGCTTTATCCGCAAAACCAGCCTGGATGAGTTACCGCAATTATGGAGTGTGCTGAAAGGCGACATGTCTATTGTCGGTCCACGCCCTGCACTGTTCAATCAGGACGATTTGATTGCATTGCGCACTGAAAAAAACGTTCATACACTGAAACCAGGCATCACAGGCTGGGCGCAAGTGAATGGCCGGGACGAAATTCCAATCCCACAAAAAGTGGCGTTAGATGCGTATTACTTGCAACATCAATCCCTCTGTCTTGATATCAAGATTATTGTGCTAACAGTGATCAAGGTATTAAGGCGTGATAATATCACGCATTGATTGTTTGTTTGATTGCTATGCTCAGGCTACCAACACGCGTTTTGTCTTTTTTTGCGTTTGCTCATGATGCGGTCGTCCTGGTCGCGGCATGGATCTTTGCTTTCTCTTTACGCTTTAACTTTCAGATACCCTCCACTTTTGTGCAGTATATCTGGCAAACATTGCCAGTGATTTTTGCTATTCATGCCATTTGTTTTTATACCTTTGGTCTTTATAAAGGACTTTGGCGGTTTGCCAGTCTGCCCGATTTAAAACGGATTATGCGCGCAGTAGGATTTGCTGCCTTGCTTAGCGCAGCGTATGCCCTGCTGGTCCACCCAACGATCATCATCCCGCGTTCGGTGCTGATCCTGAATCCTATGTTGCTCATTTTGGCCATGGGCGGGAGCCGTTTTTTATACCGTGCCTGGAAAGAGCGGCGTTTATTTAATACGGTTGCGCTGCAAGGTAAACCTGTGATTGTGATCGGGGTTGAAGATGCTTCTTTTAACCTGATTAAAGAGCTCAGTAAAAATCCGGAATGGCGTGTCGTGGCCATGATAGATCCAGCGAACAGGCTGGTGGGCCGCGAAATCATGCACACCAAGGTAGAAGGTGGTCTGGAAGATATTCCATCGATTGCTGCACGTTATGGCTGTCAGCATTGCATGATCGCGATGCCAAGTAGCCGGCACCAGAAACGCAGATTGGCGGTGGAAGCCGCCAGAAAATCTCCCGAGATGGAAGTTTTGACCCTGCCAGCCATGTCTGACCTGATCAGTGGCCGGGTCAGTCTCTCGCAAATTCGCAAGATTGATGTCGAGGACTTGCTGGGGCGTGATGTGGTGCAGCTGGATACCCATGGCTTGAGTACGATGTTGGCTAACAAGGTAGTGCTGGTCTCGGGGGCTGCGGGCTCCATTGGCTCGGAACTGTGCAGACAAATACTGAGTTTTCACCCGGCACAATTAATCTGTCTGGATATCTCGGAATATGCGTTGTATACCTTGCAGCAGGAATTTAGTTCGTCCGTCACCAATACCGAGCTGGTGTATCTGGTGGCCGATGTGAAAAATCAGGCCAGGATACAACGCATCTTGCAAAATCATCAGCCGGAGGTTGTGTTACATGCCGGGGCTTATAAGCATGTGCCTATGATGGAGCATTTTAACGTGGTAGAGGCCTTGCAGAACAATGCCTACGGCACCTACCAGATTGCAGCGGCGTGCCAGGCGGCTAATGTGCCCACTTTTGTGCTGGTCTCCACTGATAAAGCAGTGAATCCGACCAATGTCATGGGCGCCAGCAAGCGTCTGGCCGAACTCATTTGTCAGGGCTTGCAAAACAAGCAAAATCACACCCGTTTTATCACGGTGCGTTTTGGCAACGTGCTGGGAAGCAGTGGCAGCGTGATTCCAAAATTCCGCGAGCAAATTGCGCACGGCGGCCCAATCACAATTACCCACCCGGAGATCACACGCTACTTTATGTCCATCCCTGAGGCCGCGCAACTGGTATTACAGGCAGCGACCATGGGCAACGGCGGTGAAGTCTTTGTAATGGATATGGGCACACCGGTCAAAATCATTGATCTGGCACGCGACATGATTAAACTATCCGGTCTGCAAGAGCAAGAAATACGCATTGAGTTTACCGGCCTGCGTCCGGGTGAAAAGCTTTATGAAGAGTTGCTGGCAGATGATGAAAACACCTTGCCGACGAGCCATGAAAAACTACGGATTGCCCAAGCGCGCAGTGCAGATAGCCTTTGGCTGACGCAGTTACTCGAGTGGTTGGCGACCATACCGCATTTGCCAGAGTCACAAATCAAGCAAGACTTGCAGCGCTGGGTCGAGGAGTATCAGCCAGATACCCGGCCCGCACCCTCTGTCTCTTTACGTGCCACTCTGGCGCCCTTAGAGACCCTCCCCTCGCCTTCACAACAGATACACTGATATGCCTTTAATCACACTCAAACAGGCCAGCCTGGCCTTTGGTCATGTGCCATTGCTGGACCAAGTCAACTTTCAGCTGGATAACAAGGAGTGTGTCGGCATCATTGGCCGTAACGGTACCGGTAAATCCAGCATGCTTAAAGTGGTCGCCGGACTGATCAAACTGGATGATGGCGAATATTGGCGCGACCCTGGCAGCAAGATTGCCTACGTACCGCAAGAACCCGAGCTGGATGCAGCGCATGATGTGTTTACTGCCGTCGCCCAAGGCTTGGGGAATGTCGTGACACAACTTAAAGAATATCACGACCTTTCACTGCAGTTGTCACAGGCGCAAGAGACTGAAGCTTTGCTCGATCGCATGCAAGTATTACAGCACAGCCTGGAAGCTGAAAACGGCTGGGCGCTACAATCCCGCATTGAGTCAGTGTTGTCCAAACTCGGGCTACAGGCAGACACCCCAATCGCAACGTTGTCAGGTGGCTGGCGCAAACGCGTGGCCCTGGCACAGGCATTAGTGCAAGCCCCCGATGTCTTGTTGCTCGATGAACCGACGAACCACCTGGACCTGGAAGCAATCGTCTGGCTGGAGGAGCTGCTCTTGGGCTATCAAGGCAGCGTGATGCTGATTACGCATGACCGTCGCTTTCTGGACCGCCTGTCTACCCGTATTGTCGAACTTGACCGCGGTCATTTAACCGAATTTACAGGCAACTATAGCCAGTACCAACTGAAAAAGGCTGAATTGCTGACCGTAGAAGCACAACACCAGGCCAAATTTGACAAGTTTCTAGCGCAGGAAGAAGTCTGGATCCGCAAAGGGGTTGAAGCCAGGCGTACGCGCAATGAAGGCCGCGTCAGAAGACTGGAGCAACTGCGGCTTGACCGCGCTGCACGCCGTGATCGTCAAGGTCAGGTGCACTTGCAACTGGATGCGGGCGAGCGCTCAGGCAAGCTGATTGCAGAACTGCAAGAAGTGCGCATGGCGTTTGGTGACAAAGTGCTGATTAATCGCTTTAGTACGCGCATCATGCGGGGGGACCGCATCGGACTGCTCGGCCCGAACGGAGTCGGTAAATCCACGCTGCTCAAGCTGCTCTTGGGCGAGTTAGCGCCTAGCGCGGGCAAGGTACAACTGGGGACGAATATCCAGGTGGCCTACTTTGACCAGATGCGCGAACAGCTCAACCCGGAAGCAACGCTGATGGACACGATCAGTCCGGGCTCGGAGTATGTGCAAATCGGTGAAACACGCACCCATGTCATTGGTTATCTTGAAGACTTTCTGTTTGCACCGCAACGTGCACGCTCCCCGGTCAAATCTCTGTCTGGCGGTGAACGCAATCGTCTGTTACTGGCCCGATTATTTGCGCGTCCGGCCAATGTATTGGTGCTAGACGAACCCACCAACGATCTGGATATCGACACGCTGGAGCTGCTGGAAAACCTGCTGCAGGATTATGCGGGCACCCTGTTTCTGGTGAGTCATGACCGGGCATTCCTGGAAAATACGGTGACACAAGTCATTGCTTTTGAAGGCCAGGGCAAACTCACCGAATTTAGCGGTGGTTATGATGACTGGCTACGCTTTAGCCAGCAGCGCGAAGTTGCAAATAAATCAGTCGAAAAACCGGTGCCTGCAGCCTCGTCCCCCGCCAGCACGAGCGCCCCATCCAACACCTCAACCCGAAAAAAGTTGAGCTTTAAGGAGCAGCGTGAGCTTGAAGCGCTGCCTGCAGAAATTGAACAATTAGAGCAAGAGCAAGCTGATATCCAGGCACAGTTTGCACAAGGGGACATTTACAAGCAAGCGCCTGAGCAGGTCAAGCAACGACAAGAGAGACTGGATGAAATTGAAGCGTTAATCTTGCAGAAACTGGAGCGCTGGGAATGGCTGGAAAGCCAGTAAGCAACGCTCAAGCTTGAAAGTGGCAATGATGAATTGCCATTTACGGTTGTGATCGTTTGATTTTAATGCGAGTTATACCGCAAAACTGGTGCGAGAGCTGTGGGCACCGTGAGTTTGGCCATTTTTGCCATAGAACTGCGTGGCATTGGTTGCTTTGCCTTGAATCGCATCCAGCTTTTCCTGGTTGCGTTGAAAATGCTTGTTGATCAGGATGCCGTTGATGCGGTTAAGCTCTTTTGCCTGCGCCAGTTTTTTCTGGAACTCCATCCATGCCGTATCCATCACTTTGCCATGTCCTAACTCCAGCCATTTAGCCATGCCTTTTTCATTGGCTTCGAAGCCGGCCGCCGACAAGGCAGCGTAACGCTGTTTTGCGGCTTCACCCAGCGCCTGTAGTAACTCTACACGCTGATCAATAATCCGTTCTATGGTATCCAGGTCAGCTTTGACCAAGGCTTTTTGTTCATTCTGCAAATCTTCAATGAGCGCTTCAACCAGATTGGCATCCGCTTCAAAACTGATCTCAGGGATAGCGTTGCGATTTGCAGTTGTCATAAACATCATCCTTTTTTCGAATGTATCAAGTCCTTAACGGTTTGCAATAAGCCGTCAGCCACTTTACCCGTGTCGACAGTAAAGTCTCCACGCGCAATAGCACTTTTAATTTCGTCCACTTTGTGCGTATCAAACACCTCTGACGAGGCGATCCCCGCTTCTATGGACTGCATCTGCACCGATGCCGCGGACAATGTCACGTTGTCTTTGCTGGCTGGCGTTGCCGATGTGCTTGTTTTTTCGGTACTTTTGCTGCTGGTACCTTTATCTAATACTGGTTTATCTACACCAATCCCAAGTTTCTTGATCGAATCTGAAATATTCATGCTATCCCTCTGCCTTGATGTCTGAGTTTGTCGGGTGACTAAACCCTCATTGATTAACAGTTCTATCGGCATAGTTTAAGCGAACTTTAGTTGTTAATATAGTTTTTATCTCAAGATTCTGATCGAGAAGTATTTTTTCATGTTTGTCGTGGTGAGTCTGCCTAATATCTTACATCGACTTTTCCACTCGACAGTGCAACCCCTTTAATCACCTGGCCGCTACTGACTTTGACATCCACCACCTGCCCGGCATTGGCTGTTTGCAGTGCAGTCCCATCGGCACTGACCACAAATCCTTCGCCACGGCTATTTAACTGTACAGTCTGACCCTGCATGATCACAGGTCTGGACTTGAGCAGCTCTGGGCGCAACACCGTGCCCAGCGGCATATTCAAGGCGGCTTGTTTGCCTTCGAGCATGGACAAGTCCGTGATAATGCCAGCCGGTAGCTTGCTTAAATCCCCTGATTGCAACACCACATCGTTCGGGCTGAGTAGTGCACCCTGACTGACTGGCACTGCCGTCACTGCATATTCAGCCCACACTTGCACGTCTGCCTGCACATACAGCGTCCACAACTTGGTCTCGGCTTGCAGGCAACGGACACCTATATGTGTTTTACCCCACAACCGTGAGCCTGGTACGGTAAATCCTTCCATCATGTCGCAGGCAGCAATACGAACACGGCTGTCTAGTGGCTGAATGTCGACATTGACTTTGCCTGGATAACCTTGCGTCTGGCTCTGCACATATTGCACAGCGGTTTGATACACGCGGCTGTGCATGTCTGCGACCGCCGGCTCAGCGACACGCTGATTGACCAGCGTAGCGCTTGTCGCTGTACGGTCAGCTGCGTGCAGTAAATGACTGAAGAACCCGGTCAGGGCAATCAGCATTGCACAAAAAATTGTAAGCAGACGAGGTTTCATGAGCATTCATTCTACGCACAACCGCTGGCGCTAAATGCTCAAATAAAGGGGATTTACCGCATTTAATTCAGAAATTGTTCATAAATGTGCGGCGTACACTAGGCATAGCTAGTAAAAGTGACTCGAGCAATAAGAGGTAACGAGTTATCAGGATTAACGGCAGTGTCTGGCAAACCTTTAGGATATTTTTGAATAAAGGTGTTTTGGCGACGAGGCTACAACAATCGCTAACCAAAGATTAAAGCCAGAGATTCAGGCAAGTGAAAGGAATCAATGATGATCAACAAATTAGACGCCGCACTGAATTTTCATCAGACGGCATTGCGTGTACGCAATGAACGTCAAGAGCTGTTGGCATCCAATATCGCCAATGCGGATACACCGCAATACAAGGCACGCGATATCGACTTTAAAACCGCCATGCAGGCCGCCATGCATCCAGCCAGTAGCACGGGTACAGCAACAGGTGGTTTGCAAAAAACCGACTCGGGCCACATGCAAGGTCAGCCGAATCAAGGCTACGCAAGCCCGGGTGATCCATTGTTCCGTACCGTGACGCAAGCCTCTGTAGACGGCAATACGGTAGACATGGATGCAGAACGTAATGCCTATGTCGATAACGGCATCCGTTATGAAGCAAGCTTAACCATGATCACCGGCCAGATCAAAAAAATGCTGACCGCAATCAATGGCCAGTAATTGAGTAAGGAGTACTGACATGTCTTTGTTTAATGTATTCAAGATTTCCGGCTCTGCGATGAGCGCACAATCCATGCGTCTGAATACCGTAGCCAGTAACCTGGCCAACGCGGACAGCGTGGTCAGCTCTGACGGCAAACCCTATCAGGCCAAACAGGTCGTGTTCAAGGCCGTACAAGATGCGGCGAATCAAAACGCTAGCACGGTTGCGGTTGACGGGGTGATTGAAGATAACCGCCCCGGCAAAGTGGTCTACGACCCCAAACATCCGATGGCCAACAGTGAAGGCTATATCACCATGCCTAACGTCAACGTTACTGAAGAGATGGTGAACATGATCTCTGCCTCCCGAGCTTATCAAAACAACGTGGAAACCATGAATGCGGCCAAGACCATGTTGCTTAAAACACTCAATATTGGTCAATAACCTGCAGAAAGGAATCTCATATGACCACGGTGAATACTAACAATCAGGTCCCTCAAGACTTGCTCAATACAGTGAACAATCGCTCATCAAATACAACCAGTACCGATGATGCCCAAGATAGGTTCATGAAGCTTCTGGTGACGCAAATGAAAAACCAGGACCCGCTCAACCCGATGGACAATGCCCAGGTGACTAGCCAGATGGCGCAACTGAACACGGTAACCGGGATCAACAAACTGAATGACTCCATGACCAGCCTCATCAACAACGTGCAGATGGGCCAGTCCTACCAGGCGACCAGCATGATAGGCCGAAATATATTGTCTGCCGGCAATACCATGGAGCTGGGTGAAAAAGGCGCACTGTTCGGTGTCAACATCCCGAACGGAGCCGACAACCTGACCGTCACCATTAAAAATGGCGCAGGCACCGTCATTCAAACACTGACGCTAGGCAAGCAGGCCACCGGCATCAACGCCCTGTCCTGGGATGGAAAAGACGCGAGCGGGCAACCGGCACCGACTGGCACTTATACCTTTGAAACGACCGCAACACTGGGGGATGCAAAAACAACCAGCACCGCATTAAGCCTGGCCCAGGTGCAAAGTGTTTCACAAATGAACGGCTCGTCCAGACTGAATTTGAGTACAGGCAAGGACGTGGCACTGGCCGATGTTCTGGAAGTATTCTAAAGCCCCACAGAATGTAATCTTACGCAAGGAGAAATAGCATGAGTTTTCAACAAGGTCTTAGCGGTTTAAATGCCACCTCTCAACAATTGTCTGTGATTGGCAACAACGTCGCCAACGCCAACACTGTGGGTTTTAAGCAATCAACCTCCAAATTTTCTGATGTGTATGCCGCCTCATTGAACGGCGGGGGCGCCACACAAATCGGGATTGGTACCAAGCTGGCCAAGGTCTCGCAGGAGTTCACGCAAGGCAACATCACCAATACCAACAATACACTGGATGTAGCCATCAATGGCAATGGCTTTTTCATTATGAGCCAGAACGGTGTCGTCACCTACACGCGTAACGGCCAGTTTGAGATGGATAAAGATGGTTATATTGTGAATAGTGAAGGCAAACGCCTCAGAGGCAACAGTGCTGACAACCTGGAAGGCTCCTCACCAGTAGATATTCAAATTAACACCAGCGACCTGCCCCCAAAAACATCCACCCAGGTCACCGGCAAGCTCAATCTGAACTCGGATAGCCCAGTCATCGATCAATCGGTTAAACCATTTAATCCTTCTGATGCCACTACCTACACCAACTCGACTTCGATTACCGTGTATGATGCCTTGGGCAATAGCCATACGGTGCAGAATTACTTTGTCAAAACCGCTGCAAACACCTGGCAAACATATACCACTGCTGACGGCAGTGTGGTCCCACCGAAAGCGAATGCTTCAGATCCATATACAGCAACAGGCACGATTAAATTCACGACCTCTGGCGCGTATGACACCACCAACTCTACAGCCCTGAATGTCAGCTTTACACCTTCAAGCGGTGCAGCTGCCGTCAACCTCAAACTGGATTACACCGCCAGTACGCAATATGGCTCTGGCTTCAGTGTGAACAAGTTAGCCCAGGACGGCTACACCTCTGGCCGGATTGCCAACTTCAGCATCGGTAGCGACGGCATTATTGTGGGACGTTACAGTAATGGTCAATCACAGGCGCTGGGCCGTGTGGTTTTGGCCAACTTTGTCAACCCTAACGGCTTGCGCTCGCTGGGCGGCAATCAGTGGCAATCCTCGTTCGATTCAGGCGAAGCCTTGATTGGCGCACCAGGCAGCAGCACGCTGGGGGTATTGCAATCTTCGGCAGTGGAAGACTCCAACGTCGACCTGACTGCAGAACTGGTGAACATGATTATGGCGCAGCGCGTTTACCAGGCCAACTCACAAACCATTAAAACGCAAGACCAGGTGCTGCAAACACTGGTGAACATGCGTTAATTGAGTCGTTAAACGCTGAATGTTGACTGATTGAAGGAGTCGCAATGGACCGTCTGATTTATACCGCCATGACCGGCGCCAAACATATCCTGGAGCAACAGGCTACCACTGCACACAACCTGGCCAACGCAACGACAACAGGCTTCAAAGCGCAGATAGACAGCTTCCGGGCGGTGCCCATTTTAGGAGATGGCCTGCCAACCCGCGCCTTTGTGGTTGACGCCACCATGGGTACCAATTATGCCGCAGGCAGCATTCAGCAAACCGGACGTGATCTGGACATTGCCGTGCAAGGCGAAGGCTGGATTGCCGTCCAGCGCGCCGATGGCTCTGAGGGCTATACGCGTAACGGTTCACTCAAGATTAACCAGAATGGGCAGTTGCAAACCGAATCCGGCTTGAATGTGATGGGCGATGGTGGTCCGATCAGCATTCCACCGGATGTCTCGGTGACGATTGCCAAGGACGGCACGGTCTCCAGCGTGAACAATCTGACGGCGCCCGGTGCAACCAATATTATCGGCCGTATCAAACTGGCAAACCCGCCAGAATCCAGTCTGAAACGGGCTGCAGATGGCTTGTTTGTGACTTCGAATGGACAACCGGCACCGGCAGATGCCAATGTCACGGTGGTCGGTGGTGCATTGGAAAGTAGTAACGTGAATGTCGTCGATACCATGGTCAACATGATCAGCTTGGCGCGCCAGTTTGAGATGCAAATGAAAATGCTTGATAACGCCCAAAACAACGCCGGAAAAGCTGATCAACTCTTTGGTTTGAATGGCTAAGGCCAGGACTAAGATGACACTATGAACATGGCTCAATGCCCAAGGAGTGAACGATGATACGCTCATTATGGATTTCCAAAACCGGTCTGGATGCACAGCAAATGCAGATGGACGTGATTTCAAACAACCTGGCCAACGTCAGTACCAGTGGCTTTAAAAAATCGCGTGCCGTATTTGAAGACCTGTTATACCAAAACCTGCGCCAGGTCGGCGCCCAGACTTCTCAGCAAAGTCAGTCACCCAGCGGCTTGCAGTTGGGTACCGGGGTCAAACCGGTCGCGACTGAGCGTATTTTCACCCAAGGCAACCTGCAGCAAACAGGTAACGACAAGGATGTCGCGATCCAGGGTCAAGGCTTCTTCCAGATTTTGCTGCCAGATGGCACCACCGCTTATACCCGTGACGGCTCTTTCCAGGTTGACAGCCAGGGCCAGCTGGTCACCGCTAGCGGCTATCCTGTACAACCGGCAATCAGTATTCCGGCCAATGCGCAAAGCCTGACCATAGGCCGTGATGGCGTGGTCTCGATCACCACTCCAGGTTCTACCGCCACTACACAGATTGGACAGATCCAGCTGGCAACATTTATTAACCCGGCCGGCTTGCAGGGCAAAGGCGAAAACCTGTATGTCGAAACCACGGCCTCTGGTAACCCTGGTGTGAACACACCGGGCACTAATGGCGCGGGGCTGTTGAATTCTGGCTATGTTGAAACGTCCAACGTCAATGTGGTGGAAGAACTGGTGAGCATGATTCAGACGCAGCGCGCTTATGAAATTAATAGCAAAGCAATCACGACCTCGGATCAGATGCTGCAAAAACTAGCGCAGCTTTAATCCCTGGTTGAGGGGCATTCAAATGATGAATAGAACGATCATGAGCTTATTACTTTGTCTGGCATTCTCCCAATTACTGAATGGCTGTTCCATCACGCCGTCTACGATTGTTCAAAAGCCTGAAACACCTCGCGTTGCGGCGGCCCGCCCGGATACGCGCAGCGAAGGGGCTATTTTTAACAGCGGCGCCTACCGTCCACTGTTTGAGGATCGTCGTCCACGCTATGTCGGCGACATGGTCACCGTGCTGATTACAGAGAACACCACCGCCAACAAAGCCACTGACAATGAACAAACCAAAGACGGTGCAACTACGGCTGGTGTCACCGGTTTATTTGGTCACAACGTGCCTAAAGCTTCATTCAATGCCAGCTCTGCCCTCTCCTTCAAAGACAAGGCGACTGCGGATGCCAGCAACACCTTTAGCGGCTCTGTCACGGCAACCGTGGTCGATGTGCTGCCCAATGGCTATCTCGTGATCAGCGGCGAAAAACAGATCGGCTTTGACAAAGGCACAGAGTATGTGCGCTTCTCTGGCGTGGTCAACCCGGACATGATTACCATTGGTAACCAGGTGGTCTCTACCAAGGTGGCTGATGCGCGTATCGAATACCGCACCAATAGCAAAATGGATGCGGCAGAAGTGCTATCGATGTTTTCCCGCTTCTTTCTTAGCATGATTCCGTTGTAAGGGGCACACATGATGAAACAAACACGCCCCCGCAACGCACGCACCCTGTTACGGTCTTTTTATGACTACAGAAAAGAACTGTTGTGCATGCTGTTATTGCTCAGCGTGACCATCGTCAACACCGATAATGCCCACGCAGAACGGATCAAGGACATCAGCAACATCCAGGGCGTGCGTAGCAACCAGCTGATTGGCTATGGCCTGGTCGTCGGCTTGGATGGCACAGGCGACATGACAGTACAAACCCCGTTTACCGTCCAAAGTATCATCAGCATGATGAACCAGCTCGGTGTGACGATTCCACCCGGGACCAACCTGATGCTGAAAAATATTGCCGCCGTCATGGTCACCAGTGCCCTGCCCCCTTTTGCACAACCCGGTCAAACGCTGGATGTGACCGTTTCCTCCATGGGCAACGCCAAAAGCTTGCGGGGGGGTACCTTGCTGATGACGCCACTCAAAGGTGCAGACGGCCAGATTTATGCCATGGCACAGGGAAACCTGGTGGTCGGCGGGGTCGGCGCTTCAGCCAATGGCAGCCAGACCCAGATTAACCATCTGAGCGTGGGCCGGATTTCTGAAGGGGCGACCGTAGAGCGCGCGCTGCCAAACACCCTGCTCAGCCAGGATATTGTCAGGCTTGAGCTTAAAGAAAGTGATTTTTCAACCGCCAATAACGTCGTGGAAGCCATCAATAAAAAGTTTGGCCCGATGACTGCGCAAGCCGAGAGCGGCCGCGTGATCCAGGTTCGCCCACCTGAGAGCATGAGCCGTGTCTCATTTTTAGCCAATCTCGAAACCATTAATGTAGCGCTGGCGGCAACGCCTGCCAAAATTATTCTCAATGCACGCACCGGCTCCGTGGTCATGAACAAGGCCGTGACGCTGGATAGTTGCGCCGTCTCGCATGGCAACCTGTCAGTGGTCATTAATACCTCACCGGTCATCAGCCAGCCTGGCCCATTCTCTAACGGCCAAACGGTGTCTACTGCAGTGTCTGAGATCAATATCAACAAAGAGCCTGGCAAAGTGCTCAAGCTCAACAATGGGGCCAACCTGGCAGATGTGGTCAAAGCACTCAACGCCATTGGCACGACGCCGCAGGACTTGCTGGCAATTCTGCAGGCCATGAAAGCGGCCGGTGCATTGAATGCCGAGCTTGAGGTGATTTAAACGGGAGGCGCTCATGCAACCACGTGTCGATCCAAATAGCCTGGCCATAGACGGCAGTGCGCTGAATAGTCTCAAGCGAGCCAAAAATGACTCGCCTGAAACCATTCGTGCAGTGGCACGTCAGTTTGAAGGTATTTTGATGAACATGATGCTCAAAAGCATGCGCGATACCGTCCCGCAAGAAGGCTTTGCCGATAACGAACAAAGCAAAATGTTTACCGGCATGCTTGATCAACAATTGAGTACCCATTTGAGCCAGAAAGGCCTGGGTCTCACTGATGTGTTGGTCAGGCAATTGAGTAAACTCAACGGACATCCCGTGGATACCAACACACCCGCAAGCGGTAACGAATCGGGCAAGGCGAATAAAGCCACTGACAAACTCAGCAGTGCAACGGTGCAGAGCGCAGTCCCCACCCATGCCCAAGCCGTGCTGGCACAAGCAACACAAAAAATCCGTGAAGCGTATCAACAATGGGAAGCTGCTGATACTCAGTCCACAGCGCCAGCCAGCGATACCGCCTGGGCACGTGGCATCCCGGAATTGCCGCCTTTGATTGAAGAAACACAAGCCAATGTGCAAGGCTTTACCCTGCCCCAGGCGCCGTTGGCGACCGCGATGCGTGAAGTCGCTGGCAAAACCCAGCAA
Source organism: Methylophilus sp. DMC16 (assembly GCF_056314045.1). NCBI lineage: Bacteria > Pseudomonadati > Pseudomonadota > Betaproteobacteria > Nitrosomonadales > Methylophilaceae > Methylophilus > Methylophilus sp. DMC16. The sequence goes on from NZ_JBQUZC010000001.1 coordinate 1,097,300, forward strand.
TTCATTCAAAGCATGCTGCCACATGCGCAGGCAGCCAGTAACGCATCTGGCATTCCGGCCAAATTCATGATCGGCCAGGCTGCACTGGAAAGCGGCTGGGGTAAACATGAAATTAAAACAGAGAATGGCGTCAACAGCCATAACCTGTTCGGCATCAAGGCTGATGCCAGCTGGAAAGGCAAAGTCGTCAGTAGTACCACCACCGAGTACATGAATGGCGTCAAGCAAACCAAAGTGGAAAAATTCCGTGCCTACGACAGCTACAGTGATGCATTCAAGGATTACGCCAAAATGATTTCGCAAAATCCGCGCTATCAACAAGCCATGAATAACACGCATGATGCCAGCGCTTATGCCCATGCGCTGCAGCGTGCAGGCTATGCGACTGATCCGCAATATGGCAAAAAACTGACGCAAGTGATTAATCATTTGCGAAGTTGAAATTAAAGTATTTGAAAACATTGCCGTTAGGCAACTTAATCGTGATGTTGATGACCGTTTTTAAGCGGTCATCCATCCGCTTGCCCGAAAGGTCTATAGCATATGAATGTATTAAACGTTGGGAAAAGTGCGCTGACCGTCGCTCAGCTAGGCATTGCAACCACGGGACATAACATTGCCAATGCATCCACGCCTGGATACAACAGGCAGTCTATTGTTCAAAAGGCAGCAGCCGCACAAAGTTTTGGTAACGGTTACCTTGGTCAAGGCGCCGAGGTTGGGACCATCGTGCGCTCCTACGATGACGTGCTGGCCAAACAAGTGATTAATACAACCAGTAACCAAAGTTCAAGCTCGGTATATTTACAAGGCATTAATGAAGTTAATAGCCTGCTGTCTGATGACAAAGCCGGCGTGAGCGCGGTGATGACCAACTTTTTCAGATCTGTCAGCGCAGCGGCTGCGAACCCTTCGGATATTGCCACCCGGCAAACGGTCATTTCCAATGCGCAATCCTTGGTGAGCCGCTTTACCGCAGTCAATTCGCGTCTGGATGAAATGCGTTCCAATATCAATACGCAAGTTTCAACCAGTGTGGCAACCATTAACAGCTATGCCAGCTCTATTGCGGATCTGAATGAAAAAATCAAGCAAGCGTTTAGTTCAACTGGTAATCCGCCCAATGACCTGATGGACCAGCGTGACTTGCTCGTCGCAAAAATCAGTGAACAGATCAAAACGACAGTCCTGCCACAGCAAGATAACACTTACAACGTTTCCATCGGCAATGGCATCCCGATTGTACTGGGCAATCAATCCCAAGACCTGTATGCGGTACCCAATGACACGGATAGCACCCGACTTGAAGTCGGTTATGGTGCTTCTGGCTCGCCTAAACCCATAAGCGGCTCTCTGACGGGCGGCGCATTGGGCGGCGCATTGCAATTCAGGGATGAAACGCTAGACACGGTACAAAACCAGCTGGGACAACTGGCGATTACCTTTGCCACGGCGTTTAACAACCAGCACAAACAGGGCACAGACCTGACCGGTACCGTTGGCCAGAATATGTTTAATATTGCTGGCCCGGTCGCGATCAGCAACCGCAATAATACTGACCAGAGCAAACAGGCCTCTGTCGCGATCACGGATCCTTCACAACTGACCAGCAGTAACTACACCCTGGAGTATGTGAATGGTCAGTACAATATCACGCGCCAAAATGATAAGTACGTCTGGACAAATGTAACCTTGCCATTCAATCAGGATGGCATCACCATCAACACAAATACCAGTTCACCGACCAATGGCGACTCTTACCTGATTAAGCCTACCCAGTATGCTGCCAGCGGATTGACCCTGGCGGTAACGGATGTGGAAAAGCTGGCATTGGCCGACAACCCTTCTAAAGGGGAAAGCGACAACACCAATGCGCTAAAACTGGCTGATTTACAGAATCAGAACTTCGTCAGGGTGAATGCCAGCTCTACCAACAGAACCTTTGCACAGGCTTATGCCCTCACCACCAGTGCGGTGGGGATTAAAGCCAACCAGATGAGCATCATTAACCAGGCCGACAAAACTGCGCTGGATAATGCCACCTCGGCCATGCAGTCACAATCAGGGGTCAACCTGGATGAAGAGGCTGCCAACCTGCTACGCTATCAGCAAGCGTATCAAGCGGCAGGCAAAATGATGCAAATCGCCAGTAATATGTTCGATACCCTGCTAAGTCTGGGCAGATAAATTCAGAACTGGGTAAATCACATCGAGTAAGGATGTCACTATGAGATTAAGTACAAATACGATCTATGCCAATGGCACCAACCGCCTCATGGGCCTACAAAGTGACGTGAATGATCTGAATGAAAAAATTTCTTCAGGCAAGAAAGTCCGCTCGCCAGCGGATGACCCGGTTGCCTCTGCCAGGATTATCGAGATCAACAATAACAAGAGCATGAAGGACACTTTTGCTGAGACGCGAAAAACGGCCAGCAGCATGCTCGAAAACTATGAAACCAATTTATCGTCCGTGACTGACCTGGTGTTGAATATCAAGAGTTCACTGACGGCCGCGGGTAACGCCACCTATAACGATTCACAGCGCCAAAGTATTGCGACTGAGTTGCAAGGCCGCCTGGATAGCCTGATCAGTCTGGCCAACGCCAAAGACTCCATGGGTAATTTTATCTACTCAGGATTTACTACAGATAAGGCGGCATTTACCAGTGCGGGTGTTTTCCAGGGGGAGACCTCGCGCATGAATTTGCAGATTGACGATAACCGGACCATGCCGACCACGTTTACAGGTGATAGCGTGTTCAATGCCAATGGCAATAATTTATTTGCCAACATGCAACAGGCAATTACGTTGCTCAATACACCGATTACTGATGCAACATCGCGCACCAACTTCACCAATGGCCTGGCAACTGCTCTGCAGAATACAGACAAATCCCTGGACAGCATTCTTGATACCAGAGCGCAAATTGGTAGCCAACTCAATGAAATCCAGATTCTGGATGACACAGGCGATGATATATCCCTGCAATACTCTAAGGTACTTTCCGACTTGCAAGACCTGGACTACACGCAAGCACTGTCTGACCTGGCTAAAAAGAATACCATTATGGAAGCCGCTCAGAAGTCGTTTGTTTCGACCTCTAAATTGTCACTGTTCCAGTTTATTTAATTCAGACCGGTATCGCACTGATTTTTAGCCGATCGCTTACCAGCGATCGGCTTTTTCATGGATCAATCCAAACAATTCGTCTAAAGCGCGATTGGTAAATCAGTGAGACTAATGCAGCACTTGCAGCATGTATTGCTGCGCATCGATCATCCAGTCCTCGACCGGATGAATCAGGGAAGGTAATCCGAGCAAAATCATGATAAACCCGACCGCGATGGTGATTGGAAAGCCCATGGCAAACAGGTTGAGTTGAGGGGCAGCTTTGGTTAATACGCCCAGCGCCATGTTGGTAATCAGCAGACTGGCAATCACGGGCAAAGACATCAGCAAGCCTTGCGAGAAAATATGACCTCCAATGCTTGCAATCGCCTGGCTATTCAGTTGCCAGTGCGTCATGCCTATCGGCATGGTTTCAAAACTCTGCATCATCACCGCAATGACAATCAAGTGCCCGTCCAGGCTCATAAATACCATCAAGGTCAGCATGGTCAGCATCTGGGCGACGGCGATGGTTTGCCCTTCGGTATGCGGGTCATAAAAGCTGGCAAAGCCCAGCCCCATGCTCATCCCCATCATAAAGCCAGCCAGCTCAACGGCAGTGAACATGAGCCGCATGACAAAGCCCATGCTGATGCCGATCAAAAACTGCGCCAGTAATGAGAACAAGCCTTGCCATGACAGCACGGCAATATTAGGCACCTGGATGCCAGGCACCAGTGCCAGCGTAATGATAAAGCCGATTGTGAGTTTAATGCGGTTGGGAATGGAGGGATGACTAAACAACGGCACCACGGCAATGCAGCCGAGGATACGTGTCAGCGGCCAGAGAAACTGTACCACCCATTGCTGCAGGTCTGAGTCATGAATCGTCAGCATGTGGTGAGGCAGTCCTCGTTAATTGACCAGCTGTGGAATCATGGTAAAGATATGGTGCATGTAGTCCACCAGCGTCATCAGCATCCAGTGCCCGGCCAATAGCAAGATCGCCATCACCCCTACCAGCTTGGGGATAAAAGACAAGGTCTGCTCGTTGATTTGTGTGGCCGCCTGAAAAATACTGACCACCAGACCAATGATCAGCGCAGTGCCCAATACCGGCGCTGCCACCAGCAAGGTGGTCTGCATGGCTTCACTGCCCAAGGTCAGGACTTGTTCTGGACTCATACAATACTCCAAAAAGAAACGAGTTAGAGGACAAAGCTTTGCGCCAAAGACCCCAGGATCAATTGCCAGCCGTCTACCAGCACAAACAGCATCAGCTTGAAAGGCAAAGAGACCACGGCCGGTGACATCATCATCATGCCCATGGCCATCAAGATACTGGCCACCACCATGTCGATAATCAGAAACGGGATATAAATGGCAAAACCAATCTGAAACGCCGTTTTCAGCTCACTGGTCATAAATGCAGGCACCAGAATTCTGAGCGGGACTTCTTCTGGCGTATTGATGGACTCACTATGGGCCATATTGGCAAACATGGCCAGGTCGGTCTCGCGCGTTTGCTTGAGCATAAAGGTTTTAAGCGGCAAGACACCGCGTTGCAGCGCTTCCTGCATGGTGATTTTACTTTCGGAAAGCGGCTGGTAGGCATCGGTATAAATCTTGTCAAATACCGGCCCCATGACAAAAAAGGTAATAAACAAGGCCAGGCCTATCAATACCTGGTTAGACGGTGCAGATTGTGTCCCCAACGCCTGACGTAACAGCGACAGCACAATCACAATGCGCGTAAAGCCGGTCATCATGAGCAAGGCGGCTGGAATAAACGTGAGTGCAGTCAGCAGAATCAGCGTTTGCAGGCTCAGTGTATAGTCCTGGCCACCCCCTGGCGCCGGCGTCACCGTGCCGATGGGCAAGCCCTCTGCCGCCAGACTGCCTGATGACCACAATAGCAGCAGTGCGATTGGCAGCATGACTTGCAAAGACTTGAGGATGGAATGTAAACGCATGCAACAATACCCGTCACTGACTTGCGCCATCTTTGGACAGCACAAGCTCTAAAATAAGTTAAGGATAGTCTACGCTGGGGACAGCCCAATCAAAGGCTGGAAATAAGCCACTCAAGGCTTGTTTTTGAAAGATTTGACTTTGTCTTGCAAGGTGGCCTGCATCGCCTGTTGCAAACGCACGGCAAAAGAAGCTTGCGGATCAACAATCGCTTGAGCAGAGATCGCCTGGGCAGAAGGCGCTGCCGCCTGCGTGCTGTCGGATGCAGCCGATTCAGTGGCAGTCGGACTCACCTCACCCAACGCGGTCATTTGCCCACCATGCAGCCCTACCACCAGCCAACGGCCACCCACTTCAAGCACCACCACCCGCTCGCGTGGGCTCAATTGCAAGCCGCCAACCTGCCTGATCACACCAGCTTTTGAATAGCCTTGCCCAGGCAGGACGCGACGCAAGAACCAGGCAACCGCCGCAATCGCCAGCAAGACGATCACCGTGCCCCACACCATACGGCCCAAGGTATCGCCGGTGCTAGGGGCTACCGTGGCAGCCGTTGTTGTCGCGGCAGCCAGGGCGAGTGGCGAAATACTCCAGCTAGCCACGGCGGCCAGCAGCCATTTGCATGCATGCATCATACGCATCAGTATCCCGGACAGTTAGCGGTTCAGTTTACGGATACGTTCTGCGGGGGTAATGATGTCGGTCAGGCGGATACCAAACTTGTCGTTCACCACCACCACCTCACCTTGTGCAATCAGGCAGCCATTCACTAATACGTCCATGGGTTCACCCGCCATGCCATCCAGCTCAACCACAGAACCTTGCGCCAATTGCAGCAGGTTCTTGATCGAAATCTTGGTACGGCCCAGCTCTACAGTCAGCTGTACCGGAATATCCAGAATAAAATCAATATCGTTCTGGGTGCCTTCGAGTTTGTTGCTGCTGCTAAACTCGTTGAAGACGGCTGCCTTGCCTATCGGCTCTTGCAATGCAGAGGACTCGGCTTTGGTCTGCTCGGCCAGGGCCGCGCCCCAGTCATCCTCGGCAATGGTTTGCACCCCTTCCGACTCAGGCATCCCCATGCTGGCCAGTGCGGCATCCAATTCCTCTTCATTACTACTTGTCGCGGGATCCATTGCCATTATGACTCTCCTTGCAATTGTTCCTGACTACTACCGTCAGCACGTATCATTTTTTCCACCTTGAGCGCATATTGCCCGTTAAACACGCCATAACGACACTCCATAATGGGCACGTTATCGATTTGTCCTTCTACCGTATCCTGAATATTCACAGGAATGACATCCCCCACTTTTAACGCAAGCAGGTCTGCCACCATCATCTTGCGTGTGGTCAGATTGGCCACAATTTCGACTTCTGCCGCCTGGATTTGCTGGGTCATCATTTTTACCCAGCGTTTGTCACCGCCAAGGTTCTCGCCTTGCAGGGACGAGGTCAACAAGTCCTTGATCGGCTCCACCATGGCATAAGGCACACAGAAATGGATTTCACCACTGTTAGGTCCAAGCTCCACATTAAACGTAATCGCCACCACCACTTCATTCGGCGTGGCAATGCTGGCAAACTGGGTATTCATCTCCGAGCGCAGATACTCAAACTGCACCGGATAAATAGGCGCCCAGGCTTTCTGGTAGGCATCAAACAAGATATTCAGCACGCGTTGAATAATCCGCTGCTCGGTTTCTGTGAAATCACGCCCCTCCACCCGGGTATGAAAGCGGCCATCGCCGCCAAACATATTATCCACCAGCAAAAAGACCAAGGTAGGATCCAGCACCAGCACACCCGTGCCGCGCAAGGGATTCATATGGATCAAATTGAGGTTGGTGGGGACCACCAGATTACGGATAAAGTCCGTGTACTTGATGATCCTGACCGGCCCTACCGAGATTTCGACTGTACGCCGCAGAAAATTGAACAACTCAATACGCAGCAGACGGGCAAAACGCTCATTAATGATCTCAAGCGTGGCCATGCGCCCACGCACGATGCGCTCTTGCGTGGCCAGGTTGTAGTTGCGGACACCAGACTCATCCTTGCTGGAGGCATCACTGTCATCGTCGCCCTCGACCCCTTTAAGTAAGGCGTCGATTTCGTCTTGTGATAAGAATTTATCTGCAGACATGGTTATTCTCAGGCATTACTGGATGACAAATGAAGTAAACAACACCTGTTTGATCTTGAGTTGTTTACCCCCCTTTTTCAAAGGTTTTTTCAGTTCTGCCAGCAGTTCTTCGCTGAGCTGAGCTTTGCCCTCAGGCGTCGCAATATCCGATGCTTTTTTACTGGTGAGCAACATCAATACACGGTTACGCATGAGCGGCATTTGTGCCTTCATTTTGTCGGCCAGTGCAGTGTCTTTGGCTTCAATGGTCAGGTCCAGTTGCAAAAACTTTTCATCGGGATCAGGCAGCAAGTTCACGGTAAACGTTTCAAACTGCAAGTAGGCCGGGCCCGCACCTGCTTCACCATGGCCACCGCCACCACCGCTTTCATGCTCTTCCTCTTCTTCATCGGCTGCGGCCTCTTCCTCTTCGCCCTCAGCAGCACTTTCTTCATGGCCATCCTCTTTCTCGGCCTTGCTACCATGCTTGCCTTTGGCCTGATGCGCTTCAGGTTTTTTCATCAGGAAGAAGGCTGCTGCGCCGCCGCCAGCGGCTAACGCCAGCACCACGGCCAGGATCACAATCAGTTTTTTCTTGGATTTGGGGGCGGCCTCTGCTGCACCGTCTGCTTTTGCTGGTTCTTGAGCCATGACACTACCTTTCTTACTGTAAAACTTTGACGATATATGGTGTCATTATGCGGAGGGCGCCCAGCAAAACATTGCCGGATAAAAGGGGAAAATCAGCGTTAAATCAACCTTTATGCTGGGTGAGGCATGCTAGCCAATCTGGAGCAGTGCTTATACAAACGTATCCACCAGGCCACGTACCACACGTGACTGGACTGCCGTTTGCGGTACGATCGCCGTGTCTGACTCAGCCGCAGGGGCTGCAGTCCTTGCAGAATCACGGCTGGATTGCTGTTCAAAATGCTGTTGTGCCTGCTGCCCGTTGCCAACAAAGGTCTGTCCCAGTTGCAAGCCCTGGGACTGCATGCGATCACGCAGATCCTGCATGCCATCCTCCAGCGCCTGGCGCACTAGGGGATTATCCGTGATAAAACTGGGATTCACTGATTGGTTATCGACCTTTAACACCACCTGGATGGGCCCCAAATCCGGGGGCGACAGGGTCAGGCTGGCCACTTCGTCGCTCTGGCTGGCCATCTGCATCACATGCTGGTTAATTGCCGCTTGCCAACGGTCATCGGTAAACGGCGTCGTAATCTGGGTGGTGACCACCTGGCTCAAATCGGTCACACCAGCCGATTGCAACCAGGGCGTCTGCGGCATAGCCTCTATCATGGGCGGCGTGGTCAATGTACTGGCGCCCTGCGTCGTTTCATGCGCACGCACGGCCTGCTCCATGCCTTTAGGCAAGACAATCTCCGCGCTGGTCGATTTGGCGTTATTCAACAGCGCTGTAAAACCTTCCGCCGTCTTTTCTGATTTGGTGGATAGGCTTGAGAGCTGCTTACCGTCTGGCACAACCGCGGTCGCTGCTGTCAGCGTGTCTTTGTCGGTGGCTGGCGTGATCTGCAACTCATTCGTTATTCCGTGTTGGCTAGAGGCTTTATCGAAGCCAGCGGCTGCAAAGCGACCGTTACTAAGGGTCAATGCGACCCCTTCGGCGCCACCTTTTGCAGCCTCTGCGGGCTGATTAGCCCGCATCGCAAGCATGGTCTGCATCCATGGCATGATGCCGGCAGCCGCAGCACTGGGATCCTCAGTCGTGCCAACACCGGTTTTTTTCTGGTCTGGTTTGGCATCGGTCAAACGGGCAGGGTCAATCCCTCCAACGGCAGGTGAGACCACGCTAGAAGCCTCTTTGGCAACACTGTTTGCCTGACTGTCGCTCTCGTCTGCTTTGGATTTGGCCGTGGTTTTGCCTGTGCGATGGGGAATATTTTTTTCTGTAGGGGCCACTTCTGTCCCCGTGGCAGCAGTGCCTTTGCCATCCTGTTCAGTCGGTTCGCTTGCTGCACTCGACACAGCGCCTTGCTCAGTGTTGTTCTCCGCTTTGGGCGCAGCAGGCTTGTCTTTAGGCGCAGAAGGCTGGGCTTGGGCCATTTGCTGGCGCAAGGTTTGTGAAAACGCATCGGGTGACACCGGCTCCTGGCCACCTGACGACGTCATGGGCGCTTTAAGCGCCTCTGACGCCTGGGTAGGCAGTACTGGTGAATTAATCAAGGCCATCACATTACTCCCGGCTATTTACCAACGTGCTCGTCTGGCGCGGCTGGCAAATTCGTCCATCATTTTCTGATCACGCTTGTTTTCAGCCTTGGCCTGTGAGGTTTGGGCCCGCGTAATCAAAACTTCATAAGACTTTTGCTTGCGCTGTTTTTCCTGCAACCGCAACCGCTGCTGCTGTACAATCGCCTGACATTGTTCGATTTGAGCATTTTGCGTGCGTACCGCCAATTCCAATTGCGAGAAAAAGCCCTGAAAATTACGGTATAAATCGGCTTTAAGGCCGTTTTGCACTACCTGCTGCCATTGCTGCTCATATTCCTGCTGATATTGCGCCAGCATGACTTGCTGCTGTTGCGCCTGTTCCAGCTGTTGCATGGCCTGGGCCAGCGCCTGCATCGCCGCTTCCACTTCATCGGCAGCCAACTGATTAAGCAAGGTCAGGGTTTGGGTGGATTGTTTGGCCATAGGCTCGCTTTAAAGGGGGTCTATAAGGTCAGCGTGTTGGCTAATTGCTGCAGGCTATGCTGCATATCCGCACACTCATCAATGTCTTGTTGTAAAAAGGCATTGATGTCGTCACGTTTTCTAATCGCGATATCCAGCATGGGGTCTGATCCTGGCTGATAAGCCCCTACCGCGATCAAGTCCTGATTCCGCAGGTAGCGTGAGTACCACTGCTTGAGCATGCGGGCGGCCTGTTGATGTTCTTTGCTGGTAATGTTGTGCATGGCGCGACTGATCGACTGCTCGATATCAATGGCGGGGTAATGTCCGCTCTCGGCCAGGCTGCGGTTCAACACGATGTGTCCGTCCAAAATCGCGCGCGCAGAGTCCGCAATCGGATCCTGCTGGTCATCGCCTTCGGTCAACACGGTATAAAACGCTGTAATCGAGCCCTCGCCTCTGGCGCCGTTGCCGGTACGCTCGACCAGTGCCGGCAATTTGGCAAACACAGAAGGCGGATAGCCCTTGGTTGCCGGTGGCTCACCAATGGCCAGGGCAATTTCGCGTTGCGCCATGGCATAACGCGTGAGTGAATCCATAATCAGCAACACATTTTTGCCTTGCTGGCGGAAACGCTCGGCAATGGCCGTGGCATAACTCGCGCCTTGCAAGCGCATCAACGCCGAGACGTCGGCAGGTGCAGCGACCACCACAGAGCGTGCCAGCCCCTCCGGCCCCAGAATCTGCTCGATAAATTCCTGTACCTCGCGGCCCCGTTCACCAATCAGGCCGACCACGATCACATCCGCAGTGGTGTAACGGGCCATCATGCCCAGCAGCACACTCTTACCCACACCAGAACCGGCGAACAGGCCCATGCGCTGTCCCCTGCCCACGGTGAGCATGGCGTTGATCGCACGCACCCCTACATCCAGGGTGTCTTCAATCGGTGCCCGTTGCAATGGGTTGATCACGCGGCCATTGAGTGGCGCGGTCACATCCCCCGGAATTGGGCCCAGACCATCCAGCGGATTACCGGCTGCATCGACCACGCGTCCGAGCAAGCCATCCCCTACCGGAAAATGGCGCGCTCTATCCTGTGCACGTCGACGTGGCGGGCGGCCAATTTGTGGTTTTGGCACGGTTTCAGCAATTTCCATGCTGAACACCTTGGCGCCCGGGGTGACCCCCTCCAACGCGGTTTGCGGCATGAGCAGCAAATTCTCGCCATCGAATCCCACCACCTCGGCTTCTACCCGGCCTCCATCCTGTAACGGGATAAAACAGGCACCGCCTATTGGCATTTTGATACCGGTAGCGACCATCACCAGGCCAGTCACCTTGACGATACGACCTGCGACTTCAAGCGGGTCGACCATATTGATCAGTTCACTGCAATCGCGCAAATAACTTTGCCAGCGCTGCTCATGCACATTGGGCTGCTTGGGAGGCTCATTGGTGACTTGGGGGCTATTGTCAGCAACCGCGTCTAACGTCGGCAGCCCTGAATCTGAAATTGTCATGACGTAGGCTTAAACTAGAAAGTGAAAAACTTATTCGTGGGTGGAGGCAGGTTTATGCCAGTCATCATAGCGTGACAGCCCTTGTACCAGACGTTTCCAGCGGACCTCATTGCTGGCATCAATCTGGTTATCTGCCGTTTCAACCAGGCAACCGCCACGTTCGACTTGCAACTCTTCCACAATTTGCCAGCCTTGCTCTTTGAGTGTGTCGCCGATATGACTGCGTAGCACCTGCGCATCATCCGGATGCACAATCAGGCGCGCGGGCTGTCTGACTTGGGGCAAATAGTGCATGGCATCCAGCACGACCGGGAGCACCGCCTGCGGATCAGCCTGCAGCTTGGTTTTCATCATGGCTTTGGCCAGATCCAGCGCCAGGCTCAAAACAGACTCGGCAACATGGCTATCCTGAAACGCCAGCGCCTGCTGGAAACTCTGCGCCATTTGCAACAACTGACCACGTTCGTTTTCCAGTTGTGCCTGCGCGTGCTGCATGCCATCGCCATAACCAATCTTGAACCCTTCTTCATAGGCTTCCTGGCGGACTTGCTTGAGAATTTCAGTGACCGTGCGCGCGGCTTCATCGGCCTGTGCCTGTTTGCGACGCACGCTCTCACTGCTATTAGCATCATCAAAACTGGCCATCTCCCAGCGCTGATAGGCACTCATTTGTTCTTTTGGGATTGCTGCAGCCACCATTATGCTTCCTTACACTGACTGGATTTAAACATATTGCTCACCGTCGCCTTTGGCAGCCAGCATGATCTGGCCCTCATCGGCCAGCCTGCGCACAATTTGCAGAATTTGTTTTTGCTGTGCTTCAACCTCAGACAACTTGACCGGACCACGGCTTTCCATGTCTTCACGCATCATATCGGCTGCACGCGAAGACATATTGCGCAGGAACTTCTCTTTCATCTCATCAGAGGTTCCCTTCAAAGCCACAATCAACATATCAGATTGCACCTCACGCAGCAGCGTTTGAATGCCTTTGTCGTCAATTTCCAGAATATTGTCGAACACAAACATCTGGTCCATGATCTCCTGTGCCATATTGTCATCATAGCTTTTGAGGCCTTCCATCAATTTGGCCTCGTTGTCGCCACTCAGGTAGTTCATGATTTCAGCCGCGGTTTTTACGCCACCTATCGGCTGACGCTTCAAGTTTTCATTGCCTGACAGCATTTTCATCATGCCTTCATTGAGCTCTTTGAGCGCGGCCGGTTTAATGCTGTCGAGCGTGGCAATCCGCAAAATCACATCCTGACGTAAACGGTCAGTAAAATGCCCCAGAATTTCTGCGGCCTGGTCTGCCTCCAGATGTGACAAGATGGTCGCGATAATCTGCGGATGCTCATTCTTGATAAACTCGGACACGCTGAAGGCATCCATCCACTTCAGGCTTTCAATACCCGCGGCATCTTGGGATTGCGGAATCCGGCTTAACAGGTTAGAGGCTTTGTCATCGCCAAAAGCTTTGATCAGAACCGAGCGGATATAGGCGTCCGAATCCAGACCGAAGTCACTGCTGCCGGCAAAGTCGACCATAAAGGACTCCAGCACTTCAGTCACTTCTTCACGTGGCACCGGCTTCATTGAGGCCATGACAATGCCCAGCCGCTGTACCTCTTTGGGTGACAAATACTTCATCACCTCCGCCGCTTCGTCTTCACCGAGGGCAAGCATCAAAATCGCGCTTTTAGTCAAGCCTTCAGTCATGGTTTATTTCTCCGCAGTCGCCCAGCTGGAAACCACATTCGCGACCATGCGTGGGTTTTCTTTGGCCACCTGCTTCACGGCCAGCAAGGTTTGATCCATCCGGCCATCATCGCCCGTTAACGCAGGAGGATCGCCACTCAAGGTGACCAGTGCATCTTCACCTTCAGCTGCACTGCCTGCCGCGCCGGCAACCGCTTCACCGCCTGCTGCCGCGTTTTGTGCCGCAGTCACAGCCAGTTGTTTTTTATCCGCGCCAGTCAGTTTGGTGGCCATCGGCTTGAGCAATTTTTTATAAATCATCATCAACACCACCACGCCAGCCAGGAAGCGCAAGGCATCTTTACCATACTCAATCATGACAGGGTCCTTCCACAGCGGTGGCTCAACCAGTTTTTCCTGTGCTTCGGCCACAAACGGGGTATTCACCACAGAGATAGTATCGCCACGCTCTTTGTTGTAGCCCATGGCCTGCATTGCCAGGTCGCTTACCTGCTGCTTCTCGGCTGCTGTCAGTGCACGGTAAGTCGTTTTACCGGTGCTATCCACGACTGGGATGTGATTGACCACCACCGCCACATGCAGGCGCTTGATGCCGCCCTTGGCCTGCTGGATATAGCTCACAGTCTTGTCCAGCTCGTAGTTAGTGGTGGTATCTTTTTGCGTATTTTGTGGCGGGGTTGGGGCAGCAGCAGGCGCAGCATTTTCCCCTTGACCCTGCGCACCAGGGGCATTGATCGGAGCAGTCGCATCTGCAGGCGGCTGGTTAGACAAAGCACCAGGCACCGCGCCGTTGTTGGCGCCGGTATTTTGCGTCTCATGGCTTTGCGCACTGCGAATCGCCATGTCATCCGGCTTGGTGTTGGGTTTATAGGACTCGTTGGCCTGTTCTGTCATCGAGAAGTCAATCTCGGCGCTGGTTTCGGCATGCACATTTTTCGCACCGACGATAGGCGTAATAATGGATTCCACGCGGCGAGCAATGCTGTTTTGCATATTCTCCACGTAGGCCATCTGCTCTGGGTCTAGGCCACTTTGCTTGAGCTTATTGGCGTTATCAGACAGCAAATTGCCGTTTTGATCGACCACGGTGACGTGATCGGCAGACAGGTTAGGCACACTGCTTGCCACCAGATGCACGACGGCACCCACTTGTTGTGCGTCTAACCGGCGGCCATTGTGCAGATTGAGCAGCACAGAAGCGGTTGGGTATTGTTGCTCGCGCACAAACACGCTGGGCTTGGGAATCGCCAGATGGATACGAGCAGCCTGCACAGCAGAGATAGACTGGATACTGCGTTCCAGCTCGCCCTCAAGGCCGCGTTGAAAGTTTACCTGCTCAACAAACTGAGACACGCCAAATTTCTGGTTTTCCAGCAGTTCAAAGCCGATGTTGCCGCCTTTGGGCAGACCTTGTGCCGCCAGTTTCAAACGTGCCTGATGCACCATGTCAGCAGGCACCAGAATGGCACCACCACCATCGGCAAATTGATAAGGGATATTCAATTTATCCAACTCGGCGACGATGGCACCGCCATCCTTGTCAGCAAAGTTGGAGAACAACACCCGGTAATCCGGCTTCTGGCTCCACAGCCAGAACACCACCATCACCGCAACCACGGCAGCAATCCCGGCGACCAGCATTAACTTTTGTCCGAGCTGCCCAAACATGTTGGACGCTCCGCCAGACTCATTGCTTGTTGTTAATAAGGCAGCATCAGCAGCCATCTGAACCTCCAATATTACCTACTTGCAGTGACCTGCCTCCCGGCCTGTTGATTGCCGGTCATGCTGCCACCTCTTTTGAACTTCAATATCCTGTCAGGACACTTTCACATGGATCACATTATGCGCTGACCCTGCCTATTCAAATCAGCAAATAAGACGGATTAATGTTGCCTATTTTGCAAAGCAGTCCAGCTGGCGCAATGTTACAGTGCTCACCATGAGATAAGAGGCGATGGCCTCCCCCACCAAACGAGTACAGGATGAAAGGAGACACCTATGAACGCAGGCGGTATTGATGCACAACGCATCTCCTCCATGCTGGCGCAATTACGTGCGGCGGCTCAAAAACCAGAAGGTCTGGGCAGCAGTGCCATTGCCAATCCGGTCGCCAAGCCGCCCCAGGCAAGCCCGACGACACAAGTGAGCTTTAGTGATGCGCTGAAATCCTCTCTGGACCAGGTCAACAATATGCAATTGCAGGCCGAACAAATGGGCAAGGATTTTGCCATGGGAAATGACAACGTCAGCCTGTCTGATGTCATGATCTCCGGGCAAAAAGCGAATATCGCCTTTCAGGCCACAGTACAAGTCCGCAACAAACTGGTCACCGCCTATCAGGACATGATGAATATGCAAGTCTAGGCTTAACTAGCCAGCTGGCGACTGGGCCAGACCATCAGTCCGTTTTAACAGTGAGAAAAGAACAATGCAGGCTCAACCCGTGGCTGGCTTGATACAAGACACCCCCTCTGCCCCGCTGATGCGACTGAATGGCACGCCAGTATTGCGGCCATCAGGTAGCACCGCCAGCCAGGAGTCACCTGACGGCGTGTTAGCCAGCAACCCCGCGGGTGTTCAAGCCTGGTTTCAAAAGGGGATGCTGTTCAAGCAGCAAAAAAATGCCCCGCAGGCCCTGCACTGTTTTAACCAGGCCCTGCATCTTGCACCTGAGCATGAACCCACACTTATCGAATGCGGCAACTTGCTGTTTGAATTAGAGCAATTTGAGTTTTCGCTCGCCCATCATGAATTTGCTTTACAGTTAAACCCGGCTTGCGTTGCCGCCTTACACAGCAAAAGCCTGATCCTGAGTCGGCTCGGCCGCTATGAAGAAGCCTTGCTCAGTGCAAACCAACTGGTCGGCTATGCACCCACGCTGGCACCGGCCTTATTGTGCCGAGGCAGCATCTTACACACGCTTGGCCGCCATCATGAGGCCTTGGCCAGCTATCAGCAAGTCCCGCTAGCCGATCAGCAGAACGCGTTGTTTTATCTTAATCTGGCCAACCTGTATCTGGATATGCTGGAAATCGACATGGCCAGCGACTGTTATCGTCATGCACTGACACTGGAACCACACAACCCGACCTTGCACTGGAATCTGGCGTTATTCCAGTTGCTCACAGGTGATTATGCGCAAGGCTGGGCCATGTACGAAAGTGGCAAACATGCGCCACATTTGCCCAGGGGACGCCGTGCGGTCTGTGTGCAACCGATGTGGACCGGCGAACAATCCCTGCAAGGCAAGCGTATCTTGCTTTACGCCGAACAGGGGCTGGGCGATACCATCCAGTTTATACGCTACGCCAAACTGGTCGCCACCTTGGGCGCACAGTTGATTATTGAAGTGCAAGCGAGCCTGATTCCCTTGTTGCGCTCACTGGGGCCAGACTATTTACTGATTGCTGCGGGCACCGCGTATCAGGACTATGATTACCATTGTTCGCTCATGAGCTTGCCATATGTCTTCAAGACAGAGCTCGGCAATCTGCCTCAGCACACCCCTTACCTGTTTGCCGCGCCTGACAAGGTAAGCCGTCTGCAGATGACTGGTCAGAACAGATTACGGATAGGCCTGGTCTGGTCAGGGTCCACCACGCATCAGAAAGATCGTTACCGCAGTATTCCGCTAGCGCAGCTGGCGCCGTTGCTGGTACTGGATGCGAGTTTTCATAGCCTGCAAAAAGAAGTCCGCGACACTGACCAGGCTGCGTTAAGCGGGCTGCCACAACTCACGCAGCACCAGGCCGAACTAGAGGATTTTAGCGATACAGCTGCGCTCATCGCGCGCATGGATCTGATTATTTCAGTGGATACGTCCGTCGCACATCTGGCTGGCGCCATGCACAAACCGGTATGGATATTGTTAGCTGACCCACCTGATTTCCGCTGGCTGCTCGCACGCGAAGACAGTCCGTGGTATCCCTCGGCCAGACTGTTCAGAGCCCAACACCATCATTGGACAAGTGTCATTACAGACGTCAAACAGGCGCTGGCAGAAGTGATTGCAGAAAAATCGTAGACGCAGTAACTCTCTGGCAAAACAAGATGCGGCAATGTTACTGCGACAAAGTCTCTATCTGAGACTGGCCAGTTTAATGGTCGGCCTGCCCTTGTTCCAGCTTGTATAACCAGGCCAGAATTTCAGCAATCGCCTGGTACAGCTGTGGGGGAATATGGGCATCGAGTTCGACCTGCATGAGCAGGTTGAGCATGGCTTGTGACTCATGCACATAGACTTCGTGTTCTTGCGCCAGGGCAATGATGCGTTGTGCGAGCAGACCATTGCCTTTGGCCACCACGCGTGGCGCCAAATCCCCGGCTTCGTAAGCCAGGGCCACGGCAGATTGGGTATAAGGCTTATCCTGCTGCATATTGCGGTCTGTGCTGCGCGATTTCTTCACGCACGATTTGCAAGGAATCCAGCTTCACGCCGGAAGCTTGCAAATTCATGGCCAGCGTACTGCGGCCAGATTGCATTTCCTTGAGGCTCGCTGCATCCGTGGGCTGCACACGGACACTAAAGCGCCCGTTAGCCAGCGTGATCCTTACAGCCACCTCGCCCAGCCTTGGCAGCTGCAACTTCAAATTGCTAAACAAACTGTTTAAGGTCGGGTCTTCGCTAGACTGCTGGGAATTTTTGCGCTCACTGACCTGCCACTCCATCATCTGGCCAGGCCAGACTTCACCATGCCAAATCACACGCTGTTGTTCCAGCACCTGTAACTGTTGCGACACCATCTCGGGCGGCACAAAGTGAGGTTTGTTTTGCGGCTCTTGCAGTAGCTGATGCCAGGGCCGCGTGCCCAGCGTCGCCTCTTTCAGGTGAGACTCATAGAACAAGCCCGAGCTATCCAGCGCATGCTTGAGATCTTGCGCCAGCACTTGCGGCTTTTGCGGGCTGTTGCTGACCACGGTTTGTGCCTGCAAGACAGCAGATTGCGACTGAAACGGGCTGGCATCCAGCCAGCGCTGTAGGTTTCTGGCGGGAGAGCTTAACTCGACCAGACTCGATTGCCCGGCCGCATGCTGTACCAGACTTTGCATAGTAGCGGGGTTGTCTGCATGTGGCGTCTCTGCCAGCAACCCAGCTGTCGACAGCCGTGACGTGCCCGCCGCGGAAGACTGCACACCCCAGCGCACTTGCGGATAGCCCTCGGCGTCTTTGCCCTGGCCTTGTGCCAGCCCCATAAACTGCATGTTCAGTGTTTGCTGTTGCGACAAGTAAGCGGGTAATTGCATCTGCACCACCATGGGTGGCTGGTTGGGTAACTGGATTTGCACTTTAAAAGCAGCCAGGTCGGCATTGCCTGCGCCTTTTTGAGCGGTGTCTTTTTGCAAAATCAGTCCGGTAAACTGCATGCCTGGACGCATGCGTTCCCATAAAGGGGCTTCGGCCTGGGTACCTTCCACCGGCATGATGGAAGTGACCGCACGCAAGTTCTCAGTTTCACTGGTAATGAAACGTTGTGAGAGGACTTGCGGGATAGGAATCATCTAAATCACATCCGGTGGGGTGCGTGCATGTAGCTGCGCATCAAAAATCATATCGGTAATACGATGCATGACGGGATAGAGCAAATTACGGATCTCGCCATCATCGGCCAAAATTTTCTGCACCAACTCCTGTTTGCGCAAATGCTGCGCCTGTGTCAGTTGCTCGGATTGTAAACGCAAGGTTTGTTCCAGCGCTTTGATCACTTCGATCTTGAGCATGTAAGACTGCTCCAGCTCTGTCACTTTTTCCCAGGCATTTTGCTGAGCGGCCAGCAGCATCTGCGCCATGATTTTGGCAGCAGACTCATAAGTATTAATCAGCGCCTTGGACATATCAGGCCCCGGCCATGGCCAAATGTTGATAAGCCTGTGCTTTTTCTGCGATCGCCGAGTTTTCCAAGGCATTCTGTTGTGCAAGGCGGCTCATCCCCGATTTTTCCAGCGTTTCCCAGGCGCCTTTCAACTCCATGAGCAACTGCTGAACTTCATAAACTTTAGTACTATCCTGACGCAGGCTCGCTTGCATGAGTGTACGGATCATGTATTCATACAGCTGGTCCAGATTGAGGGCAACCTCGCCCCCTGCACGTTTGTTCAAACTGGTACGCAAACCGCTTTCAATGATGGAAATGGCTTTGGAGATATATTCACCTTTTTGCGGAATATCCTGCTTTTGAATCGCTTGCTGCGCGCGGATGCAGGCAGTTACAGCACCTTCGTAAAGCATGATCGTCAGCTTGAGCGGACTGGCATCCACGACGCCGGTTTCCAAACCTACTTTGGCGTAGGCATTAATGCCAGATTGTTTCGATCCAAACATCATGATTCTCCTGATAATATTCCGCGATTAGCTATTTTTGCTTATTGCACTCAATTGTTGTGTCAACGCACTGCTCTGGGTTTGCATGCTGCTGAGTAATGCGTCCAGTTTTGCGTACTGGGCACGATAACTTGCTTCAAGGCTTGGCAGCTTGGCGCTCAAGTCATCGGCTTTTTTATTCAATGATTTAATAGACGACTGCAAACCGTCTGTCCTGGTGGCCAACGCAGCATCGGAGTCCAGCCAGCTATCAAGCATGCTACTAAACTCCCCGATTAGGCCGCGGTTGAAAGTCACCGTGCCACGGTCTCCAGTCGCAGCGCCTAAAATACTGAGTTTCAAACCTGCACTATCCTGACCAAACGCGCCGGTCAGGGTATTACCACTGCCAATCGCATTCACACCATTCAGGGTACCAGCCACATCTTGTGAGCTGCTCCCCGCTTGTGAAATATTGACGGCATAGGTGCCAGAAACTGTTTTATCCCCACTGCTGACGAAGCTGACCAATGGATCGGTACTGCTTGCCGAAGGCGAAAAGATTTTCGCCACATCGGAAGGGCTATTCGCCATCGCTTTCTGAAACTTGGTATCGTCCAGCGTCATGACTCCGCCATCGCCCACGGTGACGCCAATGTCACTCAAGGTACGGTAGGTACTGGCCGTAGGAGAGATGCGGGACATCATTAATCCGAGTTTCACTGACACGTCACGGGCCACCGAGTCACCCAGCAAAGGGCCATTGGCAGAAGATCCGCCATCAACGAACTTTGTCAGGCTACGCAGACTGGTATTCAGTTTGTTGTAGGCATCGACAAAGCTCTGTACAGAACTTTTAATCGCGCTATTGTCCGTCGCAATCGTCATTGCGTTAGGCGTGCTGGTGACCGCCTTCAGATTTAAGGTCACGCCCTCAATCACATCAGTAATGGTGTTACTCGCCTTACTGATGCTCAACCCATCAACAGTCAATAACGCATTTTGTGCAGCCTGAAGCTCACTTAAGTTTTTACCACTGCCGCTGGAGGCAGTCGGGTCATAAGCAAAGGTGGACAAGCCGCTACCGTCGGTATTGTTGCCATCGTTATCCGTGACATCAATCTTCAGACTATTGGCTGCACCAGTGTCCATGGAAGTGATCACCAGGCGGTTACCAGTACCGTCATTGACAATAGACGCAGTGACAGAAGCATTTTGTGCGTTAATGGCATCACGGATACCGGACAGGGTATTGTTGCTACTGTCGATATTGACCGTAATCGCATTTTTGCTGCTATTCGCAGTAAAAGAAGCTGCCGTACTACCGTTGGCTGGGGTATAAGTACCAAAGGAAATCTTCAGGCTCCCGGTACCAAAAGTGGTACTGGCATCGCTATAGGCAGACGTGGTAATACGTTGTGAAGTCGCCAGCTGGCTCACCGAAATGCTGTGGTTGCCATTGGTAGCGCTACCATTTGCAGTCGCGCTGATACTGTTTGAATCGGTGAGCGTCACGGATTGCGCATTAAACTTGCCGGCACTAGACAGACCATCCAAAGCTGTTTGGAAGGTACTCAATCCACTTTTCAACGTACCGTACGCAGAGAGTTTGGCATTGTAAGTAGAGACTTGCGTCTTGATCTGGGTAATCGGCTGCTGGGCAGACGTCATCATGGCACTGACAAGAGAGTCAATAGGTAACCCTGATGAGCCCGTTGAGCTTACAATTGATGCCATAATCTAGTCTCCAAATACAATCACAATTCATCACACCGTTTGACGAATGACTAGGCCTCTTAATTTGTCCAGCGTCTTGCTAATGGCCAGCACCTCCTCATTTGGGATTTGCCTGAGCACCTTCTGTGTCTCGGTGTCGACCACTTTCACGACGATACGGTCTGTGTCATCATCAATCGAAAACTGTATGGTTTGCAGCGCAGGCGCCACATAGTCATTCAGTTTTTTTACCGCCCCGGTCAAAGTGGCTTTATCCATCGCTTCGACAGGTTTTTGCTCGCCGCTGGCTTCTGCATACTTCACCAGCTTCAAGCTATTTACTGCAGGCACACCTGTTAATGTGCGGTTACCGCCAACACCATCCATAGATTGAGTCATGATGCTGCTCCTCTGCTTAGCCTAAAATCCACAGAGGGATGCCTCTGTGGATATGATTCAAGTGTCTGAACAATTAACCTCTCAGCAAGCTCATGACACTGTTAGGCAACTGGTTGGCTTGGGCCAGCATTGCTGTGCCTGCCTGTTGCAGAATCTGGTTACGGGTCATCTTCGCAGTTTCTGACGCGAAGTCTGCATCCGTAATCCGGGATTTCGCTGCAGAAATGTTTTCCACGTTCACTTGCAGGCTGCTCACAACGGCTTCAAAACGGTTTTGGTATGCACCCAGGCTGGCACGTGAAGTGTTCACCGCATCCAGTTGTGCATCAATCGCGGTAATCGCTGCAGTCGCGTCAGACACGGTGGAAACGTTGCCACTCACTGAGGCTGCTGTCACTGCACTCACCTGCAAGGTGTCAGCTGAACCAGAACCAATCTGGAAGGTGTAGCCTGAACCGCCAAATACATTCAAACCGTTAAACTGGGTAGATGTACTCAAGCGGGATAATTCTGAAGTCAGCTGTGTAAACTCTGTGTTCAGGTTGGCACGGTCACCAGAACCATAGCTGCCGTTGGCTGCCTGTACGGCCAGTTCACGCATACGTTGCAGGGCGTCTGTCGCTTTGGACAAACCACCTTCTGTCACTTGCAGGTAAGAAATCGCGTCGTTTGAGTTACGAATCGCAACATCACTACCACGAATTTGGGAGTCCATGCGAGTGGCAATTGCCATCCCCGCTGCATCATCTTTGGCGCTATTGATACGCAAGCCAGAAGACAAACGCTGAATCGATTGATTCAAGCCTGTTTGTGAAGCATTCAGGTTACGCTGTGCATTCAGAGATGCAATATTGGTATTAATTACAGAAGCCATGTTAAATCTCCTTTAGAGTCGTATATCCAATGAGTGTCAAATGGGCATGTCATATCAACGTTGATTCACTTGCGACTACGTGTTTGCTATTCAGCGTTGTTATTACTTTTATCGACCTCGCCAGAAATTTCTTTAATGCTGCACTTTAAATTTCTGTTGGGTAGATCATGCACTTGAAACTATTTACGACTCCTCTCGGAAAAACTTTAATATCAAATCATTCATGGCAAATTCAAGCCGTGCAACATGGCTACCATGCCGGTGTCAGCATGGTCATCGCGTCAGCACGACTTGGTCTATTCTTGCAAAAAATCCCGTGTAATTTCCTTCAGTCCTGCAGTCTCCATGAACTCATTTTGTGCCCGCTGCACTCAAGTGAGTTAGCGGTACACCAACATGCCTACTTTACCGTAACCAAGCCAGCATAATTTGGCTAAACAACGACGTTTTTACCTGCTTATCTTCAAAGTCGCACAGGCGCTCTCTGAGAGATGGAGTACGTTGAAATCAGAGGTGAAAATAAAGGTATTCTTTTTATTTTCAGAAACTTATCGAATTGGTTGACGTATTGTGGATCATGAAACGAAGAAGGAAAATGAAAGCCACTCGGCTGTAGATCAGGCGCAATGTTGCATCCGCAGGACAAACCTGCAATGCGCATGTTGTGACACGCCAGTGCAAGGGTTTATGCTGTTGTGTTAGACCGGCAGATCAGGATGCGTAGCCAGGTGCTGACTGACAATGCTGGCGACTAAAAAAAGAAAAGCGAGCACTTGTCTACACAAATGCTCGCCATGGTTTGAAAGCCTCGAGAAAACTTAGCCTCTGAGCAAGCTCATGACACTGTTAGGCAACTGGTTGGCTTGGGCCAGCATTGCTGTGCCTGCCTGTTGCAGAATCTGGTTACGGGTCATCTTCGCAGTTTCTGACGCGAAGTCTGCATCCGTAATCCGGGATTTCGCTGCAGAAATGTTTTCCACGTTCACTTGCAGGCTGCTCACAACGGCATCAAAACGGTTTTGGTAGGCACCCAGGCTGGCACGTGAAGTGTTCACCGCATCCAGTTGCGCATCAATCGCGGTAATCGCTGCAGTCGCATCTGAAACGGTGGCAACACTGCCAGTCACAGAAGCCGCAGTCACTGCACTCACCTGCAAGGTATCTGCAGAACCAGAACCAATCTGGAAGGTGTAACCTGAACCGCCAAATACATTCAAACCGTTAAACTGGGTAGATGTACTCAAGCGGGTTAATTCTGAAGTCAGTTGTGTAAACTCTGTGTTCAGGTTAGTACGGTCGCCAGAACCATAGCTGCCGTTGGCTGCCTGCACGGCCAGTTCACGCATACGTTGCAGGGCGTCTGTCGCTTTGGACAAACCACCTTCTGTCACTTGCAGGTAAGAAATCGCGTCGTTTGAGTTACGAATCGCAACTTCATTGCCACGAATTTGGGAGTCCATACGGGTGGCAATCGCCATGCCCGCTGCATCATCTTTGGCGCTATTGATACGCAAGCCAGAAGATAAACGCTGAATCGATTGATTCAAGCCTGTTTGTGAAGCATTCAGGTTACGCTGTGCATTCAGGGATGCAATGTTGGTATTAATTACAGAAGCCATGTTTTAGTCTCCTTCAGAGTCCTATGTGTAGTTAGTGTCAAATCGGCATGTCATATCAACGTTGATCCACTTTTTGACTTCGTGTTTGCTATTCAGCGTTGTTATTACTTTTATCGACTTCGCCAGAAATTTCTTTAATCATGCACTTTAAATTTCTGTTGGGAAGATCATGCACTTGACACTCTTTACGACCCTACTCGGAAAAACTTTAAACGTGGCGATGCGTGAGACAGTCTCACTGCGCTCTGAAAAACTGCTGTACCAGCTCAATCACCTGGTCGACAGCCGTGACTGAGAGTTGCGGGCCCATGGGCAAACTCAGTACTTGATTGGCATAACGCTCGGCACACGGAAAATGGCCTGCTTGCCAACCGAGCGACTGATAAGCCTGTTGCAAATGTGGCGGGACGGGATAATGAATCAGGGTTTGCACCCCATGCGCCTGCAACCAGGTTTGCAAGGCATCGCGTTGTGGCGTTGCGATCACAAACAAATGCCAGATAGTATTGGCCCAGGCTGGAGAAACCGGCAATTGCAAAGGCAGGCCTTGCAACCCCTCAAGATAGCGCTGCGCCAATCCCTGCCTGCGTGTATTCCACTCATCCAGCGCAGCCAGCTTGACTGACAGCACGGCAGCTTGCAAGGGATCCAGGCGACTATTCACGCCAGGCTCCAGATTGTAATATTTGACGGCTGAGCCATAATTGCCAAGCGCGCGTATACGTTGGGCGAGATGCTCATGCCTTGTGGTGACTGCCCCACCATCGCCCAAAGCCCCCAAATTCTTGCCCGGGTAAAAGCTCCATGCGACCGCATCCCCATGCGTACCTACCCGTTTACCCCTGACGGCAGCGCCATGCGCTTGCGCAGCATCCTCCAACACCAGCAAGCCATGCTGTTTGGCTAATGCACAAATGGCTTCCATGTCTGCCGGGATACCATATAAATGCACCGGCAAAATAACTTTGGTTTTAGCTGTGATTTTTGCCTGAATGGCGGCAACATCAATATTGAACTGCCCCTCAGTAGGCTCGACAGGGACCACAGTCGCGCCGACCGCGCTCACCGCCAACCAGGTCGCAATATAAGTATGGGAGGGGACAATCACCTCATCCCCCACCCCCACATCCATAGCGCGCAAGGCTAAGGTCAGTGCATCGAGGCCATTGCCCACGCCGACACAATATGGTGCACCAGTATATGCGGCAAACTGGGCTTCAAAGGCCTCCACTTCTTCGCCACCGATATACCAGCCAGAACGGGTAGCCCTTAACAGGGCAGTCTCAAGGTCAGGCGACAATTCGTCATAAGCGGCTTTGAGATCAAGGAAAGGAATCATGTTTGGCATCCAATTATCAACATCCCAGCAACAGGGATCGCGCGTGTTACCGCAAAGATTGCGTTAACTATATCGCATCTGGAAACTTTAAATTGAAAAAAACAAAACCGGTTTTACCGGCCTATCCTGAACGATAGAGAACTGGTGTGTTGATGAGATGATCAAGAAATGAAGAGGTCGTGAGCTTTTGCCTAGACAAAAGCCCACGACCTGTAAACATATACACCAAGAAAGCTGCTGAAAGACTACCCTTTAATCAGTGACATGACGCTGTTAGGCAACTGGTTGGCCTGGGCCAGCATCGCCGTGCCAGCTTGTTGCAGAATCTGGTTACGGGTCATCTTCGCAGTTTCTGACGCAAAGTCTGCATCCATAATCCGGGATTTCGCCGCGGAAACATTTTCGATATTCACTTGCAAGCTGCTGATTACCGCTTCAAAGCGGTTCTGGTACGCACCCAGACTCGCACGTGACGTATTCACTGAATCCAGTTGCGCATCAATGGCTGTAATCGCAGCCGTTGCTGCTGAGGCGGTTTGCACATTTCCAGAGATGGAAGCTGCGGTCACGGAACTGACTTGCAAAGTATCCGCAGAGCCAGAACCAATCTGGAAGGTATAGCCTGGACCGCCAAATACGTTCAAACCATTAAACTGGGTGGAGGTGCTCAAGCGGGTTAGCTCCGCAGTCAGTTGCGTAAATTCCGTGTCCAGATTGGCACGATCACCGCTACCGTAGCTGCCGTTGGCTGCCTGCACCGCCAACTCACGCATACGCTGCAGCACATCAGTCGCTTTCGACAAACCACCTTCGGTCACTTGCAGGTAGGAAATTGCATCATTGGAGTTGCGAATTGCCACATCATTGCCACGGACTTGAGAGTCCATGCGTGTTGCAATCGCCAACCCGGCCGCATCATCTTTGGCACTGTTAACGCGCAGCCCTGAAGACAAACGTTGTATGGATTGATTCAAACCAGCTTGAGATGCATTTAAATTGCGCTGGGCATTTAATGATGAAATATTGGTATTAATGACTGCAGCCATGTTAAGCCTCCTTAATGTACAAAAATATCGAGCTTCATGTTAAGTATTCATGCCACACTCAAGCTCTTCAAATCTGTTTTAAATTAATCTGATTTCGCACGTTATTACTCAAGTTAAGCAAATGCTGACCGTTATAGTAAGAACGTTGCGTCAAGTTAAGAATCACTTTATCGCAGCCCCGCATATTTGATTTCATTGAATAGAACGTGGTTTTGCCACTATTTCTATAGATATCCCTGCGCGCTGATTCATGCGCTAAAACGCTTGGACCTTGTCGCACTGCGCCACCACCCAAGGTCGTTACAGCATCTACAAAAATTAGCGCATAAATACATGCGTATTCGCCTTAATAAATTGCTTGCGTGTCCGATATAAATACATAACACGCTCAATGAATGCGAAGGGGGATTTTCATGCAATCGTTTCTGGATTTGAATCAACTGACTAAAGGAATGCAACATTTTGAGGATGCAAAGCCCTTTCGTCATGCCGTGATCGATAACTTCCTGAATCCTGACCTGGTGAAAAAGGTTGCACGTGAGTTTCCCGAGTATGATTCTTCGCGCTGGTTTTGTTACCAAAACCAGATTGAAGATAAAAAGGCCTTAAATGACTGGAATGCCTTCCCTGCTCTGACCTATGCCCTGTTTCAAACCCTGAACTCAGCACCCGTGATAGACAAACTGTCCGAAATTGTCGGCACCCAGTTATATGCTGATAACGGGTTGCATGGTGGCGGCTGGCATATTCACGGCACCGGAGGCAACCTGAATCCGCACCTGGATTACTCCATTCACCCCAAACTGGGCTTGCAACGCAAAATCAACATCATTATCTACGTCTCCGAGCAACTGAAGGCTTACCATGGCGGCCATTTGGGTTTGTGGAGTCACGACGCTGAACAAAACCAGCCGGGTGAACTGATCAAAGAAGTCTGCCCCAAATTTAACCGGGCCGTGATTTTTGATACCACCCAGAACTCCTGGCATGGCATGAGCCGCCCCCTGACGCAGCCTTATGGTGTCTATCGCAAGAGCCTGGCCGTCTATTACCTGTGCGAACCCCCTGTCGATGCTGACCCTAGAGGCAGAGCTTTATTTGCCCCTAGAGAAGAGCAGAAGGAAAATGCAGAGATTGCTGAGCTGATTAGAATGCGTGCCAATGTATCGACCTCTGGCCAGGTCTACCGCCAAAACAAAAAGCCGGTCAAACAACCAGCACAACCTGTCACGACTGCAACCACTGTGAGCCACTCGGGCACATAGTGATTCACGTATCAAAAACAAAGGCGCATCAGATCAATGATGCGCCTTTTTATATGCCCACTTCAAAAACGGGATAAAACGGTGATCTCAAGCAGCCCAACGCGCGCGCATAAACTCATCATAACGCCGGAAATAATCAGTTTCGTCATATTTTTCTGAGGCCAAGCACATTAAAACTGAACCTGAAGAAAAATTATCAATTTCACGCCAAATCATAGGACAGATATACAAGCCATAATAAGAACGGGCTAAATGAAATTTTTTCTTATCCTTGCCATCATCCAGGGTGATATCAAAACTACCAGACATGGCGACAATAAACTGATGCAGATTCTTGTGCGCATGCCCCCCGCGCTCTGCCCCGCCCGGCACATCATACACATGGTAGACGCGCTGAATCGCGAATGGGATTTGATTATCACTTTCAATAAATGTGAGGTTGCCATGCGGGTCATGGATTTTAGGCAACTCAATAATTCTGCAATGTTCTAGTGGCATACACACACCTGCTCTATCTCGTAACTCAAGCCACTATACGATAGGCATGCACGAATTAATTCAACTAATAAAGCCTGGAAAAGGCAGCATTTATCATCAGTAAGGCGACAGACTCGCCTCACAGCCAAATAACGCGCACCAAATTGCTCGCCACCAGAATCTGTGGCGAGTCAGTGACTTGAGATTCAGGCAGGCAGTGTTTCCTTGACTGTTTCAGCTTCTGCGTCCTGGCGGGTTTCTGCATAGTACAACCCTTGAATCACCTGATCGTTAAGTGAGGTGGCAAAAAAGCCGCTCGACATTGCGAGTAAAGCAATCTCAGGATGCAGTGCTGCCACGGTTTGCTGATCTTGCTCCCAAGCATCCCGTGCCGCCTGATCTGGTACCAAAAATCCACCCGGGATACGTTTGATGGCAGCAATCAGAGGTTGGGCATCTGCCGCAATCATGTTCATGGCCGCCAGTTCGGCCAGTAATTTCTCAACGATGAATGCGTCCGAATCATTCTCACCGTACAACTGTTTGAAATAATTCTGGTTAAACTCAACCACAATATTCATATCTTCGTCTTGTTGATCAGCACATGCCGTCTGATTTGTAATCCGATAAGCGCATTTATCCATATCCAGAACATGCAAAATCGTATACACATCACGGATATCCGCTTTTTTAATGCGCAGAAATAGTACAGCAATCGGCGATTTAATCTCTTGCACCATGGTAGGCTGTTTCCCCAGTGCCTTGAGCAACGCTGCTGGCGCACCGGTCCAGACCAAATGGCCACCTTCAATAGGACCACTCACGGCCCCCTCACCCAACTGTAACCGCCATCCACTGTCATTTTTTTCTACCGTTTGGATCGCTTGTTGCACATAGGTGATATTGGGATGACTGAGTACTTGTTGTTTGACTTGACGGCAGATGCCACCGACCGCCCCTTGCTTGGGATAGTGAAATACGGTGGGTTGCAGGGGCACCGCTTTTCCCTGAAAACTGGCCAGCAATGTCTCGGGGTAGAAGAGTGGTAACCAGGCGACACGATGATAACGTGCCAGCATTTTGTCGGCTGTCACGCCTTGTGCCTTCATCAGGTAAGGAGCAATGATATGGTCATGCATGGCTTTACCATGATTGGCAAGGGAAGCGGTCAGGTAATCCAGCGTATGGTAACGGGCACCATTGGATTTTTCGCGCGCATGAATCTCTGCAGCAGGTAATTGCTGCAACTCTTGAATACTTTGCTGGGCAAAAGGCAATTGACTAAAGGTATGGTAGCTATTACTCAATACCACATCATCGTAAGCCTTGTTCTGCAACCACATTTTTGGCATGTCAAACTGATGTAATGGCGCATACTGCAGGGCCCAGGCATGCACGATATTCATAAAGCGGCCCACATCATTACGTAGCTTGGGGTTATAGCTGGCTAAGGTACTTTTTTGCGAAAGATAGCCATCCAGCTCAAACTTGACTAGACCCGCATCAAACATCACGCCATCAATCTCCAGTCCGGCAAAGTAACCGCCCAATGGTCCACCAGGATTGACCAAGGTCACCTTTTTGCCTTGGCGCGCCAACTCTAATGCCGCGACCATTCCAGCTAAAGCATTCCCTACAATCACCGTTGTTTTAGTATCCATTTTCAGTCCTCAAGTTTGAGATTGACATAAATTTCAGAGCCGTTTTCAGGAAAATGCCGGGCCAATTGCCACAAGCCATCCAGCATTTCCTGCGTCAGCAAGCCTTGTTGCATCAGCGTCATCATTTGGTGATGGGTAAATGGTTTCACCAAAAAAGAACCTGCCTCAAGCACTTGTAATCCTAGTTCTTTCGCCAATACTTTTAATTGTTTTAAATCAAAAATACGTGGCTGATTAAATGATTTTTGCAGTGCAGACTGGGCATAGACGCTATCCATCAACCCCATCTCCACAGCAAGCAGGCGGTGCATAGACAACGCATTCGGCACATTGATATGAATCAATGTATTTTGACCTGCCAATGCTTTGGCACTAGCCAATAATGCCTTCGCATCTGGCACCTCATGCAACAGGCTGCTCAGCAGGATCAAATCATATGCCGGGTCAGGTTTACCCAGATGGCTGCTTTCAAGAAACGCCTCGATCACTTGTGCACCTGCTAATTGGGCAGTATCTTTTCTGGCTTTTTCTGCAAACTGCGGGCCAGGCTCAACGACGGTCAGGCTTTCAAAGCCTTGCCAGTGATTCGCAATCGTATCCCAACCGCAGCCGACCTCCAGCACATGTTTGGGTTGATATTTTTCAAACAACTCTAGCAAGAGTTTTTTACGATAGCGCGCCTGAATCACTTCAAAGTCGCTGGCACTATAAGCTTGCTCATAAGCCGAGATCGCCTGTTTACGTTGGTCATCATGCATCATACACAATCCATTTCCAGCCATTGCAAGGTTGTCGTGCGGCCACCAAACATTTCCTTTTGCGCACATAAGCCTTCATTAAAACTTAAGCCATTGTGGCAGGTAGAAATGCCAAAATTAAAATAGGGCTTATCTGCGTAGACTTCGCCGATGAGCGTTTCCAGTAGTAAATCTACCGCCCCCACTTCTCTTGCCACCGGACTAGGCGCAATGTATTGCGTGTGCGCAACCCGGCCAAAATCAAACATGACAACTCCGGCAATCGGCTGTTCATGTAGATAGGCCATATACAAGCTGATTTCAGGACAGCGGCTGGCTAGCAGCGAGATCTCTTGCAGGCTGTGCGTGGGACTGGTGCCATGTCGCGCTTGCAAATTATCAGTGAGTATCTGCCAACAACTGGCATAGTCATCACTTTTTCTAATCGTGACTCCTGCTTTTGTGGCTTTGGACAATGCATGCTTACGACCTTTTGATAGGCGCAAGCGTGACTCCTGCATAATGGTGGTTGATACATCCACTCGCATGGTCCTGGCACCTAATCTAAACAAGGCATACAAATCCTCTTCACTGGGCATGCTGTGATAAATATGAGGAATAGGCTTATAAATAAGCTTTTTAATCCCCATGGCCGCCCAGTAATCACGTAACTGCTCAAACAGGGCTTTTACATCTGCCGCCCCCAGACGTGCACTCATCACCAAACCACCAAAACTCAAACCGCCATGGCTGACGATGGTGTCACCGTCGCGACTCGCCGGCAACATGGCAAGTACTTGCCCTTCCTTTTCTATCCACAAAGAAGCATCCTGAAAACGGTCAGCGTGATAATCCATGTAGCCTCTTTTGAAAAAGAAGGCCCCATTCCGGCTCTGTGCCAAAAACTGGTCCCATGCCACATGCTGTTGCTGATAAGTCCGAATATCCATACTAGTGACTCATTTTCCCCAATACCTCTTGATAAGCGCTCATGGAACAAGCCTGTTCATAGTAGGTACGTGCCGCTTTTGCATACTTCGAATGATCAGCATTCAGTGCTTTTAAACCGGCGATAAACGTCTCCATGTCATGCCAGTAAATCGTCTCAGGGGCATGGCTGCCAACGTTAAGATGACGCGGGCAATCCAGGGCTTTAAACGCCAGTAAAGGATAGCCGGCTCCCTGCGCCTCAATATCCGACTTAGCGCCCATAATAGGGGCAGAGCCAATAAACACATGTGCATCAATCTCGAGCAAGGCTTGCCATAAGGAGGGCACGTTGCCCATATAGACAAAACGCGCTACATCCAAGCCTTTTTGCGTTAGGTAGTCCCGCACTTGTTGCAGTACAGAGGCCTGAATCTCACCAAAATGATAATGCTGACCTTCGCCTAGATACAATGCCTGGCAGACCAACTCCTGAAAAGCAATCGCGCCCTCGGTTTTAAACTTGGCAAAGGTGCCAGCAGTGACTGTATTCAACTTGCCGGAGGTATAGTCAAAAGTTTTAACCCCTTGGTCAACAGCCGTCGTTGGTAAAAACAATGTTTCGCGATCTAAATCTTCATGGCAGTTGATGGCTCGCTGCCCATACAAATCGACATGTTTCAAATGGGGGACGCCGCTCCCTACTGACAAATTGTGATCCGCATGGTGAATAAAGTAGTAATCCGTCTCAAAATTAGGCTGACAAGCCACGACCGCAGCGACATCATCCTGATGCGTCAACAAAAACACATTGCGGGCATAGGTATTAATCAGGCTGGCCAAACGTTGGCCTTTGGCCAGCAAACTTTCTTGTGGCAGGACTAAAACAGGGCACTGTGGCAGCGCGCTTTGAATATTCTTGTAAAACGATTGTGTTGCAAATCTTGCATAAACATCGGTGATCACCAGCATGGGATTCTCAAGCTGATGCAGCATGGTAATAATATCCTTGGTATGTCCGCCAAAGTCATAGACTTCTGTTGCAACAACAATGTTTGCCAGTTTGGCATTGCGTGGTACAACGGCTGGAATACCCAAGTCTATGTTGGCAAGTAACTGATCAAAATATGGTGCAAATATTTTATGACCAGTAAATTCTGGCAGCCACATCAGCTTCAAGACCACTGCACGCACAAAATTAATCAGTTTATCGGTCTCCATCAAAGCTGGAAAGCGTTGCATAAAGGCCTCACAAGCGCTTAAATCCATATTGCCAGAAATCAACGCTCCGCTAGACTGGCCTCTTTGAATATCGGCTACATTGGCTGTCACAATCTCCTGCAGCAGGCCGGTAGCGTCTATCAACCCCTCCATGACCGGACTTTGTTGAACTTGAGGATTGCCAATGAGACCAATCGCGTAATTGACAACTTCCTCATATAGCATGTCATGCATTGCCTCAGACAAGGCATACTTCTTAGCCTCGCTGATTGCCATAAACACGGTTTTAAAGGCATGTAACTGGGTATAGGCATCAATAATGGTGACCCAGTACTGCTCAATTTGAGGGGCATTCGCAATCGCTGCTTCCAAATATGGTAACGCGGCATCTAATGCCTCTGTTTCTGCGAGCAATCGTCCATAGTCATGATTAGCCCTGGCATGTTTGGGATCAGCTTGTAACACTTGTTGTAACTGCGCCTTGGCAGACTGATAATTACCTTCTGCCTGTAAAGCTTGTGCTTGCGTCAACAAAGCCTCTATTGCCGCATGCGTTATCAAGTTTGACTCTACAAGCGATGCGGTCTCTGTTTCTTTTTGCAATCGCCAGGCGCTATCCGTTTTCTCTAGACACTCCTGATTTAATAGCTGAGCCATTTGTGCAGTCAATGCATGTTTCTGGCCTTGCTTAATCGCCTCATAAGCTGCAGGAAAGTCTTGCGCTAAGATATAAGCATCAATCAGGCTCACCCAATATTGTTCAACCTCAGGCCTGGCCATGACTGCTGCTTCAAACTTGGGTAAGGCGGCTTCAACACCCCGCGTATGCGTTTCAATAAAGCCCAGATTGTGATTGGCCCCGGCATGTTGTGGCTGATTCTTGAGAATATCTTCATATAAAGCCATCGCCTTTTGAAGCTCACCTGCGGCTTGTAATTGCTCGGCCTGCGCATACACTTCCTCAATCGCTTGCTCGAGCTGATTTAACCGATGGCGCTTAATCCGATCAACGATCTTATCTTTCAAAGCAGTGTAGCCCAAACTATCCACGTCACAGTGCTGCTTACAGGCCTGTTTTTTCATTTCATCCAATGCCTTGAATTCATCCATGGTCACAAATTCAGCCAATGTCGAATTGACCAGTGGCATTAAACTTGAATCATAAGCTTTGACCCGCCATTGCGGTTGTGTCACCAACATCAAGGAAACAATACGTTCAAACACAAATGACTTACACGGCAAAAGTTTATGTTCATGGGTAGTATCGGCATTCAAACATTTTGCGAGCAGCGTTTTACCCTCTTCAGCTTCATGAAACAAATCTTCACAAGCTGCCAGCCATGTTCGCCAGAAGCTAGGTTTTGCCACAAAGAAATTAGAATACACAGAGTTTTCGCTGTGCATGATGAGTGTGTCCATCTCGGCTTGAGGCGCAATTTTATTGATCACCAATTCAAAGCAAGGTGCAATGCCTTGATGGGCCAGGATACCTTGATGGAATTGATTCAGGAAAAACGCGGTCTGGTCAAAAAAAGGTGAAAAAAGAATCACGTCTGACTGATCAGCATTGGCCTCGATAAAACGGTAAACCTCTGCAGAACTTAACCCGGTTTTTTCAGAAAACTTTGGCGAGAAGAAGCCATAGAAGGTCTCTTCATCTAGCGCCTCATTTAAAAAGTATTGACGCATAAACCAATACTCACGCCAATCTGGTCGGGGATTGGCCAGGTTATCAAACGGAATAAATCCTTTATCCAACTCGAGGCGACTTTGTTCGGAATAATAGGCCTGGTAAATTTTAACCTTAGCAGCGTTGCCTGATTTGACAAATGAAGCAGGCACTTCACTTGCACTGGTCATGACTGAAGATCCGGTCGCTTCCATCATGTCTACACATGTCTGGGCCAGTACGTGTGCTTTTGACAGTCCTAAACCATACTGCAACCCTAATTGAATTGCCGCAGCAGCTTTTTGCAATTGCGCGCAGAACATCAAGGCCTCAATGTAGCTGACCCAATATTGTTCATTCCCGGCATCCAGCTGAACAGCCTGTTCAAGTTTGCCGATTGCACCAGCATCCCCTTGTGAGCGCAAAACCAATCCAAACTGGTGATAAGCAGGCGCATAGCGAGGATATTGCTGCAACATAGCCTGATAGTGTCTAAGCACTTGTTCCGGTTGATCTGCCAGCGCATTGGCCTCAGCCATCAGTTGCTCCGGCGTGGCATTCATCTGATTGATAGTGTCCTGGCTCATGCATTGGCCTTTCTTGAAAGTTCATGGATTGCTGTCTGCAGGGTTTGTGGGCTGACATCCGGTGCATTCGTGCAATGCTTGCAGGAGCTTGGCATATCACCTCGCAGCAATGCATGACGGAAGGCACGTATCCCTTCACCGTTCAACCCCTCCTCTTCTTTGCCACTATCAATATTGCCCACCGGATCCATTTCAGTCATACAGCAAGGGAAGATCGCAGCATCGGCAGCCAGCGTAAAGCGTGTCCATGGCTGCAAACAAAGCTTGGTGGAAAGTTGCGGATCGGCCTGCACAGCGCCTGTATCAGTGGCTGCAGCATTGATACTTTTCGCCATCGCTTCGATTCTCTCCATCAAATGTGGCTGTATGGTGACGCGAAAGCCCTGCTGCTTATCTGCAATTTCCATGGCATGCTTTAAATGCTCGACAGCTTGCTTGAATGACACCGGATCATCATTATGTAAAGGACGAATCGCATGTTTGTCAGTGGCTTCACGCTCAAACAAATCTGAAATCGTCACCGACGTGATCGGCAAATTAGACAGCATCGCCATCAATTCAGGCAGGCCGGCAGCCGCCTCATGATATAAAGTAACGTTCACCGTCAGTTTGGGCAATTTGAGGCCGTGAAACTGGCAGTAGGTCTGCAAACGGGTAATATTGTAAATAATCAAACCGAGGTCGGACTTGGCGCGTACCTCACGTGTCAATTGCCGATCAGCGGTGTCAATTGAAATCACGATCCCATCTAGCTGCGCAAACACAGCCCAATCCTCATCCTCATATTTGGCCGCAAAGTTGCTGTTGACATGGATATAACATGACGGATTACGAGACTTGCCAGCTTGTATCATGCGTGGAAAGTCTTCACGCCAATGCGGATGAAAAGTGGACTCCCCGGTTCCTGCCAGCAACAACTCGCTATAAGAAGATTGCTCGATTAAATGAATGACCGCATCCACGGTTGTGGTTGTCATATCCATATTACGCCCAGGAATTTGGTCGTCGCCGGGATTACTCTTGGAGCAATACTTGCAGCGCAAATTACAACGGGAAGTGTACTCAATCATCAATGCCTGAGGATAAGCCTTTAACCAGCTTTCAGGGAAAACTGTCTGATCCTCAAGTGGTTTTGTCTTGTTAAACCACTGAACAGGTTGCGCTAACAGAGTCTGCTGAGGGACAACGGATACTGGCACGTCATCGGTAACAGTCGTCTGCATCTTGCTTTCAGCAAATAGCTGTTGTTGTAATTGCTCGACAGAAACCAGGGCTGAATCAGGCGTATTTTTCTCAGCAAACTGTTGGCTCGCCGCTTGCATGCAATCATTCATCAGCATGGCTGCTGACGCAGCGGTTAACCCATGTTGCTGCCCTTGCTGAATAGCCAAGAGCGCTGCCTGAATGTTGTCTTGCATCATCAATGCATCAATATAGGTGACCCAATATTGCTCTACTTCTGGCTGCAGCATGACTGCTTGCTCCAGTCTTGGCAAAGCGAATGTGACACCGCGGGTATGTGTTTCAATCCATCCCAACTGGAAATTGGCTTCCGCATGTTGGGGTTCTGCCTTGAGCAAGGCAAGATAAAGTTCAGCAGCCTGCGTAATCTCTCCTTCTGCCTGTAATTTCTGGGCGGCAGCCATTAAATCACTACTAGGCGTGACAGGAGAAAGTGTATTTACGGCTTCTACAGTATCAATTTCTTCCACAAGCATCTCTGGCTCCATATGTAGAATGGGTTGAGATAGGTCGGCATCCACCCATCTGCTTTGAATTGAAGCTGGGGCCTGTTGCGCACACCAGCGTTGCCACATCTGGAATAACATCTGGCGTAACGCCTCTGCTTGCAAGCCAGGTTTGGCGAGCAAACTGTTAGAAAAGTGTTCACGCATGTGGGCGCGACACGCTGCCAACTTTGTAAAGTCAGCACACAGGTCCAGGGTCTGCTTGATCAGGCTGTCATGGTCTGAGGCAATAAACTGCATCAACCCCAGATGCTGCATCAATGCCATGGCGCCACGACTTGCTAAGCGGTCACCGGCAACACATAACGTGGGCACGCCCATCCACAGCGCATGTGCAGTGGTGGTGACGCCGTTGGAGGGGAAGGTATCCAGGCAAATATCGACCTCGTGGTAATAGCCTAAATAGCTTGCCATGTCAGTGCGTGCGTAATAGCGGATGCGGTTAGCGGCAATGCCAGCTTCGGCAAACCAGGTTTGCAAATGCTGCGTGCTTTCGCCCTCTCCCACCCCACCAATCACCAGGCGGCTGTCAGGCAAGGCTTGCATCAACGCGGCCCATTGTTGCACGGTAGCCTGGGTGATTTTAAGAATCCGGTTAAAGCAAGCAAACGTGACATAGCCGTTGCTCAGTGCAGGCAAGGCATTCACCTCTGGCGCTTGCTCATATGGGATAAAGGTAGCATTCACCGGCAGCTGCACCAGCTTTTCAGTAAACTGCTCATCAAACTGGCCGGGGGGCAAGAGATAAGGGTCTGCCAGGTAATAATCCATGCTGCTCAAGCCGGTGGTGTTGAGGTAGCCCAGCCAGCTCACCTGAACAGGTGCAGGCTTGCGCGCAAATGTCAGCAAGCGGTTGCCTGAGGTATGACCGGATAAATCAATCAGGATGTCAATGCCGTCAGCCCGGATTTGCTCGGCCAGTGCCTGGTCTGACCAGGATGAGACTTCGTACCATGTTGAAAAATAGCCCTGCATCTGGGTGGTGACATTATCCACCAGCGGTTGATTGGCATAGGCAACCAAGCGCAGAGAGGTTTCTTTTGCCAGCTCACTAAGTAAAGGCAGCATAAAGTGCGCGACCGAATGGGCCCTGAAATCTGCAGAGACCCAGCCGATATTGAGTGGTCTGTGCACGTCACGTGTATTCTGATGTGGCAGCCAGGCTGCTTTGAGAGGCGCTTCATACAAGTCGGCATAGGCTTGATGTGCTTGCATGAGTGCGGCATTGTCTATGTGTTCTGCGTGGGTCATGCAAAACAGCAAGTTACTGAAGCAATCGGCATAGTTGGGTTGCAAGGCCAATGCGCATTTAAAGTGCTCGATGGCCGTTTCTACCTGCCCCAGATCTTTGAGGACTGTCCCCAGATTGTTGTAAGCCGCAGCGTAGTCCGACTTGAGGGCAATCGCTTGTTGAAAGGCAGTTGCCGCTCCAGGCAGATCTCCCTTGGCCTTGAGGACGATGCCGTAATAGCAATGTTCTTGTGGATCTTGCGCATTCAATGTCAGGGCCTGTTTGGCCGCAGCGCTGGCATCCTTTTTTTGCAGCATCAAGACATCCGCTAGCATTTTCCAGCCCGCCAGCCACTGCGGATATTGCCCCAAATAGGTGTGCAGGGCCTGTTCCATTTGTCCATATTGTTGCTGCTCAAACGCTGTAAGCAAGGCTTGTTGCTGGGCGGCATCCGGTTGCATGGCTGCGTCTTGCGACGAAGCTTGTGCATGTTGCACGGATTGGCGAGTGAACCCAGGCATCTTTAACGCTTCGGCAAGCTGGTGCACCGCCTCCGCATGCTGCGGCAATGCCAAGGCCTGCTCAAAGGTGGCAGCCAAGGTATCGGCACTCGCCGTGGCATGCATCGCCACCAAATAATGTTGCAGATACTCCCATTCAGCCGGTTGCGCAGCATGGGCTTGCGCAAAACAGGCCACGGCCTCTTGCTGATGCCCTTGCGCCCAGGCGATGAGTCCCAGATTAAACCAGGCAGGGGCGGATTGTGGAGCAACCGCCAGAATCTCTTGATATAACTGTGTCGCGGTTTGCAGATCACCCGCTTGCTGATGCTGCAGAGCTAGTGTAAACACTTCTTCAAGCGCAGCGCCAAGTTCTGCTGTCATCGGCGTGCCAACTGCGGCCTCACCCTCGCCCCATTTACGCAGATACATCTGATATTTGTCACGCCAGCGCTGCTTGCCAAAATTGCCCATGCTCTGGTGCGTCAGGCTGATCGGCCAAATGCCAAGCTTAAGCCCGGCCTGGGTCGCTGTACGGCAAAAATCCAGGTCATAAAATTCAAAATCAAATTGCGGGTCATGGCGCACATTGGCTTGCGTCAGTGTGCGTTTGTAGGCGGCCATGAAGACACCATCCATCAAGACACAATCGCCTTGTTCAGCACCAAAATAGGTGTTGTGCCCAAACGGGTGTTCGCTGTGCGCAACCTTGCCACGCAAGAACGCAGACTGCTCCCAGGTAAAGGCAAGGTCGGTAAATAACCATGCCGGTTGCTTCGGCAACATGCGCGCAGTGCCGGCGACGCCAATCACATCATAGGCCGCCAGGCCATCCATCACAGTTTGCACAAAAGGGTTCTGGTCCAGCCAGATATCGTCATGGGCAAAAATGACCAGCGCATTGTCAGGCGCGATGGCAACAGCCTCGTTAAAGACTTCGGATAGACCGCGTGTATTTTCGTAATACACATACGGAACGATTCTGGCATCTTGCTGCATATGACGCTTGAGCGATACACCGAGTGCAGATGAAGCCCAGAAGGCCTCTTCACTGGCCCGGGTGGCACTAATGATCCAGACTGGATCCTCATCGGCATAAGCGTCCTGAATGCGTGTTTTAGCCAACAGCGCGTCGGCAATACCCGTCACCCGCTCGCTCCAGAAATTCCACAGCAACTGTTCCATATCGCGTGCAAAACGCTCGCCATCCATCAATGGGGAGCGCATCACTTGCGCACGTAAGCCTGCCCGCAGGCTGGCAAGGGCAGGTAAATCCGCAGCGAATTGAATTGCTTTTTGTACAAAAGCTGTCTTATCTTCGGCAACCCACTCTGGCAAGCCAGCGCTGGTCATCATGCTGGCGCCTTGGCGGGAGATCATGGTCTCGCCCGGCATGGTTAGCGTAGGTACGCCCATCCACAAGGCTTCGCAGGTCGTTGTGCCCCCGTTAAAGGGGAAACTGTCCAGAATCATGTCTACAGCATGATAGTTTTTGAAATAGGCATCTCGCGCTGTGGGACGCATCAAGACACATTGTTCAGGCTTGATACCGGCTTGTTGCAGTCTGGCCAGGGCTTCAGCTTGTATCTGATCATCTTGAAAGGCCTTGCACTGCCAGTAAAGTTTGGCCGCAGGCAGCGCAAGAAACACTTGTGCCCAAACTGCCAATACCTCGTCGCTGACCTTGCTGTATTTTTGAAAGCAGCCAAAGGTCACATAGCCATTTTGCAAGGCAGGCAGCGCATTCACCTGCTCTTCGGACTCGGGGGCTGAGAAACACAAACGGGTATGCGGCAGTTTGACAACGCTTTCGGTAAATTGCCCTTCACTACCCGCAGGCACGCTGACCGGGTCAGCAATCACCGCATCCATGGTAGGCAAGCCTGTGGTATCCCAGTAGCCCAGCCAGGAGGCCTGCACGGGTGCCGGACGCCAGGCAAATAATGACACGCGGCTGTCTGCCGTATAGCCAGAGAGGTCAAGCAAAATATGAATACCATCTTCACGGATCAGGCTGGCAGCACGGGCATCATTCATGCCTGCTAATGAACGCCATTGCGTGCAGTGTTTTTTCAAGACCTGGCTGTAATTGTCCTCACGCCCATCGGCTGAGTAAGCATAGATTTCTGTTTTACCGGCATTGATATGTTTTAACCAATGCTCAAGAAAATAGCCTACCGGATGACTGCGCAAATCTGCAGAGACCAGACCAATGCGCAAACGCTGGTCTTGCGCGTTGACCAACCAGTTTTTGAAAGGTGCAGCCTTGGCCATAAACTGCTCACCACAGGCACGTGCATACTTTAAATGCTCTTTAGGGCTCAGCTCATTGGCAAAACTGTTGGTATATAACAGGTTACGGTAAGCTTTATCCAAATGGGGTGCGCGTGAGATGAGCTTGACATAAGTCTCCACCGCCAGCTTGACATCGCCCTGCTCCAGATAGGCACTGCCCAGATTGATATAAGAGTCCAGATACTCAGGATCCAGCGCAATCGCCTTTTCCAGAGCCAGCCGCGCACGCTCCACCTCGCCAACCAAACGCAGCGAAACACTGTAGTTACTCCAAAAAGCGGCGCAGTCCGGCTTGAGCTGCAACGCTTTTTCATAATATTCCAGAGATTGTGCATACTCTTGTTTGTAATACAGCAGCAAAGCCATATTGCAATAGGTAAACGGATCTTCGATCCCCAGGCTCATCGCTTGCTTGCAATAACGTTCTGCTTCAGTGAGCAACTGCTGGTTAATCAGGGTAGAGGTAAAGTTATTGAGTTCTTCGATCTCTGGCGCTTTGACCTGCATGATGGCCTTGGCGCAGGCTTCATATTCCAACGGTTGTTGTAACTGTTTATACAGTTGAGCCAGGTCATTGAGCAACTGCCAGCTCTCAGGATTGAGCACCCTGGCTTGCAACCACACTTGCTCGGCTTCTTTAAAGCGGTTTTTTTGCCGCAGACAATGCCCGTACTGGTGCAATGCATCAAAATAGGTCGGGTTCAGATCAATGGCACGCTGAAAATGTACCAGCGCCTCATCCAGGTTACCCAGGACAAACAAGACTTGCGCCATGTTGTAGGCCAGCACGGCATTGTCAGGCTCAATTTCTAGCGCCTGACGATAATATTGCACAGCCTCAAGTGACTTGCCGGATTCATGCAGCAACGCCGCCAGGTCAAACAATACCAGTGCATCGCGCTTGTTGAGCTGCAAAGCGGTACGCAACAGTTTCTCGGCTTCTTTCTGCTGCCCGGCTTCTTTGAGCAAGCTGGCCAGATTGGCATAAGCGCGGGTCATGGATGGATTTAAACGGATCGCCTGACGATAATGCTTGGTGGCCAGGGTCACATCCCCCAGTTGCGCGGCCACGTTCGCGGCATTCAAGAATACCTCTGCATCTTTTTTAAGCAGCTTGACGGCTTGTGCAAGGGCCTCGCCGGCGCCTTGCAGGTCACCGCGCTGTTGCAGTAAACCGCCCAAAATTTTCCAGGCAACCCCCTCTCTTGGAAACTCACTGGTTAACTGCCGGGCAATGCTAAAGCAGGCTTCAGTGGCCCCTTGCTGCCAAAGCTGTGCCAGCTGCTGCAACAGTTGCTGGCGGCCAGGTGCGCTGCCATGTGTTTGGCTATCCTGGGCAAACGGGGTGACAGCAAGCTTGTTCATAACAGAGAGTTCCAAAAATTTTCTCTTATTATTGAAAACTCCTGTGCAAAGGCATCGCTTAAAAAAAGCGGAAAACACCAGCCAGCTTATGTGTTCAGCATGGTGACAGCCCAGACGAAATGCTTGCCAAGCCGCACCAGCTCTGGATTGAGGAGAAAATACCGTTTTATGTCAGAAGCATACCAACACGCGCAACCATTAAAGAAAAGATCAGGGCTGCCGTAAACATGCCCCGCTCATGAGACATGACCGGCAAGAAAACCAGGTGGGATAACAAATATAGCGGAAAGGACAGTCTGGCCAGGGAAGAAGCCTGGCGATGACGACATGTGATCAAGTACAAGGCGATGTTCAGGCAACATGTACCTGCGCGACTGGCAGATCAGGCTCCCAACGGATCAGGGTAAATAAATCGCACTGCAGGTAAGCACACAGCTTGTTCAAGTGCTCGGTACTGGCATTATAGGTCCGGTCTTTGAGCATTCTGTGCAAAGTCATGCGGCTAATCCCGCTTGCATCTGCAATTTCGGTGATGGTGATGGTTCTGCCCCACTCTAATTGTTTTTTTAAAATAACAGTCTTTAACTCTACGTAAATCACACAACTTCCTGACAACTTTTGATTGTTCGCGTGTTTCAAGCGCGATGCCACACTTGGATAAAGTGTAGTCTGCACATGAATGCCTGGGCTTGATCGATATCAATCCTCCTCAACTACGCGACTGCCTGAGGACACAAAACATTATACAATTTTATAAAGTGTTTGCGATACGTGAAAAGACGCATGCTAGGCTGACTTGGTTCAATCAACGTCAATACGTTTTGCCGTGCCCATCACATGCGAATAGGCACGCGTCAATTCGGCGCCCATCAGAAATATCTGCGCGGAGTAATAGACCCAGATCAATAACACCAAAATGGACCCAGCTGCCCCATAGGCACTGGAAAATGCACTGTTGCCGATATAAATGCCAATCAGCCACTTGCCGATGGTGAATAAGACTGCCGTGATAATGGCGCCTATCCAGACCTCATCCCATTGAATTTGTGCACGTGGCATGGTCTTGTAAATCATGGCGAACATACCAGTCGTCAATGCAAAACTGAACACGGTATTCAGCATCCCCGCAATCAGTATCCAGCCAGAAAACACCGGCGACCACCATTTGCTGATCGCCGCCAGCCCGGCGCTAAACACCAGTGAGACCATGAGCAAAAAGCCGATGCCCAAGATCATGCCAAACGATAACAAGCGCACCCGCAGCAAGTGCCACAAGCCGCTGCCTTCCCGCACCGGTGCTTTCCAGATACGATCCAGCGAGTCCTGCAACTCGCCAAACACAGAAGTCGCCCCTACCAGCAATAGCACCACCCCAATGGCAGTGGCAGCAATGCCTTCGGACGGTCGGCTCACGCTTTCTAGCAGTGTTTGTATTGCCACCGCGCCACGTTGCCCCATCAAGCTATTCAACTGGCCAATAATTTCGCCGCGCGCAGCCTCCTGCCCAAATATCAGCCCCGCAATTGAAATCACTATCAATAAAAGCGGTGCAATCGAGAACAACGTGTAGTAAGCCAGGGCGGCACCCATGCTTTGTGCGTAATCATCCCGCCAACCGACAAAGGCCGTTTTCACCAGTAGCCAGACTTGTTTCATCCAGATTATCCATGCATAGACTATAAAGACTTGCCGTTTAGCAGCAAGGGGTAGCTTTGCCAACGTTAAACGCAGCAGAAACCTGACTCCAGCATACCCAAGGGCACGGCCACGCCCTATCGGTCAAAGGGGTATCTCGCTGTCAGAAATGGCCGACGGACTGCGCGGCGGCTGACCGCACAGAGTTACGGCGAAGCATGCGGGATTGGTATTCAGCATTACGCTTGCAGATTAGGTAGTGGCTAGACCTGCTGAAGGTCTACCAGTCTCCTGAAAGGTATCATACACAGAAAAATCAAACTCACGCGCACTGACAATCGACTCTTGCCGGATCACCAGCGGCAAATTGTCGCCGACTT
Source organism: Methylophilus sp. DMC16 (assembly GCF_056314045.1). Taxonomy (NCBI): domain Bacteria; kingdom Pseudomonadati; phylum Pseudomonadota; class Betaproteobacteria; order Nitrosomonadales; family Methylophilaceae; genus Methylophilus; species Methylophilus sp. DMC16. The sequence goes on from NZ_JBQUZC010000001.1 coordinate 1,141,382, forward strand.
TTTTGTAATCGGTAGTAAACATCACCTGCAACGTGTCTTTGTCGCGATAACCGCTCACAAAAGGCAGAAAACTGATTTCCTGATCCGCACCCTCATTCTCGTTGGGCTCGCCCATGGTGGCCACCCGCCCCACATACACCTTGCGGTCATCCAGCACCAGCATCAGGTTGCGGTCGTTAATCATCGCCGAAAACAGCAACTGGTCCAAAGGACTGTCAGAAAACAACTCTGACATAATGACAATATCCACTTCTTCATCGCTATCGAGCTGCAAATAATGTTTAAGCCGCCAATACACCCACTTTGAAATCAATAACGGCATCAACAATGTCGTCAGGGCGATCACACCTAACAGCACATAGCGTTTTTTATCCCCCTCGGTAAGCCCCAGGCTATCCGGCAGATAACGGGCCAGCAAATCGACATAATCGATACCAAGAGTACGCACGCCCTCAAACACCGGGATCGCTGACAGATTGATCAACAAAACATGAAAAATGGCCGCCGAGATCAGGCAGAGAATACCGAGATAGGCCGCTTGCAGGTAAAGATACTGGCCTTCGTATCGATGCAGCTTAAAGAAGTACTGGGGATGGTAATGACAAACAAGAAACCCTGAAACTAATATCAGCAGAACAAATAACACCCCCATGGCTATTTTTGCAGGGGAAGATTCGCAATCTTTGAAGCATCTGCCTGGAAACTGGCTGAATTGACAATGCTGGCGGGGTTAATCGTCACCGTGCCACGACCGACCACTTTCAATGTCGGGTATTTTTTCTTGGCATTTTTGACCTGCTCTGCCAGCAACTTACTATTGGCGCTCATCTTTAGGAATAGCATTTCGACCTCCGTTTGGCTAAGAATGTCGCAATCTCGCAGCCTTGTCAACTATGAGGATGGCTAAGGCTATTTTTGCGACAGTCTGAAATATTAAACCTTGAATGGAATAATATTAACTTTCAAAAGCCAACAGCTCTCCTCTACTGGCACATTGGATAGAGTAAAGGCCAAAGGATAACCGTACGATCATCTACCAAACGTCAAGGGACAAGACCTCTTAGCCTTGCCCCTTCTTGCAGTATTGATTAGTCGCTTTATGTCAGAACGAAGACGCGCCTGGAATCCAGTTAGTGCCGGCGAGCGGAACCTTGGCCATCGCAGCGGATTCAATCGTGAGTGCCACCAAATCCTCAGGCTCCAAATTATGCAAATGAGATTTACCGCATGCTCTAGCAATCACCTGAGCCTCCATCGTCAGCACAGAGAGATAGTTTGCAAGGCGACGGCCAGCTTTCACCGGATCTAAACGCTTCATCAACTCTGGATCTTGAGTAGTAATTCCTGCAGGGTCCTTACCTTCATGCCAATCATCATAAGCGCCGGCAGTGGTCCCAAGTTTTTGGTATTCCTCTTCCAGATGTGGATCGTTATCGCCCAACGCAATTAATGCAGCGGTGCCGATAGCAACAGCATCTGCGCCCAACGCCAAAGCTTTAGCGACATCAGCACCATTTCTGATACCACCTGAAACAATCAGCTGAACTTTACGGTGCATACCCATATCTTGCAGTGCCTGTACAGCTGGTCGAATTGCCGCAAGAATCGGAATACCCACATGTTCAATAAACACCTCTTGTGTGGCAGCGGTCCCACCTTGCATACCATCGAGTACCACAACATCGGCACCCGCTTTAACAGCGAGTGTGACATCAAAATATGGGCGCGTCGCCCCCACCTTCACATAAATTGGTTTTTCCCAATCTGTGATCTCACGCAGTTCAGCAATCTTAATTTCCAAGTCATCTGGACCAGTCCAGTCTGGATGGCGACAGGCAGAACGTTGATCAACACCTTTAGGCAAGCAACGCATTTTCGCGACACGGTCACTAATTTTCTGGCCCAGCAACATCCCCCCGCCACCAGGCTTCGCGCCTTGGCCAATCACCACTTCAATGGCATCCGCTTTCCGCAGATCATCTGGATTCATGCCATACCGAGAAGGTAAGTATTGATAGACCAGAATCGAAGACTGACCACGCTCCTCAGGCGTCATACCGCCATCCCCAGTGGTTGTACTGGTACCGACTGCGCTTGCCCCACGGCCCAGCGCCTCTTTTGCTGGCCCAGACAGCGCACCAAAGCTCATGCCCGCGATAGTCACAGGTGTTTTGAGATGAATAGGTTTCTTGGCATAACGTGTTCCGAGCACCACATCTGTGCCACATTTCTCACGATAACCTTCCAGTGGATATCTACTGACAGAAGCCCCCAAGAATAATAGGTCATCGAAATGTGGCAATTTTCGTTTAGCACCCGCGCCACGAATATCATAAATGCCGGTGGCTGCTGCACGGCGAATTTCTGACATCGTTCCCGGATCGAACGTCGCAGAAAAACGCGGTTCTGTTTGCGGAGTTTTTTTAGAGGTATCGCTCATGATTAATATGCTCCTGCGTTATCAACATGGAAGTTATAGAGAGTGCGTGCAGAGCCAAATAATTTGAAGCTATCCGGATCCACCTCTGCGTGCCCGGATTTGGCCAGAAGATCCACTAAAATATTGCGTGACTCCTGATCCATCTCCTTCTCTTCACAATCGGCACCCAGGCTCTTGACGTTACCGCGCACAAAGAGCCGAGCCTCGTATAATGAGTCGCCTAATGCCTCACCTGCGTCTCCAAGCACCACCAGATTGCCAGCTTGTGCCATGAATGCGGAAAAGCTGCCCACAGAACCGCCAACCACAATATCAGCCCCTTTGAGCGAAATGCCGCAGCGGAGCCCGGCGTCACCGTCAATGATTAACAAACCACCTTGCGCCGTTGCGCCAGCAGCATTAGAAGCGAAACCTTTCACATGCACCACGCCGGACATCATATTCTCCGCCACGCCAGTGGAGGCACTTCCAGTCACAGTGACTGTCGCCAGTTGGTTCATGCCTGCGGCGTAATATCCGGCGTGACCGTCGATTGTGACATTCACCTCAGCATTCAGGCCGACTGCGATGTTGTGAGCCCCATTGGGATTGCTAATGACCACGTTTTTACCACTCAACTCTGCTGCAGGACGATGCAGATATTGATTCACGGTTCTCAACTCGGTATTTTCCAAGTCAAATTTTAGACTTTCCATACGTACATCTCCTTTGGTGAAGGTTCAAAAACGTGAGCATTCTTCACATCAGGAAGGTGGGCTAAAGAGCGAAACTCTGAAGCGATCGCGACATAATCATCATGCTCCGCGACCACTGCAGGCTTACATGCAAATGGATCCCTCACTAAGGCCAATTGATCTTTGGTACCCATCAGCAATGTATAGAAACCATCCAGCTCGTCGAAACCATGTTCTAGGGCGGTTTTCAAATCGTCACCTTCACGCATACGCCATTCAAGGAAGCGACAGGCTGCTTCAGTATCATTGTCGGTTTCAAAATTGATCCCTTCATGTTGCAGCTTGCGACGGAGGCTGTTGGGGTTAGAAAGGGATCCATTGTGCACCAGGCACCAGTCTGTGCCTGCTGTGAATGGATGCGCATGCGCTGGCGTAATGGCAGACTCAGTCGCCATCCGTGTATGCCCAACCAAATGCGTGCCACTCAACGCTGGCAAATCGTAACGCGCAGCCACATCGGCAGGCAGGCCGGTATCTTTGTACACGTCGATCGATTGACCCACAGAAAGGATATGAATCTGCGGATAGGCTTGCTTGATCCAGTTTTTTACTTTCGCGGTGTCCACTGCGGAGGTGAGAATCGCATGATTCCCCTTCACCGCGAGAGTGACCTGGTCGGAGTGCTCTGAATTAAAAGCTTGCTCCAATGCCTTCCAGCTAAAATCTGCCGTCGGTGCATACAGGCTATATTTCAACGCATTTGCATCCACTGGCGACGTAAACACAGCCATGCCAGCAGAGTCTGGTCCCCGCTCTGTCATCCCAATCAGCATCGGCATCATCAATTGACCGATATTTGCGCGCATACTCTGGTTTTTAACCAGTAATCCTACAATCCCACACATCATTTTCTCCTATCAATACTTCATGTTCGATGACCAATGCGTCACTCACATCAAACAATTAAAAGAACTCAACATACCTATCAATTTCCCACTGGGAAACATGCCGTTGATAATCTATCCACTCCATGCGTTTGATCTTTAAAAACTCTTGGGCAAGATTTGCCCCCAGCGCATCCATGATGACCGCATCACTCTCAAGCGCATCCAATGCCTCACCCAGATTCTGTGGAAGGATGCCAATTTTCAACGCTTGAAGTTGCTCGGGGCTGTAATCGTAGAGATTCTCATCATGCCCCTTGCCTGGGTTTAACTGACGGGCAACGCCATCCAAGCCCGCTGCGATCACGGCTGCAGTTGCAAGATATGGATTACAGCTGCCGTCAGGGAGCCGCAGTTCTAAGCGGCCATAAGGAATACGCACCAATGTCGAACGGTTATTGTTACCGTAACTGATATACGCTGGCGCCCACGTTGACCCAGTTAATGAGCGCCCAACGACCAGTCTTTTGTACGAATTTACGGTCGGATTACATAAGGCGGTCAGTGCCGGGGCATGCGCGAGGATCCCGCCCAGGAAATGATAGGCCAGGCTAGACAACCCTAGGCCAGAGGGATCATTGTCGTCTTGGAACAGGCTTTTTTCTCCATCCCCTATGGACATATGCATGTGCATACCATTGCCTGGCCGATTGCTAAATGGCTTAGGCATGAACGAGCAGATCATGCCCATCTCATTGGCGATTTCACTCGCAGCCATCTTGAATAAAATGTAATCGTCTGCACTTTTGAGGCATTCGGAGTAGGTGTAGTTAATTTCAAACTGACCATTCGCATCCTCATGATCAATTTGATAAACATCCATCCCTGCCGCAATCAGCGACTCAGTTAACTTACCAAGATACTCAGAGTGTCTGGTGATCCCTTTATAGTCGTAACATGGTTTTTGCAACGTATCAGTTTCATCAAACGGCAGAATCTGACCCTGTTCGTCACGACGCAGTAATGAAAACTCTGGCTCTAATCCTGTGTAGAAGGTCCATCCACGTTCGGATAACCGGGCAATCTGCTTCTTAAGAACGACGCGTGCATCATATTCATGCGGTTTATTATTAACATGCCCATCGCACACCAGTCGCGCATAACCAGGTTGCCAAGGCACCAAGCCGATAGTGCTCAGCTCACCAACCGCCATGTAATCAGGGCCATTGGGTGCAATGCCTGTCCCCCAAATTGCACCACCAGCAAAACCTGCGCCCTTCGTCAGGATATCGTTGAGATGCTCAGCCGGCACGGACTTGACCTTGGCTACCCCATGAATATCGACGAATTGAGCAAGGACGTACTTGACCTTGTTTTCCTGCAAAAACTTTTGTGCTTCCTGCAAAGACTTCATTGAGTGCCTCACCTAAAATTTATTAATTAAAATTCGAAACGATCAAGAACTAGTTATCATCTGTTTGAAGTGAACATCCAGGCCAACAGCGCCTCCGCCAAACTCCCCGGCGATTTCGGTGAGCGTGCTCCATATATAGTTACCATAGCTACCATCGCACCATAAGCGGTAGACCAGCTCCCCATTCAGCAATTGGCGGATTAAAGTCACAGACACGCCAGCCACACTGGTCAGCAACACAGCATCCGCAGCAAATGCACTTTCACTCAGGTCTAGTGCACAAATTTCACTGAATGCACTGTGGAAATGCACGCCGCTCAGAATGAACGAAGCGTCATAACGCGCCACTTCATAAAGATGCTCTGGGGCATCATTTGCATTGATTGCAATCTGCTCCTGTTTGAAACCTTCCAATAAAAATTCACTCCGCCCAAGTCTTAACACCAATCCTCCAGCGTGATCTTTACGCCATGTATTGGGTGCTTTTGGTACGGTAAATCCCCGGGATTCAAGCCACTCAACGGCCTTTGCTCCTTTAATGCCTACTCTGGAAAATGCGCTCACATCACAAATACCGAGCTTCTTCATCCGTTGCATCTCGATATCCGTATTTTCATAACTTAGAACAATCTCCATCCCGTTCAAGATTGCTTTCTTCATCGTTAACCCTGACTGCGCAAAACTGACGGGGGAGAGTCGATCAAATACCATTTCCATATTTAATCCCCTTCAATAAATGGTGACTGGACAACATAGGCCTCCACCATCTGGCCGCTGTCAGTTCTGATACTCAAGACGTCACCCAATCTTGTATTCGCTGGGGATACATATGCAAACCCGATGAATCTTTGCAGCGTAGGACTCAACGATAGACTGGTGACCCTGCCCTCAATCTGGCCACTCTTGCTGATCACTAAATTACATTCACATGGCACAGGGCCCTGGAAATCTGGCTTAAACGAAAAAGCCACCAGTTTTTTTAGCAGAGGTCGTTTGCGGATAATTTGCAAACTGCGTTTACCGATAAAGAAAGCTTTATTGAGGTTGATGGCCCAGTCAGCACCAAGCTCAAAGGGGTTGGTAAGACCATCGGTATCATGCCCCACTAATGGGTGGCCCATTTCCAATCGAAGCAATCTTTGTGCCTCTGTACCAAATGGTTTAACACGTTCATCAACGCTTCCACTGTCTAGCAGCAAATTCCACAACTTAAGCACAGATGAGGCAGGCACATGAATCTCATAGGCCTGGTTAGAGACAAATCCAACGCGAATCACACGTGCCTTGATTTCTGCTATGGACGTATCGGCTACTGAACCTAATAAGAACTGGTCTTCAGAGAGATCCAACAGGGTGATCTTCTGCAGCACCTTTCTGGCCAATGGCCCGGCAATGTTCACCGCGCCATATGCGCCCGTGACATTGATAAAGGTCACATTCAGGCCCCAAATCTGATTCCACCGCTGCATCTCACGGTAAACCGCGGCGGCATTGCTGGTACTTGCGGTCACATAGAAGAAATTTTCTGCGATCCGGCACGCGACACCGTCATCTACCATCACCCCGGATTCGTCCAGCATTAAGGCATATCGGGAGCGCCCAACCCTTTGATCTTTAAAATTACCCGTGTAGAAACGTTCTAAAAATTCAGCGGCATTGGCGCCATGGATCTCTATCTTGCCCAAGGTACTGACATCAATGATGCCGGCTGCACTTCTGACGGCTTTTGCTTCGTTCTGGATAGACTGCTCTTTGGTTTGCCCATCCACTTTGTAGTAGGCTGGACGTTTCCATGCACCAACGTCCGTGAACACTGCACCGTGTTCTGCGTGCCACTGATGCAGCGGGGTATCTCGATGAGGATGCAACCCCCTGCCTGCCAAATGACCTATTGGTGTTGGATGAAAGAAGGGCCGTGCAGTCGTCGTGCCAATTTTATTGACTGGAAGACTTCTGATGCGCGCCAGAATACGAATCGCATTCATATTTGAATGTTTGCCCTGGCTGGGCCCCATGCCAACTGTTGTAAAACGCTTCATTAATTCAATGTTATCGAAGCCTTCCTGAGCCGCATGAATGAAATCTTTTACGCTGATATCCTCGTCGAAATCCACAAAGTTTTTACCTTTGGGATGCATCACAATCGGATAAGGATGGCTAGGCGATGAGCCGGCAAAACTGTCTACGGTGGCGTCGTTTCCAACATAGCCCAAATACTTGAGGGCATCAGAGGCAGCACGGGCGCCATCCTGGAGGCGTTGATTCAAGCCAAAAACACCGTTTACCTTACCTGCAGCGAAAATGCCATTGGGCAGTCTTGACGGTACGAATTGGTGTATTTGATCGTCATAACGCATGCCGGTGCCAGCCTGATAAAGCAATGCAGCAGCAGGCGCCCAGCCTGCACACATGACGATACCGTCACAGTCAATCTGTATGGATTTCCGAATATCGGCCTGCGCAGAGGCTTCATCGTAATCCGCAACAATCGCGCCTTTGACGCCTAACTTGCCGGATACCGGCACAGCCTCATAGATGCAAGCACCGTTATGGATTGGTATGCCTTTATTTGCGACCACACTGGCAATGGCATCCGTCTCTCCACCCGCCCGCATATCAACAATCGCCGCGACCTCTACGCCAGATGCAATCAGATCAAGCGCTACCCGGTAACCATGGCTATTAGCAGTGACGACTACGCCCTTCAAGAATGGCTTAACGGCGTATCGTGCCATGAGACGTTGCGCGGCGGAACCAAGCATGACTCCCGGTAGATCGTTGTTTCTGAACACAGGAGGTTGCTCAAAGGCGCCACTGGCAACAATCACTGCTTTAGCACGTACTTTTGTGATTCCAGATTCGTCTACGACCGGGATGAGATGATCAGCATAATATCCGGCTGCATAAGCGTTAGTTTTCACTTTTAAATTAGGCAGGCTTTGTGCTTCACTCAACATGTTTGCTAACTGTTCGTGATGCGCTGAATTGCCTGCATTGTCGTAAGCAAAACTTCCGCCGGGGTTGGCATTTTCATCCACCAAAAGAACCTCTAAGCCTTCACGAGCCGCAGTCAAAGCTGCAGACAACCCTGAAGGGCCTGCGCCAACCACCAGGAGATCGTAATGCGAATGGTGTTTCTTTTTTAAGAGACGCGGATAGTTAAAGTTCACCACGCCCAAACCAGCTGCGTTGCGAATGATGCGCTCCCAAAATGGAAACAAACCACGTGGGGTATGAAATGCTTTGTAATAAAAGCCAACGGGTAAGAGCGCCGATATCGAATCAAGAAAGCGCTTCTTATCCGCCATCACCCCGCCATCAACATTCACTACTTGGAGTTTCATCCCCGCTTTGACCTGAACAACATCGGCTCGGATATTGGTATCGACACCATCTGTCACCATGATGTTGACGTCATGATTTGCCAGGGTAAAAATGCCTCTGGGGCGATGGTATTTAAAACTACGGCCTAATACTTTCTCGCCAGCAGCCCACAAAGCGCTGCTAATCGTATCGCCTTCAAAACCCTCATATTCTTTACCTTCAAATGAGAATTTAATTTTGTTGTTCCGATTGATCCACTCACCGGAAGTATTTTGTAACCTCATGCTCATTTAGCAGCTTCCTGTTCGTATAAATAGGTACGTGCTACGTTGTCGGTTAAGGTGTCTCTTTCTGCAACAAACCAGGTTCCGCTTGGGGAGTGATACCACCATTCTTTTTTTAGCCCTGGCGCGCCATTGCGGTTATAAACATAGTCAGCCCACTCTTTGTCGCTGCATTCAGGCTCGGGCATATCACGTAGTTCACCACCAAAGACAAATTCGCTTAGCGGTCTCACGCCATTAATCGGACAAGTAAGTAATTTCATTTCTAATCTTCCTGATGCTTAGTGACCGACCGAAGCCGCACCTTTTTCGCCAGTCAATTCGTACTCTTCAAATCTTGAAAGCCTGAAAGGCTTGATGAGATCTGGCGCCATATCGTTAGCAATCGTGGCAGCCATCGTTTTCCCACTGATCGGTGTGGCCTTGAATCCCCATGTTCCCCACCCTGCATCGAGGTAAAAGCCTTCCACCGGTGTCTTGCCCATAATGGGAGAGAAGTCAGGGGTCATGTCTGCCATGCCGCCCCACTGCCTGACGATCTTCACATTGGAGAGGAAGGGGAACATGTCTAACATGTGAGACGTCAGTCCCTCCACAAAGTCTAAAGAAGACCTGGTCGAATGCACCTCATAGGGATCCAACGAAGAGCCCATGACCAATTCGCCTCGGGAAGATTGACTGACGTAGACATGCAAGCTACCGGAAACCAGGATTGAATCCAGCCAGGGCTTCATTGGCTCAGTCACACAGGCTTGCAAGGGATGAATAACGATGGGCGTATCAATGCCAGCCATTTTGCAAATGCGGGGAGTGAACCCTGCCACCGCTGAGAGCACTCGGGGGGTAGAGATATAACCTCGGCTCGTTTGTACCCCTTGAACCTTACCTCCCTTGATATCGATGCCAGTCACTTCTGTACTCTGAAATATATCGACACCTAACCTATCGGCGCCACGGGCGTAACCCCAAGCGACAGCATCATGCCGAGCCACAGAACCTGGCCCATGATACAAAGCCCCTAAAATGGGCGCATGGCCACTGCAGCTGATGTCTAGCTGAGGACAGGCTTTTGAGATCTCATCCGGACCAACGACATAACTATCCACGCCCACATGTTTATTGACTTCAGCGCGCCAACGCATTGTCCGCATCGCTGATTCTGTATGTGCCAATGTGAAATGGCCGCGGGTTGAATAGAATAGATTGATATCTAACTCTTCGGACAAACCTTCATATATTTTGACGCTGGCATCATAGAAGTTCACGCCCTCTGGGGTCAGGTAATTAGACCTGACAATGGTGGTATTTCGGCCGGTATTGCCTCCACCCAAGTAACCCTTTTCAAGCACGGCAATATTAGTCATGCCATGGTCTTTAGCCAGATAGTAGGCAGCAGCCAAACCGTGTCCGCCTCCGCCAATAATGACTGCGTCGTAACTTTTCTTAGGGGTCACATTCTCCCTAAAAAACCGAGTCTCTTTGTACTCTTTACTCAACGCATATTTAAGCAATCTTAGAGGCATTCAACGCTCCGCAACGATCCAATATCAATCTCGACATGAAAATTTTATTCCCAACAGGAAACAATAATTCCATTTATACGCATTGCAAAAACCCCTGTCAACGGCTTTATGAATATTTTTTTCCTGTCAGGAATAAATTTACCTATTTTGCAATGATTTGGTGCATAATTTGGTCTGATGAACACATTTAGAGCATGTGAATATTCTTAAAAAAGTGGCTGAGGATGGGTTAATGACTAAGAAAGAGTTAGTCAATTAATTCTCCAGCAGGAACTTGATTTGCCGTCACTTGATTTATTGGGCCTGTGATAATTGAACGAGAAGAATGGATATGGGAGTTTTAGCCGCCAATGACCTCTGATTTGAAAAAAAATGTTGTCCCTATTACTGAAACAGAATCCAAACCTTTGGGTAAACACTTGGGGAATGTCATCAAAGAGGTCAGAAAACAACATGGCCTGACGATTGCTGATGTCGCTGAGAGAGCGAATATTAGTGTTGGAATGTTCAGTAAAATTGAGAATGGTCATGTATCGACTAGTCTTGAAACATTGGAACAAGTAGCCAACGCGCTTGGCGTAACGCTTTCAAGGCTGTTCCGCGACTACAACGCCCCCTCAGGAAATGCACAATTCGTTAAAAAAGGGCATGGTATGGAAGTGGTACGCCGCGGCACAAAGCTCGGCCACACATATCATTTATTAGCCTATGACCAAGGGCCTCAAAAGACTTTTGAGCCATTCTTGATCACGCTGGAAGATCAGGCGGAAGAATTCCCCCCTTTTGAACATGGAGGGACTGAATTCATTCATATGCTGGAGGGGGTATTAGAGTACAAGGTAGGCTTGGAGACTTTCTTACTTGAGCCAGGCGACTCACTGACCTTTAGAGGAGACCAGCCGCATCAGCCAGCCAAGCTCATAGAGGTCCCAATCCGTTTCTTGGCTATTATTCATCACGACCCCGTTGATCATTCAGGAGGCAGTGAGTGGACGCAGTCATAAGTATTCGAGATGCTCAAGAGAAAGATGCCGCTCAACTAGCCGACCTTCTACATGCGCTATTTAGTATAGAAGCCGATTTCAAACCAGACATGGAGAAACAAAAAGCCGGTTTAAGTATGCTGATATCACAACCAGAACATGGGGTAATCAAAGCTGCATTTACAGAAGACGGGAAACTGATTGGGATGGTTAGCGCGCAACTTGTCATCTCCACGGCACAAGGAGCACGCTCTGCTTGGGTAGAGGACATGGTCGTTCATGCAGAATTTAGACAGCAAGGAATTGGTAAAAAATTACTGCAGTCGGCATTGGATTGGGCAAAAGAAAAAGGAGCGACTCGTGCCCAGCTATTGGTCGATATTGAAAATGAACCTGCGATAGGGTATTACCGGCACCTGGGTTGGGAAAGCACTCAGTTAAATGCGAGAAGATTATTTTTATAATTGTTGTAGATTTTAACTAGTCATCTCTCACCGGCTAAGGTGAGAAAGCATGCTCATTCACAAATTACTTTTTTCTAACTTGCTTACGTTTGTCACTTGGTAGAAATGAAAACGGAGCTTGCCCCTCCTAAATGGAGATCTGGACTTCACCCGCTCTGTTAGACAACCGAATACATGAATCCCACACCAACCCCACAGCATGAATAAAAAATACAGTCATTCAAAGACAGGTGTAGAAAAATTTGAAAATGAAAAACCAGCCTAATTAGCCAGAATATATAAGGGAAGTATTGGTGCCCGGAGCCGGAATCGAACCGGCACAGCCGTTAAGCCGAGGGATTTTAAGTCCCTTGTGTCTACCAGTTTCACCATCCGGGCGGTAGGTCTAGCAAGCTTTGTATTCTAACACCGTGATCTATGTTGCATAGCGGTGAGAATGTGTGCTTGAGAAAGATTTGGAGCGGGAAACGAGTCTCGAACTCGCGACCTCAACCTTGGCAAGGTTGCGCTCTACCAACTGAGCTATTCCCGCATATTTACAACATGAGACTGGAGGCGCGAGCCGGAGTCGAACCGGCCTAAACGGCTTTGCAGGCCGCGGCATAACCGCTTTGCTATCGCGCCAGAACCAACAACATAAAAACAACTTATGTTAAAAAGGGAAAGCCGCGCTTTCCCCAGAATTTGGAGCGGGAAACGAGTCTCGAACTCGCGACCTCAACCTTGGCAAGGTTGCGCTCTACCAACTGAGCTATTCCCG